>NZ_JBIWAK010000006.1:0-556270 GCF_044759995.1 Streptomyces sp. NPDC098781
ATCGCAATCCACACCGAACCCAGAGGCCCTCGCCCCGTTCAAGGACCGCTCAAGGCGTGTCGCCTGTCACCAACGTCCCGGGACAGCACACCTAGGGCCTGTCGTTTGGATCAGGTCGGCTGCAAGGAACTGCGCCTCTCGGCCGGCCCGAGCGGGGTCTGGTGCGTGCAGCTGCAAGGCGGAGGAGGGAGTCGACGCGGAGCGTCGGCGAGTGACGACAACGCGGCAGATGCGCGTGCCAGACCCCGCGACGCCGACATGATCCAAACGACAGGCCCTACGGGGCGCGGGGGCAGTCGAGCCCGGACCTATCGTCGCCGCAGATCGGCGACCCGGGCCCGCTCCCGCTCCGCCCCGCTCTCACCGAGTACCGACGCGGCAGCGGGCCGCAGTCCCGAACCGGCACCCGGCACCTGCCCACGGCGCGGCCCCGGCAGCGCACCCCGCTGACGCCGGGCCGGGACCTCTTCACCCCCCGACGCCCCGGTCGCCCCGGCCACGGCGATCTGCACCCCCTGATCGGCAAGGGCCTGCAACTCGGTGTGGGCCCGGTCGTCATGGGCCGGCGGCTCGTCGGTCACCAACCGCGTGATGACATCCGTGGGGACCGTCTGGAACATCGTGTCCGTACCGAGCTTGGTGTGGTCGGCGAGGACGACGACCTCCGAGGCGGCCTGGACGAGCGCCCGGTCGACGGAAGCGGAGAGCATGTTGGACGTGGAGAGCCCGCGCTCGGCGGTGAGCCCGCTCCCGGACAGGAAGGCCCGGGACACCCGCAGCCCCTGAAGGGACTGCTCGGCGCCACTGCCGACCAGGGCGTAGTTCGAGCCGCGCAGCGTCCCGCCGGTCATCACGACCTCGACCCGGTTGGCATGGGCCAACGCCTGCGCCACCAGCAGGGAGTTGGTGACGACGGTCAGTCCGGGCACCCGGGCGAGCCGGCGGGCCAGCTCCTGGGTGGTGGTACCCGCCCCGACGACGATCGCCTCGCCCTCTTCCACGAAGTTCGCGGCGAGGTCGGCGATGGCGGTCTTCTCGGCGGTCGCGAGATGTGATTTCTGCGGAAAGCCGGACTCCCGCGTGAACCCGCCCGGCAATACCGCACCGCCGTGCCGGCGGTCGAGGAGTCCTTCTGCCTCCAGTGCGCGCACGTCCCGCCGTACGGTCACTTCGGAGGTCTGGACGACGCGGGCGAGCTCACGGAGCGACACGGCCCCGTTCGCTCGCACCATTTCGAGGATCAATTGGCGACGTTCTGCAGCGAACACGAAACTGACAGTAACCCCAACGACCGTCTGGTTTCAGCAGTTTGCGCCGAATAACAGAAGTTGTTCGCACGCCAGGGCAAGGAGTGGTATAGGGCCTAGTCCCGCCGCCTATGCCGTACGCATGCTCGACAACTCCCTGTGACCAGCGAGGAGTCACATCCGGCCGTCAGAGTTCGCCGCCGGACTTGCGCGTGTGGAGCTGCCGTGCCACCTCGGCGATCGAGCCCGAAAGGGAGGGGTACACGGTGAAGGCGTTCGCGATCTGTTCGACCGTCAGATTGTTGTCGACCGCGATCGAGATCGGATGGATCAGTTCCGAGGCGCGCGGCGAGACGACCACTCCGCCGACCACGATGCCCGTGCCCGGCCGGCAGAAGATCTTGACGAAGCCGTCCCGGATGCCCTGCATCTTGGCGCGCGGGTTGCGCAGCAGCGGCAGCTTGACGACCCGGGCGTCGATCTTGCCCCCGTCGACGTCGGCCTGGGTGTAGCCGACGGTGGCGATCTCGGGGTCGGTGAAGACGTTGGAGGAGACGGTCTTCAGGTTCAGCGGGGCCACCGCGTCGCCGAGGAAGTGGTACATGGCGATACGTCCCTGCATCGCCGCCACCGAGGCGAGCGCGAAGACTCCGGTGACGTCACCGGCGGCGTACACGCCGGGGGCCGTCGTCCGGGAGACCTTGTCGGTCCAGATGTGCCCGGAGTCGCGCAGCTTGACGCCGGCCTCCTCCAGGCCCATGCCCTCCGAGTTCGGGATCGCGCCGACCGCCATGAGGCAGTGGGTGCCGCTGATGACACGCCCGTCGGCGAGGGTGACCTCGACCCGGTCGCCGACACGCTTGGCGGCGGCGGCGCGGGAGCGCGCCATGACGTTCATGCCGCGGCGCCGGAAGACGTCCTCCAGGACGGCGGCGGCGTCGGGGTCCTCGCCCGGCAGCACGCGGTCCCGGGACGAGACCAGGGTGACCCGTGACCCGAGCGCCTGGTAGGCGCCGGCGAACTCGGCGCCGGTGACACCCGACCCGACCACGATGAGCTCCTCGGGCAGCTCGTTGAGGTCGTAGACCTGGGTCCAGTTGAGGATCCGCTCGCCGTCGGGCTGGGCGTCCGGCAGCTCGCGCGGGTGTCCGCCGGTGGCGATGAGCACGGCGTCGGCGGTGAGGGTCTCCTCGGTGCCGTCGGCGGCGCGCACCACGACCTTGCGCGAGCCGTCCAGGCCCTGCATGCCCTCCAGCCGTCCGCGGCCGCGCATGACCCGGGCGCCGGCGCGGGTGACGGAGGCGGTGATGTCGTGGGACTGCGCGAGCGCGAGCCGCTTCACACGCCGGTTGACCTTGCCCAGGTCGACGCCCACCACCCGGGCGGGCGTGTCGACGTGTGGGGTGTCGTCGGCGACGATGATCCCCAGCTCCTCGTAGGAGGAGTCGAAGGTGGTCATCACCTCGGCCGTGGCGATGAGGGTCTTGGACGGCACGCAGTCGGTGAGCACCGACGCCCCGCCCAGGCCGTCGCAGTCGACGACGGTCACCTCCGCGCCGAGCTGAGCGGCGACCAGCGCCGCTTCGTATCCGCCGGGTCCGCCACCGATGATCACGATCCGAGTCACGTACTCCATTGTCCCGCACGCCCCACCGTGGTACCGCCTGGGGGCCCGCCCGAGACACCACCGTTACGGGAGGGGCACACGATCCTCCTGCCGTACCCTCTCCCCATGTCGCTCTACGCCGCGTACGCCGGCAATCTCGACGCGCGGCTGATGACCCGCCGCGCCCCTCACTCGCCGCTGCGCGCCACCGGCTGGCTGAACGGATGGCGACTGACGTTCGGTGGCGAGCAGCTCGGCTGGGACGGCGCGCTGGCCACGCTCGTCGAGGATCCGCTGGAACAGGTCTTCGTCGCCCTGTACGACGTCGCCCCGATGGACGAGGACTCCCTCGACCGCTGGGAGGGCGTGGGCCTCGGGATATACCGCCGCCTGCGGGTCCGGGTGCACACGCTGGAGGGCGAGGAACAGGCCTGGGCGTACGTGCTGAACGCCTACGAGGGCGGTCTGCCGTCGGCGCGCTACCTGGGCGAGATCGCGGACGCCGCCGAGTCGGCGGGGGCGCCGCACGACTACGTGATGGAGCTGCGCAAGCGCCCCTGCTGAGGCTCACCGGTCTCATACGGCTCTCCAGGCCCACCGGTCACAGCTTTCGTTGGAAACGACAAGACAACGATCGCCATCCCGTGAGCTCTGTCATCTACGCGCGTAGGCCCAAACCGGCTACTCTCAGTCGCGTGAACGCATCTCTTCTTCCGGACGACATCCAGGGCGACCCCCACGCCGCCGCCGACGCCGCCGCCTCGCGCCTGCGCGAACTGACGGGCGCCGAGACCCACGACGTCGCCCTCGTGATGGGCTCCGGCTGGGCTCCGGCCGTGGACGCCCTCGGCGCACCCGAGGCCGAGTTCCAGGTCACCGAGCTGCCGGGGTTCCCC
This sequence comes from Streptomyces sp. NPDC098781, assembly GCF_044759995.1. NCBI lineage: Bacteria > Bacillati > Actinomycetota > Actinomycetes > Kitasatosporales > Streptomycetaceae > Streptomyces > Streptomyces sp. NPDC098781. The sequence continues at coordinate 3,750 of NZ_JBIWAK010000006.1, forward strand.
CCGCCGGCGGTGGAAGGGCACGGCGGCAAGGTCCGCTCGTACCGCATCGGTGCCAAGCGCGCCCTGGTCTTCCTCGGGCGCACCCACTACTACGAGGGCCGCGGCGTGGCCGCCGTCGCGCACGGCGTGCGTACGGCCGTCGCGGCGGGCTGCAAGACGGTGGTCCTCACCAACGGCTGCGGCGGTCTGCGCGAGGGCATGCGCCCCGGTCAGCCGGTCCTGATCAGCGACCACATCAACCTCACGGCGACGTCTCCGATCATCGGCGCGAACTTCGTCGACCTGACCGACCTGTACTCGCCGCGGCTGCGGGCGCTGTGCAAGGAGATCGACGCCACGCTGGAGGAGGGTGTCTACGCCCAGTTCCCCGGCCCGCACTACGAGACGCCGGCGGAGATCCGTATGGCTCGCGTGATCGGCGCGGACCTGGTGGGGATGTCGACGGTGCTGGAGGCCATCGCGGCGCGTGAGGCGGGGGCGGAGGTGCTCGGTATCTCGCTGGTGACGAATCTCGCCGCGGGGATGACGGGTGAGCCGCTGAACCATGAAGAGGTTCTCCAGGCGGGTCGTGACTCGGCGACTCGGATGGGGTCGCTGCTGGCGCAGGTGTTGGGGCGGCTGTAAGCCGTTCGGGGTGACGCCGGGGGCTCTTCCGCGCCCCCGCCGCCCCTGCTCGTCCCATCCTTCTGGGGGCTGCCGCCCCCAGGCCCCCGCTTCGGCCCTGAAGGGGCCTCGTCCTCAAACGCCGGACGGGCTGAGAACCCAGTACCCGTCCCGTCCTCACGAGAGGCTGATCGAACCGTGCACGACGATCTCATCGCCCGGGCCCAGGCGTGGCTCGCCGAGGACCCCGACCCGGAGACCCGCGACGAGCTCGCCGAGCTCATCGAATCCGGTGCCTTCGAGGAGCTCGCGGAGCGCTTCGCCGGCACCCTCCAGTTCGGCACCGCGGGCCTGCGAGGCGAAATCGGCGCCGGCCCGATGCGTATGAACCGCACGGTCGTCATCCGCGCCGCGGCCGGTCTGGCCGCGTACCTCAAGAAGCAGGGCCACACCGACGGCCTCGTCGTCATCGGCTACGACGCCCGCCACAAGTCGGAGGACTTCGCCCGGGACACCGCGGCCGTCATGACGGGGGCGGGGCTGCGGGCCGCCGTACTCCCGCGCCCGCTTCCCACCCCGGTCCTCGCGTACGCGATAAGGCACCTCGGCGCCGTGGCCGGAGTGGAGGTCACCGCCAGCCACAACCCGCCCCGGGACAACGGCTACAAGGTCTACCTCGGCGACGGCTCCCAGATCGTCCCGCCCGCGGACATCGAGATCGCGGAGGAGATCGCCGCGGTCCCCTCCCTCATCGCCGTCCCCCGGCCCGCCGAAGGCTGGGAGACCCTCGACGACAGCGTCCTGAACGCCTACCTCGCCCGCACGGACGCGGTCCTCGCCGCCGGCTCCCCGCGCACCGCCCGCACCGTCTACACGGCGATGCACGGCGTCGGCAAGGACGTCCTGCTCGCCGCCTTCGCACGCGCCGGCTTCCCCGCCCCGGCCCTCGTCGCCGAACAGGCCGACCCCGACCCGGACTTCCCCACCGTCGCCTTCCCCAACCCGGAAGAGCCCGGCGCGATGGACCTGGCCTTCGCCAAGGCCCGTGAGACCGACCCCGACCTGGTCATCGCCAACGACCCCGACGCCGACCGCTGCGCCGTGGCCGTCAAGGACGGCGCGGACTGGCGGATGCTGCGCGGCGACGAGGTCGGGGCCCTGCTCGCCGCCCACCTCGTCGACCGCGGAGCACAGGGCACCTTCGCCGAGTCGATCGTCTCCTCCTCCCTCCTCGGCCGTATCGCCGAGAAGGCGAACCTCCGCCACGAGGAGACCCTCACCGGCTTCAAGTGGATCGCCCGCGTCGAGGGCCTGCGCTACGGCTACGAGGAGGCCCTCGGCTACTGCGTCGACCCGGACGGCGTACGCGACAAGGACGGCATCACCGCCGCCCTGCTGATCACCGAGCTGGCCTCCGTCCTCAAGGCCGACGGCCGCACCCTCCTCGACCTGCTGGACGACCTCGCCGTGGAGCACGGTCTGCACGCCACGGACCAGCTCTCGGTCCGCGTCGAGGAGCTGTCGGTCATCGCCGACGCCATGCGGCGACTGCGTGAGCAGCCGCCGACCGAGCTGGCCGGCCTCGCCATCACCAGCGCCGAGGACCTCACCAAGGGCACCGACACCCTTCCGCCCACCGACGGCCTGCGCTACAGCCTCGACGGCGCCCGCGTCATCGTCCGTCCCAGCGGCACCGAGCCCAAGCTGAAGTGCTACCTGGAGGTCGTCGTCCCGGTCGCGACGCACGCCGCGCTCCCGGCCGCCCGTGCCGAGGCGGCCGGACTGCTGGCGGCCATCAAGCGGGACCTGTCGGCGGCGGCCGGCATCTGAGCGGTCGTCGGCCGAGGCTCCGAGTGCCGGCGGGTGCCGGTTCACGGGGTGTTGGGTTGTCGCATGCTTCCCGGCTGCCCGCTTCCGTCCCGCCCGCCGCATTCTGGAACAGCAGTACGGATGCGCTCCTTGTCCCCCCTCGGAGGCATCCGGCCCCCAGGTGTCCCGCGCCCCCTTCACAGTTGAAGCGGGACGCCGCGCGCGGACCGGGCGCGTGGTTCAGATCCGTGTCAGGTAGCTGAACCCCGTGTCCGGTCCCACGCACGACTGAAGGGTGAGGTCGCCCCAGTAGAGCCCGGCCGCCGGGGCGCCCCGGCCCGGGGTGATGTAGTGGGCGTACACCTGGTAGCGCCAGGTGCCGCGCGGGCCGCTGATGGTGACGGTGCTGCCGATCGGCAGGGTGGCGAAGCGGTCGAAGCCGCAGTAGTCGTGGCCGACGATCACGGCCGTGCTCATCTCGTAGCCGTCCTCGGTCCCGAGTTCGGGGCCGGTCCACTGCACGGCTTCCCGGCAGGCGTCGACCTCGGCCTGTCCGCCGCGCACGACGGGAGCGGACCAGGTGCCGATCCGGATGGTCGTGCGCGTGGGGCGCGCGGACTGCTTCCGCGCCGTGTTCGCTTTCGGGGCGCGGGTGGTGGGGGCGAGCGTGGTGGGCGCCCGGCCGCCTTCCGCGGAAGGCGCCGGGCGGCGCGAGAGGTCGGGGCCGCGTACCCGGCCGGCGGACGGCCCGGTGGCGGGGCCGGTCGGCGTGGCGGGCCCGGTGACTGTCGGGGCGGCGGCGCGCACGGACGCCGGGGGCGTCGGCGTGGGCGGGGCCGTCGGTGGGGCGGGCGTGGGGGTGGCCGGAGTCCGGGTGCCGGAGGCCGGGGTGGTGGAGGGCGCGCCGGCCGCCGCCGGTGGTCCGCCCGCGTCGGCGGTGTTCCCGGGACCGCATCCGGCGAGCAGGGCCAGAGCGATCGGTACGGCGGCCAGTGCGGCGCGTGGGCCCGCGGCTCCCCCAGTCACCCGAACCGGCCGTTCACGTAGTCCGAAGTCCTCTCGTCCTGCGGCGAGTTGAACATCGCGTCGGTGTCGCCGTGCTCGACGATGACGCCGGGCGTGCCGTGCGAGGCGAGGAAGAAGGCACAGGTGTCGGAGACCCGGGCCGCCTGCTGCATGTTGTGGGTGACGATGACGATGGTGACCTCGGACTTCAGCTCGGCGATGGTCTCCTCGATGCGGCGGGTGGAGGTGGGGTCGAGCGCCGAGCAGGGCTCGTCCATGAGGAGGACCCGAGGGCGTACCGCCAACGACCGGGCGATGCACAGGCGTTGCTGCTGACCGCCGGAGAGCGCGCCGCCGGGCTGGCGCAGCCGGTCCTTGACCTCCTTCCACAGGCCGGCCTTCGTCAGGCACTCCTCGACCAGGTCGTCCTTGCCGTCGCGGGTGGCCTTGATGGCGTTGAGCTTGAGACCGGCCAGGACGTTGTCGTAGATCGACATCGCGGGGAACGGGTTGGGCTTCTGGAAGACCATGCCGATCTGGCGGCGGGCGTGGGTGATGCGGCGGCCCCGGTCGTAGATGTCCTGCTCGTCGAGGAGGACCCGGCCGGAGAGGGAGGCGGAGGCGATCAGCTCGTGCATCCGGTTGAGGATGCGCAGAAACGTCGACTTGCCGCAGCCGGAGGGGCCGATGAGGGCGGTGACCTCGTGGGCGGGCATGGTGAGCGAGACCCGGTCGAGGACCTTGTGGTCGCCGAACCAGGCCGAGACGGCGTCGGCGCGGAGGGTGGCGGCACCCGTGCCGGGGAGCCTGCCGGGGATCCGGTCGGTGGTCCGGTCGGTGGTCCGTCCGCCCGGGACCGGGGGCTGGGGCAGGGTGTCGGTGAGGTCGGGGCTGGTCATGGCCTGGGGTCAACTCCCGTGCGAGATAAGTGCGGTCAGGGTTCAGAGCAGGTTCGGCAGAAGTGCAGTGATGGCCTGCGCGTCGGCGAGGCCCAGGGCGGCGAGGAGGGGGCCCGCGCAGATCCAGGTCTGCCAGCGGCCCCAGACGCGGTGGGCGACCACCGCGAGCAGCGCGGCGAGCAGCAGGCCCTGGGTCCAGAGGAAGACGGCGAGCCAGGCGCGGTCGTCGGTGCCGAGGGCCTCCTCGGCCGAGGTGATCCAGCCGGACCGCAGTTCGCGGGGCGGGTTGGGCTGGACCGGGGTGATCAGCTTGGCGTCGACCCGGAGGACTCCGTCGGGGGTGTACGGGGCGCCGGTCGCCGTGATGAGGGTGAGGCGGCCCTGGCCGTCGGTGATCGGGGCGGGGAGTTCGTCACCGGCCCGGCGCAGGCCCGTGACCTCGTAGACCGCCTTGCCCTGGCCGGTGGTGAGTTCGATGCGGGTGCCGGTGGGCAGGTTGTGCAGGTCGTTGAAAGGGCTGCCGTACGCCCACTGGCGGCCCATGATGACGACCGTGCCGGCCTGGCCGGGCAGGGGCGTGTCGCGGCGGTGTCCCGGGCCCGACATCAGTACGTCGGACGTGGTGCCTTCGGCGACCACCTCCTTGACGTCGAGGGCGCGGATGCGGAGCAGGGCCACGGGCGCGCCGGGCCGGACCGGCTTGCCCTCGTAGTCGCGTTGGCCCACGGGGGCGATGCCGAGGGCGAGTTGGCGGCGCAGTTCGTCGTACGCGGTCTGCTGGTCCCGGGAGTGTTCCAGGTGGCCGACGACGGTGAGGTTCGCGGCGAAGCCGAGCAGGACGGCGGCCAGTACGCAGAGAGCGGCGCCGGCAAGGGCGAGGCCGGGGCGGGCGGGGGGACGGGGGGTGTGCTCGTCCTGGCGGGGTGGGTCCGGTGTGGGTGGCGGCGGCGCGGCGGGCGGGGCCGTCGGGGGTGGGGCGAGCGTGGTCACGGGGGTGGTCTCCTCGGGCCGGTGCGCTGCGGGTGCCTGCGGCGCCTGTGCGGGGTCGGTGGGATGCGCCCAGCGCCTGCGCGGTGTGGTGGGGTCGGGGCCGTGCCGGGGGTGTCCGTCCTCGGTCGGGCGGTTGCCGTTGGGCGGGGAGGCTGGTGTTTCCTGACGCCCGCCGCTGCGGGCGGACACCCCCCGGCACGTCCCCTTGCCGCCGTACGCGGGTGCTGGTGCTTGGACCCGGGGGCGCGTCGGCGTGCGCCCCCGGGTCGGGCGGGTGGTCAGTGGTGCTGGGGGGTGTCTCCGCCGAAGGTGAGCATGCCTCTGCGGCGCATGTGGAGCACGAGGGCCGCGCCCGCGGTGAGCAGGGCCAGGGCGGTCAGGGCGATGGCTCCGACCTGGGTGCCCGTGGCGGCCATGGAGCCGGTGCCGGTGCCGCCCGTGTCGCCGCCGGTGCCGCCGCCCGCCGCCGCGCCGCCCGTGTCGGTGCCGCCGCCGGTCGTGCCGCCGGTGTCGGTGCCGCCGTCGGTGCCGGAGGTGTCGGACGGGGAGGGCTCGGGGCTCTCGTCGGTCTCGCCGGTGGTGAAGGCGAAGTCGACGACGTGGCCGTTCTCCTTGTCCTCGGCCAGCGTCAGTACGTGGTCGCCGTCGGCGATGTCCTCGGGGACGGTGAACTCGTACTTGTCGACGGTCCCCTCGGTGTTCGCCTTGGCGTTCTCGAAGGTCTCGTCGCTCTCGGCGAGGGTGACCTTGACGGCCGCGTCCTTGCTGTAGCCGCGGGCGGTGATCTTCACCTTCTGGCCGGGGGTGAGACCGGGGTTGGCGTCGAGGGTGTTGCCGTCCTCGTCGGTCACTTCGAGGTCGGCCGGGTCGGTGGGGTCCGGGGAGGGCTCTTCGTCGGTGCTGACGAAGTCGAAGGTCGCCTGGTGGTTGGGCGAGCCGCCCTCTTCGAAGTAGAGATTCGTCTCACCGTTGATCGTGCGGTCGGGGACCTTGAACGCGTAGTCGACGATCTTCCCCTCGGCGTCCGGGGTGGCGTCCGCGAACGTCGCCTCCGACGCGTTCTGCTGGTGCACCTTGACCGTGGACCCCGGCGTGAAGCCCTGAACGGTGATCTTCACGGTCTGACCGATGGAGAGCGTCGGCTTGTCGCCGAGGGCGTTGCCGTCGGCGTCCTTGGCGCTGAGGAGGTAGCCGATCGCCCGCGTGACCTTGCCGGTGGCGTCGCTGTAGGCGTCGGGGTCGCCCGACTTGAAGAGCGCCTGGTACTCGTGGGGGCCGCCGACGGCGGGCGCCTTGACGGTGAGCTCGGCCTTGCCGCCGGTCACGTCCGCGCTGCCGAGCGACTCGTCGCCCTTCTTGAACTCCACGCTGCCGGTGGCCGCCTCGGGCGTGACGGCCGCGCTGAGCTTGAGGTCACCATTGATGGAGACCCCTTCGGCCGCGCTCAGGGCGAGGCTCGTGGTCTGCTGCTGGAGCAGGGTCCAGGTGGTGCCGGTGATCCGGACCTTGGCGAGGAAGCGCGGGGACGTGAGGATGCCGCTGCGGCAGGACAGTCCCAGCGTGTACGTGCCGTCGAGCGGACCCGTCGGGAGGTAGGTCCGCAGCGCCGCCTCCAGGGTCTTCGGCGTGGCCGGCGACTTGAGGTTCACCGTGAACGGAGCCGTGCCGTTGGGCAGCGGGTCCGTGGCCTGGGCGATCATCTGGCCCGAGCTGGGGTTGGCCGGGTTGAGCACCCACAGCAGGGGCGAGTTCGGGGTCGCGCCGGCGGCGGGATCCGGGCAGCCGGTGCTCGATGTCGCGGATGTGGCCATGAGAGGGGCGGTGAGCTCCCCCGTGGCCGGGGCGAGCGTGAAACTGCCGATGTTCGCGGGCACGGCGTTGGCCTTGCTGGCGAAGCCGAGCACGCCGGCCAGGGCGGCGAACAGCAGCGCGCAGGCCGTCAACAGCCCTACCGGCGATCTGAGATGTGCGAGGCGGTGGTTCATGTGGTGCCCCCCATGGGGTTTCGGTCGTGGGTGGATACGCCGCCGGGCCGGGCACCCAGTGGGTGCCCGGCCGTTGTGCGCGGTTGCTGTGGGGCGATCAGTTCTCGCCCTTGAGGGTGGTGCTGCCGCAGTCGGCGGCCGTGCCGAAGCCGTACTCCGTGATCGTGGAGGTGGCCTGGCAGACCTTGGAGTCGGCGCCCACGAAGGTGTCGGCGATGACGGCCTCGCTCAGCCGGTCGGTGTCGACGACGTTGTAGACGGGACGGCTGTACTCGCTGCCGTCGATCGTGGTGAGGACGGTGTCACCGTGCACGTCCTCGACCAGGCCGCCGGTCTGGCTGACGTACTTCGCCACGGAGTACGGGGCGAGGTGCGCGTTGGAGGTGAGCGTCCGGCCGTCGTGCTCCTGCATGGTGCCGACGCAGGAACCCAGGGTCGGGTTGCCGATCTGGGCCAGGAAGAAGCTGCGGGTGCCGGAACCGCTCTGCGGGATCAGCGGGGTGACCGGGCTGCCGTTCACCGAGGTCACGCTGCACTCGTAGATGGACTTCAGCTGGGCGGTGGTGAAGTTCACGCCCTCCAGCGGGCTGCCGTCACGGACCGCCATCTTCAGCTTGTCCGTGGCGAACGGGATCCAGGTCAGGTCCGTGCCGGCGGTCTGCACACCACGCGAGGAGCGGGCGAAGTCCAGGCAGCCGGTGCCGGCGTCGATGTCGTTGTTCAGCGCGGTGATGCCCTGCGAGGAGCCGTTCGGACGGGCGATCTCGCAGCCGTTCGCACGGGTCTTGATGGGCGACGAGCCGGTCGCGTCGTACGACGCGATCAGCGTGCCGGCGTCGACGGTCTCGGCGAGGCCGTTCAGGACGTCCTGGGTCGTGTCGGAGCCGACGCCGGCCAGGACGCGGTAGTCACCCGGCGCCGGGTCGGCCGAGGCGACCGGAGCCATCACGCTCAGGGTGAGGGCGGCGGCACCGACGACGGCACCGGCGAAAGCACGGGACTTGACGTTCACTTCTGTTCTCCTCCGCAGAAACGGATTGCGAGCAATGGAATGCACGGTCAAGCAGAATTCAGTTTCCTTGCCGCAGCCGACCCGTGGACCGGCCGGGCAGAACAATTCCGTGGTTCATCAGGGGCAGCCACCAATTCCAGCCGCCCATCAGGTTACGAGTCCATTGCCTAGGTGAATCCAAGGGAATTCACTGGATTGTGCGGTAATTCCCCGGGACTGCCGGACTTTCCGAGCCCCGGGGAATACGGATGCGGGAGAACTCAGCCGCTGCCCGCCCTGCGCACCGACAGCCGCAGCATGACCGGGCCCGCGAGCGCGGCCACGCCGCCCGCGATCAGCACGCCGAGCAGGACCCAGCGGACCAGGCCCAGGACTTCGGAGGGGGTGAGTCCGCCGGACCGGGCCACGTTCTGCTTCGCCGGGTCGGTCTCCGTCGGGACGGCGGAGGGCGAGGACGCGTCGGCCGCGCCGGGGTCGGCCGCCGGGTCCGTCGTACCGCCCGTCGTACCGGCCGTGTCGCCGCCGGTGAGGCCGCCGGCGCCGCCGGACAGGCCGCTCACCGCCGTGTCCCCGCCGCTGCCGCCGTTCGAGCCGTCGCCGGAGCCGGGTGGGTCGGCGGGCGGCCCGTCGCCGGGGTCCACCGCGCCCTTCTCCAGCCGGTCCGCCGCCTTCTGCGCCTGCTGGCGCATCGCCGCGGGCAGCGGGGCGTACCCGAAGGGCAGTTGGCCGTTGGCGGTGCCCTGGACCTGGCCCTTGTCGGCCGCGTACCGGATCACCTTGGCGTAGTCCTGCCGGGCGTCCTTGGCCTGCTCGAGGGAGGACGCCGCGTACACCACGGCGGTCAGCGGGTAGGCGCCGTCCTTCATCCTGGCGGGGGCGGGCTTCTTGACGCCGGCCACCTGCGAGTCGGGCATCTGGGCGACGGCCTTCAGCAGGGAGGCACCGGTCGGCTCGACGTACTGCCCGTCGGCGCCCGGCAGGGCCGCGGTGTTCAGCTGGTAGCGCCAGGCGGAGACGTTGTCGACGACGCCGATCTGCCGCTGGTCCACCGGAGTCGCCCGCTCGACCGTCGCCCACTTCGTGAGGCTCTGGTTGGCGGTGCACTCGAAGGCGGTGCCGATGTCGCCCCGGCGGATCTTCACCGCCCCGTCATGCATGTCGGTGGCGTACGGGACCACCTCCTGGCCGGTGCGGGCCATCTTGGCGTCGGCGGCGCCACCGCTGCACGGCACGTTCGTGGGCGTGAGGTCGGCCTTGGGGAAGTAGTCGAGGGAGTCCGTGATCACCCCGTCCTTGAGGTACTCGGGGTTCACCTTCATTCCCCAGGGGTCCTTTTTCCCTGAGAGGAAGTTCTTCGCGTCCGGGTTCGCGAGAATGTATTCCCACATCATGCGGGCCGAGTCGGTGTTTTCCGACGTGATGACCACACCTATCGGGGACTTGAAGTCCGCTCCCTGGAAGCCGGGGTTGAGCTTCAGGAATTCCGGGTCGCCGCCGATGTATTTCGGATTGCCGACGAGGTATTCGGGGACGGGTTCCTGGGAGGAGACCAGACTGCTGGGGTAGGACTGGGTGAGCGCCTTGGCCAGGAGCCTCTGATTGAGCTTGAGGTCTTTCAGCGGTACGTAGTTGAAGGATTCCTTCTCGTACATCCACACGAAGGCGACCGTCAGTCCGCTGATCGCGACCGGTGCGTGCACCACCTGAGCCGTGCCCTCGGCCGCTTGTACCGGGTCGAGTGTCATGGCGAGCCCCGGTGTGCCCTCGCCCGGTGTCAGCACGGCCTCCCGGGCGTGCGACTCGCCGGACTGGGTGTAGGTGAACCGGTGGGTGCCGGTCCGGCACAGCTCGCTCTGCCAGGCCGTGACCGCGTCGGTGGCCAGCTCGGAGCCCATGATCACGCGCTCCGGCTTGTCGGGGTCGCAGGCGGCCGCCACCGGCTCGAAGTCGAGGCGGAAGGTGATCCGCTGGTTCCAGTTGGACTGGCTGAGCGCCGAGGTGAGGGTCGGCCTGACCTCGGAGCCGCCGTCCGGTTCGTGCTCGCCCCTGGGCACCACGACCAGCCAGCACGGCTTGACGGCGCCGCCCGACGTCTTGCGGGCGCCGCAGCCCAGGTACTCCGACTCCAGCGCGGACTTCATCTCGAAGACCGTCTCGCCCTCGCCGTTGCCGTCATTGGGCAGCCAGGACAGGGAGTTGGTGTCCCCGGCGGTGAAGTAGGTGCTTTCGAGCGGCGTGGTGGTGGCGGGGCCGCTCACCGGACGGAAGGGGACGAAGGTCCGTCCGAACTCGTCGGTCGCGAGCTCGCCCGTCTCCAGGGGGTCGGTCGCCGGCGCCACCTGGCGACCGGTCCCCGGGGGGATCCTGGCCTCGTTGCCGAACTCGCACTGCGTCCGGTCCGGCCCCTTGGCCGGGTCGTCGCCCCAGCACTGCATGATCTGAAGGAAGTTGTGCTTGGCGGGGGTCTTCGGCGCGGGCTTGCCGCCCTCCCACGAGACCTTGACGCCCTGCCATCTGAGCCCCTCGGTCTGGTGCACGGTGACCTTGAGGCCGGAGAAGTCGTCGTACTGGCCCTTCGTCCCGCTCTTGGTCACCGCCGAACTCCCGGCCGTGGCCGCCTGGGCCTGGTCCGCCCCTTCGGGCAGCGGCAGCAGGGCGAGGGTGACGGCGGCGAGGAGCGCTCCCACGCCGAGCGTGACCCGCCGGCGGCCGGGAGACGCCCCCGGCCCGGTTCTGCGTATGCGTAGCGTCGGCGGTCTCATCAGAACTCTCCCTTGCGGCGGTTGCGTGCCGCGAGGGCCCGCGCGGTGAGCGGCGGTCCGATGACCACCGCGACGAGCAGGACGGCGGACAGCGCCATCAAGGCGCCGCGCAGCCCGAAGGCGTTGCCGGAGGCGAGGCTGACCGGGTTGGCGGCGACGGAGGTGTCGCCGGTGCCGGTGCCCGCGGCGCTGACCAGCTCGCCGGTGTCGGGGTCGATCACCCCGCCGGTGGAGCCGCCCGCCGCGGCGCCCCCGGTGGCGTCGGGCTGTCCGTCGCCGTCGGTGTCGGCGGAGGCGCTGCTGCCGCCGGTACCGCCCGTGGCGCCCGCGCCGCCGGTGGCCGTACCGGACCCCGAGCCGCCGGTGGAGGAACCCGAGCCGCCCGAGCCGCCGTTGCCACCGCCCTGCGCGCCTGGCTTGACCGGCGTGTCCGTGCCCGCGGCACCCGCGGTGCCGGTGGTGCACTGCGTGGGCCCCTTCTTGTCACAGGACTTGGGGTACGGGGCGTTCTTGATCAGGGTGTTGACGCCGCCCGAGAAGGTGGGGTTGCGGCAGTCGTTGATGTTGATGGAGCCGGTGGGCGCGCCCGGCACCTTGCGCAGCTGGTCGAAGCCGGCCTGGACGAGGTTCTTCGGCAGCGGCGAGTACCCGAGCTGATCCGCCTGCTGCTGGCCGTCGCAGAGGAAGTAACGGCCGAACGTGCCGAGCGAGTTGCCCTTGGCCTTGGTGAAGCCGGCCTCCTCCTTGGTGGGGAGGATCATGTAGCTGTAGCTGGACAGCGGGTAAGTGCGGGCGTCCGCGTTGCGGTAGACACCGTCCAGGATCTGCGTCAGGTAGTTGACGGACCGCGGGTTGTTGTTGATCGCGGCCTTGGTGAGGGCGACCGCCACGCTCGCGGCCGTCGGCTCGACGTAGTAGTTGTTCTTGTTGAGGACCTTGGCGACGGGGAAGCCGGTGTTCTTGGCGTAGGAGTACTCGACGTAGGTGATGGCCCCCTCGCCGGAGGGCTGGCGGACATGGCCCGAGACGCCGAGCGAGCCCGACTTGGAGACCATCGCGGAGCCGCTGAGCAGCGGGTAGTTGGAGGTCATGCCGCAGTTGCTCCCGCCCCGGCCGGTGCGGGAGCAGTAGTCGGCCCAGAGCGAGCCGTGCTCCTTGGACAGCCAGGTGGTGAACTGGGCGCTGGTGCCGGAGCCGTCGGAGCGCACCACCGGGACGATGGCGCGGGCCGGCAGGGTCAGGCCCGGGTTGTCGGAGCGGATCGCGGCGTCGTTCCAGCGGGTGATCTTCCCGGTGAAGATCTTGGCGATGGTCGGGCCGGACAGCCGCAGGTTGGTGACCATCTTGCCGTTGATCTTGAGGTTGTACATGAACGCCGTGCCACCGGCCACGATCGGCATGTAGGCGTAGCCCCGCCGTGGCGGCTGGTCCGTGATGCCCTGTTCCTTCAGGCCGTACGGGATCTCGGAGACCGCGAAGTCGACGGTGTTGTTCTTGAACTGCTCACGACCCTGGGAGGAGCCGTTGGCCGAGAAGTTGACCGTCATGCCGTAGTTGGCCTTGACGTTGCGGACCCACTGCTGGACCGCGTTGGCGCTCCAGGTGGATCCGGAGCCGGTGATCTTGGCGTAGGAAGCGGCCGCGGCCGGTGGTGTGTTGACCGCGAGCAGCGCGCACAGCAGTGACAGCACGGTGGCCGCCAGACGGAAGCGAGTGGCGGGTTTCACGACGGACTCCCGGGTTCGGTACGGAGAGGGGCGGGCGGGTTCAGGTCTGTGGGCGGCGCGGGTGTGGCCCGCTCCGCGAAGCGACGCGCGTCACGTCGTGAGGCGAGCACCCGGCGGTGCTCCTGGCGGCGGGTCAACTGCCCCGGCCCGCGGCCGCCGACGATGCGCGCCGCCACGAACAGCAGCAGCACCAGCGCCATGAGCAGGGACGCCGTACCGAAGCCGCGGGCGACCATGGTGGGTTCGGGCGACCTGACGAACTCGAAGGTCGCCAGGGGCAGGGAGACCATCGGGCCGTGCAGCGGGTCCAGGTTGAGCTCGTTGGTGAAACCCGAGGTCAGCAGCACCGGGGAGGTCTCGCCGATGCCGCGTGCGGTGCCGAGGATCACCGCGGTGGTCAGTCCGGAGCGGCAGGTCGGCAGGACGACGTGCCAGACGGTGCGCCAGCGTGACGTACCCATGGCGTACGCGGCCTCGCGCAGGGTGCCGGGCACCAGGCGGATGACGACGTCGGCGGCGCGGATGATGATCGGCAGCATCATCACGGACAGGGCGCACGCGGCGGCGATGCCGGACCGTTCCACGACACCGCTCAGGATCAGCGTCGCGTAGACGAACAGGCCCGCCACGATCGACGGCAACGCTGTCATCGCTTCGACGATGGTGCGCACGAACCGGGCGAAGGGGCCGGGCACCTCGTTGAGGAACACCGCGCAGACCACCCCGGACGGCACGGTGATCAGCAGCGCGATGGTGATCTGGATGAGGGTGCCGGCCGCCGCGTGCAGGGCGCCGCCGACGGTGAGCGGCTCCAGCGGGCCGGCCAGCGACATGTCCTCGGTGAAGAAGTTCAGGTGCACCAGGGCCCGGCGGCCCTCGACGAGCGCGTACACCACGACGACCGTCAGGATCGCCACCAGCAGCACGCCCATCGACCGCACGACCGCCGCCGCGATCCGGTCCACGACGGCCGGTCCGTCCTCGTCGAGGGACACCAGCAGCGCGTACACCAGCAGGAACAGGCCGTACGCCGTGACGACGAAGCCGACGACGCCGTTGAACGGCAGCAGCCGCCCGAACAGCAGCCAGGTCAGCGACAGCGCGGAGGCGGCGGCGCCGAGCACGGCGTAGACGTCGGTGCTGCGCAGCGCGGTGAGGGCGCGCCGGCGCTCACCGCCGGGTGCGGCGGCCCGCGCCGGGCCCGGCAGCGACGTGCGCGGCCGCTGGGGCGCCTCGGGGGCAAGGGTCATGAGGGCTCTTTCCGAGTACGAGGTCCGGGGGGCGGGGTGGACGGTTCCGGGGTCGCGGGCGTGCGGGGCGGGCGCGGGCGCACGTCAGGCGTCGCTCGCCGCGCCCGAGCGCGACCGGGCGACGATCGAGGAGGCGGCGAAGTTGACGATCAGGGTCATCACGAAGAGCGCGAAGCCGGCCGCCATCAGCGCGGACATGCCGAACTCGCTGGCCTCGCCGTAGCGCAGCGCGATCAGGGAGGAGACCGAGCTGGTGCCGGACTGGAGGACGTGCCACTGGATGTCGAAGGTCACCGAGATGATCATGTAGACGGCGATCGTCTCGCCGAGCGCGCGGCCGAGGCCCAGCATGGTGCCGCCGATCATGCCGCCGCGCCCGAAGGGCAGGACGACGGAGCGGATCATGCCCCAGCGGGTGGCGCCGAGCGCGTAGGCGCCCTCCCGCTCACCGGCCGGGGCCTGGGAGAAGACCTCGCGCATGATCGAGCAGATGATGGGCGCGATCATCATGCCGACGACGAGTCCGGCGATGAAGGTCGAGGACGTGTAGAGGCTGGGCGGTGCGAGCGGGTCGTTCGGGTCGGCGCCCTCGACGTCGAAGACCGGGATCCAGCCGAAGTAGGTGGCGATCCAGCGGGCGGTCGGCAGCACCCGGTCCTGGAGCAGGAACACCCCCCACAGGCCGTAGACCACGGACGGCACCGCTGCCATCAGGTCGACGACGCTGATCAGCGTCCGGCGCAGCCGGGGCGAGGCGTACTCGGAGATGTACAGGGCCGCCCCGGTCGCCAGCGGTACGGCCACGCAGACCGCGACGGACGCGATCAGGACGGTGCCGACCAGCACGGCCGCGATGCCGAAGTTCCCGCTGTCCGGCGCCCAGTCCGCGGTGGTCAGGAACGACCAGCCGGCCCGGTCGAGCGCCAGCCACGCGCGGTACAGCAGGAAGCCGCCGACGAGCAGCATCACGGTCAGCACGAGGCCGCCGCCGGAGCGCAGGACCGCGCGGAAGACGCGGTCGGGCAGCCCCGGATCCGCGTACAGCCGCCGGGGTACGTCGTTGTCGACGGCCCCGGCGGCTGTGGCGGTCACGGGCTGCGGCTGTCTGGATCTTCTGAGCGAAGGCACGTTCCCGACACTCCGGGGCATCGGTTGACATGCTCATCCCGACGCGTGAACGAGGGGTTCCCTGGGGGCAACTTCCGTCGCCGCCGTCGACTCAGGTCTCGCCCCACAACTCCGGTCCCGAGTAAGCCAGTTCCGGCAGCATGGCACGGAACCGCTCATAGGAGGACCGGCATGTCGCGTGCCGCTCGTACGTGCGAGCCGATCCCGCCAGATGGGACCCGGAGGTGTCCCACACCGCCCACACCCAACCGCCGCCCTCGATGCTGTGCTGCACACCGCCGGCCATGTGATCATGGCGTTTGCACAACCGTAAGAACGCCTCACGACAATGGTCGTGGGTGTCGTGCGAGGTCAGCGACACGGCGACCGAGCGCCCGTTGGACGCCACCAGCCGCCAGCCGAATCCCCCTTCCCCGTTGATGTCGATCTGGCATCTCATGCCCACCACCGCGACGGAGGATCTCCCCGCCTCGCCGGACCGTTCCATGTCCCCACCCCCGCCGCCCACGGACGAGTAAACGTGCAGGTAAGGCGTTAGGGGGCGGCACCAGCAATCTAATGAGGGGAGGCAGGCAAAGACCCGACAAAGTACCTGCCGGTCGCACGCTTCATGTCGAAGTATCCCCTCGGTAACCCCTAGGACAACTCCCGAGAAAGCGCTCACTGCACGGACTGGACAACGTTGCCAATTAGGGGCGGAAACCGGGACTTGGGGCCCATGTCACAGGAAGCTGTGAACGCGCCGGCCCTCCTCCGGTGCTGTGGGCCGCTCAGCCCGTCGCCAGCAGGATCACCAGCAGAATCGCGCCCGCGATGGCCGGCCCCGCCACCTCATAGGCCCAGCGCACGGTCACCTCGCCCTGCGCGGACTTGGCCTGCTCCCGGTGCTGAAGCAGGTCGCGCAGATCGTCCATGACCTTGTCGGTCTCGGCCCGCATCGGCCCGTCGATGTCGACATCGCCGCGCTGCGCCCCGAGCCCGCCGAATCCCGCCGAGCCGCCGTACCCGGCTCCGCCACCCCCGCGACGCTCCCCCCGCGCGGCGGCGCCGCGCTCGGCGGAAGCCCGTGCCGTGCGCCGGGCCGCCTTCTTGCGGGCCCGCAGCGAGACCGGGATCGCCCAGAGCTGGAACTTGGTGCCGGACTTGGCGACGACCTCGTTCGAGTAGCCCGAGCGCAGCGCGCCGACCTGCCCCCAGGGCAGCACGATCACCCGGAGCGGGTTGCGGATGCGCAGCCGATCGTCGTTGACGTAGACGGCGGGCCGCAGGGTGAAGGCGGACACCACCGGCACGACGAGGATCAGCGCGGCGAGCGCGAGCCACTGGGTGCGGCCCTCGCCGCGCACCAGGGCGTCGATGCCGAGCCAGAGCGCGACGCCCAGCAGCAGGACGCCGCCGACGATACCCATGGGCGAGCGGTGGACCCGGTCCTTCGAAGCGGGGTCCGGGGCGGTGGGCTGTTCGTCGGGCGTCCTCATGAGGCCGATTGTGCACCATGCCCGCGACGGCCCGGCGGGTTCCCCATGCACAGCGGGAGCTCCACCGTGCGCGGGTACGGTGCCCCGGCAGACCTCAGGGCGTGCGACGGTCCGGTACGCATCCGCGAACCACGAGGGCTGTACAGCCGCTACGCGCGTAGATATGCTCGTCTGGTGACCATGCCCACCAATGCATCTGCCGCAGCTCACGCACTCACGGACGTCACCGCGTCCGACAGCACGCTGCGCCGCTTCCTCCACGGGCTGCCGGGTGTCGACGCGGTCGGCCTGGAGGGGCGGGCCGCGTCCCTCGGTACCCGTTCCATCAAGACGACCGCCAAGGCGTTCGCCATCGACCTCGCCATCTCGATGGTCGACCTGACGACGCTGGAAGGCGCGGACACCCCGGGCAAGGTCCGGGCACTCGGCGCCAAGGCGGTCCGTCCCGACCCGACCGACCGGACGGTGCCGCCGACGGCCGCCGTCTGTGTCTACCCCGACATGGTGGCCACCGCCAAGGAGGCCGTCGCCGGCTCCTCGGTGAAGGTCGCCTCGGTGGCCACCGCCTTCCCGGCGGGCCGCGCCGCCCTCGGTGTGAAGCTGGCGGACGTCCGCGACGCCGTCGAAGCCGGTACCGACGAAGTCGACATGGTCATCGACCGCGGGGCCTTCCTCGCGGGGAACTACATGAAGGTGTACGACGAGATCGTCGCCGTGAAGGAGGCCTGCGGGGCGGCCCGCCTCAAGGTCATCTTCGAGACCGGCGAACTGTCGACGTACGACAACATCCGGCGGGCCAGCTGGCTCGGCATGCTGGGCGGCGCCGACTTCATCAAGACGTCCACCGGCAAGGTCGCCGTGAACGCCACTCCGGCGAACACCCTCCTTATGCTGGAAGCGGTGCGGGACTTCCGCGCCCAGACCGGCATCCAGGTCGGCGTGAAGCCGGCCGGCGGGATCAGGACGACCAAGGACGCCATCAAATTTCTCGTACTGGTCAACGAGACCGCCGGCGAGGACTGGCTGGACAACCACTGGTTCCGCTTCGGCGCCTCCTCGCTTCTGAACGACCTGCTGATGCAGCGGCAGAAGCTGGCCACCGGCCGCTACTCCGGCCCCGACTACGTGACGGTGGACTGATCACCATGGCATCGGTATTCGAATACGCACCGGCCCCCGAGTCCCGCTCGATCGTCGACATCGCGCCGTCGTACGGACTGTTCATCGACGGCGAGTTCGTGGAGGCGGCCGACGGCAAGGTCTTCAAGACCGTCTCGCCGTCCACCGAGGAGGTCCTCGCCGAGATCGCCCAGGCCGGCGAGGCGGACGTGGACCGCGCCGTGAAGGCCGCCCGCAAGGCCTTCGAGAAGTGGTCGGCGCTGCCGGGCTCCGAGCGTGCGAAGTACCTGTTCCGCATCGCCCGGATCATCCAGGAGCGGGCCCGTGAGCTCGCCGTCCTGGAGACCCTGGACAACGGCAAGCCGATCAAGGAGACCCGCGACGCGGACCTCCCGCTGGTCGCCGCGCACTTCTTCTACTACGCCGGCTGGGCCGACAAGCTCGGCCACGCGGGCTTCGGCGCGAACCCGCGGCCGCTGGGCGTGGCCGGCCAGGTCATCCCCTGGAACTTCCCGCTCCTCATGCTGGCGTGGAAGATCGCCCCGGCGCTCGCGACCGGCAACACGGTCGTCCTGAAGCCCGCCGAGACGACCCCCCTGTCCGCCCTGTTCTTCGCGGACATCTGCCGCCAGGCGGGCCTGCCCAAGGGCGTCGTCAACATCCTTCCCGGATACGGCGACGCGGGCGCCGCGGTCGTCGCGCACCCGGACGTGAACAAGGTCGCCTTCACCGGCTCCACGGCCGTCGGCAAGGAGATCGCCCGCACGGTCGCCGGCACCCGCAAGAAGGTCACCCTCGAGCTCGGCGGCAAGGGCGCCAACATCGTCTTCGACGACGCCCCGCTCGACCAGGCCGTCGAGGGCATCGTCAACGGGATCTTCTTCAACCAGGGCCAGGTCTGCTGCGCGGGCAGCCGCCTGCTGGTGCAGGAGTCGATCCAGGACGAGCTGCTGGACTCCCTCAAGCGCCGCCTGTCGACGCTCCGGCTCGGCGACCCGCTGGACAAGAACACCGACATCGGAGCGATCAACTCCGAGGAGCAGCTGACCCGGATCACCTCGCTCGTCGAGGCGGGCGAGGCGGAGGGCGCCGAGCGCTGGTCGCCGGCCTGTGACATCCCGGAGAGCGGCTACTGGTTCGCCCCGACGCTGTTCACGAACGTCACCCAGGCGCACCGGATCGCCCGCGACGAGATCTTCGGCCCGGTGCTGTCGGTGCTGACGTTCCGTACGCCGGACGAGGCCGTCGCCAAGGCCAACAACACGCCGTACGGCCTTTCGGCGGGCATCTGGACCGAGAAGGGCTCGCGGATCCTCGCCGTGGCGAACAAGCTCCGGGCCGGTGTCGTCTGGTCCAACACGTTCAACAAGTTCGACCCGACCTCGCCGTTCGGCGGCTACAAGGAGTCGGGCTTCGGCCGCGAGGGCGGCCGCCACGGCCTGGAGGCGTACCTCGATGTCTGACAAGAGCGACAAGACCGAGCGCGCCGAGCGGCTCTCCGTCTTCAAGACCTACAAGCTGTACGTCGGCGGGAAGTTCCCGCGTTCCGAGAGCGGCCGGGTGTACGAGGTGACGGACTCGAAGGACAACTGGCTGGCGAACGTCCCGCTGTCGTCCCGCAAGGACGCCCGTGACGCCGTGGTCGCCGCGCGCAAGGCGTTCGGCGGCTGGTCGGGCGCGACCGCGTACAACCGGGGCCAGATCCTCTACCGCGTCGCCGAGATGCTGGAGGGCCGGCGCGAGCAGTACGTCCGCGAGGTCGGTGACGCCGAGGGGCTGTCGAAGTCGAAGGCGGCGGCGCAGGTCGACGCGGCGATCGACCGCTGGGTCTGGTACGCGGGCTGGACGGACAAGATCGCCCAGATCGTGGGCGGCGGCAATCCGGTCGCGGGCCCGTTCTTCAACCTGTCCTCGCCCGAGCCGACCGGCGTGGTCGCGATCGTGGCCCCGCAGGATTCGTCGTTCCTGGGCCTGGTGTCCGTGGTCGCCCCGGTGATCGCGACGGGCAACACGGCGATCGTGGTGGCGTCGGAGAAGTCCCCGCTGCCGGCACTGTCGTTGGGCGAGGTGCTCGCCACCTCCGACCTGCCCGGCGGTGTGGTCAACGTCCTGTCCGGCCGTACGGCGGAGATCGCGGCGCCGCTGGCCGCGCACCAGGACGTCAACGCCATCGATCTCGCCGGCGCCGACGACGTACTGGCCAAGGAGCTGGAGATCGCCGCGGCGGACAACCTCAAGCGCGTCCTGCGTCCACAGCCTGTGGACGACTGGGCCGCGGACCCCGGCATCGACCGTATGACGGCGTTCCTGGAGACGAAGACGGTCTGGCACCCGACGGGGTCGCTGGGCGCGTCGGGCTCCTCCTACTGACGTCCCTCGGACCAGGGAGCCGCGTTCCCCCTCCGTCCGGGGGGAACGCGGCTCTCTGCTGTCGCCCCGACACCCAGGGTGCCGAGGTGAACGCGAGATGTGGTCGAGGTGTGATGCGCACTGCAAACGCGGTACGCCGGGTCGTATCCGGGCCCGGTGATGCCCCACACTGGTGTCCCGTGAGTTCCCAACCACCCATACCGACGCGAGTCGTGCTGCTCTGCGGCCCCTCCGGCTCCGGCAAGTCCCTTCTCGCGGCGCGCTCCGGTCTTCCGGTGCTGCGGCTCGACGACTTCTACAAAGAGGCCGACGACCCGACTCTGCCCCAGGTCCCCGGGAGCTCCGACATCGACTGGGACCACCCCGACTCGTGGGACGCCCACGCGGCCGTCGCGGCGATCACCGAGCTGTGCCGCACGGGCCGGACGCACGTCCCTCTGTACGACATCTCCCTGAGCGCCCGCACCGGCGAGGAGACCGTCGACATCGGCCGTACCCCGCTGTTCATCGCGGAGGGCATCTTCGCGGCCGAGATCGTGACCCGCTGCCGTGAACTGGGCGTGCTGGCCGACGCGCTGTGCCTGAGCCGCGGCCCGGTGAAGACCTTCCGCCGCCGCTTCCTGCGCGATCTGAAGGAGGGCCGCAAGTCGGTGCCGTTCCTGCTGCGCCGCGGCTGGCGTCTGATGCGCCTGGAACGCTCGATCGTCGCCCACCAGACGTCCCTGGGCGCCTACGCCTGCGACCGCGACGAGGCCCTCGGCCGCCTCACCGCGGCCGCGGCGGGCCGCTGCCCGGCGGCCACTTCGGCGGCCTGAACGAAGCCGGCGCCTCCTCCGTCGTAGGCCTGAGATCCTGCGACGGAAGGGACGAAGATGAAGCGTGCGGCTCTGCTCGTGACGATCGTGACACTGGCGGCCGCCGGGTGCACCGTCGCGAGCGACGCGGCCTCCTGCTCGGGCCTGGTGACCTACGGCACTCGCGACTACCTGCCCACCGAGAAGTCCGTCTTCCGGGTCGGCGAGCGGCTGGGCACCGCCACGGTCTCGGAGTGCGACGACACCCCGAACGACCCGGGGGACAGCATCCCCGAGGGCACGACCGGCGCCTACGCGATCGAGGGGGTCGACCCCACCGAGGCCATCGCCGTCGGTGACAGTCCCGCCGAGGCGGCTCCGATGGCCGCCCGCTGACCGCACAGCGAAGCGGGACTGGACGGACCCCCCGGCCCTCCAGCCCCGCTCTCGTTGTGCCCCACCCGTTTCCCCCGTGGTGGGGCGTCCCCCGTGCTTCCCCCCCCGGTGTTTCCCCATGGGATCCGCAGGGTCCCCCGTTGGCCCCCCGACCCCCGTGGGTCCCCCCACCGGTTACCGCTCCCCCGAGCGATCCCCCCGGACCTTCAGGCGACAAGCTCCCCGAAGGCGTCCTCCTCGTCACGGCCGAAGCTGAGGACCTCGTCCTCGCGCAGCCGGCGGAGCGACCGCCAGATGCTGGACTTCACCGTGCCGACACTGATGCCGAGGATCTCCGCGATCTCCGGGTCGGTGCGGCCCTCGTAGTAACGGAGGACCAGCATCGTCCGCTGGAGTTCGGGCAGCCGGGCCAGCGCCTGCCACAGGACCGCGCGCAGCTCGGTGCCGCGCATCGCGTCCGTGTCACCGGGCGTCTCCGGCAGTTCCTCGGTCGGGTACTCGTTCAGCTTGCGGCGGCGCCACGCGCTGATGTGCAGGTTGGTCATGGTGCGGCGGAGGTATCCGCCGACCGCCGCCTTGTCGCTGATCCGGTCCCACGCCTTGTAGGTCGAGAACAGCGCGCTCTGCAACAGGTCCTCGGCCTCGAAGCGGTCACCGGTCAGGTGGTAGGCGGTTGCGTACAGGGAGGCGCGGCGCTCCTGGACGTAGGCGGTGAACTCCGCCTCCGACAGCGAGCGTCGACGCTCCCCCGAGTCCTCCCTGTACGCGGCTCCCCCGTGCGTCTCCCCCGTGAGACCGTCAACCACCGTCATGTACGCGGTGTGCTGACGCCCGGTGCCGCGAGCGCACCCCCGCCCGCTCACGGCACCGGACTTCTCGGAACCCCGGCCCCCGTGCACGTCGTGCAGACGCGTGATCACTGCGCTGGTGCTGGTGCCGTGCAGCGTGTTCATCTCGCGCCCCCCGTCGTGGACTTCCGGTGTTCTGCTCGTGCGACTTGCTGTCGTGCGGCTTGCTGCCTTGCTTGTGTCGAAAAGCTTGCCCGGGCACCTTCATGGCCGTGTCCGCCGACTGTCACAGACCTGTCACAGGGGCCTGTGTCAGGGACAGCGCCCAGCGCCGGCACAGCGCGAGCACAGCCGACAGCGCTACGCGCACGTATCCCTACTGCTCGTACAGGTGTCGAAAGACCACCCCCGCATGGGCCAGAATGTGCCCCGTGCCTTCCCTGTTGCTGATCGAGGACGACGACGCCATCCGTACGGCCCTGGAGCTCTCACTGACTCGCCAGGGACACCGTGTGGCCACTGCTGCCACCGGCGAGGACGGTCTGAAACTGCTGCGTGAACAGCGGCCCGACCTGATCGTGCTGGATGTGATGCTGCCCGGTATCGACGGCTTCGAGGTGTGCCGCCGCATCCGGCGCACCGACCAGCTGCCGATCATCCTGCTGACCGCGCGCAACGACGACATCGACATCGTGGTCGGACTGGAGTCCGGCGCGGACGACTACATCGTCAAACCCGTGCAGGGGCGGGTCCTGGACGCCCGCATCCGTGCCGTGCTGCGCCGCGGGGAACGCGAGTCGAACGACGCCGCGACCTACGGCAGCCTGGTCATCGACCGCGCGGCCATGACCGTGACGAAGAACGGCGAGGACCTCCAGCTCACCCCGACCGAGCTGCGCCTGCTGCTCGAACTGAGCCGCCGCCCGGGGCAGGCCCTGTCCCGTCAGCAGCTCCTGCGCCTGGTCTGGGAGCACGACTACCTGGGCGACTCCCGCCTCGTGGACGCCTGTGTCCAGCGGCTGCGCGCCAAGGTCGAGGACGTCCCGTCCTCCCCCACCCTGATCCGTACCGTCCGTGGTGTCGGCTACCGCCTGGACGCGCCTCAGTGACAGCAGCGCAAGGGGGGTTCCGCGGCTGGGTCGCGGCTCGCAAGGGAGTGTGGTCGAGGCTGCGTTTCACGAGCCTGCGCCTGCGCCTCGTGGTGGTCTTCGGCCTCGTCGCGCTCACGGCCGCCGTGTCCGCGTCCGGCATCGCCTACTGGCTCAACCGCGAGGCGGTCCTGACCCGCACCCAGGACGCGGTGCTGCGCGACTTCGAGCAGGAGATGCAGAACCGCGCGGGCCTGCTGCCGGAGGCGCCCACTCAGGACGAACTCCAGCACACCGCCGGTCAGATGGCCAACAGCAGCCAGCGCTTCAGCGTGCTCCTCGTCGCCCAGGACACCGCCGGGAAGCCCGCCTACGGCAGCTCCGGCGGCCTGGACGGCTTCACCCTCGCCGACGTACCGGAGTCCCTGCGTACCGCGGTGAACGAGAAGCAGGAGCTCAACTCCAGCAACAAGGCGGAGTACCACCTGTACTGGCAGCGGATGGTCGAGGACGACACCCCGTATCTGATCGCCGGCACGAAAGTGGGCGGCGGTGGTCCGACCGGCTACATGCTCAAGTCCCTGGAGCAGGAGGCCAAGGACCTCAACTCCCTGGCCTGGTCCCTCGGTATCGCCACCGGCCTCGCGCTGATCGGCTCCGCGCTGCTCGCGCAGGCCGCCGCCACGACCGTACTGAAGCCGGTGCAGCGCCTCGGTGTCGCCGCCCGCCGCCTCGGCGAGGGCAAGCTGGACACCCGGCTGCGGGTCTCCGGCACCGACGAACTGGCGGACCTGTCCCGCACGTTCAACAACGCCGCCGCCGCGCTGGAGAAGCGGGTCGACGACATGGCCTCCCGCGACGAGGCGTCCCGCCGCTTCGTGGCCGACATGTCCCACGAGCTGCGCACCCCGCTCACCGCGATCACGGCCGTGACCGAGGTCCTCGAAGAGGAACTGGAAGCGGAGTCCGGCTCCATGGACCCCATGATCGAGCCGGCCGTACGCCTCGTCGTGAGCGAGACCCGCCGGTTGAACGACCTGGTCGAGAACCTGATGGAGGTCACCCGCTTCGACGCGGGCACGGCACGCCTGGTCCTGGACGACGTCGACCTCGCGGACCAGATCACGGCCTGTATCGACGCCCGCGCCTGGCTGGACGCCGTGGACCTGAACGCCGAGCGCGGCATCATGACCCGCCTCGACCCCCGCCGCCTCGACGTCATCCTGGCCAACCTGATCGGCAACGCCCTCAAGCACGGCGGCTCCCCGGTGCGTGTCTCGGTCGGCTACACCCCGGACTCGGTCGTCATCGAGGTCCAGGACCACGGCCCCGGCATCCCCGAGGACGTACTCCCGCACGTCTTCGACCGCTTCTACAAGGCCAGCGCCTCCCGCCCGCGCTCCGAGGGCAGCGGCCTGGGCCTGTCCATCGCGCTGGAGAACGCCCATATCCACGGCGGCGAGATCACCGCCGCCAACTCCCCCGAGGGCGGCGCGGTCTTCACCCTCACCCTGCCCAGGGACACCTCGGAGCTGGAACGGACCAACGGCGAGAACGACGAGAAGAAGGGAGAGGCGTGATGCAGCGACCCGGCCGCCGTCTCCTCGCCCTCGCCGCGCTGTCGGCCGCCGTGCTCTCCGGCTGCGGCATACGCTCCACCGAGGTCCCCACCGACTTCGGCCCGGCCCCGTCCCGAGTGCGCTGCTCCCTGTCCGAGCCGAACGTGTCGACGCAGGCCGCTCGCGGCCTGCCCGTCCAGGTCTTCCTGCTGTGCGGCTCACAACTGGTCGCGGTGGACCGCACCGTACGCGTGCCGGAGGGCACGGCGGACTCGGCCCGCCGCATCCTGGTGGCGCAGGGCCTGCTGGACCAACTGGAGGCGACACCGTCCGCCGCCGAGAAAGAGGCCGGCTACACCTCGGACGTCAGAGGCGCGATGGGCGTGACCGGCCCCCGCCGGGCCGACCCGGAGGAGACCCTCCGCCTGAGCACCCCGCCCGACGACCTGACGTCCTACGCCCTGGCCCAGATCGTCTGCACCTTCTCGGACTCCTCGGCCGCGGAGGGCGACGGCTCGGTGATCCTGGGCGGCCCCACAGCGAGCCCCCCACGCCGCTACGAGTGCACGGACGAGGTCCGCACCAGACCGGGCAGCAACGAGCCCCCGTCGACGGACGTCACGGACGGCTGACCGCACCCGCGTACCGCCCCGGCCCGCCACGCACGCACGGGCGCTGCGCGAACCCCACTGGACGAGACGCGCCCACCCGCCGCAGGCGCCATGTGGCCGACGCCTCACCCGGGTACGCCACCCCCCGGAACCGATCCCGCCGGGGGGCGCGTCTAGGGGGGCGTGCAGCGTCAAGGCTCCATCGGCGGCAACGCCGCAATCCGCATCCGCGCGACAGGAGGCATCCTCCTGCTCGCACACCTCGCGTTCGTCGCCTGGCTCACGCTGCGCCCCC
Source organism: Streptomyces sp. NPDC098781 (assembly GCF_044759995.1). NCBI lineage: Bacteria > Bacillati > Actinomycetota > Actinomycetes > Kitasatosporales > Streptomycetaceae > Streptomyces > Streptomyces sp. NPDC098781. Next base: position 29,418 of record NZ_JBIWAK010000006.1, read on the forward strand.
TGGACGTCCCGTGGATGACCCCGGCCAACCTGCAACCGTTCGCCGGCATCAGAGCCGACCTGGCCCTCGGCTGGCAGGAGGCCGCCCGCCGCATCGCCGAGGGTCTCGCCCTGCTGGCCCCCCTCGGCGTACTGCTCCCGATGGCACACGGCAGGCTCACCGCCTCCCCGCTGGGCTCCCTGGTCCGCACGGTCGCCGCGGGGTCCCTGATCTCCCTGGGCATAGAGCTGCTCCAGACCGGCGTCCCCGGCCAGACCGTCGACGTCGACTCGCTGCTCCTGAACACGGCCGGTGTGGCCCTCGCCCACGCGGCGATCGTGCCGGCCACCCGTATCCACCTCCGTCGCAGGTCCGAGCGCGCGCACCGCGCCACGGTCCCCCAGGAGGAGCCCTCTCAGGGTCGGACCCCGACGATTCCCAGGGTCGGGATAGCTCCGTAGAGTGACGCTTTGCCCGGTTCGTCTTCGTAGTGTGGATGTCAGATGAGGCAACCACCCGGAGGCCCCGCAAGGGAGACCTTCGGCCGACGCTCACGAAGGAGCCGCACCATGACCGCGCTCGCCCGACCCACCAACGGCCGCATGATCGGCGGAGTGTGCGCCGCGCTGGCGCGACGCTTCGGCACCTCCGCGACGACGATGCGCGTGATCTTCCTGGTCTCCTGCCTGCTCCCGGGCCCGCAGTTCCTGCTCTACATAGCGCTGTGGATCCTGCTCCCCTCGGAGGACAAGGCGAACAAGACCCGCACGGCCTGGTAGCACCCGACGCACAACGCGCCACGCACGACGCCGCTGGGGCGTACCCCGTGTCCAAGGGGTACGCCCCAGCGGCGCGTGCTGGATGAGCCGGACTCAGGCGAGCGGCAGGCCGTTCACCGGCAGCCCCTGGGTGGGCAGCGCACCGGTCGCCAGACCCTGCACCGGCAGCCCCTCGGCGGCGGGCAGACCCTGCACCGGCAGGCCCCCGAGCAGCCCGGCGACCACCTCGGTCGGCCCACCGGCCACGGCCTGCCCGGCGGCCGGCTGAGCGGCCGCCAGCCCGGTGGCGAGCGCCTCCTGCCCGTGGGCCAGGCCCTCGGCGGCACCCGGAGCCTGGGAGAGGTTCTCGGCGGGGAGCGTCCGGGTGACGGTGTCGAGCGCCGTACCGGCGGCGGCCTCCGGCCCGGCCGGCGCGGCGTTCGCGGCACCCGCGCCGGCGGCGGCGAAAGCGGCACCGAGAGCGGCGACACCGAGGGTCTTGGCAGCAGACTGCTTCATGAAATGCGTCCTCGAAAATTGGTTACGGGGATGTAAGCGGTCCTCGACCGTAAACACGCCCGGCACCCGGCCGCAAACATCGAAATGCGGACGGATTGTGAATGCCGCCCGCATTCCGTGTGACCACAAGACCCCAGGTCAGCCGGTCCCTTCCGGAGAACCGCTGGTAGAGGCGGTCTGCCGGAACAGCCACTCGGACTTCAGTTCGGCATATCCAGGCTTGATGACGTCATTGATCATCGCGAGCCGTTCATCGAAAGGAATGAACGATGATTTCATCGCATTGACGGAGAACCACTGCATGTCATCGAGCGTGTAACCGAACGCGTCGACAAGATGCTCGAATTCCCGGCTCATACTCGTATGCGACATCAGCCGGTTGTCGGTGTTCACGGTCGCCCGGAAGTGCAGCCGGCGCAGCAGCCCGATCGGATGCGCGGCGTAGGAGTCGGCGGCGCCCGTCTGGAGGTTGGAGCTCGGGCACAGCTCCAGCGGGATGCGCTTGTCCCGTACGTACGACGCGAGCCGCCCGAGCTTCACCGAGCCGTCGGCCTGCACCTGGATGTCGTCGATGATGCGCACCCCGTGCCCCAGCCGGTCGGCGCCACACCACTGGAGGGCCTGCCAGATGGACGGCAGCCCGAAGGCCTCGCCGGCGTGGATGGTGAAGTGGTTGTTCTCGCGCTTGAGGTACTCGAAGGCGTCGAGGTGCCGGGTCGGCGGATGCCCGGCCTCGGCGCCCGCGATGTCGAAGCCGACGACACCCAGATCGCGGTAGCGGTTGGCGAGTTCGGCGATCTCCAGCGCGCGGGCGGCGTGCCGCATGGCGGTGAGCAGCGCGCCCACGCGGATGCGGTGGCCGTTCTGCCGCGCGAGCTCCTCGCCCTCGCGGAAGCCCTCGTTCACGGCCTCGACGACCTCTTCGAGACCGAGCCCGCCTTCGAGGTGCTGTTCCGGCGCGTAGCGCACCTCGGCGTAGACGACGCCGTCCTCGGCGAGGTCCTCGGCGCACTCGCGCGCGACCCGGACGAGGGCCTCGCGGGTCTGCATCACCCCGACCGTGTGGGAGAAGGTCTCCAGGTACCGCTCCAGGGAGCCGGAGTCGGCGGCCTCGTGGAACCACACGCCGAGCTTGTCGGGGTCGGTCTCGGGGAGCTGGGTGTAGCCCGTCTCGCGGGCGAGTTCGATGACGGTGCCGGGGCGGAGCCCGCCGTCGAGGTGATCGTGCAGCAGAACCTTCGGGGCCCGGCGGATCTGGTCCGAGCTCGGGGTGTTCGCCTTCGGGGCTGTCTCGCTCGTCATTTCCGCACTCTAACGCCTACGCGCGTAGATCGCCCCCTGAACACCCCATTTTCCTGCTTGTACGAATGCGTCGATACGTAACGGTGATCCCAAGGACGGGTGGCGTACACCCATGCTTCTGACACTGTTCTGTCATGGCACACCAAGCGACGCCGGTTCGCAGGGTCCGGCTGGGCAGGGCGATCGGGCCGGAGCCGACGGCGGTGAGCGGAGTGGTACTCCTGCTGCCCGCGGGTGACGAGGTCTCACATCGCAAGCCGGCGACGTTGTTGGCGACCTCGTACGTAAGGACGCTGGGCCGCCGTCTGACGCGGGCGGGACGCGAGGACGGCCTGGCCACCCATGTCGTCCGCTACCGCTTCCGCGGCTGGAACGGCAACGCCGCGAACCAGGCGAGCGACGCGCTGTGGGCGGCCGACGAGGCCGTACGACGCTATGGGGACGTCCCCGTGTGCCTCGTCGGGATCGACATGGGCGGCCGGGCGGCCCTGCGCTCCGGTGGCCACGAGGCCGTCAACTCCGTGCTGGCGATCGCCCCTTGGCTGCCGGAGGACGACATGGCGGCGGCACCCGAACCGGTGAAGCAGCTCAGCGGCAGACGGGTGATGATCGTGCACGGCACGAACGACGAACGGACCGATCCCGAACTGTCGTTCCGGCTGGCGGAGCGGGCGAAGAAGGCCAACCGGGACGTGTGCCGGTTCGAAGTGCACTCCGACCGGCACGGCTTGCACCAGCACCGCGACGAAGTCCTCGCACTGGCCCAGGACTTCGTCATGGGGGCACTCTTCGGGCGGGTCTTCTCCCGGCCGGTGGCGGACGCCTTCGCGGCCCCGCCGCCGCTGGGGTTGCGGATGCCGTTGGCCGCGGGCTTCGGCAAGTCCCTGCGCAGATAGCCCGGCCTCAGGGCAGCAGGCTCCCCCGCCTCGACAGCAGGAACTTCTTGAACGCCGCCACCGGAGGCGTGTCCGGGCGGTCCGCCAGCCAGGCGACGCCGATCTCCCGTGCCGCCCTGGGGGCCGTGACCGTCAGTTCCACCACCCCCGGCCGGGGGTAGGCCGGCGGCGGCAGCAGGGCGACCCCGAGACCCGCCGCCACCAGTCCGCGCAGGGTCTCCGCCTCCTCGCCCTCGAAGGCGATGCGCGGCTTGAAGCCCGCCTCCTTGCACAGGTCGTCGGTGATGCGCCGCAGGCCGTAGCCCGGCTCCAGGGTCACGAAGATCTCGGTCGCCGCCTCGGCCAGGCGGATGCGCTTGCGGGACGCCAGGCTGTGGTCCGCGGGCACGACCAGACGCAGTTTCTGCTCGTCCAGCCGCCGGGCCACCAGGTCGGGGGCGTCCGGCACCGGGGAGGTCAGGCACAGGTCGAGCTCGCCGGCCCGCAGCCGCTCGATCATCGCCTCGCCGTAGTTCTGGACCAGGCTGAAGCGGATACGCGGGTGGTCGGCGCGGAAGGCGTGCAGCAGACCGGGTACCGTCTCCGCGCCCATGGTGTGCAGAAAGCCGAAGGCGACCTTGCCGGTGGCCGGGTCGGCGTCGGCGCGGACCTCCTCGGCGGCGCGCTCGATCTCGGCGAGGGCCCGCTCGACCGAGCCGAGGAAGGTGCGGCCGGCCGGGGTCAGGGAGACCGTACGGCCGTGCCGGGCGAACAGGTCGACGCCCAGGTCCTGTTCCAGGCGGACCATGGCGCGCGAGAGCGTGGACTGCGGGACCCCCATCTCCTGGGCGGCGCGGGTGACGTGCTCGGTCCGGGCCACTCCGGCGAAGTGGGCGAGGCGCGGAGCGAGCAACGTCGTCATGTCTTCTGTGTCACTGGACGGTGACAGTCGATCCTGTGACCTCTTCTGATGCACCATGGGAACGATTATGGCGATTCCATGCATTGGACGGATCAGCGCGGCCGTACGTAGCTTCGAAGCATGTCTCCCGCCAGTACCGCGGCGTCCACCACCATGGACGCCACACCCGCAGTCCCCGTCGTCGACTCCCGTATGGCACCGGGCGGCCCCGGCTACCGCCGGATGAGCTTCGCCCTCTTCCTCGCCGGCGTCGCGACCTTCGCCCTCCTGTACTCCACACAGGCCCTGCTGCCGCTGATCTCGGGTGACTTCGGCGTGGCGGCGAGCGACGCGAGCTGGACGGTGGCGGCGGCGACCGGCGGGCTGGCCCTGTTCGTCCTGCCCATGAGCGCCCTGTCGGAGCGGTTCGGACGCCGTACGGTCATGACGGCGTCGCTGGCTGTCGCGGTGACCGTCGGACTCCTGGTCCCCTTCGCGCCGAACCTGACCTCCCTGGTCGTGCTCCGGGCGCTCCAGGGTGCCGCGCTGGCCGGACTCCCGGCGTCGGCGACGGCGTATCTGGCCGAGGAGGTCCGCCCGAAGGCGCTGGTCACGGCGATCGGACTGTTCGTCGCGGGCAACAGCGTCGGCGGGATGAGCGGCCGGGTGATCACGGGCTGGGTCGCCCAGGAATGGGGCTGGCGGGTCGCGGTCGGCGTCATCGGCGCGATCGCGGTGGCCTGCGCGGTGGCGTTCCGCCTTCTGCTCCCCGCACCACGCCACTTCAAGCCCGGCTCCCTGCGCCCGCGTGTCCTGGCCCGCACGGTCCGCGAGCACCTCTCCGACCCGCTGCTGTGCCGGCTGTACGCGATCGGCGCGCTGTTCATGACGGTCTTCGGCGGCGTGTACACGGTGATCGGCTACCGCCTGACCGAAGCGCCCTTCTCGCTCCCCCAGGGCATCATCGGCTCGATCTTCCTGATCTACCTGGTCGGCACGGTCTCGGCGTCCACGGCGGGCCGACTGGTGGGCCGACTGGGCCGCCGCGGCGCCCTGTACGCGGCGGGCGCGACCACGGCGAGCGGCCTGCTGCTGTCCCTGGCGGACTCGCTCCCGCTGGTCCTGCTCGGCCTGGTCCTGATCACCGGCGGCTTCTTCGCGGGGCACGCGGTGGCGTCCTCGGCGGTCAGCAAGACGGCCACCCACGGCCGCGCCCAGGCCGCGGCGCTGTACCAGTCGGCCTACTACGTCGGCTCCAGCGCGGGCAGCACGGTGGGCGCCGTCGCCTTCCACGCGGGCGGCTGGGCCGGGACGGTCGGGGTCGGCCTGCTCGCGGTGATCGGCGTCGTGACGATCACCGTTTTCGGAACACGTGCGGCTCGGGCCCAGCAGCGGCTCGCGACGGCCTGAGCCGCACGTCCCTCTTCCCCCTGACCGGGGTCGGCCGGTCAGGGGGAGCGGTATGTGTACGGCTCTCACCTGGGTGTTCGTCCGCTCCGGGGGCCATTGTCAGTGGGCTGCGGTAGCTTCCGAAGTGGTGGGCGCGACGAGGCGCACCACGGGACACGGCCACAGGGGTGGGTGGACGATGAGCGACGGCACGGCGACTACGACAACGGACCTGGACGTCAGGCTGGAGAAACACCGCGTCGAACTGACCGGGTACTGCTACCGCATGCTCGGCTCGTCCTTCGAGGCCGAGGACGCGGTGCAGGACACGATGGTGCGGGCCTGGCGGAGTTACGACAAGTTCGAGGGGCGCTCCAGTCTCCGGTCGTGGCTGTACCGCATCGCGACCAACGTCTGCCTGGACATGCTGACGGCGGGCAACAAGCGGGCCAGGCCCATGGACCTCATGGAGTCGACGCCGCTGGCCCAGGCGGCGCTCTCGCCCCGCCCGGACAACACCTGGCTGGAGCCGATGCCGGACAGCCGGGTGCTGCCGACGACCGACGACCCGGCGGAGGCGGCGGTCGCCAAGGAGTCGGTGCGGCTCGCCTTCATGGCCGCCCTCCAGCAGCTGCCGCCCAAGCAGCGGGCGGTGCTCATCCTGCGCGAGGTGCTGGCCTGGAAGGCGAGCGAGGTCGCCGAGCTGCTCGGCACCACCGTCGCGTCGGTCAACAGCGCCCTTCAGCGGGCCCGCGCGACCCTCGCCGAGCGGGAGCAGCCGGGGGCCGAGGCCACCGTCTCCGACCCGCTGGACGAGGAGCAGCAGAAGCTGCTGGACCGGTATGTCGCCGCCTTCGAGGGCTACGACATGACGGCGCTGACGGCCCTGCTGCACGAGGACGCCATCATGACGATGCCGCCGTTCGACCTGTGGCTGACCGGCGTCAAGGACATCACCGGCTTCATGACCACGCTCGGCGCGCCCTGCGCGAACTCCCGCCTGATGCCGGTCCAGGTCAACGGGCTGCCCGGCTTCGCGCAGTACAAGCCGGACCCGGAGGCGGGCGGCTACACCCCCTGGGCGGTGCAGGTGCTGGAGATCTCAGACGGCCGGATCACCGGGTTCCACTGCTTCCTCGACACCAAGCGCTGGTTCCCGCTGTTCGGACTCCCCCTCCACCTCGAAGCGGAGACCGACCAGGTCGAGGAGGGCGTCTAGCGCGGGATCGGGGTCGCGCAGCCGGATCCGGCCCCCGGCCCGCCGTGCGGCCAGCTGGAGCCGTGCCAGCAGGTCCACGACGCCCAGGCCCGGCGGCCCGAGCCCGCCCACGTCACACACCACGACTCCCGCCCCACCGGCCTGAAGCCGGTCCCGTACGTCGTCGCACAGCCCCGCCACCTCGTCCCGGGTGACGGGGCCGGCCAGCACGAGTACGGCGGGTGTCATGGCATCCACGATCGGTAGACCGGGCGGGCGGGCGTAACTCATCGGACCGGGCCGTCGGCCGCCGGTTCCCGCTGCTCGTCGCGCTTGCGCAGGGCGTCCGCCGACCGAGATCACGTTGACCCGCTGCCCTCCTTCCCCGGAGGGTTTGCTGTATGCCCCACGTATCAGCACGTCCCGCGCTGTCCTCCGGCCGCACGCTCGCCAAGGAGGTCCCGTGCAGGGGGTGTTGACGGGGTTCGCGGTGATCGCGGTCGTCATCGGGGTGGGCTACGCGATCGGGCGGCGCGGCTACCTCGGCGTCCACGGCCGCGAGGTCCTGACCAAACTCGCCTTCCACGTGGCGTCCCCGGCCCTGCTCTTCACCACCCTCGCCCAGACCGACCTCTCGGTGATCTTCTCCAGCCGCCTTCTGGTGACGGCACTGAGCACGGCCGCGGCGGCGGGGGTCTTCGTCGCGGTGGGTGTCGTCCGGCGCTGGGGAGTGGGCCGCACCACGATCGGCGCGCTGTGCTCCAGCTACGTCAACTCCGGCAACCTCGGCATCCCGATCGCGGTGTACGTCCTGGGCGACGCCTCGCTGGTGGCGCCGGTGCTGCTGTTCCAGCTGGTCGGGGTCACCCCGATCGCCCTGACGATCCTCGACCTGTCCGCCGGCGGGGGTGGGAAGGGCCCGCTGTGGCACCGCCTGCTGACCCCGCTGCGCAACCCGATCGCGGTCGGCTCACTGGCGGGCGTGGCGGTGTCGGCGACGGGCCTGCGCATCCCGGCCCCCGTCCTGGACCCCCTGACCCTGATCGGCGGCATGTCGGTCCCGGCGGTCCTGCTGGCCTTCGGCATCTCCCTGTGCGGCAGCACGATGCCGGGCCGTGGGCCGGACCGTCACCCGGTGTTCCTCTCGGTCGCCCTCAAGTCGGTGGGCCAGCCGGCGGCGGCCTGGGCCCTGGCGGCGGGGGTGTTCGGCCTGCGAGGAGCTCCGCTGCTGGACGTGGTGGTGACGTCGGCGTTGCCTGCCGCGCAGAACCTCTATACGTATGCGTCGAGTTACGGGGTGGGCGAGCGGTTGGCGCGGGACTCGATTCTGCTGTCGACGGTGATTTCGGTGCCGGTGCTGGTGGTGGTTGCGGCGCTGCTGGGCTGAGGGAAGTCGCCACTTTCGAGGGCGACGTCGAACGGGCGGGGCAGAGCGATCGGGGCGCCGTACCTGCCGGCTCGCAGGACCCGGTAGGTGTCCCCCTTCGGTTCGCCGTACAGCGTGCTCGTGGGACCGCCAGGGGCCAGGAAGTCGATGAGGAGATAGAGGGGGATGCCCGTCTCGGCGTACCCCGCGGCCTTGTGGATGCGGTCGTTGCCCACGGTGGCCTTCGAGGTGATCTCCACGACGAGTTGCGCCTTCCCGGCAGGGACGAAGTTGTCATCCCCTGCCCGCAGTTCCCCCTCCGGTACGACGACGAGGTCCGGTACATAGAGCCCGAGTCGGGACGGAACTGCCAGCGCCAGCCTCTGGTAGATACCCCAGTCGTCCGAGATCACCTCGTAGAGGCGCCTCTGCACGCGCTCCGCAACACTGCTGTGAGCTACGGAGGGCAGGGGCGTCACCATGACGACCCCATCGATGATCTCCTGCTTGCACCCCTTGGGGGCGACCGTTTGCTGCCAGACCCAGGCGATTTCATCCCACTCGTTGTCGGCCCTGATGTAGTCGCCGTCGATCATCTGCACGCGGTCAGTCAACATGACGAACGGGACCGGCGGAGGTCCACCGGTCCCGTTCACCCGAACGAGGAAACGCCTGGTCAGGCAATCCGCTCCAGCACCACCGGCGAAGCCGTGAAGTCCGTCCCGGCGCCCGCGATGTCGTACGAGCCCTCCACCGACTGGAGCGCGTACTCGAAGCGCTCCGGGGTGTCGGTGTGCAGGGTCAGCAGCGGCTGGCCCTCGGTGACCGTGTCGCCCGGCTTGGCGTGGAGCTCGACGCCCGCGCCGGCCTGCACCGGGTCCTCCTTGCGCGCACGCCCCGCGCCCAGACGCCAGGCGGCGACGCCGATGTCGTAGGCGTCGAGGCGGGTGAGGACACCGGAGGACGGGGCCTTGATCACGTGCTGCTCACGGGCCACCGGCAGTTCGGCGTCCGGGTCACCGCCCTGCGCTGCGATCATGCGCCGCCAGACGTCCATGGCCGAACCGTCGGCCAGGGCCTTCGCGGGGTCGGCGTCCTTCACGCCCGCCGCGTCCAGCATCTCCCGGGCCAGCGCCACGGTCAGCTCCACGACGTCCGCCGGGCCGCCGCCCGCCAGGACCTCCACCGACTCCCGGACTTCGAGGGCGTTGCCCGCCGTGAGACCGAGCGGCGTCGACATGTCCGTCAGCAGGGCCACCGTCTTCACGCCGTGGTCGGTGCCCAGGCCCACCATCGTGGACGCCAGCTCGCGCGCGTCCTCGATCGTCTTCATGAAGGCGCCCGTGCCGACCTTCACGTCCAGGACCAGCGAGCCGGTGCCCTCCGCGATCTTCTTGGACATGATCGAGGAGGCGATCAGCGGGATCGCCTCGACCGTGCCGGTGACGTCCCTCAGCGCGTACAGCTTCTTGTCCGCCGGGGCCAGGCCGTCGCCCGCCGCGCAGATCACCGCGCCGGTCGTGTCGAGAACGTTCAGCATCTGCTCGTTCGACAGCAGGGCCCGCCAGCCGGGGATGGACTCCAGCTTGTCCAGGGTGCCGCCCGTGTGGCCGAGGCCCCGGCCCGACAGCTGGGGCACGGCGGCACCGCACGCCGCCACCAGGGGCGCGAGCGGCAGCGTGATCTTGTCGCCGACGCCGCCCGTGGAGTGCTTGTCGGCCGTCGGGCGGCTCAGGGACGAGAAGTCCATGCGCTCGCCGCTCGCGATCATCGCGGCCGTCCAGCGGGCGATCTCCCGGCGGTTCATGCCGTTGAGGAGGATCGCCATGTTGAGGGCGGCCATCTGGTAGTCGGCGACCTCCCCGCGGGTGTACGCGTCGATGACCCAGTCGATCTGCTCGTCGCTGAGCTCGCCGCGGTCCCGCTTGGTGCGGATGACGGAGATGGCGTCCATGGCCATGGCTTTCCTTCCGAGGGTTCCAGAAGTGGTACGGCCCCTCCGAGCCGATCGCCGGGATCAACTGGGAGGGGCCACAAGGGAGTTGCTTGAGCTACTTGCGAAGGTGTCCCGGCCCGAAGGCCTGCGGCAGCATCTCCGCGAGGGGCAGGACGCCCGCCGGGGTCTCCAACAGCAGCTCCGGGCCGCCGAACTCGAAGAGCAGCTGGCGGCAGCGACCGCACGGCACCAGAACGTCGCCCTTGCCGTCGACGCAGGTGAAGTGCGTCAGCCGGCCGCCCCCGGTGTTCTGGAGCTCCGAGACCAGTCCGCACTCGGCGCACAGGGCCAGACCGTAGGACGCGTTCTCGACGTTGCAGCCGGTGATCGTGCGACCGTCGTCGACCAGGGCCGCGACGCCGACCGGGAAGCCGGAGTACGGGGCGTACGCGCGGCCCATGGCGTCCAGCGCCGCCGCGCGCAGCTTGTCCCAGTCGACGTCGTGGGAGGCGGCCGGTGTCACTTGCCCTGCCCCTTCTTGTACGGCAGGCCGTCCGCCTTCGGCATCCGCAGGCGTTGCGCGGACAGCGTGAGGACGATGAGTGTGACGACGTACGGCGCGGCGGAGACGACCTGGTTGGGCACCTCGTTGGTGGTGACGTACCAGGTGTACACCAGGGCACCGATGACCGCGGTGATCGTCGACGAGGCGTAGTTCTTGCGGATCACCAGCCAGATGGCGCCGATGATCAGCAGGAGCGCGCCGAGCAGCAGCAGGGCGTGCACGTTCTGGGAGCCGCCGCGCAGGTTGAGGCTGTCGGTGTAGCCGAACAGGCCGGCGCCCAGGGCGAGACCGCCCGGCATCCAGTTACCGAAGATCATCGCGGCGAGGCCGATGTAACCGCGGCCGCTGACCTGGCCCTCCAGATAGAAGGGGTTGGCGACGATGGAGAGGAACACGCCACCGAGGCCGGCCAGACCGCCGGAGATGATCACGGCGATGTACTTGTACTTGTAGACGTTGACGCCGAGGGACTCGGCCGCCACCGGGTTCTCACCGCAGGAGCGCAGGCGCAGACCGAAGGCGGTGCGCCACAGGATCCACCAGGTGGCGGGGATCAGCGCCACGGCGATCAGGGTCAGCCAGGAGACGTTGGTGACCAGGCCGCCGAGCAGGCCGGCGATGTCCGAGATGAAGAACCAGCCGTTGTTGTTCAGATCCCGCAGCCCGTCGGACAGGCCCGGCACGGTGAAGTGGCCGAGGGAGTCGACCGCCGGGGACTGCTTGGCGGAACCGCCCGCGTGGCCCTCGAACGCGAGGGGCGCGAGGTAGCGGGTGATGCCGAGGGCGAGGATGTTGATCGCCACACCGGAGACGATGTGGTTGACCCGGAAGGTGACGGTGGCGATGGCGTGCAGGATGCCGCCGATGCAGCCGCCGAGGATGCCGACGACGACACCGGTCCACGGGCCCCACTGGAAGCCGGCCCAGGCACCGAACCAGGTGCCGAGGATCATCATGCCTTCGAGGCCGATGTTGACCACGCCCGCCCGCTCGGCCCACAGACCGCCGAGACCGGCGAGGCCGATCGGCACGGCGAGCTGGAGCGCGGTGGACATCTGGCTGACGTTGGTGATGCCGTCCGCGCCGGTGATGATGCGGACGATCGAGGTCAGCGCCAGGGCTCCGGCGATGACCAGCAGCAGCACGGGCCACGACAGGCGGCGGCCGGTGGGTGCCGCGGGTTGCAGCGTGGGCTGGTTGACGTCGGTCGCCGAGGTCGGGGCGGTCATCGGCCAGCCACCTCCTTCGTGGTGTTGTTGGCGCCGAGCACGTGACCGGCGGCCAGTTCGGCGCCGACCCGGCGCTGCTGACGGCGCAGGCCCCACTCGCGTACGGCCTCGTAGGAGACGACGACCGAGAGCACGATCAGGCCCTGCATGATGACCGCGATCTCCTTGTCGTAGCCGTGGAAGTCCAGCTCGGGCGAGGCCTTGTCGAGCCAGGCCCACAGCAGGGCGGCGAACGCGATGCCGACGGGGCTGTTACGGCCGAGCAGGGCGATGCCGATGCCGAGGAAGCCGATGCCGGTGGGGAAGTTCAGGCTGTAGGTGTGCGTGTCGCCGAGCAGGATCGGCAGACCGGCCATGCCGGCGATACCGCCGGAGATCAGCATGGCGGTCAGCACCATCCGCTTGGGGTCGACACCGCTGGCCGCGGCGGCGGTCTCGGAGGCGCCGGAGGCGCGCAGATCGAAGCCGAAGCGGGTGCGGTTGAGCACGACCCAGTAGGCGATGCCGAGCAGCACGGCGAGGAAGACCAGGCCGTAGATCTCGCCGGCGTCGCCCACGTCGATGCCGGGGACCCAGCCGGACTCGTGCATCTCGCCGGTGGTGTTGTTGTTGCCGACCTTGACGCCGAAGACGTTGGGCAGCCACAGGTAGGCGATGACCGAGGTGGCGATGGCGTTCAGCATGATCGTCGAGACGACCTCGCTGACGCCGCGGGTGACCTTGAGGACACCGGCGATACCGGACCAGAAGGCACCGGTGCAGACCGCGGTGAGGATCAGCAGCGGGACCTGGAGGCCGGCCGGCAGGTTCGCGTGGGCGCCGACGACGGCGGCCATCATGGCGGCGAGCTGGTACTGGCCGTCGACGCCGATGTTGAACAGGTTCATCCGGAAGCCGATGGCCACCGCGAGGGCCGCGATGTAGTACAGCGAGGCCTGGTTGATGATCAGCACCTGGATGTCGGAGAAGCCGAGCTGCTCGAACATCAGGGTGTACGGCTCCACCGGGCTCTTGCCCGAGGCGAGCAGCACGATCGCGCTGAGCACGAAGGCCACGGCGAGCGCGATGACCGGTCCGGCCACCGCGAGGAGCACGCGCTCCTTGTCGAACTTCTTCATCAGCGGGCCTCGTCTTCGCCGGGCTCAGAAGACTCAGGGGTGTCTTCAGCGGTTTCTTCGTGCTCCAGGTGGCCGGTGGCGGCACCGGTCATCGCCGAGCCGAGTTCCTCCGGGGTGACGGTGGCCGGGTCGGCGTCCGCGACCAGCTTGCCGTTGTAGATCACGCGGAGGGTGTCGGACAGGCCGATCAGCTCGTCCAGGTCGGCGGAGATCAGCAGCACGGCCAGGCCCTCGCGGCGGGCCTCGCGGATGTGGTCCCAGATGGCGGCCTGCGCGCCGACGTCCACACCGCGGGTGGGGTGCGCGGCGATCAGGAAGCGCGGCTTGTGGCTCATCTCGCGGCCGACGATCAGCTTCTGCTGGTTGCCGCCGGACAGGGAGGCGGCGGTGACGTCGATGCCGGGGGTGCGGACGTCGTACTCCGTCACGATCCGCCGGGTGTCCTCCTGGGCCGCCTTCGGGTCCAGCCAGACGCCCTTGGCGAGCGGCTTCTCGGTGACGTGGCCGAGGATGCGGTTCTCCCAGAGGGGGGCCTCCAGGAGCAGGCCGTGCCGGTGGCGGTCCTCGGGGATGTAGCCGATGCCCTGCTCGCGGCGCCGGCGGGTGTTCCAGCCGGTGATCTCCTCGTCGATCAGGGTGATCGTGCCGGAGTCGGCGCCCTTGAGGCCGATGAGCGCGTCGACCAGTTCGGTCTGGCCGTTGCCCTCGACGCCGGCGATGCCCAGGACCTCGCCCGCGTGGATGGTGAAGGTGATGTCGTCCAGCAGGGCCTTGCCGCCGACCGCTTCCAGGCGCAGCTTGTCGACGGTGATGACCGGGCGGTCGGTGACCGTGGACTCGGCGGTCTCCGGCGTCGGCAGCTCGCTGCCCACCATCATCTCGGCGAGCTGGCGCGGGGTGGTTCCGGCGGGGACGGCCGTGCCCACGGTGGTGCCGCGGCGGATGACGGTGATCTCGTCGGCGACGGAGAGCACCTCGCCCAGCTTGTGCGAGATGAAGATGACCGACAGGCCCTCGGCCTTCAGCTCACGCAGGTTGTCGAAGAGCGCGTCCACCTCCTGCGGCACCAGGACGGCCGTCGGCTCGTCGAGGATCAGCGTGGTGGCGCCGCGGTAGAGGACCTTGAGGATCTCCACGCGCTGGCGGGCGGCGACACCCAGCTCCTCGACGAGGCGGTCGGGCTCCACGCCGAGGCCGTAGCGCTCGGAGAGGTCCTTGATCTTGCGGCGGGCCTTGGCGCCGATGCCGTACAGCTTCTCGCTGCCGAGCACGACGTTCTCGAGGACGGTGAGGTTGTCCGCGAGCATGAAGTGCTGGTGCACCATGCCGATGCCGCGGGCGATGGCGTCGGCCGGCGAGGAGAAGGTGACCTTCTGGCCGTCGACCGCGATGGTGCCCTCGTCCGGCTTCTGCATGCCGTAGAGGATCTTCATCAGCGTCGACTTGCCGGCGCCGTTCTCGCCGACGAGGGCGTGGACGGTGCCTTTGCGGACGGTGAGGTGGATGTCGTGGTTGGCCACGACGCCCGGGAATCGCTTGGTGATCCCGGCGAGCTCGACGGCGGTCACCTGACCGTTGACCGCCGCGTCGGCCGGAGGGCTGCTGGACGCGTTGATGGCGCACTCTCCTGGGGACGGGGGTCGTCTACGCGCGTAGCGCCCCTATGGCCTGAAAGGGGGCCGACGCACCGCGACAACGGGGTACGGGGGAACTCCCTGTCGGGAAAGCCTCCCCGTACCCCGTTGAGCGGACGTAACCCCGCGGTTACCGCTGCTCAGGGTGTTGCTGCAATCAGCTGGACTTGACCTTGATCTCGCCGCTGACGATCTTCTCCTTGGCCGTCTTGAGGGCTGCCTGAAGCTCGGCATTGTCCGCGAACTTCGGGTTGGAGTTCGACAGGCTCACCTCGCCGCTCTTCAGATCGCCCCGAACGATACCGGTCTCGGGCTTGCCGTCCTCGACCGACTTCGCCAGGTTGTAGACCGCCTTGGCGACGTCCTTCATCGCCGAGGTCAGGATCGAGTCCTTGTACTTGGCGAGCGCTTCCTGCTGGTACTGGTCGGAGTCGACACCGATGGCCCACACCTTGTTGGCGGCGGCGGCCTCGATGACGCCCTGACCGGACAGACCGGCGGCGGCGTAGACGACGTCGGCCTTCTTCTCGATCTGGCCCTCGGCGGCGGACTTGCCCTTGTCGGGGCTGGAGAAGCCACCCTCCTCCGCGGTCTGCGTGAGGTACTGGGTCAGGACCTGGGCCTGCGGGTTGGTGTCCTTGACGCCCTGCTCGAAGCCGGCCTGGAACTTGTGGATCAGCGGGATGTCCACACCGCCCACGAAGCCGACCGTGTTCGTCTTGGTGGTCTTGGCGGCGGCCACACCGGCCAGGTACGAGGCCTCCTCCTCGGAGAAGACCAGGTCGGCCACGTTCTTCGACTCGACGGTGGAGTCGTCCACGATGCCGAAGGTGGTGTCGGGGAACTTCTCCGCGGCACCCTTCACGGCGGCGGCGTACGCGTAGCCGACGCCGATCACCGGGTTGTAGCCCTGCTTGGCCAGCGACGCCAGCCGCTGTTCCTTGTCGGCGTCCGTCTCGCCCTCGGTCGGCTCGACATCCGCAGTGTCGTACCGGAACTCCTTCTTCGCCTGCTCCAGACCCGCGAACGCGGCGTCGTTGAAGGACTGGTCGCCCTTGCCGCCGACGTCGTACGCGATGGCGAGGCCCTTGTTGCCGCCCTTCGACTCCGACGACGCCGAGGTCGAGGTGCCGCCGCAGGCGGAGAGCGCGAGGGCCAGAGAGGCGGTCGCTGCGCCTGCGACCGTGATCCGGGAAATCCGGCGCATGTGTGGTGACTCCTGTCGTACAAGCGCCGGACGGTACAGCTCGGGACAGCTTCACAGCAACGGCGCTGGCTTTCGCCGCAGATTAACGCGCGTAGACCAGCCTGAAAACCCCTTCTGTCCACCTTGTTATCCGCCCGTGGCCAACTGGACGTGCGGCGCTGGTCACGGGGTTGCCGTTCGCGAACGGGAGGTGGCGTTGGGTCACCTGGAGCCGGGATCCGGGCGCGTGCGCGTCCCCGGCCCGTGAGGGCGCCACGCACCGGACCCGGGTAGACCGCCGGCCATCGGGGCGTCGGGCGGCGGCTGCGCGGGGGTACACCGAGCGGGGCATGGAAGTGCCGTGAAGTGAGACTGCCCCGGCGTCGCCGCCGGGGCATCCCGCCTACAGGCTTTCGGCGCTGATGTCGCCGTAGGCCGTGGTCGCGTGGACGGTCAGGGCGGCGTCGGCGCCGTCGGTGTTCTTGAGCGCGTTGCGAACCCGGCCGTGCGAGGTACCGGCGTCCAGGGAGGCGGAGACTCCGCGGGCGGCGCCGACCGAGATGTCGCCGGCCTCGGTGCGCAGTGTGACCGTGCCGCACACGGCCTCGGTGACGCGGAGGTCGCCCTTCTGGGTGCTGATCTTCGCCGGGCCGCCCAGGCGCCCGACCGAGACGTCGCCGGACTGGAGGGTCAGCCGGGCGCTCGCCGCCTCGTCGAGCTTGACCGTGCCCTGCGCCCCCTCGAAGGAGACGTCGCCGAGACGCCCCACACCCCGCAGCTCGCCGAGGGCCGCCTTCGCCTCGACGTGGGAGCCGGCGGGGAGCTGGACGGTCACCTCGACGGATCCGGACGGGCCGAGTATCTGGTTCTTCGCCTCCGGGGCCGCGATCCGCAGGACGCCGTCGCCGTACGCGACCTCGGTCTGCTCCGCCGCCTTCACATCACGGCTCTTGGAGGCGTTCACGGGAAGGACCTCGACGGTGGTGTCGGCCCGGTCGGCGGCGATGAACTGGATGCGGCCGGCGGGGATGTCGAGGACGGCGGTCACCGGGGCGGGGGTGTCGAACTTCTGCATGATGCTTTCCTTCGGCTCGTTGTTTCCGATGACGGAAAGCTACGTTGCCTTTCCAGATTCGGCAATCATCTTGTTGCACTCAAACTCAATAGATGCAGGCAGATGCAGTGGATTCATTGCAATGGATGAGAACTCGAATGCAACGACCTCCTCACCGCCCGTTGCAATGGGATGACAATGAACGCTACTGTGGAGGAGACACGGACGACGAAGGAGGCCGCGATGCCGGGAGGCAGACTCACCCAGCAGGAGCGCCGGCAGATCGCGCTGGGGCTGGCCGACAGCCTCCCCTACGCGGAGATCGCCAGACGCCTCGACCGACCGACCTCGACCGTCACCCGCGAGGTCATGCGCAACGGCGGCCCCACCGCCTACCGCGCCGACCTCGCCCACCGCGCCACCGAACAGCGCGCCCACCGCCGCAGGAAGGCGCCCCGGGACCCCGGCACGCCCCCGCAGGCCCATGGACGCAACTCCGAAGCCGTACGCGAGTACGAGGAGACCTTCACCACCGTCTTCATGCAGTCGGGCCTGCCCAAGATGACGGCCCGGGTCCTGGCCTGCCTCTACACCACCGACGCCGGCAGCCTCACCGCCTCCGAGCTCGCCGGACACCTTCGGATCAGCCCGGCGTCCGTCTCCAAAGCGGTCGCGTTCCTCGAAAGCCAGGGCCTGCTCCGGCGGGAACGCGACGAACGCCGCCGGGAGCGCTACGTCGTCGACGACGACGTCATGTACCAGTCCACGATGGCCGGCGCCCGCGCCACCGCCCAGCTCGGCGAGATCGCCCGGCAGGGCGTCGGCATTCTCGGCCCCGGCACTCCGGCGGCCGCCCGTCTGGAGAACATCGCCCGCTTCGTCGACTTCGTCTCCGAGAGCATCGCCCGCGCCGCGGACCAGGCCCGCGAGATCCTCCACTCGAAACCGGCGGCGACTTCGGACGGCGTTGAGTCGCAGCCGCAGCCATAGCCGTGCTCGTGGGCCGTGGTCGTGGTCGTGTGCCGAGAACCCGTCCGGGAACAGCGAAGCGGGCGGGCGCTCTGGGCGCCCGCCCGCTCGACGGTCTGTATGGATCCGACCGTGTGACTACTCGGTCTTGACCTTGATGGTGCCGTCGTTGATGCCTTCCTTGGCCTTCGCCACGGCCTCGGTGAGACCCGGGATCTTGGCGAACTCCGGGTTGGACTCGGACAGGCCCACGCCGTTGACCTTGAGGTCGAAGGTCTGCACGCCGGTCAGCGGCTTGCCGTCCTCGACGGACTTGGCCAGCGTGTAGACCGCGCCGCCGACGTCCTTGAGGGCGGAGGTCAGGATGGAGCCCTTGTAGTTGGCGAGCGCCGCCTGCTTGTACTGGTCGGAGTCGACACCGATCGCCCAGACCTTGGCCTTGGCGGCGGCCTCGATCACGCCCTGGCCGGACAGACCGGCGGCCGCGTACTCGACGTCGGAGCCCTTCTCGATCTGGCCCTCGGCGGCGGCCTTGCCCTTGTCGGGGCTGGAGAAGCCACCCTCCTCCGCGGTCTGCGTCAGGTACTGCGACAGGACCTTGACCTTGGGGTTGGTGTCCTGGACGCCCTGCTTGTAGCCGGCCTCGAACTTGTGGATCAGCGGCACGTCGACACCGCCGACGAAGCCCACGATGTTGCTCTTGGTGGCCTTGGCCGCGGCGACACCGGCCAGGTAGGAGGCCTGCTCCTCGGCGAAGACGAGGGAGGCGACGTTCTTGCCCTCGACCACCGAGTCGACGATGCCGAAGGTGGTGTCCGGGTACTTCTTCGCCACGGCCTCCATCGCGGGGCCGTAAGCGAAGCCGACGCCGATCACCGGGTTGTAGCCCTGCTTGGCGAGGGAGGACAGACGCTGTTCCTTGTCGGCGTCCGTCTCGCCCTCGGTGGGCTCGATGTCGGCGGTCTTGTAGTTGAACTCCTTCGCGGCCTTCTGGAGGCCCGCGTACGCGGCGTCGTTGAAGGACTGGTCGCCCTTGCCGCCGATGTCGTACGCGATGGCGAGACCCTTGGTGTCGCCGCTGCCGTCGCTGCCGCTGTCACTGTCGCTGCTGGTACCACCGCACGCCGTGGCGGCGAGCGCGATCGACGCGACCCCCACCGCGACACGGGTCAGTTTGGATGTCCGACGCATCGTGAAGTCCCCATTCTCCAAGCCCCGCAGTGGGTGCTGAGTTCGGCGCACATTAACGCGCGTAGACACTCCTGGGAACGGGGTTTCGCCCGGCCGTTATCCATTCGTGCCGATGGCCGGTTACGCCCTTGTGAACCACCGGATCGAAAGGCACGCATGGGGCATCCGCACCAATGGTGCCTTCCCCACGACAGCGCACAGGACCGCCCGCCATGGGGCCAGACTCCCCCCGCCGTGAGCGGACCGCAACCGGAAGCCACGGCGAACGCGAACCGTGGGACCGGCCGCGGCACGGGAGCCCCCGCGGCGGGCCGGGCATGATCCAAACGACAGGCCCTAGTCCACGGTGTCGATCAGCGCCGCCGCGGTGAACATCTCCACGCCCGCCGTGATGGCCGATTCGTCCACATCGAAATCACCCTGATGGAGGTCACGCCCGACCCGGTCCCCCGGCATCCGCACGCCGAGGCGGGCCATGGCCCCGGGGACGTGCTCCAGGTACCAGGAGAAGTCCTCGCCGCCCAGGCTCTGCTCGGTGCCCTCGACGGAGTCGGCGCCCAGGCGGGCGGTCATGGCCTCGCGCAGCAGCTCGGTGGAGGCCGGGTCGTTGACCACGGGCGGGACGCCGCGGATGTAGTTGATCTCCGACTTCGCGCGATGGAGGTTGGCGACCTCGTCGATCGCGGCGACGACGACGTCGGGCGCCTGCCGCCAAGTGTCGAGGTCGAGGCAGCGTACGGTCCCGGAGAGCTCGGCGTGCTGCGGGATGACGTTGGGCGCGTGGCCGGAGTCGATACGGCCCCAGGTCACGGCGAGGCCGCTGCGGGCGTCCGTGCGCCGGGCGACCAGCGCGGGCACGTCGGTGACGACGCGGGCGGCGGCGGTGACGAGGTCGGTCGTCAGATGGGGGCGGGCGGTGTGCCCACCGGGTCCGTCGAGGGCGATTTCCAGCCGGTCGCAGGCGGAGGTGATGGGGCCGTGCCGCAGGCCGATCCGCCCCGCGTCCACCTTGGGATCGCAGTGCACGGCGAGGATCCGGCTCACCCCTTCGAGCACGCCGCACTCGACGACCTCGGCGCCACCGCCGGGGAGCACCTCCTCGGCCGGCTGGAAGATCAGCCGGACCGGCCGGGGCAGCTGCCCGCGCCGGTGGAGGTCGGCGAGCACCAGCCCGGCGCCCATCACCACGGTCGTGTGCACGTCGTGCCCGCAGGCATGCGCCCGGTCGGGAACCGTCGAGCGGTACGGGCACTCACTCTTCGTGTCCGGGATGGGCAGGGCGTCGATGTCGGCGCGCAGGGCGAGCATGGGCCGCTCGCCGTCCGGCTCCCCGATGTCACAGACGAGCCCGGTTCCGATGGCGAGCACGCGGGGCTCCAGGCCGGCCTTCTCCAGGCGGGCCTTGATCGCGGCGGTGGTACGGAACTCCTGGTTGCCGAGCTCGGGGTGCATGTGCAAGTCGCGCCGGAACTCGATGAGTTCGGCACGCAGCGCCTCCGGCAGGACGCCGGGAAGGACCGCTTCCCCGGGTTGATCGGCTTCGGACTCTGGGGACATCAGTTGGTTCACCCTCTGAAGGGTAGGACGCCGAGGTGGCCAACTGACCCTCGATCAACAAAAGTTCAACCCGTTTGGGGAAGAAAATCTGGCCGCCCGACGCGTAGGTATCGGTTTGGGTGGGTAAACTCGCCCGGCTTTCCGTCGAGTCGATCATGGAATCGACCACGACGGAGAGTGACGATGCCAGCCACCCACACTCCACGGATACCACGCCGGGAACAGAACCGTCGGTTGTGTTCACCTTTCGGGACCGCACACCCCCGGTGAACTCCCGGACGCCCGTCCGGCCGCCGCACTAGGGTGCGCCCCGTGACCGCCGAGAACCTCACGCATGCCAGGTACGCCGATTTCCTGGAGGCCACCCGGGCGTCGTACGACGCCATCGCCTCCGCCTACACCGACCTGTTCTCCGACTGGCCGGCCGACAGCGCCCCGGTGGACCGCGCGCTCGTCACCGCCTTCGCCGAGCTGGCCCGCGCGCACGCCCCGGCCCCCGTCGCCGACCTCGGCAGCGGCCCCGGCTCCGTCACCGCCCA
This sequence comes from Streptomyces sp. NPDC098781, assembly GCF_044759995.1. Classification (NCBI taxonomy): domain Bacteria; kingdom Bacillati; phylum Actinomycetota; class Actinomycetes; order Kitasatosporales; family Streptomycetaceae; genus Streptomyces; species Streptomyces sp. NPDC098781. The sequence continues at coordinate 50,683 of NZ_JBIWAK010000006.1, forward strand.
CCTCGACGCCCTCGGCACCCCGGTGTTCGGCGTCGACCTCTCCCCGCGCATGGTGACCCTGGCCCGGCGCGCGCACCCTCAACTTCGCTTCCATGTGGGCTCGATGACCGCACTGGACCTGCCGGACGAGACCCTGGGCGGCATCCTCGCGCTCTACTCGATCATCCACGTCCCGGACGACCACCTGCCGGCGACGCTCGCCGAGTTCCACCGGGTCCTGAGGCCCGGCGCCCCGGTCCTGCTGTCGTTCCAGTCCGGCGACACCGAGGACCACCTGCACCTGACCGAACGCTTCGGCCAGGAGATCGCACTCGACTACTACTGGCGCACCCCGGAGACCGTCACCGAACACCTGAACGAAGCAGGCCTGCGGCTGCACGCCCGAATCACCCGGGAACCCGAAGGCGAGGAGAAGCGCCCCCGCGCCTTCCTCCTCGCCGAGAAGCCGCGCGCCGGCCGGCTCTGAGCCATTCGCGGGGCGGTGCCGCTTCCGTCGTCGACAACGCGGGGAGGAGCCGTAGGACGGCGCTGGGACGGCCGCCGGTCACACCGGCCCGCGCCGCCCTGCCGTCCGCCGCAAACCGCCCTCAGACCGCGCTGACCGCCGAGAGGCGGTGCACATCCCGAGCCGTCCCCGTGACCCCGGACAGGAACCCCTGGGCGCGAGGCGAGGCGTTCTCCGTCAGCCAGGCCGGGTCGATGTCGCACACCGCCACCCGGACCTCCGTGCCGGACAGCGCCAGCGGCAGGGTGTGCACGACCGTCGACGGGAAGCTCAGGATGGTGCGGCCGATGGGGCCGCGACGGGCGATCAGTTCCAGCGGGAGGTCCGGGCGTACGATCTCCAGGCCCGTCTCGACCGCCAGCCGGTGCAGCTTCTCCGCGCTCTCGCGGCGGTGGGCGAAGTAGCGGGTGGCGCCGTGGGCCTTGGCCAGGGAACGGACAGCCTCCAGATAGCGGTCGTTGTCCACCACGCCGGTCTCGACGAGGGACGTGCCGACCAGGTCCGCGCCCTTGGTGATGCGGGGCGGGCCGAAGCGGTCGCGGGTCCAGGCGAAGGTGTTGGCGGTGACCGTCACGCCGTTCGGAGTCTCGTCCATCGGCATGGAGGAGAAGATCTCGACCGTCCGGTGCTCACTCGGCGTCAGACGCTTGCGGGCCGCCGACGACACCGGCGCGAAGACCAGGTCGCGCGGGCCGGGGCGGCCGCCCTTGCGGTGCCAGCGCACCAGGCGCTCACCGCGGGCCAGCTGGGCGACGAACTCCATGGTCGCCGTGCCGTCGTCGACGACGACGAGGTCGCGGGCCTTGGTGATGGTCAGCAGGAGCTGGACGTAACGGGAGAAGGGATCGCCGAGGACCACACGGTCCGCGCGGCGCAGGAGGCCCGCCAGGCCCCCGATCGTCTGGAAGGGCGCCGCCGGGCCGCCCCGCGCTTCCTCCCAGCGGATCTCGTGCCCGTCCTCGCGCGCCAGTTCGGCCATCCGGCGCAACTGGCCCCGGGTCATCGGGTCGATCGGTGACAGCACGACGACGGTGAGTCCCGCGCCGATGACGTGCTCGCGGGCGTGCGCCCACTCCAGCACGTTCAGGAGCTGTACCGGACTCTCGACGAAGGCGAGAGTGTGGGGGCCGGTGTTCCCGGCGCGGGGGCTCATCGACGTACGACCTACCCGTCGTAAGGCGCTCATGCGGCGCTCGTATTCAGCTCGAGATCAAGAAAGTGCTCGAAGGGCGCCGAGCCCGAGCGCTCACGAACGGAGCACTCGGACTCGGCACATCGAACCCGCTGGGCTCAGACCTGGACCGGCTCGCCGGCCGCGGCGGCGATCTCGGCCTCGGCGACCACACCGGCGACACGGCGCAGCTTCTTCATCGGGCCGAGCTCCGACTCGTAGACCTTCTTGACACCGTCACCGAGGGAGGCCTCGATGGTGCGGATGTCGCGGACGAGGCGGACGAGGCCCTGCGGCTCGACCGACGCGGCCTGGTCCGAACCCCACATGGCGCGGTCCAGGGTGATGTGACGCTCGACGAAGGTCGCCCCGAGCGCGACCGCGGCGAGGGTGGTCTGAAGACCCGTCTCGTGGCCGGAGTAGCCGATCGGGACGTTCGGGTACTCCTTCTCCAGCGTGTTGATCACGCGGAGGTTGAGCTCCTCGGCCTTGGCCGGGTAGGTGGAGGTGGCGTGGCACATCAGGATGTTGTCCGAGCCGAGGACCTCGACCGCGTGACGGATCTGCTTCGGCGACGACATGCCCGTGGAGAGGATGACCGCGCGGCCGGTGGCGCGCAGCGCCTTCAGCAGCTCGTCGTCGGTGAGGGACGCGGACGCGACCTTGTGGGCCGGGACGTCGAACTTCTCCAGGAAGGCGACGGCCTCGGTGTCCCACGGGGAGGCGAACCAGTCGATGTTCTTGCTCTTGCAGTACTCGTCGATCTGGCGGTACTCGTCCTCACCGAACTCCACACGGTGGCGGTAGTCGATGTAGGTCATCCGGCCCCAGGGGGTGTCGCGCTCGATGTCCCACTGGTCGCGCGGGGTGCAGATCTCCGGGGTGCGCTTCTGGAACTTCACGGCGTCGCAGCCGGCCTCGGCGGCCACGTCGATGAGCTTGAAGGCGTTCTCCAGCTCACCGTTGTGGTTGATGCCGATCTCGCCACAGATGTAGACGGGCTTGCCGGGGCCGACCTCACGCGAACCGAAGTTGCGCAGACGGGAGTAGGTGCTCATGGCAGAGATGTCCTTACTTGGTGAGGGAGTCGAGAGAGGGGCCGAGGATCCAGCTGGCGATCTCTCGGATCGCGCCGTCACCGCCGGGTACGGAGGTGACCGCGCGTGCGGCGCCGCGCACGACGTCGTGGGCGCTCGCGACCGCCACGGGCCAGCCCACGAGGGCGAAGCACGGGAGGTCGTTGACGTCGTTGCCGACGTAGAGCACGCGCTCAGGCGCGATGCCCTGCTCCTCGCACCACTGCTTGAGTGCGAGGTCCTTGCGGTCGATGCCGTGCAGCACGGGAATCTGTAGCTTCCGTGCGCGGGCGGCGACGACCGGGTTCTGCTCCGTGGAGAGGATCAGCATCTTCAGGCCGCTCTTGCGCAGGGCGGCGATGCCGAGTCCGTCTCCGCGGTGTACGGAGACGAACTCCTTTCCATCGGCATCGATCAGCACCCGGTCGTCTGTCTGGGTGCCGTCGAAGTCCAGTACGACCGCGTCGATGTCGTCGGTCGTGGGGAGGGCGCCGGGCCGGTCCGCGTCGAACAGCGGCGCCAGCGCGCGGGCGCGGGCCAGGTCGTGCGGATCGTCGATCTCCAGGACCCGGGCCGGGTCGGTGCGCACCAGCTCGGTGCGGCCGAAGAAGCGGTGCTTGTGCTCGCGGAAGCCGCGGGCGTCCATCGCGTAGGCGGCGCCGGTCTCCAGGAAGTCCTGGGGGCGGTCCTGGCGGCGCGGGCGGAAGGACTTGTCGTGGTTGACACCGTAGCCACCGCCGGCCGCCGCGCGCTCGGTCTCGGCCGGCTCGTCGTCGCCGTGCCGCCACACGAAGCCGTGGAAGGGCGCGACCGTCAGCGCGGTGTCGGCGTTGTTGGCGACGATCGCCTTGACCACGCCGTCGAGGTCCTCGCGGATGATGAACGGGCTGGTGCACTGCACGAGCAGCACGACGTCCACCGGCGCGCCGTGCTGCGCCTCGTGGGCGTCCATGGCGTGCAGCACGGCCGCCTCGGAAGTGGCGGTGTCGCCGGCGATGGCGGCGGGCCGCAGCACTACCTCGGCGCCGGCCTGCCGGGCGGCGGCGGCGATGCCCTGGTCGTCGGTGGAGACGACGACGTCGGTCACCAGCCGGCTGGCCCGGCACTCCCGCACCGCCCGCGCCACCAGCGGCACACCGCCGACGGGCATCAGGTTCTTCGCGGGCACGCCCTTGGAGCCGCCGCGCGCGGGGATCACGGCGAGCACGCGGTGCGTCGAAGCGCCTTGGCCTGCTTCCGAGTTGGACATGGGCATTACTCCTTGGGCTCCTTGCGAAGGCTCCGGGGCGCGTCCCGGCGCCCCGGTCCCCGGATCGGTCGTCGGATGGCTCACAGCTCCCCCATCCGCCGGATGACAGGGGCCACGCGCTGGACGCCGTGGCGGTAGGCGCCGCGTGCCGCCCGGCGCACTATCTGGCGGACCGGGCCGGGGTCCTTGTCGTGGGCGGGGGCGCCGGGCAGCGGGCTGCCGTCCGGGCCGAGGTGGTGGCGGGCGAGGATGCCGGGCAGATAACCCGGCGCGGTCGCGGGCGTGTAGTACGGCGTGAGGGCGGGCATCCCGCCGGGCCGCTCCAGCAGCTCGGAGATGCGCTCGCGGGCGGCGTCGAAGGCGGTGGCGTACGAGCCGTCGGCGCAGACGCCCTGCCGGGACACCCACTCCTCGTCGGGCACCGGCCGGTGTCCCTCGTCCAGTTGGTCCCAGGAGGCGAGGCAGCCGGAGCCCACGAAGTGGTGGTTGCCGAGCACCTCGCGCACGCCGAGGTCGGAGAGGACGACGGTGGGGATACGGCGGTGCAGCGACTCCAGCGCCGCCGTGGAGCTGATGGTGACCATCAGGTCGGTGCGGTCGAGGACCTCGCCCATGTTGCCGTACACCAGTTTGAAGTTGGCCGGCGGGTCGAGCCGCTGGACCAGCTTCTGGTACGGAAGTTCCTCGATGTGCGTGGTGTGTTCGCCCGGCTTGGAGCGCAGCTTGAGCAGCACCTCGCGCTCGGGGTGCTTGCGGGCGTGCCGGATCAGCCGGTCCAGCAGGTACGTACGGTCCCGGCGGTTGTCGGGCACGGAGGGCTGGGCGGCGAAGACGACCGTGTACGGGTCGTGCTCACCGGTGTAGGGCTCGCCGCCGAGGAACGGCAGCGCGACCTCGGTCACCGAGGAGGCGTCGGCGCCGACCCCGTCGTACACGGCACGGAAGCGCTCGGCGTCCTGGCGGGAGTTGGCGAGGACGAGGTCCGCGCCGTGCCGCAGCAGCAGGCCGTCGGCGAGCTTCTCGTAGACGACACCCACATAGCCGGTGACGACGACGGGCCGCTCGGTCTTGCCCTCCCAGACCTGCTTCAGGCCGTGCAGTATGGCCTGTACGCCCCCGCCGACGAGCGCGAGGACCAGGACGTCGTACGACTCCTGCGCCATGGTGCGCAGGAACTCGACGGCGCTCACCTCACGGAGGGAGTCGGCATGGACGCCGACTTCCTGGAGCTGACGGGCGGTGGGGGTAGCCCGGCCACGCAGGAGGTAACCGTCCAGACGGATGTCCGAATTCTCCGGAGCGATACGGTTCGCGGTGAGCGCGCCCCATTTCCACCGGGTGTCGGAATCCGCGAGTACGGCCACTCGCCGGGTCTTAGTCGCACTTGCTGGCACGTCGATGACGCTAGGAAGCGATTTCAAGGTTCTGCCCAACCCGAATGCAACAAACGGTTAACAGCACATCGACTAACGACGAAGTGAGGCTCGAGGTCGTTGAAAAGAAGCCCGGTTCACTGCATCGCCACGCGTCGTTCACCTGACATCAAGCTCCGAGTAAAGACGGAGGCCGGACCGACCCCTAACGTCCTTCCCGTGGTCAAGCTCTCCGTCATCGTGCCGTTCTACAACGTGCAGCAATACGCGCCAGACACCCTGAAGAGCCTGCGTGCGAACACACGTGAGGACTTCGAGTTCATCCTCGTCGACGACTGCTCGACGGACGGGACACCGGACATCCTCGCGCGCGCGGAGCGCGAGCTGCCGGGCGCGGTGGTCGTCAGACACGAACAGAACGGAGGGCTGGCCACCGCACGGAACACCGGAATCGACCGGGCGAACGGCGAGTACCTGACGTTCCTGGACGGCGACGACTGGCTCGCTCCCGGCTACTTCCCGCAGCTCCTCGCCGCGATCGAGGAGTTGGGCTGCGACTTCGTACGCACCGACCATGTGCAGTCCACGGGCCGGGCGCGCAGCATCCACCGGGTGCCGCACGGCCGGCGCTGGACGGTGATGAACCCGCGCGAGGCGATCCTGCCCGCCGACCGGTCGACGTCCGTGGACTACGCCTACGCCTGGGCCGGCATCTACCACCGCCGCCTGGTCGACCGCGGGGTCCTGCACTTCACCCACGGGCTGCGCACCGCCGAGGACCGGCCCTGGATCTGGAAGCTGCACCGCGAGGCGGAATCGTTCGCCGCGGTCGGGCTGCTCGGTGTCTACTACCGGCGCGGAGTGGCGTCCTCGCTCACCCAGATCGGTGATGTGCGGCAGCTCGATTTCATCCGGGCGTTCGATCAGGTAATCGAGGAAACGGCGCGTGACACGGAGGCCGATAAGCTGCTTCCGAAAGCCGTGCGCACCTATTGCGCGATCATGGCTCATCACCTCGGACAAATCGAGAGGTTCGAACCCGCCGTGGCTCGAAAACTGCGCTCGATGAGCGCCGCCGCCCTGAAAAGGATGCCGCAGGACGTGCTCGCGGACGTCATGGACTCGATGGACGCGCAGCGAGCGGCCCGCCTGCGACGCGTGCGCCGCAGGGCGGTCGGGTCCCGGACGGTGGCCGCCTGATGCCTCGCACCACCCAGATCTTCTGCGCCTCCACGCTGTACGGCGCCGCGACCCTGGCCGCCGCCCTGGACGCCGGGCTGTTCGAGCCGGCCGACCGCCGGCTGCTGCTGGTCACCAACAACGCGACCAACCCCGAGATCACCCCGTCCGTCGACACGATGCCGGGCTTCGCCCAGCTGCGCGGGCGCTTCGACGAGGTGCTCTCCTGGAACGAGACCATCTCCCCGTTCCACCCCAGCGGCTGGTCGCCGCGCGAGAACGACATCCCCATGTGGGAGCGGTACGTACGGCTGCTGTGGAACCTCGGCGACGACGAGATCCAGCTGGCCGTGGAGTCCGTTCAGGTGAATCCGGCCCTGGCGTTGTGCCAGCTGTTCACCGGCGCTCCCGTCGATGTCTACGCGGACGGCCTCATAAGCTATGGCCCCACGCGCGACAAGATCGACCCGCTGGTCGGCACCCGGGTCGGCCGGCTGCTGCACCTCGATCTCGTCCCGGGCCTCACCCCGCTGCTGCTCACCGAGTTCGACGTCCCGTCCGAACTGGTGCCGTCCGAGGTGTTCCTGAAGGTGCTCGGCGAGCTCGCCGAGGCGGAGGCCGAACTGCCCACCGGCTCCGGCGGCGACCAGCCGGCGCTGCTGCTCGGCCAGTACCTCTCCGCGCTCGGCATCCTCACCGACGCCGAGGAGGAGGACCTGCACCTGGAGATGGTGCGCGGCGCCGTGGCGCTCGGCCATCGCAGGCTCGTCTTCAAGCCGCACCCGGTCGCGCCCGCCCGCTGGTCGAAGCTCCTGGAGGACGAGGCGAGCAGGCTGGGCGCGGAACTCATCCTCCTGGACCGGCCCGTGCTCGCCGAGGTCGCCTTCCAGCGGCTGCGTCCCGCGCTGGTCGTCGGCTGCTTCTCGACCGGGCTGTTCACCGCGGCCGGGCTGTACGGTCTTCCGGTCGCGCGGGTCGGCACCGATGCCGTGCTGGCCCGGCTCGCGCCGTACCAGAACAGCAACCGGGTGCCGCTGACCATCGTCGACGCGCTGCTGCCGGACATCGCGGACGCCGCCGCGGTGAACGGCTGGACGATGCCCGCGCGCGAGCGGGTGGACGAACTGGCCGCGCTGCTCAAGGCGGTCGGCTTCGCGATGCAGCCGAAGATCTACCCGGGGCTGCGCGGCGCCGCCGAGTCCTACCTCTCCAAGCATCTGAACCCGCACACCTGGCGCTACTTCAAGCGCAAGCGCCTGACCTCGCTGGCCCTGCCCGGGGCCGTGCCGGCCCAGCTGTCCTTCATCCCGCGTAACGCGACCGTGCGCCGCCTGGCGCGTCGGGCCCGAGCCCTGAAGCAGGTGACCGGCCGAAAGTAAACAGAAACAAGGGGTGGTTGTTCATCCGTGTGACACCTTTGCGCTCCCTGAGCGTCAACCGTCACTCACCTTTCACCCGTCCGAGGGACATAGCGTTCGGTCATCGTATGAAATGGCACCGTCCATCACGTACGACTGAACCAAGCCCCGAGGCTCCCAGGAGAAAGGCCCCAGGATGAGCGCGGCTGACCAGGCCACGGCCGGACACGTCACGGCCGACCAGGCCACGGCACCGCCGGGAACGTCGAAACCCCGGCTGAACCAGGTCATCGCCGCGCGGCCCCCCGTCCGGCCCCGCAGAGAGAGCCGGCTGCGCGCCCTGGACGGGCTGCGGCTGATGGCCGCGCTGATGGTGTGCATGTACCACTTCACCGGCAAGAACGGTGAAGTGGAGAACTCCTGGCACCAGTCCCCCGGGGAGATGTTCCCGACGCTGTCGCAGTTCTCCACCTACGGCAGCCTGGGCGTGCAGTTCTTCTTCGTCATCAGCGGCTTCGTGATCTGCATGAGCAGCTGGGGCCGCACCCTGGGCGACTTCTTCCGCTCCCGGATCTCCCGCCTCTACCCGGCGTACTGGGTGGCCATCGTCATGGTCACCGGCGCCGCGGTGCTGCTGCCGGTGGTCGTCCACCCGGTCCGGCCGGACGAGCTCCTGGTCAACCTCACGATGATGCAGCAGCCGCTGGGCGTGCCGCGGGTGCTCGGGGTGTGCTGGACGCTCTGGGTGGAGCTGAAGTTCTACGTGCTCTTCGCCCTGTTCGTGATCTGGAAGGGCGTCACCTACAAGCGCGTCGTCACCTTCTGCATCCTGTGGGTGCTGGCCAGCGCCTTCGCCCGGGTCGCCGACAACCCGCTCACCGACGAACTGGTCATGCGCGACCACGCCCCGTTCTTCATCGGCGGCCTCGCGCTGTACCTGATCCACCGCTTCGGCAGCGACCTGCTGCTGTGGGGGATCGTCGGTATGTCCTTCCTGCTGGGCCAGCGCTACTCGGTGACCGCGCTGTGGCACCCGGGCGCCCAGGGCGACTTCCACCGCAACCCGTACGTCATCCAGGCGATCGTCTTCTGCGCCTTCGCCGCCGTCGCGGTGGTGGCCCTGGGCTGGACGCACTGGGCCAACTGGCGCTGGCTGACCGTGGCCGGGGCGCTGACGTACCCCTTCTACCTGATCCACGAGCACCTCGGCTGGTTCTTCATCCGGGTGCTGCACCGGGGCCTCGGGCTCGGCTCCTACGAGACGCTGGCCCTGTCGGTGCTGAGCCTGTTGGTGCTGGCCTATCTGATGCACCGGTTCGTGGAGAAGCCGTTCGGGCCACGGCTGAAGCGGGCACTGCCGGCGGTGAAGCTCCGCTAGGGAGGCCCGAATCCGCTGCGGGCCGGTGGGGGCTGGTCGCGCAGTTCCCCGCGCCCCTTGCGGGGAGGCGCTGCGCGCCCCCGCCACAAAAAATGCGTTCGGCGCGTCCCCCGGATCGAGGGGACGCGCCGAACGCTTTTCGGGACCGTCCGTTACTTCTTGGTCGTCTGCCTCAGCTGCCGTACGGCCCTGCGGACCGCCGGGTGCCGGCGCAGTGCCTCCGCGCGGACCGGGCTGCCGCCGGGCAGGCGCAGGCTGGTGAGGCGGCGGCGCTTGAAGTAGCTCTGGTGCTGGGCCAGGTTGGCGGTCAGCCAGGCGGTGACCTCGTCGCGCAGGCCGTGGTGCTTGCGGGACTGCATGCAGTAGCCGACGCTGCGCACCAGCGGGGCCAGGTCCTCGGCCATGCCGGACAGTTCGAGCGGCGAGCCGAGCTCGGCGTTCTCCGCGTCGGGCAGGGCCGCGTCGATGATGGTCAGCGGGATGCGGTTGCTGTTCTCGTACGGCGTGATGCGTTCGAGGAGCAGGTCCGTGCCCACGCGGGCGACCGGGATGCCGTAGAAGGCGGCGGCGGTCATCAGGGCCGTCGAGAAGCAGCCGATGACGAGCTTCGGCTTCAGGTACGCGAAGACGGTCTCGGCGAGGACGGGCTCGTTCAGGACCGTGAGCCGTACGTCGAGTTCCTTGGCGACCGCTTCGAGGGACTCGTTGAACACCGCGGGCGCGCTCGGGTGCGGCTTGAACAGCACGTCCCGGTGACCGGCGCGGGCAGCGGCACGCAGGAAGCGGATGTGCAGCTGCTCCTCCTCGTCCTGGGTGATCAGGTCGATGGCCGAGAGGTACTGGCCGAGCAGGACGGCGGTGGGCGCGCCGTCGGCCGGGAGGCGCTCGGCGAGGATGCCGGCGCCGGACTCGCCGATCTGCGCGAGGACGTCGACGATGGCCTCGTTGGGCACGGCCTCCGGCTCGACGCCGTACTCGGACAGCAGCATGGGCGTCAGGCCCGGCACCAGGTCCAGGTGGAGGACGCGCTTGATACGGCTGCTCATGCCGTGCGGGATGCGGTTGCGGGTGGGGCCGTAGCTCATCAGGCCGTCCGCGTACACATGGAGCGGGCTGTCCGCGAAGATGTCCGCGACCGCGCGCGAGGGGTTGGCCTGGATGGACTCACAGGCGATCTGGACGGGCTCGTCGCCCAGGTTCCAGGCGAGGCGTACGGCCTTCTCCCACAGCAGGGTGTCCTGCCCGCGGGGCGACCAGCCGGCCGGGTGGTGCGGGGAGATGAAGTCGTTCCAGGAGCGCACCTCGTCGAACTCGGGGGCCAGCTTCTCGAAGCCGGCCATCTTGTTCAGCGGGGTGCCGACCTCGGGGACGGTGGCGGTGTTGCTGACGACCAGGATGCGGCGGACGCCCTCGCGCGGTCCGAACTGGCCGGCGCGTATGGCGGCGGTGACCGTCGCGGCCGCGTACTGCGTGGCCGAGAAGAAGATCTGGATCATGCCGCCACTCCCTTCATGCCACCCCGTATGCGGCGCAGCATGTACACGCGCTCCTCGCCCATCCCGACGAGAGCCTCTTCCAGCTCGTCCTCCGACATCCTGCCCAGCGCCTCGGAGGCCATCTGCTTCAGTTTGGCGGCGATACTGCGTTCGAACCGGCCCCGGCTGAGCAGCTGGTGGGCGATGACCACGCAGTAGTTGCGCAGCGCCTTCTTGCGCAGCCTGTCCACCTCGGGGTCGTCGGCGAGCTCGGCGAGGACGAGGTTGAAGGAGCGGAAGAAGTCCAGCTGGCGAACGTCACCGATCTGAGTGAGCGAGCTGGCCACACCCCGGCGGTAGAAGACGCCGCGCAGACTGGCGACGGCGTAGGACTCGGCCCTGCGGTGCAGGTCCCAGATCCAGGGGCGGTCCTCGGCGGTCTTCAGTCCGTCGTGGAAGCGCAGCATGCCCTTGTCGAGCAGGCGGCGGTGGTAGACGCCGGCCCAGGCGTAGGGGTAGTCGACCATGGTGGTGTCGTCGACCGGGAGGATCGAGGTGCGCGGGTCGAGCGGGGTGTGGCGGCGGCCCTCGGGAGCCCGGTGCACCTGCCGCTCGATGCCGGTGACCTGGACGTGGTCGGTGCGCACGAAGTCGACGTCGTATCGCTCGATGGCGTCCACGAGATCCGCGAGATAGCCAGGGGCCAGCCAGTCGTCGCCGTCGAGGAAGGTGAGGTAACGGCCTTCCGAGGCGTCGATGCCGGTGTTGCGGGCGGTGGCCAGTCCGCCGTTCTGCTCGTGCCGTATCACCCGGCTGTTCTTGAGTCTCTTCGACAGCGTCAGCAGCGCTTCGTACGTCTTGTCCTTGGTGGACCGGTCCTCGACGAAGATGAACTCGAAGTCGTCCCGTTCGTTGTTGACCAGGCTGGTCACCGTCTCGGGGACATATGACTCGATGTTGTAGCAGGGGACGATCACGGACAGTGTCGGGGGGCGGTTGGTCACGCGTACACCTGGGCTCTCTCCGGGGCGGATCCCTGCGACCGTAGGAGACCTTCGACGCCGGACATTGTCTCCCCGGCAGCCATCAGGTGAACGAAAAGTAACGTCCCGACCTCCTTTTTCGAGAATCAACCACCCGGCACCGTACTGGCGTCCCCATACGTATGATCGTCGATCTTCTGTTCGACGAATGAAACGTGACGGGTGCCGGGATCCAGGGGGAATTCGTGATCAGTACGGTGTTCGACAGCGGGGACTTACCGGTGGCCGAACGACTGGCCCGCTTCGACGACTTCCTGCGCCACAGCGATCATCCGATGGCGGTGACCAGCCACGCACCCGAGCTGTTCCGGGCGACGGCGCGGGCGGCGGAGCTCGGCCCGGTGAGCGTGGCGGAGCTGACCCTCTCCCCCGCCGTCGTCCGGCGCACCGAACGGCTGATCCAGCGGTCGGACCCGGAGCTGTGCTGTGTGGTCTTCCCCCGGCAGGGGGCCCTGCGCGTGGCGCACGCGGGTCGCGAGGCGGTACTGAGCGGGCGGGACTTCGCGCTCTACGACAGCTCGCGGCCGCTGCGGGTGGGGATCGCCGGCGGGGGAACGGCGACTCTGGTGCGGGCCCATGTGCCCCGTGCGCTGCTGCCGCCGAGGGCGAGACGGGCGCAGGGGCTGCTCGGCCGGCCGCTGACCGGGAGGAGGGGGGTGGGGGCCCTGCTCACCCAGTTCCTGGGCGACGCGATGCCGGGGGCCCAGACCGTGACGGGGACGGGCATGACTCCGGGGGGCGGGACCGGGGCACCGGACCCCGGCGACGGGCCGGACGCATCCCAGGAGCCCGCGCCACGACCGTCCGACGACACGGCACGCCTCGGTTCGGTGGCCGTCGACCTGCTGGCCGCGACCCTCGCCCATCACCTCGACGACGACACCCCGGTGCCGGAGCACTTCGGTCCCGGCGTGCTGCTGCTGCGCATCGACGCGTTCATCGAGGAGCGGCTACCCGAGCCGGACCTCTCGCCGGGGGTCGTCGCCGCCGCGCACCACATCTCCGTCAGCTATCTGCACCGTCTGTTCCGCACCCGCGAGACCACGGTCACGGAACTCATCCGGCGCCGGCGCCTGGAGCGGGCCCGCCGTGATCTCGGGGACGGGCGGCTGCGGGACCTGCCGATCCACCGCATAGCGGCCCGCTGGGGGTTCCGGGACCACGCCTCCTTCACCCGCGCGTTCCGCACCGAGTACGGGATCCCGCCCCGGGAGCACCGGCGGCAGAGTTCCGTCTGATGCAATCCCCCGTTCACCTTCGATACCTGGATGAACCCGTATGTTTCCCCACAACTGGGGATTCTGTGGGGGGATTCATGGGAAGAGTGACGGCCCCGTTCGGGGCTCGGCCTGTCGAACTCGGTGCCGTGGCGGTGTGGTGCGCGAGCACCGGGCCGCTGACCGTCCGGCGCCGGCCGTCCGCGCGGGACGCCGGCCGGCGCTACCACCTGGTGCTGCTGCCGGACGGCGAGGCGACGGTCGTACCGGCCGGCGCGGCGACCGTCCTGCCCGCGGGCGCCTTCTGCGTCGGCATACCGGAGGCACTGTTACCCCTGCCCCGGGGCAGTGCGGACGCGCTGCTGGGCCGCCGGCTGTCTAGCCGGGACGGGGTGGGGGCCGTCCTGGCCCGGTTCCTCGCGCAGCTCACCCGGGACGCGGGCGCGTTCCAGCCGTCGGACGGGCCGCGGCTGGGCACGGTCCTGTGCGATCTGGTCGCGGCCCTGTTCACGCTCGCACTGGAAGCGGGTCCGGCCCTGCCGCCGGACCCCCATCGGCGGACCCTCGTGTCCCGTGTCGAGGCGTTCGTCCAACGGCATCTGTCCGACCCGGAGTTGACTCCGACGGCCATCGCCGCCGCGCACGGCATCTCGCTGAGCTATCTGCACCGGGTCTTCCAGGGCGAGCACGAGACCGTCGCCGTCCTCATCCGCCGGCAGCGCCTGGAACGCGCCCGCTTCGACCTCGCCGACCCGGCCCAGGCCGGCACGCCCGTGCACACCATCGCCGCGCGCTGGGGCTTTCCCCGCGCGACCGACTTCGCCCGCGCCTTCCGTGCGGCGTACGGCATCCCGCCGACGGACTACCGGCGCAGCGCCACCGACCGCGGTGGACGCATTGCCACATGAGTGTGCTCTGCTCGCCAACGTCTCAACTGCCGCGCCCGGCAATGCTGTTGCTCGGTTCACTTCCTGCTCCTGAGAGAGGTTCGTGATGAGGAAACTGCGACTTGCCACCGTCACCGCGGTCAGCGCGCTTGCCATGGGGGCCGGCCTGGTACTCCCCTCAACCGCACAGGCGGCGCCCGCGTACTGGCAGTTCCAGAACGAGGAGTTCCGCACCTGCCTGACCGGCGGGTCCGGGTCCGCGTTCGCGACGAACTGCAACGGCAGCGACCGCCAGGACTGGGACTGGGTCGGTGGCGGCACCTGGAAGCAGCTGAAGAACCGGGAGACCGGTCTCTGTCTGATGACCGACAACAAGACGGACGTCAACGCCGTCTGGACCAGCGGCTGCGACAGCTCCGCCACCGGCCAGCTCTTCTACTACAGGGCCGACAACAAGCTGCTTCAGGGCCTGCTGGGCGGAAGCGACGAGTCGCTCGTGCGGACGAGCGACGTCAGGGACGCCGTCTACGCCTCGGACGCCGGCCAGGTCACCGGCTCCTACTACCGCTGGACCGGCACCCACAGCTGATCCGCCGGTCTCACCTGACTCCGTACCGCGCCTCAATCCCGGCGATCACCACCGCCAGCCCCTCTTCGAAGTGCCGGTCGTAGTCAGCGAAGATCTCCGCGCCCGCCTGAGCCGACAGTGGAAAGTCGGCCAACAGGCGGGCGCGTTCGCTTATGTCGTAACCCTCGCGGCGCTCGCCCGGCAGCGGTTCGACGCCCTGCTCCTCGGTGACGAACCCGAGGGTGTAGAGGTACGTCGTCGAGGTCGCGCGGACCGCCTGGGCGAGGGAGAAGCCGGCCGCCGTGAAGAGCCGCAGGGTGTCCTCCATCTGCTCGGCGTGCACGACGGCCGTGAACCGTGAGCCGCTGAACACCTTGGCACCGTCGCGGTAGCCGAGCAGCGCCGCGCGCAGCCCGCGGTTGGCCTTCAGCAGCCGCTCCCGCCAGGTGTCGTCGGGGTCGAGGGGTGTCCCGGCGATCATCCGGCGGTACATCTCGGTCGCCATCTCGTCGAGCAGCGCCTGTTTGTCCTTGAAGTGCCAGTACAGGGCCGGCGCCTTGACGTCGAGCTCCTTGGCGATGGCGCGGAGGGTCAGGCCGTCCAGGCCCACCTCGTTCAGGAGCCGCAGGGCGGTGTCGGCCACGCGGGTGCGATCCAGGGGCGCTCGTCGTTCCGTAGTCACGCTTGACAGCTTAACGGCGTTAAGGGCACTCTCGGAACCGACAGCACTTAACAGCGTTAAGGAGTTATGGCATGAACACAGACGGTATGCACGCGGACGTACTGATCGTCGGGGCGGGCCCGACCGGGCTGGCGCTCGGCATCGACCTCGGCCGGCGGGGCGTGGACGCGCTGGTCGTGGAGCGGGACGGGAGCCTGTTCCCCGGCTCGCGCGGCAAGGGCATCCAGCCGCGGACCATGGAGGTCTTCGACGACCTGGGGGTGCTCGACGCGATCCGCGCGGCCGGCGGCAGCTACCCGGTCGGGATGATCTGGCAGGACGGGAAGCGGACGGGCGAGCACCAGATGTTCGACCCGGCGGAGGCGACGGAGGACTCCCCCTACAGCGCGCCCTGGATGGTCCCGCAGTGGCGGACCCAGGAGATCCTCTTCGCGCGGCTGGCGGAGCTGGGCGGGAAGGTCGCGTTCGGCCGGGAGGTTGTCGGGCTGACACAGGAAGCGGACGGGGTGACGGTCGGCTTCGCCGACGGCACCAGCTTGCGCGCGCGGTATGTCGTCGCCGCCGACGGCGGGCGCTCGGCGGTGCGGCGGACCCTCGGCATCACCATGACCGGGGAGACGGTCGACCCGAACCCGGCGCTGGTGGCGGACGTCCGGATCACCGGCCTGGACCGGGACAACTGGCATCTCTTCCCGCCGCGGGGCGAGGGCGACGGCTTCCTCGCGATCTGCCCCCTCGCCGGCACGGAGGACTTCCAGGTCGCGGCCCAGTTCCCGGAGGGCTCGTCGGTGGACGTCTCCTTGGAGGGCGTGCGCAAGGTGGTCGCCGCCCGTTCGCATCTGGCGCCGCAGGACGTGACCGAGGTGCGGTGGGCCTCGAACTTCCGGCCGCGCGCGGCGCTCGCGGACCGGTTCCGGGACGGCCGGGTGTTCCTCGCGGGGGACGCCGCCCATGTCCACTCACCGGCCGGCGGCCAGGGACTCAACACGAGTGTGCAGGACGCCTACAACCTGGGCTGGAAGCTGGGCGCCGTCCTGCGGGACGGGGTCGACGAGGCTCTGCTGGAGACCTACGAGGAGGAGCGGCGCCCGGTCGCGGCCGGCATGCTCGGCCTGTCGACGAGCGTGCACCGCGGGGAGGTGCGGCGCGGACAGGCGACGCGCCAACTGGGCCTCGGATACCGGGATTCCAGCCTCACCGAGGAGACCCGCGAGACACCGGGCGCGATACACGCGGGCGACCGCGCCCCGGACGGGACGGTCGGCGGCACCCGGCTCTTCGACGCGTTCCGGGGACCGCACTGGACGCTGCTGGCGCTCGGTGCCGAGGCACCGGAGCTGCCGGAGGCGGTCGGCGTGGTCCGGGGGGTGGCGCAGGAGCCGTACGGCACGGGCCTGTTCCTGGTGCGGCCGGACGGCTATGTGGGCTGGGCCGGCGAGACGGGCGACGGACTGGCGAAATACCTTCGGCGGGCCGGCCTCTAGTCGCCGGCCGGGGCACCGGTCATGAACCGGCGAGCGACAGCTTCACCGCGAAGCCGAGGAACAGCGCTCCCGCCGCCGAGGTCGCGCCGGCCGACAGCCGCTTGCGGCGCCGGAAGGCGCTCGCCAGCCTGGTACCGCTGAAGATCAGCGCGCTGAGGTACAGGAAGCTCGCGAGCTGGGCGAACGCCCCGAGCACCACGAACGACAGCGCGGGATAGACGTACCCCGGGTCGACGAACTGCACGAAGAAGGCGACGAAGAACAGGATCGCCTTGGGGTTGAGCAGACTGATGACGAAGGCGCGGCGCAGGGGCCGCTCGTCGGCGACGGATTCGGACACCTCGACGGCGGCCTTCTCGCGCCGGGTCCGCCACATCGCCCAGGCGGCCCGCAGCATCCCGATCGCCAGCCAGGTCAGGTACCCGGCCCCGGCGTACTTCACTATCCCGAACAGCACGGCGTTCGCCTGGAGCAGCGAGGCGACCCCGGCGGCGGACAGGGTCATCAGAACGGTGTCCCCGCACCACACCCCGGCGGCGGCGGTGTACCCGGCCCGGATCCCGCGGCGGGCGGCCACGGACAGCACGTACAGCGAGTTGGGGCCGGGCAGCAGGACGATCAGGACGAGACCGGCCAGATAGGTGGGGAGATCGATGACACCGAACATGAGAAGGAGTGTGGCACGGGCCACCGACACTCCACCCGGGCGTCTCGGATCAGAAGACGTCCGACGGGACGTACGTCCCCCACACCTCCCGCAGGGCGTTGCACACCTCGCCCACGGTCGCCCTGGCCCGTAGCGCGTCCTTCATCGGGTACAGGACGTTGTCCTCGCTCCCGGCCGCCTTCCGCAGCGCGGCCAGCGCCGCGTCGGCCGTCCGCTGGTCGCGTTCCGCGCGGAGCCTCGCCAGGCGCTCCCACTGCTGGGCCTCGATGGCGGGGTCCACACGGAGCGGCTGGTAGGGCTCCTCCTCGTCGAGCTGGAAGCGGTTGACGCCCACGACCACCCGCTCACCGGAGTCGGTCTCCTGGGCGACCCGGTAGGCGCTCCGCTCGATCTCGCCCTTCTGGAAGCCCTGCTCGATCGCGGCGACGGCGCCGCCCAGGTCCTCGACCCGCCGCATCAGCTCGACGGTCGCCGCCTCCACGTCGTCCGTGATCCTCTCGACGGCGTAGGAGCCGGCGAAGGGGTCGACCGTCGCCGTGACGTCCGTCTCGTGGGCCAGCACCTGCTGGGTGCGCAGGGCCAGCCGGGCCGCCTTGTCGGTGGGCAGCGCGATGGCCTCGTCGAAGGAGTTGGTGTGCAGGGACTGGGTGCCGCCGAGGACCGCCGCGAGGCCCTGGACCGCGACCCGGACCAGGTTCACCTCCGGCTGCTGGGCCGTCAGCTGCACACCGGCCGTCTGGGTGTGGAAGCGCAGCATCAGCGACTTGGGGTTCCGCGCGCCGAACTCGTCCCGCATGACCCGTGCCCACACCCGGCGTGCGGCGCGGAACTTGGCGACCTCCTCCAGGATCGTCGTACGCGCCACGAAGAAGAAGGACAGGCGCGGTGCGAAGTCGTCGACGTCCATGCCGGCGGCGACCGCGGTCCGCACGTACTCGATGCCGTCCGCGAGCGTGAAGGCGAGCTCCTGCACCGGGCTCGCCCCGGCCTCGGCCATGTGGTAGCCGGAGATCGAGATGGTGTTCCACTTCGGGATCTCGGCCCGGCAGTACCGGAAGATGTCGGCGGTCAGCCGCAGGGAGGGCTTCGGCGGGAAGATGTACGTGCCGCGCGCGATGTACTCCTTCAGCACGTCGTTCTGGATCGTGCCGGTGAGTCGGTCCGCCCGGATCCCCTGCTCCTCGGCCACGAGTTGGTAGAGGAGGAGCAGCACGGCGGCCGGTGCGTTGATCGTCATCGACGTCGACACCTCGTCCAGCGGGATCCCGCCGAACAGCACCCGCATGTCGTCGATCGAGTCGATGGCCACGCCCACCTTGCCGACCTCGCCGTGCGCGATCGGGGCGTCGGAGTCGTGGCCCATCTGCGTGGGCAGGTCGAAGGCGACCGACAGACCGGTCGTGCCGTGCGCGATCAGGTCGCGGTAACGGGCGTTCGATTCCCGCGCCGTGCCGAAGCCCGCGTACTGGCGCATCGTCCAGGGGCGGCCGGTGTACATCGTGGGGTACACGCCGCGGGTGTACGGGTACGAGCCCGGTTCGCCCAGCCTCTCGGCCGGATCCCAGCCGGACAGCGCGGCCGGGCCGTAGACCGGCTCGATCGGCAGTGCGGACTCCGACTCACGCGCCATGGTGTGCCTCCCGAGGACCGTTCCCCCTGTGTCCCACCATGCCGTGTAGTTCGCGACCGGTCACGTGCGGGGAACATCTCAGGTGACATCGGGGTGGCAGGGGTGAGACACCGGGGGTCGGGATGCGTACCAAAGGCATGGTGCTGGGGAGAGCGAACGCCGTACTCGCCGCGGGAGCCGCGCTCACCGTGCTGCTGTGCGGTTGCACGGTGCGGGGCTCCGACGGGGAGCGGCACTCACCGATCCGCATAGAGCTCCCGGACGGCACGCCGTCCCCGAAGTCGGCGCCGCCCGACGACAAGTCCGGCACGACCCCGGCGCCGGCCGCGCCCGCGCCCGCGGTGCTGTGGCAGCGGGGCGACACCGGCCGTGACATACGCGAGCTACAGGCCCGGCTCCGGCAGATCGCCTGGCTCTTCGACGGGCCGACCGGGACCTACGACGATCTCACCGAGCGGGCGGTCGAGGGCTTCCAGGGCAAGCGCGGACTGCCCAGGACCGGGCGGACCGACGAGGTCACCTGGGAGCGGCTGCTGCGGATGACCCGCGAACCCGGCAAGTGGGACCTGTATCTGATGGGCGGGCAGCCCGCCGACGCGCCGGACGCGCGGTGCCTGACCGGCCGGGTGCTGTGCATCAGCAAGTCGAGCCGGACGCTGCGCTGGATGGTGGACGGGCGGACCGTCGCGGCGGTGCCGGTGCGGTTCGGGTCGCAGTACACACCCACCCGGGAGGGTGTGTTCACCGTCTACTGGAAGTCACGGCACCATGTGTCGACGCTCTACGACTCCCCCATGCCGTACGCGATGTTCTTCAGCGGCGGCCAGGCGGTGCACTTCTCGTCCGACTTCGCGGCGCGGGGTTACGCGGGTGCCTCGCACGGCTGCGTCAACGTGGCGGACGAGCCGGCGATCAAGGAGATGTTCGCGCGGGTGCGGACCGGCGACAAGGTCGTCGTCCACTGGTGAGGCGCACAGGGCGGGTGTGGGGCGCGGGCGGGACCGGGGGAACGTGTCCCGCCCGCGCCGATGCACGAGCCGCAGGTACGGGGGGAACCCCGGCTCTGTGCGACGGCCGATGACCAGTCGGCTCACTCTCATCAGCGCCGACGCGGCCGAAAACGTCACTCTGCGTCCGAAGAATTTTCCGACGATCGAAGAAATAGCAGGTCAGAGGCCCATTGCGGGGGAAGAGGCCGGCGGGGTCCGGTCCGGCAGGAAGCCGGTCACGAGCGACGGGAGCTGGGCGGCGCTGTGGGTGCGGCGGCCGTCGTGGCTCCGGGAGCGGTCCCCGTCGCCGTCACCGTCATGGTCCCGGCCCTTGCCGTGACCCTTCCGGTGGCCCTTGTCCTTCCCTCGGTCCTTGCCCTCGCCCTTCCCCTTGCCTCGGTCCTTCTCCTCGTCCTGGCCGTCGCCCTTGTCGCCGTCGTCGTCGCCGCGCTCGGCGCGGTCGCCGGCGGTGGCCAGGACGTTCTTGCAGAACTTGCGCACCCGTGCCGCACTGCCCGCCGCGCCTTCCAGGGAGCGCCGGCGGTCCAGGGACAGCGGCTTGCCGTCGCGCAGGGCGCGGCAGTAGGAGGTGACGGCCTTCCACCGGCCGCCGGATCCGCCCGGGTCCCCGCCGGCGGACTCGTGCTCCGCGGCCGGGCCGCCGCCGGGCGTCACGCCCTCGGGGGCGCCGGTGTCGGTGGGGGCCGGCGAGTCGTCGTCGGGGGTGGGCTCGGCCTGCGCGCCGGTCCCCGGTGAGGGCGAGATGAGCGGCCGTTCGGAAGGCACCGGCACCGAGGCGGTGACGGCCGGACGAGCCGGTTCGTTCGAGTCGAACGGTGTCGGCAGGACTCCGGTTCCGGTCGCGACCGCGACCCCGCCGACCATGCCGACGGCCAGCGCGGCGGCGAGACCGAGCCGTACCGGACGGGCCCAGCGGGGGCGACGGACGTCGCGTCCGGGGGCGCCGATCCGGACGAGCCCGACGTCGGGGGCATCGCAGACATCGGAGGCGTGCGGCCCGGGACCGTCACCGACGGCGGCGGAAACCTCCTCACGCTGCGCGCGAGCCGCCCGGAACGCGGCCAACGCCGCGTCCTCTCCCGGGAGTTCCTCGCTGGTCAGCGGGGGTTCGACGGTCAGTGACTCAAGCGTCTTGGCGAGCCGTTCAGCCTGGTCGCGATGGGTGGCGTCGACAGCCTCAAGTGGCTCTCCGCTCAGCAAGCGCTCCGCCGTTTCGCGGTCCAGCCATCTGTACAGCTCGTCGGCCATCACACATCCTTCTGCGTCCGCGAACGCGTATGCGTCACACTCGCGGACGTCACCGCACGACCGCGCGGTTCGGGCTGGGGAGGCAGGGCGTCAAGCACCCCGGAGGATTCCGGATCGTCGCCGAGCAGCTCGGCGAGCCGCTTCAGACCCCGGTGCGCGGCGGTCCGTACGGCGCCCGGGCGCTTGCCCAGCGTCTCCGCGGCCGTCTTGGCGTCGAGCCCCACGACCACGCGCAGGACGACCGCCTCGGCCTGGTCCTGCGGGAGCCGGGCGATGAGGGAGAGGGTGCCGTCGGTGGCCAGCGCCTCCATGGCCTCACCGGCGGTGTCGGACTCGGCGGCCTTCCCGGTCAGCTCGGTCTCGTCGCCGCCGATCGCGGGACGGCGGCCGCGCATGCGTATGTGGTCCAGCGCGCGGTTGCGGGCTATCCGGGCCGCCCAGCCGCGGAACCGGTCCGCGTCCCCGCTGAACCGCTCCAGGTCACGCGCTATCTGAAGCCATGCCTCGGAGGCGACGTCCTCGGCGTCCGGGTCGCCGACCAGCGTCCGCACGTATCCGAGCAACCGCGGGTGCACGGAGCGGTACACAGTCCGGAACGCGGTCTCGTCCCCGTCCTGCGCCGCAAGCACCGCGGCGGTCAACTCCGCGTCGTCCCCCAGCACTGGATACCTCAATTGGTGGTTGCGGTTCCAAGACCGCAGGTCGTTGCGGTGGTCTTACACCCTCCGCGTCCGGCGCGAAAGGCACGTTACGGCCTGAAACCGCTGCTCGTCCATGTCCGTACAACGTGCAACTACCCCGGAATCCGCGAAGTGTCCGCCCAGGTGTGACAGAAAACGCAGTCATGACGCTGTAGAAGATACGGGCCGCCGCGCGGCCCGTGCCGCGCGACGGCCGGGGCCTCTCCTGTGGGGGGTGGCGGCCCCGGCCGTCTCCGCGGTCCGGCGACGTGGCCCTCGTCCGCGCCCTCGCCCGTCCAGGCCCAGAAAAGCGCCCCCGTCGCCGATGTTCGCGACGGGGGCGATGAGAGAGCCACGGCAGCTCGGGGCCGGCCGACGGGGGAATGCAACCGACCCCGGCTGCCGTGGCTCGTTCGGGGGTGCCGTCAGGTGCGGCTCTTGGCGCGGTAGAGGTACATGGTCAGCGGGGCGAAGATCACCGTGATGACCGCACAGGCCAGCAGGACCCAGCCGATGTCGGAGCTGCTCGCGTCACCGTGGACCAGGCCGCGTACGGCGGTGGCCGCGTTGCTGACCGGGTTGACCTTGACGATCGCTTCCATCCAGCCGGGCATCGTGTCGGGCTCCACGAAGATGTTGCTGGTGAAGACCAGCGGGAACATGACCAGCATGCTGGAGCCGGACACCGTCTCGGGTGCCTTGGCGACCACGCCCAGGGCGGCGAAGATCCAGCTGACGCTCACCGCGAAGACCAGCAGGAGCAGCATCGCGGCCAGTACGCCGCCCACTCCGCCGTCGGGACGGAAACCCAGCGCCAGGCCGACACCCATCGTGGTGGTCAGCGCCAGCACATAGCGGACGATGTCGCCGAGGAGGCTGCCCACGATGGTGGCCGGCTGCCAGAACGGCATGGTCCGGAAGCGGTCGTAGATGCCCCGGGTGATGTCCATGTTGAGGGCGGTACCGGTGTAGACCGTCGGCATCACGACGGTCTGCACGAGGACGCCCGGCAGGAAGTACTGGAGGTATTCCTTGGTCGATCCGGCGAACGCGCCGCCGAACAGATAGGTGAAGGTCAGCAGGAAGACGATGGGCATCAGCGTGACGTCGAAGATCACGGCGACGCCGTAGTGCTTCATCTTCCGCATCGTCCGCCACGCCGAGACCCGTACGGCGGTCAGCGGGTTGGGGCGGGAGATGGTGATCTGGCTGGTGAGGGCCTTGCGCAGGGCGTCGGCGGGCACGCCCGCGGTGGCCTTCTCGGAAGTGAGGGTCATGCCGCGTCCTCCTGGTCGGTGCTGCTGTCTTCCGCGGGGCGGCCGGTCAGGGCGAGGAAGACCTCGTCGAGGCTGGGCCGGCCGAAGGCGAAGTCCGAGACGGCGATCTCGGAACGGGCGAGTTCGCCCAGGGCACGGGCCACCCGCTCGTTGTCGTCGGTCCGGACCGAGAGCGCGAACGGGTCGGACTCCTGGAAGACCGGCGCGGCGAGGGCCCGGGTGAGCAACTGGGAGGCCTCGGGGCGGCTTTCGGCTTTGACGAGCCGTACGTGCAGGGCTCCGGTGCCGACCGACGACTTGAGCTCGCCGGTGGTGCCCTCGGCGATGACCCGGCCGTGGTCGATGACGGCGATCCGGTCGGCCAGTTGGTCGGCCTCGTCCAGATACTGCGTGGTGAGCAGGATCGTGGTGCCCAGGGCCACCATGGCCCGCACGCTGTCCCACACCTGGTTGCGGCTGCGCGGGTCGAGTCCGGTGGTCGGCTCGTCCAGGAAGAGCAGGTCGGGGGTGACGACGAGGCTGGCGGCGATGTCGAGCCGGCGACGCATACCCCCGGAGAAGGTCTTGGACTGCCGTCCGGCGGCCTCCGTGAGGTCGAAGGCCGCGAGCAACTCCTCGGCCCGCTGCGCCGCCTGGACGCGGGAGAAGCCCAGCAGCCTGGCGAGCAGGGTCAGGTTCTCGGTGGCGGTGAGGTCCTCGTCGATCGAGGCGTACTGGCCGGTGAGACTCACCCGGCTGCGCACCGCATCGGCCTCCTTGACCACGTCGTGCCCGAGCACCCGGGCGGTTCCGCCGTCGGGGGTCAGCAGGGTGGACAGCATCCGGATCGTCGTCGTCTTGCCCGCACCGTTGGGCCCCAGCACGCCATACACGACGCCCTGGGGGATGGCCAGGTCGACGCCGTCGACGGCACGCGTCTCACCGAAGACTTTGACGAGGCCCGATGTCTCGATGGCAAGGGTGGATTGCGAACTCAATCTGTGACTCCTTGGTCCTGATGCGCCACGAGGGGCTGTGCGCCATGACTGGCGCACCGGGAGAGCCCCCGAGGACGGGGAGGGAGGAAAGGGCGGCGCTCCGGGTCAGTAATCAAATTTGACCACTGCTACAAGCTAGGGCACGGAAGGCCCACTATGCAAGTTTGATTAGTGAGGCGTGCGAAGACCCGTCAGTTCATCCGACGGCTCGGCGAAGGACCGCCAGGCGCCCGCCATCCCGAAGGCGCGCTCATGCTCGCCGGCCATCTCGTACTCCCCGGCCGTCACCCGTTCCAGCAGGTCACGGGTCCATTCCACGCTGAGGTCGGCATACCGCGTGCGCATCGTCCACAGCTCGCCCAGATGCGGTGGCAGCCCCCCGGCGCCGGCTCCCCCGGGCTCCTTGCGCAGTGCCGCGCGCTGTGACTCCAGGACAGCCAGCCGCGTGGAGAGCGCGGAGACGGCACGGTCACGGCTGAGCGCGGGCATCAGTGCGAGGCCCGCGCTGAGCATGTCGGCACGGTGCTCCGGCCGCTCCAGGGCGTCGACGAGCAGCCGGAAGAACTCCTTGTCCCCCTCGGGGGTCATGCTGTAGTCCACCCGCCCCGGCCAGTCCGCGATCTCACTGGCCGCCAGCAGGCCGGCCTTCGCCAGCTGCCGCAGGGCGTGATAGATCGAACCGGGCTTGACGTTGGCCCAGTCGTCGATCCCCCAGGACAGCAGCTCGGCGCGGACCCGGTAGCCGTGCGTACTGCCGAAGCCGCGTACCACCCCGAGGACCAGTAGCCTCGTCGCCGACATCGTCACCCCGTTCCGTCCGGTGCGGCGGTCCGCCTGCCTGCCGCCCGCCTGCGCGTCAGCATAGTGAGCGACCTGAGGGTCGGCGGAGGGCGCCGGACGCGGGCCGGTCCGGAACCGACACCTCGACCGGGGGCGCGGAGCACACCCGCGCCCCCGGGCTCCCGCCGGCGGACCGCGCCGGCGGCCGTACGTCCGGGCAGGTCAGGCGCTCGCTTCCAGCTCCACCTTCGGAACGTCCGGCAGCTTGCCCAACTGGACCAGCAGGGGGCGCATGTTGATGACGTCCCAGTGCTCCACGACCTTGGCGTCGGCGAACCGCAGCTCCTCCACCAGGTGCCAGCTGACGCGCTGTCCGGTCGGCTGCACGCCCATGAACTCGTTCTGGTGGGTGGCGGTCACGGTGATGCGCAGGGTGACCCGGTCCTCCTCGGCCATGATGCTCTTCACCTCGAGTTGGAGATCCGGGAACGCCTTCAGCCCGGCCTCCATGAGCTTGATCATGTCGGCGGAACTCACCTCGTTGTCCTCGGAGTAGTGCACGATGTCCGGCGACCAGTGCTTGGTGATCCCGCTCAGGTCCCACCGGTTCCAGGCGGCGACCATCTCCAGACACAGCGCCTTGCGCTCGGCCATTGACATGGTGATTCCTCACAGTCTCGCGGACGATGTCACGCCAGACTGCCCCTGACCCGCATGAGAACGGGTCCAGGATCGCTCCATTCCGCCTGGAGCGGCGCGGGCGGGTCCGGTCCATCGGGGCTCACGGGGCCCTCTAGCCCGGCACGACAGCCTTGGCGTCCTGGAACCGCCTCTCCGGCGGACTGTCGGGGAGCACCGCTTCGTTTGCCGAGGAGGGGCCTTGAACATCCTGTTGACCGGTGCCACGGGCAAGGTCGGCCGCTATGTCACGGAAGGCCTGACGGCCTCGGGGCATCACGTGCGGGCGCTCACCCGGACCCCCGGGACCGCCGCGCTGCCGGCCGACGTCGAGGTCGTCCAGGGCGACCTGGAGCAGCCGCAGACCCTGCCCGCCGCCCTGGAGGGCATCGACCGGATGTATCTCTTCCCGGTCCCCGAGACCGCGCACGAGGTCGCGGCGATGGCCCGGAAGGCCGGGGTCGGGCACATCGTCGTGCTGTCGTCCAGCTCGGTGCTGGAGGACGAGAGCAACCCCAGCCACCAGCACCACCGGGCGGTCGAGCGGGCCGTCGAGGACAGCGGGGCGGACTGGACCTTCGTACGCCCCGACGAGTTCGCCGGCAACGTGCTGTGGAAGTGGGGGGAATCCATCCGTACGCAGAGCGTGGTGCGCGCCCCGTACGGCAAGGCCGCCCGTGCCATCGTGCACGAGGCCGACATCGCGGCGGTGGTGGTGGCCGCACTGCTGGAGGACGGTCACGCGGGGGCGCAGTACCTGGTGACAGGGCCCCAGGCGCTGACGCAGATCGAGCAGGTCAGCGCGCTGGCGGAGGCGATCGGCCGGGAGATCCGCTTCGAGGAGCTGAGCCGTGAGGCCGGGCGCGAGGCGATGAGCGCCTATATGCCGCCCGAGGTCGTCGAGATGCTGCTCGACTACCTCGCGGAATCGGCCGTCACCCCCGGCCCGGTGTCCGACGCGGTGCGGAAGGTCACGGGCCGGGAGGCCCGCACCTTCGCGAGCTGGGCCGCGGACCACGCCGACAGTTTCAGCAGTGCCGGCTGAGGGAGGGGAATCCGCCATGTACGGACCGGGGATGGCCGAGATCTACGAGCTGCTCCACGAGGCGCGCGGCAAGGACTACCGGGCGGAGGCAGCCACCGTCGCGGGGCTCGTCCGGGCCCGTAATCCGGAGGCGGCCACGTTGCTGGACGTCGCCTGCGGCACCGGCGCGCATCTGCGTCACTTCGCCGATTTCTTCGACAAGGTCGAGGGCCTGGAGCTGTCCGACGCCATGCTGACGATGGCCCGCGCCGCGGTGCCCGCCGCCGTCCTGCACGGCGGGGACATGCGCGAGCTGTCCCTGGGGCGCTCCTACGACGCGATCACCTGCATGTTCGGCTCGATCGCCTATCTGAAGGACAGCGCCGAACTCACCTCCACGCTGCGTTCGTTCGCGGAGCACCTGGCGCCGGGCGGTGTCGTGGCGGTCGACCCCTGGTGGTTCCTGGAGACGTCCCTCGAACGCCATGTCAGCGGGGACACGGTGACCGTGGGGCGGCGGACGATGACCCGCGTCTCGTACACGAAGCGTGAGGGGCACACCTCGCACATGGTCGTGCACTACGTGGTGGCCGAACCCGACAGCGGCGTACGGCACTTCGCGGAGCGGCACGCCCTGACCCTGTTCACGCGGGCCGAGTACGAGGCGGCCTTCACCCGCGCCGGCCTGCGTGTCACCTTCGTCGAGGGGATCCAGTCGGGCCGTGGCCTGTTCCTCGCGGACCGGGCCGAGGGCGGGCGGTACTGAGCGAACTCGCGCACGCGTAAGGGGAGGTGGCCGCGGCGGCGGCCACCTCCCCTTGCGCCGTCGTCAGTCGGGCAGCCGTACGGACAGCGCGTGCCGGAAGACGTTGGTGGGGTCCCAGCGGGCCTTGACCTTCTGAAGGCGCGGGTAGTTCCCCTTGTAGTAGAGGGTGTGCCAGGGCACTCCCGAGGTGTTCCACTCGGGGTCGGTCAGGTCGATGTCGGGGTAGTTGATGAAGGTGCCCTCGGTGCGGTCGTCGGGCACCGGGACGCCTCCGGTGGTGGCGAACAGGTCGCGGTAGATCTCCCGGGTCCAGGCGACGTTGGCGTCGTCCTGCGTGGGGTCCATCCAGGTCGCGGACAGCCACACCTTGATGATGGAGTCGCGCTGGGCGGTGGCCGTGGCCGTCTCCCGTACGGAGTTGACCTTCGCGCCGTAGGAGTAGAGCGAGACCTCGCCCCACACCTGGGAGTCGGCGCTGAGGTGACGGTAGAGGGTGGCGGCCTGGGCGGCGGTCCACGGCTTGCGCAGATACGCGCCCTTGGACTTGGTCCGGTCGAAGCCACCGGTGTCGAACTTGTTGGCCAGCGTGGCGCGCAGCCACGGCTCGGTGCTCTTCTGGACGGCGGGCTCCACCCCCGTGCCCTCGTTGATGGCGGCCACGAAGTCGCTCAACAGCCCCTCGGCGCCGTCGAGTCCGCCGTCGATCTGGGCGTCCAGCAGGATCTGTCCACTCGCCTTGCTGTTGAGGTAGAAGACGCTGTGCAGACTGGCGTACGGGGTGTCGGCGGCGCTGTTGCGCTGGTGCCAGGCCCCGTGGTTGTCGATGATCCGGGTGAACGCCTTCTCGGTGAGGGCGGACCACTCCCAGGTCACGATGTGCCGCACGGTGGATTCGGGGGCCTTGGGCAGCAGGGCGGACGGATCGTTGCCGGTGGCCCCGGGGGTGCGGAACCAGTACCGGGTGACGATGCCGAAGTTGCCTCCCCCTCCCCCGGTGTGGGCCCACCACAGGTCACGGTTGGGGTCGTTCGCGGCGCTGGTGGCGACGACCTTGCGGGCCCGGCCGGAGGCGTCCACGACGACGACCTCGACGGCGTACAGGTGGTCGGCCACGACTCCGTCGCGGCGGGAGAGCGGGCCGTAGCCACCGCCGAGGACATGGCCGCCGACTCCCACCTGGGGGCAGACGCCGGCCGGGATGGTCACGCCCCAGTTGAGGTACAGGGTGCGGTACACCTCCCCGAGGGTGGCGCCGGGCTCCACGGCGAACGCCCGCTTGGCGGAGTCGTAGAAGACCTGCCTCATCTCGGACATGTCGATGACGGCACGGACGGCGGGGTCGTCCACGAAGCCCTCGAAGCAGTGGCCGCCGCTGCGCACGGCGATCCGCCGGCCCGCCTCCTGGGCCCGGTTCACCGCGTCGACGACCTGGTCCGTGTTGTGCACGACGTAGATGGCGTCGGGCTTGCCGCGGAACCGTCCGTTGAAGCCTCTGCTGACCAGGTCCTGGTAGCGCCGGTCCGTCCGGTCCACCTGGACCAGTCCGGTCCGGGCGCCGCACGCGCCGCCCTCCGCCGCGTCCTGGACGGCCGCCTCGGCGGTCGCGACACCCGGAACGGCCGTGGTCACCACCGTGGCGCCGCCGACCGCTGCCGCGCTGCCGAGGAATCCGCGGCGCGTGAATTCGTTCAACACAAACACCTTCCCTTTCCCTGCGATGAAATTTCTCCGAGAATTCAGCCGGGCCGGACACCACGGGCCGTCGGCGGTTACGGCTTGACGGGCTCCAGGATCACCACGGGAATAACCCTGGTGGTTTTCTTCTGGTAACTCTTGTACTGGGGGAAAATCCCGGTCATGAGCTTCCAGAGTTCCGGCTTCTCCTCGTCGTCCGCCGTACGGGCGCGCACGTCGAGGTGCTCCTCACCGATCTGGACATGGGCCTCGGGCGAGGCGACCAGATTGAGATACCAGAGCGGATGCTCGGGCTTTCCGCCGTTCGAGCCGACCACGATGATGTTGTCGCCGACGCGGCCGTAGATCACCGCGGTGCGGCGCAGCTGTCCCGACTTCCGGCCACGGGTGGTGAGGAGCAGGGTGTCCAGCCCGTACCACTTCTGGCCTTCCTTGCCGCCGCTGCGGTCGTAGCGGCGTATGTGCGCCGCCACCCAGCCCGTCGGGCTGTCGATGGGCGCCTCGTCCTGCTCCTGCGGCTCCTGCCCCTCCGGCATTGACCCCTCCCCAGCTAATCAAATTTGTCTAGATGCACCCTAGTCACGCCGGACCCGGCGGCGCAATCAAATTTGAGTACCGGCGCGTCCGCAGGGGCGTCAGTAGGGACGTCAGTAGGGACGTCCCCCGCCGAAGGCGGTGGCCGGCACGGCGAGCGGGGTGCGGCCCGCGGCGAAGCGGGGCTCGAATTCGGTGTCCGCGTTCAGCACCGCCTGGTGCAGCCGCTGCACCTGGGGCCCCGGCTCCAGACCGAGTCCCGCGACCAGTGCGCCGCGCAGCCGGTGGAAGACCTGGAGCGCCTGGGCCCTGCGCCCGCTGAGATGCAGGGCCCACATGTACTGGCCGTGCAGGCCCTCGTGCAGCGGGTTCTCCACCGTGAGGGCCGCCAGTTCGGCCAGCACCTCGCGGTACATGCCGAGCCGCAGCTCCACGTCGACCAGGTACTCGAAGGCGGCGAGCCGGGACTCCTCCAGCTGCCGGCGCCTGCTCTCCAGCACCCGCCCGGCCGGTACGTCCACCAGCGCGGGGCCCCGCCACAGCAGCAGCGCCTCGTTGAGGTCCCGCACCCCGGCCGCGTCGTCGCCGCGCGCCAGGGCGTCACGGCCGGAGGTCACCAGCCGCCGGTAGCGGTGCAGGTCGAGCGCTCCCGCCTCGGCGGCCAGCAGATATCCGCCCGCCCGGGTCACCAGGATGTCGCGGGCCACCTCGTCCGTGGTCAGCCCGGTGACCGTGGAGAACATCTTGCGCAGGTTCAGGATGTACGTCTGAAGCGTGGTC
This sequence comes from Streptomyces sp. NPDC098781, assembly GCF_044759995.1. Taxonomy (NCBI): domain Bacteria; kingdom Bacillati; phylum Actinomycetota; class Actinomycetes; order Kitasatosporales; family Streptomycetaceae; genus Streptomyces; species Streptomyces sp. NPDC098781. The sequence continues at coordinate 81,074 of NZ_JBIWAK010000006.1, forward strand.
AGGCCGCTGACGGGTGGATCGTCGTCCCACAGGTCCCGCACCAGTGACGGAACGGGCACCACCTGTCCGGTGTGGACGAGCAGCATCGCCAACACGTTGCGCAGTTTCGGGGCGCTGGGAGCGGTCGTCTCCCCGTTCACCCGCACGTACAACGGCCCCAGAACACCGAATTCCATCGTGCTTCCCCCTACTTCGCCGACAGCTGGAAACCCCCCGTCACGGACGGCGGTGCTCCTTCTCCGGCCACGGCTCACCGAGCTGGCGGTAGGTGCCCTGGTAGTCGGGCCAGTCGCGGTGGTGGTGGATCTTTCCGTCGACGAAGTGGAGGAGGTGGATCTGCTCGCCGGAGAAGAGCCGCCCGGTGGGCGCCATGCCGACCATCTCACCGACGTGCCGCCCGTAGAGCACCAGTCGGGCACGCACCCAGTCGCCGTTCTCCTCCATGCCCACCTCTTCCAGGCGGGCGTCCTCGGAGAAGGTCCTCTTCACCCAGGCGACATTGATCGCGAAAAGCTCCGGGCCACGCAGATCGGTGAATTCCAGAGTTCCCGGGTTCATGTACTCCGGATGAATGTACTCGGCCACATCGTCGGTTTTCCCGGTGTTGTACGCCTCCACCATACGGCGAACGCTCGCTATCTGGTCGCTCACGCTTTCTCCTCCTGAATCGGTGCGGTACCTGACGGCATCAATTCTTAGGAGGCGGCACCGTCGGAAACAAGGGCCGACAGGTCTCCCTGGAACTTCTTTGCGTTTTGTCCAGCCACAGTCCAGTGGCACTCCAAGCCCCCTCCATCCGTGCCCGAGACAGGGCGGGAAAGGTGGTGAATCCACCGAGAGAGCGGGAGATTCAGTGGACACGTCGACCTACAAATCCGAAGTGGCGGCCGCCTTCAACAGCGCCGCGGCGTCCTACGACCGGCTCGGCGTGGAGTTCTTCACTCCGATGGGCCGGCGCCTGGTGGAACGCGCGGCCCCCGCGGCGGGCGAGCGGGTTCTCGACGTCGGCTGCGGCCGGGGGGCCTGTGTCTTCCCGGCGGCCGAACGCGTGGGGCCGAACGGCAGGGTGGTGGGCATCGACGTCGCCGAGGCGATGATCGAGGAGGCCGCGAAGGAGGCGGCGCTGCGGGAGGCCATCACGGTGGATCTGCGGGTGATGGACGGGGAGCACCCCGACTTCGAACCGCGCTCCTTCGACGTGGTCCTGGGCAGCTACAGCGTCATCTTCCTGCCCGACGCGCCCGCGGCCCTCGCCCGTTACGCGCCGCTGCTCGCGCCCGGCGGACGGCTCGCCTTCACCAGCCCGGTCTTCAGCGACGACACGTTCCCCTTCCTGCCCCCGGTGTTCACCGAGCTCATCCCGCGCGAGCTGCTGCTCGACCTGCCGCCGCAGTGGCAGCCCGAGCGCCTCCAGCAGCGCTTCAACAGCTGGCTCGCGGACCCGGCCGACCTCACCCGCACCCTTCAGAAGGCCGGCTTCCAGGAGGTGTCGGTCGTCGACGAGCCCGTCCACCTGGTGGCCGAGTCGGGCCTGGCGTGGGTGGACTGGTCCCACACACAGGGCATGCGCCTGCTCTGGAACCACCTGGCGGACGACAAGCGCCGGCAGCTGCGGGAGCGGCTGATCACCTCGCTCGACGCGATGCGGGACGGGGACGGGCCGCTGACCATCGACACGCCTGTGCGCTACGTGACGGCGACCGTCCGCGCCTGACCGCGCGACCGGGGCGTTCGGCCGTACCGCCTCACCCTCACCCCGCACGCGACCGATGCCCCGCCCCCGTGAAGAGACCTGGGCGGGGCGTCGGTTGTGTGCGGTCAGACGGTCGTGACGCGGCGTTCCCCCGGGGGGCGCGGGCCGTGGTCGTACGCCGCTGCCTGGCCGGACGACCCGGCCGGGGTCCTGCTCCGACCCCACCTCGACCAGCCGATGGCCGCCCGCAGACAACCCCTCCGGCGCGGGCCAGAAGAGCACCGCCGCCACCGGCCGCCGCGCCCCCGTCAACAGACCTGGGCGGGGCATCGGTTGTATGCGGTCAGACGGTCGTGACAGAGGGTTCCCGGGGGTCGCGGGCCGCGGTCATACGCCGCTACCCGGCCGGACGGCCTGCCCCGGCTCCATTTCCACCAGCCAATGGCCGCCCGCCGCCAGCAGATGGTCGCCCGCCGCCAATAGCCCCTCCCGCACGGGCCGGAAGAGCACCCACACAACCGACGCCCCGCCCCGTCAACACAGCGGGTCGGGGCGTCGGTTGTGTGGGGTCAGACGGTTGTGACGGGGCGTTCCCGGGGGTCGTGGGTCATCGCGCGGGCGATCGGGTGGCCTGCCGCCTCGATGCGTGCCACCGCGGCGTCCAGTGCGGCCCGGTCCGCTTCCGGTGGGCCCGGACGGGCGGGGAGCAGGGACACCACGGCACTGGTCCCCCGCCGGACGGCCGGGTGACGGCGGGCCACCTGGGACAGGCCCTGGCCCGGCCCCACCTCCACCAGCAGATGGTCGCCGGCCGCCAACAGCCCCTCGAGCGCGGGCCAGAAGAGCACCGGGGCCACCGGCTGCCCCGCCCAGAAGGAGGGGTCGTCGATGTCGGACTCGGTCAACGGAGCGGTGGTGTAGGCGGAGTGGACCGGCAGGGACGGCGCCCTCTTGTCCACCGCGGCGAAGACCTCGGCCGCGCCCCGGCAGGCGGGTTCGAGCATCGGACTGTGGAAGGCACTGAGCGACGGCACCCGACGGCAGATGAACCCGGCCTCCCGCAGCGCACGGTCGGCCTTGTCCAGCGGGCCGTCGGGGCCGGCCAGCACGGTCTGGCGCGGGGCGTTGACCGCGCCGACCACGACGTCGCCGCTGAGATACGGCGTCACCTCCGCGCTGGACGCGGCGACCGCGAGCATGCCGCCCGGCGGGGCGTCGGCCAGCCGTCGTACCCGGTCGAGCACAAGGCCGGTCGCGTCCCGCGGGCCGAACACCCCGGCCAGCGTCGCCGAAGCCACCTCCCCGATGCTGTGCCCCAGCAGGGCGGCCGGGCGCACGCCCCAGCTCAGCACCATGCGGCCCAGCGCGTGGTCCACGGCGAAGAGCAGCGGCTGCGAGCGGGTGACGTGGTCCATGTCCGTGGCGGGCCGTTCGGCCAGCCAGTCCTCGCGCAGCGGACCGCCCTCGGGGCCCGCCGCGTCGAAGAACTCGTCCATCGCCGCCGTGAACACCGGCTCGTGCCCGTAGAGCCCCGCCGCCATCCGCGGGTGCTGGGAGCCCTGGCCCGGCAGCAGCAGGGCGACGGGCAGCGGCTGTGCGGCGGTCATGCGGCGTCTCCCAGGTGTGTCGCGTCCGCCCAGTCGGGCCGTTCCAGCATTTCGACGACCGCGCAGGAGTAGGTGAACCCCGCGCCCACGCTCATCCACACGACCAGGTCCCCGGCGCCCAGACTCCCCGATCGGACCAGGTGGTCGAACCCGGCGATCTGGTCACCGGCGCCCAGGTGGCCGATGGTCCGGCTCCACTCCCAGGTGGTGCGCTCCTCCGCGATCCCGAAGCGCGCGAGATGCCCCGCCCGCAGCCGCTTGCGGCCCAGGTGGGGAAGGACGAAGCGGTCGACGTCGGCGAGCGTGACCCCGGCCGAGGCGAGGGCCCGCTCGACGGCGGCGTCCTGCGCGGCGCCGCTCGCCGCGATCACCTGCGTCACCCGGTGGGTGGCCAGGAAGTCCTTCTTGCAGGCGTCCAGGTCGACGACCGGCCGGTGGCTGAACGGGGCGCTGCCGAACGGGTCGTCACCGCGGTGCATCCCCTCCAGCTCCGGTACGGAGACGGTGGCCAGCCCCCGGATCCGGGCGAAGCCCTCCCGCGAGGACAGCACGAGCGCGGTCCCCCCGTCCCCGTAGAAGGTGCCGGAGTCGCTGCGCCAGCGGTCGAAGCCGGGCGGGCGGAAGGCGTCACCCGTCGTCACCAGCACCCGCCGGTCCGCCTCACCGGCCGCCGGGCCGGCCCGCAGGTGGTCGACCGCGAGCCCGAGCGCGGCCATGCCGCCGTTGGAGACCTGACCGACCTCGATCGCGGGGCACTGGTTGCCGACGGTGGTGCGCTGGATGTACGAGGCGGGCGCCCACAGGTCGTGCCCCTGGTAGAAGAAGCTGGCGTGCAGGATCAGCGACACGTCGTCGAAGCCGGAGCGCGCCAGGGCGGTCCGGGCCGCGCGGGCCGCCATCTCCGGCGCCGGCTCGTCCTGCGCCACGGCCACCGACACCATGCCGGTGGTCGTGGCCAGGGCCTCGTCGCACCGGCCGGCCGCGACGGCGTCCGCGACCGGGGTGCGGGGCGGCAGCCAGCTCGCGCACCCCGCGATCCGGATGTCCGGCGCCGGGACCTCCACGACGGGAGCGCCCCTCGCGCCAAGGCCCGCCTCGGTCATCCGGCGGCCTCCACCGCGGGCGTGCGGTCGGCGAGCGCGGCGTTGACGACGTCGACGAACGCCGCCGGGGTCAGCGCCTCACCGAGCGTCTCCTCGGGCAGCTCGACCTCGAAGCCGCGCTCCACCCTGCTGATCGCCTCCATGAGCGCCAGCGAGTCGTAGCCGAGCAGGGAGAACTCCTGCTCCGCGGCGGCGCTCGACAGGTCGACGGCCTCCTCCTCGCCCGCGCACTCCCGCATGATCTGGAACAGGTCCTCAAGGGTGAAAGTGGACATGACGTCTCCAAGGGGCGGCCCGTGGGCCGCGATGGGGCCGGCCGGGTGCGGCACGGCAGAACGGATGGGTTGTGGTGGTCCGGACGGCTGGGCTCAGGCCGCCGACGGGCGGCGTACGACCATGGCGCTGTTGAAGCCGCCGCGTCCCCGGGCCAGGACGAGCGCGGCGTCCGCGTCGACGGGCCGGGGAGAGCCGGTCACGAGGTCGATGTCGTAGCCCGTCGCCGGCCGGTCGACATGGACCGTCGGCGGGACGACGCCGTCCCGCAGGGCGAACAGGGCCGTGACGAGATCGAGCGGTGCGGCGCCCGAGTAGAGGCGTCCCGTCATGGTCTTGGGGACCGTGACCGGCACGCCTTCGGGCCCGAAGACCGCGGTCAGGGCCTGTGCCTCGACGCGGTCGGGTTCCGGTTCACCGGCGCCGTCCGCCAGGACGAAGGCGATGTCCTCGGGACGCAGACCGGCGTCGGCCAGCGCGCCGCGGACGGCCCGCTCCAGGTTGGCGGGCCGGCCCGAGCCGGGACGCGGGTCGAAGGTGGCGGCGTATCCGCTGATCTCCCCGTAGCTGCGGGCCCCGCGCTCGCGGGCCCGCTCCGCGTCCTCCAGGGTCAGCATCGCCCCGCCCTCGCCCGGCACATGGCCGTCGGCGGCGGCGTCGAAGGGCAGGTAGGCGCGGGTCGGGTCCTCGTTCTCGCTGAGGATTCCGGCGGAGATCTGCGCGGCGAGTCCGTACGGACACAGCGAGGCGTCCATGCCGCCCGTCAGCATCAGCGGGGTCCCCTTGCGGATCCGGCGCCGGGCCTGCGCGACCGCGTCGAGGCCACCGGCCTGGTCGGTGACGAGGACTCCGGTGGGGCCGCGCAGATCGTGCCGGATGGAGACCTGGCCCGAGTTGACCGCGTAGAACCAGGCGAACGACATGTACGCGCTGACGTGCTTGGGGTCCTTGCCCCACAGGTGGCCCAGTTCGCGCTGGCCGAACTCGAACCCGCCGGAGGCGCTGGCGGTGACCACCCCGCGCTCGTGCGCGGGCAGGCTGTCGGCGGTGAGCCCGGCGTCGGCGAGCGCCCAGTCGGAGCCCGCCAGGGCGAACTGCGTGGTGCGGTCGGTCTGCGGGACGAGACGGCTGGGGATGTGGTCCCGCACCGAGAACCCGGTGACCTCGCCGGCCAGCCGGGAGGGATAGGAGGACGGGTCGAAGTGGGTGATCCGCCCGATGCCGCTCTCCCCGCGCAGGGTCGCCGACCAGAACTCCTGCGCCCCGATCCCGTTGGGCGCGAGCACGCCGACTCCGGTGACCACGGCCGTGGTGGTCATGGGCGCCTCCCTTCCGTGGCGGTGAGCACCATCGCGCTCTGGAAACCGCCGAAGCCGCTGCCCACCGTCAGTACGGTGTCGGTGGGCTGGTCGCGTGCGGTCAACGGCACGTAGTCGAGGTCGAGTTGGGGGTCCGGCTCGTACAGTCCGGCCGTGGGGGGCACCACGCCGTGCCGGATCACCAGGGCGGAGGCGGCGGCCTCGATGGAGCCGACGGCGCCGAGCGAGTGGCCGATGACCGCCTTGATGGAACTGACCGGAACCCGGCGGGCGTGCTCGCCCAGGGCGTGCTTGATCGCGGCCGTCTCGTGGATGTCGTTCTGCCGGGTGGCCGTGCCGTGCGCGTTGACGTAGCCGACGGAGGCGGGGTCGAGCCGGGCGTCGTCGAGTGCGCCGGTGATGGCCGCGGCCATCTCCAGTCCGTCGGGGCGCAGTCCGGTCATGTGGTGGGCGTTGGCGCGCGCGGCGAAGCCGGCGATCTCGGCATAGACCGGCGCCCCGCGCCGCAGGGCGGACTCCCGCTCCTCCAGGACGAGGACGGCGGCGCCCTCGCCCAGCACGAAGCCGCTGCGGGTCCGGTCGAAGGGCCGCGAGGCGTGGTCCGGGGTGTCGTTGCGCGGCGAGGTCGCCTTGATGGCGTCGAAGCACGCGACGGTGATCGGCGCGATCGGGGCGTCACTGCCCCCGGCGATCATGATGTCGGCGCTGCCCTCCCTGATGAGTTCGACGGCGTGCCCCAGGGAGTCCAGGCCGGAGGTGCAGCCCGCCGAGACGAGCGCGGTGGGACCCTCGGCGCCGGCCTCCCAGGCCACTTCCGCCGCCATCGAGCTCGGCACGAAGTAGTCGTACAGGTACGGGGTTCCCGCCGCGTGGTCGACGAGCCACTGCTGCCCGCCGCCGCTGCGCGCGACGTACTCCTCCTCCAGTTTCTGGGTGCACCCCACGGCGGAGCCGAGGCTGACGCCGGTCCGGTGCGCGTTGCTCTCGTCGATCTCGACGCCGCTGTCGGCCAGTGCCTCGCGGGTGGCGACCAGGGCGAACTGGGTGGCGCGGTCCAGCCGCGCGGTGTCGCGCTCCGACAGGCCCGAGCGGGCCCCGTCGAAGTCGCACTCGGCCGCCATCCGGGAGCGGAACGGGCTCGGGTCGAACGCCGTGATGGTCCTGGTCGCGGAGACACCGGAGACGATGCGTTCCCAGAACGCCTTCGTGCCGATGCCGCCCGGGGCGACCACGCCCAGCCCGGTGACGACCACCCGACGGGTCGTCATATCTCCTCCTCGGTAGGGGCCGTGCCGTCGAGCGCCGGGCCCCGGAGCGCCGAGTCGCCGTCACGGCGGAGCCGCGCCACATACAGTTCGGGCCGGCTCTCGCTCAGGGCGCGCAGCGCACTGGCGTGGGGCTTGAAGTCGGCGTGCGAGACGGCCGCGCGGAACGAGGCGACGTCCTGCCACTCGGCGACGTTGACGTACTGGCCGGGGCGCTCCGTGTGCCGGGAGAGCGTGTGCCGGACGAAGCCCGGCTGCCGTGCCATGAACTCGGACGTCCGCGCGAACTCCTTCTCGAACACCTCGGGTTCGACATGCAAGGTGAAGGTGTTCACGAAGGTCACGGTGCCGGCGTCGTTGGCATCTGGCTCGTGATCCGTCATCAATGGCCTCCTCGTTGCCCGGTGTTGCCCGGGTTCATTTTTTGACCCGTTCGTGTGACCCGGCGTCGCTTGACATCGTGCGGTCCTTCGCGTCGTTCCAAGCTGCGTGTCCCGTCTCGCAGGCGGGTGGAAGGCCACTGGAGCCCGGGCCGGGCCGCGGGTCGAGCGCATTTCGAGCGGCCGCTGACACCCTCGCAGTCGTCCGAAAGCCCACCGCAGGGACCGCTGAGGAGCCTTCATGTCGCCAGCAGCAGAACGCGTCGCCGTCGTCACCGGTGCCACCAGCGGGATCGGTCTCGCCGTGGCCCGCAGCCTGGCCGAGGACGGTGCCCGGGTGTTCATCTGCGCCCGCGACGGCGACCGGGTCGCGCACACCGTCAAGGAGTTGCGCGAGGCCGGTCACGACGTCGACGGCGCCGCCTGCGACGTACGCGACACCGACCGGGTACGCGCCTTCGTCCAGGAGGTCAGGGACCGGTTCGGCCCGGTCGACGCGCTGGTGAACAACGCCGGCCGCAGCGGCGGCGGCCACACCGCGCAGATCCCCGACGAACTGTGGCTCGACGTGATCGAGACCAACCTCAACAGCGTGTTCCGGATGACCCGCGAGGTGCTGACGACCGGCGGCATGCTGGAGCGCGGCGCCGGCCGGATCGTCAACATCGCCTCGACGGGCGGCAAGCAGGGCGTCGCGCTGGGAGCGCCGTACTCGGCGTCGAAGCACGGCGTGGTCGGCTTCACCAAGGCCCTGGGCCTGGAGCTGGCGAAGACGGGCATCACCGTCAACGCCGTCTGCCCGGGCTATGTCGAGACGCCGATGGCCGAACGGGTGCGCCAGGGATACGCCGGCGCCTGGAACATCACCGAGGACGAGGTGCTGGAGAGGTTCGAGGCGAAGATCCCCCTCGGCCGCTACTCCACGCCGGACGAGGTCGCCGGGCTCGTCGGCTATCTGCTCTCGTCGACGGCCGCCTCGATCACCGCCCAGGCCATGAACGTCTGCGGCGGGCTCGGCAACTACTGACAGCGGGCCCGGCCGCGCGCGGCCGCGGGCAGACAGAGGGGATCAACATGGCGCACGAGGCGCACACGACCGAACACACGATCACGGTGGCCGCCGCCCCGGAGGCCGTCTTCGGCCTGGTGGAGCGGGCGGAGGACTGGCCGCACGTCTTTCCGCCGAGTCTGCACGTGGAGTACCTGGAGCGGTCGGGCGACGAGGAACGGCTGCGGATCTGGGCCACCGCCAACGGCGAGGTCAAGTCCTGGACCTCGCGGCGCACCCTGGACCGCGAGGGGCTGCGGATCCGGTTCCGCCAGGAGGTCTCCCAGGACCCGGTCGCGGCGATGGGCGGGGAGTGGATCGTCGAGGCGCTGCCCGACGGCGGCAGCCGGGTACGGCTGCTGCACGACTTCCGGGCCGTCGACGACCTGGAGCGCAACGTCAGCTGGATCCTGGAGGCGATCGAGCGCAACAGCACGGCCGAGCTGGCCGCGCTGGAGTCCGCCGCGCTGCGCACCGGCACCGACGAGGCGCCCTACACCTTCGAGGACGAGGTGCGCATCGACGCCCCCGCCCAGGAGGTCCGGGACTTCCTGCACGACGCGGCGCTGTGGCAGGAGCGGCTGCCGCACGTCGCCCGGGTGCTGCTGAAGGAGGACACACCCGACGTCCAGCACCTGGAGATGGACACCCGCACTCCCGACGGTTCGACGCACACCACGGCCTCGGTGCGGATCTGCCTGCCGGACGGGCGGATCACGTACAAGCAGTTGCAGACACCGGCCCTGATGTCGGTGCACACCGGGGAGTGGACGGTACGGGAGACCCCGTCCGGCTGCGTGGCGGTGTCCCGGCACACCGTGGTCGTCAACGGCGCGGCCGTCAGCAAGGTCCTCGGCTCCTCCGCGACCACCGCCGACGCCCGCACCTTCATCCGGGACGCGCTCGGCGGCAACAGCACGATCACCCTGCGGCACGCCAAGGAGTACGCGGAGCAGCGGGCCCGCACCGAGCCGGTGCCGCCCGCCGAGTACGCCTCCATCCAGCAGTTCTACGCACGGCAGATGCGGCTCCTCGACGAGGGCGACGGGGATGCCTGGGCGGACACCTTCACCGAGGACGGGGCCTTCGACCAGAGCTCGTTCACCGAGCCGGTGCGCGGCCGGGCGGCGATCGCGGCGGCCGTGCGCGAACGGCCCGCGGCACCGGCCGGCACGGTGCGCCGGCACTGGCTGGGCCTGCCGGCCGCCTGGCGGTTCCCGGACGGTTCGGTGCGCACGGGCTACGACGCCCTGGTCGTCTCGACCGCTGCGGGCGCCGCTCCCGTGATCCGGCTGAGCACGTCGTGCCAGGACGTCCTCGTCGCCGACGCAGGCGGCTGGCTGGTGCGCCACCGGTACGTCGGCCACGACGGGCAGTGAAGCGCGCCGCCCCGGCACCACCACTCGCGAAAAGGGAGATCGATGAAGGTCCTGTTCACCACGTTCGCCGCGAAGTCCCATATGCATGCCCAGGTCCCGCTGGCCTGGGCCCTCCAGACCGCCGGCCACGAGGTCCGTATCGCCAGCCAGCCGGATCTGGCGGAGGACATCACCCGGACCGGACTGACCGCCGTCTGTGTCGGTGAGCCGCTGCTCCTGGAGGAGCAGATGCAGCGGGTCAACGAGGGCCTGGGCGACGACGCCGAGATCATGGAGAGCCAGGCGGAAGCCGGGATGGACATGACCGAGACCCGTCCCGAGATGCTGACCTGGGACCACGTCCTCGGTGTGTTCACCTCGATGACGGCGATGGCCTTCCAGAACTCCTGCCCGGAACGCATGATCGACGACCTGGTCGCGTTCAGCCGCGAGTGGCAGCCGGACCTGATCGTCTGGGACACGCTGTCCTTCGCGGGGCCCGTGGCCGCGCAGGTGACCGGCGCCGCCCACGCCCGGCTGCTGTTCGGGCTCGATCTGCTGGGGCGGATGCGCGAGACCTTCCTCGACCTCCAGGCGGAACGGCTGCCGGAGCAGCGGGACGATCCGCTGCGCGAGTGGCTGACCTGGACGCTCGGCCGCTACGGCGCCGAGTTCGAGGAGGAGGTGGCGGTCGGTCAGTGGACCATCGACCCGGTGCCGCCGTCGATGCGGTTCCCGGTGAGGCAGCCGTTCGTCCCGCTGCGCTACATCCCCTACAACGGGCAGGCCGTCATCCCGGACTGGCTGCACGAGCCGCCGAAGAAGCGCCGGGTCTGTCTGACGCTGGGTGTGGCCCACCGTGAGGTGCTGGACGGCGACCGTGCCTCGATCGGCGAGCTGGTCGGGGCACTGGCGGAGCTCGACGTCGAGGTGGTCGCCACCCTCAACGAGAAGCAGCTCGCCGGTCTCGATCTGCCGGACAACGTCCGGGCCGTCGACTTCGTGCCGCTCAACGCGCTGCTGCCGACCTGCTCCGCGGTCATCCACCACGGCGGCTCCGGCACCTTCCAGACCGCGCTGGCGCACGGCGTCCCGCAGCTGATCGTGCCCGACATGGTCTGGGACACCATCCACAAGGCGAAGCAGCTGGAGAAGTTCGGCGCGGGGCTGTACCTGCATGACGTCGACCACTACACCGCCCAGGACCTGCGCGACCACGTGCTGCGTCTGCTGGACGAGCCGTCGTTCGCGCAGAACTGTGCGCGGATCCGCCGGGAGATGGTGGGGACGCCGAGCCCCAACGACATCGTTCCGCTGCTGGAGAAGCTCGTCGTGGAACACCGCGCGGCCCGCGACTCCCGCAGCACTGTTGGAGGGGAGCGGTAGATGACCTCCGCCGTGAAGTTCCGCGAACTCGCCGTCCGTGGCGCGTACGCCTTCACCCCGCCCGTCTTCGAGGACGACCGCGGCCTGTTCACCTCGCCCTACCAGGAGCCGGCGTTCGTGGAGGCCCTGGGGCATCCGCTCTTCCCCGTCGCGCAGTCCAACCACAGCAAGTCGCGGCGCGGCACCGTACGGGGCATCCACTACACCGTCACCCCGCCGGGCGTGGCCAAGTACGTGTACTGCGCCCGGGGCCGCGCCATCGACATCGTGGTGGACATCCGGGTCGGCTCGCCCACCTTCGGCTGCTGGGACTCGTCCGTGCTCGATCCGGAGAGTTTCACCGCCATGTACTTCCCGGTCGGTGTCGGGCACGCCTTCATCGCCCTGGAGGACGACACGGTGATGTCGTACATGCTCTCCGGGAGTTACGAGGCGCAGCACGAGATGTCCCTCTCCCCGCTCGACCCCGCGCTCGGTCTGCCGATCCCCCAGGACGTGGAGCCCCTGCTGTCCGCACGGGACACGGCCGCGCCCCTGCTCGCACAGGTGCGGGCGGAGGGCGGTCTGCCGGAGTACGACAAGTGCCGTCGGATCGAGGCCGCATTGTGGCGGCCCTGAGCGGTGGCCGGCCGACGGCCGGGGGGTCCCGGATCGCGGTGCTCGGGGCCAGTGGCTGCGTCGGCCGCTGTGTGAGCGCCGCGCTGGCGCGCGAGGGGCACGAGGTGCTCGCCGTCGCCCGGCGCGGCGGGCCCGCGGTGGCGGACCACGTCTTCGCCGGCCTGGACGTGGCGGCGGTCCCGTCCGCCGAGCTCGCGGAGCTGTTCACCCGAAACCGGGTGCACACGGTGGTCAACGTGACCGGCGGCTGGGGCACGACCGAGGAAGAGATGCGGTACGCCCACATCACCCTGGTCGACCGGCTGTTGACGGCCCTGACGCTGATGGAGGAGCGGCCGCGGCTGGTCCATGTGGGCTCCATCCACGAGTACGGTCCGGTGCCCGAGCCCCTCTCCATCGGCGAGGACCTGGAGCCCCGGCCGACCACGATGTACGCCAGGACCAAGCTGGCCGGCTCCGAGCTGGTCCTCGACAGCACCCGGGCCGGCCGGGTGGAGGGGCTGGTGCTGCGCGCGGTGAACGTGTGCGGGCCCCGCACCACCCGGGCCAGTTTCCTCGGGGCGGTCGTCGACAGACTGCGGGCCGCGGACCCGAGCGACCCGGTGACACTGCGGGTCGCGGACGCGCGGCGGGACTTCATCGATGTGCGCGACCTCGCCGAGGCAGTGGTCCTCGCCGTGGCGTCTCCGGCCACCGGACAGGTCGTCAACATCGGCCGCGGCGAGGCCTCCGCCATGCGTGAGCTGGTGGATCTGCTGGTCACCGCCTCGGGGCTGCCGCCGCAGGCACTGCGGATCGAGGACGGGCCGATCGCCAGCAAGGGCGGCGGCTGGACCTTGGCGGACATCCGGCTGGCGGGCGAACTGCTCGGCTGGAAGCCGCGGATCCCGCTCGCCGAGGCGATGCGGGCGACGTGGCAGACCCCCGCCGACTGAACCACCCCGGACGACCGGACGACCGCGTTCAACCCCCTCCGAGACGAGGAGTCCAGATGGCCGATGTGACGGCCCGTATCGCCAGGTCGGCCGCGGCTGTGGAGAGCCCGCTGACCGATCTCGCCGGATTCGACGACTGGTTCGCCGAGTATGGGGAGCAGATCTACACGACGGCCGAGCGGATACCGCTCGCGGCCCTCGACCAGTGGTACCAGACACCGGTGACCGGTGATCTGTGGCATCGCAGCGGCAAGTTCTTCACGGTCCACGGTCTGCGGGTGCACGATCCGGGCAACGCGGTGCCGTGGTGGGACCAGCCCATCATCGACCAGCCCGAGGTCGGCATCCTGGGCATCCTGATCAAGGAGTTCGACGGGGTTCCGCACTTCCTGATGCAGGCCAAGGCGGAACCCGGCAACCCCGGCGGGTTGCAGCTCTCCCCCACCGTGCAGGCGACCCGCAGCAACTACACCGGCGTCCACAAGGGCAAGCCCGTGCCGTATCTGGACTACTTCCGGGACACGTCACGGCACCGGGTGGTCGCGGACGTCCGGCAGTCGGAGCAGGGCTCGTGGTTCTACCGCAAGCGCAACCGCAACATGGTGGTGGAGACGACGACCGAGGTGGAGGTCCTCGAGGGCTTCCGCTGGTTCACGCTGGGGCAGTTGTACCGGCTGCTGTCGCGTGACGACATCATCAACATGGACGCGCGGACCGTGCTGGCGTGTCTGCCGCACACCTCCCGGGCGGACGGCTCGCTGCACCGGATGACCGACGTGCTCAGCTGGATCGCCGGCGCCCGCTCGCTGGCGAGCGTGCACACCGAGCGGGTCGCCCTCAACGCGCTGGACGATTGGCAGCACAGCGAGATGGGCTACTCGCACGAGAGCGGCGGCTTCTTCGACGTCATCGGGGTGTCCGTGACGGCCGCGGGGCGCGAGGTCGGCAGCTGGCGCCAGCCGATGATCGAGCCGCGCGGCACGGGCGTCATCGCCTTCCTGTACCGGGAGTTCGACGGGGTGCCGCATGTGCTGCTGCACGCCCGTACCGAGCCCGGCTACGCGGATGTCGTGGAGCTGGCGCCGACCGTGCAGTGCGTCCCGGAGAGTTACAGCTGGCTGCCGCCCACCGCCCGGCCCCGTCATCTCGACGAGGTGCTGGCCGCCGGGCCCGACCGCATCCGTTTCGAGGCCGTGCTCTCCGAGGAGGGCGGCCGCTTCTTCCATGCCCGCAACCGCTATCTGATCGTGGACAGCGACGTCCCCGAGGACCCCGGTCACCCCGACTACCGCTGGCTGACCATGGACCAGCTGACGCAACTGCTCCGGCACAGCCACTACCTCAATGTGCAGGCGCGGAGCCTGGTGGCGTGTCTGCGCGGTGTGGAGGCGTCCCGCTCAGTCGGCTGACCGCCGGCGCGGCACGCGCGTACGACAAGGCCCGGCGGGATCCTTCCGCCGGGCCTTCGGTGTGCGGTGTGTGCCGGGCCGTGGCCGCCGCACGGGCTCAGAGGCCGGCCAGCACGTCGCGCACGGCGCTGATCACCTTGTCCTGGACGTCCGGCGCGAGCGTCGGGTACATGGGCAGGGAGAAGATCTGACCCGCGAGTTCCTCGGTGACGGGCAGCGAGCCCGTGGGCCAGCCGAGGTGGGCGAACCCGGACATCGTGTGCACCGGCCAGGGATAGCTGATGTTGAGCTCGATGTCGTACGTCTTGAGCGCCTTGATGATGTCGTCGCGCCGGGGGTGGCGCACCGTGTAGACGTAGTACACGTGCTCGTTGCCGGGGACGGTGTGCGGCAGCACCAGGTCGGTGTCGCCGAGCCCCTCCTCGTAGCGGCGGGCGACGGCCTGCCGCCCCTGGACGTAGGAGTCGAGCCGGCGCAGCTTGCGCCGCAGGATCTCGGCCTGCACCTCGTCGAGCCGGGCGTTGTGGCCCGGGGTGCCGACGACGTAGTAGCGCTCCTCCATGCCGTAGTACCGCAGCCGGCGCAGCGCGCGGTGGGCGTCCTCCCGGGAGGTCAGCACGGCGCCGCCGTCGCCGTACGCGCCGAGCACCTTCGTCGGGTAGAAGGAGAAGGCGGACGCGTCGCCCGTGGTTCCGGCGAGCCGGCCGTCGCGGCGGGCGCCGTGGGCCTGTGCGCAGTCCTCGACGAGCAGCAGGTCGTGCTCGGCGGCGAGCCGCTCCAGCGGTGCCAGGTCGACGCACTGCCCGTAGAGGTGGACCGGCAGCAGACACCGGGTCCGCGGGGTGAGCACGGACGCCACCTGCTCGGTGTCCATGAGGTAGCTGTCCGGGTGGACGTCGACGAACACCGGGGTGGCGCCCACCGAGTCGATCGCGACCACGGTGGGGGCCGCGGTGTTGGACACGGTGACGACCTCGTCCCCGGGGCCGACGCCGAGCGCCTGGAGGGCCAGCTTGATCGCGTTGGTGCCGTTGTCGACTCCGACGCAGTGCCCCACGCCGTGATATCCGGCGAACTCCTGCTCGAAGCCGCGCACACTGTCACCGAGGACGAGCTGACCCGAGCTGAAGACCGTCTCCACGGCGTCCAGAATATCGGCGCGTTCGTTCTCGTATTCTCGCCGGTAGTCCCATACGAGAGTCGTCATCAAACCCTTTCCCTCCCATTTGCTGATGCCGTGCCGCAGGGCGTCACCATCCCCTCGCAGCACATCACATACCCGGGTCGATCCACAACCTTGATTTTCCTCTATTCCCACTCGAATTTCCCTGGACCAGAGACTCTTCTCCTTGCTGTCGAGCGAATCCGGTCGTTAGCATGAACAGAAATCGAGGACAGGGGCATACCCATGAAGGGGATTATTCTCGCCGGCGGTTCGGGAACGAGGCTCCATCCAATAACCGTCTCCGTTTCGAAGCAGCTTCTCCCGGTCGGCGACAAACCGATGATCTACTATCCGCTTTCGGTGCTGATGCTCGCGGACATCAGGGAGATCCTGCTCATCTGCACCGAGCGCGACCTGGACCAGTTCCGCAGGCTCCTGGGCGACGGCTCCCAGCTCGGCGTGCGGATCGACTACGCGGTGCAGAACCGGCCGGCCGGGCTGGCCGAGGCCTTCATCATCGGCGCCGACCACGTGGGCGACGACGACGTGGCCCTGGTCCTGGGGGACAACATCTTCCACGGCTACCACTTCTACGACCTGCTCCAGAGCAACGTCCGGGACGTACAGGGCTGTGTCCTGTTCGGTTATCCCGTGGAGGATCCGGAGCGCTACGGGGTGGGCGAGACCGACGCGTCCGGACGCCTCGTCTCCCTGGAGGAGAAGCCGATCCGGCCGCGCTCCGACCTCGCCATCACCGGGCTCTACCTGTACGACAACGAAGTGGTGGACATCGCCAAGAACCTCCGCCCCTCGGCGCGCGGAGAACTGGAGATCACCGACGTCAACCGGGATTACCTGGCCCGCGGCCGAGCCCGTCTGGTCGACCTCGGCCGCGGTTTCGCCTGGCTGGACGCAGGAACTCCGGAATCCCTGCTCCAGGCCACCCAGTATGTGCGGACCCTCGAAGAGCGACAGGGCGTGCGCATCGCCTGCGTCGAGGAGATCGCACTGCGCATGGGATTCATCGACGCGGAAAGCTGCCACCGACTCGGCGAGAAAATGTCGCAGTCGGGCTATGGCCAGTATGTGATGTCGGTGGCCCGCGAAATGTCGTCCTGACGGTCCGCTCGCTCAGCCGGATTCGCGTACACCGACGAAAAGGCCACGACCGGTGGGGCCGTCCTCCAGGAATTCCACGGAGCAGCCCGCGTCGGTGAACGCGGAGACGTACTCCTCCTTGGTGAACAGGGTCAGTACGTCGATCTCGGTGAACTGCTGGATACCGGCGGCGTCCCCCACGGTGAAGCGGACCTCCATGCGGGTGGCCCGGCCCTTGCGGGTGGTGTGCGAGATCCGCGCGATGGTGCGGTGCTCCTCACGGGCCAGGTCACCCGCGACATAGCCCTCGATGAAGTTCTCGGGGAACCACCAGGGTTCGACGACCAGGACGCCGCCGGGCTCCAGATGGCCGGCCATCGACCTGATGGCGGCCCGCATGTCGGCCACCGTCTCCAGATAGCCGATGGCGCAGAACATGCACGTCACCGCCGCGTAGGTGCGGTCGAGGGAGAAGTCGCGCATATCGCCGGCGTGCACCGTGACGCCGGGCAGCCGCTGCTCGGCGAGGCGGCGCATCGGCTCCGCGATCTCCAGCCCCTCGGCGACCTCGAACCGCGTGCTGAACACGCTGAGATGGGCGCCCGTGCCGCAGGCGACGTCGAGCAGGGAGTCGGCTCCCGGGCGGCGTTCGGCGATCAGCCGGGAGACGTCCGCCGCCTCCTCCCCCCAGTCCTTGCCCCGGCTGCGGTAGATGGCCTCGTACACGTCCGCGAGTTCCCGGCCGTACATGTGTGTCTCCTCCGTTGGTCGCCCTGGTGGGCGCGTCGTCCGCTGGGCCGCCGTGCGCTCCTCACTCGTCGAGCAGCGCCACCGCCCTCGTCCAGCCGGCGCCCGCGCCGGCGATCCGCACCGGGAAGCACGCGACCCGGAACCCGTGCGCGGCGGGCAACCGGTCGAGCCCGGCGAGCCGTTCGATCTGGCAGTACTCCCGGTCCCGCCCGATCATGTGGGCGGGCCACAGCACCGAGCGGTCACCGGTCTCCCGGTAGCGGGTGATGATGTCGCCGAACGGCGCGTCCAGGCTGAACGCGTCCGTGCCGATCACCCGGACTCCCTGGTCCAGCAGCAGATGCACGGCCGATCCGTCGAGCCCGGTGAAGTCCGTGAAGTACTTCTGCGTCCCCGACCACGCGTCGGCCCCGGTCCTGAGCAGCACGATGTCCATCGGCGAGAGGGTGTGGCCGATCCGGTCCAGCTCCCGCCGCACCACATCGGCACCGACCGCGCCCGTGCCCTGGTCACTCAGGTCGAGCACCACCGCGGGCCGGAAGAACCAGTCGAGCGGCATCTCGTCGATGTGCCGCGGCGGACCGTCCCGGTAGGAGGCGCGGGTGCCGTAGTGCGAGGGCGCGTCGACATGCGTCCCGGTGTGGGTCGTCAGCTGGAGCCGGTCGAGGGAGAGGAACTCGCCCTCCGGCAGCTCCGCCGGGTCGAAGTCGATCCCGAAGTGGTCGCGCATCTCCTCGCTCATGTGCGCGGCGGCCTCCTTCGGGCCGAGGACGTCGTGCACCACGGGATCGGGTTCGAACCCCGCCGCGTCCACGGGTGAGGACAGGTCGATGATGCGCACACGAGCCTCCCGGCGATGGATTCCAGCAAGTCAGCCCATGCTCACCAGCGCGGCTAGAGAAGCGTTGGAGCCTGACTGAACGGCCGCCCGTGCGCTCGCCCACCCCGCGCTCGACCGATCCTTAAGGGGCCGCTGCCACCGTCGTGACCTCACCGGGAGCTCGGGAACGCACCCGCCCCGGCACGCGGGAACAGCGGAAGGGACACGGCATGGCAGCACAGGCCCCGACGGCCCCGGCAGACGTCTACGCCGAGGTACAGCACTTCTACGCACGGCAGATGAGGCACCTGGACTCGGGCGAGGCCGAGATCTGGGCGGGCACCTTCACCGAGGACGGCTCCTTCCAGCCGCCCTCGCTCCCGGAGCCGGTACGCGGCCGGCCGGCCCTCACCGAGGGCGCCCGGCAGGCCGCCGCGGCTCTCGCGGCCGCCGGCGAGACGCACCGCCACTGGGTCGGCATGCTCACCGTCACCCCCGCGGACGACGGCTCGCTGACCGCCGAGAGCCAGGTCTCCATCATCGCCGTTCCGCAGGGCGGCCCCGCCCGGCTGCACCTGGTGTGCACCTGCCGGGACCACCTCGTGCGCGAGGCCGGCGAACTCCTGGTCAGGGAAAGGGTGGTGACCCGTGACGACCGGCCGTAGCGGGAGTCGACCGCGAATCGACCGGCCCGGCCTACGGTCCCGGGCATGAGCGCGACACAGGACTCGACAGCGCCCCGGGGCGTGATCGTCACCGGCGGCGGGACCGGGATCGGGCGGGCCACGGCCCGCGCCTTCGCCGACCGCGGCGACCGGGTACTCGTCGTGGGCCGTACGCCCGCGACCCTGGCCGGGACCGCCGAGGGATACCCCGGCATCAGCGTCCTCGCCGCCGACCTCACCGACCCGGACACCCCGCGGGCCGTCACCGACGCGGCGCTGGACGCGTTCGGCCGGATCGACGTGCTGGTCAACAACGCGGCCACCGGCGGGTTCGCCTCCCTCGCGGAGACCAAGCGGGAAACCGCCCAGGACCAGCTCGACAGCAACCTGCTGGCCCCGCTGCTGCTCACCCGGCACACCCTGGACGCCCTCGCGGCCGACGGCGGCGGAACCGTGCTGAACATCGGCTCGGCCGGCGCGCTGGGCCGCCGGGCATGGCCGGAGAACGGGGTGTACGGCGCCGCCAAGGCCGGGCTGGACTTCCTCACCCGGACCTGGGCCGTGGAACTGGCGCCCCGCGGCATCCGTGTCCTCGGCCTGGCGCCGGGCGTGATCGACACCGGTATCGGTGAGCGGTCCGGCATGTCGCAGGAGGCCTACGCGGGCTTCCTCCAGCAGATCGCCACGCGCGTCCCGGCCGGCCGCGTCGGCCGCCCCGAGGACATCGCCTGGTGGGCCGTCCAGCTCACCGACCCGCGCGCCGCCTACGCGACCGGAGTGGTGCTCGCGGTCGACGGCGGTCTGTCCCTCACCTGAACCACGCCCCGAAGGAGACTGCCGTGACACACACGGAGACCGACGAGACGACCACCGCCGAGACCCCCGTGGCGACCGAGGAGGCCCAGCAGACCGACAGCGAGCTCGGCCGTCACCTGCTGACCGCCCGCGGCTTCCACTGGATCTACGGCACCAGTGGCGATCCGTACGCCCTGACCCTGCGCGCGGAGAGCGACGACCCGGTGGTGCTGGCCCGCCGCATCCGGGAATCGGAGACACCGCTGTGGCAGAGCGGCGCCGGAGCCTGGGTCACCGGCCGGCACGGGTTGGCCGCCGAGGTGCTGGCCGATCCGCGGCTGAGCCTGCGCCACGCCGATCTGCCGGGCCTCCAGCGGCACGTGTTCTCCGACGCCTGGAGCAATCCGCTGCTGTGCCACATCATCCCGCTGGACCGGGCCTTCCTGCACGCGTCGGGCGCCGACCACGCGCGCTGGGCGAAGTCGGCGGCCCCCGCGCTGGGCGAGGCCGCGGCGGAGGGCCACCGCAAGAGCGCCGAGCGCACGCACCAGGAGACCGCCGACGGACTCGGTGCCTCCTTCGACCTGATGGCGGACTATTCCCGCCCGGTGGCCACCGAGGCCGCCGCGACGCTGCTCGGTGTCCCGGACGCGCAGCGCGAACGGTTCGCCCGCACGTGTCTGGCGCTGGGGGTCGCGCTCGACGCGGCGCTCTGCCCGCAGCCGCTGGTGGTCACCCGCCGGCTCATCGAGGCGATCGAGGACATACGCGCCCTCGTGGGCGACCTCGTCGCGGCGCGGCAGGCCGACCCGGGTGACGATCTGCTCAGCACGGTGTTGCGCGGCGGCTCTGCCGACGAGGACGCGCTCGCGGTCGGTGTGCTGACCGCCGTGGTGGGCGTCGAACTCACCGCCGGGCTCATCAACAACGCCCTGGAAGCGCTGCTCGCCCATCCCAGGCAGTGGGCGCTGCTCGGCGACAGCCCCGAACTGGCCGCCGGAGCCGTGGAGGAGACGCTGCGTCACGCGCCGCCGGTGCGGCTGGAGAGCCGGATCGCCGCCGAGGACCTCACGCTCGCCGGTCAGGACATCCCCGCCGGCGCCCAGGTCGTCGTCCACGTCGGCGCGGCCAACCGGGACCCCGAGGTGTTCCTGGCCCCGGACCACTTCGACCTCACCCGGCCCACGGGCACGGGGCAGTTGGCGCTGTCCGGCCCGCACACCTCCCTGTTCGGGGCGTTCGCCCGGCTCCAGGCGGAGACCGCCGTACGCACCCTGCGGGAGCGCCACCCCCGGCTCGCGCCGGCCGACGGCGTCCAGCGGCGGATGCGCTCCCCCGTCCTGGGCGGGGTGCTGCGGTTCTCCCTGACCAGCTCCGCGTGACGGTACGCCTCGTCCGGCGTACCGCGGCCGGGGTTTTCACAGAGCCAGAGAGAAAGGACCGCCCATGCGGGTTCTGCTGACGTCCTTCGCCTTGGACGCGCACTTCAACGGGTCCGTACCGCTCGCCTGGGCGCTGCGGGCCGCCGGACACGAGGTACGGGTGGCGAGCCAGCCCTCGCTGACGGGAAGCATCACGGCGGCCGGGCTGACCGCCGTCCCCGTGGGGGCCGACCCCGGGCTCGACGACATGGTCAAGGGGGTGGGTGACTCCGTGCTGTCCCACCACGCCGACCAGTCGCTGGACCCCGATGCCCCCGGTCAGCTCACCCCCGCCTTCCTCAAGGGCTGGGACGCGATGATGACCGCCACCTTCTTCGCCCTGGTCAACGACGATCCGATGGTCGACGAACTCGTGGCGTTCGCCCGCGAGTGGAAGCCGGACCTCGTCCTGTGGGAGCCGTTCACGTTCGCGGGCGCGGTGGCCGCGAAGGTGACGGGCGCGGCCCACGCGCGCCTGCTGTCCTTCCCGGACATGTTCATGCCGATGCGGCGGGCCTTCCTCGCGCAGCTCGGTCCCGCGGACGAGGACGCGGAGCCGGGATCGGCCCACACCGAGGACTCCCTCGGCCAGTGGCTCCAGTGGACGCTCGGCCGTTACGGCCTGCCCTTCGACGAGGAGGCCGTGACGGGACAGTGGTCGGTGGACCAGGTGCCGCGCAGCTTCCGGCCGCCGTCGGACGACCCGACCGTGGGCATGCGCTACATCCCGTACAACGGGCCGGCGCCCGCCGTCGTACCCGACTGGCTCCGCATCCCGCCGACGCGTCCCCGGGTGTGCGTCACCCTGGGGCTCACGGCCCGGACCTCCGAGTTCCCCAACGCGGTCCCGGTCGACCTGGTCCTCAAGGCGATCGAGGGGCTCGACATCGAGGTGGTGGCCACGCTCGACGCCGAGCAGCGGGCGCTGCTGACCCATGTCCCGGACAATGTGCGCCTGGTGGACCACGTACCGCTGCACGCGCTGCTGCCGACCTGCGCGGCCATCGTGCACCACGGTGGTGCCGGGACCTGGTCGACGGCGCTCGTCGAGGGGGTTCCGCAGATCGCCATGGGATGGATCTGGGACGCGATCGAGCGGGCGCGCCGCCAGCAGGAGCTGGGCGCCGGTCTCCATCTCCCCTCCCACGACGTGACGGTGGAAGGGCTGCGGAGCAGGCTCGTGCGGCTCCTCGAGGAGCCCTCGTTCACCTCGGCCGCCGCCCGGCTGCGGACCGAGGCGGAGTCCGAACCGACTCCGGCGGAGGTCGTCCCCGTACTGGAGCGGCTGACCGCCCAGCACCGCGCCCACGGGCGTCGACGTCTCGGAGGTGTGTCCGCGCCATGCGTGTCCTGATCACCGGCGGTGCCGGCTTCATCGGATCCCACTATGTGCGCTCCCTGCTGGCCGGCGACCTGCCCGGACCGCCTCCGGACCGGGTCACGGTCGTCGACCTGCTCACGTACGCGGGGAGCACCGACAACCTGCCGATGACGGACCCCCGGCTGGACTTCCGGCATCTCGACATCCGTGACCTCGACGCGCTCCTGGAGGTGTTCCCCGGTCACGACGCGGTGGTGCACTTCGCGGCCGAGAGCCATGTCGACCGTTCCCTGACCGGGGCCGCGGAGTTCGTACGCACCAATGTGCTCGGCACCCAGACGCTGCTGGAGGCGAGCCTGCGCTGCGGGGTCGGCACCTTCGTGCACATCTCGACCGACGAGGTCTACGGATCCATCGCCGAGGGCTCCTGGACGGAGGAGGAGCCGCTGCTGCCCAACTCGCCCTACGCGGCGTCGAAGGCGGGCAGCGACCTCGTGGCCCGGTCCTACTGGCGCACGCACGGGCTCGACGTACGCATCACCCGGTGTGCCAACAACTACGGCCCGCGCCAGCATCCGGAGAAGCTCATCCCGCTGTTCGTGACCGAACTGCTGGCCGGACGGACGGTGCCGCTGTACGGGGACGGCAACAACATCCGGGAGTGGCTGCACGTGGACGACCATTGCCGTGCCGTCCACGCGGTGCTGACCGGTGGCCGGGCCGGCGAGATCTACAACATCGGCGGCGGTACGCATCTGACGAACCGTGAGATGACGGCCATGCTGCTGGAGCTGTGCGGCGCGGACTGGTCTCGGGTGCGGCAGGTGCCCGACCGCAAGGGCCACGACCTGCGGTACGCGGTGGACGACTCGAAGATCCGTACCGAACTCGGCTACCGGCCGCGGCGGTCGCTGGACGACGGACTGCGCGAGGTCGTCGACTGGTACCGCGACCGCTCGGTCCGGCGGCCGGAAGCGGCCGAACCGGTCTGAGCCTGACTGCGACCACAGCGAGAGCCGGCCCCCGACGGGACCGGCTCTCGCTGTCGGCGCCGGTGTCGTCGGGGGCCGGACGGAACGGCGCGCGTCGTCCGAGGGGGGCGCGCCGTCCGAGGGGGGCCGTGGCATGCGAGGCTCCGCCGCGTGGCCCGGCCCGCCCCGGCCTGCCCGCGTCCGGCGGAGTCTCAGCAGCCGACGACCCGCGCGGCCTTGCGTACCTGCTCGACCAGGAGCGCCTGCCGCAGCAGCCCCTCGCGCAGCTCGGCCCGCCGGGTGCCCGACAGGGCCGCCGCCGCGAACGCGTCGAGCGCGTTGCCCACTTGGTGGTCGGCGGGGAGTGTCACCTCGGTGATCCTGTCCTGCTGTTCGAGACGGACCACCGGGCGGTGCTCCCTGGGCGGTGTGAAGGCGCGCGGCACGCTGATCCTGCCCCGGCTGCCCCACAGGGCGTACACGGACCGGTAGGAGTGCTGGAAACCGAAGTCGAGCTGGGCGCTCACCCCGTTCGCCGTGGAGAGCAGCGCGCTTCCCGCGACGTCGACACCGGTGGCCTCGTCGACGCGCAGACAGGCGCCGAGGACGTCGAGTTCCCCGCCGAGGTGGAGCTGGGCCGCGCGCAGCGGGTACACGCCGACGTCCAGCAGGGCGCCGCCGCCGAGGGCCGCGTTGTGCCGAAAGGACGCCGGAGCGGGCGGCGGTACCCCGAAGGAGCTGGAGAACACTCTCAGTTCGCCGACCTCGCCGGCCATGTCCCGTACCGCCGCGTGCTGGGAGTGGTGCAGGAACATGAAGTTCTCGGTGAGCGCCAGATCCGACCGGGCCGCCATCTCCACCAGTTCGGCACTCTGCGCGTAGCTGGTGCTGAGCGGCTTCTCCACCAGGACGTGCTTTCCGGCGGTCAGCGCCCGCGCGACCCATTCGTGGTGCATGCCGGGCGGCAGCGGCACATAGACGGCGTCGATGTCGCTTCGGTCCAGCAGCGCCTGGTAGCCGGTGACCGCCGCGCATCCGAACCGGGCCGCGATCCCCTCGCTCCGCGACCGGTCCCGGCTCGCCACGGCGACCAGCCGCACCGACCGGTGCTCCACGAGCGCGGGCAGGATCCGGCGCACCGCGATATCGGCACAGCCCAGAACCCCCATGCGGAGTACCGGTCGTGGAGTGTCCTCGGGCATCTGCCACCTCACCTGTCGGATACGTCGCCGACACAAGCTAGCCAGCGCAGGTCGAAAGCCCCTGGAAGCCCGCTGGAGCAGGACCTTTCCGGGGACTCCATGGCTCCTCGACCGAGCGGCGCCAGCATGGTCCCGAGGCATTCCTTACAGGAGGGACGGCTATGACGTCGGACACCAAGGCCCTGGTCCTGGAGCAGGTTCGCGAGTACCACCGGCAGCAGCAGCCGGAGAACTTCGAACCTGGGGTGACACCGATCCTCTCCTCGGGGGCGGTCCTGGACGAGGAGGACCGGGTCTCTCTGGTGGAAGCGGCCCTGGATCTGCGGATCGCGGCCGGGTCGCACTCCCGGCGTTTCGAGAGCAAGTTCGCCCGCCACATCGGCGTGCGCAAGGCGCACCTGGTGAACTCCGGGTCCTCGGCGAACCTGCTGGCGCTCTCGGCGCTGACCTCGCCCCGGCTCGGTGATCAGCGGCTGCGTCCGGGCGACGAGGTGATCACGGTGGCCGGCGGTTTCCCCACGACCGTGAACCCGATCTTCCAGAACGGTCTGACGCCCGTCTTCGTGGACCTCGAACTGGGCACGTACAACACGACGGCGGAACGCGTACAGGCCGCCATCTCGGACCGCACCCGGGCCATCATGATCGCGCACACCCTGGGCAACCCCTACGAGGTGGCGGAGATCCAGCAACTGGCCACCGATCACGAGCTGTTTTTGATCGAGGACAACTGCGATGCCGTGGGCTCGACCTATCAGGGGCGCAATACGGGCACCTTCGGGGACCTGGCCACCGTCAGCTTCTATCCCGCCCACCACATCACGACGGGTGAGGGCGGTTGCGTACTGACCAAGAACCTCGAACTGGCCCGGATCGTCGAGTCGTTCCGCGACTGGGGCCGGGACTGCTGGTGCGAGCCGGGCGAGGACAACACCTGCCTCAAGCGGTTCGACTACCAGCTCGGTGACCTGCCCAAGGGCTACGACCACAAGTACATCTTCTCGCACATCGGGTACAACCTGAAGGCGACGGACCTCCAAGGGGCCCTGGCGCTCAGCCAGTTGAAGAAGCTCCCGGAGTTCGGCGCGGCCCGCCGGCGCAACTGGCAGCGGCTGCGCGACGGGCTCGCGGACGTCCCGGGCCTGCTGCTGCCCACCGCGACCCCGGGCAGTGACCCCAGCTGGTTCGGGTTCGTCATCACGGTTCTGCCCGACGCCACCTACACCCGCCGCGACCTGGTCGCCTTCCTGGAGGAGCGGCGCATCGGCACACGACGGCTGTTCGGTGGCAACCTCACCCGGCACCCGGCGTATCTCAACACCCCGCACCGGGTCGCCGGGGACCTCCGCAACAGCGACATCATCACCGAGCAGAGCTTCTGGATCGGGGTGTACCCGGGCATCACCGAGGAGATGACCGACTACATGCGGGAGTCCATCGTGGAGTTCGTCGCCAAGAACAGCTGAACCGCCACCGGGCGGCTCAGCCGATCATCCGGTCGAGCATCATGTCCTCCCCGCACCCGGGCAGGTCCAGCCAGGGCTCCGCCGCGAGCACCGCCTGCTGAAGACGCTGGAGGCGCGGGGACGGAGAAAGGCCCAGTTCCTCGGCGAGCCGGCGGCGCAGCCTCTGGTAGACGTCGAGCGCCTGCCAGGAGCGACCCGCACGGTACAGCGCCGTCATGCACTGGGCGTGCAGGCCCTCGTGCAGCGGATGGCGCCCGGTGAGCTCGATCAGCTCGGCCAGCAGCTCCGCGTGGCGCCCCAGCCTCAGTTCCGCCTCCAGGCACAGCTCCAGCACGCCGAGCCTGCTCTCCTCCAGCCGGGCCACCTCGATGCTCAGCACGGGCCCGATGCGCACATCGACCAGCGCGGACCCGCGCCACAGGGCCAGTGCCTCACGGAAGTACGCCGATGCCCGCTCCTGCCGGTCCTCGGCGGAGGCGGCGCGCCCCGCGGCGACCAGGCGCTCGTACCGCGGTACGTCGACGGCGTCCGCGGGCGCCCGCCAGCAGTAGCCGCCGTACTGGGTGACGAGGACGTCCTTGGCCGACACCTCGGCGTCGGAGCCGTAGGCGGCGGTGAGTTGACGGCGGAGCTGAAGGATGTACGTGTGCAGGGTCGCGAGCGCGCTCTGCGGCGGCTCGGCACCCCAGATCTCCTCCATCAGGGTCCCGACGGGCAGCACCCGATTGGCGTGGATGGCGAGCAGCGCGAGAATCTGGCGGGGTTTCGCGGCCGTCGGCACGATCGAGCGCCCCCGCACCTCGGCCGTCAGCGGTCCCAGCAACCATATGTCCATGTCTGTCTCCCCCATGTGGTCGAAGGAGCACCGCGAAGAGCTCCTTGCTCATGGAGTCTTGTGGCTCCTTCGGCCATCAACCAGTGCGGAGGACCCGTACAGGCATATGAGAAACGTGTGCGCAAGATGTGTAAACCTCATATGGTCCCCCGTGCAGAACGCACTGGTATCGCCCGGCCCGGCCCGAAAAGATGGCGGCGCTGCGCAGGTCCCGGCCCGGGTCCGACGCACCCCATGGAGCAGGCAGTCGACAGCGACAAGGAGCACACGATGTCACGGATCACGCCCCTGCCGGACGGCGACGCGGACATAGCGAGGGCCATCGACGATCTCGTGATCACCGAGTTCGGCCACCAGCTCGCCGAGACACCCGACAGCCGTATCTGTATCTGCTGGATGCCCTCGCCCACCCCGTGGGCCAAGGACGGCGGTCCTACGTCTCGATGAGCCGGCCGGCCCCGGGCAACGGGCTTCCCAGGCTGGGGTTCGCACCGCATCTGCGGGTCGAATCGGTGCCGGGGGAGCCCGTCTTCCTGATGACGGAGGACCGGGTGACCACGCTGGGCGGAGCGCAGATCGCCCTGCTGGCCCCACTGCTCGACGGCAGCCGTGATCTGCCCCGTATCGTCTCCGACGCGGCACCGGTGCTGTCGGCCGACAGCACCGAACGGCTCGTGACCAGGCTGCTGGACGCGGGTCTGCTGCACACCTATCCGCCGGACGGAGCCGACGGCCCCGAGCGTGCCTATTGGGCGCTCACCGGTCTTCAGGCACCGCCCCGCGACGGCCGGGACGCGCTCCTCGCCCCGGTCGACCTCACCGACGACGCGGGAGGCGCGCTGCGCGACGCCGTGTCGGCGTCGGGGCTGCGCGCCGCCGCCGCGGGCGAGCCGGCCGACCTGACCCTGGCGCTGTGCCACGACTACCTCGACCCGCGGCTGAGCGCCCTGGACACGGAGCACCGCGCCGCGGGCCGCACCTGGCTGCCGGTGCGGGCCAGCGGCACCCATCTGTGGATCGGTCCCTTCCTCTCCCCCGGCGACGGCCCCTGCTGGAGCTGTCTCACGGACCGGCTCCGGCTGCGCCGGCGCGGCGAGGCGTACGTCCAGCACCGGCTCGGGCACAGCGGGCCCGCCGCGCACCGGCCGTCGTATCTGCCCGCGGGGCGTGCGGCGGCCCTGCAACTGGCGCTGCTCGAAGCCGGAAAGTGGCTCGCCGGGCACCGGAACGCCGATCAGGGCAGCCTGTGGCGGCTGGACACCCGCACGCTGGAGAGCAGCCGCCATCCCGTGCGGCGCCGCCCGCAGTGCTCCCGCTGCGGCGATCCCCTGCTGGTACGCGACCGGGTCTCGGCCCCGGTCGTGCTGTCCCCCCAACCGGTGCGGGACACCACGGGCGGCGGTCACCGGACGTTCGGACCGGACCGGATGCTGGAGCGCTACGGCCACCTCGTGGACCCCGTGACCGGTCTGGTCGGCGAGATCCGCCGGGATCCGCGCGGCCCGGAGTTCCTCAACTGCTTCCACGCGGGCGCCCAGCCGCCCTGGGACCCCGAACAACCGCCGCCCCCGCTCCACACCCCGCTGCGCAGCCCCGGCTCCGGCAAGGGGGTGACCGAACTCCACGCGAAAGCCAGCGCGTTGGGCGAGGCGCTGGAGCGGTACAGCGGCTACTTCCAGGGCGACGAGCCTCGCAGGCGCGGCAGTTACCGCGAGTTGGCACCCCTCGCCGTCCATCCGGACAGCGTCCAGCTCTTCGACCGGCGGCAGTTCGCGGACCGGGCGGCCTGGAACCGCGCGCACGGTCCCTTCCACCAGGTGACCGAGCCCTTCGACGTCGACGCCCGACTCGACTGGACGCCCGTCTGGTCGCTGACCGAGCAACGGCAGCGGCTGGCCCCCACGAGTCTGCTGTACTACAACGCCCCGGACGCGAGTACGGGTCTTTGCAGAGCAACCTCCAACGGAGCCGCCGCCGGGACCAGTCTGGAGGACGCCATCGTCCACGGCTGCCTGGAACTGGTGGAACGGGACGCGATCGCGCTGTGGTGGTACAACCGCACGCGGCAGCCCGCCGTTCCGCTGGACCAGCGGGATCCCTGGATCGCCCGGATGCGGGCCGTGCTCAGGGATCTGGGCCGGACGGTGTGGGCCCTGGATCTCACATCGGATCTCGGTATTCCCGTGGTCGCCGCCGTGTCGGCACGGACCGGAAAGGCGGCCGAGGACATCGTGCTGGGCTTCGGCGCGCACTTCGATCCCCAGGTCGCGCTGCGCCGGGCGCTCACCGAACTCAACCAGATGCTGCCGCCGTTGACCGGGGAGCCGGCCGACGGGGCCTCCGCCTACACCGGCACCGACCCGGAAGCCCTGGCCTGGTTCCGGCACGCCACCACCGCCAACCAGCCCTATCTGCTGCCCGCGGCACGCCGGTCCACCCGGCCGCCCGCGGCATCGCGGCCGGCCGCCGACGCCGCCGCACAGGTCCACGCCCTGGTCGCGCTGTTGCGCCGGCACGGTCTCGACGTACTCGTCCTCGACCAGACCCGCCCCGATGTGGAGCTGCCCGTCGCCAAGGTGCTGGTTCCCGGTCTGCGCCCGCACTGGGCGGGATTCGGCCCCGGGCGGCTGTTCGACGTACCCGTCACGCTCGGCCGGCTCACCCGGCCGACCGACTACGCGGATCTCAATCCACTGCCCCTGCACCTGTAACGGAATTCAATCCTCCCCTTTCTTGCGGCCTTCGCAGCGAACCTTTCCGCACCGCGAACGGTCTACTGCGACAAGGGGATTGGGAAGGGCGGCCACGCCGCAGAGCTCCTCAGCGAAATGGCACGCTCAGGTTAGAATCGATAGCGAGTTCCATCCTTGCACTATGCCGCGACAGGGGTGATCGCGGCACACCTGACTCGTCGACTCGTTCGGTCCGCCCGGGGGGTAAGAGAAGAGATGCAAGGTTCTGCCCAGCACAATGGTACGCGCGCCGAACGAGAGGA
Organism: Streptomyces sp. NPDC098781; assembly: GCF_044759995.1. Classification (NCBI taxonomy): domain Bacteria; kingdom Bacillati; phylum Actinomycetota; class Actinomycetes; order Kitasatosporales; family Streptomycetaceae; genus Streptomyces; species Streptomyces sp. NPDC098781. The sequence goes on from NZ_JBIWAK010000006.1 coordinate 110,972, forward strand.
CGCGAGAAGCAGGCACCTCGCTCTCGGCACCTCCAGCGCCATCACCATCGCGGTGCTCGTGGCCTTTTTCGGGGTCGCCGTGGGATATCTGCTGGAAGCCCATCTCTCACCGGCCGGGTTCACCGCGGGGATCGTGACCCTGCTCATCGTCTACGGTCTCCAACTGGCCCATTCCTTCGGGTATCTGTCTCCCCGGCTGAGTCGCCGGAGGTACTGGACCTTCGGACTCCAGGTTCTCCTCAGCTACTTGCCGTTCCTCACCTTCGCCGAGGCCTGGCTCGCCGCACCGGGCGTACTCGCCGGTTCCGCCCTGCTCCTGCTGCCCGCCCGCTGGAAGTGGCCGACGTTCGCGGCCATCGTGGCCTCGTCCAGCCTGCTGGTCCTGGAGAGCGGAACGGGCCGCGGCTCGCTCTGGTACGGCACCGTCGCGACCACGCTGACCGGACTGGTGGTGTTCGGGCTCTCCGAGCTCACCCGCCTCGTCCATGAGGCCCACCGCACCCGCGCCGAACTCACCCACATGGCCGTGGAGGCGGAACGGCTGCGCTTCTCGCGCGATCTGCACGATCTGCTCGGCATGAGCCTGACCACGATCGCCTTCAAATGCGAACTGGCGCGGCGGCTGCCGCCTTCCAAGCACGCCCGTCTTCAGCAGGAACTGACGGAGATCCTGGAAACCACGCAGCGGGCGTTCATCGACGTCCGGGCGGTCTCCCAGACCTACCGCGCCATGTCACTGGCGACCGAGGTCGAGACGGTCTTCGCCACGCTCAAGAACATGGGAGTGCACGCCGAGTTCCGGGGCAGCGCCGGACCGCTGCCGTCCGACATCGAGACGACCCTGGCGACGGTGCTGCGCGAGGCCGTCACCAACATGCTCCGGCACAGCCAGGTCGGCACCTGTGTGGTCCGGCTCCACCGCGAACAGGGCGCCGTCCGGCTGATGGTGGCCAACGACGGACTCGACGACCGCCCGCCCGCCGCCGTCGGCAACGCCCGGCCGGGAACCGGCCTGGACAACCTTCGCGATCGCATCGAAGCGGTGGACGGCCGGCTCACCGCGGAGGTCACCGACGGGAAGTGGTTCTCCGTGACGGCTGTCGTCCCGCTCCCGGCGAAGACAGCCGTGACCAGGCACCGGCTGCTGAGGCCCGTGCATCCCTGCGAGGCAGAGATACACGGTTCCGCGACGGTGGCCTGAGCACGGGCCCGGCCCACGGTACGACTCGTCGGACGCCTTTCGGATACGCCTGTCAGATCCAGCCGCCCTCGCGTGCGATCCGTACCGCGTCCATCCGGTTGCGGGCGCCCAGTTTGACCACGGCGCTGCTCAGATAGTTCCGCACCGTTCCAGGTGAGAGGAACAGCCGGCCGGCGATGGCCGCCGTGCCCTCGCCGGCGGCGGCGAGCTGGAGGACTTCCAGTTCACGTGGGGCCAGCGGCTGCGTCACGTCCTCGAGTGCCGCGACGGCCAGTTGGGGATCCACGACCCGCTTGCCGGCGGCCACCGCCCTTATGGCGCCGACGAGTTGTGCGGGGTCGGCGTCCTTGTGCAGGAATCCGGTGGCGCGGGTGGTCAGTGCCCGGCGCAAGGTGCTGGGATTGCCGAGTCCCGTCAGCATGAGGACCCGGCAGTCGGGTACGGCGGCGCCGAGCGCGGCAGCGGCGGTGATCCCGTCCATGCCGGGAAGGCCGATGTCGAGTACGGCCACATCGGGTCGCAGTGCGCGCGCCCTCGGCACGATCTCGTCACCGCGATCGACTTCGGCCACCACCTCGAAGTCCGCCTCCAGTGCCAGTAGTTCGGCCAATGCCCTGCGTAACATCACCATGTCTTCGGCGATCAGAATTTTCAGCATGGCCCCCCTCACATCGGCCGACTCCACGACTCCCCCGCTCCATACTCCCACCAGGAATGCGAGATCACCGCTTCGGTACGGCCCAACTCCTGTCCCGCCAAAGGAATTCCCGCACTATCGGGTTCAGGACAAGAGACCCAGGGGGTAATTTCCGCCATCGCGGCCGATATTCACACGGCATCAAAGTGGCCCTCTGCGGATGCCCGCCCGATTCGAGCCACCGGCGCGGAAAATGTCTTCTGTCGCTGAGCGCGCTGCCCCACCTGCTCCGCCGCCCCGCCGGAGCCCTACGACCTGACGGGCGGGACGGTGACCGCGCCGCGCCCGCGCCCGGTTCAGTCCTTCTTTCCGGCGTTGCCGCCGGACTTCTCCTTCTCGCCGCGGCTCGGCCCGTTGTCGGCCGCACCGCCCCGCTCGGCCTCGCCGGTGGCACCGCTCTTGGCGGCCCTGCCCGTCGGATCGCTCTGAGGCACGGGCCGCCCGGCGCAGTAGGCCGCCACCTTGTCCTCGCCGCCCGCCATGCCGACCAGCCGCTGCCAGGCCGTGGAGTCCATGGCCCGGCCGCTGTCCTTGAGCTGGTCGTAGGCGCGGCACTTGGCCTCGGTGTCCCGCGAGGTGGCCGGGTGGTCGGGCCGCGCGGAGCCGGCGGGTGTCGGCCGCTCGGTGGCCGGACGGTCGGGGGCGCCGGCGGACGGGGTGGCCCCGCCCTTGTCCTCGGCGGAGGAGTCGGACGAGCCGATCGTGGCGAACGCCACGCCGCCCAGCGTGAGGCTCGCGAGGAACACGGAGAGCGTGGTCCGCCCCGACAGGGCGAGGCGTCGCTGCTCGCGGGGCCGCCAGTCGTCCCGGCGCCGGGTGCGTGCCCGGTGCGCGCCCGCTTCCCGGGCGGCCCGGAACGCGGCCACGGCCCGCTGCTCACCCTCGGCGTCCGGCCGGTAGCCGCGCAGCACGGCGGCGGAGAGCAGCGCCTCCAGCTCGGCGTCGTCGAGCGCCAGGACCTGGCCGGAGACGGGGCCGGAGGTCATGCCGTCAGGGTGCACACGCCGACGGCCGGGGGACCCACCGCCGTTCCGCTGCTCACCCATGTCCGTTCCCGTTCCTGTCCGACCTTCTTGGCAGGCCATTTGTCGCGCTCGTGGCTGCGCGTGTTGCTTCTGTGACGGTGCAACCCGTGTGGCCTGCGTGACTCATGTGACAGTTGTGATTCACAGGCTCATGGAGCCTGTACGTCCCGCACGCCCCGTACGACTCACCGTCCACCCGGCTTCGGATCACCGAAGCGCCGGTGCACCGCCATGGCCGTCGCCGTCGCACTCACTGTTCATTTCGATTCCCCCAGCGTTCGGGGGCCCTCATCCGTCACACCTGCGACGCCCAGCTGCTTGGATAGACGTTTCAGCCCCCGGTACGCGGCCGTCCGCACGGCGCCCGGACGCTTGCCGAGGACACGGGCGGCGGCGGGGGCGTCGAGACCGACCACCACCCGCAGCAGCACCGCCTCGGCCTGGTCCCGCGGCAGCCCCCGGACCAGCTCCAGGGCGGCCTTGGTGGAGATCGACTCCAGCGCCTGGTGGTGCGTGCTGTGCGGACCCGGCAACTCCAGCAGGTCCTGCTCCAGCGCCGACGCCCGTGGCCGTACCTTCTGCCGGCGCAGATGGTCCAGCGCCCGATGGCGGGCGATGGTCGCGGTCCAGCCCCGGAACCCGGCACCGTCGCCCTTGAACCGGCCGAGGTCCCGGGCGATCTCCAGCCAGGCGTCGGACGCCACGTCCTCCGCGTCGTCGCCGACCAGCCCACGCAGGAACCCGAGCAGCGCCGGCTGCACGAGCCGGTACGCCACGGCGAACGCGGCCTCGTCGCCTTCCTGGGCCCGCGCGACGGCCGAGCCCAGCTCCCCGTCATGCGCGCGTACGCGGCGGGGTTCGCCTCCCTGGCCCAAGAACTGTCCTCGTCCGTACCGGTTCGCGGCGAAACGGCGCCCAACGGCGCGCCCACCCTTGCCCACGTCCTTTCACCGGCAACAGCGCCCGAGCACACAGAAGTGTCACAGGGTGCCCACGCAGCACCCGGGCCCCGGCCCGCCCCGGGCGGGCGATGGCCGGAACTCGTGGCCGACCGCCTACAACCATTGCGGCCCACCGGGAGTCACAGACGCCGCGACCATCGCACAGCTCCGCCACAGCAAGGGCATACGATGCGTCGCGACCCACCTCTGAGCTCATATAAAGGGATATAACGTCATGTCAATCCGCAGCCCATATCGCTCCCTTCGCGGCATATCCACCGTCGTAGCCCTGCTCGCGATCGGCGCGGTGGGATGCTCGGACGTCTCGGACGCCGTCGACAGCGCCAAGGACGGCGCGAAGAAGGTGGCCCGCCAGCGTTCGGTGTTCTCGCTGGCCACCGGCGACTGCTACAACCCGAACAGCAAGGGCGAGGGCACCGAGGTCCTCGTCGAGATCGTCCCCTGCGCCGAGGCGCACACGGCTCAGGTCGTCGGCGACTTCAAGATCGACCAGGGGTCCGCGTACCCCGGCGACGACGCGATCTCGGCCATCGCCGACAAGCGTTGCCCCGTCGAGGCGGGCAAGTTCGCCCCGGACACCTGGGCTCTGCCCAAGGGGGTCGCGGTCTTCTACTACACCCCGACCAAGGAGAGCTGGTCGACGGGTGACCGCGCGGTGAGCTGCACGTACACCCACGAGTCGGGCACGTTCAAGGGCTCGTTGGACACCTCGAAGTCCCTGAAGCCGGAGCAGAGCACGTTTCTGACCGGTTCGAACGGGGTCTACGACGCGTTCTGGGCGAACCAGCCCGAGAAGGACAACGTCGAGGAGGACCTGAAGGGCTACAAGGCGCAGGCCAAGGCCGTGGCGGACGCTCTCGACGCACACCTTCAGGGGCTGAAGGACGTCAAGGGCACCGAGGTCGGCAAGCTCCGCGAGCAGCTGACCAAGACCGCCGAGCACTGGGAGAAGGCCGCGAACGCCGCCGACGCCGACGCGTTCTACATCGCCTACGACTCCGCCTTCGGCGGCATCGACCCGAACAAGACGGTCGCCGCCCGCAAGGAACTGGGCCTGGCCACGACCGTCCCGGCCGACGACGCCGAGGTCTGGGCGGCCTGACGCCCCATCGGGCGACGGGGCCGGTCCCGCCGAGGGGTCGGCCCCGTCGCCTTGTCACCCGCCATAGCCGCTCATTGCCGCCTTGCTGCTGACGAGTAATGAATTTTCCCGCCCGTGCGCTGTCTGTAGATGCCACCTGTGTGACAGGTGATGCGATGGTGACCATTTGGTAGGGGTGGGGTAGTTGAGTCCTCGAAGGACCCATGCGTACAAACCGCTCGGTCTCAAGAGACGTGCGTGGCTGACGGTGGGAGCCGTCGTCCTGAGCGCCGCGGGGGTCGTGACGTACGCCGTCGCGGAGCCGTCCGCGCCGGCCGAGACCCAGCGGGACAGCCGCGGGCCGTCGGTCCACACGCTCAAGCTCAAGGAGCGCGGCTCCGGCCGCAAGGGGCTGTCCAGGCAGGACACCGACCGCTTCAGCGCGGTGGTGCTGACCTGGAACGACCCCGAGGCGAAGGCCAAGGGCACGCCCGAGGTGCGCACCCGGGACATCGAGACCGGCGAGTGGTCCGGCTGGCAGAAGGTCACCCTCGAACCGAGCCAGGCGGACGGCGAGGAGGGCACCCGGGCGGCCCTGCGCGGCGGCACCGAGTCGGTGTGGACCGGCGACTCCGACGGCGTCGAGGTGCGCGTCGTGAGCGCGGACGGCACCGAGGCGGCCGGCCAGCCCTCCGGCATGGACGTGAAGCTGCTGGACCCGGGCACCGACCCGAAGGGCGCGATACGCCCGGCCGCCTTCGTGGCGGAGGAGACCACGGCGCCGGCCACGCAGACCCCGACCCCGACGCCGACGGACCCGGCGACACCGTCGCAGTCGGCCACCCCGACCGACTCCCCGGCGCCCACGGACACCCCGACGGCGACCGGTACGCCCACCGGGTCCGCGTCCCCGACCGCCTCCCCCACCCCGACCAGCACGGTCCCGGCGCCCCGCCCCTCGAAGGTCGTCAAGCCGCCGATCATCACGCAGGCCGAGTGGGGCGCGTCCACCAACTACGACGGCAACCCGGAGTACGGCACCGAGATCAAGGCCGCCGTCATCCACCACACCGGCGTCGACGGCGACAACACCGTGTCCTGCGCCGACTCCCGGGCCCGGCTGCGCACCATCCAGCAGTCCCACTTCAGCCAGGGCTACTTCGACATCGGCTACAACTTCGTCGTCGACAGGTGCGGCCAGATCTTCGAGGGCCGCAGCGGCGGCACGGACCTGCCGGTGATCGGCGCGCACGACGCCGGGTTCAACACCAACACGGTCGGCATCTCGTACATCGGCAACTTCGAGACGGCCAAGCCCAGCCGCGCCGGCCTGGACGCCATCGCGCGGATCGTGGCCTGGAAGTTCGGCATGTACGGCATCGACCCGACCGGCAAGGTGGCGCTGACCTCGGGCGTGGACCAGGGCTACAGCGGCAACAAGATCCCGAAGGGCACCTCGGTCACGCTGCCGCGCGTCCTCGGCCACCGGGACACCAACAACACGGCCTGCCCCGGCGCGAACCTCTATCCGCAGCTCACCCGGATCGCCCAGGTCGCCAAGACCCCGGGCATCTCGCATGCCCTCGCCACCTCGGACTTCAACCGCGACGGCATCGCCGACCTGGTGGCCGGCACGCCCCGCGCGCTGAGCGGCGGCGGCACCCTGACCGTCGTCCCGGGCGGTCTCGCCGGTCCGGTGCCCGCGTCGAGGCGCACGCTCACCCAGAACAGCACCGGTGTCCCCGGCTCCCACGAGTCCGGCGACAACTTCGGCGCCGCCTCCGCCTGGGGGGACGTCAACGGCGACGGCTACGCCGACCTCGCGATCGGCGCGCCCGGCGAGGACGACACCAGCGGTCACGCGGACCGGGGCCAGGTCGTCGTCATGTACGGCCCGGCGCTGAACACCGGCTTCTCGTACACCACGTCGGGCACCGTCACGGCGACCGGCGCCAAGCTCGGCTCGACGGTCACGGTCGGCGACTTCAACGGCGACGGCAAGGCGGACGTGTTCTCGGCCGGCACCGGCAAGGGCGGCAACTGGCACGTACGGCTGACCGGCGGCGCGACGACGTCCGGGACGCTCACCACGGCCACCGCCGCCGTCGCCTACCTGGACGCCGCGACCGGCGACTTCAACCGGGACGGCTACGCGGACGTCGCCCTCAACTACCGCGACACGGGCGGCATCGGCCGCGTGGTCCGCTTCGCGGGCTCGGCGACCGGCCTGACCAAGGCCGGCGTGATCTCCGTCAGGGGCGGCCGCTCCCTCGCCGCGGGTGACGTCAACGGCAACGGCTACGACGACATCGTCATCGGCCAGCCGGTCGCGTCGGAGTCGGGCGGCCTCTCGGGCGGCCAGATCACCATGGTCCCCGGCACGTCGACCGGCTTCACCACGACCGGCATGACGACGATCCACCAGGACACCGCGAACGTGGCCGGCGGCAACGAGTCCGGCGACCTGTTCGGCGCCTCCGTCTCGGTCGGCGACTTCAACGCCGACGGACTCGCCGACGCGCTCACCGGCGTCCCCGGCGAGGACTTCCCGCGCGGCGGCGTGAACCAGGCCAACGCCGGTGACGTGCTGCTGGTCAGGGGCACCACGGCCGGCCTGACCGGCACCGGTTCGATCCGCCTCTCGCAGGACACGACCGGCGTCCCCGGCACCGCGGAGAGCAGTGACCTGTTCGGCTCCGCCGTGTCGCTGACGGACCTGTCCGGGTACGGCCGCGCGGCCCTGACGCTCGGCGCCGAGGGCGAGGACGGCACCGACGGCATCGTCCTGTACCTCCCGAGCAACAGCACGGGCCTCGGCTACAGCCAGGCGGTCATCCACAGCAAGACCGCGCTGGGCACGCCGACCGACGCCCACCTCGGACAGACGCTGACGCCGTAACCGGCCGAGAACGGCCTGACCTGGCCGGGATCCCGCCCCTTCACAGGATCCCGGCCGGGCCATGTCCGGCCCGTCGCACTACCGCAGCGTCGCGTCCCGGCACAGCAGCCGCAGCGACCCGTCACCCGCGAAGCAGCGCCGCGCCTCGTCGATCGGGTCCCACATCCGCCCGTCGGGCGTACGTATCCAGTGGTCGCCGCCGGTCGTCCACCATTCGGCGCCGGTCTGACGGGCGATCACCTCACCGGCGTAGGCACCGAAGCCGCGCAGGGTGCTCTCCACGGCGGCGTACGGTGTCCGCTCGCGGCGCAGGCTCTCGATCATCCGATCGACCCGCCACAGGCTCTGCTCCGAGTAGTCGAGCCGCAGCCGGGCTCCCTCGCGCATCGTCGCCACCGCGTCCGCCGCCCACCGCACCGGCTTGGTCGCGGCTGCGGGCCTGGTCTCCGCTTGAGTCGTCACACCCTGGAGAGCGTGTCCGACCTGCGATTCGTCACCCGGATCCGGCGATTTCCCGGGACCGGTGCAGGACCGCCGCACCGCGCTTCCACGACAGTCACAGGACTCCCGCAGGAACCAGGTTTACCCGGGAGTGACGCTTCGCCGCCCCCCGTGCGCTCCAGTCACTGATGAGCCCGGACGGCCCCCGCACCCGGGTGATCCTCGGCGGCCGCCCGGCCTTCCCCACCGACCCGACCCTGCCGCCGTTCCTGCTGCTCACCGCCGCCCAGGTGACCGGCGTCGCCGAGTTCCTCAGGGCGGCCGACTTCGACGACCTGTGGCGGCACGCGCGCACCCGGCTGCTGCGGCCCTACGCCGCACCGGACGCCGAACCCGAGGTGCGCGGCCTGTTCGCGGCGACCCACCGCGACCTGACCGCCTTCTACGCGCAGACGGCCCAGTACGGCGACGCGGTCGTGAAGTGGCTGCTGGACTGACCGGCCGGGGCGGGCCGCGCCTCAGCCCCTGCCCCGGGCCCGCCGCGACACCACGGCCCGCAGCACCCGCCGCCCCTCCGTCGACACCTCCAGCGCCCGGCGCAGCCCGCCCGCGCCATGCCCGGCGAGCAGTTCCAGGACGCTGACCTGGCGGCGCAGTTCGGCGGCGACGAGCGGCGACATGCCCTCCGTACGGCCCACGGCGGGCGTCCCGCCGGCCCGGACCGAGTCCAGGGCCTCGGGCGGAGCGCCGTCCGAGGCGAGGTCGTCCTCCGCGGGGTCGAGCAGCCGGTGTATCTGGAGGGAGGCGACGGAGCAGGCGTCGGCCCAGATCCGCGCCTCGGCGGCGGACCGTACGGCGGGGGCGGCGGCCAGCATCCGCCGGGCGAGCAGCGCGGCCTCGTCCTCGATGTCCGTGTCGTCCACGACCTCCGCGACGCCCAGCTTCCCGCGCACCTGCTCCAGCAGCTCGCCCCACTCGGCGGGGTCCCCGCCGCTCGCCAGGTTCGCCCACAGCGGCCGCAGCGCCTCGTCGTCACCGCCGAGCAGCGGCACGCATCGATCCAAACAAGCCAACCCGCTGACGGCCAGTCCGCGTTCGTCGGCCTGAGCGATCAGTTCCACCAGGCTCATCCACGCCTCCCTAAGCGGGTGAGTTGTGAGGGTCGGGGCCCCCGCACAGGCCCCTGGCAGGCACCGTCCTTAACGGAGCCCACACCTCCCCTTACTGCGTGCGACGACCCGGGATTGTCACAGGGGAACGACGCCGAGCCGGTCGAGCAGCCGGAAGAACAGGTTTTCGGCCAAGGGATCCGCCTCGGCGGTGAGTACGTCGACCACGGACTCGGCGTTCACCTCGTGTCCGGCCTCGACGGCCCAGGCGACGGCCCGCTCGGCGGCGTCGGGGGGTTCGAGGAAGTAGTCCTCCACCGTGAGCCCCTCGTCCGAGGCGCCGAGGAAGCGGGCCATCGCGGCCCGCGCCAGACAGGTCGTCCACGCCCCGCTCTCCGGCGCCGCCGCCTCCACCACCACCGACGCGCTGTCCATGACGTAGCCGAAGAGCGCGGGCGCCGCGGTCTCGCGGGCCAGGTCGTTCATGTTGCCGAGCTCGCCGTCGCCGCTCGGGTACTCCCACACCTGCCAGCCGCCGGGCGCCTCCTCGCGCAGGGTCAACCCCTCGGCTCCCGCCAGCGCGTCCAGCTCCGCGAGCGGTCGCTCCGCCCGGCCCACTACGTAGTACCCCCAGTAGCCCATCCCGGTTCCCCCTGGCTGATCGGTTCGGCTCGGGCCGAATACACCACAGTCGCACAGGGGTTCGCAGCAGGTTGGGTCAATCCACAGCTCAGTCCAGCCGGTCCGCGAGCGCCCTGAACTCGGCCCAGGTCAGTTTCGGCTTACCCGGGTCCCACAGCTTCTGCACCGTCGCCGCCAGCGGCAACCGGATTCCGGCCGCGACCTGTGCCTGCGTCTGGGAGTTCGCGAGATCGCACCAGACCGCGAAGGACCCGCCCAGGATCTGGCTGTCGTACTTGGCCGGCACGGCCGTCGTGCCCCGCAGGACCCGTGGCGTCCACTGCTCGTAGATCCGCTGGCCGGTCGGGTAGACGAAGGTCTGCGGCTCGCCGAGCACGTAGTAGAGGAACTCGTCGTTGTAGTTGATGACCTTCCGGCCCGTGCTCAGGTACTCCACCGGCAGCCGGGCCCCGATCTCCTTGCCCGTCCAGTAGGCCACCTGGATGTCCTTGTCGGGCTGGACCGAGGTGTTCCGGAAGAACCCGTCGTTCCAGGCCCGCGGGGTGCGCTCGTGGGCGCGGACGGTGGCGGCGCGGTCGTTGAGCCATCCGGTGGCGAGGTCGGCGACACCGGCGCCGGAGCCGTAGGCCTCCCGGGCCGCGGCGGCGAGCTGCGGGTAGGACGCCTCGGGGTTCGAGACCACCAGCGCCTGGTACTCGTCGCCGCCGAGGTGCCACTGGCTGCCGGGGAAGAGACCGGCGTACTCGTTGAGCAGGTCGTCGACGATCTCGGCGGACTCGGGCTTGGAGATGTCGACGGCGCCCCGGGTCGGGGCACCGCTCGCGTTGCGCAGCTGGAGATCCGGGTGCGCGGCGATGACGGCACCGAGATGCCCGGGCGAGTCGATCTCGGGCACGATCGTGATGTGCCGGCTCTCGGCCAACTGGACGATCTTCCTGACCTGCGCCTTGGTCAGATGCTGCTGGGAGACGATCTCGGGATGCGAGTCGGACGCGATCCGGAAGCCCTGGTCGTCGGAGAAGTGCAGGCCCAGCTGGTTGTACTTCAGATCGCCCAGCTCCCGCACCCGGTCCTCGATCCAGTCCGCGGTGAAGAACTTGCGGGCCATGTCGAGCATGAACCCGCGCACCGGCTTGGCGGGCTCGTCACGGACGACGCCCTCGGGGGCCGTACCGCCGTCGTGCACCTCCTGCTTGAGCGTCCGGGTCCCGTAGAAGACCCCCGCCTCGCCGGGCCCGCTGATCGAGACACGCCCGTCGCGCACGGTCATGGAGTACGACTCGGGGTCGGCGCCCTTGGCGCCCTTGAGCTCCAGCCGTACGTCCCCGGCGCGCACGTCGTCCTTCTCCCCGCCGTACGTCAGCCCCAGCTCGCCGGCGATGAGCCGCCCCTCGTCGGCGAGACCGGCGTCGCTGACGACGACCCGCTCCCCGCTCGCGGGACGCCAGCCGGGACCACGGGCGGCGGTGTGCGAGCGCACGGCCGGGATGGTCTGCGGGGCCTTGGAGAGCGCGTACGACCGGGTGGGTGACGGTGTGGGGCTGCTGCCCTGCTCGGAGCTGGGGGCTGCCTGGGAGGTGCCCGCGGCGGATCCCTGCTGCCGCGATCCGGCCGACTCGCCGTCGTCACCGCCCGCGAGGAGTCCGAGGCCGACTCCGGCCCCGACCGTCACGACGAGCACCGCGACGATCAGCACCCAGGTCTGCTTCAGGGCGCTCTTCGCCGGTGCCCGGCGCCTGTGCTTGTGCTGACTCACGGCGCCAACCTAGGCCCTGCGTCCATCCACGGCCGTCCACCCCACGTTCCGAAACTCTCCCGTTCGGCTGAAATTCGGGCATCCGTCGGACACGTCATGCCCACACTCGGTAACGTGGCGCCACTCCTCCCCCAGATTCCCCTACCGAAACCCACGTGACGCCCACACACCTTCCCGGCCGACTCGCCATACCGTCGCTGCCCGAGCAGACCCGCACTCCACCGTCCCCGGACGCGTTGGAGCCCTTCAACACCGCCGGCGCCGACGAGATCCGGCACACCCTGCTGACCTGCCTGAACAGCCCCCGCTGGGCCGACCGCATCGCGGCACACCGCCCCTACCCCGACGTCGGCTCCCTGCTGGCGGCGTCCGACGAGGCGGCGTACGACCTGACACCGGGGGATCTGGCGGAGGCGCTGGCGGAAGAAACGTTGCCCGCGCTGCCGGAAGGCGCCTACGCGGCGGCCCATACAGCCCTCAGTGCCGCCTACGCCGCATATGAGTCCAAATTCGGGCATGCCTTCATTATCTGCATGGACGGCCTGCGCGCGACGGAAGCGCTCGATCAGGTGCTGGCCGGGATCCGGTCACGTTTGGCGAACGATCCGGAGGAGGAGCGGGTGGTCGCGGCCGAGGAGCTCCGCCGCCTGGCAAAGGCGCGGTTGATTCACGCCCTGAGGGGCGCGGGGAACGGCGCGACAAGCCCCTACGGCGCCGCACCCGGCCTCTGAAGCGGACCGATCACCCCATTGGCCGCAAATCACCCATCCGCGTGCCACTTTGATCACACCACCAGACCCCGGCTCAGCCCAGCGCCAGCTCATCGCTACGATGCTGGGGGCCGGTGGACCGTACCCGGCCGGGCCCGACCGACAGCACAAGCCGGCAGGCCCCGATCCCCGCTCCCGGAGGAACTTCCGTGCCGGCTGGAACGCTGTACCGCGGCCGGGAAGGAATGTGGTCCTGGGTGGCTCATCGAGTCACCGGCGTCCTCATTTTCTTCTTCCTGTTCGTTCACGTGCTGGACACCGCTCTCGTGCGTGTCTCCCCCGAGGACTACGACAAGGTCGTAGCCACGTACAAGACGCCGATCGTCGCGCTGCTGGAGTACGGCCTCGTCGCCGCCATCCTCTTCCACGCGCTCAACGGCCTGCGTGTCATCGCCGTCGACTTCTGGTCGAAGGGCCCGCGCTACCAGAAGCAGATGCTCTGGTCCGTCGTCGGCCTCTGGCTGGTGCTGATGCTCGGGGCGATCTACCCCGTTCTCGGCCACGCCGCTCGTGAACTGTTCGGGAGCTGACGCGCATGTCCACCAGTGAGAAGTCCGCCACCGGTATCGGCCCGGTCGAGGGCGAGTCCCTCTACAACGTCGACAATCCGGCCCCCTACATCGAGGCCCCGCGCCAGCGCACCAAGAAGACCCCGAAGTCCACGCGGGGCAACTTCGAGCTGGCCGCCTGGCTGTTCATGCGTCTGTCCGGCATCGTGCTGGTCGTCCTGGTCATCGGCCACCTGCTGATCCAGCTCGTGCTGGACGGCGGCGTGTCGAAGATCGGCTTCGCCTTCGTGGCGGGCCGCTGGGCGAGCCCGTTCTGGCAGGTCTGGGACCTGCTGATGCTGTGGCTCGCGATGCTGCACGGCGCCAACGGCCTGCGCACGGTCATCAACGACTACGCGGAGCGCGCGAACACCCGCCTGTGGCTGAAGGGCCTGCTCTACACCGCCACGGTGTTCACCATCCTGCTGGGCACGCTGGTGATCTTCACCTTCGACCCGAACATCCGCTAGGCACGGGGCTGAGGTACTACTGATGAAGATCCACAAGTACGACACCGTCATCGTCGGCGCCGGTGGCGCGGGCATGCGCGCGGCCATCGAGTCGACGAAGCGCAGCCGCACCGCCGTGCTGACCAAGCTCTACCCCACCCGCTCCCACACGGGCGCCGCGCAGGGCGGCATGGCCGCAGCGCTCGCCAACGTGGAGGAGGACAACTGGGAGTGGCACACCTTCGACACGGTCAAGGGCGGTGACTACCTGGTCGACCAGGACGCCGCCGAGATCCTGGCGAAGGAGGCCATCGACTCGGTCCTCGACCTGGAGAAGATGGGCCTGCCGTTCAACCGCACCCCGAACGGCACGATCGACCAGCGCCGCTTCGGCGGTCACAGCCGTAACCACGGCGAGGCCCCGGTCCGCCGGTCCTGCTACGCGGCGGACCGCACCGGCCACATGATCCTCCAGACGCTGTACCAGAACTGCGTCAAGGAGGGCGTGGAGTTCTTCAACGAGTTCTACGTCCTGGACCAGCTGATCACCGAGGTCGACGGCGTCAAGAAGTCGGCGGGCGTGGTGGCCTACGAGCTCGCCACCGGCGAGATCCACGTCTTCCAGGCGAAGGCCGTCATCTACGCGTCCGGTGGCTGCGGCAAGTTCTTCAAGGTGACGTCGAACGCGCACACGCTGACGGGTGACGGTCAGGCGGCGGTCTACCGTCGTGGGCTGCCGCTGGAGGACATGGAGTTCTTCCAGTTCCACCCGACCGGCATCTGGCGCATGGGCATCCTGCTGACGGAGGGCGCCCGTGGTGAGGGCGGCATCCTCCGCAACAAGGACGGCGAGCGCTTCATGGAGAAGTACGCGCCGGTCATGAAGGACCTCGCGTCCCGTGACGTCGTCTCCCGCTCGATCTACACGGAGATCCGTGAGGGCCGCGGCTGCGGTCCCGAGGGCGACCACGTCTACCTCGACCTCACGCACCTCCCGCCGGAGCAGCTGGACGCCAAGCTGCCCGACATCACGGAGTTCGCGCGCACCTACCTGGGCATCGAGCCGTACACGGACCCGATCCCGATCCAGCCGACGGCCCACTACGCGATGGGCGGCATCCCGACGAACGTCGAGGGTGAGGTCCTCTCGGACAACACCACGGTCGTCCCGGGCCTGTACGCGGCGGGCGAGGTCGCCTGCGTCTCGGTGCACGGCGCCAACCGCCTCGGCACCAACTCCCTGCTGGACATCAACGTCTTCGGGCGCCGGGCCGGCATCGCGGCGGCGGAGTACTCGCAGAAGGCGGACTACGTCGAGCTGCCGGAGAACCCGGCGGAGCTGGTGATCGACCAGGTCGAGCACCTGCGTGCGGCGACGGGCACCGAGCGGGTGGCCGTGCTCCGCAAGGAGCTCCAGGAGACCATGGACGCGAACGTCATGGTGTTCCGCACCGAGCAGACGATCAAGACGGCGGTCGAGAAGATCGCGGAGCTGCGCGAGCGCTACAAGAACGTCTCGATCCAGGACAAGGGCAAGCGGTTCAACACCGACCTGCTGGAGGCCATCGAGCTCGGCAACCTCCTGGACCTGGCCGAGGTCATGGCGGTCTCCGCCCTCGCCCGCAAGGAGTCCCGCGGCGGTCACTACCGCGAGGACTACCCGAACCGCGACGACGTCAACTTCATGCGCCACACCATGGCGTACCGCGAGGTGGGCGACGACGGCACTGAGTCCATTCGTCTCGACTACAAGCCGGTCGTCCAGACCCGCTACCAGCCGATGGAGCGTAAGTACTGATGGCAACCCCCGTTATGGACAAGGCCGAGGCGGAGTCCGCGGCCTCCCCGTACATCACGGTCACGTTCCGGGTCCGCCGTTTCAACCCGGAAGTCTCCGCAGAGGCTGTGTGGGAAGACTTCGAGCTGGAGATCGACCCCAAGGAGCGCGTCCTCGACGGCCTCCACAAGATCAAGTGGGACCTGGACGGCACGCTGACCTTCCGCCGCTCGTGCGCCCACGGCATCTGCGGCTCGGACGCGATGCGGATCAACGGCAAGAACCGTCTTGCCTGCAAGACCCTCATCAAGGACCTCAACCCCGAGAAGCCGATCACGGTCGAGCCCATCAAGGGCCTGACGGTCCTGAAGGACCTCGTGGTCGACATGGAGCCGTTCTTCCAGGCGTACCGCGACGTCATGCCCTTCCTCATCACGAAGGACACGAACGAGCCGACCCGCGAACGCCTCCAGACGGCGGAGGACCGCGAGCGCTTCGACGACACGACGAAGTGCATCCTCTGCGCGGCGTGCACGTCCTCGTGCCCGGTCTTCTGGAACGACGGCCAGTACTTCGGCCCGGCGGCCATCGTCAACGCCCACCGCTTCATCTTCGACTCGCGCGACGAGGCCGGCGAGCAGCGGCTGGAGATCCTCAACGACAAGGACGGCGTGTGGCGGTGCCGCACGACGTTCAACTGCACGGATGCCTGTCCGCGCGGGATTGAGGTCACGAAGGCCATTGCCGAGGTGAAGAAGGCGCTGATCACTCGGCGGTTCTGAGTCTCGCAGATCTACATCAGGGCCCTGTTCCCGTCACTTCGGGAACAGGGCCCTCTGGTGTTTTTGGCTGGTTCGGGCTCCTACTGAAGGAGGCCTTCCGCAGTCACACTCCGATCGGGGAACGTCCCGCAGATGCGGGGTGTCGGGGGGAGAACACCGTGGCCACAGGTACGCCGGAGCCGGGGCACGTTACAGACGTTCCCCCGGCGCTGGGGCACGGGACCGCAGTGAAAGAAGCCCACTTCGTGGCAGCCCCCCTGCTCACGGCAGCAGCGCTCTCGTTGGCCGGCGTCGTCGCCGGAGCGGCGGACGAGTTCCTGTGGCCTGGTCCCACGCTGGTCCTGCTGGTGATCACCTCGATGACGTTGATCTTCAGCATGCAGCTCAGCTACAACGCGCGGTACTACTTCTACACATACGCCGAGCTTTGTGAGTGGTTCAAAGGGCAGGGGGACGGCTCCGCGCCCGAGCCCTACGTCCGGTCCCAACACCGACTCGCCATGCGCATGTGGGGGACACGCAACACCAGGGCAGTGCGCTTCTACAACGTCGGCACCTTGCTGCTCGGTCTTGGCGTCGCGGCCTCCCTGGCCCCGCCCGACTGCGGCAAACAGGCCGTATGGCGCTGGACGGCGTCGGTCATCGTGTTGGTCGGCTCGATTGCGGACGCCGCCTGGGTTCTCAAAATGAAGCCGCCTTCCGGAGCGGACGAGATCCCGTAATGCGACCGAACTGGAGGAAAAATGCTGCACGACGCGGTACTCCCTGGCGCACGCATACTGGGCGAACCATGCCCCGCCTGCGGTGCGGAACTCCAATATCGAGCCACCGGTGCTCCCCTGCACTCACTCAGGTCCGCCGTCCGACTCCCCGACGCCTACCAGCAGGCGGTCGAAGGCAAGGATGCCGTCCTGACCAAGCAACTGCGGTCGGCACTGGGCTCCGTGGTCCATCGGCACATCTGGCGGAGCGGACAGCAGATCCCCTGCCCGTTCCTCCACCTGTCTCCTTGGTTGCTGGCGCAATGCAAGGAGTCCAAGGACGTGGACGCATGGCTTGAGGCGCTGAAGCCCTGGCTCCCCACTGCCGGGACGCAAGGCAATGGTGCCCAGGACTGATGCCCCTATGGACTGCCTGTGTCACGGCCTCGCTGCCGGGCGCGCCGGTGGTCGTAAGGCAGATCGGCTCCCCGCTCGCCGATGAGCTGGTCCGAGACGCGGAGGAACATCTCCTCTTCGGCATCAGGATCGGCCGGGAGACTGTAGTGCAAAGCCTCCAGCAGGTCGAAGCGGTACAGGTCGTAGGCCACGTGCATCAGTCCCGCGTACGACTGGGCCGCCGTCACGGCGCCTTTGTACGCGATCGCGGCAAGGCCGAGGCCCAGGCCGCACAGCCACCATGACGACGGCTCGTCGTACAGCGCCAAGGCACCTGTTCCACTCAGCGCCAGGCATGACCAACAGAGGTTCACAGCCGCATCGAGGGCGTCACGGGAGGATCGCAGGAGCGCTGCGGCGCGCTCCGAGACTTGGAGGTACAACCGCGGCCATGAGGCCAGCGTTGCCAGACCGTACCGTTCCCCGGCAGAGATCTCTCCGGCTCGCAATGCGTTCCCCAGTGTGGTGGGCAACAGCACGTCCGCCGGTGGCTGAGCCGCGAGGCGACGCCGGGCATCGGCTTGTACACGCCGGGCGCCGGCACCGCGCACCGGCACATCGGCTCGCCTGGCCAGGGCGTCCCTACGTCGGCGCTGTAGTCCGATCATGAGGCTGGCGAGCACCGCCGTGAATGGCCAGCGGTCCCAGTAACCCTCGAGCACGCGCACGGCACGCACTTGGAACGGCTGGAGCAGAAGGCCCAGCATCAGCGCGCACACGGTGATCGTGAGGAGCACGCCCAAGGCGGTTGCCGGGCGCTCCGGCGGGACCGCACGCCAGTCGCTCCTGCCCTGGAAACTCCCCGCCCGCACCAGCGCCAACACCCCCGCGACGAACAGCGCGCACGGCGCGAAGTGCACCGACAGCACTCGTCGCACGAAGCCCGCCCTCCCCACACGCCACTGAGCGCTGTTCAGTATGGGGGGCGGACGTCCCCGGGCCGGAGGGAGGTACCGCTACAGCCGGCTCAGGATCACGCCGGCGAACACGTCCGGGGTGCATGAGTCGTACTCAGCGATCAATCCCCGATTCCGACCGATCATCGCCTTACCCTGACGATATGTCAGATGACGAGTCGTACGAGCATCTCGGGTTCGACAACGTACTGCTACCGGTCGGCGACCTCGCGGAAGCCGTCCAGTTCTACGAGCGGGCCGGGTTCACCGTCGGGTTTCGGCTCGATGAGGCCGGGATCGCGATCCTGAAGGTCGGGGGTGAGACGCCGGGGCTGTTGTTGCGGCAGGAGGAGGCCGTGGGGCATCGGCCGCCGCCGTGGCCGTCCCCGCGCGTGTGGCTGGAGGTGCCGGACGCGCGGGGCGCCGCGCGGGCGTTGGGCGGCAACGGCATCGACCCGCTCGACCCGCCCTTCTCCGTGGCGACCGGCTGGACCGTCGAGATCGCCGACCCCTGGGGGAACGTCATCGGGTTCACCGACTACTCCAAACGGCCGGAGCTCGCACGCAGGCCCTGACGGCGGTACCGGCCGGAGACGGCGTGACGCAGGCCTCAGTCAATTGAGTTGAACACGTTCAAACGCAGGGCCTACAGTCATCCCTGTCAGCGTTTTGAACGCGTTCAAGAAGGGGGAGGCCATGGACCGCACGGTCATCGCCTACGTCATCTACCTGGTCGTCAGCATCGCGCTCACCGTCTGGGTCGCCCGCACACTCAGCCGCAACGGACGGATCTTCCTCGCCGACGTACTGCGCGGCAACGAAAAGCTCGCCGACGCCGTCAACCACCTGCTCGTGGTCGGCTTCTACCTCGTCAACCTCGGCTTCGTCGCGCTGTATCTGAGCGACGACGACACCGTCCTCGACACCCGGGGCATCTTCGAGGCCCTGTCGACCAAACTCGGCGTGGTGCTGCTGGTGCTCGGCGTGATGCACCTGGCCAACGTCTACGTACTCAACAAGATCCGGCGGCGCGGGATGCTGGAGCGCCAGCAGGTGCCCCCGGTCGCACCGCAGGACTGGGTCGCCCCGTCGGCCGGGGCCTGAGCGGGGCCGGCATGGCAGTCGACCCAGCCGCCGGAAAGGCCCCCGGCGCAACCACCGGCACGGCCGCCCACCAGGCGGCCGGCGCCCCGGTCCGCGGCCTCACCGTCCTGTACGACGCCCAGTGCTCGCTGTGCACCTTCCTGCGCGACTGGCTCGTACGGCAGCCCCAGTTGGTGCCGCTGGAGATGGTGCCGGCCGGGTCCGAACGGGCCCGGCGGCGCTTCCCCGGCCTCGATCACGGGGCCACCCTCGACGAGATCACCGTCGTGGGCGACGCCGGGCAGGTCTACCGGGGCGGCGCCGCCTGGATCGTCACACTGTGGGCGCTGCGCGAGCACAGGGGACTCGCGCATCGCCTGAGCACCCGGTCCGGGGCGCCGCTCGCCAAGGCCGCCGTACTCGCCGCCGCCAAGTGGCGGGGCGGCCAGTGGGGCGGGCGGGCCTACCGACGGGACGACGGATGGACGTACGCCCCGAGTCGGGGCTGGACCTACAACCCGCCGGGATGCGCGGACGGCACCTGCGCCACCAAGTGACGGGGCCGGTGGCGGGACGGATCAACCCGGCCTGAACGGCTCGCCATTCCCCCTCGTTTCTGGCATGCACCCTTCCAAAAGCGCGCTCGGGTTGGCACTCTGCCTCAGGTTCTCCACTCCGCACTCGCACCGACTGTCGGTTGCCGGGCGGCCATCCGGTCGTCCGGTCCCCCCATCGCAGAAGGAGTACGCGTGAGAGGCATACCCCGGACTCGCCGGATCCCCCGTATACCCCGCCCCGTTCTCGGCGCCCTGGTCGGCGTCACCGCGCTGCTCACCGCGGGCACCCTCGCCACCCCGGCGGGCGCCGCGCCGAAGCCCGACTCCCCGAACGGCGTCCGCTCGGTGACGGCCGGCGCACAGCAGCAGGCCCGTGACTTCTGGACCGCGGAACGGATGCGCGAGGCGACCCCGCTCGACCTGGTGGACGTCAACGGCCACCACGACAGCGGCTCGGCGCCCCGCAAGGGCGCGGCGACCACCGTCGCGCCCACCGCCCCGGCCGCGGCGGCCGGTGAGCAGACCACCGGCATCGGCCTGATGGCCTTCCCGAACGGCGGCGGTCAGTGGACCGGCGGCGGAGCGGTCGTCTCCACCGCGGGACGAGTGTTCTTCAGCTACCAGGGCCGTACGGCGTCCTGCTCCGGCAACGCCGTCACCAGCAACAACAAGAGCACCGTGATCACGGCCGGCCACTGCGTGAAGCTGGAGGGCGCCTGGCACACCAACTGGGTCTTCGTGCCCGGCTACCACGACGGACAGGCCCCCTACGGCCGCTGGAGCGCGTCGAAGACGCTGTCCACCCCGCAGTGGACGGCGAGCGAGGACATCAACTACGACGTCGGCGCGGCCGTCGTCGCCCCGCTGGACGGCAAGCTGCTGACGGACGTCGTCGGCGGGCAGGGGCTGGCCTTCAACACCGGCTACAACCTGCGCATGTACTCCTTCGGCTTCCCGGCCGCCGCCCCGTACGACGGCGAGAAGTTCATCTACTGCAGCGGCACCACCAACCGGGACTTCCTGCTGTCCAACGACCACGGCATGAACTGCAACATGACCGGCGGCTCCAGCGGCGGCCCCTGGTTCACGCAGTTCGACGAGGCCACCGGCAAGGGCCTGCTGTCCTCGGTGAACAGCTTCAAGTACAACTTCCTGCCGAACCGGATGTACGGCCCCTACTTCGGCGCCGACGCCCAGAACCTGTACCAGACGGCACAGACCTCCTGACGGTCGGCCGAAACGGCACTCGTTAGGCTCTCGTTCCGTGTCCTCGAAGAACGACAGCCCTGAACAGGGCGACGCACCCAGCAAGTCCGAGCAGACCCGTGCCCTGATCCTGGAGACGGCCATGCGGCTGTTCCAGGAACGCGGCTACGACAAGACGACGATGCGGGCGATCGCCCAGGAGGCCGGGGTCTCCGTCGGGAACGCGTACTACTACTTCGAGGGCAAGGAACACCTGATCCAGGGCTTCTACGACCGGATCGCCGCCGAGCACCAGGCGGCGGTCCGGGACGTCCTGGCCCGCGAGACCGACCTGGAGGCACGGCTCGCGGGAGTGCTGAAGGTGTGGCTGGACATCGCCACGCCGTATCACGAGTTCGCGGTGCAGTTCTTCAAGAACGCCGCCGACCCCGACAGCCCGCTCAGCCCCTTCTCCCCGGAGTCGGAGCACGCGCGCGTGGAGGCCATCAGCGTCCATCGGCAGGTGCTGGCGGGTGCGACGAAGACCAAGGTGCCCGAGGAGCTCCGGGACGTCCTGCCGGAGCTGATGTGGCTCGCCCAGATGGGGCTCGTCCTGTACTGGATCTTCGACCGTACCGAGGGCCGCGAGCGCAGTTACCGGCTCGCCGAGCGGGGCGCCCGGCTGACCGCGCGGGGCGTGACGCTGGCACGGTTCCGGGTACTGCGTCCGCTGGTGCGCGAGGTGCACGACCTGTTCACGGACTTCCTGCCGGGGATGACCCACGCCATTCCGGACCCCGCCAAGAGGAAGGCCGACAAGGGGGCGCCCGCCGAGGACGAGCGCCCCTGAAACCGTCTCGCGCCGAGATCAGTTGACGGCGTCCACCTCGCCCTCGGCCAGCTCGACGTCGTACACCAGCGGCCCCTGCGTCACGACCACCTGTCCCGCCCGGGAGCCGTACGACTCGGCGCTCGCCGCCAGCAGATACGTCCCCGGCGCCGGCACCGAGACGATGTACGAGCCGTCCGCCAGGGACGTCACCCCGTCCAGCCGGCGCCCGCCCGTCGTCAGCAGCGTCACCGCGGCACCCTCGACCGGTTCACCGTCGGCGCCCCGGATGAACCCGTGGACCACCGAGGACCGGCCCGCCGGGACCGGTTCCGCCTCCTGGGCCACCGGCTCCTCCTCCTTCGGCTCGACCGCGAGGTGCGGCAGCCGCTTCTCCAGCCAGCCGGGCAGCCACCAGTTCGCGTTGCCGAGCATGTGCATCGCGGCCGGCACCAGGGCCGTACGCAGGATGAAGGCGTCCAGGGCGACCGCCGCCGCGAGGCCGATGCCCGCCATGGCGCCCTCCATGTCGCCGCTCAGCACGAACGCGCTGAACACGCAGATCATGATCAGGGCGGCCGAGTTGATGACCCGACTGGTCTCCGCGAGGCCGACGCGCACCGCGCGCGCGTTGTCCTTCGTGTGCACCCACTCCTCGTGCATCCGGCTCACCAGGAACACCTGGTAGTCCATGGAGAGGCCGAACAGCAGGGACAGCATGATGACCGGCAGGAAGGACGTGATGGGGCCCTCCTTGCCGACGCCGATCAGTTCGGTGCCCCAGCCCCACTGGAAGATCGCCACCAGGACACCGAAGGACGCGGCGGCCGCGATGAGGTTCATCAGCGCGGCCGTCAGCGGCACCACCAGCGAGCGGAAGGCCACCATCAGGAGCAGGAAGCCCAGCGCGATGATCGTCGCGACGAAGTACGGCAGTCGGTCCGCCGTCACCGACGCGAAGTCCTTGAAGACCGCCGTCACCCCGCCGACATGGGCCTCGGAGCCCGACTGCGGGATCACGTCGTCGCGCAGGCGGTCGATGAGCCGGTCCGTCCGCTCGGACTGCGGTGAGGTGGCCGGGACGACCTGGATCACCGTGACCCCGTTCGCGGGCGGCAGGGCGGCCACCTGGGCGACGCCCTCGGCCGACTTGATGCCGTTCACCAGGCCGGGCGGCGCGTCGCCCTCGACGACCACCTGGAGCGGGCCGTTGACGCCGGGGCCGAAGCCCTCGGCGAGCAGGTCGTAGGCCTGCCGGGTGGTGGTCGTCTCCTGGTGGTTGCCCTGGTCGGTGGCGCCGAGGCGCAGCGACAGCACGGGGATCGCGAGGACCGCCATGACGACGACGGCCATGGCCGCGACGGGACGCGGGCGCTTTTGGACGTACGACGACCAGCGCGCCGCGAGCCCGCTCGACTCGGCCGGTTCCGGTCCGGCGGCGGCGAGCCGGCGCCGCTGTGCGCGGCTGAGCACCCGCATGCCGAGCAGACCGAGCAGGGCCGGCAGCAGGGTGATCGCGGCGAGCACGCTGAGGACCACGGTGAGCGAGGTCGCGACGACCACGCCGTCCAGGAACCGCATGTTCATCACCAGCATGCCGGCGAGCGCGATGCACACCGTGCCGCCCGCGAACAGCACCGCCCGCCCGGAGGTGTTGAGGGCGGTCACAGCCGCCTCCTGCGGCTTCATGCCGCGCAGGATGCCGCGCCGGTGCCGGGTGACGATGAACAGGGCGTAGTCGATGCCGACGCCGAGGCCGATCAGCGAGCCGAGCAGCGGGGCCACTTCGGGCACGTCCGTGACGTGGCTCATCAGCATCGTCGCGATCATCCCGGTGCCGACGCCCGCGATCGCCACGACGATCGGCAGCAGCATCGCGAAGAGCGAGCCGAAGGCGAGGAACAGCACGACCGCCGCCGCGAGGATGCCGACCGCCTCCGCGATGCCCTGCGGCGGCTCCTGAGTGCGGGCGATGGCCTGGCCGCCCAGCTCGACCTGGAGTCCGCCCTGTTCGGCGGCCTGGGCCGTGTCGACGACGTCCTCGATCACCTCGATGGGGATCGCGTTCGCCTGCTCGGTGAAGGTGATCTGGGCGTAGGCGATCCGCCCGTCCCGGCTGATCTGCGCGGCCCCTTGTGCCGCGTAGGGGTCGGTGACCTCGCCGACCCCCTTCATGCGCCCGATCTCCGCAAGCGCGGGCTCGATCCGGGACCGTACGGAATCGTCCCGCACCGAGCCCTCGTCCACCTTCCACACCACCGTGTCGGTGTCGCCCGCGCGCTCCGGGAAGGCCTTCTCCATCAGGTCGTACGCGGTCGTGGAGTCCGTGTTCGGGAGGGAGAAGACGTTCGCGTAGTTCGTGCCCGCGGCCGAACTCGCCGCGCCCAGGCCGAACAGCGCCCCCAACCACAGCAACAGGACCACCAGCCGGTGCCGATAGCACCACCGTGCCAATGCCGCCACGCTCAACGCTCCTTATTCGGTGTCGGTCGGTCCCCCAGGTCCTGGGCAACAGGATTGGCGGCGCCGCGCGCGCGTGGCAGGCGTCGGCCATGACTCTCAAGGAACTCCAAAGCGGGGAAGCCGCCCGGTTGTCAGTGGCGCCGCCGATACTGGGGGCATGACGACGGGTTCTGGCACGGTGCTGGTGGTGGAGGACGAGGAGTCCATCGCGGACGTCCTCGCCATCGCCCTGCGCTACCACCGGTTCGAGGTCATGACGGCGGGCACGGTCCGCGAGGCGCTCTCCCTGGCCGAGCGCACCGGCCCCGAGGTGGCGCTGCTCGACGTCATGCTGCCGGACGGCGACGGGCGGGCGCTGGGGCGGCAACTGCGGGTCCGGCGGCCGGACATGGCGCTGGTGTTCCTCACCGCCCGCGACGCGCCGGCCGAGATCGTCGGCGCCCTCGGCTTCGGCGACGACTACATCACCAAGCCGTTCGACATCGACGTGGTCGTCGCCCGGATCACGGCCGTACTGCGCCGCACCCGCCAGGCGGACGTGCTCCCGCAGCGACCACCGCTCCGATACGGCGACCTGGAGCTGGACGAGACGACGTACTGCGTGCGCCGCGCGGGCCGCACCGTCGAGCTCACCCCCACCGAGTACGCGTTGCTGCGCTTCCTGGTGCGCAACGGCGGCCGGATCGTGCCCAAGGACCAACTCCTGCGCCACGTATGGCAGTACGAGCACACCCCGCCCGAGTCGACCGTCGTGGAGACCTACATCAGCTATCTGCGGCGCAAGCTGGACGTCCTGGGACCGCCGGTGATCACCACGCGGCGTGGCGTCGGATACGGGCTGGCATGAGTCCGCCCTGGATCTCGCGCGTCGGCCGCCGGCGCGGCATCCACTCGCTGCGCGGCAAGCTGACGCTGGCCAATGTGGCCCTGCTGGCCGTCGGCATCGCCGTCGCCACCGCGATCAGCCTGATGACGGCGCGTTTCTACCTGCTCGACAAGGTCGACACCGAACTGAAGAACGCGCGCACCACCCTGGGGAACGCCGGGTTCACCCTGCGGCAGATCGAGTCGCTGAGCGAACTGGGCATCGCGCTGGACAAGTTCCACGACGGTGGATCGCCGGACACGGATCCGCTGCCGAGCCCGTCCATGGTGTACGTCGCGGTCGGCGCCGCCGGGAAGCCGGTCGCCCTGGGCCCGCTGGAGCCGACCCCGCGCCAGTACGCGCTCGCCGCCGCCGCGCGGGACCCCGTCGCCCTCGCCGCCGACGAGGAGCCGAGGGATGTGAAGGTCGAGGGCGACCGGTACCGGATGGCCGGCGCGCGGCTGACGGACGGCACCGTGGTGCTCATCGCCATGCCGACCGAGGGCCTGCACGAGGGCATGGGCAAGGCGCTGCGGATGGACCTCGCCGTCGGCACCCTGCTGCTCGCCCTGCTCGCCTGCCTGACCATGTTCAGCGTGCGCCGCCGGATGCGGCCGCTGGAGGACATGGTGGAGACCTCGTCGGCGATAGCCGAGGGCGATCTGACCAGGCGCGTGCCCTCCAGCCGCGACCCGACGCTGGAGGTGGAGCAGCTGCGGGTCGCGCTCAACTCGATGCTGCACCAGGTGGAGTCGGCGTACCGCACGCGCGAGCGCAGCACGGCCCAGCTGCGCCGCTTCGTCGGTGACGCCTCGCACGAGCTGCGCACCCCGCTGTCCGCGATACGCGGCTACCTCCAGCTGTACGACAAGGGGATGCTGCCGGAGCCGGCCGAGCGCAAGCGGGTCTGGGAGCGGATGAACGGCGAGGTCGACCGCATGGGGCGGCTCGTGGACGAACTGCTCACCCTGGCCCGGCTCGACCAGCGACCGGAGCTGCGTTTCCGGAACGTCGACCTGAGCCGTCTGGTGCGTGACGCCGCCGACGATCTGCGGGTGCAGCAGCCCGAGCGGCCCATCACGGTCGGGGCCGACGGCGCCCTGCTGGTGCGCGCCGACGAGTCGGGGCTGCGCCAGGTGCTGGGCAATCTGGTGAGCAACGTGCGCATCCACACGCCCGCCGATGTGCCGGTGCGACTCGGCGTGGAGCGGGTCGACGGGGTCGTACGCCTGTGCGTCGAGGACAAGGGGCCGGGGCTGTGCGAGGAGGACGCGGCGCGGATCTTCGACCGGTTCTTCCGGGCCGGCGGGGGTGCGGGCAGCGGGCTGGGGATGGCGATCGTGCACGGTGTGGTCGAGGCGCACGGCGGAGAGGTGGCGGTGCGGACGGCGCCGGGCGAGGGGCTGACCGTCACGGTGGTCCTGCCGACGGGGGCGGCTTCAGGGTCCTAGCGCGCCCGGCGGTCTCATGGGTTCGCGTGGGCGAGGATCAGCGCCCACACCGTCTTGCCGTGGCGCCCCCGGCTCCACACCCCCCACGCGGCGGCCAGGTTCTCCACCAGGTGCAGGCCCCGGCCGGTCTCCGCCCACTCCCCCACCGCCCGTAGCCGGGGCTCCAGTTGACCCTCGTCCGACACCTCGATCAGACAGGAGCCGTCGGCCAGCGCGGTCACGGCGACCTCGAACTCCCGCTCCACCAACGGGCCGTGACGCACCACGTTGGTGGCCAGCTCGGAGACGAGCAGCACCGCGTCCTCCAGCGCCGGATCGCGCGGCCCGTGCCCCCAGTCGGCCAGATGGTCACGGACCCGGCGCCGGGCCAGACCCACGGACGCCGGGTGCCGGGGCAGCCGGAAGGCGTTGCGTCTCACCACGTTTGCTCCTCACCCCACGCACACCTCCGCCACATGGTGCAGCGCCGAGTGGCCCCACGGCATCCCCGGGGGGACTGTCAAGACCGCCGGATCGCGTCAGATCCAGCTGAGTCTCCAGAGGCGGAAGACACCGGTGCCGTCCGAGAGGTACTGGCCTCCCCCGATCTGCTCGCCGGAGACGACGTACTCCTTGGCCTGCCACAGCGGGATCACCGGGACGTCGCGGGCGACGGCCCGCTGGAGGGAACCGAAGTCCTTCACCGCCTCGCTGCGGTCGGCGTACTGCTGGCTGGCCGTGATCAGCTCGTCCACGGCCTTGTCGCTGTAGCCGGTGTTCATGGTGGCGCCGGTACCGACGAGCGGACCGCCGTAGGTGTCCGGGTCGGGGAAGTCGGCGACCCAGCCGACGGCGTACGCGTCGAGCTTGCCGCCGGCCCAGCGCTTCTGGAAGTCGGTCCACTCGTAGCCCTTGACGGTCACCTTGAACAGGCCGGTCGACTCCAGCTGCTGCTTGATCTCCGCCGCCTCCTCGGCTCCGGAGCCGCGGCCGGCGCCGTAGCCGTAGGTGAAGCGGACGGGCAGGCTCACGCCGGCCTGGGTGAGCAGGGCGCGGGCCTTGGCCTTGCTCAGCTGGGGGTAGGTGTCGAAGAACGACGTGGTGTGGCCGGTGATGCCCGTCGGGATCAGCGAGTACAGCGGGTCGACGGTGCCCTTGTACACGGTCGCGGCGAGCTTCTCGCGGTCGATCAGCCAGGCCATGGCCTGCCGGACGCGGACGTCGTGCAGGGGTGAGCCCTTGCGGGTGTTGAAGTACAGGTTGCGGATCTCGGAGCTGTCGGCCTCGGAGACGCGCTGGTCCGGGTCGGCGGCGTTCAGGCCCGCCAGCACGGCGGGCGGCAGCGTGCGCGTGGCGACATCGACCTGCTTCGCCTTCCATGCCCGGTCGAGGGCGTTCCCGTCGGCGTAGTAGCGCAGTTCGACCGGGCGGCCGTTGCCGCCGACCGCCCCCTTGTACGCGGTGTTGGGGGCGAGGGTGGCGCTCTTGCCCTTCGTATACGCGGTCAGGGTGTAGGGGCCGGAGCCGTCGACGGCGTTGTCGGTGCGCAGGGCGTCGGCCGGGTACTTCTCCCGGTCGACGATGGCACCCGCTCCGGTCGCCACCTTGAGCGGGAACGTGGCGTCGGGCGACGTCAGATGGAAGATGACCGTACGGCGGCCCGTGCTCACCGAGGCCAGGGTGTCCAGCAGGGAGGACGGACCGACGTCCGACTTGATCCGCTTGACCCGGTCGAAGGAGTACTTCACGTCCTCCACGGTCATCGAGCGCCCGCTCGGGAAGGTCAGGCCCTCGCGCAACTGGCACTGGTAGGTGGTGAGGTCGGAGCCGGCGAAGCCGCAGCTCTCGGCGGCGTCGGGCACGGGTGCCGCACCGCCCGGCTCGAAGGTGAGCAATGACTGGAAGACGTTGTTGAACAACGCCCAGGAACCCGCGTCATAGGCGCCGGCTGGATCGAGCGACGTGACGGCGTCCGTCGTACCGACCGTGATGGTCCTGTCCTCGTTCTGCTGCGACGGCAACAGTTGCCAGCCGCCCACTCCCACGGCCGCCAGTACCAGCAGCGTCGCGAGAATCCGCATGCGAACCGAACGCATGGGTGTGCCCTCTCCCCGGCCCTCGACGGGCCCCGCATGAGCAATGGAATACGCCACTCCCCTAAGTGGCGCGCACACCTAATCACACGGATTTCATCAGGGGGAAGGGGATTCTGACGACATGAGAAAGAACTTACCTACGGGCGTTTCCGGCAGATTTCACAGGGCGTTCACAGAGTCGGGGTGGCGTCCGGCTCAGGCCTGACGGGAAGCCAGCTCGATCACCGTGATGTCCGATTCGGCGCCCACGCGCGTGGGCGGGCCCCAGGCGCCCGCGCCCCGGCTGACGTACAGCTGGGTGTCCCCGTACCGCTCCAGGCCGGCCAGGGTGGGGTTCGCCAGCTCCGCGACGAGGTTGCCGGGCCAGAGCTGGCCGCCGTGGGTGTGGCCGGAGAGCTGGAGGTCGACGCCGTGGTCGACGGCGTCGTGGATCTGCACCGGCTGGTGCGCGAGGAGCACGCACGCGCGCGCTCTGTCCCGGTCGCCGAGGGCCTTGGCGAAGTCGGGGCCCTGGCCCTCGCTCTCGCCCGCCACGTCGTTGACACCGGCCAGGTCGAAGTGGGGCAGCTCGGTGCGCGCGTTCTCCAGCGGGCGCAGACCCAGCCGGCGAACCTCCTCGACCCACTGCTCGGCACCCGAGAAGTACTCGTGGTTGCCGGTGACGAAGTACGCGCCGTGCCGCGCCCTGAGCCCGGCGAGCGGGGCCGCGGCCGGGCCGAGGTCCTTCACGCTGCCGTCCACCAGGTCGCCGACCACGGCGATCAGGTCGGGCTGCGTGCCGTTGATCGTGTCGACGACCTTCTGCGCGAAGCCGCGGCCGAGCACCGGGCCCAGATGGATGTCGCTGACGACCGCGATCCGGAAGCCGTGCGCCGCGCGCGGGAGCTTGGCCAGCGGGACGGTGACCCGCTTCACCTTCGGGCCGTTCAGCACGCCGTACGTGCCGTAGCCGACGGTTGCGACGGCGGCCGTGGCGGCGGCGCCGGCGAGGACCCGGGAGACGAAGAGGCGACGGGTGGGTCCCGTGGTGTCCGGGGCGGAGGGCGGGCCGGACGCGGGCGGGGGTGGCTGGCTTTCGGCCGACTCCGGCTCGGGGGGCCCGGCCGCCGACGCCCCGGCGGGCACGGGCATCGGCTCGGGCACCGCCTCCGTCTCCGGCACCGACTCCCTGACCGCCTCCTGTGTGCGCGCCCGCCGTGCGAGCCGGCGGCTCAGCAGGGGTCGTACGACCTCACCCGCCAGCACACCCAGCAGCAGGTACATCGCCAGGGCCAGCCACAGGAAGCCCGGCCAGGCCAGGACCTGCTGGAGCCAGAACGGCGCGCCCGAGCGCTCGGCGACCAGGGCGCCAACCGTCAGCGCCCATCCACCCGCTATCACCACCACGCCCGCGCGGCGCACGAGCCCGGGTGCCCGGGTGGTGTCGCGGAACAGCCGACGCCACAGCCACCAGTTGCCCGCCACCAGGACGGACAGCACGAGCAGCGCGACGAGCGCGAAGACGATGACCACTCGGACGTTCCCTTTCGTCTGTGTGCTGAGTGAACGCCCGACGCGGTGGCCGAGTTCCTATGACGTCCGGCGCAGTGCGCGCACTCCGCGCAACCCGATGGCCCCTACGACCGTCCCCAATACGAAGGAGACGACGGCGAGCAGCAGATGCACCCAGAAGTACGCCGTGGGGTGACCGTCGTCGAACGCGAGCCCACTGCTGTCCTTGATCAGGTTTTTGACGAAAGTGACCCAGATGACCCAGCTCCACACCCCGAAAGCGAGCAGGAACCAGGAGACGGGGCGACTGAGCTTCATGAGTTCAGTATCGCGACCGGCTGTCCGGTCCTTCGAGCGGGGTGGGGGCAGAAACGGGACTTCCATGGGAACGGCATGTACGTTCTCGCTCGTGCCCGCACCCCAGAAGACCGCCAGGCGCGCCCTGCTGGTCACTTCCGCCGTCCTGTCGTCCCTCGCGCTGACCGCGCCCGTCTCCCACGCGGCTCCCAAGCCGACACCGAGCACGAGCCCGTCGGCCACGCCCCCGGCGAACATGTCGATCGTGGGCGGCGAGCGGCTCGGGCGGCCCGGCACCCAGGTGAACCTCGCGAGCGGCGTCCCCGTGCTGCCCAAGGACCTGACCGCCCGCTCCTGGGTCGTCGCCGACGCCGAGACCGGCGAGGTCCTCGCCGCGCACAACCCGCACTGGCGGCTCGCGCCCGCGAGCACCATGAAGATGCTGTTCGCCGACACCGTGCTGCCGAAGTTCCCGAAGACGACGAAGCGCAAGGTCGACCCGTCCGACCTGGCGGACGTCGGGTCGGGTTCCAGCCTGGTCGGCATAAAGGAGGGCGAGACGTACTCCGTGCACGACCTGTGGCTCGGGGTCTTCCTGCGTTCCGGCAACGACGCCGTGCACGTGCTGTCGAAGATGAACGGCGGCATCGCGAACACCGTCAAGGACATGAACGCGCACGCCGCGGAACTCCAGGCGCTCGACACCAACGTGGTGTCGCCCGACGGCTACGACGCCCCGGAGCAGGTGTCGTCGGCGTACGACCTGACGCTGATCGCGCGTTCCGGCCTCCAGAAGAAGGACTTCCGCGAGTACTGCTCGACGGTCAGCGCCAAGTTCCCGGGCGCGACGACGAAGAACAAGAAGGGCAAGTCGGTCCGCGGCACCTTCGAGATCCAGAACACCAACCGGCTGCTCTCCGGCGACAGCGACGTCCCCGTCTACCAGGGCATCGCGGGCGTGAAGAACGGCAACACCACCAACGCGGGCGCGACCTTCACGGGGGTCGCCGAGCGGGGCGGCAAGGTGCTGCTGGTGACGGTCATGAACCCGGAGAAGAGCGAGCACAACGAGGTCTACAAGGAGACCGCGCGGCTCTTCGACTGGGGTTTCCAGGCGGCCGGCAAGGTGCAGCCGGTGGGTGAGCTGGTGCCGCCGAGGAGCGCCGCGCAGGCGAGCGCCCAGCCGGGTGCGAACGACGCCGGGCAGGCCGGGGGCAGCGGAGCCGGCGAGAAGTCCTCCAAGGCGGCGGTGGGCGCCTCGGCCGCGAACGGTTCGAGCGGCATCGGGATCGCGCTCGGGATCACGGGCGGGGCACTGGTGCTGCTCGCGGCCGGCGCCTTCCTGATCAACCGCCGCTGGCCGCTGCCCGACCTGGTGCGCCGCCGGGGCCGCTCCTGACGTCGGGTTTTTGGGGCTCGGCGGCGGTGTCCTCGGACTCGGCGGCCGGGCCCTCGGCGTCGCTGTCCGGGGCGTCGGCCTCATCGGCGGGGGCCTCGGGTTCGTCCGCGTCGGCGGCTGCGATGTCGTCCTTGCTCGGCGTCGCCGTCCAGGCGGAGCAGAACACCACCAGCTTCGACGTGAAGTTGATCCACAACAGCAGGGCGACCGGCACTCCGAACGCGCCGTACATGCTCTTCGTGGCCACGCCCTGCATATAGCCGCTGAGCAGCAGCTTCAGCAGTTCGAACCCGATCGCGCCGATCAACGCGGCCACCATCAGCCGGCGACGCGGCGGCTCCACTCCAGGCAGCAGGGTCAGGACGTAGAGCAAGAGCAGGAAATTGGTGAGTACGGCCACCAGGAACGCGGCGATCTGCAACAGGACCCCGCCCCAGCCGCCCTCGTCGAGGCCCACCTGCCGGGTGGTCCAGCCGACCAGGGCGGAGGCGAGCGTGGAGGCCGCGACCGTCACCAGTACGGCGCCGCCGAGACCGACCAGGACGCCCGCGTCCTTGACCTTGCGCAGGAGGGGGTTCTCCTCGGCGTCGGGCAGCTCCCACACCGCGCGTAGGCACTCGCGCGTGGAGCCGACCCATCCGATGCCGGTGAACAGCAGCACGGCGGCGGCGATGAGGCCGACGGTGCCGGCGTTCTGGACCAGCGCGTCGATGTTCAACTGGTCGGCGATACCCGGCACCTGGTCGGTGAGCTTGTCCTCCAGCTTGTTCTGCTGCTCCTTGCTGAGCGTCGCGGCGGCGATCGCGGCGGCCAGGGTGAGCAGCGGGAACAGCGCGATGAAACTGGTGAAGGTCATCGCGGCGGCGAGCCGCGTCCACTTCACCCGCTCCATGCGCTCATAGGAGTGCCACGCGTGCGTGGTCATCAGCCAGGTCGCCGCCGACCCGACGACGGGAAGCCTCTTCAGCCAGTCCATGATCCGTCTCTGCCCTTCGCGGGGAAGACCAATGTCCGTGTGCCCCAAAACCGCAGGACGGTAGCCGACGCCATGCCGATTCCGGCCCCCGACACGGTGTCCACGCGCTGCGAGGTGTACCCGAGGCCGTAGTGGCTCACCGCGAGGCACAGCAGTTGTACGACCGCCCCGGCGACGCTCACCGCGACGAAGACGGCGTAGGGGCGCGGCCCCCTCGGGCGGGCGTGACGATAGGTCCCGCGCGCGTTGGTGGGGGTGGGGGTGGCGGTGGGGGTGCGCTGTGGGTCATGGGCCCCCGCCGGCTTCCCCACGCGCGCGTGCCGGCCGTTCGCTCCCGGCTCCCCCACGCGCGCGTGCCTACCAATCAGCCACCGCCAACCCGTACAACGTCAGCCACACCACGCCGATGAAGGCGAGCGCCCGGTCGCGCAGGACGACTTCCTCGGGCTCGCCCGCCGTCCCGCGGTCGGCGAAGAGGGCGTAGCTCAGGACCGCGAGGATGAAGGCGACCATGGACAGCTGACGCCAGGGCAGCAGGCCGGTGTGCGGGTCGCCGCCCTCCTCCAGGGCCCACAGGCAGTAGCCGAGGACGGCGCCCCCGGCCACCGGCTGCCAGACGAAGCGCAGATGGCCGGTGGTGTACGCGGTGAGCAACGCGCGCGTGGCGCCCGCCTCCCCTGCCATCTGCACGGCCTGGGAGTAGCGCTTGGCGGTCACCATGAACAGCGCCCCGAAACCCGGTGGTGATCAGCAACCACCGCGACAGCGGGATGCCGAGCGCGAGCCTGCCGGCCATGGCCCGCATCACGAACCCCGCGGTGACGACGGCGAGATCCAGGACCAGGACGTGCTTGAGGCCTACGCAGTACGCCAGTTGCATGCCGACGTACACCGCGAGCAGGACCGCCACCCCGGGTGAGGTCAGCAGGGCCGCGACGACCGGCGCGAGCACGGCGAGGACGCCTCCGACGACGTACGCGACCGGTACGGGAACCTGTCCGGCGGCGATCGGGCGGTGCCGCTTGGTCGGTGCCGCTTGGTCGGGTGCGCGCGGTCCGCTTCGGCGTCGCGGGCGTCGTTGATCAGATAGACGGCGGCGGCGCAGACGGTGAAGAGCGCGAAGATCAGGGCGAGTTGGATCAGAGCGTGGGTGGTGAAGAGCCGCCCGGCGGCGGCCGGGGCCGCGATGACCAGGAGCGCTGCTTCCGGGCCGCGTGCGGCACCGGTCAGGGGCGCGGCCTCAGGCACGGGCGCCTCCTCGCTCGCATCCAGGTCGCCCCCATGCGCGCGGTCAGTGCCCCCCGAGTGCGGGCCGAGGGTGCGTACGCGGGCTTCGACCTGCGCCGGGCGCGGGCGGCGCAATCACCCTTTTCACCCCCATGCTGACGAGCTGCGCCCCGGCCGTGAGCGCCGCGCCGCGCCACCAGACGCCCCGGCGTCCGCCGTCCACCGCGGCCCCGGCGAGGCCCGGCCCCTGTCGTCGAGGTGATCCATGGGGACTCACTGTTCACGCCCACCTCAACCGAACTACGACAATATTGGGCGACATCCCATTAATCACCCATTTCGGGGAGAGCAGGAATGTTTCAGAACTGATCGCCCATCGAGGGACGCTACGGTCGCCGACATGTCTGCCGACACCGTCTCCACCTCCGTCTCCGGCTGGGGCCGCACCGCCCCCACCAACGCCCGTGTGATCCGCCCCAGGACGTACGAGGAGGCCGCGACGGCCGTCCGGCACTGCGGGGCCCGCGGAGGCATCCCCAGGGGCCTGGGGCGGGCGTACGGGGACGCGGCGCAGAACGCCGGCGGCACGGTGCTGGACATGACCGGCCTGGACCGCGTCCACGCGATCGACGCCGACAACGGCATCGTGCTGTGCGACGCGGGCGTCTCCCTGCACCGGCTGATGGAGGTGCTGCTCCCGCTCGGCTGGTTCGTGCCGGTGACGCCCGGTACCCGCTACGTCACGGTCGGCGGCGCGATCGGCGCCGACATCCACGGCAAGAACCATCACGTCTCGGGCTCCTTCTCCCGCCACGTCCTGTCGCTGGAGCTCCTCACGGGCGACGGCGAGGTCCACGCGGTCGGCCGCGGCACGCCCCTGTTCGACGCCACCACCGGCGGCATGGGCCTGACCGGCGTGATCCTCACCGCGACGATCCAGCTCCAGCCGGTGGAGACCTCGCTGATGACGGTCGACACCGAACGCGCGCGGGACCTGGACGACCTGATGGCCCGCCTGACCGCCACCGACGACCACTACCGCTACTCGGTCGCCTGGATCGACCTGCTGGCGCGCGGCGCGGCGACGGGGCGGGCCGTTCTCACCCGCGGCGACCACACGCCCCTGGAGGCGCTGCGCGAGGGCACGCGCGCGCGTAGGGACCCGCTGGCCTTCCGCCCCACCCGCCTGCCGGCCCCGCCCGCCGTCCTCCCGGAAGGGCTGCTCGGCCGCCGTACCGTCGGCTGGTTCAACGAACTCTGGTACCGCAGGGCTCCACGCGCGCGTACCGGCGAACTCCAGAAGCTCTCCGCCTTCTTCCACCCGCTGGACGGCGTGCCCCACTGGAACCGGATCTACGGCCGGGGCGGCTTCGTGCAGTACCAGTTCGCCGTCGGGCACGGCCAGGAGGAGACCCTGCGCCGGATCGTGCGCCGGCTGTCCGAGCACCGCTGCCCGTCCTTCCTGGCCGTCCTCAAGCGCTTCGGTGACGCCGACCCCGGCCTTCTCTCCTTCCCCCTGCGCGGCTGGACGCTGGCCCTGGACATCCCTGCCGCCCTGCCCGGCCTCGGCGCGTTCCTCGACGCCCTGGACGAGGACGTGGCCACGGCGGGCGGGCGCGTCTACCTCGCCAAGGACTCCCGGCTGCGGCCGGAGCTGCTCGCCGCGATGTACCCGCGCCTGGACGAGTTCCGCGCACTGCGCGCGCAAGCCGATCCGCGCGGGGTGTTCGTCTCGGACCTGGCCCGCCGCCTGGGCCTGTAGCACCCGCAATGCGCCCCTCGGACTCCCGGCACTCCCGCTGCTTCCGGAAGTCCCGCAACTCTCCAGCCCCTCGGCCGTCAGACCTCTAGGAGCCGTCATGAAGGACGCCTTCGGCCTCCCCCAGTCCCTGCTCGTCCTCGGCGGTACGTCAGAGATCGCGCTGGCCACCGCGCGCCGCCTGATCACGCGCCGCACCCGCACGGTCTGGCTGGCGGGCCGCCCCTCGCCCGCCCTGGAAC
Source organism: Streptomyces sp. NPDC098781 (assembly GCF_044759995.1). Lineage (NCBI taxonomy): Bacteria > Bacillati > Actinomycetota > Actinomycetes > Kitasatosporales > Streptomycetaceae > Streptomyces > Streptomyces sp. NPDC098781. The sequence goes on from NZ_JBIWAK010000006.1 coordinate 147,063, forward strand.
AGTCCGCGGCGGATCTGCGCGCCCTGGGGGCAGAGGTGCGCACGGTGGCGTTCGACGCCCTCGATCCCGAGTCCCACGAGACCGTGCTCGGCAAGGTCTTCGCCGAGGGCGACGTCGACATGGTGCTGCTCGCCTTCGGGATCCTGGGCGACCAGGCGCGCGACGAGCGCGAGCCGCTGAAGGCGGTGCGGGTCGCGCAGACCAACTACACGGGCGCCGTGTCGGCGGCCCTGGTCAGCGCCGGCGCCTTGCAGTCCCAGGGCCACGGCTCGCTGGTCGTCCTGTCCTCCGTCGCCGGCGAGCGGGCCCGCCGCGCCAACTTCATCTACGGCTCCAGCAAGGCCGGCCTCGACACCTTCACCCAGGGCCTGGGCGACGCCCTGCACGGCACGGGCGTCCACGTCATGGTCGTACGCCCCGGATTCGTCCGCTCGAAGATGACCGCGGACCGCGAGGAAACCCCCCTGGCCACCACCCCGGAGGCGGTAGCGACAGCGATCGAGACCGGCCTGCGCCGCCGCTCGGAAACGGTATGGGTACCCGGCACCCTGAGGCTGGTCATGTCGGCACTCCGCCACGTACCGAGGGGCCTGTTCCGCCGCCTACCGGTATAGGCAACGAATACGGCGCCGCAGACGCGCCCCTATAGGGGCGCGGGGAACTGCGCGACCAACCACGCATCACCGGCAGCCAACGCACAACCCGCGCGCCCACTCCATAGGGGCGCGGGGAACTGCGCGACCAGCCACGAATCACCCGCAGCCAACACACAACCCTCCGCCCCCTCCACAGGGGCGCGGGGAACTGCGCGACCAGCCACAATGCACCCGCGCACAACAACACACCCCCCGCGGCACCAGCACCACGGCCCAACCGGCGGAGCTACGCCGTAGGGATGGACCCCCGGTCCACACGCCCCGCCTGCGGCGGTACCACCGACCCCCCGAAGGCGAAGTCCCGCAGCTTGCGCCACACGCCGTCGGCGCCCTGTTCGTAGAGGGCGAAACCGGTGCAGGACCAGGCGGCCTCGTAGTCGGCGAGCTCCTCGAAGGCGCGGTCCATCGACTCGTCGTCGATGCCGTGGGCGACCGTGACATGCGGGTGGTACGGGAACTGAAGTTCGCGTGCGACCGGCCCGGAGGCGTCGCGGACCTGCTTCTGGAGCCAGGTGCAGGCCTCCGCGCCCTCGACGACCTGGACGAAGACGACCGGCGACACGGGCCGGAAGGTGCCGGTACCGGACAGCCGCATCGGGAAGGGGCGCCCGGCGGCGGCGACCTCGACGAGGTGTGCCTCGATCGCGGGCAGCAGCGAGGAGTCGACCTCTGTCGGCGGCAGCAGCGTGACGTGCGTGGGGATGCCGTGAGCCGCGGCGTCGCCGAAGCCCGCGCGCCGCTCCTGGAGCAGGCTGCCGTGAGGCTCCGGGACCGCGATCGACACGCCGATCGTTACGGTCCCCACGTCGTCTCCTGTTCGTCTGTCGTGAGCTCGCCCGTCGCGAGGTCTCGTTCCGCGGTGAGCTCGTGCCCTGTTGGTGAGCGTGAGAGGCCGCATGTACGGCCACTCGGCTATCGACTGTACGGCCACGACCGTGCTGCGGGCAGGCGCAACCGTAGTGATGTGCAGCGCTGTGCGGTGGTACGACCGGATTCCGGCCGTTTGCCGGGCTGCGGGGTCAGTGCTTGGCGGGCAGGAAGCCCACCTTGTCGTACGCCTGGGAGAGCGTCTCCGCGGCGACGGCGCGCGCCTTCTCCGCACCCTTGGCCAGGATCGAGTCCAGCGTCTCGGGATCGTCCAGATACTGCTGGGTGCGCTCCCGGAAGGGCGTCACGAACTCGACCATGACCTCGGCGAGGTCCGTCTTGAGCGCACCGTAGCCCTTGCCGTCGTACTTCTGCTCCAGTTCCGCGATTCCCGCGCCCGTGAGGGTCGAGTAGATGGTGAGCAGGTTGCTGACACCGGGCTTGTTCACGGCGTCGTAGCGGATGACGGTGTCGGTGTCGGTGACCGCGCTCTTGACCTTCTTGGCGGTGGCCTTGGGCTCGTCGAGGAGGTTGATCAGGCCCTTCGGGGTGGACGCCGACTTGCTCATCTTGATCGACGGGTCCTGAAGGTCGTAGATCTTCGCCGTCTCCTTGAGGATGTACGGCTTCGGGACGGTGAAGGTCTGGCCGAAGCGGCCGTTGAAGCGCTCGGCGAGGTCGCGGGTGAGCTCGATGTGCTGGCGCTGGTCCTCGCCGACCGGGACCTCGTTTGCCTGGTACAGCAGGATGTCCGCGACCTGGAGGATCGGGTACGTGAACAGGCCGACCGACGCCCGGTCCGCGCCCTGCTTGGCGGACTTGTCCTTGAACTGGGTCATGCGGGAGGCCTCGCCGAACCCGGTGAGGCAGTTCATGACCCAGGCGAGCTGGGCGTGCTCGGGGACGTGGCTCTGGACGAAGAGCGTGCAGCGCTCGGGGTCCAGTCCCGCGGCCAGCAGCTGTGCGGCGGCCAGGCGGGTGTTGGCGCGCAGCTCGGCGGGGTCCTGCGGGACCGTGATCGCGTGCAGGTCGACGACCATGTAGAACGCGTCGTGGCTCTCCTGCAAGGCCCCCCACTGGCGGACGGCGCCGAGGTAGTTGCCGAGGTGGAACGAGCCTGCGGTGGGCTGGATTCCGGAGAGCACGCGGGGTCGGTCTGAGGCCATGTTCACCATTCTCTCAGGTCCGGCGGGCCGGTCCGGAACTGGTCGGAAACAGATGGGAACCGATCCGTCTTCCGCGGTGTAACAAGAGTGTGAGAACGCGGGAGGGGGGCCGCATCGTCGATGAGGCCGCGGTGATCGCACGCGTACGCGCCGGAGAGCCGGAGGCGTACGCGCAGCTGGTGCGGGCCCATACGGGCATCGCGCTCAGGGCGGCCGCGGCGCTCGGGGCGGGTGCGGACGCGGAGGACGTGGTGCAGCAGGCCTTCGTGAAGGCGTACTGCTCGCTGGGCCGGTTCAAGGACGGCTCGGCGTTCAAGCCGTGGCTGCTGGCCATCGTGGCCAATGAGACGAGGAACACAGTGCGTACGGCGGCACGTCAGCGCACGCTCGCCGGGCGCGAGGCCGCGATGGCGGAGGCGGAGCCGCTGATACCGGAGTCGGCGGACCCGGCGATGGCGGCGTTGGAGATAGAGCGCCGCGCCGCGCTCCAGGCCGCCCTGGACAAGCTGAGCGAGGAGCACCGTCTGGTCGTCACCTACCGCTATCTCCTGGAAATGGACGAGTCCGAGACGGCCCAGGCCCTGGGCTGGCCCCGGGGCACGGTGAAGTCCCGGCTGAACCGCGCGCTGCGGAAGCTGGGGCGACTGCTGCCGGACTTTCAGCCTCGGGAAGGGGGTGATGAGCGTGGGTGACGGACGGAAGCCGCACGACGATGACGGGCAAAGGGCGTACGAGGGTGAAGGGCGGCGCGCGTACGGCAGTGACGGCGCCGGTGGCGGCGAGCGCGCCGGTGGCCGGGGCTCCGGTGATCGTGGTCGGCGTGACGACGTGGCCCGGCTGCCCGAGGAACTGCGGGCGCTCGGACGCTCGCTGGACACCCGGGGTGCGGGGGACGGCGCCGAGACGATGGTCGAGCGGGTGCTCGGGCAGATACTCGCCGAGCAGGTGCCCGTGCCGGTGGCCGAGCCGCCGGGTCCGGCGGAGCGACTGCGCGCCGTGCGGCGCTGGACGCGGGTGCGGTGGCGCTCGCTGACCGCGACGCTGTGCGGTCTGCTGACGGTGCTCGTGCTCACTCCCCCGGTGCGGGCAGCAGTCCTGGACTGGTTCGACTTCGCCGGCGTCGAGGTGCGGTACGACCCTTCGGCCATCCCCTCGCCGGGCGCCGAGGTCCCCGGCTGCGGCCGCTCGGTCTCGCTGGCGCAGGCCGGGCGCCGGGCCGGCTTCGAGCCCCTGATTCCGGCGGAGCTCGGCACTCCGGACGCGGTCGCGGTAAGGGGTGAGTCCGGGGGTCGGTTCGTGGTGAGCCTGTGCTGGCACGAGGACGGGCGCACGATACGGCTGGACGAGCGGCGGGCGAGCCTGGACATCGGCTTCGAGAAGACGGTGCGCGAACCGCCGGAGTGGATCTCGCCGGGCCCGGCCGCCTCGCACGGCACCTCACCCGACCCGGCCCTGTGGTTCGCCCGACCGCACCTGCTGACGTTCTGGCTGGTGGACGGTGCCGGGGAACGCTACTCACGCGAGGAGCGGACGGCCGGCCCGACCTTGCTGTGGACCCGTCGCGCCGAGGGCGAGACCGTGGCGCTGCGGCTGGAAGGGGTGGCGTCGAAGGAGCGCGCCCTGGAGGTCGCGCGGTCGGTCGGGAAGGCCTCTGAGGTGGCCGATCGCAATCAGCGGCACCGGCAGTAGCCGGTCCAGGAGATCGCGGTCCGGAAATGCTGGTTCGGAGTGGGAACCCAGACGGGTCGGGCGGTGTACCAGAAGTGACACGCGGCTCGGGGACGGGCCGCACGGGGATGGCTCGGGTTGGGGGTTCGGATGTGGGGACGTGGAGACGGGCAGGGGCAGGGCTGGAAAGGCCGGTGTCGTGAAGTCACGGCATTGACCGGGTCGTTGGCGGCGGCCCTCGCCCTTCTGGTGTGGGGAGCCGCGGCTCCCGCGTCAGCCGGAGGGCCGACGAGCGTGCTCCTGGTGTCACCGGAGAGCACGGAGACGGCCGCGCTGTACTACTCCGACGAGGAGTACGGCGAGTTGGAGCGACTGCTCGGCGCACAGGGCGAGGGCACCCGTGACAAGCCGCCGGAGGCCGAGCTGACGGCGGCCCGCCAGATCAATGTCACCTGGATGGCCCACGACGTGTCGCCGTGGCGGCTCGACCGGGTCTATCCGGCCCACAAGGGGCAGGACGTCTGGATACACACCGCGGCGGACCTGGACATCACTGCGAACGGCGCCTGGCACCGTGCCGATCACCCCTCTCAGCTGCGCGCCCTGTTCAAGAAGCTGGGTCTGATGGGTGAGCCGTCGTCCGCAGGGCACGCGGCGATCCCGCCGGGCGCAGAGTCGCCCGGGACGGAGGAAGGCGCGGCGGACTCGCCTTCCACGTCTGCGGCGGACTCCGTGGACGCGGTGACCGCTGTCTCCCCTGCCGCGTCGGGGTCCCGCGAGGGCACCGACTGGTGGTGGGCACTACCGGGCGCGGCGGCCGGAGCGGTGCTCGCACTGGTCCTGCGTCCCTACGTCACTCGGCTGCCCCTGGAGCGCCTGCGGGGTGAGCCGGGGCCGAGGCAGGAGCTCCGGGACGTATGAGGGCCGGCCTGACTGGGGCGGTACGCGCCCTGCTCGTGGCCGTGTCCGCGGGGCTCGCTCTGTGGCCGACGGCCGCCACCGCCGAGGCCGCCCCGCCGCAGGTGCGGGACGACCCCGACGTGGCGATGGTCGTCGCGGGCGGCACGGGCCACACCAGGTCGTTGCACTCCGGCGAGCCGGCCTTCGCCCGACTCTGGCAGCTGTTGCAGCCGACGTTCGTCGGGACGGAGCGGGTGTCCGAGGACTGGGTGGAGGGACGTCATCCGCCGATACGGATCACGGTGGTGTGGGGGCTGACGGGAGTGGGTGGCTGGCCGCAGACGGATCGAGCGCCGGGAGAAGATGTGGCCGTGCGGCGGCAGGACCAGTTGTTCGTGGCCGGGGACGGCACACCCTGGGTGCGCTCGGATCCCGCGCCGGACCTGGAGGACGACGATATCCGCTGGCATCGGGCACCTCGCTCGGTCTTCGAGCGGCTGGACCTGGCTGGGCTGGTCGGCGAGTCGGAGGACGCGCTCGCCGAGAGCACGGCGGCCGGGGGCGACCGGGCCGGTCCGGGGCTGGGTGATGCCGGATGGGCGGTGGCGGGGCTGGCCGTCGGGTTCGCGGCGGGTGTCGGCGGCACGCTGCTGATACGCCGCGCGGCGGCCCGGCCGGAAGCCGGACCGCCGCGTCAGGAGCCACGCCACGAGTTGATCGATCTGGACCTGTGAGGTCATCGGCGCGGCAGCGGGGCGTCAGCCCAGGTCGATCTCCGGGTACAGCGGGAAGCCGGTGACGAGGTCGGTCGCGCGGCGGGAGATCTCGTCGGCGATCTTCGGGTCCAGGACGTGCTGGGCCTTCGACGGGGCGCCCTTGCTGGTGGTGCCGGGCTCGGTGGTGGTGAGGACCCGGTCGATGAGGGCGGCGACCTCGTCCATCTCGCCGGTGCCCAGGCCGCGGGTGGTCAGGGCGGGGGTGCCGATGCGGATGCCGGAGGTGTACCAGGCGCCGTTGGGGTCGGCCGGGATGGCGTTGCGGTTGGTGACGATGCCGGAGTCGAGGAGCGCGGCCTCGGCCTGGCGGCCGGTGAGGCCGTAGGAGGAGGTGACGTCGATCAGGTTGAGGTGGTTGTCGGAGCCGCCCGTCACCAGGGTGGCGCCGCGGCGCATCAGGCCCTCGGCCAGCGCGCGGGAGTTGTCGACGATGCGCTGGGCGTAGTCCTGGAAGGAGGGCTGCCGGGCCTCGGCCAGGGCGACGGCCTTGGCGGCCATGACGTGCGGGAGCGGGCCGCCGAGGACCATCGGGCAACCGCGGTCGACCTGGTCCTTGAGGGAGTCGTCGCACAGGACCATGCCGCCGCGCGGGCCACGCAGCGACTTGTGGGTCGTGGTGGTGACGATCTGGGCGTGCGGGACCGGGTCGAAGTCGCCGGTGAGGACCTTGCCGGCGACGAGACCCGCGAAGTGGGCCATGTCGACCATGAGCGTGGCGCCGACCTCGTCGGCGATCTCGCGCATGATCCGGAAGTTCACGAGACGGGGGTACGCGGAGTAGCCGGCGACGATGATCAGCGGCTTGAACTCGCGGGCGGAGACACGCAGCGCCTCGTAGTCGATCAGGCCGGTGGTGGGGTCGGTGCCGTAGGAGCGCTGGTCGAACATCTTGCCGGAGATGTTCGGGCGGAAGCCGTGGGTGAGGTGGCCGCCGGCGTCCAGGGACATGCCGAGCATGCGCTGGTTGCCGAAGGCGCGGCGCAGTTCGGCCCAGTCGGCCTCGGAGAGGTCGTTGACCTGCCGGACTCCGGCCTTCTCCAGGGCGGGGGCCTCGACGCGGGCGGCGAGGACGGCCCAGAAGGCGACGAGGTTGGCGTCGATACCGGAGTGCGGCTGGACGTAGGCGTGGCGGGCGCCGAAGAGCTCGCGGGCGTGTTCGGCGGCGAGGGACTCGACGGTGTCGACGTTGCGGCAGCCGGCGTAGAAGCGGCGGCCGACGGTGCCCTCGGCGTACTTGTCGCTGAACCAGTTGCCCATCGCCAGCAGGGTGGCCGGGGAGGCGTAGTTCTCGGAGGCGATCAGCTTGAGCATCTCGCGCTGGTCGGCGACCTCCTGGCCGATGGCGTCGGCCACGCGCGGCTCGACGGCGCGGATCACGTCGAGGGCGGAACGGAAGGCGGTGGACTCGGTGGAGAGGGGCTCGGCGGGCATGGGGACCTCCGGACGTCGTGTGCAGCGATCACGGTGCGGCCCAGGCGCACGGCACTCGGTCTGGACGTCGGTCCAGGGGCCGCTCCCCGATGGTTGGTCCATCCCAGCGCGCCAGTCACGGCCCGTCGATCAGCCTACCGGCCGCGTCGGTGACCCATGGGCACGCGTCCATCATGCGAGCAACGATAGGAGGGGGCCGCAGAGCACGCGCACGGCCGGACTGGACAGTGGCCGCGAGCCTCGTGACTGCCGGGACACGAGCCCTCGCGGTGGCGGAAACGGAGAGCCCCGTGAGTACGTCGAGCACCACCGAATCCCTGATCGCCGAGATCGACGCGCACAGCGCGCACAACTATCACCCCTTGCCGGTCGTGGTGGCGACGGCCGACGGGGCCTGGATGACGGATGTGGAGGGGCGGCGGTATCTGGATCTGCTGGCCGGGTACTCCGCGCTCAACTTCGGGCACGGCAACCAGCGGATCCTCGCGGCGGCGAAGGCGCAGCTGGAGCGGGTGACGCTGACGTCGCGGGCGTTTCACCACGACCGGTTCGGGGCGTTCTGCACACAGCTCGCCGAGCTGTGCGGGATGGAGACGGTGCTGCCGATGAACACCGGGGCGGAGGCGGTGGAGACGGCCGTGAAGACGGCCCGCAAGTGGGGCTACCGGGTCAAGGGTGTCCCGGCGGAGATGGCGAAGATCGTGGTGGCGTCGGACAACTTCCACGGCCGTACGACGACGATCATCAGCTTCTCCACCGACCCGGAGGCGCGGGCGGACTTCGGGCCGTACACACCGGGCTTCGAGATCGTGCCGTACGGGGATCTGACGGCGATGCGGGGGGCGTTGACGGAGAACACGGTGGCCGTGCTGTTGGAGCCGATCCAGGGCGAGGCGGGGGTGGTCGTTCCGCCTGCCGGTTATCTGCCGGCGGTCCGGGAGCTGACGCGGGAGCGGAACGTGCTGTTCGTGGCGGACGAGATCCAGTCGGGGCTGGGGCGCACGGGGCGCACCTTCGCGTGCGAGCACGAGGGCGTGGTGCCGGATGTGTATGTGCTGGGCAAGGCGCTCGGGGGCGGGGTCGTACCGGTGTCGGCGGTGGTGTCGTCGGCGGATGTGCTCGGGGTGTTGCGGCCCGGGGAGCACGGGTCGACGTTCGGCGGCAATCCGCTGGCCTGTGCGGTGGCGCTGGAGGTGATCGCGATGCTGCGGACGGGGGAGTTCCAGGCGCGGGCGGCCGAGCTCGGCGCGCATCTGCACCGGGAGCTGGGCCTGTTGACCGGCACGGGGCGGGTGACCGAGGTGCGCGGGCGGGGTCTGTGGGCGGGGGTCGACATCGCGCGGGGCCACGGCACGGGACGCGAGGTGTCGGAGCAGTTGATGGACCGGGGCGTGCTGGTGAAGGACACCCATGGTGCGACGATCCGCCTCGCGCCGCCGCTGGTGATCGGGAAGGAGGACCTGGACTGGGGGCTGGCCCAGTTGCGGGGCGTGCTCGGGGTGTGAGGCACGGGTTCCCCCGCCGGGCGGCACGACCCCACGGGACGCTACCCGGCTCGGGCCCCCGCCGGAGCCGGACCGTGATTCCGGGGCGCCGGTGAGCCTGGGGCGGTACGTTCCGCACAGGACGCGTGACGGAGAGGCATGGTCGTCATGGGCGCAGTGGGGTCGGGGTCCGGGGCAGCCGGGGCCGGGGCGGCGGGGTCGGGGTCGCGGTCCGGGGCGGCGGGTGGTGGTCCCGGGTCGGCGGATGCGGGGCAGGGGGTGCTCTTTCGGGGTGGTGATGTCGAGGAGTTGCACGCGCTGGTCAGTGCGCGGTTCGCGCCGCATCGACTGACGGTGCTGGACGAGCATCCGGTCGACGGGCGGTTCCGGTGTGTGCACGAGGGGGGCGTGGCGCTGTATGAGCTGGGGTACGGGGCGGAGGTCGATGTCACGCCGGGTGAGCTGCCGGAGTTCTACAACATCCATGTGCCGCTGGCCGGGGACGGTGCCGTGACCGCGGACGGGGTGACGCTGTCGTCCGCGCTGAGCATCGTCAATCCGGGGCAGCGGCTGTCGATGCGATGGAGCGGGGAGACCCTGAACCGGGTGCTGATCGTTCCGCGGGCCACGCTCGACGGGGCGCTCGCCGTGCGGCTGGGTGAACTGCCGTCCGCGCCGGTGCGGTTCGCGCCGGTGCTGGATCCGCGGGTGGGGGCGGTCGGGGCGTGGTTGCGGGTGGTGCGGGCGTTCGCGGAGTTCGCCGATTCGGGGCTCGCGGCGCGGTCGCCGCTGGGGGTGGGGCACTTCGAGCAGTTGCTGGTGAACGGGCTGCTGGACGCACAGCCGCACATGCTCAGCGACACGGTGGCGGGCCGCGGACGGGCGGTGCTGCCCGGTGCGGTGCGGCGGGCCGCGGACTTCTGTGCCGAGCACGCCCATGAGCCCATATCCGTGGCGGACATGGCGGTGGCGGCGCGGGTGAGTGTGCGGAGCCTCAGGGAGGGGTTCCGGATGCATCTGGCCACGACTCCGCTGGCGTATCTGCGACGGGTCCGGCTGGACGGGGCGCGGCGCGAGCTGTTGGCCTTAGCGGACGGGCACGGGCTGGGGACGGTCACCGATGTGGCGTTGCGCTGGGGGTTCGCGCATCTGGGGCGGTTCACGGGGCACTATCGGGAGGTGTATGGGGAGACGCCGTCACAGACGTTGCGGCGGGGTTCGGGTTATCCACAAAAGGGTGCGGTTCCCGCCGTAAGCGGATAGCTGGGCGGCGCCGGCCGGGGCGATGCTGAAGTCCTGCCGCCCGGGTCGTGGACGGTGGTTCGGGGGAGCCGAACCGGGCGGCAGCATCGACGGAAAGGCGTCGGGGGAGGTACGCGGTCCTAGAGGATCACGTGGGGGACGAAGCGCGCGTACTCGTCCGTGATCAGACCGGATGACTCGCGGATGCCGAGGCCCGCCGACTCACCCTCGACCACCCACGCGCCGAGGACGACGTGATGGCCGTCGAAGGCGGGGAGCGGGGCCAACTGCTGGTAGCAGCAGGGCTCTTCGCGGACGACCGCCGCGGCTCCGGGTGCGTGGATGGTCACGCCCGCGCCCTCCCGGCCGAGCAGGGGCTTGGCCACGTAACCGGTGGTGGCGGCCAGTTCTCTCGGGCCGTCGAGATGGGCGGGGAGGAGGTTCGGGTGGCCGGGGTGGAGTTCCCAGAGGATGGCGAGGAGGGCCTTGTTGCTGAGGAGCATCTTCCAGGCCGGCTCGATCCACAGGGTGCTGCCGGTGCCGCCGCCGTTGTCGAGGGTGTCGAGGACGTGGTCGGCGAAGCGGTCCGTGGTGAGCCACTCCCAGGGGTAGAGCTTGAAGCAGCTGCGGATGAAGCGGAGTCGGTTGTCGACGAAGCGGCCGGAGAGCCGGTCCCAGCCGATCTCCTCCATGGAGATCCAGCCGGTGTCCAGGCCCGCCTGCTCGGCGGTCTCCTTCAGATAGGCGACCGTCATCATGTCCTCGCCGAGCTCGTCGGCGGAGGAGTACGCGAAGTAGAGGGGGCCGCCGGGCGGCAGCAGGGCGGACTGCTTCTGCCAGGCCGCGACGAGGCGTTCGTGGAGGGAGTTCCACTGGTCGGCGCCGGGGAAGCGGTCCTCCATCCAGAACCACTGCGGCGAGGCCGCCTCGACCAGTGAGGTCGGGGTGTCGGCGTTGTACTCCAGCAGCTTGGCGGGGCCGGTGCCGTCGTAGCGGAGGTCGAAGCGGCCGTAGACGGACGGCAGCTCGGCGCGGCGGCGCCAGGCCTCGGTGACCGCGGCCACGATGCGCGGGTCGGTGATGCCGAGGTCGGCGAAGCGGTTCGCGGCGACGATGTGCTCGGCCGCCGTCAGGCACATGCGGTGCAGTTCCTCGACGACCTCCTCCAGCGCCTCGACCTCCGGGAGCGAGAACTCGTAGTAGGCACTCTCGTCCCAGTACGGGCGCAGGGAGTTGTCGGGGTGGCGGGTGAGGGGGTAGATGAGCCCCTGCTCCTCGACGGTCTGCTGCCAGCCGGGGCGGGGCTCGATGCTGCGGCGCTCCACGTGGTACGGGTTCCTTGTACGGGTGCCTGGTAGGGGCCTTCGACGGGGATCCGGTCAGCCGCCGCCGCTGCCCGAGCAGCCGAAGCCGCCTCGGTCGACGGCCTCGCTGCGGCTGAAGGTGCCGAAGTCGGCGCGGCCGTCGTCGATGTCGGCGTCGTAGTACCAGGCGGCGTCGGAGCCGCGGGTCTTCTTCTTGCCGCCCTTGCCGTAGGAGGAGCTCGAACCGGAGCCGGACTTGCAGTTCCTGTCCGCGACGATCTTGTAGCCCTCGTAGGTGTAGCTGTCGCGGTCGACGCAGCGGCGGTCCGGGTCGGAGCTGCACGAGGTCAGGGCCGCGGCGATGACTCCCATGCCGCCGAGTACGACCGTGCTCGAACGCAGTCGGCGTCGCGTTTCCGCCATGTGTGTCTCCCCCGATGATCTGGTTGTCCGTGGTTCGTCAGGCGGACAGCCTAGAGATCGTCGGGAGTGGTGCTGTCGGCGGGTGTGCCGTTCCCTGACTCCCCTACAGTCGCTTTGTGCTGTTTGGGATGGTGTGTGCGCTGGGTGCGGCGGTCTGCTTCGGTGCGGCGACCGTGTTGCAGGCGATGGCCGCGCGGGCGGCGAGCGCGCAGGGGGGCGGGGGCGGCGAGGCGGGGGTGCTGCTGCGGGCGCTTCGGCAGTGGCGGTATCTGGCCGGGCTGGGACTGGACGGGCTGGGGTTCGTCCTGCAAGTCCTCGCGCTGCGGGCGCTTCCCATCTACGCCGTCGGGGCGGCGCTGGCGTCCAGTCTCGCGGTGACGGCGGTGGTCGCCTCGCGGCTGCTGCGGGTGCGGTTGCACCGGGGTGAGTGGGCCGCGGTGGGGGTGGTGTGTGCCGGGCTGGCGATGCTCGGGGTCTCGGCGGGTGAGGAAGGGGATCTGGGCGGGTCGGACGCGTTGAAGTTCTCGATGCTCGGGGTGGCGCTGGCGGTGTTGGGGGTGGGGCTGGCGGGTGGGCGGTTGCCGGAGCGGGGGCGGGGGCTGGTGCTCGGGTTGGCGGCCGGGTTCGGGTTCGGCGTGGTGGAGGTGGCGGTGCGGCTGATCGACTCGGTGTCGGTGCCTGAGCTGCTGGGGAACCCGGCGACGTATGCACTGCTGTTGGGGGGTGGGGCGGCGTTTCTGGCGTTGACGTCGGCGTTGCAGCGGGGGTCTGTGACGGTGGCTACGGCCGCGATGGTGATCGGGGAGACGGTCGGGCCGGCGCTGGTGGGCGTGGTGTGGCTGGGGGATCGCACGCGGGAAGGGCTGGCGTGGCTGGCGGTTCTGGGCTTTGTGGTGTCCGTGGCGGGGGCGTTGGTGCTGGCGCGATTCGGGGAGGCGCCGAGTTCATCCGGGGGTCGGGGCGGTGAGAATTCGGGGGGTGGGGGGTGAGCGTTGGTGGTGGTTGCGGTCCCGGGGGTTTCGCCCCTGCCGCCCCTACCCGTCCCGTTCCCGGGGGCTGCCGCCCCCGGCCCCCCCCGCTGTCGGCCCTGAACGGGCCTCGTCCTCAAACGCCGGACGGGCTGAGAGATCGCGGCCCGGCGTCGGGAGGACCACGCCAAGAGGGTGGGCGGGCGCTGGTGACAGCATGCCCCCGACGGCATGGACCCGGCCTCAAGAAGGACCCTCCCCGTCCCCTCACGGCAACACCCTCCCCAACGCCTCCAACGCCCCCGCCCACGCATGATCCGGCGGTGTCCCGTACCCCACGACCAGCGCGTCCAAGGGCTCCGTCGTGGACGCCTCGTGGCGGTAGGAGGTCAGGCCGTGCAGGGCCAGGCCCTGCCAGGTCGCCGCCTGGGTCACTGAGTGTTCCGTGCCGGGCGGGAGGCGCAGGACGGCGTGGAGGCCGGCCGCGATGCCGGTGATCTCGAGGTGGGGGGCGTGCGTGGACAGGGCGTGGACCAGGGCGTCACGGCGGCGCCGGTAGCGCAGGCGGGCGGCGCGGACATGGCGGTCGTAGGCGCCGGAGGTCAGGAACTCGGCCAGGGTCAGCTGGTCCAGCACACCGCAGGTGTCCGAACCGCCCTTCGCCTCGGTCACCTCCCGCACCAGCGCCGGAGGCAGCACCATCCACGCCAGGCGGAGCCCGGGGGCGAGGGACTTGCTGGCCGTGCCCAGGTAGACCACGTTGTCGGGGTCCAGGCCCTGCAACGCGCCCACCGGCTGGCGGTCGTAGCGGAACTCGCCGTCGTAGTCGTCCTCCAGCACGAGGCCGCCGGTGCGGCGCGCCCAGTCCACCACCGTCGCCCGGCGGTCGCGGTGCAGCGGGACCCCCATGGGGAACTGGTGGGCGGGGGTGAGCAGGACCGCCCCCTCGGTGCTCAACTCGGCCGGGTCGGTGCCTCGTTCGTCGAAGGGCAGGGGCGTCGTGCGCAGGCCCGCCGCCGTCAGTTGTCTCCAGTGCGGCGGGAGGCCGTACGACTCCACCGCCACCGTCCGCACACCGCGTGCCCGCAGCACCCGGGCGAGCAGCTGGAGACCGTGCACGAAGCCCGCGCACACCACGACGCACTCGGGGTCGGCGCGTACGGCCCGGGCGCGGGCGAGGTAGCCGGCCAGGGCGGCGCGCAGTTCGGGGTGGCCGCGGGGGTCGCCGTAGCCGAGGGCCTGGTTCGGGGCGGCGAGGAAGGCGCGGCGGGCCGCTCTGAGCCACTCCGCGCGGGGGAAGGCGGCGAGGTCGGGCGTGCCGGGGACCAGGTCGAGGACGGGGCGGGGGCGTTCGGGTCGCGGTGGGGCGGTGGCGGACGCCGGTGGGATCACCGCGCGGTCGGCGACCCGCGTGCCCGAGCCCTGGCGGGCGGTGAGCCAGCCCTCGGCGACGAGTTCGGCGTAGGCCTCGCCGACCGTGTTGCGGGCGATGCCGAGGTCGGCGGCGAGCGAGCGGGAGGAGGGCAGGCGGGTGCCGGGGGCCAGGCGACCGCTGCGCACCGCTTCGCGCAGGGCGTCGGTGAGGCTGCGGCGCAGTCCCGGTCCCGACGGTTCCAGATGGAGGTCGACGCCCAAAGTGGCCCAAGGTTTCGGCATGGAAGTGGACCATACTCCTGGGCTGCTTCGCTCCTAGGGTCGACACCATGACAACGATCGACAGCACCCCCGACGCCACGACGGTCCGGTACGCGGCCGAGCGGCCCGCCCGGCTGAACTGGGCCGAGCACGCCCCCGAGGTCTACAAGGCGATGGTCCGCGTCGACGCGGCCGCCCGTAAGGGCCTCGAACCCGGGCTGTACGAGCTGGTGAAGATCCGCGCCTCGCAGCTCAACCACTGCGCGTTCTGTCTCGACATGCACACCAAGGACGCCCTGGCGGCCGGCGAGAGCGTCGAGCGGATCATCCAGCTCGACGCGTGGGAGGAGTCGGCGCACTTCTACACCGAGAAGGAGCTGGCGGCGATCGAGCTGACGGAGGCCGTGACCGTCCTGACGGAAGGGTTCGTGCCCGACGAGGTGTACGACCGTGCCGCGGCCCACTTCGAGGAGGCCGAGCTGGCCCAGCTGATCTCGGCGATCGCGGTGATCAACGCCTGGAACCGGTTCGGGGTGACCTGCCGTATGGCGCCGGGGCACTACCGCCCGGGACAGCGTTCGTGACCCCACGCAACTGCAACCGGGTGATGGTCAGCTGCCGCATTCCTCCAGGGGGACACACACCATGACCGACGTCGACACCTTCCGGGCGCTCCACCGGCCCCGCTCCCCCGGCGAACCGCTGGTCCTGCCGGGCCCCTGGGACGCCGCGAGCGCCCGGATCTTCGTCGAGGCCGGGTTCCCGGCGCTGGCCACGCCGAGCGCGGGCGTCGCCGCCTCCCTCGGATACCAGGACGGGCGGACGCCGGCCGAGGAGATGTTCGCGGCCGTCGAGCGGATCGTGCGGGCCGTCGACGTCCCGGTGTCGGCGGACATCGAGGACGGGTACGGGATCGCGCCGAAGGAGCTGGTGGAACGGCTGCTGGCGACCGGTGCCGTGGGCTGCAACCTGGAGGACTCCACGGACGGTGTCCTCAAGGACCCGCGCGCGCACGCCGACTGGCTGGCCGAGGTGCGGCAGGCCGCCGCCGGCCGGCTCTTCGTCAACGCCCGGATCGACACCTTCATCCGCGCACACGACGACGGCGGCGGTTCGCGGGACGCCACCGAATCGGCCGTCGAACAGGCCGTCGAGCGCGCCGCGTTGTACGTGGCCGCCGGTGCCGACTGCGTCTATCCGATCGGCGCCCCCGTCGACGTACTGCCGCTGCTGCGGGCCGGGATCGAGGGGCCGATCAATGTGCACGGCACGGTGACCGGTGGCCCCGAACCCACCGAACTCGGTGAACTCGGGGCCACCCGGGTCACGTTCGGACCGGGCCTTCAGCGCCGGGCCGGGGAGGCGCTCCGCGAGATCACGGCCGGCCTCACGAAGTGACCGTCAGGACAGCCACGACTTCCATGTGGACTCGTGGTTGTCCGCCCACTTCTTCGCCGCCTCCTCGGGCGACAGCCGCTGCTCGGCGATCATCAGGGAGACCTCGTTCTGGTCCTCGGTCGTCCACTTGAACTTCTTCAGCAGGGCCGCCGCCTTGCCGCCGGTCTTCGAGAAGTCGGCGTTGAGGTACTTCTGGAGCGGGGTGTGCGGATAGGCGCAGGCGACCTTCTCCGGGTCCGCGTCGCAGCCCTCCTTGTAGGCCGGCAGCTTCACCTCGGTCATCGGGACCTTCTTGAACAGCCACTGCGGCTCGTACCAGTACGTCAGGAAGGGCTTCTTCTCCTTGGCGAACTGCTTGATCTGCGTGATCTGCGCGGCCTCCGAACCGGCGAACACCACCTGGTAGTCCAGGTCCAGGTTCTTCACCAGCGCCTTGTCGTTGGTGACATAGGACGGCGAGCCGTCCATCAGCTGGCCCTTGCCGCCGCTCTCGGCGGTGCGGAGCTGGTCGGCGTACTTGTTGAGGTTCTTCCAGTCGGTGACGTCCGGGTGCTTCTCGGCGAAGTACGTCGGGACGAACCAGCCGATGTGACCGGTGACCCCGAGGTCGCCGCCGGGCACGATCGTCTTCTTGTCCTTGACGTACCGCTGCTCCTCCTCCGGGTGGCCCCAGTCCTCCATGATCGCGTCGACCCGGCCCTGGCTGAGCGCGTCCCAGGCGGGGATCTCGTCGACCTGGACGGTGTCGACGCGGTAGCCGAGCTCGTGCTCCAGGAGGTACTGGGCGACGGCCACGTTGGCCTGGGCGCCGACCCAGGACTGCACGGAGAGCGTCACCGTCTTCGCGCCCTGGGCGTTGGCGAAGGGCGAGGCCTGCTTGGTCATGTCGGCGGCGCCACAGCCGGTCAGCAACGCCACGGCGGACGTGCCGGCCACGAGGGCGACAGTGCTACGAAGTCGCATGTCACGCTCCCTTCTTCGCGCGGCGTTCGGTCGGCTGGGTCACCCGGTCCAGCATCAGACCCAGGCAGACGATCGCGGCACCGGCCACCAGACCGGTCGCCAGGTCGCCGCGCGCGAGGCCGGCGACGACGTCGTAGCCGAGCGCGCCACCGCCGACCAGGCCGCCGATGATGACGACGGCGAGGACCAGGACCACGCCCTGGTTGACGGCGAGCAGCAGGGCGGGCCGGGCGAGCGGGAGCTGGACCTGGCGCAGTTGCTGGGCCGGGGTCGCGCCGAGCGAGCGGGACGACTCCAGGGCGGCCGGGTCGACCTGGCGCAGGCCCTGGGTGGTGATGCGGACAACGGCGGGCAGCGCGTAGACGACGGCGGCGGCGACGGCGGGGGCACGGCCCACACCGAACAGGGCCACCACCGGGATCAGGTACACGAACTGCGGCATCGTCTGGAAGACGTCCAGGACGGGACGGAGCATCCGCTCGACGCGGTCGCTGCGCGCGGCGGCGATACCGGTCGCGAAGCCCAGGACCAGGGTGACGGCGACGGCCGCGAGCACCTGGGACAGGGTGTCGAGGGAGGGCTTCCACACGCCGAGCACGCCGATCGCGGCCATGGCGAGCACGGCGGTGAGCGCGGTGCGCCAGGTGCCGATCAGCCAGGCCAGCGCGGCGACGATCAGCAGGACCGACCACCAGGGCAGCCACTGGAGGCCGTCACGCAGCGGGTCGAGGATCCAGGTGGTGAAGTGCGCCGCCCAGTCGGCGGTGCCGCCGACGACGGGCACACCGGAGTAGAGGTGGTCGGTCATCCAGTCGACGGCACGGTTGACCGGCTCGGCGATGTTCAGCGTCCAGGTGTCGGGCCAGTCGAGGCGGCCCGCGAGACGTCCGGCGACGGCGATGACGACGGTGCCGGCGAGGGCGTACAGCCAGAGCGCCCGGCCGTTCGGGTGGGGTTCCTGGCCGAGCTTCTCGCCCGCGGCGCCGGTCACCCGGTCCAGTACGACGGCGAGCAGCACGATCGGGATGCCGGCCGCGAGCGCGGCGCCGACGTCGACCGAGGCGAGTGCCTGGTAGACGCGGTCACCGAGGCCGCCGGCGCCGATGACGGACGCGATGACGGCCATGGACAGCGCCATCATGATCGTCTGGTTGAGGCCGAGCAGGAGTTCCTTGCGGGCCAGCGGGATCCGGGCGGTCAGCAGGCGCTGCCGTGCGGTGGCGCCGAGCGACTCGACGGCCTCCAGCACCTCGCTGTCGGCGCCGCGCAGACCGAGGGCGGTGAGGCGGGCCATCGGCGGGGCGGCGTAGACGACGGTGGCGAGGACAGCGGCGGGCACGCCGATGCCGAAGACCAGGACGACGGGCAGCAGGTAGGCGAAGGCCGGGAGCACCTGCATGGTGTCCAGGACGGGGCGCAGTATCCGGTTCATACGGTCCGACAGCCCGGCGGCGAGGCCCAGCAGCGCGCCCACGACGACCGAGGCGAGCACCGCCACGACCATCAGCGCGAGGGTCTGCATGGTCGGGATCCACATGCCGAGGAACCCGCAGGCCAGGAAGGCGGCACCGGTGCCGGCGGCCAGCTTCCAGCCCGCGACGCGCCAGGCGACGGCGGCCGCGGCGACGGTCACCCCGGCCCATCCGGCGGCGAGCAGCACCAGGTACACGGCGCGTACACAGATGACGACCGCGTTGCTGATGTGCCCGAGGAAGTAGAGGAACAGCGGGTGGCTGTCGCGGTTGTCGATGATCCAGTCGCTGACCTTGGTCAGCGGTTCGGAGACGTCGACGGTCAGGGCGCCCGGCCAGCTGCCGCTCGCCCAGCGGGCGTTGGCCAGCGGCACCAGGACCGCGGCGGCGAGCGCGAGCAGCAGCAGTTTGCGGACCACGGGGTGCTTGAGGAATCCGGGCAGGGCAGTGCGCGGGGCGGCGGCGGTGACAGTGGCCATCACACGGCCTCCTTGGGCTGCTCCGTCCCCGCGGTGACTGGCTGCTCCGTCCCTGCCACGACGCCGAGAAGCCGCTCGTGGTCGACCACCCCGAGACAGCGGCCGCCCTCCATGACCCGGGCGGGGGAACCGGTGCGCGCCACGGCCTCGATGGCCTCGGACACCGTCGCGTCCGGCGCGAGGGCGGGGCCCTGACCGGCCTCGTCCGCCGACGCGTTGCGCATGGCCGTACGGACGGTCAGGACCTGTTCGCGCGCGACGTCCCGGACGAACTCGCGGACGTAGTCGTCGGCCGGGGAGCCCACGATCTCCTCCGGGGTGCCCAGCTGGACGACCCGGCCGTCGCGCATCAGGGCGATGCGGTCGCCGAGCTTGAGGGCCTCGCTGAGGTCGTGGGTGATGAAGACCATGGTGCGGCCCTCCTCGCGGTGCAGGCGGACGACCTCCTCCTGCATGTCCCGCCGGATCAGCGGGTCTAGCGCGCTGAACGGCTCGTCGAAGAGCAGCACCTCGGGGTCCACCGCGAGCGCCCGGGCGAGGCCGACGCGCTGGCGCTGACCGCCGGACAGCTGGCCCGGCCTGCGGTGCTCCATGCCCTCCAGGCCGACCTTGGCCACCACTTCGGCGGCCCGCTCACGGCGCTCCGCCTTGCCGACGCCCTGGATCTCCAGGCCGTACGCCACGTTGTCCAGGACGGTGCGGTGCGGGAGCAGGCCGAAGTGCTGGAAGACCATCGCGGCGCGGTGGCGGCGCAGTTCGCGCAGCCGGGACTTGTCCATGGCGCGTACGTCCTCGCCGTCGATGGCGATGGTGCCGGCCGTCGGCTCGATGAGCCGGGTCAGACAGCGCACGAGCGTGGACTTGCCGGAGCCGGACAGGCCCATGACGACGAAGACCTCGCCCTTGCGGACGTCGAAGGACACATCACGCACGGCCGCCGTGCAGCCGGTGCGCTCGCGCAGTTCGGCCGGGTCGAGCGCGGTCAGCTCCGGGTCGTCGGGGACGCGGTGCGCCTTGGGGCCGAAGACCTTCCACAGGCCCTCGACGGCGAACACCGGCTCGGTCGGCGGCTTACGGGTCTCGGGAATATCGGGCGTCGCGGTACTGGTGGTCGTACTCATCACGCCTCACCTCCAATCAGGTCGACGGCCTTCTCACCGACCATGAGCACCCCGATCATCGGGTTCACGGCGGTCATCGTCGGGAAGACGGAGGCGTCGGCGATTCGAATTCCTTGCAGGCCGCGGATCCGCAACTGCGGGTCGACCACGGCCAGTTCGTCCTCGGCGGCGCCCATACGGCAGGTGCCGGCCGGGTGGTACACGGTGTGCGCGACCTTGCGCGCGTACTCGCTGAGCTCCTCGTCGCCGGTGACGTCGGGGCCGGGGCACACCTCGCGCTTGAGCCAGTGCGCGAGCGGCTCGGTCTTCGCGATCTCGCGGGCGATCCTGATGCCGTCGACGAGGGTGCGGCCGTCGTAGTCGTCCTCGTCGGTGAAGTAGCGGAAGTCCAGGGCGGGCTTGACCTCCGGGTCGGCGCTGGTGAGGTAGAGCCGGCCGCGGCTCCTCGGCTTGGGGATGTTGGGGGTCATCGAGACGCCGTGCGCGGGCCGCTGGTAGCCCAGCCGCTCCGGGTTGTCCGTGAACGGGATCTGGTAGAAGTGGAACATCAGGTCCGGGCCCGGGTGTTCGGGGTCCCGGCGCACGAACAGGCCCGCGTCGGAGTCCATCGCGGAGTTCTCCGGGATGGGGCCGTCGGTCTCCCAGACGATCACCGACTCGGGGTGGTCGAGCAGGTTCTCGCCGACGCCCGGCAGGTCGTGGACGACCGGGATGCCGAGGGCCTCCAGGTCGGCCTTGGGTCCGATGCCGGAGTGCATCAGCAGCCGGGGCGAGTCCACGGCGCCCGCGCACAGGACGACCTCGTTGCGGGCCCGGATCAGCGCCTCCTCGCCGTCCTTGGTGCGCACGTGCACGCCCTTGGCGCGGGTGCCGTCGAGCTCCAGCCTGTACGCCCAGGTCTCCAGCAGGATCGTGAGGTTCTCGCGCTCGTCCATCACCGGGTGCAGATACGCCACCGACGCCGAGGACCGCTTGTTGTTCTCGGGGTGGTAGGCGAGGTCGAAGAAGCCGACGCCGTCGGTGAAGGGCTGCTTGTTGAAGCCCTCGACGCGCGGGACGCCGAGCGCGTCCTGCGCCGCGTCGACGAAGTCACGGGCGATGGCGTTCCGGTCGTTCTCGTCGACGGGGACGATGTTGTTCTTCAGCCGGGCGTAGTACGCCTCCATCGGCACCGCGCCCCAGCCCTTGGCGCCCGCCTCCTCCCACTCGTCCCAGTCGGACGGCAGCGGCTTGAAGGCGATGAGGGTGTTGTGCGAGGAGCAGCCGCCCAGGACGCGGGCTCGGCTGTGCCGGATGTGCGAGTTGCCGCGGGGCTGCTCGGTGGTCGGGTAGTCGTAGTCCAGCTCGCCGCCGAGCAGGCCCATCCAGCGGCGCAGGGTGAGCACCTCGTCGCGGCCGACGTCGCTGGGTCCGCCCTCGATGACGGCGACCGTGACGTCGGGGTTCTCGGTGAGACGGGAGGCGATCACCGATCCTGCGGTGCCGCCGCCGATCACGACGTAGTCGTAGACAGGGGTGTTCTCGGACATGTCGGGATAGCTCCAGGGGACTTGCGAAGTCTTACGGGTCTGGGGGACCGGAAGGTCAGCCGGCGAACCAGCGGACGGGCTTCGGCGCGAGGTTCTGGTAGACGTGCTTGGTCTCGCGGTACTCGGCGAGTCCGGCGGGGCCGAGTTCGCGGCCCACCCCGCTCTTGCCGAAGCCGCCCCACTCCGCCTGCGGGAGGTAGGGGTGGAAGTCGTTGATCCAGACGGTGCCGTGCCGCAGCCGGCCGGCGACCCGGCGGGCGCGGCCGGCGTCGGCGGTCCAGACGGCGCCCGCGAGGCCGTACTCGGTGTCGTTGGCGAGGGCGACGGCCTCGTCCTCGGTGCGGAAGGTCTCGACGGTGAGGACCGGGCCGAAGACCTCCTCGCGGACGACCTTCATGTCGCGGTGGCAGTGGTCGAGGACGGTCGGCTCGTAGAAGTAGCCGCTCTCCGGCCGGTCCGGGGACGGCTCGGGGCGCTTGCCGCCGGAGCGCAGCACCGCGCCCTCCTTGAGCGCGGAGTCGACGTACGCCTCGACCTTGGCGCGCTGCTGCTCGGAGACGAGGGGGCCGCACTCGACGCCCTCGGCGGTGCCGCGGCCGAGGCGGATGCGGTCGGCCCGGCGCGCCAGCTCGGCGACGAAGCGGTCCCGGACGGACTCCTCGATGATCAGTCGGGCGCCGGCCGAGCAGACCTGGCCGCTGTGGATGAAGCCGGCGTTGAGGGCCTGGTCGACGGCGGTGTCGAAGGCCTCGTCGGTGGCGCAGGCGTCGGCGAAGACGACGTTGGGGTTCTTGCCGCCGAGTTCGAGGGCGACCTTCTTGACGGTGGGGGCGGCGGCCTGGGCCACCTTGGTGCCGCTGACCAGGCCGCCGGTGAAGGAGACGAGGTCGACGTCGGGGTGCTCGGAGAGGCGGGCGCCGACGGAGTGGCCCGGCCCGGTGACGATGTTGGCGACCCCGGCGGGCAGACCGGCCTCGACCAGCAGCTCGATGAGCGCGACCGTCGTCAGCGGGGTGATCTCACTGGGCTTGACGACGAAGGTGTTGCCGGCGGCGAGGGCCGGGGCGATCTTCCAACTCGCCTGGAGAAGGGGGTAGTTCCACGGGGTGATCAGGGCGCAGACACCGACCGGCTCATGGACGACGACGCTGTGGATGTCGGGCGAGCCCGCGTCGACCACCCGGCCGGGGGCCTCGGCGGCGACGAGGTCGGCGAAGTAGCGGAAGGCGTCGGCGACGCAGTCGATGTCGACCCGGCCCTCCTCGACGGTCTTGCCGGCGTCGCGGGCCTCCAGCAGGCCGAGCTGCTCGCGGTCGCGCACGAGCAGGTCGGCGACGCGGCGCAGCACGGCGGCGCGCTCGGCGACGGGAGTGCGGGGCCACTCGCCCTGGCCGCCGTCGAAGGCACGGCGGGCGGCGTCCACCGCGAGGTCGGTGTCCTTCTCGTCACCCTCCGCGACCACGGCGAACGGCGTCCCGTCCGCGGGGTCGAGGATCTCGCGCGTGCCGCCGGAGACGGCCGCGCGCCATTCCCCTCCCACGTGGATGGTGCCGCGTGCCTGGAGTTCCGTACTGTCCGCCATGATCGGTGTTGCCTTCCGTTCCTGTTCAGAGCCCCTGTGTCACACGTATGTCACGCACGGGACCGAGTGCGCCTGCCCCCCGGATACGGATGCATGCGCGATCCATGGCCGAAAGTGCGCTGCATCACGGAACATGCGGGCGAATCCACTGAAACAGGGTGATCGCTCAAGGGCGCGCCCCCTCGACCGCCCCTCGACCGGTGCCCGGACTCTGCCCGCGGACCCATGGACTCCGGCGAAACCTTTGACTAAAGTCAAAGAACATGAAGCCAGTGTCGGCAGAACAGGTGACGGCCTTCCGCCGCTTCAACCGCTACTTCACGCGTCGCATCGGCGTGCTGGACGACCACTACCTCGGCCAGGACCGCCCGCTCGGCGAGGCCCGTCTGCTGTTCGAGGTCGGGGACGGGGTGTCCCTGCGGGAGCTCAGGAGCCGGCTCGGGCTGGACGCCGGGTATCTGAGCCGGATGGCCAAGGCGCTTCAGGCGCAGGGCATGGTCACGCTGAGCGCGCATCCGCAGGACAGCCGGCTGCGCATGATCGAGCTGACTCCGGCCGGGCGGGTGGAGGTGAAGGAGCAGAACCGGCGGGCCCACGCGGCCGCCGCCGGTCTGCTCGAAGGCCTCAGCGAACCGCAGCGGACCACGCTGACCGAAGCCATGGCCACCGCACAGCGCCTGCTGCGCCTCGCGGGCATCACCGTCACCCTCGTCGACGGCGCCGCGCCGGACGCCCGCGCCTGTCTGGACGCCTACGCCGCCGACATCGACGAGCGCTTCCCGGAAGGATTCGACAAGGCCGACCTCGTACGGCCCGAGGAGGTGTCCGGCGACGCCGGCGCGTTCT
Source organism: Streptomyces sp. NPDC098781 (assembly GCF_044759995.1). Lineage (NCBI taxonomy): Bacteria > Bacillati > Actinomycetota > Actinomycetes > Kitasatosporales > Streptomycetaceae > Streptomyces > Streptomyces sp. NPDC098781. The sequence goes on from NZ_JBIWAK010000006.1 coordinate 170,973, forward strand.
TCGTCGCCTACGAGGAGGGCCGCCCCGTGGGCTGTGGCGCGCTGCGCTGCCTGGAACCCGGCGTCGGCGAGATCCGCCACGTCTGGGTGGACCCCGCCGCCCGCCGCCTCGGCCTCGCCCGCCGGCTGCTCACCGCACTCGAAACGGAGGCCCGCACCCGTCACTTGAATGTCGTACGCCTCGACACCCACGCCGCGCTCACCGAGGCGCAGGCCATGTACCGGGCCTGCGGATACACCGAGATCCCGGCGTACGTCGACCACGTCTACGCCAGCCACTGGTTCGAGAAGCGGCTGGCGCCCTGAGCCTGCCGTCAGCTGAGGAACCAGGCGACCACGATGACCATGCTGACCGCGCAGAAGCCGAGACCCCCCACGAGCAGACAGCCCGCGATGCCGCTGCCGCCGGAGAGCCGGTCCAGGAGCGACCCCGGCGGACGGTCCGGCGGCTGCGGAGGCGCGAGGGGCGGCAGGGGTGCCGGGACGGTCGTGCGGGACGTCGGGGAGGCCTGGGGTGGCGGCGGAGCGGCGGGCGGCGGGGTGCCGGCCCGCATCAGGGCGTTCCCCAGGAGCTTGCCCCACACCTCCGGCGGCAGGTCCGGGACCCGGCCGTTCGGCGGCTGCACGATGCTCTGCCTGAGCCAGTTGCCCGTGGTGGGGTGCGGGTCGCGGCTGAGGCGGTACAGCAGTTCCTGAAGCGGGACCAGATGCCGCCTGTCCCGGGCCAGCGGGGCGACGGCCCAGGTGAACAGGTGCGCCGCCCGGGACGCCCGGTCCGCTCCCGACCTGCCTTCCGCCCCCGGTCCGTGCGGCGTGAAGTACAGGTCGTGCTGGAGCACCTCCGTGCACAGCTCGTGCCGCATGTCGAGCGAACGCGCCTGGACCCGCCGGGGTTCACCCAGCTCGTCCAGCAGTAACTCCTGGGCCTCCAGCGGCAGTTCGCCCGACCGCAGCTCGTGCAGGAGCGACTCGTCCGGCTGCCGGCGCAACTCCGCCAGCAGGACGCTCTGCCCCATGACGTCGCCCCGACGGTGGCCGCGGAGCCGGCGGCGGAGCGAGGGGTCCAGGTGCGGGGTCGGGGAGGGGTCCACGGCCGGCTCCACGTACGGCTCCGTGACGGCCTCCGCGTATGGGTCCTCGGTCGGCTCCGCATACGGGTCCAGGGCCGGCTCCGCATACGGGTCCACGGCCGGCTCCGCGTACGAGTCCAGGTGAGGCTCCGCGTACGACTCCTCGTAAGGCTCCTCGTACAGCTCCGGGTACGACGGCACCCGGTCCCTCGCCGGAGCCGGCACCGGGGCCTCCTCCGGCCGTTGCTCCGGCTGCGGCGTAGGCACCGGCGTCGGCACCGGCGTCGGGATCCGGGTGCCCGCCGGAGGTGTCCGGTCCACGCCCAGGATTCCCTGGAGGCGGGCCCGGCGCCGCTCCCAGTCCAGCCCCGCGCCCTCGGGGAGCTCGTGGACCAGCTGCGGCACCCCGGCGTCCGCGTCGGGGTGGGCGAGGAGGTGCCGTACCAGCTCGGCCGCCGCCCAGAGTTCGAATCTGCGGTTGACCGGCTTGCCGCCCCTGACCCGGGCCAGCGGGCCGGACCCGCCGCTGTCCGGCTCCCAGACCGGCACGGACGTGAGCCGGAGCGGGTGGCTGTCGGCCGTGTCGTACGTGGCGAAGGTCCACTGCCGGTCCAGCCACGGTCCGAAGAGCAGGAACAACCCCAGGTAGACCACCGGCACCGCGTCCTGGTCCGGCCAGCCGGGATGCCTGCGTTCCTCCTCCATCAGCAGCGAGATGCGCTGCACCGGATCGCGCAGCCACTCCGCCGCGGCCATCGTCAACGCGTGATTGACCGACGGCAGTTGGCCCAGCATCTCCGGCAGTCGCCTGAGCGCCAGCGCGTCGAGTCTCGCGCCCTCGACCACGTCCTGCTTCCCGGTGACCGTCTCCGCCTTCTCCCGGGTGCCCCAGCCGCCGTACGCCAGCCCGAGGCACTGCCGCACCTTCAGGGTGCCGGGCCCGCCGACCAGCACATGGCTGACCGTGCTGGGCCGTCCGCCCCGGTCGGTGGTGGGCCAGCGCCGCACGAGCAGGACGTCGCCGTCGCGGGACAGGGTGCGGACGACGCTCGGGCGGGTGGCCGCAGCACCGGACACCCACAGCAACGGGCCCAGTTCGCGCCCGAGTTCCTCGGCGCGCCCGGCGTCGCAGGAGTGCGCGACGGCGTTCATGCCGGTGCCCTGGCGGCCGTGGTTGCCGTCCCAGCGGTAGACGACCTGGTGCACCGAGCCCCGGTCCTGGAAGTCGTTCACCGGAGTTCCCCTCCCTCGGATCCCTCGGATCCCTCGGGCTCCTCGGGCCCTTGCGATCTCTTGAACCGGCCGCCGTCGCCGGCCCCGTCCCACGGCACCGCCTCCAGCGCCGGAGCGTCTCCCACCGCCAACGCCTCGCCGCCACCGGGGAGTTGGATCAGTCCGTGCATGGCGAACAGGGCGAGCAGCGGCTCCAGCACCCGCCGGGGCCCGGCGCCCGCCGGATAGCGGCCGTGGTCCTCCTGGCCGCCGGTGGCGGACGCGATGTGCAGGGTGCAGCGGCGGATCGCGTCGAACGGGCGCAGCCACGCCTGACCCGCGTGCCGGCGCAGCAGCCCGTACAGGTCCCGGCTCTCCTCGCGCACCAGCGCCGGATCCAGCGAGTCGGCCGGCGGCCGGGTCAGCCACCGGTCGACCGGCGGCTGGAACCTGAGGAGGTCCGCCTTGCCCAGCACCATCGCGGACGGCACGTCCAGATACCCGCCGTACTTCGGCAGCCGGTCCAGGACCGTGCCGAAGGCCAGGTCGCCGTCCCGGTTCACCTCCACGCCCCAGCGTTGGCGGGCGTGGTCCAGCTGCGGCAGCGGCAGGGCCAGCGCCGGGTCGACCACGAAGACCAGGGCGTCGACGCCGAGCAGGAACCGCAGCGCCGCGTCGGTGCGGACGAGATCCTCACCGCCGAGGTCGAAGAAGGCGACCGGGCGCACCTGCCCGCGCGGGTCGGTGATCAGCAGGGACTCCACGAAGCGGGCGAAGTCGTCCATGCCGAGCGCCGGGGTGTGGTTCAGCACCTTGCCGTTGCGCAGCGGCTGCACCCGGTCCCGGACGAACCTGGCGTGCTGTTCCGGATTGACGGACTGCCACTTCAGACCGAACGGCTCCAACCCGCCGTCGGTGATCGCCGCGATCATCTGGGTCAGCAGATGGCTCTTGCCGGTGGAGGACTGCCCGACCATCGCGACGGTCAGCGGCCGGCCGTACGTCAGATAGGGCACCGGGATGTAGTGCGCCGGAAACTCCGGGTCCGCCGTGCACTTCTGGACGGCGCCGCGCATGACGTCCGTGCGCCGCACAGGGTTGGTGATGCCCTTGAGGTCCAGCCGCTTGTACTGCATCCGGCTGTCGGTGACGAACAGCTTGCCGAGGTCGAGTTGGATCGTCTCCAGGCAGTAGGGGCAGAGCACCCCGGCCCCCGTCTCCTCGCGCGGCGGGGCGGCGGGCGCCTGGCGCTTGAGCCGCAGCGCCTCCTCGAAGGCCTCGTGGTGGGGGCGGGTCTCGTCCGGCGGCACGGCGACCCGGACGCGGTGGGCGGCACCCGGTGCGACCAGGTCGAGCACCTGGGCGGGCGTCGGCCGGCCGGCCGCGCCCGGGGCGAAGGCGTCCCGCAACGTCTGGTCGAGCTTGCGGTGTTCGCCCAGGTCGGCGGGCGGCCGGTCGGCGGGGCCGGACCGTCCGGTCGCCAGCCGGTACAGCACCTGCGCCACGCTCCACACCGCGTCCCGGGGCTCGGCGAGCCCCTGGCCGGCGCGCTGTTCCGGCGGGCAGAACGGCGAGCGGCCCCACGGACGCCTCGGCCGGCCGATCCGGGTGACCGACTCCAGTCCCCACAGCTGGACCTTCGCGCCGTCCCAGAGCACGGTGCCGGGCGCGATGCCGCGCGGCACCAGGCCCTGGCCCTCCAGCAGGCACAGGGCCAGCATCAGATCGCGGGTGAAGATCTCCTGGTCGGCGGCGCCCATCACATGGATCCGCGCGACGGGTGTGCCGCGCGGTGGGTCGTACAGCAGGAACGGCTCGGCCGTGTCCAGCTCGTGGCCGATCAGCCTCGGGAAGAGCGCCGCGTACTCCGTGTCGCCCAGCACCTGGGCCAGTTGCACGGCGGTGCCCGCCTCGGTGTCCAGCAGGGCGCGCGCCGCCGGGTTCGCCGCGTCCTTGGCGTTGAGCCGCACCTGGACGCACTGCTGTCCCTCGTCGTCGAGCACGGCCCTGCGCAGCAGTTGGGGCAGCACCCGGTCGCGACGGAACTCCTTGCCGACCCGCACGGGGGTGACGCGCCGCCGCCCGGACAGCGTCGTGAACGCGAGCTTGTCCGGCGGCGGTCCGCCCGGCCCCGGCGTACGGGAATGCGTGGTGCTGGTCACCGGCGGTCGCCGTCCCCTCGGTCGTCGGAACCCAGCCAGTCGTCCGAGGCCAGCCAGTCGTCGGAGTCGGCGCGGTCGTACGAGGCCGTACGGTCGTAGGCGTCCGCACGGTCGTAGTCCGCACGGTCGCGGTCATACGTGTCGGTGCGGTCGTACGAGTCCGTGCGGTCGTACGTGTCCCCGCGTTCGTACGGATGTCCGCCGTACCCCTCCGTCCTCCCCTCACCCGCATCGGCCCCGTCGGGACCGTCGGAACCGGTGCCCTGCCGGGAGCGGACGGTGTGCACCACGCCGGTCCGCAGGGGGGTGAGCCGGACCAGGCCGGCGTAGCGGCCGGACGATGTCCACAGGACGTCCTGCGGGTGCCCGGAACCCGTCGCCCGCCAGGACTTCTCGACCTCGTCGCGTACGGCCCCGGGCGCGAACCTGAGCCACACCGCGGCCTCCGGGTCGCGGCTGAGCAGCGTGCCCTGCTCGGGTGTGGACAGCTGCACCACGGCCTGCCGGCCGGTGTCCGCGCCGACCAGTTCGGCCAGTCCGTGCGGGTCGGTGCCGAGCAGGTTCGCCGAGGTGGCGCGGGCGCGGCGCGGGGCGGCGAACGGGGGCGGGGCCAGCACCCCGTTGTGCTGGAGGTGATGGCGGGCCGCGAACAGCAGCTCGTGGACCCGTTCCTCGGTGCGCCGGACGGCGCGGGCGCCGGCCTGGCCGCGCTCGACGGCACCCCAGTAGTGCTTCATGGCTTCCAGCGCGGCATCCGTCAGATCGGCGGACAGGGTGGCGACCAGCTCCGGCCCGCCCTCCCCGTTCTCCCGCTCCAGCCAGCGCGGGACCCTGCCGGGGCTGCTCCGCCAGACGCCGGAGCTCTTCTCCGGCCCCTGCCCGTTCGGGCGACCGGCTGCGCGCTCGTCCTCGGCGGGCTCCTCCTCCCAGGCGTACACGCTGGCCCAGTCGGTCTCCGCGTCCTCCGCCCCGGCGTAGGTGTCCTCGACGTCGACGTCCGGGTCACCGGTGAGCCAGTCGTCCTCGGCGCGGGTCCCGCCGGACAGACCGAAGGCCCCGTCGGCCGCGGGCCGGGCCGGGCCGGGCAGCGCTTCCGCCTCCGCCGCGTCCGCCGTCGCCCGCAGCATCCCGGCGACGGAACGGGCGGCGTCGGCGCAGTACAGGCGCTCCTCGACGGCCCAGTGCTCCCGGACCGCCTCCGCCAGCACGGCGTCCAGACCGTCAAGTGCCCGACGCAGTACGGCCGTTGTGTGGCCGGGGGCCCAGGCGGCGGCCGCCGCGCACCAGAGCCGGCGTACGGTCTCCACCGCGATGCCGAGGCCGGTCAGCAGGCCGACCGTGCCCAGCCAGAGCGGGGGTTCGGTGGCGTATCCCGCGCCCGCCCCCACCGCGGCACCGCAGAACGCCGCGATGCGCGGGGCCACCGCCCAGCGGCCGGGGCGTCCCGCACCCCGCAGCCGGGCCGAACCGAGCGCCGCCATGCCGGCGAACAGCAGCGGCACCAGGACCGCGAGGGCGAGGAACGGCCCCGACCACAACGCGCCGAGCACTCCCGCCGCGAACGCCGCCAGTGGTCCGGCGACGGGCAGTCCGGGCACGGCGACGCCCGCCCCGCCCGTCAGCTGCCGGGCCACGGACTCGGCCGAGTGCGGGCCGAGCTTCGGCAGCAGAGCCGAACCGGGCAGCGGCTCGACCCGCCCCGCCAGTCCGGTGAAGCGCTGCGCCACCGAGCGCAGGGCGAGCCCCTGGCCGAGCAGCTTCAGGGCGAACTCCCGCAGTCCTTCGCCGATCCGCTCCCCCATGCCCTCGGCCGACGGCACCCGCAGCCCGAGCGCCGCCAGCCGGGTCGCCGACTCGGCGGCGGACGGTGCCGTGCCGCCGCCACCCCGCAAGGCCGTGGCGACGAGGTCCCGGTAGTCGTCCAGCGACTTGCGGGCCTGCTCGGCCTCCGCCTCGAACGTCTCCCGGCGGGAGGCCCGCAGCAGACCGGGCAGGGTCCGCAGCCCGGCCAGCGCGTCGTCGGCGTAGTCGAGGGCGTCCGCGCAGACACGGTGGGCGTCGTCCGCGATGCCGCCGGGTTCCCGGTGCCCCAGCTCCCGGCCGCCCCGGCCGGCCACCAACCCGCGCAGCGGCTCCGGCAGATCGGCGCCGGAGGAGGCGGTCAGCACCACGTCCGGCGCCAGGTCGTCGTCCGCGCCGGCGAACCGGGTGAGCGCGTCCCGCCAGGCCCGGTCACGCACCTCGGGTGGCAGGTCCTGCTCCAGCAGCCGTACACCGGGCGCGGCCACGGCCTCCGGCAGCGTCTGCACGCCGTCCAGCACGCTGAGGTAGACGTCCGGCACCGACAGCGCGTCGACCAGGACGGCCAGCGCGTCCGGGTCGTCGGGCGCGGGCTGCTCCAGCGCGGTGCGGGCGGAGCGCAGATCGCCGGCCCACAGCAGGCCGCTGCCGGTGGTCCGCAGCACGGCGGGGCGCAGCAGCCGGCGGTCGGGCTGGAAGTCCCCTTCCGGGCCGGCGAACGAGCCGGGCGCGCTGCCCACGAGCAGCACCAGCAGTCTGACCTCGCCCACCGCCCGGTAGCCGGTGAGCAGTTCGTACTGCGTCTGGTGGTCGTTGAGCCCGGCCGGGGTGTCGACCACCAGGAACAGCGGGTCGTCGGGCTCGGGCAGCCCGGCCCGGCCCAGCTCCTGGGCGACCCGGTCCCGCAGGGCGGACGGGCTGTGCAGCGCCGCCGCCCCGGCCCGCAGGTCCAGGTGGATGACGGTCCCGGAGGACTGGCGTGTGCTCACTGCGCGTCACCGTCCCAGGGGTTGCGGCGGCCGGGCTCGCCGGACTCGTCGTCGTCCCACGGGGCCCGCCGCCGACCGCCCTGCGTGCCGCGGTCGTCGCGGTCCGGGTCGTCGTGGGCGTCGCGGCGCCGGTCGCCGCCGTAGTCGTCGTCGGGGTCGTCGGGGTCGTCCTGCCGGCGCCCGCCGCCCCGGCCCCCGTAGTCGTCGGGGTCGTCGTGCCGGCTGTCCGAACGGGGGCCCGGCTCGTCGTCCCGCCGTGCGCCCCGGCCCTCGCGGCCGTCCCGTTCGGCCGTGCCGCGCTCGTCGCCGTACGGCCTGCCGTAGTCGGCGTAGCCGCCGCGCGGGTCGACCGGTGCCGTGCCCCAGTCGTCCTCGTCGGGTGCCGGGCGGCGGGGCGCCGAGAGGTCCTCACGGGTGCGGGGGCGAGCCGGCGAGCCGCCGCGGACGTGTTCCAGCAGGGTGCGCAGGGTCGGCTGGACCGCGCGCTGGTCCCCGAACTCGGTGTCGAGGGCGGCGGGCAGGGTCTCCGCCCAGAACTCCCACAGCGGGCGCACCCAGCCCTCGACCCGCTCGCCGTCCCGCTCCCGGCGCTCGGCCAGCAGCTCCAGCTGGCGCGGGGCGACCTTCTCGACGAGGTCGACGAAGAGGGGATGCGGCTCGCTGCCGGACCGGGCCAGGCCCTGCGGCTGGGCCCCCATCAGCTCACGGCAGTAGTCCTCGACGATCCGCTCGTCGTCCAGCACCGTCCAGCGTTCGTACGACCGCAGCAGTTCGGCCCAGCTGGACACCCCACCGGGGAAGTCGCCGAGCCGCAGCCGTACGCCGGGGACGTGTGTGCCCTTCTCGGGGTGCAGCCGCAGCCGGATCCGGTCGGGCGAGGACGGGTCGCCGTCGACGACGTCCACCTGGCCGTTCCACATGCAGCACAGCAGCCGGTGCAGGATGACCCGCCGGTCGTCCTCGCCGCTGACCATCCAGCTGTCCCGGTAGCCGAGCCGCTGCCGCCAGCGCAGTACGTCCTGCGCCTGCTCGCTGTCCTTCGCGCGGGCCCACTGGCGCAGCACCTTGCGGGCCTCGGGCACCTGGGTGAGGCTCATCTCGCTGCGGAAGAGCACCACGGTGATCGAGTCGCTCTCCACGCCCCGGTACTCCACGGAGTTCTTCGCGTCCGACGGCAGCCGCAGGGTCTTGCCGAGGAACTCCTGCACCTCCTCGACGGCCTGCACCCGCGGATGGGTCACCAGGACCCGCAGCAGACCGGTGCCCTCCGGGGTGAAACCGACCGGCAGCAGCCCGGTCAGCTTGCGGCCGAACAGGTCGAGCGCCTCCTTGCTGACCTGGTCCTTGGCCTCGGCGTCGCCTGCCGCCGCGGCCAGCAGCGTGCCCATGGACGGCAGCAGCGGCCGTTCCTCCAGATGCGCCCCGCTCTCCGCGAACAGCCGGGTGATCCGGGCCTCCAGCTGTCCCTTGACCCGGGCCACCGCGCCCTCGGGGTCACGCCGGCTCTGGGCGTGGACGCTGCGCCAGGTGTCGCCGTCGACCAGCTTGAGCAGCAGCGCGGACTCGTCGTCGTTCTCGCGCAGCCCCTCGCGGCGGACCAGCCGGACCACCACGTCCTCGTAGAAGTGGTTGAGGGTGCGCTGCGGCGGTAGGAGATACGAGATGCCGGTGCGGTCCTCGTACAGTTCGAGGCCCTTCTGCTGGGCGGTCTTGCGCTCCTGGTCGCTGTGCCGGCGGAAGGCGCCCACCAGCCGGCCGAGGTCGGTTCCGGCCGCGTCGGCCTGGGGCTGCCAGTGCATCTGCTGTTCGCGCCAGGCCTCGTGCCACACCAGCCGGCAGCGCCACTGGTACCAGGCGTCCTGCTCCTGGATGGCGGCCTGTACGTCGTCGTCGCCCCAGCGGGCCGGGGCCAGGCCGCCCAACTGTCCCTTGATCCGGGGGATCTTGGGCGGCTGTTCGGCCACCCCGGCCGGGCGCTGCGGGGTGCGGGCCCGATGGTCGAGCATGCCGAGGAAGCCGAGCCGGGCGATGGGTTCCTCGCTGTCCGGGACGCCCCGGACGACACGTTCGGCGAGGAAGGGGTCCACGGTCTGGAGCAGCTTGTCGAGGGCGGGGCGCGGGGCGAACCGGTCGGCCATCGTGATGGCGGCGCGCTCCGCCTCGGCGCGCAGGTCGGAGAGCAGCCGCTGCATGTCGGCGATGCGCTCGCCGAGGGCCTGCTCGATGTTCTTTCCGCCGCGCGGCAGCGGATCGGGCTCGGGCACCGGCAACTGTCTGCGTTCCCACAGCTCTTCGAGGTGGGAGTCGGCGAACAGCTGCCGGATCATCGGCACCGCCTCGTCCCGCAGCTCCGGGCGCGGCCGTTCCCCGAGGTCGGTGACCGCGAGCCGCAGCAGCCGCCCGGCCACCAGGTCGGCGAGCTGGTCCATCGGCGCGGTCATGGAGGCGACCAGGCTGGTGGAGACGCCCTGCCGGCCGATGCCGGTCGGGGACACGGCACTGCGCTGCACGCCCCGGTTGATGAAGCTGGCCGCGAAGGTCTGGTAGTCGTCGTCGGCCGCCATGGTGCGGCCCTGCGAGCGGCCGTCGCCCAGCTCGGTGCCGATCAGCGACATCACCAGGGAGACGATGGAGCGGCGCAGGTCGTCCGCGCGGATCCCGGCGGTCGGGCTGAACAGGAAGGCGGTCGGCAGGATGCCGGTGCGCAGCCGGATCGGGGTCATGCCCGGGTAGCGGATGCCGAGCCCGAGTCCTCGGTCGAGGTCGCCGATCTCGTTGTCCTCCGACGGCGCGTTCTGCGTGTCCACCAGCCGGAACAGGTCGACCAGCGCCCGCGCCGCGTTGAGCTCGGCCTCCCGCCCGCCGCCGGTGGCCGAGCCGAACGACGACGGCATGACGACCAGCGGATAGATCTTCACCCCGTCGAAACGGCGCAGCTGGAAGGCGTAGTTGATGAGGTGGAGGTAGTCGAGGAAGATCCCGGCGCCGGTGCCGCCGGCCACCGAGAAGGCGACGAACACGTCACAGCCGTTGACCTTGCCGCCGCCGAGCTCGCTCAGTTCGCCGCCCGCCTTGGCGATCGCGTCGATCGCCTGGAGCAGCGGTTCCAGGACCGGGCCGAGGCCGTGCCGGAGGGTGGCGAACAGGGCGGCCCGGCCGACGGTCGGCAGCTGGCCGGCGCCCGAGTGCAGCGGGGTGACCTTCGGCTCGTCGACACGCGGCGGCAGCCAGTCGGCGACCTCGTCGCGCAGCACCGCCCGGAGCATCTTGGTCACTTCGGGGGAGGCGTCGAAGTTCGGCAGCAGATTGTGGGTGGCCCGGGAGGTCCGCGCGTAGGCGGCCCGCAGCGACGGGTCCACGTTGAACTGCGGCAGCCGCTGGAGGTCGCTCTCGCTGTAGTCGGCGTACACGAACTGGAGACAGTCCGGCAGTTGGAACGGGGCATGGCCGCTCTGCCTGCTCAGCGCCATGCCGTCGGGACCGCACAGTTCGGCGCGCAGTCTGCGTTCCAGCTCGGCGCCGACCAGGCCGCCGGTGCCGCCCAGGCCGACGAAGAGCATCGGCTGGAAGATCTTCATGGGTTCCTCCCCGCTTCACGGCCTACCGGGCCGCAGGTCTGTGCTGGGTACGTCCGTGCGGTGCGCGTCACAGGTACGAGGTGAAGGGGCTGTCGTTCCCGCTGTCCCCGGCACCGGTCGAGGAGCCGGCGCCGACCGTGGTCGTCCTCGTGGTGGTCGGCCTGCGTCCGGTGCGCCGGCCCGGCCGGGTGTCCTCGCCCAGGGCGAGGCTCAGCGTGTCGGTCAGCTGGACGCGGCCGCCCGGGGCGAGCGGGGTCCGGCCGTTGCCCTTCTTGCGCAGCACCGCTCCGCCTTCGCGGCTGCGCTGGACGGCGTACTGGCCGTGCGGGCGCCGCTCGATGCGCGGGCTGCGGTGGGCCTCGACGACGGTGAACTCGTACCACTGCTTGGAGTTGCCGTGTCCGGCCGGGTGTTCGTTGACGACGCGGCCGTCCTCCGAGACGAGGTGGAGCATCAGGCCGTACGGGTCCTTCCGGCGTCGGCGCAGCCGTCCCCACGCGACGAGGGCCGCCACGGCCGCGGCGGTCAGCACGGCGGCGGACACCACTGCCCACCAGTACTTCTCCCAGAGGCCGGGCTCCGGCGTCACCGTCACCGAGACCGGCGCGCGTTCGAGGGTGCGGTCGTCGTCGGTGGTGTCGACGGCGGTGAAGGTGCCGGAGAGGTCGAGGCCGTCGCCGAGCCGGTCACCGAAGGCGCCCTCGGGGGAGACGCGGACCGTGATGTCCCGGGTGCCCCGCTCGCCGGGCTTGAGGGTGATCTCGTCCGGCTCGACGGTCAGCAGCCCGTCCTTCACGTCGGCGACGGACAGCCGCAGGGTGTGCGGGGCGTCGGTGGTGTTGCTGACGTCCAGGGTGCCGGTGACGGTGCCGCCGGGGTGGGTGTCGCCTTCGGGCAGTTGGAGCGACGCCTTGACGGGCAGTTCACCGGGCGCCACCTCGCCGGTCTCGCTGCGGGTGTCGGCGCTCAGACCCGAGGCGGTCAGCGTGGCGCTCACCGTCAGCGTCCCGTCGGCGTCGTCGGGGATGGTGACGGTACCGGCGAAGGAGCCGTCGCTCGCGTCGGGGTCGGGGCCCTTGCCGTCGTCGGCGAGGTCGAGCGCCAGCGCGGAGAAGCCGTCGCCGGTCAGTTCGCTGCGTACGCGCAGCCCCTCGTAGTCGCGCGGGTCCTTGATCTCGTAGCCCTCGCGGGTCTGAAGGCGCATGGTGACGGTGACCTTCTCGCCGGCCTGCGGCGAGGGCGGGTCCATGGTGATGGCGCCGCGCAGCTCGCCCTGCCACAGCACGCTGACCGCGACGGGCAGCGAGCGGTGGCCCTCCGGCGCCTCGGCCTTCACCTTCCAGGTGCCGGGCAGCGGGTCGACGATCTTCAGCGCCTCCACCGTGCCGGTGCCGCCCGCGAGTTCGAAGCGGGACTTCTTGAACGTCCGTGCGGAGGCGGGGATCTCGTCGCCCGCCGGGTCGATGTAGGTGATCCGTACCTCGGGGTCGCCCTTGTCGACGACGATGCTGCCGACGGTCGCCAGCGGTGAGATGCCGATCTCCAGGGTGGCCGGCGGCCGCTTGCTCGGGCCCTCCTCGTGGCGCAGGCAGTGGGCGGCGGCGAAGATCTTCTCCAGCGTGCTGCCGACGTCCTTCGCCCCGTCGACCTTGTGGGCCCGGGGAGTGGCGGAGGGCAGTTCCACACAGCCCTTGCGGTAGCCGCCGGCGGCGATCTGGTCGAGCTGGCGCCGGTCCGGGTCGGGTCCGAAGCCCAGCGGCCAGATCTGCACGTTCTGCGCGGCGGCCTCCTCCAGCGCCACCTTCAACTGGCGTTCGCCCTCGGCCCGGCGGTGCGCGGGGTCGCCGTACTTGAAGCTGTCCTCGACGTCCATCTTCCCGTCGGTCAGCAGGAACAGCACCCGGGGCACCGAGGCGTCGGTGCCGTCGGTCAGGTCGTCCACGCCCTGCCGGATGGCGGTGGGCAGGTCGGTGCCGGTGCCCTCGTTCTCCTTGCGCTTGCGCAGCTTGTCGACGCAGCCGCCGACGTCCTCGCGGCCGGCCGCGTCCAGCGTGGTGCGCGGACACACCGGGTCCACCGCGCGCTGGCCCGGCTTCTCGGCGGCGGCGAAGCCGAACACGGTGACCTGCGAGGACGAGGACACCTCGCCGAGCGCGATCCGCTTGGCGGCGGCCTTCTCGGCCTTCATGTCCTCGGGTGCGAGGCTGGCCGACTCGTCCACGGCCACCGCGTAGTTGACCGCCGGGAACGCGGGTGCCGAGTCCGCCGCCGGCACCGGATCCTGACCGGCCGGTGCCAGCAGGGACGCGACCACCGCGGTGCCGGCCAGCAGCGACGCGGCGGCGCGCCGGACCCGGGTCCTTCCTGTCTGTCGTCTTCCCGTGACTCTTCCCACGGCCGTCCCCTTGGTCTTCGTGAAGTCGGTGCTTGAGGCTGTTGCTGCGTCTGTGACGTGTATGTGGTGACGCGTCGGGTGTCGCGCCTGGTGCGTGCCGGTGTCATGTGCGGTGGAGCGTTGGCGTACGCGCGGTGGTACGCCGGTGTCGCGTGCGCCGTCCGGGATCAGCCCGCGGTGAGCCCCCAGACCACGGCCAGCGCCGCCGAGGGAGCGAGCGAGCCCACTCCCCAGCGGATGGCGCGGTACTTGGCGGACAGGATCGAACTGACGTCGACCGCCTGGACGAGGAGCCATTTCGCCGGGTCGCGCCCGGCCTCGCCGACCCGGGCGGACAGCCCCGCGAGGTCGCGGGACGCCACCAGATCGCCGAAGTACGTCACCCCGTCCCCGCCGCGGACCGTGCCGGTGCGCGGCATCAGTGCCGCGACCAGCGCGGCCACCGCGACGGCCCAGAGCACCCCGGACAGGACCAGCGTCAGGTCGCCGAGCCCGTCCCAGCCGGGGGCGCCGCGCCACCCGGCGAGGAACGCGGGCAGCGCGAGCGTCCCCGAGAGGAGCACGGCCGCCTTGGAGTCGGCGCGGCCGAGGTCCTCCCGCACCGTCGCCAGCAACCGCTCGGCGACGATGCGCTCCCCCGCCCGGTCGTCGCAGTGCCGACCCCCGTCCGGCACCGGCACGACCGGGTCGGGGGAGGTCCGTGGGGCGCCGTCGGCGCTCATCGGTCCTCCTCTGCCCAGGACCAACCGTCGTCCCCGCCCCGCCTGCGCCGTCGCGGCGGCTCCCGGTCGAGGTCGTCGGCCGGGTAGTAGGGCTCGGGCCGGTAGGTCCGGGGGCGGTCCGAGGAGCGTGGCTCGTCACGGTCGGGGTCCGCGCTCGGGGGGAGTTCGGGGCGCGACGGCCTGCGCCGGGGGCGCGGGTCGTCGTATCGCGAGCCGTCTTGGTGCGAGCCGTCATGGCGAGGCTCGTCGGACCGGGGACCGTCCGACCGGGGACCGTCGGACCGGCCGCCGCTGTATCCGCCGCCGTGTCGACCACCGCCGTAGCCGCCGCCGTCGTCGTACTCGGCGTCGTCGCGCGGGTAGGAGGGCTCGGGCCGGTGAGCGGACCGGGCCCGGGTCCGCGGGCGGCGGTCGTCGTGGTCGAGGTCGTCCGGGTACGGCTGCGGGCGGGCGTTGCGGCGCCCGGTGCGGGTGCCCGGCTCGTACGGGTCGGTGTCGTCCGCCGGGTAGGGCTCGTCCCGGCCGGGGCCTCGCCGACCGGCCACTCGCCGCTCGCTCCCCCGCCCGTCGGGCTCGCCCCGGGTCGGCTGTGCCCGGTGCGGAGGACGCCTCGGCGGTTCGTCCGACGCCCAGTCGGGGTTGAACGGACGGTCGGCGGACGTCTCCAGTTCCCGGGGCCGGCGGGCGGGCACCGTGCCGATGGGGCCCACCATGGGGCGCCCGGTGCCCTGGTTGAGGAGGTTCAGGACCTGTGTCTCCACGTCGACGGTGGCGAGTTCGCCGCGGGTGGCCATGGCGAAGAGCCGGGCGACCCGTTCCTTCTCGTCCTGTCGGCCCTCCTGGCGGATCTGCTCCAGGAAGTCCTTGGCCCCTTCGGGGTCGGCCGCCAGCATGAAGCTGAGCTGCTCCAGCTCGCCGCCCATCAGCATGCGCCGGTACGACTCCTGCCGCAGCCGGATCACCTTGGCCTGGGCGTGCGCGTCCCGTTCCTCGTCCGCGTGCTCGATGGTCCGGTCGTCCACCCGCAGCCGTACGTACAGCCGTACCCGCAGCCCGAGTTCGGAGCCCAGGTCGGCCCAGCGGCCCCCCGCGCACTCGCGGGTGATGGCGCGGTTGGCGTGCTCGGCCTCGGCGACCCGGTAGGTGGTGGTGACCTCGCGCAGCCGCTCCAGGATCGGTGAGGTGAGCCGGTTGGCGACGTCGGTGACGACCTCCAGCGCGGCCAGATGCGGATCGGTCACCGCCCACTCGATGTCCACCTCGGCCTTGAAGAAGGTGGTGCCACCGGCGGCCGGCAGTTCCATCTGAAGCGGTGTCACATAGGTGCCGAGCGCGATCTCGCAGATGCTGTGCGGCCGGGCCAGCACCGGCTTGTCGACGTGCTGGACACCGGAGGCGCGCTTCACGGTGTAGCCGCCGTTCCGGTAGAACTGCACCAGCGCCGACCTGGGACTGACCCGCGGGAATCCGTCGGTCAGCGTGTTGTGGTCCTTCAGGAACGGACCTGTGGGCGCCACCGCTCCGGTGCCCGCCGCCTCGTCCTCGTTCTCAGACATGGCTCTCCTCCTCGCGCGTCCTTTCCCGACGCGGCCTGTCCGGGCGCGGCGCCTGCCGGCGCGGCCTCTCCTCCGGCTCGACGGCGAGCCACCACAGGTCGCGCGCCTTGGGTTCGGGGAGCGGCTTCTCCGGGTCGTTCATCATTCGGCGCAGCAGCCAGTCCAGCCGCCGCTGGTCGTGCTCCTCGGTGGTCAGCGCGGGCAGCAGGGCCGCCAGCCCGGGCCGGGTCCACTCGGTGCCGTCCTTGCGCTCGGCCGAGCGCAGCAACTCCTCCAGGGCGTCCAACGCCACGTCCTTCGACCGCGCCGTGTTGAGCGCGGTCCACATCAAGTCGGCCATCGGCGCGACGAGTTCGGGCCGGATCGCGGCCAGCGCGAGCGACACCGGCCAGTCCCCGCGGTCCCCCCACGGCGAGCCGCTGCCGTCCGTCAGCGCGTCGGGGTCCATCAGCAGTTCGTCCACGGTCGTCAGGGCGAGCCGGACGGTGGCCGCCAGGCCCAGGTCCTGGTACGGCTCGCGCTTGTGATGGGTCCACTCGGCCATCCGCGCCAGCACCTGCGGAGCCTGCGGCAGCACCAGCAGCCGTACGACGTTGTGCGAGGCGACCGTGACCAGTTCGCCTTCGTCCCGGACCCCGATCCGGGCCAGCGCGTCCAGGGTGTCGTCCATCGTGGCCGCGGCGTTGCCGTAGCCCAGCGCCCAGGCCGCGGTCCAGCGCTGGGACGGGGTGCCCTTCCTGCTCCAGTCGCCGACCAGCTTGTGCACCGTCCTGCGGTGCGAGTCGTGACCGGCGGCCTGGTCCAGGGTGGTGGCCGCGAAGATCAGCCGGCGGTTGGTGGTGGCCTCGGCGAGCGGCCGTACCAGCTCGGTGTAGCCGTGGTCGAAGTCCCGTACGCACAGCTCGCCCGCGGCGACCGCGGCGCGCATCCACACCTGGGAGCGCGGATCGTCCGCCAGCAGCCGCAGCCAGCGCACCACCGGTGCCCGCACCGGGAAGTGCCGGTCCCACAGTTCGGTCAGCACGGCGGACGGCAGCGCGGAACCCCGGTAGAAGATCAGCCGTGCGGGGACGTCGTGGCCGTCCACCTCGACCTTGCCGTCGGTCAGTTCGGCGCGCGAGAGCGCCACGTCGGCCTCCGGGTCGTCGCAGAACAGCGGGCGGGCCGGGGTGTGGTCCGGGTCGGACTGCACCGACAGCTCCCACGTCAGCAGGTGGGCGGCGGCGGCCACGGCGCTGTGCGCGGCGCCGCCGAGCACGGCCAGCGCGATCCGGAACGCCACCGGGTGGAACAGGGTCGCCGTACCCGACCGCCGGGTCCCCCGATCCGCGCGGTCGGGTACGGCTGGGAGGGTGGTCAGTGCGCGGTCCACGCCGGCGAACCACTCCTGGGCCTGCTCGGCGGCGATGCTGCGGCAGCCGTCCAGCAGTTGGCCGTAGGAGACGTCCCCGAGGACGTGCCCGGCCAGCAGCGACGCCACCAACTCGGCCTCGGCGGGCCGCAGATCGTCGAGGCCGACCGCGTCCGTGACCTCGTCCCGGCCGGCCACCTCCTCCGCGCGGGCCAGCAGGTCGTCCAGGGGCGTGTCGTCCCCGCCCGTCTCGGAGGCACGTTCCTCCAGCCGCTCCCGCAGCCGTGTGACGAGCAGTTCCTCGGTCGGCGCGGGCGGGCAGAGCATGCCGTACCGCCCGGTGAGCAGCGGGTTGGCGGCCGATCCGACGGTGACCACGACCACCGCGTAGGCCTCCCGCCGGGCGAGGGCGGCGGCGAGCTCGTCGAGGTCCATCTCGTCGGGGGGCAGCGCGTCGGGTCCGGACAGCGAGAGGGACAGCAGATGGCCGGTGCCGTGCCAGGCCTGGCCGTCCTCGTCGTCGAGCCGCTCGGCCAGCTGCCGGATCCCGCCGTCCGAACCGACCCGGCGCACCCGTGCCACGGGCTCGCCGTCGGTTTCGTCCGCGGCGGAGGTGGTGACCTCGTCGAGCAGGGAGAGCGCCGTGCTCGTACGTCCCGTACCGGGCGCGGCGCCGAGCACCAGCAACCGCCGGGCGCGCAGGGCGTTGCGCAGCCGTACGTACCCCTCCGGTGCCACGTGGGCCCGGCGCAGCCGGCGCAGTTCGTCCTCGGGGACCGGGCCGCTGCGCATGCCGGCGCCGGGGCGGGCGCCCAGCAGGAGGTTGATGTTGTCGCCGATGTGGGCGCTCTGGAGCCGGGAGTGGGCGAAGCTGATCAGGTCGCGGTGGACGTCGAACAGCTGCCGGGTGGCCCTACGGGTGCGCGCGGCGGCGGCGAGGTTGGTGGGCCCGTCCTCGCCCTGGTCGTCGGCGAGCGGGTCACGGGTGCGTTCCTTGAACCGCCCCGCGGCGCGCTCACGTTCCCGCTCCCGTTCCTTCTCCTCGTCCGCCTCCTCGTCCTCGGCGGACTTCTCGTCGTCGGACCGGCCCTCGTCGTCCTGGTCCCGCTTGCGGTCGTCCCGGGCGTTCCTGTCGTTCTTCCTGGCCTCCCTGGCCTCCTTCTTGCCGTCCTTCCTGCTGTCCTTCCTGTCGTCGTTCTTGTCGTCGTTCCTGTCGTCGCCGCTCTTCCTGCCGTCGTCGGACGACCGTCCCGCGCCCGGCCGGTCGGGGGCCTCGTCGGCCACGCCGCCCGACTGCTCGTCGTCGCTCACCCGGCTCAGCCCTTCCCCTGCTCGGTGACCTGGTGCGTGGACCCGCCCATCTGCACGTTGCCGTGGTAGACGTTGTGCTCGTTGTGGAAGGCGTCGCGCCGGACGTTCTGACGGATCCCGACGCGGCCGGGCAGATGGCCGGACATGTCGACCGCCTCGAAGTCGTCCTCGTCGGCGTCGTCGGACTCGTCGTCGACGGCGGGCAGCGGGGCGACGGCTGCGGTCGGCGCCGGTGCGGCCGGAGGGGCCCCCGGGATCTCCGGAGCGGGCCGTCCGGGCAGATGGAACCAGGCGGTGACCGCGCCCTCCTTGAGCTCCAGCCGGGCCGGGGCGTACTGCGCGGGCTCGATGAACTTGCCCCCGCCCCCGACCACGTCCTCGTACAGGGACTGCGAGGTCACCAGCACCAGATCGGCCTTCTCGGCGTCGAGGAGGTCCCGCGCGACGGAGGAGTCGGCCAACCGGCAGGCGAGGTCGACGGCGCGTCCGCTGATGCCCCGGTCGTCGTGCCGGACCGGGCCGACGTGCATACCGATGCGCAGCCCGAGCGGCACGGCCAGATCGCGGTTCTCGTCCCGCAGCTTCTCGTGCACCTCGACCAGCCACAGGCCGAGCAGCCGGCTCGCCGCGATCCGCCCGGCCACGGACAGCAGCACGCCGTCGCCGCGGTCCTCCAGGTGTACGGCGTCCCGCGCGATCCTGGCGTGGGTGAAGGCGGTCTCCAGCACCCGGTAGATCCGGGCGCGCATCCGCGGCTTGTCTACGTCGTCGTACCCGCCGGAACGTCTGGCGTCGACGCTGATCACCGACTCGTAGTGCGCTTCGGTGAGTTCAAGAGCGTCGTCGTGGTTCACCGGTGCCCCCTGAATGTTCTGTCTCGCTGCCGAAGAAGTGGTTCGTGGTGCCGAAGAAGTGGTTGTCCTGCCCGAACCGGCCCGTGAAAGTGACCCCGGCAGTGTGGGCGGCGACCCTCGGGAGGGGTCCGCACCTACAGGGTCGGGCCCGGGAGGAGAGGCGTCTGTAGCCGTTTACACACGGCGGGGCGTGGGTCTACTCCTGATGACCGTCCGCGAGAAGGGCGAGCAGCGCGGGGTCGAGGATCTCCACCATCCGGTTGCCGGTGCGCACGATGTGCTGGGTGCGCAGCAGCCGTAGCGCCTTGGCGACGGCCTCCCGGGTGGCGCCTATGGTGGCGGCCAGTTCGTCCTGGGCCAGCTGGACGACGGGGCCGGAGACGGCCGGGGCGCTCGACGGGCCCGTGCCGGACGGGGCGTAGGGGCCGGCGGGGTCGGCTCCGGAGAGTTCGGTGAGCCGGCCGGCCAGGCGTTGGAGCACGGTCAGGGAGGCGAGCGCGGAGCGCTCCTGGTCGGCGCTGCGCAGCCGGGAGGTGAGCTGGCGTATCACCAGTCCGCTGACCCGGGGGTGCAGGGCGAGGAAGCGGCGAAAGGCGTCCCCGGATATGACCTGCGCCTCTGTCGGCCCCAGGGCACGCACGGTGGCGCTGCGCGGATGCTGGTCCAACGCGGCCATCTCGCCGAGCAGTTCACCCGGGCCGCGCAGGCCGAGTATCAGCCGGGTGGCCCCACGGTCGGTCGCCACGGATACGGTCACCCACCCCCTGATGATGATCACTACATGACTGGACCGGTCCCCCTCCGTGAGCAGATGGGTGTCGGCCGGATAACGCTTGCGACTGCCGAGCGCCATGACGCCCTCGTGCTCCTGGGGAGTCAGCGTGTGCGCGAACGCCAGCTCATTTCCGAGCAGCCCCATGGCCGGCCCCCCGCCGCAGTCCGGACTCCTGGATATTCGATGGGTGACGATGGTGGCAGCACGAAGGTGCGGGCCGAGCGGATTGCGCCATACCGGGGGTACTGGCCGGTAGTTGCGGAATGCCAGGTTGGTCGCCCGGTCGCCGCCCGCCCCGACGGCACCGCGACACTCGACGGCCACCGCAAGTGGTCTGGGCCACATCCGCATCCGAACGCTCGACCGTGAGGTCAGACCGGACACTCGAACAAAATGTCGCCTCACCTCCGGAATTCGGTCAGCGGATGGAGAGTTGGCGAAAACTCTGGTTTGGGCGGTGAGGGTGGTGATGACCTGGTGGCCGCCGCGTGTGGGGATGGTGCGGCGCGCGGGCGGCATGAGGGGGGAAGCGTTCGAGACCTTCACGGCTGTACTCCGGTGTGCTGTCGGATGCCGTCAGCTTTCCGAGCGGGACGTGAGGGAATGTTGAGGAAAGCTGTACGCGCAGGTCGTCGGCCCTGGACCATGACCGACCGGAAGGCACGGGCGGTTACGGAAGGACGGGCCGGTGGAGATCCGGTTGCTGGGGCCGGTACAGGCGTGGGCGGACAGCACCGAGGTCGACCTCGGCCGCCCCCGGCAGCGGTGTGTGCTGACGGTGCTCCTCATGGAGGCCAATCGCGTCGTACCGATCGAGACGCTCATCGACCGGGTGTGGGGGGACGATCCGCCGGCTTCGGTGCGCAACGTGGTCTACGGCTACATAGGCCGCCTGAAGACCGCGCTCCGCGGCCCCGGCCCGGCGGCGACCGACGTCCATCTGGACCGGACCTCCGGGGGCTACGGGCTACGGGTGCCTCATGAGCGGGTGGACCTGTACCGCTTCCGCGACCTCGTCGCCCGCGCCCGTGACGCCGACGACGACCGGGCCGCCGAACTGCTGTGCCGGGCACTGGAGTTGTGGCGTGGCGATCCGCTGTCGGGGGTGACGGGGGCATGGGCGGAACGGACCCGTGCGGGCCTGGCGCGGGAGCGGGTGGAGGCCGCGCTCGGGTATCACGAGGTGCAGCTGCGCAGGGGGCGCCACTCGGAGATCCTCCCCCGGCTGCGGGAGCTGGCCGCCGCCCACCCGCTGGACGAGCGGCTGGCGGGGCACCTGCTGACCGCCCTGTACCGGTGCGGCTTACCGGCCGAGGCGCTCCTCCACTACGACGCCGTGCGCAAGCGTCTGGCCGAGGACCTGGGCGTGGACCCGTCACCGGAACTGCGCGCGCTCCACCGGCTGATCCTCACCGGCGACCCGGAGCTGGCCGCACCGACGCCGAGCCGTGCCGGGGTCCCGGCCGAACTGCCGCACGACGCCCCCGGTTTCGCGGGCCGCGCCGACGAACTCGCCCGGCTGCACGCGCTGCTCCCGCCGGAGCCCGGCCCGGGACCGGCGAACACCGTCGTCATCTCCGCGATCGGCGGCGCCGCCGGCATCGGCAAGACCGCGCTGGCCGTGCACTGGGCCCACCAGGTACGGGCCCGCTTCCCCGACGGCCAGCTGTACGTCAACCTGCACGGCTTCGACCACGACCGGCCGCCGCTCACGCCCGGCGAGGCGCTCGAACTCCTGCTGCGCGGCCTGGGCCTGGGGGCGTCGGAGATCCCCCTGACCGACGAGGCCCAGGCACGCGCGTACCGGTCCCTGCTGGCCGGCCGGCGTCTGCTCGTCCTGCTGGACAACGCGGCCTCGGCGCAGCAGGTACGTCCGCTCCTCCCCGGCAGCCCGACCTGCTGCGTCGTCGTCACCAGCCGCAACCGGCTCGGCGACCTGGTCGCCCGCGACGGCGCGACCGCCCTGCCGCTGGACCTGCTGCTGCCGGACGAGGCCCGCGCGCTGCTGGGCGAGGCGCTCGGCGCGGCCCGGCTGTCGGCGGAACCGCCCACCGTGGTCGACGAGTTGATCCGCCTGTGCGGCAGCCTCCCGCTGGCCCTGCGGGTGGCCGCGGCCCGGCTCGCGGGCGACCCCGGCCTGCGCCTGGCGGACCTGGTCACCGAGATGACCGAGGGCGACCGGCTGGAGGCCCTGGCCCCGGACGACGGGGACGTTTCTCCGCTGCGTACGGCGTTCTCGGCGTCGTACCGGGTGCTGTCGCCGGGGGCGCGGCGGTTGTTCCGGCTGCTGGGGCTGTTTCCTGGCGCGGAGTTCGCGGTGGAGGTGGCGGCGGCTCTTGGAGGTGTGGAGCCGCATCAGGCGCGCCGCCTGATCGGTGCCTTGACCGCGGCGCATCTGATCGAACCGACGGCGGTGGGGCGGTACCGGTTCCATGATCTTCTTCGTGAGTACGCGCGGGAACTCGCGGTGGCCGAGGAGACGGCGACTGATCGGCAGACCGCACAGGAACGGCTACTGCTCTGGTATCTGCGGGCCGCGCGGGCAGTTGCCGGGAGCGGGCTCTTCCCGAGGCTGCCCGACGACCTCGATCGCGGTGACCGGCAAGGCGTCCCCTCTCCCGCCGAAGCCGCTCGGTGGCTTCAAACGGAGCAGCCGACCCTGCTCGCCGTCATCAACCACGCCGCCCGCCACGGTCCCCGCCCTGTCTCCTGGTATCTGGCCTCGGCCCTCTTCGGATACTTCTGGCTCCATCTGCCGCGGGCGACGTGGCAGGCCACGGCGCAGACGGTGCTGGAGGCGGCCGTGGCCGATGACGATCTCTTCGGTCAGGCGGCCATGCACCACCACCTCGGTGTCGTCCGCTGGGACAGGGGCCATGTCAAGCAGGCCATGGACCATCACACGCGGGTTCTGGAGATCAGCCGGGAGATCGGCTGGGCGGCCGGCGAGGTGGCGGCGCTGGGCGGTATGGGCGGCGTGGAATGGACCTTGGCACGCCTCGACAGCGCGTACGAGCACGCCATCGCCGGCCTGCGCATCAACCGGGAGGCCGGGTACGACTACGCCGAGACGTTCGGCCTGGTCATCCTGGGTATGACCTGCCGGGATCTGGGCCGTCTGCACGAAGCCGCCGGTCACCTGGAACTGGCCATCAGCCGGAACCACGGGGTGGTCTGGTGGGACGAGAGCCTGGCGCTCCAGATTCTGGGCTCGGTGTACTGGGAGCTCGGCCGCCTGACCGAGGGCCTGGACGCCCTGCGCTCTCAAGTGGCCGACGACAGCGGCGGGTACCGCAACGGTCGCGCCATGATGCTGGACGCCGTAGCGAAGATCAATGTCGAACTCGGCCGACACGAAGAGGCGCTGCCCCAGGC
The DNA here is from genome assembly GCF_044759995.1 of Streptomyces sp. NPDC098781. Taxonomy (NCBI): domain Bacteria; kingdom Bacillati; phylum Actinomycetota; class Actinomycetes; order Kitasatosporales; family Streptomycetaceae; genus Streptomyces; species Streptomyces sp. NPDC098781. Next base: position 194,122 of record NZ_JBIWAK010000006.1, read on the forward strand.
CGAGCGGGCGTTCGCGATGGTCGAGGGCTCGCGACGCCCCTGGGTCCAGGCGACCATCCTCAACACGGTCGCCGCCGCCCACCGACAACTCGGGCGCGCCGACCAAGCGTTGCGGGCTCACGGTCAGGCCCTCGCCCTGGCCCGAAGCGCCAGGCACCCACGCACCGAGGCCGACAGCCTGCTGGGCCTCTCGCTCACCCACCATCGAGCGGGTCGCCACGACGACGCCCGAACCCACGCGGAACAGGCCCTGCGCCTCGCCCGCGACCACTCGTTCCGGGTGGTGGAGGGCCAGGCCCTGACCGCTCTCGCGGCGACTGCGCGGTCGCAGCGGGACGACGCCACGGCCGTCGGACTGGGGGAGGCCGCCCTGGCCGTCCACCGCCGCACCGGGCACCGCCTCGGAGAGGCCCGCACGCTGCTGGTCCTCGGGATGCGGCAACAGGCCCTGGACATCTTCGCCGACATCGGCGTGCCCGCACCGGAGTAGACCGGCGTGGAAAGACCGCGGGCCCCGCGCCGGAGGAATCCGGTACGGGGCCCGCGGCCGAACGCGCGCTGAGGCTCAGATGAGGCCGAGCCCGCGAACCGCCTCGCGCTCCTCCGCCAGCTCGGCGACGGAGGCGTCGATACGGGCGCGGGAGAACTCGTTGATCTCCAGGCCCTGGACGATCTCGTACCGGCCGTCCTTGGTGGTGACGGGGAACGAGGAGATGAGCCCCTCCGGCACGCCGTACGAACCGTCGGACGGGATGCCCATGGAGACCCAGTCGCCGTCGGCGGTGCCGTTGACCCAGGTGTGGACGTGGTCGATGGCGGCGTTGGCGGCGGAGGCCGCGGAGGAGGCGCCGCGGGCCTCGATGATCGCCGCGCCGCGCTTGGCGACGGTCGGGATGAAGTCCTCGGCGAGCCACTTCTCGTCGTTCACGACCTCGGCGGCGTTCTTGCCGGCGATGGAGGCGTGGAAGATGTCCGGGTACTGGGTGGCGGAGTGGTTGCCCCAGATGGTGAGCCGCTTGATGTCGGCGACCGTCGAGCCCGTCTTCTTCGCGAGCTGGGTCAGCGCGCGGTTGTGGTCGAGGCGGGTCATGGCGGTGAAGCGCTCGGCCGGTACGTCCGGCGCGGCGGCCTGCGCGATGAGCGCGTTGGTGTTGGCCGGGTTGCCGACGACGAGGACCTTGATGTCGTCCGCGGCGTTGTCGTTGATGGCCTTGCCCTGCGGCTTGAAGATGCCGCCGTTGGCCTCCAGCAGGTCACCGCGCTCCATGCCCTTGGTGCGGGGGCGGGCGCCGACCAGGAGGGCGACGTTGGCGCCGTCGAAGGCGACGTTCGGGTCGTCGCTGATGTCGATGCCCTGGAGCAGCGGGAACGCGCAGTCGTCCAGCTCCATCGCCGTGCCCTCGGCCGCCTTCAGCGCGGGAGTGATCTCCAGCAGGCGCAGCTTGACCGGCACGTCCGCGCCGAGCAGCTGGCCGGAGGCGATGCGGAAGAGGAGGGCGTAACCGATCTGGCCGGCCGCGCCGGTGACGGTGACGTTCACGGGAGTGCGGGTCATGGCGTTCTCCGTATGACAGCTGGCGGTGGGGCGGCTCTGCCCCAGGGGTGCGGGACGTAGAGATGATCGATCTCTTGGCGTCGAGAGATCCACCGGTCAGGCTATCGCGCATCCGGGATCTCGTACGTCCGGGTCCGTGTGGCCCGGCCCACAGACCCTCCGCCGGCGGCCAAAAGGAGGCGGCCGCCCGGTCCGGGAGAGGAGGACGTGGGCGGCCGCCGGGTGGGGGTTCCGATGCCGGACTCCCGTGGGGGTACCGTGCGCGTGCCCACTATCCCGGCGGCCATTCCTGTCCCACGGCATTCTTTTTCCGCCCGCGGAAGTCGGCGGGCGGAAGTCCAGGGAGCGGGGCCCCCTGGACCGCCGCTCCTACTCGGTGCACCCTTCCTGCCCGATCGCGAGGGTCGCGCAGGCGATGGCCTCGCCCGCGTCCTTCACCGCCACCATCGGCGTGTACGCGATCGTGTCCCCGGCGGCGGTGATCGTGCCGGTCTGCTTCGACTTCCCGACCGTCACCGCCACCTCGTCCCCCTGCGCCGCCTGGGTGATCCGTCCCCAGGCCGCCCCGCAGGTCTCGCTGTAGCGCACCTCGACCACGGCGGTGCCGACGGTCGTGGTCTTCGCGGTCGTGACGAGGTCACCGCTGCACCCCATGGCCTCCGCGTCCTTGCCGGTGCACGAGTCACCGCTGCACTTCACCCCGGCGGGCAGGTCGGGGGCCGAAGCGGTCGGCGAGGGCGACTTGGCGGCGTCCTCGCCCTTCTTCCCACCGACGCCGTCGGTGAGGTAGAACACCGCCGCGATCACCACCAGCACACCGACGACCCCGGCGAGGAACATCGTCAGCCGCCGCTTCCCGCCACCGCCGCCGGCAGCCCGGTCGCCCCGACCGGGCCCCTGGGGCGGCCGGCCGTACGGACTCGGCGTCCCCGGCGTCCAGGCCGCACCCGACTCCGCGCCGGACGGCCCGGACACACCGGACGCCCCGGACCCGGCGGACCCCGCCGCACGGCCCCCCGTCGGCGACGGCCCCCGGTACCCCGCGAGCCCCCAAGAGTTGCCGCCGGAGCTCTCGCTCTCGCGGACGTCGTCCCCGGAGGATCCCCGCGGCGGGGCGTCCCGGACCCCGGAGTCCCGTACGTCCGGTGCCGTCGGCTGTGCCGGCACCGACGGGGGCAGGGTGGGTGCCACCCCGGCCGGGCCCGCCACTCCGGGCGTGGGCGTCGCCGTGGCGCTGCCGCCCCGGCGCGCGGTCTTGCCCGCCTTCGCGCCCTCCTTGGCGTTCGCCGGCGGCGCTCCGAACTCGCTCAGGGCCGCGCGGGCCTGGGAGATCCGGATCGCCTCCATGGTCATGTCGTGACGCATCTCCGAACGGCTCCAGGCGCGTTCGGCGAGCTCCCACATGGTCGTCAGATGGACCGGATTGGTGCCGGTGACCTCGGCGAGCGCCACGATGGCGCCCTTGGGCGCGAGCAGCCGCCCGTTCAGATACCGCTCCCAGGACGTCTTGGCGTATCCCGTGCGGTCGGACAGCGCCGCGATGCTCAGACCGCTGCGGTCCACGAGCCGCCGCAGCTGGCTCGCGAACTCCCTGACCTGCGGATCGAGTTCATCCGGCAAGGCCCTCCAACGAGGCATTGCGTCCCCCTCTTCCCCCCGGTTCGTGCTGGTGTTTCTCGCGTTTCCCCCGCGCGTGGTGCCCTCTGCCGAGTCCTCGATGTGGCTACCCACAGGGATGCGCCCAGTAAGGATCTCAGTTCCCGGGGTGGGGGCGCACGGGAGCATTGGGACCGTGGGCATGCACCGTTGCACGCCCATCGGACCGAGTCCAGTGTTCCACCGGCTTCCCCTTGCGGCCGACGCAACCCTGGCAGTAAGCCCTTGCAGAAAAGCGGGACGCCCCGGACGTCCCGATCGACCACGCTAGCCCGCTTACTGAACGACTTCCTTGTAAATCCGTGAATTTGTCAACACATCGACACACAGGAAGCACATAAACGGCCACTCTCGCCACATGGGCCGCATTCCGGCAAGTCGGACACCGCCCCTCACGCCGGGCTCACCGGGCTCATCCCAGCGCGAGCGCCCCGATCACCGCCGTCAGCACCAGGGCCACGACGAGTACGACGGCGACCATCAGCAGCCTCCGGGAGGACGGCCCGGTCTCCTTCGGCGGCGCGTCCCACCAGGGCAGCGTGGGATCGTCCTCGTACTCCTCGCCGGGGTACCGCTCGCCCGCCGGGCCCGTGCCGCCGCCCTCGGCCGGTGCCGCCCCCTCCGGCTGCCCCGCCACCGGTACCGCCTTCGGCCAGGCCCGCACCGCCAACTCCCAGCGCACCCCGAAGCGTTCCGCCTCCTCGTTCTCGATCCCCGCGACCCGGCACAGCGCGGCGACCGCCTGACGGGGCGGGGGCTGGGTGGCGTTGAGGTAACGCTGCCAGGAGGACTTGCTGTACGCGGTGCGCGCGCCCAGCGCGACCAGGCTCAGGCCCGTACGGTCCTTGAGCTGCCGCAACTGCTCCACGAAGTGCCGCACCTCCGGCGGCAGATCGTCGGGCAGCGGCTGCCACGCACCCATCGCTCACCTCCGAACCGGACCCGATCGGGTGACGACACGACACGGCGCATTGGTTCCCGACCCGTGCCGACGTAGCGGAACGGTCACTTCCGTGCCACAGCGCACTGACAGGCGTTGAAGAGCCCGTTCTCCGTGCCCGAGGGTGGACGCAGACGGCGGTCCGTCCTTCCTCGGGGGAGAGGACGGGCCGCCGTCGCGTGGAGCCGGATCGGGCTCTAGTTCTCCACGGTGAAGTGCAGGGTGTCCTTCAGGAACGGGAGTTCCAGCCACGGCTCCGGCTGCGCCATCAGCGCCAGCAGCACGATCGCCAGGCCCAGCACGCCGTACGTCACGATGTCGGTGAAGCGCGAGCGGACCGCGAGCATGCCGACGCTCGGCAGCAGCCATCGCAGCACCGCACCGGCCAGCAGCGCGCCGCCGATCACCAGGGTGCCGACGCGGAACACGTCCAGCGCCGTGATCAGCAGGCCGACGCCGACCAGCCCGAGCACGAGCAGGACGGGCCACTGACGGGCGGGCGCCGGCAGATCGGCGGACGCCGCCCGGCCACCGCCCTCGGGGCGTGCCGTGTCCCTGGTGAACAGCGGGAAGCGGCGGGTGGTGCGCCGGGGCACACCCTCCGCGTCCGGCGCGCTCACCGGATCCCGGACCTCGATCTCCTCGACGTCCTCGACGCCTTCGACGTCCTCGATCTCCTCCGCCTTGCCGGAGCCCGCCTCAGCCGACACGGCGCTCCGCCGCCTCCACCACGTTGACCAGCAGCTGGGCCCGGGTCATCGGACCCACACCACCGGGGTTCGGGGAGATGAAGCCGGCCACCTCGGCGACACCGGGGTGGACGTCGCCCACGATCTTGCCCTCGGCGTTGCGCGAGACACCGACGTCGAGGACGGCGGCGCCCGGCTTCACGTCCTCGGGGCGGACCAGGTGGGCGGAGCCGGCGGCGGCGACGATGATGTCGGCGCGGCGCAGGTGCGCGGCCAGGTCACGGGTGCCGGTGTGGCACTGGGTCACGGTCGCGTTCTCGCTGCGCCGGGTCAGCAGCAGCGGCATCGGACGGCCGATGGTCACGCCACGGCCGACCACCACGACCTCGGCGCCCTTGATCTCCACGCCGTACTGACGGAGCAGGGTGAGGACGCCGTTGGGGGTGCAGGGCAGCGGGGCCGGCTCGTTGAGGACCAGGCGGCCGAGGTTCATCGGGTGCAGGCCGTCGGCGTCCTTGTCCGGGTCCATCAGCTCCAGGATGCGGTTCTCGTCGATGCCCTTGGGCAGCGGGAGCTGGACGATGTAGCCGGTGCAGGCCGGGTCCTCGTTCAGCTCGCGGACGACGGCCTCGATCTCCTCCTGGGTCGCCGTGGCGGGCAGCTCACGCTGGATGGAGGCGATGCCCACCTGGGCGCAGTCGCGGTGCTTGCCGGCGACGTACTTCTGGCTGCCGGGGTCCTCCCCGACCAGGATCGTGCCCAGTCCGGGCGTGACCCCCTTCTCCTTCAGCGCCGCCACGCGGGCGGTCAGGTCGGACTTGATCGCGGCTGCGGTGGCCTTGCCATCGAGAATCTGGGCGGTCATGGCTCCCATCTTCCTGGATGACGCCCTCCCCGATCCAATCCGGGTCCGGCACGGCCGTCGCCGCCCCCATCTCCGCCCGTATCCGCCCATGATCAGCGATGTTGCACTTGCACAACACATAGGGAATGCGGCTGGACAAGTAAGAGCCGACTAAAGAACGATGTGACCGCAGTGCCGCGGGCAGTACCGGGGGGACAAACCGCATCAGTTCACCTTCCTCCGCACCGTGCCGCGCGTCCCCGCACTCGGACAACGGAGGAAAGACCGCCATGAGTTTCGGCGACCCGAACAACCCCTACGGCCCGCCTCCCCAGGGCCAGCCCGGCTACCCGCCGCAGCCGCCCCAGGGTCAGCCCGGATACGGCTACCCGCAGCAGCCTCAGGCGCCCGGTTACGGCTACCCGCAGCAGCCCGCGTACCCGGGTTACCCGGGCTCCAACATGATGCCGGTGCAGATGCCGGGTCTGATGAAGACCGCCCGTGTCCTGCTCTTCATCCTGGCCGGCTTCCAGATCCTGTTCGGCCTCATCACCGGCATCGCCGTCGGCGCGGCCCAGGACGTCTCCAACGGCGTCGGCGCGGGTGACGACACCGACACCCTGGCCGGTCTCGGCTTCCTGGTCGCGGCGCTGCTGCTGGGCCTGGGCGCACTGTCGATCTTCCTCGGCGTGAAGTTCAAGAACGGCGGCAGCGGCATCCGCATCACGACGATCGTGTACGCGTCGCTGATGATCCTGGGCGGCATCGTCAACATCGTGAACGGCGCGAACGGCTCCGCCACCTTCGGCGGTCTGATCTCGCTCAGCATCGCCGGCATCATCCTCGCCTCGATGGTCAACAGCGCCGCGTCCGCCTGGTTCGGCCGCCCGCGCTACTGACCTGCACCGGACCTCCACGGAAATCGCCGCCGTCAGGGGTCGGTTCACGCCAATAACAGCCGAGGGCCGTGTCTCACCTGCTTCAGGGGGACACGGCCCGGCCGCGTCGCCCTACTCTGACGGGGGTAGCCGTCAGGCACGGGGAGACGCACCTTGTACAGCATCATCGTGGTACCTCCGCCGACCACGGAGGACGAGAACCGGGCCGTCCAGCACCGGCTGGCGCCCGGCGAACGCCTGGGTTTCGGGCGATCCCTTTCCGACAACGACCTCGCGATCATGCACGACGGGGTGTCCCGCAGGGCCGGTGAGATCACCGCGCAGGGCGCCTTCTGGATACTGAGCAACCTCAGCCGGGAGCAGACGTACGTCGTCGAGAACCCGGAAGGCGCGGGCGAGCACATCAAGGTGGGGCCGGGCCGGCTGGACGCACCGATCCCGTTCGAGTTCTCGCGGATCGTGCTGCCCGCGGCCGGCGATCTGCTGGCGATCGAGGTGTGGGCTCCACGCCACGACTACCTCAGCTCCGACGGCGGCCTGGACGGGGCCACCACCGCTCCGGCCTTCTCGGTGGACCGGACGAAGCGGTACTTCGCGGTCCTCGCCGCCCTGTGCGAACCCCGGCTGCGCGGCGAACCGCACGCCCCGCTGCCCACCGTCGACCAGGTCGTGGACCGACTGCGCCCCAACTGGCCCGCGGCCTCACGCACCTCGGTGCAGTGGAACATCGACTACCTCGCCGTGAAGCTGCGTCTGAAGCCCGGCCCGGAGACGGCGGACACCGGCCCGCGGCTCAACGGCAAGAAGGAGTCCCTGGTGTCGCTGGCGCTCCGCTTCGACCTGGTACGGGAGGACGACCTCGTCGTGCTCGCAGCCCAAGCGTCCGGCCGGGTGGCGCGGTGACCGAGCCCTACGCCGTGCCGGTGCCCAGGGGGTACCGGGTGGGCGACTGGGAGGTGCGGGAGCCGATCGCCACGGGGGCGTTCGGGAGCGTGTACGAGGCCAGACGCGTCGAGGGCGACGCCCTCCCGACGACCGCCGCCCTGAAGTTCCTGCCCACCGGCACCGGCACCCCCCGCCAACTCACCCACCTGCGCGAACTCGTCGAGCGTGAGGTCGAGTTGCACCGCCGGCTGAAGCAGCCGCGGCTGATCCGGATGTACGACACCCTGACGGTGGACGACCCCGGGCACCCCGCGCTCGACGGCGCCACCGTCCTCGTACTCGAAAGGGCCGAGGGCTCCCTGTCCGCCCTGCTGGCTGCTCGGCCCCGCCCCGACGCCGGGCCGGCCCTGCTCGCGCAGATCTGCGAGGGGCTGGCCCAGCTGCACCACGCGGGCTGGGTGCACGGCGACCTCAAACCGGCCAACGTGCTGCTGATGGCGGACGGTTCGGCCCGGCTCGCCGACTTCAACATGGCGGCCGAGCTGGAGGGCACGCACGCCTACACGCCGGCCTTCTCGACGCCCGACTACACCCCGCCCGAGCTGCTGTGGTCGGAGATCGGCGAACGGGGCCGCCGTATCCGGCCGTCGGCGGACGTGTGGGCGTTCGGCGTCCTGGCCCATCTGGTCCTCACCGACTCCTTCCCGCTGCCCGGCGTCACCCCGACGGCCCGCCGCGACGCGGCCGCCGCCTACGCGCGCGGCATCGACGACCTGCGGCTGTCGCCCGAACTGCCGGACACCTGGCGGGAGATCGTCCGTGACTGTCTGACCCGCACGCACGAGGACCGCGTCGGCACCCAGGACCTGCTGCGCCGTGTCGAGGCCGCCGCCGGCACGGGCCGCTCGCCGCGTCTGCCCCGGGCCCTCCTGGGCCGCCGCCGCTCCCGCCGTGGGCCGGTGCTGGCGGCCGCGGCCGCCGTGCTGGCGGTGTCCGCCCTCGGGTACGGCATCAGCACCTGGGCGGACGGCGGCGGTGACAGCGGGACGCCGGGAGGCGAGAGCACGAAGGTCACGGCCGGCATGTACGGCGCCGCCGAACTCCGCACCGACAAGGGCATCCCGGTGTCCTACCGCCGCCTCATCGTCGACTCGGCCCATGACTGTGTCCGGCCGCAGGTCACGCCCGCGCTGATCGCCGCCCTGCTGAAGGCAGAGAGCAACTTCGACCCGGATCTGTCCGATCCGTCCGCGGGCAAGGAGGGCGAGTACGGCATCGCCCGCTGGACGCCGAGCCTGCTGCGCTGGTGGATCCGTGCGGACGGCGTCCCCGCGGAGGAGACCCCCCGGCCTCCCCTCACCCCGGCCGAGTCCATCCCGGCCGTGGGCCGCTACCTCTGCTACATGGAACCGCTTCTGGACAAAACCGGTCTGTCCGGCGACCGTCAGATCCTGCTGGCCGCCGCCTACCGCACCTCGACCAGGGTCGTGAACGACGCGGGCGGAGTTCCCCCGAAGTACCGCGACTACGCCGCCCGCGTCGCCCACTACCTCAAGGAGTACACGCCGCCCGGCAAGAAGTGACCCTGAGAGTTCTCAGGTACCGCACGCGCGGGGCGTATGTGTGGCGCATGCACGCAACGACGAGCGGCGAAGACTGCTCACTTCCGGCAGTGAACTCCGGCCCTGCGTGAGGGAACATGCGGGCGCTGACACACCTCGGAAGAAGGGTTCATCTGTGAGACCGAACCGCGCTGCCCTGACCCTCGCGGCAACCGCCCTCGCCCCGGCGCTCCTGCTGGCCACCCCGGCCTTCGCCGCCCAGTCGGCGCCGGCCTCCGCGACCACCGTGTCGGCCGCGTCCGACGCGGCCGGCTCGGGCGTCGACGAGATGTCCGACGACGACGTCCGGGTCGAGATCGCGCGCATCATCGGCGACCCCGACACCGGCAGGGCCGTCTACGCCGCCGCGCAGAAGGCCCTGGACGGCACGATCGAGGATCAGCGGTACTTCCTGGAGACGGGGCGTTGGATCGCGCAGTTCGAGGACGACCGCGTCGCCACCTTCCGCATCCTCCATATCGCCCAGCAGAACAACGACAGGGCGGTCATCAGGGAAGCCACGAAGGCCCTGGAAGCCGGCACTCCGGAGGCCCTGCGCGCCTTCCTGGAGACCGGCTATCGCCTCGCGCAGGCCGAGGACGACGCCGTCGCGATCGCCCGCATCCTGGCCACCGCCGACCCCAAGACGGACAAGGCGGTCATCAGGGAGGCCAACGAGGCCCTCGACGCCTACACCCCGGAGGCCCTGCGGGCCTACCTGGAGACCGGCTACCGGCTCGCCCGCGCGGAGGACGACCGCGTCCGCGTCTTCCGGATCCTGGCCGACCCGACGATCAGCGACGCGCTGCGCACGGCGGCGGAACAGGTCATCGACGGCACACCTGAGGAACTGCGGTACTTCATCGAGGTGGGTCAGTACGAGGTCGACTAGAGGGACTTGAGGAAGAGGGCCCAGGCGCGGGTGGGGAACACCAGCGCGGGGCCCTCCGGGTTTTTGGAGTCGCGGACGGGGATGACGCCGGGGAGGAGATCAGCGACTTCGACGCAGTCGCCGCCTTCGTCGTTGCTGTAGCTGCTCTTGCGCCAGGCAACGGAGTCCGAGTCAATCCCCTTGCTGCGCTTCATCTCTGTAGATCCTCGCTGCGTCGTCCATCAAGGCCAGGGACGCCTCGGGTGACAGTGCGACGGCCCTGAGCAGATCGTATCTACGACGGTACTCCTGCACATGGGCCGGATAGTCGACCATCTGACCAGCGAAATCACCCTCGGTGTACACCAGCGGCGGGGCATCCGCGAAGGACATGATCTTGACCATGCCATGCCTGAGCGGATGCCAGGGTGTCGTTTCCGGAATGATCTGAACAACGCTCCGCGTGGAGCGCATCACTTCGAGGATGTGCTCCACCTGCTCGGCCATCACCGTCGGCGGAAGCGGTGTTCTCCGGATGACCGACTCGGCCAGGATCCCCCAGTAGCTGGGCCGGTCCTCGCGACTCCACAACTCCCCGCGCGCCAACCGTGCGCGGACACGCTCCTCGACCACCTTCGGTGGCACCTCGGGGTCCTGGTACTGGATCTGCCCGCGAAAGTAAGAACCGGTCTGGAGAAGCCCCGGTACGACATTGGGCGCCCACTCCTCCAACGTCGTCGCCTGCTTCTCCATGTCGGGGATGTCGGCGGAGTACCACGGGTGCCCCACCCGCCGGGCCCTCGCCGCGTCTTCACACCGGCGCTGGAAAAACCCGTCCGTCCCCAGCCGCTCATCCACATGCCTGGCCAGATCCTCCGGCATCCGCCGCTCCCCGCGCTCGATCTGGCTGAGGAACGAGATCCCCCGGAAGCTCCCGTCGGCCAACTGCTCCAGCGTCAGCCCGGCCGCCTCCCTCTTGAAGCGCAACTCGGCCCCGTAGAAACAGGGAACGCTCACCGAGGCGTCGGGATCCTTACGAGCGGGCACCACTCACCACCACTGTTTGCCGATTACCGTGCGCAATCCAAACCCCTTTGACGGTACGCCGTTCCGCGCCACTGTGTGACCGATTCACCACGCAGCGCACACAGAAAGGCGCACCCCGATGACGGAACCCCTCGTCCTCGAACTGCCGGCGCTCCCCAAGGCCGTACCGGAGGTACGCCGTGCCGTACGCGAGCACCTCGGCACTCCCTGCCCCGAAGTCCAGCTCTGTGTGAGCGAGTTGATCACGAATGTGATCACCCACGTCGGCGAGGGCACCCCCGTGACCGTCCGCCTGTTCCGTACCGTGTGCGGCAGCACACGCCTGGAGGTCACGGACCCCGAGGCCCACACGTGGCTCATCGCCCGTGTGCCGGACGCGGACGACGAGACGGGACGGGGCCTCCTGCTGCTCGACGCGGTCACCCGGCGCTGGGGCGTGTGGCTGACTCCGAGGGGCAAGACGGTGTGGTGCGAACTGCCGCCCTGAGGGGCCTGCGTGACGCACGAGCCCGCGATAGCCTCGGGTCAACTGGGGTGACTCACCCGAGGCGTTGGGACATAGGCACATCGGGGGTTCCATGTCGGAGCAGCGGCCCACGCCGCCACCTTCTCCCGCGTCGGCTGACGCCGCCCTGGCGCAGGTGGGGGCCACCCCGCTGAAGCCGGCCGACCCCCGCCGGATCGGACCCTACGTCCCGCTCGGCCTGCTCGGCAGCGGCGGCATGGGCCACGTCTACCTCGCCCGCCCCGCCGACGACGCCCCCGGCCTGGCCGCCGTCAAGGTGATCCGCCCCGAGTACGCCGAGGACCCCCGGTTCCGGCGGCGGTTCGAGCGGGAGGCCGCCGTGCACGCCCAGGTGCACACACCCCGGACACCGGACCTGCTCGGCACCGGGTTCGACGACTCGCTGCTGTGGATGGCGACGCAGTACCTGCCCGGCCTGAACCTCGCCGAAGCGGTCCGCGAGTGCGGCAGGCTGGAGCGGGCCGGGGTGTGGCGGCTGGTCGCGGAGATGGGGCAGGCGCTGTCGGCGCTCGCCGCCGCCGACGTCGTACACCGGGATCTCAAGCCGTCCAACGTGATCCTGTCCCAGCAGGGCACCCATGTCATCGACTTCGGCATCGCCCAGGCCGCCGACGGCAGCGCGATCACGTCGACCGGGAGCCGGGTCGGCACGCCCGCCTTCATGGCGCCCGAGTATCTGCGCGAGGGCCGCTGCGACACCGCTTCCGACGTCTTCTCGCTCGCCGGGAGCCTGATCTACGCGGCCACCGGGCACGCCCCGTTCGGCGACGGCACCGGCGTCGATGTGATGCACCGGGTCGCCTTCGAGGAGCCCAAGCAGGAGATCATGGCCGAACTCGCGGCCGTGGACCCCGCGTTGGCCGCCCTGATGTCCGCTTGTCTCGCCAAGGACCCGGCCGCGCGCCCCCTTCCGCGCGGGCTGATCGAGGCCGCCACGGCCGCCGGCCACGGGCACGGCAGCCCGCCCGCCTGGCACGAGCCGCTGGGTGCTCGGCTGGTCGCCCGGCAGCAGGCCTGCGAGGTGCTGGAACGGGTCGCCGTGCACGAGACCGTCCAGTTGCGTACGCCGGTACAGCCGCCCGTCTTCCCCGGTCCCTCGATCGGGGCGCCCACGCCGCCGGCCCCGTGGCAGCACGCCACGCCCACGCAGACCCCGGCCCCCGAGGGCGGCGGCACGAAGAGGCGGAGGGCCTACCTCGCCGTCGCCGCGGGTCTCGCCGTGTGCGCCATCGCGGCGAGCGCCTTCGCGCTCACCCGCCCACCCCAGGACGACACGGCCCCCGCCGCGGCGACCGCGGGCAACAGCGCCACCCCCGAACCGGCACGGACCTCTGTCCTCCCCACCTCCTCCGCCTCGCCCTCCGGCAAGAAGAAGGAGACGAAGAAGGCGGAGCCCCGGGAATCGGACGTCGCGGCGTCCGAGAGCGCCGGCGCGACATCCGACAGCGGCGCGGGCGGAACCCGGCCCACCCCCGCCGACAACGCCTCCGCCCCGCCCAACGGCGGCACCACCCCGGCCGCCACCCCCACCCCGACGGCACCCACCACACCCGCCACCCCGCCCTGGATCTCCCAGTGCACGTACTACTCCGGCACCGAGCTCACCGTGCAGGGCAACAAGGGCCAGCGCGTGGTCCAGGTGCAGTGCATGCTCACCAAGCGCGGCTACAGCGTCGGTTCGTCCGGCGTGGACGGCGAGTTCGGCTCCGCCACGCTGGCCGCCGTGAAGCAGTTCCAGGGGGCCAAGGGCCTTGAGGTGGACGGCGAGGTGGGCCCCAACACCTGGGCGGCGCTGCGCAGTTCGACATGACGCAGGGCCCGCCGTCCGAGGTACGGCGGGCCCTGCGACTTGTACGGCTCAGTGGAAGAAGTGGCGCGTCCCCGTGAAGTACATCGTGACGCCCGCCTTCTTCGCCGCCTCGACCACCTGCTCGTCACGGACCGAACCGCCGGGCTGGACCACGGCCTTCACGCCGGCCTCGGTCAGGATCTCCAGGCCGTCGGGGAAGGGGAAGAAGGCGTCGGAGGCGGCGTAGGAACCCTGCGCGCGCTCGGCGCCGGCCCGCTCCACCGCCAGCTTCGCGGAGTCGACGCGGTTGACCTGGCCCATGCCGACGCCGACCGAGGCGCCGTCCTTGGCGAGCAGGATGGCGTTGGACTTCACGGCCCGGCAGGCCTTCCAGGCGAAGGCGAGCTCGGCCAGTTCCCCGGCGGAGAGCGCCTCGCCCGTCGCCAGGGTCCAGTTCGCCGGGTCGTCGCCGTCGGCCTGGAGGCGGTCGGTGACCTGGAGGAGGGCGCCGCCGTCGATGGGCTTGACCTCGACGGGGTTGCCGGGAGCGGTCGGCGCCTTGAGGACCCGGATGTTCTTCTTCTTGGCGAGCGCTTCGAGGGCGCCGTCCTCGTAGTCGGGCGCGACGATGACCTCGGTGAAGATCTCGGCGACCTGCTCCGCCATCTCCTTGCTGACCGGCCGGTTGACGGCGATCACGCCACCGAACGCCGACAGCGGGTCACAGGCGTGCGCCTTGCGGTGCGCCTCGGCCACGTCCGCACCGACCGCGATACCGCACGGGTTGGCGTGCTTGATGATCGCGACGCAGGGCTCGGCGTGGTCGTAGGCGGCACGGCGGGCGGCGTCCGTGTCCGTGTAGTTGTTGTACGACATCTCCTTGCCGTGCAGCTGCTCGGCCGTGGCCAGACCGCCGCCGTTGCCGTCGACGTACAGGGCGGCCGGCTGGTGCGGGTTCTCGCCGTAGCGCAGGGTGTTCTCGCGCTCCCAGGTGGCGCCGAGGAAGTCCGGGAACCGGGAGTCGTCGACGGGGGCGTACTCGCCGGCGAACCAGCTCGCCACCGCCACGTCGTACGCCGCCGTGTGCTGGAAGGCCTCCGCCGCGAGCCGCTTGCGGGTGGTGAGGTCGAAGCCGCCGTCGCGGACGGCCGCGAGGACGTCGGCGTAACGGTCCGGGCTGGTGACGACCGCCACGGACGGGTGGTTCTTGGCGGCGGCGCGCACCATCGACGGGCCGCCGATGTCGATCTGCTCCACGCACTCGTCGGGCGTGGCGCCCGAGGCGACGGTCTCACGGAACGGGTAGAGGTTGACGACGACGAGGTCGAAGGGCGCGACCCCCAGCTCGTCCAGCTGCTGCCGGTGGCTGTCGAGACGCAGGTCCGCGAGGATGCCCGCGTGCACACGCGGGTGCAGCGTCTTGACCCGGCCGTCCAGGCACTCGGGGAAGCCGGTGAGCTCCTCGACCTTGGTCACGGGCACGCCGGCCGCGGCGATCTTCGCGGCCGTGGAGCCGGTGGAGACGAGTTCGACACCCGCCTCGTGCAGCCCACGCGCGAGGTCCTCCAGACCGGTCTTGTCGTAGACGCTGACGAGCGCGCGACGGATGACCCGCTTGGTGCTCTCGGCCGTGACAGTGCTGTCGGCGGTCACTGGATAACTACCTTTCGTCCCTCAATGCGATAGCCGTTGCGGGCGAGCCGCCCCACGACCTCGACGAGCAGCCTTCGCTCGACTTCCTTGATGCGCTCGTGCAGAGCGCTCTCGTCGTCCTCGTTGCGGACCTCGACCACGCCCTGAGCGATGATCGGCCCGGTGTCGACGCCGTCGTCGACGAAGTGGACGGTGCAACCGGTGACCTTGGCCCCGTACGCGAGCGCGTCACGGACGCCGTGGGCGCCGGGAAAACTGGGCAGCAGCGCCGGGTGGGTGTTCACGAACCGGCCCCCGAAGCGCGCGAGGAACTCCTTGCCCACGATCTTCATGAACCCGGCGGAGACGACCAGATCGGGCTCGTGGGCGGCGACGGCCTCGGCGAGGGCGGCGTCCCACTCCTCCCGGCCGGCGTGGTCCTTGACCTTGCACACGAAGGTCGGCAGCCCGGCACGCTCGGCCCGCGCCAGCCCCTCGATGTTCGCGCGGTCGGCGCCGACCGCGACGATCTCGGCGCCGTAGCCCTCGGGACCGACGGCGGCGATCTCGTCGAGGAGCGCCTGGAGGTTGGTGCCGGATCCGGAGACCAGCACGACGAGGCGCTTGGCACGCTCGGCCACGGGCTTGGCGGCCACGGTGGGGCCCTTTCTCGGGGGTGTGTTCTTCGTGCGGCCGGTGCTTTGTATATTCGCTTTGTATATTCGTACGAATGCATCGCGTCCCGGGATACGGGGAAGTCTACGAAGCGGCCGACCGTCAGCAACGATACCGGCACTCCGGACGGCCCCCACGGGACGGGGGCGTGGCCGGAAGGTAGCGTCTGGGGGAGCTGGCCCGGGAACGCGGTTGTGGTGCGGTGCGTTCACGAAGTGACAGCTCATGTCGGATCAGTCGTTCACCAAGGGGAAGACGCTCACCTGATGTCGGACCGCAGCCTGCGACTCCTCACACTCCCTCCGCAGTCGGCGCGGGGAGGGAAGCGGGACGCCGTCCTGCTGCGCGAGCGGCCCTCCTCGCCCCCTGACGCGTCCTCGGACAAGAAGTCCGGTGGCGAACAGGGCGGCGACTCCCAGGACGACAACCCCTTCGCCCCGCCGCCGGAGGGCACACCGGACCGCCCGTGGCAGCCCCGGCGCCCGACGGGGGGCGACGACTCGCAGGGTTCCGACCAGGGCGGGGACAACTCGCCCTGGGGCAACCAGTGGAGCGACCGCCAGCCCGGCCGTTCCAACGGCGGCTTCGGCGATCATCCGCGCAGCGGCCAGGACGGCTCCGGCTCCGGCGGCCCCGGCACGAACATGCGCTGGGACCCGACCGACCCCGCCCAGCGCCGGGCTCGCTATGCCCTGCTGTCCGGCATGTGGGCCTTCTTCTTCGCCCTGTTCAGCTGGCCGTACCTGGCTCTGCCCCTCGGCGCGCTGGCCCTCTACTGGGGCATCAGCGCCCTGCGGGCCAAGCCCCGCACCCCCGACCCCGACAACCCGGCCCCGCAGCCCACCGGCCGCCCCCAGACGACGGCCGCGGTGAGCGGCCTGGTCACGGCGTCCCTCGCCATCGCGGTGGTCGCGGCCGGGTTCGCGGCACAGGTCGTGTACAGCGAGTACTACACCTGCCGGAGCGACGCCCTGACCAACGAGGCGAAGCAGGCGTGCAGTGAGCATCTGCCGAAGGAGCTGCGGGGCGTTCTGGGGGCGGATAGTTGATGCGGGGCGGGATCGGCAGGGGTTGAGGGGGCGGTTGCCGGCCTCCGGCGGCCGCGCTGGTCAGTTCGGCGCCTGGGCCGCGTCCGGGGGCCCGTCGGTGGTCGAGGGCATCTTGGAGTCCTGAGGTTCCTGGGGCTTCGAGACCTCGGGTGTCTCGCGCTCGGCTGACGTGTCCCGGGTGTTCGGGAGCTCGTGTGCGGCGGAGGGATCCGGTCCGGCCGGGGGCTCTTGTCCGGCCGGGGGCTGCTGTCCGGCCGGGGGCTGCTGCTCGATTGAGGGCTTCTGTTCGGTCGAGGGCGCCGGTCCGGCCGAGGGCGCCTGTTCCGCGGAGGGCTCCCGTTCCGCGGAGGGCTCCTGGACGTCTCGTGGGCTCGGTTCGTCCGGTTCTTGCTGTGGCTTCGGCGGCTTCGGCGGCCTCGGCGCCTTTGTCGGCTCCGGCTGCTCCGACGCCTCGTCCGTCGCCTCGTCCGTCGCCGCCCGGTGGGCCGCGCGGGAGCTGTCGCCGTCGTGCCAGGACGGGGGCGGAGGCTCCGGCCGCGGGTCGTTCGGTGAGAAGCCTTCGGGCTCGAAGGTCGTGTCGTGATCGTAGGTCCCGTACGGGAAGGCCTGGTCGGCCTCACCCGGGTCGACCTGCTCCCGCGCCGGCGCCTTGAGGGAGGCGTCCTTGCCCTCGGCCGGCAGTCCCGGCCCCGGCTTCGCCGCCTTCCCTTCCCCCTTCCCCGGCCGCCCGGACCCTTCCGACTCCGCCCCCTGCGGCTCCGCCCCTTGCGGCTCCGCGCCCCGAGGCTTGCCGATCCGTGCGCCCTGCGATGCGCTCGCCGACTGCGCCCGTCGCGCCGTCCCCGACTCGCTCCCCGAGGCCCCCCGGCGCCGCTGCCCCACCCAGCACCGGCAGCCCCGCACCACCACCGCGACGGGCACCGACACCGCCGCGACCCACCCCAGCGTGGCCCCACCCGTCTGCCACCACACCGGTCCGAAGGCCGAGAGCGCCCCCACCCCCAACGGCCCGCCCGACAGCGTGGCCAGCACGGCGACGACGACCGCGCAGAACACGGCGGCCAGTACAGCGGTCCCGGCGGTGAGCCCGGGGGACCAGGTCACCACCGGCGCCGGCGCGTTCCCCGAAGCGGCAGCCGCACGCTCCCGCCCGCTCCCCTCAGGCGCCTCGCCCGGCTCGCCCCCCTCCCCCCACCTGGCCGCGAACCACCCCACGACCACCCCCGCCACGATCGGCACCACCCCGATCCCCCACCGCAACGGCCCCTCGACCCCCGCCTCCGGCACGGCCTCCAGCAGCGGGAACGGCGGCAGCAGCGGCGCCGGTGCCGAGGCCAGCGGCCCCACCACATGCCCCGTCCCGAGCACGAACCCCGGGCCGAGGGCATAAGCCGCCGCCCACACGGCCGCGTTCGGCACCAGCGCCGCGCACAGCAGCAGCACCGCGAGCCGCCCCGACCAGCCCGTCGTCAGATCCAGGAACGACCCCCGCACCGCCGCGCCGTTCCACACCAGCGCCCCGCTCACCAGCAGCGCCCCGCCCCCGGCCAGCGCCGCCGCGCCGGCCCCCGCCGCCCGCGCCGCGGTACCGACGCGGGCGCGCCCTTCCGGCGCGGGCACCAGCCGCCGTACCCGCGCCGGAAGCACGAGCAGCAGACCGTCCACCACCTCGGGCCGGCGCTCGCACGCCGACCACACCCCGACGCCGGCGGCGGCCATGACGATCAGCGGCACCCGCATCGCCGTCCACATCCACGCCGGGCGCAGCTCACCCCCGGAGGCATACACCGCGGCCGCGAAGCCGACCCCGAGGTACCCGAGGACGACGCCCGCCCACGCCGTACGCACCGACACCAGGGGCACCCCCTCGCCCCCGTCCGCCGCCGCGTCCCGCGCCGCCCGGTGCACCAGCCACACCGGCACCGCGAGCAGCAGCAGCGGGGTGACACCGACCGGGGCGGGGACACCGGAGAGCGTGTCCATGCGGACCAGTTCGGCGCCGTGCGCCAACAGCCACAGCACGGCGGCGATCCGCAGCGCGCCGCCCGGCCCGCTGTCCGGATACGGCGAGCTGATCCACAGCACGATCACCAGCACGGCGGACACACCGAGCCCCAGCCCGGCCGCGACCGCGCCGCTGAAGAGGCTGGCGCCCAGGCCGGGCGTTCGACGGCGCATGCGCGTGAGCAGGGGCGTTCGGCGAGCGGTCATCTCGATCACGCCCGCCATGCTCCCAACGACACGCGCTTTTCCGTCGTAACGGGCGAACCCCCGATGTGTCGCTCAATATATGTTTATGTACTTTTTCGGACAAAGGAGTGTCTGGTGACACAGACCTCCGCGGCCCCGCGCAAGAACGGCCGCACGACACCGCGGGGCCGGCGTCGGGAGGCGTACGCACAACTGCTCGGGTCGCCCGCCGAGGAGACGGAGGATCAGAAACACACGGAGGAGCCCGAGGTGATGGCAGATCAGTCCGCGGTCCAGAGCGTCGCCGCCGCGCCCGAGCCGGCACTGGAGGGACGGCTCACCCCCGCCCAGGCCTTCGACGCGCTGTACGCCTTCTGCGCCCCCTCCCTCGTCCGGCAGACCTACCTGCTCACCGGGCGCCGCGAGCTCGCCCGGGAATCCGTGGAGCGGGCCTTCCAACTCGCCTGGCAGCGCTGGCCGGAAGTGGCGCGCGACCGGGACCCGGCGGGCTGGGTGCGGGCGACGGCGTACGACTTCGCCCTCTCCCCTTGGCACCGGTTCCGCCCCCGCTACCGGCACCCCGAACCGCCGCCCGGCGACGCGTCCGACCGCGCCCTGCTGGACGTACTCCTGCGCCTCCCGCCACCGCAGCGCCGCACCCTCGTGCTCTACGACGGTGTGGGCCTGGACCTGCCCGAGACGGCGGCCGAGACGGAGGCGAGCACACCGGCCGCGGCCAACCGCCTGCTGAACGCCCGCTGCGCGGTCGCCGCCCGGCTGCCGGATCTGTCCGACCCCACCGAACTCCACCACCGTCTGGCCGAACTGGCCGCCGCGGAACGCCTGCGCGCGGCCAAGCCGACCGAGGTGCGCGACGGCAGCGAACGCCGGGCACGTTTCTGGACGCGAGCGGCGATCGCGTTCACGGTGGCGCTCATCGGCACGACGGCCCTGACCCTGCGCACGGCTCCGACGCAGTACGAGCCGCCCGTGCCGCCGGGGTCCACGGTGCGGGGCGTGCCGCCGAGGATGGCGCCGGGGCCGCTGTCGGAGAAGGAGCTGGAGCTGCGCAAGAAGCTGCGGGAGCAGTTGCAGAGCGGGCCGGAGCGACTGGCGCCGCAGCCGCTGTGACGCCGGTGGGCCCGCCCCCCTTACGGGGAACGGGCCCACCGGTGTTCGGCCGGGTACCTGTGAAGGTCAGCCGCCCAGGATCTCGCGCGCGAGCTTCGCGGTCTCGGTCGGCGTCTTGCCGACCTTGACGCCCGCGGCCTCCAGGGCCTCCTTCTTGGCCTGCGCCGTACCGGAGGAGCCGGAGACGATGGCGCCGGCGTGGCCCATGGTCTTGCCCTCGGGCGCGGTGAAGCCCGCGACGTAGCCGACGACCGGCTTGGTCACGTTCTTCGCGATGAAGTCCGCGGCCCGCTCCTCGGCGTCGCCGCCGATCTCACCGATCATCACGATCAGGTCGGTGTCGGCGTCGGCCTCGAACGCGGCGAGCGCGTCGATGTGCGTGGTGCCGATGATCGGGTCGCCACCGATGCCGACGGCGGTCGAGAAGCCGATGTCACGCAGCTCGTACATCATCTGGTACGTCAGCGTGCCGGACTTCGAGACCAGACCGATACGGCCCGGCTTGGTGATGTCGCCCGGGATGATGCCGACGTTCGACTGACCCGGGGTGATGATGCCGGGGCAGTTCGGGCCGATGATCCGGGTCTTGTTGCCCTTCTTGCCGGCGTACGCCCAGAAGTTCGCGGAGTCGTGCACCGCGATGCCCTCGGTGATCACGACGGCCAGCGGGATCTCGGCGTCGATGGCCTCGATGACCGCGTCCTTGGTGAACTTCTCCGGCACGAAGATGACGGAGACGTTGGCGCCGGTGGCCTCGATGGCCTCCTTCACGGTCCCGAAGACGGGTACCTCGGTGCCGTCGAAGTCCACGGTCTGACCCGCCTTGCGCGGGTTCACGCCGCCCACGACCTCGGTGCCGTCACCGAGCATGAGCTTGGTGTGCTTCATGCCCGTGGCGCCGGTCATGCCCTGGACGATGACCTTGCTGTCCTTGTTGAGCCAGATAGCCATGGTGTGTTGTGTCCTCGTCCTGAGTGCTTACTTGGCGGCGTGAGCCAGTTCGGCGGCCTTGTCGGCCGCGCCGTCCATGGTGTCGACGCGCTGCACCAGCGGGTGGTTGGCGTCGGTGAGGATCTGCCGGCCGAGCTCGGCGTTGTTGCCGTCGAGGCGGACGACGAGGGGCTTGGAGACGTTCTCGCCCCGGTCCTCCAGCAGCTTCAGGGCCTGGACGATGCCGTTGGCGACCTCGTCACAGGCGGTGATGCCACCGAAGACGTTGACGAACACGGACTTGACGTCCGGGTCGCCGAGGATGATCTCCAGGCCGTTCGCCATGACCTGGGCGGAGGCGCCACCGCCGATGTCCAGGAAGTTGGCCGGCTTGACGTTGCCGTGCTTCTCACCGGCGTACGCGACGACGTCCAGGGTGCTCATGACGAGACCCGCGCCGTTGCCGATGATGCCGACCTCACCGTCGAGCTTGACGTAGTTGAGGTTCTTCTCCTTGGCGGCGGCCTCGAGCGGGTTGGCCGCGGCCTTGTCGTGCAGCTCGTCCCAGTCGTGACGGAACTCGGCGTTGTCGTCGAGCGACACCTTGCCGTCCAGGGCGAGGACGTCACCGGAGGCGACCTTCGCGAGCGGGTTGACCTCGACGAGGAGGGCGTCCGACTTGATGAAGGTGTCCCACAGCGTCACCAGGACGTTGACGACCTTGTCGGCGACGTCGGCCGGGAAGTTGGCGGCCTCGACGATCTCGCGGGCCTTGGCCTCGTCCACACCGTCGATCGGGTCGATCGCCGTCTTGGCGACGGCCTCCGGGCGGGTGGCCGCCACCTCCTCGATCTCCACGCCGCCCTCGACGGAGGCGATGGAGAGGAAGGTGCGGTTGGCACGGTCGAGGAGGAAGGAGACGTAGTACTCCTCCAGGATCTCCGGGGCCGTCTCGGCGATCATCACCTTGTGGACCGTGTGGCCCTTGATGTCCATGCCGAGGATGTCCGTCGCACGGGCGACGGCCTCGTCCGGGGTGGCGGCGAGCTTCACGCCACCGGCCTTGCCACGGCCGCCGACCTTCACCTGTGCCTTGACGACGGACTTGCCACCGAGGCGCTCAGTGGCTGCGCGGGCCGCCTCAGGCGTGTCGATGACTTCACCGGCCAGCACCGGTACATCGTGCTTGGCGAAGAGGTCCCTCGCCTGGTACTCGAACAGGTCCACGCGCTTCCGTCCCTATCAGTGATCTCGCGGTTCGTTGGATGCGTGGGCGTGCCGCGAAGGGCAACGTGACGTCCGCTGTCACAAGGGAGGCGCACACGGTGTCCGAGCGCGCGGCATGTCCGTCTCGCAGGTTATCTCTGCTTGCAGGAGGCCCCTAAATCGAGGGTCACACCTGAGCGGTGATACCTGTCACATGATGCCGGGATCAGCCCTGATCACTGGCACGGCGTGCCGAATGTGAGGTGTCCGGAGCGTGACGGGATGCGGCCCTTGCGGGGCCTCACCGAGTTGGGGTTGACCCGGTGAGGCCCCTTGAACGGCCCGAAGGGGCACGAATGGGCCGCCCCTGTGGGCCATGGGCCGGTGATCCCCACCCCAATGGGGATCACCCGGCCCGTCCGCGGGGTTCCGGCCGGATGAGGCCGACGGCTTTCGGCCGTCCGGGGCCGTCAGCCCCGCGGAGTCGTTGGTCGCCGGGGGGATGACCCCTGGCGGGTGATGGGTCGGGTCAGATGCGGTTGGTGTGGGTCTGGGGTAGGTGGACCTCCTGGTGCAGGTCCTGCGCGTAGGCCGGGGTGATCGACCGGGCGACGCCCTGTGCGCCGGTGACGGCGTTGTCGGTCAGTGGGCCCGCCGAGCCGGCGACGGTCCCGGTCAGGTCCTCGGCGAAGGGCGCGACCTGCCCGGCCACGCCGTGCGCGAAGGGGTCGACCTCGCCGACGACACCGCCCGCGAAGGGCCGGACGTCGTCGGTGACGCCGTACGCCAGATCGGTGGCGCTGCCTGCGACACCGTCGACGACCGGACGGACGGTGTCCACGACCTCGTCCACGACCGGCCGTACCGCACCGGTGACCCCGTACACGAACGGCGGCACCTGCGCGGTGACGCCCTCGGCGAAGGGGACGGCCTGCCCGGCCACCCCGTGCGCCAGGGGATCGACCTCACCGACGACACCGCCCGCGAACGGCTGGACGTCGCCGGCCACCCCGTACGCCAGCCCGCCCGCGTCCGCGACGGCCCGCCCGGCGACCGGCACGACACCGTGCACGGCCGTGTCCGCGACGGGCGGCAGCACACTGCCGGTGACGTCGGCGGTGACCTGGCCGACCAGACCGGTGGCGTAGGGCGGCACGCCCGCGGCGACCCCGTGCACGACCGGCCGCACCTCGGAGACGGTGCCGGAGGCGAGGTGCGACACGTCGCCGACCGTGCCGTGGGCCACGGGCCGCACATCCTCGACGGCACCGGCGGCGACGGGCTGGACGTCGGCGACGACGCCGTAGGCCAGCGCGGTCGCCGCCCCCACCGTGTGCCGGGCGGTCCGGTCGACACCGGCCACGGCCCCGTTCGCCACCGGGACAACGCCGTCCACCGCGTGCCCGGCGACGGGTGTCACCCCGTCCACCGTGCCGGTGGCGGCGGGGACGACACCGGCGACCGCGTGCCCGGCGGCGGGCACAACGCCCCGCACGGCGGTGCCGGCGACCGGCACCACACCGCGCACGGCCTCGGCCGCGACCGGCGGCACGACCGCGTCGGCGGTCTGCGCGACGACCGGGCCAACCGTGCCGGGGACGGCGGCGACCGTGCCGACAGCCCGCATCCGGACGCCGCCGACCGTGCCGGTGACGTGGCTCGGGACTGCGGAGACGGAGGCCTCGGCGGCCGCCGTGACGGCGTTGGCCTGACCCTTGACGGTGGCCCTGGCGGACGTGACCGTGTCCGCTACCCGGCCATCGGCTCGCGCGGCGGCACCCTGCGCGACAGCGCCCAGGCCCGCCTCGGTACGGCCCGCCCCGGTGACGGCGTACTGCGCCTTCGTCTGCGCGGCGGCGAGCGCCTGCTCCAGTTCGGGGGCGAAGGCGGCGAGGGGGCCGAAGAGGTAGTCGATGGTGCCGGGGCTTTGGGGGGTGTGGGACGTGCGGGGGGCCTGCGGCGTGTGCGGGGAGTGCTGGGGCACGGCGCTGGTGACGGCAGCGGAGACGGAGGCCTCGGCCTGCGCGGCGGCCTTGTCCGCGCGGGCGGCGTTGGCACCCTGTATGGCCTGGACGGCGCCCTTCGCCTTGGTGGCCGAGGCGGTGTTGACGACCGTGTCTGCGGCCTTGTGGGTGACCTTGTCCGTGGTCTGGTGCGTGGCGGTCGTGTGCGGGTGGGCCGTGTGCGTGGCGGCCGTGTGCGGGTGGGCCGTGTGCGTGGCGGCCGTGTGCGGGTGGGCCGTGTGCGTGGCGGCCGTGTGCGTGGCGGCCGTGTCTGTGGCGCCATGGGCGACGCCTTCGGTGACACCGGAGACGACTTCGTTGACCGTGTCGGTGACGCCGCCGAGCAGGCCGGGGGCATCGGTGCTTTCGGCCGCGTCGGTGACGTCGGTGGCCGTGTCCGGTACGGAGAGGGTGGAGGTGGACAGTTCGTCCGCACTGGCGGCGGCCGAACCGAGCGCCCAGGCGCCGGTGACGCCGGCGGCTATCACGATCGAACGGCGGATGTTCTTGTTCATATGTGCGTCAGATCCCTAGATCTTGAGGCTCCGAAGGCCCGGAGGTCGCGGAAGTCGCGGAAGTCGCAGAGGCGAGGGCTCCGGCTACGGGCCTCGGGCCTCGCGGCTCGTGCTTCGGAAGGTTGGGGGACATACCGGCGCCGTCCGGGGGATGTCCGGCTACGACCGGCTGACATCGACGGTCGGGGGCATCCCGGGAAAGGGGAGTGTCCGGACGGACGGGCAGACCTGTCTTCACCCCGACGCGGTAGGCCTACGGCTCTACGGCGGGGAGGGCAGGCCTACGCCCCTAGGCGGGGGAAACCGGAATGTCCCGGTGAACGTCCCCGACCTCGTCCGCATACGCACGAGCGGCGGCGCCGGGAACGAGCCCCAACGGCACCCGCCGGTTCAACGAGACCGCATGCGCGTCCCCGTGCCTCGGCGTCCCACTGTCACCGGCCGCGTGACTGCCTACAGCACCACCGGGTTGGTCGGCCGGCGCCTGGTGCGCGGGGGCGTAACCGGAAGGCGAGAGGCGGTGCCCGCCACCGGCCACTGGGGCGTGGGCCGCGGCGACGCCGCCGATGTCCGCAACGAAACGGGGCCCATGAGCGACGGCCGCGCCCTCACCCGTACGCCCCTTGTCGCCGCGTCCGTCAACCGGCGCGGGCGCATCCGGCACCGGCTGCGGCGTCCCGGTGACGGGAGCCGGGAGCGTCCGTCCGGGCAGCGCGGGCAGGTCGGCGCCCGGAACGTCCGGGACTTCGGGGAGTGCGGGGAGCTCCGGGAACTCCAGCCCCGGCCAGTCCGGCCACGCCGGTGCCTCGGGCGCCGTCGGCAACGAGGGCAACGCCGACAGCGGCGGCACCTTCGCCTGCACCTCGGCCAGCCCCGCCACGAGATCCTCGGTCACCGTCCGCACGACATCGCCGACCGGCTGCACGAGCTGAGTCCCGACGGGGTGGGTGACGTGGTCGGTCACGGGGCTGAGGATCCGGTGGGGACTCGGGTTGGCGGGGGTGGTGCCGGCGGCGGCTTGGGGCGCCTGAGCGTGGGGCCCGTGAGCCTGTGGTCCATCAGCCCTGGGTCCATCGGCCTGGTCTTCGTGGGTCTTGGGTGGCCGCACCTGCGGCGCCGAGTCCCGGCCCGGCTCGGCCGGCGGAGTCGTCGGCTCGTCATGCGCGCCGCCCACGAGCCTGGCGGGCGCGTGCAGGAGCCGCCCGACCACATCCTGGGCCGGCGAACCCGGGTCGGCCGACACCGTCGAGTGGGACGCGGAGGGCACCCCCGCCGACACCCCGTCCGCCGCATACGCCCGCTCCCCGCAGAGGAACCCGATCGCGAGCAGACCGCCCACCAGCAGCGCCAGTTGCAGCGCATGCCGCCCGGCCGCGGTACGCGGAACGCGCACAGCGGCACCAGGCAAGGTGGCCGGCCAGGTCAAGGCGGGTGGTCCTCCCGTGCGGCGGAACGAAGTACACGTGACGCGACGAGTCGGCTGGACGCGGTACGGACGGGCGGCGCGAAGGCGCACCGCTCACAGGACTTCGATCCTTGCACGCCCCTCTATCGGTCGCGCAAGCCCCCCGCTACCGATGGGTACACATGTCCGTTTTGCTGGCCGAAGTCGGTCGTCAACAGGTCGACAAATCACCGTTAAATCCCCGTCAGTTGCTTCTCCTCCGGCGTCCCGCGTCCGACGCCCTCACACGGTGTCCGGCACCGGAATCGGCCGCTTCTCGATGGCCGCCGCCATCACCTCGGGGAACAGATCGGGCGTGCAGGCGAAGGCAGGTGCCCCCAGCGCGCCGAGCGCGGCCGCGTGGTCGCGGTCGTACGCCGGCGCCCCCTCGTCCGACAGCGCCAGCAGCGCCACGAACTGCACCCCCGACGCCTTCATCGCGGCGACCCGCTTGAGCATCTCGTTGCGTATGCCTCCCTCGTACAGGTCGCTGATCAGCACGACCACCGTCTCCGCGGGCCGGGTGATCTGCGACTGGCAGTACGCCAGCGCCCGGTTGATGTCCGTGCCGCCGCCGAGTTGCGTACCGAAGAGCACGTCGACCGGGTCGTCGAGCTGGTCGGTGAGGTCGACCACGGACGTGTCGAAGACGACGAGCCGCGTACTGATGGACCGCATGGACGCGAGCACGGCACCGAACACCGACGCGTACACCACGGACGCCGCCATCGACCCCGACTGGTCGATGCAGAGAACGACTTCCTTCTTCACGGACTGCGACGCGCGCCCGTACCCGATGAGCCGCTCCGGCACGATCGTCCGGTACTCCGGCAGGTAGTGCTTGAGGTTGGCCGCGATCGTGCGGTTCCAGTCGATGTCGTGGTGGCGCGGCCGGTTGATACGGGCGCTGCGGTCGAGAGCACCGGTGAGGGTGGCCCGGGTGCGGGTGGCGAGCCGCTTCTCCAGATCCTCGACAACCTTGCGGACGACGGCCCGTGCCGTCTCCTTGGTGGTCTCCGGCATCGCCCGGTTGAGCGAGAGCAGCGTGCCGACGAGGTGCACATCCGCCTCGACCGCCTCCAGCATCTCCGGCTCCAGCAGCAGCGCGGACAGCCCGAGCCGGTCTATGGCGTCGCGCTGCATGATCTGCACGACGGAGGAGGGGAAGTACGTCCGGATGTCCCCGAGCCAGCGCGCCACCGACGGCGCCGACGCCCCGAGCCCCGCCGAACGGTCCCGCCCCGACTGCCCCTTGTCCTTCTTCCCGTAGAGCGCGGTCAGCGCGCCGTCCATCGCCGCGTCCTGCCCGGACAGTGCGCAGCCGGTGCCGTCGGCGTCGTCCCCGCCGAGCACCATCCGCCACCGCCGCAACCGCTCCCGGGCCGGATCCATCGTCTCGGTGGTCATCGGCACACTCCCTCACGAGGCCGCTCCCACAGCGGCATCACGGGCACGGTCGTCGTCATGGGCCTGGCCTGCACCGCACTCCCGCGCGGTCGCAGAACGGTGCCCGCCACTCGGGCCCGCTCCCTCGTCACCGGCACTCCGTCAGTCGTCATCCCGTCGCCCCCACAAGGTCGTTGTCCCCCATGCCGTTGTCCGCAGAGTCGTTGTTCGCGGAGTCGTCGTCCGAAGCGTTGTCGTCCGAAGCGTTGTCGTCCGAAGAGCCGTCGCCCGAAGGGTCGTTGTCCGCGTAGCCGTCCCCTGCTGCCCCTTCCGCTCCCGCCCTCCCCAGTGCGTCGTCCAGCCCCAACAGCAGCCGCACCACCGGCAATACGGCGTCCGCCCGCTCGACATCGAGCTCGGCCGCGTAGCCCGGTATCCCGGCACCGCCGTCCCTGGCACTCACCCGCTCCCCCGGCCCCCGCCGGACCAGCTCCCCAAGGGTCCGCCGTACCCCCGTCTCGTACGCCGAGAAGGTCCGCCGCAGCAGCGGCAGCACATCCGTGAACGCCTCCGCCGACACTCCCGTCAGCCACGCGTCGACCAGCCCCAGCAGCCGCTCGTCGTGCACGAGCAGCATCCCGCCGCCCGAACCGCCGCCGACGAAGCCCTCGATCCACGCGGCGGCGTCCGCCGGCGGTGTCCCCGGCGACAACGCGAGCCCCATCAAGCGCGCGGCGGCGTCCTGCGCCAACTCCCCGTCGTCCAGCAACAGCCGCACGGCCCGCCCCCTGACGACGCCGGGCACGGTGTCCCGCCCGGACAGCACCCGGAGCACCCCGTGCCAGCGCTTGCGCAGATCGCCGTGCCCGAGGGCGGGCGCGTCCCCCGATGCGTCAGCGTCGGCCGACGTGCCCGCACCCTGGGCGCCGCCCCCCACATCATCCGCAGCCCCCCGATCACCGACCCCGACAGGCTCGCCCTCACTCCCAGGAACCGGCCCGGATCCCCCGTCCCGAGCACCCGGCCCCGAACCCACCGCATCGCCGAGCAACCCGACCGCCCCATGCACGGCGTCCACATGGCGCCGCATCTCCTCGGCCGCGTCGGCGTCCAGCGCGGCGCAGGCCGGGGGCAGGCCGACGAAGATGCGCTCGGCGAGCCCCGCGGCGACCTCCGCGAGCGCCTTGGTGTCGGTGCCGCGCACATCGCCGTACCGCAGGGAGCGGACCAGCGCGGGCAGGGCCTGGGCGAGGTGGCCGACGTCGGCGTCGAGGGCGGCCCGGTCGGCGAGTATCCGCATCACCGTGGGCAGCGCGTCCGGCAGTTCGGCCAGGAGGCAGCGCTCGGCCAGGGCGGTGACGTCGGCGAGGCCCTGCGCGGCGACGGCGTCAGCCTCCGCCTTGGCGGTGGCCGCCGCGTACACGGTGGTCCCCCACACGCC
This sequence comes from Streptomyces sp. NPDC098781, assembly GCF_044759995.1. Classification (NCBI taxonomy): domain Bacteria; kingdom Bacillati; phylum Actinomycetota; class Actinomycetes; order Kitasatosporales; family Streptomycetaceae; genus Streptomyces; species Streptomyces sp. NPDC098781. Next base: position 223,026 of record NZ_JBIWAK010000006.1, read on the forward strand.
GGCCTCGGCGATCCGCACCGACAGCTCCGGCTCCCACCGCAGCCGCCACGTCTCCCGGAACGTCCCCGTACTCCCCCGCGACGCGACCGGCTCGCCCCACTCCACACGGAGCAACCGCAGCCGGTGCAGCAGCCTGCTGCGCTCGGCGTCGTTCTCCTTGCGCAGGTCGAGCTCCAACTCCCGCTCCAGTGCCTCCGGCTTGAGTCGCAGGCGGCGCTGGAGCCGGTCGAGGTCCCGCTGCAACGGCACCGCCGGCGCCGAAGACGGCACCTCCCCCAGCACGTCCCCCACGACGAGCCGGTCCCGCACCAGCGCCAACGGCACGTCCGAGCCGTCGCACATCACCGCCCGTACCGCGTCGGTCGTCTCGCTCAGCCCCGGCAACGGGCGCCCCCGCATCGCCGCGAGCGTCTCCGCCAGCCGCACCGCCTCGATGACATGCGCCGACGACACGATCCGGTCCTCGTCCCGCAGGAGCCCGGCCACCTTCGTCATCCACCGCTCGACCGGCCGGTCCGGCGCACTGAAGAGGTGCCCGTACCAGCCCGGTGAGTCGATCCCCGCTCCGTACCCGCTGGCCCGGGCCAACCGGCGGTGCGTCCATGGCACCCAGGTCATGTCGGTCTTGACCTTGGGCAGCCCCTTCAGCAGTGCCCGGTCCGCCGCCACGGTGGTCTTCTGTCGCAGCGCGGGCACGTGCCACGCCCCGCACACGACGGCCACGTCGTCCCCGAACTCCCGCTGCGCGGTCCGCAGCTGGAGCCGCATATGGGCTTCCCGCACGAGATCCCGCTCGTGCCCGCCGGTCCCATACACCTCCCGCAGAGCGCCCATGGCCTCTTCGAGCCCGAGGAACGGCGCGAACGCGTCCCCCTCCCCCACTCCCCGGTGCTCGACGACGTCCTCCCACCACCGCTCGGGATCGTCGTAGCCGGCGACCTCGGCGAGCACGGCGAGGGGATCGAGCCGGACATCGGCGCGCGGACCTCCGGCACGGTCCTCGTCGCTGTCGGGCGTACGGCCGCTCGCCGGGCCCGGCTGACCGCCGCCGTCGTCGCCGCTGTCCGGCCGGGCGTCCGCTCCCGGTTCACCCGGCCCGCCCTCACCCGCGTCGAACGCGGCCTCGTCCTGCTTCCCCCACGCCAATGTGTGCGTGGCCGGCAAGTCGAAGAAGCGGGCCGGGACCTGGTGCTCGACGGCCCAGCGGATCGCGACCCACTCCGGGGAGAACTCGGCCAGCGGCCAGAAGGCCGAGCGGCCGGGCTCGTCCACGGCGTGGGCGAGGAGCGCGACGGGCGGTCGCATGTCCTCGTCGCCCGCGAGCGGGATCAGGCCATCGGCTTCCGGCGGCCCTTCGATCAGCACGGTCCGGGGCCGGGCCGCGTCCAATGCCGCCCGCACGGCCCGCGCCGACCCCGGCCCATGGTGCCGAACCCCGAGCAGCAGCGGCCCCGAGGGCCTCCCCACCTGAGCGGGGACGGCCGCGGTCCCCTCGCTGCCCGCAGACACCTCGCCCACGCGAGCGGCGTCCGCCTCCAGGCCCTCGCTCCCCGTCCTGTCCGTGCCCGTGCCCATGCCCATGCCCGTCACACCGTCCCCCTCGAACCCGACTGTCCGATGCCGCCGCCGACCACACCGTCGCCCTCGCCCAGCGGCTCACCCACCGCTCCACCGCTCACAGCGCGCTCCCCTCTCCTCCGCACCCGGCCACACCCGGCTCACGCCGTCGCGCCACCTCGACCCCGCCGGTGCCATCCCCCTGGCCGCACCGCGACCAGGAGGGCCGACCGCCGCTCACCGCCTCATACGGCCACCACCCGCGCATCGGCGACCTCTCAACCCCACTTCAAGGCCCTTCGACCACGGATACGCCGGACTTCGATCCGCCGCCCGGGCGGCCCCACCCCAGGTCGTCCTCGTCGTTCACGCGCTCACCTCCCGGCACGCCCGGTAGAAGTCCGTCCACCCGTCCCGCTCACGCACGACCGCCTCCAGGTACTCCTGCCAGACGACCCGGTCGGCCGCCGGGTCACGCACGACAGCGCCGAGGATGCCTGCGGCGACATCGCCGGGACGCAGCACTCCGTCGCCGAAGTGGGCGGCCAGGGCGAGGCCGCTGGTGACGACCGAGATCGCCTCCGCCGTCGACAGCGTGCCGCTCGGCGACTTCAGCTTCGTGCGGCCGTCGGACGTCACCCCGTCCCGCAGCTCACGGAAGACGGTGACGACCCGTCGAATCTCGTCGACGCCCTCGGGCACGGCCGGCAGGTCGAGCGACCGGCCGATCTGGTCGACACGGCGGGAGACGATGTCCACCTCCGCATCGACGCTCTCCGGGAGCGGCAGCACGACCGTGTTGAAGCGGCGGCGCAGAGCGCTGGAGAGCTCGTTGACCCCACGGTCGCGGTCGTTGGCCGTGGCGATCAGGTTGAAGCCGCCGACCGCCTGCACCTCCTGCCCCAACTCCGGTATCGGCAGCGTCTTCTCCGACAGGATCGTGATCAGCGTGTCCTGCACGTCCGCCGGAATACGGGTCAGTTCCTCGACGCGTGCGGTCATCCCCTCCGCCATCGCCCGCATCACCGGACTGGGCACGAGGGCGTCACGGCTCGGGCCGTGCGCGAGCAGCTGCGCGTAGTTCCAGCCGTACCGGATCGCCTCCTCCGGTGTGCCGGCCGTGCCCTGCACCAGCAGTGTCGAATCGCCGCTGACCGCCGCGGCCAGGTGCTCGGAGACCCAGGTCTTCGCGGTGCCGGGCACGCCCAGCAGGAGCAGGGCGCGGTCGGTGGCCAGGGTGGTGACGGCGACCTCGACGATGCGACGGGGGCCCACGTACTTCGGTGTGATCACCGTGCCGTCCGGCAGGGTGCCGCCGAGCAGATAGGTGGCGACGGCCCACGGGGACAGCTTCCACCGGGCCGGACGCGGACGGTCGTCCTGCGTGGCCAGGGCGGCGAGTTCATGGGCGAAGGCGTCCTCGGCATGCGGTCGCAACGCCTCGGCCGGTTCCGCCTCCGCCGCTTCGACGGACGTCGGTTCTACGGACACAGACATGGCAAAGTCCCCCTCCAGCTCGGCCGGTTCAGCCGTTTCGGATCTGGCACCCACGTTGCACCACGCCACTGACAACGCGTTCCGACCTGCGAAAACGTACTCACGAGGCCGTCGACGACATCGCTGCCCGACCCGATTGTCAGTGGGGGGATCTACCTTCGATGACATGACTCAGCAGGGGGTGCGCTGGACCGCGGACCAGGTGCTGGCGCTGGCGCCTGACGCCTCGTCACGCAAAGCGGGAAGCAAACTCGGCGCGGCGGGGCCGTGGTCCGAGGCGGGGAGTACCGACGAAGGGACGGTGTGGGGGCTGTGCAAGGGCAGCGGCAGCAAGCCGTATCAAACGGTCATCGACATCGCGGACGCATCGGGGCCCGCGTACAAGTGCAGCTGTCCGAGCCGGAAGTTCCCGTGCAAACACGCCATCGGGCTGTTGCTGCTCTGGGCCGGCGAGGACGGTGCGGTGGCGACCGGGCAGCCGCCGGACTGGGCGGGACAGTGGATAGAGGGGAGAAGGCAGCGGGCCGAGGAGAAGCGGACGGCGAGCGCCTCCGGTTCCGCCCCGGCGTCCGCTGACCCGGAGGGGGCACGACGCAGGGCGGAGCGAAGGGCCGTCCGGGTCACCGCGGGGGCGACGGAGCTGGAGCAGCGGCTGGCCGACCTGCTGCGCGGCGGCCTGGCCGGGGCGGAACAGTCGGGGTACGGGCTGTGGGAGGAGACGGCCGCCCGAATGGTCGACGCCCAGGCCCCGGGACTGGCCGCACGCGTACGGGAGTTGGGAGCGATCCCGGCGTCCGGGCCCGGCTGGCCGGTGCGGCTGCTGGAGGAGTGCGCCCTGCTCCACCTGCTCGACCAGGGCTGGCTGCGCCGCGAAGCGCTGCCGGAGGGCCTGGCGGACACGGTCCGCTCCCGCATCGGCCTGCCCGCATCGGCGGACGGCCCGTCCGTGCGGGACCGCTGGCTGGTGCTCGCCCAGTACGACACGGCGGACGTGAAACTGACGACGCGCCGGATATGGCTGCACGGCGCCGACTCTGGCCGCACCGCGCTGCTCCTCTCTTATGGCGCCGCCGGCCGGGCTCCGGAGCTGACGCTGCCGGTGGGGCTGGCGCTGGAGGCCGAGGTGGCGTCGTACCCGGGCGCCGGGCAGCTGCGAGCCGCTCTGGGCGAGCAGTTCGCCCCGCCCGCCCCGGCGGCGATACGACCGCCAGGTGTGACGACGGCCGAGGCGACGGCCCGTTACGGCAAGGCACTGCGCGACGACCCTTGGCTGGACTCCGTCCCGGTCACCCTGGACAGGGTCATACCCACCCCAGACAGCGACTCGTGGCAGCTCGCGGACGCCGACACCGACACGGCTCTGCCGCTCACCCCGGCCGCCCGTGCCCGCCCGGGCCTGTGGCGCCTGGTCGCACTGTCGGGCGGGGGGCCGGTCAAGGTGTTCGGCGAGTGCGGCCACCGCGGTTTCACCCCGCTGACGGCCTGGCCGGAGGGGCCGGGAGATGCCGTACCGCTGTGCTGAGCGGCACGCGCCGCCCCACCACGGGGAGCCCCACCCCATAGCGCTCGACCACCCACACCCACCGACAACTCCACGGCACCCGCCCGAAAACAGACACGCAGACAGACGCGCGGACAGATACGCAGACAGTCACAAAGACGACAGACACGAAGACAGAGAGGAATGACCCCATGAACAGCCCCTCCGTTCCCGTGGATTCGTCGGCGCCCAGCGCCTGGGAGGAGCTCGTCACGGCCGCGCTGCTCGGGACGGACCGGCGTACGCCCCCGGGCGGCACGCCGGGACGCGAGGCACCGGAGGCACTGCTGGACGCGGCGGCCGCGGAGACCGTACGGCGGCGGGCCGGGCTGCGACCGGCCGGCGCCGCGCAACGTCCGCCGCAGGCCCCCGAGGACCCGCGGCCGGCGCTGCCCCCGGCGGCGACCCGCCGGCTGGCCATGCTGCTGTCCGACCGTCCCGGCGGATCCGGCGGCGGCCGCAGAGGCACGGCACCCGACCTCGTGGAACTGCTGCCGGAGTGGCTCGCGACGGCGAACCACCGGGGTTTCGGGCCGCGCCCCGAGGTACTGCCCGCCCTGCTGGACGCCGCTCGGGGCCGTACGGATCTGCGCCCGGCGGCACTGACCTTCGCCGGCCCGCGGGCGGTGTGGCTCGCTCGGCTCAACCCGGACTGGCGGTTCGCCCTGCGCGCGGCCCCGGGCGGGAGCGCGGCGCTGCCGCAGCTCGAGGACACTGCGCAGGTCGAACAGCTATGGCAGGAGGGGCTGTTCGCGGAGCGGGTCGCCCTGCTGTCGGCGATACGCGCGCGTGAGCCCGACGCCGCACGGGAGTTGCTGATCACGACGTGGGCGACCGAGCGGGCGGAGGACCGGCTGATGTTCCTGGACTCGCTGCGGACGGGACTCGGCCCCCAGGACGAGCCGTTCCTGGAGCGGGCGCTGTCCGACCGGAGCCGCAATGTCCGGGCGACGGCTGCGGAGCTGCTGTCGGCGCTGCCGAGTTCGGCGCTCGCCGCGCGGATGGCGGTGCGGGCCGGGGCCTGCGTGGCGGTGGACCACACGGGGGAGGCCCCGGTGATCGGCGTGGAGGCGCCGCACGAGTGCGACGCGGGCATGGAGCGCGACGGCGTCGTGGCCAAGGCCCCGTCGGGGCGGGGTGAACGGTCCTGGTGGTTCGGCCAGTTGGCCGAGGCGACGCCGCTCATAGCCTGGCCGCGGCGGCTGGGAGGTCGTACACCTGAGGAGATCGTGGGGCTGCCGGTGGCGGACGACTGGCAGGCGGAGCTGCACGCGGCCTGGTGCCGGGCCGCGGTACGACAGCGGGACGCCGAGTGGTCGAGGGCGCTGCTCGGGTCGCCTTCGGCTTCGGAAGCCGGCGGTCCGGGGGCGGTGTCCCTGGCCGAGCGCGCGAAGCTGCTCGGCACGCTGGGCCCGGCCGAGCGGGCCGAATGGGTCGCCGGGTTCATCGCGGCGCACGGCCTGTCGGAGGCGTTTCAGCTGCTCGGGGTGTGTGCCGTGCCGTGGGCCGCGCCGCTCGGGCGGTCGGTGGTCGACGCGCTCAACATCGCGCGGGACGCGGGGAGTTATCCATGGAGTTTCAGTGGGGTGATGGGCCTGGCCGAGCGCTGTCTCGACCCGGCCGAGGCGAGCCGCCTGGACGGCCTGCTGGCGGTACCGGACGAGCCGGAGAACGCGTCACCGGGGGCCGGGGCGTACTGGGCGGAGGCGTTCCAGCGGCTGGTCACGACGTTGCGGTTGCGGGCAGCCATGATCAAGGAGCTGGAGCCCCTCGGCCCGCCCGGCGCCTGACGCCGAGGCCGATCAAGCCGAACGGCGTCCCGAGGGCCGAGCCCCCGACGGACGACCCGCCTGCGGACCCACCCGCTCCGGCGAAATCGGCCTGGTCGCCCGACCACCGGCTGCCCGAGCGACGCCGCCCCGACCGAAGGCTCCCGGCCGACGACTCTCCAGCCGACGGCCGGCCTCCCCCACGACCGCTCGCTCACGCGAAGGCTCACGCCCCAGCCGGCTGCCTGACGTTGGCCCGCACCCAGTCCACGATCGACTGTGTCGTCGCACCGGGCGTGAAGATCTCCGCGACGCCCTTCTCCTTCAGCGGCGGAATGTCGTCCTCGGGGATGATCCCGCCGCCGAAGACGAGGATGTCCGCCGCGTCGCGCTCCTTGAGCAGCTCGATCACGGCGGCGAAGAGGGTGTTGTGGGCCCCGGAGAGGATGGACAGGCCGATCGCGTCGGCGTCCTCCTGGATCGCGGTGTCGACGATCTGCTCGGGGGTCTGGTGGAGCCCGGTGTAGATGACCTCCATACCGGCGTCGCGCAGGGCCCGCGCGATCACCTTGGCCCCGCGATCGTGGCCGTCGAGTCCCGGCTTGGCCACCACCACGCGGATCGGACCGGCTGCCACACCCATCACTGCCTCCATGAAGCGACTACATCCATCCGTACCGACAAGCATCACTCATATATGAGTTATGCCGCACAGGCCGCACATGTCATACATGCTGCGCGTATCGCACTTTTCCGCTACTCACCGCACCGGACGTGCCACCACGGCACAGACGCCCCGGGCCACGCCGCCCAGGGAAGTGAACGAACGTTATCGCCAGCATCCCGCAACCGGCAGTTTCGCGGTGCGGACCGAGGGGGAAATCACACGGTGGGACACGTTCGCCGCGCACCGTTTCCACATCTCTGCGGCACACGGGCCGCAGCACTCTGCGGTACCCGAGTCGCAGCGGGACCGAGCGCAACGGGAGCCGCAACGAGGTCGCCGCACCACCGCGCCGCAGGCCGCGCGACGTGGCGGTGCGGCGCATCGACGGTGGTACGAAGGGCACGTAGGGCAGGTAAGGCACGACAGCGGGGAAGCCTCGTCGCCACACCGGCAGGGAGCCCCGTCGGGCCATCGGCGCACCACGGCCACCGGGGCCGTTGCGCACGGCGCGCGCCTCGCTTGCCCCACGCACCCTCCGCACGCCCGCCGGCCACCTCCGGCGCGACTTCCCACGAGGGCACACGGGGGTCGGAGCCGTCCTCCAGCGTGCCGCAAGGAGGTCGGCCATGAAGGTCACCGGGGCAGTACTCCCCTTCATCCCGTTCTACCGGCGTCTGCTCCCGAGCAGCCTCGCCGGCCTCTCCCTGGCCCTGCTGAAGGCGACCGCCCTGGAGATCGCGATCCTCGCCGGGCATCTGCTGCTCTACCCCTCCGGCATCACGCAGGAGCGCCGCACCACCCCTACGCTCCCCACGCCGGACACCGCCCAGCTGCCCACGGGGTCCCCACCCCCCGTCGTCCTGCTGCACGGCTTCATAGACAACCGCTCCGTCTTCGTCCTGCTGCGCCGCAGCCTTGCCCAGCACGGCAGGCAGCACGTCGAGTCGCTCAACTACTCCCCGCTGACCTGCGACATCCGCACCGCCGCCGAGCTGCTCGGCCGGCACATAGAGGGGATCTGCGAGCGCACCGGCAGCAAGCAGGTCGACATCGTCGGACACAGCCTCGGCGGGCTGATAGCGCGCTACTACGCGCAGCGCCTCGGCGGCGACCTCAGGGTCCGTACGCTCGTCACGCTCGGCACACCGCACTCCGGCACGCGAGTCGTTCCGCTGGCCAACGCGCACCCCATCGTGCGCCAGATGCGCCCCGGCTCACCGATCCTCGAGGAACTGACCCGCCCCGCGCCCGGCTGCCGTACGCACTTCGTGAGCTTCTGGAGCGACCTCGACCATCTGATGGACCCGCTGGAGACGGCCTGTATCGACCATCCCGACCTGATGGCGCAGAACGTCCGGGTCAGCGGCGTCGGCCACCTCGCCCTGCCGGTGCACCCCGCCGTCGCGACCGGGATACGCCAGGCCCTCGACTCCGCGCCGACGACAGCCGCAGCCGGCCGGCCGAACGGCCTCACCGTGGCGTAACAACAGGCGTCCAGCGTCGAACAATCTTCGAACACAAGGCCAAACTCGCGCCCGCAGTCCGCCAAAACACGGCCGAATGCCCGTTTCCTGCGCGCGCGAAACCTGCCGAAGATTGTCGTGCCCGCGTACCGCCGGGTACAGTCGCCGCACTGCTCTGGCAGCCCCTGTTGTCGAGGCGAGAGAGAAGTTGGTGAACGATCGTCACCCGTCGGGGACCATGACGTCTCCGGCTTCGGCTTCCGACGCCACCGCGGCGCACTACGCGGCGTACGGCACCCAGGAAGCCCACTACGGTGACTCCACCACGTACGGCACGTACGACGCCAACGGATTTGCCACCGCCGGCCACGCCGCCCCGACCTTCGACGCCGATCCGCTGTTCGGCAGCCTTCCCGGGGAAGGCACGGGCACCTACGACGCCACACAGTGGTCCACGGGCAGCCACCACACCGCGCACTACGACGCCTACGCGGGCCAGCACCAGGCCGGCTACGACACCGGCGCGTACGACACCGCGGCCTGGACCACCGACCACGAGCGGCTGGCGTTCGTCCCGCAGCAGGCCAACGGCCATGACGTCTCCGGTCAGTGGGACGCGAACGCCTGGCTCCAGCCCGACCAGTCCGGCGCGCCGGCCGACCAGACCCAGCACTGGCAATGGGGCACGACGGCCTTCGACACGGGCGCGTACGACGCCACCCAGTGGAACTCCGACGGCAGCGCGGCGCAGGCGACCGACGACTACGAGCAGCCAGCAGAATCCTTCGACCAGCAGGCCACGGCGCACTTCGAGCAGATCGAGCACGGCGCCCCCGCCTACGAAGACCCTGCCGCCTACGAAGACCCCGCCACGTACGAAGACCCGGCCGCCTACGAGGACCCGTCGGCGTACGACGAGCACACGACGTACGACCACACCTCGTACGACGACCCGGCCCAACGTGACGCCGAGTTGAGCGCCACCGGCGAACTCCCCGCCGTGGCGCCGCTCCTCGACGACCAGGAGGAGACCACTCCGGCCCCCTCCCCGCGCGCCTCCTCCCGCAGCGGGGCGCGTTCCCGTCGCCGTACGCCCCCCAAGCGCTCCGCGCTGCTGACGGTCGCCGTGCCCTCGGCGTGCGTGATGGGCGTCGCCGGCATCGCCGCCGCCTCGGTCAACACCCTGACCGACGACAAGGACGCGTCGTCCACGCTGGCGGCCTCGGAGGGCACGGCCGTGAAGCCGTCCGCGGCGAACAACAAGCTGGACAGCCAGCTGGAGAGCCTCTCCGCCGGCGCCGACGACTTCGCCGACCGGGCCAGCCGTACGCAGGAGCGCATCGATCTCAAGGCACAGCAGGCGGCCGAGAAGCGGAAGGCCGCCGAGGAGGCCGCCCGCAAGGAGCGACTGCGCCCGAAGTTCGCGGTCCCGGTCGCCCAGCACGGCCTCAGCGCCTACTACGGCCAGTCCGGCATCAACTGGATGTCCGTGCACACCGGCATCGACTTCCCGGTCTCGTACGGCACGACGGTGATGGCCGCGACCGACGGCACCGTCCGTACGCAGTGGAACAGCGCCTACGGCAACATGATGATCGTGACCGCGATGGACGGCACGGAGACGTGGTACTGCCACCTCTCCACCTACCGCGTCGCCTCCGGTACGACGGTCAAGGCCGGCGACCCGATCGCGTACTCCGGCAACTCCGGCAACTCGACGGGCCCGCACCTGCACTTCGAGGTGCGTCCCGGCGGCGGCTCGGCGATAGACCCGCTGCCGTGGCTGCGCAGCCACGGGGTCGACCCGACGTAGGCGGCACCACAGCTTCGCCTCGCGCCCCCGCCCATCGGCGGGGGCGCACTCGTATGCGCTAGAGCTTCTCCACCGGCGCGTACCGCAGCAGCAACCGCTTCGGCTTGGTGTCCCCGAAGTCGATCGTCGCCTCGGCGTTCCCGCCCGTGCCCTTCACGGCCATCACCGTGCCGAGCCCGAACTGGTCATGCGTGACACGGTCGCCGACCGCCAGCTGCACGACCGGCTTCTCCGAGGTACGGCGCGTGGCGAAGCCGGAGGCGCCCGAGGCCGAGGAGCGCGAGCGGGACGAGGACAGCGAGGCGGCGACCCCGGACGCGGGCCCGGAGGAGACCGGCGCGGTCGCCCCGGTGCGCTTCCAGTCCACGTGCTGTGCCGGGATCTCCTCCAGGAACCGGGAGGGCGGGTTGTACGACGGCTGCCCCCACGCGCTGCGCATCGACGAACGCGTCAGGTACAGCCGTTCACGGGCGCGCGTGATGCCGACGTACGCGAGCCGCCGCTCCTCCTCCAGCTCCTTGGTCTGGCCGAGGGCGCGCATGTGCGGGAAGACGCCGTCCTCCATGCCGGTGAGGAAGACGACCGGGAACTCCAGGCCCTTGGCGGTGTGCAGGGTCATCAGGGTGATGACTCCGGAGCCGTCCTCCTCCTCGTCCGGGATCTGGTCGGAGTCGGCGACGAGGGCGACCCGCTCCAGGAAGGCCGCGAGCCCGCCGGAGGCCTCACCCTCGCCCGACTCCTGCTCGAACTCCAGGGCGACGGCGGCGAGTTCCTGAAGGTTCTCGATCCGGGTCTCGTCCTGCGGATCCGTGGAAGCCTGCAACTCGGCCAGGTAGCCGGTTCGTTCGAGCACCGCCTCCAGGACGGTCGCCGGTGCCGCGCCGGACTCGACGATCGTACGGAGTTCCTCCATCAGCGTGTTGAAGCGCCTGACGGCGTTGGTCGACCGCGCGGCCATGCCGTACGCCTCGTCGACGCGGCGCAGCGCCTGCGGGAAGCTGATCTTCTCCCGCTGTGCGAGGGCGTCGATCATCGCCTCGGCACGGTCGCCGATGCCCCGCTTGGGGACGTTCAGGATCCGCCGCAGCGGCACGGAGTCCTCGGGGTTGGCCAGCACCCGCAGGTAGGCCAGGACGTCCCGGACCTCCTTGCGCTCGTAGAACCGCACTCCACCGACGACCTTGTAGGGCAGCCCGACGCGGATGAAGACTTCCTCGAAGACACGGGACTGGGCGTTCGTCCGGTAGAACACGGCGACGTCGCCGGCCTTCGCGTCCCCCGCGTCGGTCAGTCGGTCTATCTCTTCGGCGACGAACTGTGCCTCGTCGTGCTCGGTGTCCGCGACATAGCCGGTGATGCGCGCGCCCGCGCCCGCGTTGGTCCACAGGTTCTTGGGGCGGCGGGACTCGTTGCGCTCGATGACGGCGTTGGCGGCGGTCAGGATGGTCTGCGTGGAGCGGTAGTTCTGCTCCAGCAGGATCGTCGTCGCGTCCGGGTAGTCCTCCTCGAACTGGAGGATGTTGCGGATGGTGGCGCCCCGGAACGCGTAGATCGACTGGTCGGCGTCACCCACGACACACAGCTCGGCGGGCGGGATGTCGTAGTCGCTGGGCGGTACGTCGACGGGGTGCTCGCGGGTCCCGACGAGCTCGCGCACCAGCGCGTACTGGGCGTGGTTGGTGTCCTGGTACTCGTCCACCAGCACATGGCGGAAGCGACGGCGGTAGTGCTCGGCGACGTCCGGGAAGGCGCGCAGCAGGTTGACCGTCGTCATGATCAGGTCGTCGAAGTCGAGGGCGTTGGCCTCCCGCAGCCTCGACTGGTACAGCGCGTAGGCCTGGGCGAGCGTCTTCTCGAAGCCGTCCGTCGCCTGGGCGGCGAAGTCCTCCTCGTCGATCAGCTCGTTCTTCAGATTGCTGATCTTGGCGCTGAAGGACTTGGGCGGGAACCGCTTGGGATCGAGATCCAGATCACGGCACACCAGCGCCATCAGCCGCTTGCTGTCGGCGGCGTCGTAGATCGAGAAGGAGGATGTGAACCCGAGCTTCTTGCTCTCTCGGCGCAGGATGCGCACGCACGCGCTGTGGAAGGTCATCACCCACATCGCGTTCGCCCGCGGGCCGACGAGCTGCTCGACCCGCTCCTTCATCTCGCCGGCGGCCTTGTTGGTGAAGGTGATCGCGAGGATCTGCCCCGGATGCACATTCCGCTCGGCCAGCAGATGGGCGATGCGGTGGGTGAGCACCCGCGTCTTGCCGGAGCCGGCCCCGGCCACGATGAGCAGCGGGGTGCCGGAGTGCACGACGGCGGCGCGCTGGTTCTCGTTCAGCCCCTCCAGCAGTGCCGCGGCGTCGAGGGCGGGCCGCGGGGCTCCGTCGCGGTAGTAGCCGTCCCGGTCCGGTGGCACGTCGAACTTCCCACCGAACAGATCGTCCGGAACCGACTCCGGAGCGTGCTCGTCCTCGGGCGGTGGTGGGGACTCTTCCTCGTGGGCCCGCGGGGCCTGGAGGTCGGCCAGGAAGCTGTCGTCAAAGAGGCTGCTCATCGCTCTCCGAGTCTAGGCCGCCCCACTGACAGCCCGCCGCCGCCCCGAGAACATCGCCCGTTCCGAATCCGGACGATCACCGACCCCCACCACCCCCACGCCCCCTCACCCCCCGCGACCAGCCCTTCACAGTCCGCGATCAACCGATTCGCCCCACCGAACTTCCGGCAAATAACTCAAAACACCCACTCACCCTGAATGTGAGCAACCACCCCCACACTCCCCCGAATGAACCGCCCCTGAGACCTCCCCGCCTCAAGGTCACGAAAATGTATCGGGCATATCGAACATCAACCTTCACAGGGGCCACACGAGTTGGCTACGGTGCCGGACAGGCCGTACGACCCCCTCCGGCGAACGACGCCGGGCCGCACGGCCTCCGCCGAGTCCGGAGCGCCGCCGCGCCCCCGGAGCCGGGGACCCACCGAACTTGGGGTGAATCGGCCCGACTCCCGCCCGGGGAGCGGCCGTAGGGCAAACCTTCCGAGCCACCCGCCCGAACCCGACAGCTAACTCGGTAGGCGGAGCATGGAAGGAGTCGCCTCCCTTGGCGTCGCACCGCAAGTCGCGTCCCTCTGGTACGCGCGTAGCAGGCATACGGACCCCCGCCCTCGCCACGGCGGCCCTCACCTCCGTAGCCCTGCTGTCCCAGACGGCCACCGCCAGCCCGTCCACGGACGACAAGCCGAGCCTCGAAGAGGTCGAGAAGAAGGTCGACGACCTCTACCGCCAGGCGGAGTCGGCGACGGAGAAGTACAACGCGGCCAAGGAGAAGACCGCGAAGCAGCGCAAGCGCGTCGACACCCTCCTCGACGACGTCGCCCAGCGCACCCAGCGGCTCAACGAGGCCCGCGAGGAACTCGGCCGCAACGCCGCCGCCCAGTACCGCACCGGCGCCGCCGCCCCCGACACGGCGACCTTCCTCCTCGCGGACACCCCGCAGGACTACTTCGACCAGTCCCAACTGATGGGCCGCATGACGGACCGTCAGAAGGAATCGGTCGACGAATACTTCACCGAGCAGTCCGCGACCATGAAGAAGCGCCAGGAGGCCACCCAGAGCCTCGAGACGCTCACCGAGTCGCAGACCGACCTCCAGGCCGCCAAGACCACCGTCCAGCAGAAGCTCTCCGACGCACGCGAGCTGCTGTCCAAGCTGACGGCGGAGGAGAAGGCCCGCCTCGCCGCGATCGAGAAGCGCAAGCAGGAGGAGGCCGCCCGCAAGGCGGCCGAGCTCGCCCGCGAGCAGGCGGAAGCCGAGGCCGAACGCCAACGCCAGGAGGCCGCGCAGCAGCAGGAGAGCACCGAGTCCCCGTCCGAGTCGGGCACCTCGGACTCGTCCTCCGCGGACAGCTCCTACGCCACCAAGGCCGAGAAGGCCCTGGCCTTCTCCCGCTCCGCGATCGGAAAGCCGTACGTCTGGGGCGCCACGGGCCCCGACTCCTACGACTGCTCCGGTCTCACCCAGGCCGCCTGGAAGGCAGCCGGCGTGGACATCCCCCGCGTCACCTACGACCAGGTCAACGCCGGCACCACGGTGTCCCTCTCCAGCGCCCAGCCCGGCGACCTGGTCTTCTTCTACGACGATGTCACCCACGTGGGCATCTACATAGGCAACGGCATGATGATCCACGCCCCGAAGCCCGGCGCCTACGTCCGCGAGGAGTCGATCTACTACGACGGAGAGTCGTCGATCCACAGCGTGGTCCGCCCGGCCTGACCCCACCGCCCGCACAGGCGACCGAGGGGCCTCGCCGCAAGGAAGGCGTCCCGTCAGCCGCGTACGGCGGCAAGGGGCCACGCGGTCGTGCGGTCGTGCGGTCGTGCCAGGGGGGTGTCCGCACGCAGCGGCCGGCGTCGACGGACGACACCTCTGTGCCCGACAGCGACCGCCCGACGGAGGACGGACACCCCCGGCACGGCCCCGACCGAGGGGACGGACACCCCCGGCACGGCCCCGACCCCCAACGCACCCGCAGGCGCCACCCGCACCCCCACCGGACAGCGACGGGCCGCCGCAGGCATCCCCCGCCCAACCGCCGGAGGCAAACCGCACGGACGACCCGCGCGCCCCACCCCCAACCCTCACCCCGCTCCATAGCATCGCCCCATGCCCGCCACCACCACCCCCACCTCCCCCCTCCACACCTGGTGGTCGCAGCGACCCCCCGCGGCCGGCGCAGCCGTCATGGCGACCGGCATCATCTCGGTGGCCCTCCACCAGACCGGCTACGAGACCCTCTCCCGCATCGCCCTGGCCCTCGCCTCGGCGGCCTGGCTCGTCCTCGGCGGCGACTTCACCGCCCGGCTCCTGCGGGACCGCCCGAGCTGGGTCGAGGAGGCGGCAACTCCAGCCGCACTGACCGCCATCGCCGCGACAACGGTCCTCGGCACCCGCTTCGCCGCCCTCGGCTGGGAGACCCTCGCCGAAGCCCTCCTGGCCCTGGCCGCCGTGCTCTGGCCGGCCCTGCTCCTCGCGGTCGCCCGTCACTGGCGCCGCGGCATGCCCGGCTCGGTCTTCCTCGGCTGCGTCGCCACGCAGGGCCTTGCCGTCCTGGGCGCGACCCTCGCCGCGACCGAGAAGGCGGCATGGCTCGCCCACGCCGCGCTCGCGCTGTTCTGGCTGGGCCTGGTGCTCTACGTCATCGCCCTGGCCTGCTTCGACCGGCGCGAGATCGCCCACGGCGCCGGCGACCACTGGGTGGCGGGCGGCGCCCTGGCCATCTCCGCGCTCGCCGGCTCGAAGCTCCTCGCCGCCGACGGCCCCGGCCTGTACCTCTGGAACAGGGACGACGAAGGCGTCCTGCGCACGGTGACCGTGGCCGTGCTCGTACTCGACCTCGCCTGGTACGCCGTCCTGTTGCTCGCCGAATGCGCATGGCCACGGCCGCGCTACGACGTACGCCGCTGGGCAACCGTCTTCCCGATGGGAATGACGTCGGCGGCGACCCTCTCCGTCGCCTCCGCCGCGGACATCGCCTGGCTGGAGACCCCCGGCGAGGTACTCCTCTGGGTCGCGGTGGCGGCCTGGCTGGCGGTCACCGCGGGCGCGGTACGGTCCTACACCGGCGGAACAGCCCCCGAAGGCCCGGGCGATCCCGGGACCGACATCACGTCCACAACACGGCGATGAAGATGTTCGCGGTGGTCAACAGCCCCACCGCGCCGAACAGACGCTTGTCCACCGTCTCCTCGTCCCGCTTCACATAGACGAGCCCGAGGATCACGATCAGCAGCGCCAGCTTCACGCCGATCTTGATGTTGTCGACCGACTGGTCGTCCGCCTGATTGAGGCCGACGAGGATCACCCCGGTGACCAGCATGGTCAGCGCGCCGTGCAGCATCGCGGGGACGAACCGGGCCGTGCCCTGCCCCATCGCCTTCATCTGGGTGAGGAAACCACCGAGCAGCGCGGCGATACCGACGATGTGCAGGCCGACGAACAGATGGATGAGTACGTCCATGGAGCCGGAGCCTAACCACCACGAAAATCCCACCCCACACCGCCCCACACCGCGCGCATATATGCGCGCCATAGCACTCCGCCACCCCCGCGCAACCCCGAACCGCCACATCGGTCAGCACCCTGCGTGAACCAGACGCCCCCATCCCGGGATCACGCTCACTTACGGTCACCGACGGTCCGCTCCCGGCACTTCCGCACATCGCCACACCGACCCGCCACACCGAGGTTTAGCGTCCTGCACCAGGTGACCGGCTCCCCACCGCCGCCCGGGCCAGGGGCGGCAGTCGGCCACCACCGCCGAGAAAAGTCCGGCGGCGGCCCGCTCCCCCTGTGCAGGCCGCCGCCGGACGCGTGACCCGCCCCGGGCGGTCGTACGTCCGCTCCCCCCAGGCGTCCGTACACCCGCCGCTCCTCCGGGGCTGGAGTACCCCCGCGGTCCGCCACCCAGGCGGAGGCCACGGGACCGGGCGGTCGTAGGAAAGGACGTGCAGTCCACGTGGCAGCGCACAGAAAGCCCCGCCGGCGCACGGTCGGCGGCATGGGTGGCATCGGTGGCAACACGGCCCGCACGGCATGGACCATCGCACTGGCGGGCGCGGCGACGGCGACGGGCTTCGACGGGACCGGACACGCCGAACCCCAGCTGACACCGGCGCAGGTGAAGGCGAAGGTGGACCAGCTGTACCAGGAGGCGGAGGCCGCCACCGAGAAGTACAACGGGGCGAAGGAGAAGGCGGACGCCGCCGAGCAGCGGATCAGGACGCTCCAGGATGAAGCCGCCCGCAAGACGGACCAGCTCAACTCGGCACGCGAAGCACTCGGTTCGATGGCCGCCGCCCAGTACCGCGACGGTGGCGTCGACCCGGCGCTCCAGCTTGCGCTCTCCGACGACCCCGACCGCTATCTCGCCGGTGCCGAGTTCGCCGAACGCGCCGGCAACCGCCAGGCGGCCTCCGTCGCCGACGTGCGCAGACAGCTGCGCGAGATCGAGCAGTTGCGCGGCGCCGCGCACATCGAACTGACCTCGCTCAAGTCCCGCCAGGCCGAGCTGAAACGCCACAAGGAGACGCTCACCGGCAAGCTGGACGAGGCCCGGGACCTGCTCGCCCGGCTGCCCGCCGAGGAACGCGCACAGCTCCAGCAGAGCGGCACCGACCGCGCCACCCGCTCCGCGACCGGCGCCCGCGACGCCCTGGCCGCCGCCGGCTCCGCCACGGCCCAAGCCCCCAACTCCCGTGCCGCTGCCGCCATTTCCTACGCCTACGCCAAGCTCGGCAGCCCCTATGTCTGGGGCGCCACCGGCCCGAACGCCTTCGACTGCTCAGGCCTCACTCAGGCCGCCTACCGCTCGGCAGGCATCTCCCTGCCGCGCACGACCTACGCCCAGATCGACGCGGGCCGCCGTGTCTCCCGCTCCGAACTCCTCCCGGGCGACCTGGTGTTCTTCTACTCGGGCGTCAGCCATGTGGGCCTCTACATCGGCAACGGCCAGATGATCCACGCCCCGAACCCGTCGGCCCCGGTCCGGGTGGCCCCGCTCGACGAGATGCCGTTCGCGGGGGCCACGCGGGTCGTGTGAACCGGCACGGCGGTAGCGGCGGTACGGCGCTCGGGCCAGCTCAGACCTCAGACCAGCCGTCGTGCCGTCGCCCACCGCGTGAGCTCATGCCGGTTGGACAGCTGGAGCTTGCGCAGCACCGCCGACACATGCGACTCGACCGTCTTCACGGAGATGAACAGCTGCTTGGCGATCTCCTTGTACGCGTACCCCCGGGCGATCAGCCGCAGCACCTCCCGCTCGCGCTGGGTGAGCCGGTCGAGGTCCTCGTCGACCGGCGGCGCGTCCGTCGACGCGAACGCGTCCAGCACGAAACCGGCGAGCCGAGGCGAGAACACCGCGTCGCCGTCCTGGACCCGGAAGATGGAGTCGACCAGGTCGGTGCCCGTGATCGTCTTCGTCACATAACCGCGCGCACCGCCCCGGATCACCCCGATCACGTCCTCCGCGGCGTCCGAGACGGACAGCGCGAGGAAGCGGACGGGCTGTTCGGCGTCCGCCATCAACGGGGCGCAGCGGCGCAGGACTTCCACCCCGCCGCCGCCCGGGAGGTGCACGTCGAGGAGGACGACCTCGGGGCGGGTCGCGGTGATGACCGTGACCGCCTGGTCGACGTCCGCGGCCTCGCCGACGACCTC
This sequence comes from Streptomyces sp. NPDC098781, assembly GCF_044759995.1. Classification (NCBI taxonomy): domain Bacteria; kingdom Bacillati; phylum Actinomycetota; class Actinomycetes; order Kitasatosporales; family Streptomycetaceae; genus Streptomyces; species Streptomyces sp. NPDC098781. Next base: position 241,539 of record NZ_JBIWAK010000006.1, read on the forward strand.
GACGCCGGTCTGCTCGGTCCGGCCGATCTCGGCCTGGACTCCGGTACGGAACATCCGGTGGTCGTCGACGAGGACCACGCGCACATGCCGCTCGCCCACGCTCCCGCCGGTCGGCTCCACGGGCTCGCTCGCCTCGGTCGGGTCGCTCATCACGTCTTCTCCGCCCTCTCCATCTCCAGCTCGACCTCCGTGCCGCCGTCGGGTACCGCCCGGAGCCGGGCCGTACCGCCGTAGCGCTCCATGCGGCCGATGATCGATTCTCTGACGCCCATGCGGTCGGCGGGTATCGAGTCGAGGTCGAAGCCCGGACCGCGGTCCCGGACGGACACGAAGACGGTCTTCCCCTCCACCTCGGCGTAGACCTGCACTGCGCCGCCCTCGCCACCGTACTTCGCGGCGTTCACCATCGCCTCGCGCGCGGCCTGCATCTGTGCGCCGATCTTCTCGTCGAGCGGACAGTCCCCGACGACCACGACCTCGATGGGCACGCCGTGTTTGTCCTCCACCTCGGCGGCGTTGCGCCGCACGGCGTCGGCGAGGTCGGTGGGTTCGTCGGCCTCGTCCTTGCCGGTGCCCTCGGGTTTGTAGAGCCAGGTGCGCAGGTCGCGCTCCTGGGCGCGGGCCAGGCGGCGGACCTCGTTCGCGTTCTCCGCGTTGCGCTGGATCAGGGTCAGGGTGTGCAGCACCGAGTCGTGGACGTGCGCGGCGACCTCGGCGCGCTCCTGGGCCCGGATGCGCATCAGCCGTTCCTCGGAGAGGTCCTGGGTCATCCGGACCAGGTACGGCCCCGCGAGGAGCGTTATGCCGACGAGGACCGCCAGGGCGGCCTGGAGGACGGAGCCGAGGTGGGCGGCGGAGCCCTGAAGGACGAAGATGCCGGAGACGCCGGCCGTGACCAGCACGACGCCGCCCGCCGCGCGCAGCAGGCTGAGGGTGCGCCGGCGCCGGCCGACCTCCATCCAGCGGGCCCGCCGCGCGTTGTCCGCCTGGCGCCAGACCAGGGCGACGCCCGCGCCGACCAGCACGGCGGGCAGGAGGTAGGCCTTCGCGCCGTTGCCCAGGTCCACGCTGCCGACGAAGACCATGGCCACCGCGACCATGAGGAGCAGGGCAACGATCTGCCCCTTGTCGGGCTTGCGGGCGACGAGTCTGCGCCGGCCGTCCGGCGCGGTCTCGGTGGCGAAGGGGGGCGGCCGCTGCGCGTCGACACCGCCGACGCCCAGCGGAACGAAGAACCAGAACGCGGCATACAGCAACGCGCCGAGGCCGTCCGCCATGAACAGACCGACGAAGACGAGCCGCACCCAGATGACGGGCAGGCCGAGATGCCCGGCCAGCCCCCGCGCCACGCCCCCGAGCCAGCGTCCGTCACTGCTGCGGTAGAGCTTGCGCGGCGGCCGCGGTTCGACGAGTGGCGCTGCTGCGGCTTCCGGCATGCCATCGATGGTCACACGCCCGGCCGACCAGGGCATCAGGGTCGACCCCCTAGACTCCCCTGATCTTCGCGGGCCGCCGTTTCGCACACATCCCCCGCACCCGCCTCAGGGCCGATATCAGGGTCCGACCAGGGTCGTACCGACTCCCATCCGGCCGACCCGCCCGTCACCATGGACACATGACTGATCACCAGCACGCCGCGGACTCCGTGCCCGAGCCGGACGACGTGCCCACCACGGGCACTCCGTCCGGCCCGGCACCCGCGAGCGCCGCGGGTGAGGGACCACGTGCGCACCCGGGCGCGGAAACAGGGGCGCCGGCGGAAGCGGGCGTCCTCGACGCGCCGCACAGGTTCCGGCGCGACCGGGGAAACAAGATGCTGGCCGGTGTGTGCGCCGGGCTCGGTCGGCAGTGCGACATGGATCCGGTGATCTTCCGGATCACCCTCGCCGTCCTCTCGGCGACCGGCGGCATCGGCCTGATCTTCTACGGCTTCGCCTGGCTCTTCGTCCCCTACGACGACGAGGACGAGAACGAGGTGCGCAAGCTGCTGACCGGCCGCGTCGACGGTCAGGCGCTGACGGCCGTGCTGTTCGCGCTGGTCGGTTGCGGTGTCTTCCTGACCATGCTGAGGAACGGCGGTGTGCTGGCCTTCGCCGTCGTCCTCTCCCTCCTCCTCGCGGGCGCCGGCTACTGGTCGCGGCACCGCGGCACCCCCGACCCCGACCCGCTCGCCGCGCAGGCCGTCGCCGACGCCCCGCCGGAGGCCCAGGCGCCTCCGGTGCCCGCGGCCTACCCGTCCTGGTGGCGCGACCCCATCGTCAAGGACGGCACCCATGACGGCGGCACGGGCTATCTCTGGGGCCCCGGCGACGCCCGCGACCGCGACATCGCGGCGGCCGTCAACATCGGCCTCGGCAACACCTGGAGCAGCCGACAGGACATCCGGACCCGACGCCCCCAGCAGCCCAAGCCCCGCGGCCCCCGTTGGATCGGCGGCTGGGTGTTCCTGCTGGCCCTCCTCGCGGGCGCCCTGGGCACGGGCGCGACCTGGCACGACGACACACTCGGCACCAGCCTCCAGACCGGCCTGGCCTGTGCGCTGCTGGTCATAGGCCTGGGCATAGCGGTCAGCGCCTTCCTGGGCCGCACGGGAGCGGGCTCCGTCTTCCTCGCGGTCATCACCGCGGGCCTGCTGGCCGCCTCGGCCGCCCTGCCCAAGGACATCAGCACCCACTGGATCGAGAAGGACTGGCGACCGGCGGCGGCGACACAGGTGCAGGAGGACTACGAGCTTGGGACGGGCGTCGGGACCCTGGACCTGACCCGGCTGAAGTTCACCGGGGACCAGCCGGTGACGACGCGAGCGGACGTCGGCGTCGGCCGGCTGAAGGTGATCGTCCCCAAGGACGCGACCGTGAAGGTGAGCATCGACGTCGGCGTGGGAGACATCCAACTGCCGGGCGAGGACGAGCGGGACGTGGATGTCGCGCCGGGCAAACACAAGGAGCTGACCCTGAAACCGCCCACCGGTACCAAGAGCGCGGGCACGCTGGACCTCGATCTGAGCGTGGGCGTCGGACAGGCGGAGGTGAGCCGTGCTGCGTCATGAGTTCCAGCCCGGAAGGCTGGTCGCCGGCGGCTTCCTGACCCTGGCGGGCATCATCTACGCCGGTGACGCGGGCGGCGCCTGGGAGACACCGTGGTTCGCGGTGATCCCCCTGGTCGTCTTCGGCCTGTTCCTGGCAGGGGCGACGGCACTCCTGACCCGAGCGATACGCAGCAGACGCCGCACCAGGCCGCGCACCCCCGTCGGCCCCCAGCAGGAGCCACCCAACTGACCGGCTACCGATACGCACCGGTCCGCCGCCGTCGTCGCGCACGAAGCGCGGCGTCCACCGACAGCAGCGGAGCACCGGCCAGCACGAGCGGCAGCCAGGCCATCAGGTAGGCGAGGTCGTTGCCGTAGTAGTAGGGATCGGAGGCCCAGCTCACCGTCAACCACAGACTCAGCGAGATGAGCGCCCCGCCGAGCGCCGCCAGACGGGCGAACAGCCCGATCAGCGTGCCGATGCCGACGGCCAGCTCACCGAAGGCGATGGCGTATCCGAAGCCCACCGGGTTGTCCAAGGCCATGTCGACCATGGCCGGAATGGCCGCCGTGTCCCGAACGGCCCGCATCATGTCGCCGATCGAGCCCGCCCCGGCGTCCTTCATGAAGGCGCTGTCGGTGAGTTTGTCCAGGCCGGCGTAGATGAAGGTGACGCCGAGAAAGACGCGCAGCGGCAGCAGCGCGTAGCGGGTGGCGGTCTCCCGCCAGTCCCGACCACCGTCAAGGTAGGGACGGTGAGCATCTGTGTGCATACCGTGAGTCATCGCCAGTAGCCGCCTCTCGCCCGCCGTGCCGTGACCCCTCAAAAGACCATACGTACGCAATAACCGCGCCGCTCAACCACACCGCCCCGCATTCTCCGCCCCGCCAAGGCCTCCGGGAAACCCCCGCGCCCCACCGGCCGGCAACAGGCCGCCGCGGGCATCGCCCGCCCGCGCACCGGACGGCACCCGCCACTCAGTTACTAGTCACTCAGTCACATCGATCACGTACCGATTCGTCTCCACGCCCACCGCGGTAACCACCTGCACCTCCACCCGGCCCGGCTCGACCTCCACGGGCACCGGCACGGTCAGCACCGCATCCGTCGGGTTGCTGAAGCCCCCGGCCACCGGCACCAACGGCACATGCACATGCACCGCCCCGACCCGCACCACCATCCGCGACAACCGATCCGCCCCCTGCGCCCCGGGCGGCACGAACCCGGCCCCCCGGATCTCGATGTCGTCCCCCGTCCGGATCGGAGCGTCCAGATCGCCGGCCTCGCGGACCCGTACCACCGAGAGAATCACCGGTCGGCCGCCCTCCGCGTACTTCCCCGCCAGATACGTCGCGGCGGAAACGAGCACCACCACCGCCAGCCCCCACGGCAGATCGGGCAACTGATCCGGCCGCCGCCCCAACCGCACCGCCGCGAACAGCAATGCCACGGCACCGATCACGACGTACTGAATGTCGGCGAACGTGCCCCGCCCCGCGTCGTCCGTCAGCAGATCCGCCGCCCGAGGCCGATGCGCACGCACCTTCTGCAACCGCTGCCCGAGCACCCGCATCCCGACGACGCGCCGCACCAGCACCGCGATCGCGCACACCACCGCGAGCACCGTCACCACACCGGCCCCGCGCGCCAGATCGAGCCCGGCGATCAGCGCGTCGCGCTCCGCGTGCCCGGAGGCCGCGGCCAACCGCCCCACGAGCACCAACACCGCGTACGCCACGAACAGCACCCAGGCCCCGGCCACCGCCCGTGAGGTGGACAGCCGGTTGTCCTCCCCGATGACCGGCGCCAGTACGCCACCGCGCGCCCGGTGGAACCACGACGCGGCCGTGAGCACCCCGGCCGTGACGACCGCCGCCAGCAGCCCGGCGGTGCGCGCGGCGGTCCACCCCGTGCCGATCGCCGTGAGCGCCTGCACCAGCAGCAGCGCCACGACCAGTCCCCACACCACGCTCGCCGTACGCCACCACAGCCGAGCCAGCCACGCCTGGCCTTCGGCCCGTCCGCGCTCGGCGACGAGTTCCGCCGACTGCGTCAACTCCTCGGAGACCCACTGCCGGGAGGCCGAGACCGAGTGGGCCACCGCCGCCGGGAGCCCCTGTCCGGCGGCGAACTCGTCCCGCATCAGCAGGAATTCGGCAACCGCCCGCCGATGCCCCGCACGCGCACCGTGCGGACAGTCCCCACAGGTGCAGCCGCCCCCGTGAGCGCCCACGACCGCGCCGCCCTGCCCAGCCTCCTGCACCGCCACGCCCGACGCCTGCCTTCCTCGAACCTCACGACCGACCCCACGACCTTCAGAGCTTCCACGCCCATCAGGCCCCGACAACCCGCACCGGCGACCCCACGGGCACACCGGCAGACTCACACCGGCAGACCCCGCCGGCACACGGCCGCACGAACACACGGCCACACCGCCTTATAGCCCACGGCCCCACCCCCGGCAGCCGGATCTCACATACCGGCCACCGTCGATTTCGGCCACCGCCGGCGCCGCTTGCAACTGCCGTACGACGACAGCGAATTGTGCCGTACAGCGCCCGTTCGGCTGTCGGCAGGGCCATGGGGCGCGGGTGAGCGGAGGACCACCGTGTTGACCCGGCTGCGAGAATTTCCCCATGGCCGAGATCATCCAGCGCGACGGGACCTGGGCCTTCGACGGCACAACGGTCCGGATCACGCCGGGACTCCACCGCTCCGTGCCGCTGTTCCGGCAGACGTACGGAGAGATCGCCGTACCGCTGGAAGCCGTGGCGAGCATCGTCTTCGAACCCGAACGCAGGCGCGGCCGACTGCGTATGCGGCTGCGCGAGGGCGCCGACCCGCTGCTCCAGGCGACCGGTGGCCGGCTGCCGGAGACGGCCGATCCGTATCGGCTCACGGTGGACATCGACCGTGCGGGAGTCGCCGAGTACCTCGCCGAGGAGATCCGCCAGGCGCTGCTCCTGGACCAGATCCCCAGGGAGGCGAGCAAGACCTACCTCCTGCCCGGCCCCCCGGTCCCGGTCTCCGTCCGCTCTTCCGACGGCACGGTCTCCTTCGACGGCACCCAGGTGCGGATCGACTGGTCCGACACCTCCGAGCGGGTCAAGCGGGCGACCGGCCCACGCATCATCGACGCGGGCGACCTCGTGCAGGTCGAGTGGCTGCCCAACACCGGCTACGAGGACGGCTTCCTGCGCTTCGTGACCCGCGAGACGGTGTTCTCCAAACTACCGCCGGAGAAGGACCCGTACGCCCTGGATCTGTGGGGCAGCGCCCGGCGCGATCTGCTCACGGCGCTGATCGCCACGGCCGTCACCGCACGTCTGCCGCACCCCTCCACGCGCACCGGCATCGACCACGCCGACCGCCCGCAGCCGGCGGCGTCCGTTCCGCCCCCGGCCGACCATCACGACGTACTGCTGCGCAGGCTCCGCGAGTTGGGCGAGCTGCACCGGGACGGCGTCCTCACGGACGAGGAGTTCGCCAGGACGAAGGCGGTGGTCCTGCGCGGCTTCTGACCACGCGACCGCCCCGGCACCGGGACCTCGGCTCAGCTCAGCAGGTCCGGCTCGCTTCGGCTCACGTCCTGCCACAGCGGCTGATAGTTGATCCACGCCACCAGATCCCCGCCCAGCTGCTCCCGCGTGGCCACCGCCTGCCGATGCTCGATCAGCACCGGACGTCCCGCCGCCCGGGCGGTGAGCTGCACCTGGCAGGACCGTTCCATGGACAGGAACCACCAGGCCGCCGCGTCCACCGAGTCGCCGACGGTGAGCAGTCCGTGGTTACGCAGGACGAGGGCCTTGTGGGAGCCGAGCGCGGACGCGATCCGGCGGCCCTCCAGGGCGTCCACGGCGACCCCGGAGTAGGCGTCGTAGAGCGAGTGGTCCTCGTAGAAGGCGCAGCTCTCCTGGGTGATGGGGTCAAGGAGTTCACCGAGCGCCGCGAGCGCGCGCCCGTGCACCGAGTGGCAGTGGGCGACCGCGACGACGTCGGGGCGGGCGGCGTGCACCTGGGAGTGGACGGTGAAGGCGGCCTGGTTCACGTGGTAGCGGCCGTCGATCACCTGCCCCTCGGAGTTGGCGAGGACCAGGTCGCTGACGGTGACGTGCTTGAACGGCATCCCGAACGGATTGACCCAGAAGCAGTCGCTGAACTCCGGATCGCGCGCGGTGATGTGTCCGGAGACCCCGTCCTCGAACCCGAGCCGTCCGAAGATCCGCAGCGCGCCCGCGAGCCGTTCCTTGCGGTGCCGGCGCTCGTCGTCGAGGGACTCGTGCCTCGGTGGCATCGCGAACCGCAGCTGGTCGGTCGGCAGCGGCGAAGGCGGAGTGGGCCCGAGGGGCGTCCCGTGCATCTGTCCTCCAGCACTGGGTTGCTTACGGGGCGGAAGTTACCCTCGGTCAGCGCAGGAGAACAGAGCTGTTCTGTAAAGATCCCGCCCCCACGAGATCCCGGTCGGCCCCGGAAACCAGACAGCGGATGTCGGGTATCGGCGCGACACTCACCGTATGACAGCGAACTGGGCCGCCTTCGCCGCCGCAGAACCGGACCTCGCCCGCACCGCCGAAGAGCGCTTCGGCGCCTTCACCCACCACGTCCTCGCCACCCTCCGCAAGGACGGCTCCCCCCGCACCACCGGCCTGGAGGTCCGCTTCCTGAACGGCGAGCTGTGGCTCGGCATGATGCCGGACTCGCTCAAGGCCCTCGACCTGCGCCGCGACCCGCGCTTCGCGCTCCAGGCCAACCCCGGGGAGGGGCAGTCCATGGGCGGCGGCGATGTGCGGATCAGCGGGCGGGCGATCGAGGTCGAGGACCCGGCGCAGAAGGCCGCGTACGGCGAAGAGGTGGAACCGCCGGAGCCGTTCCACCTCTTCCGTACCGAGCTGACGGAGGTCGTGAGGACCTACGTGGAGGACGACAAGTACCTGGTCGTCCAGGTCTGGCAGCCCGGCCGGCCCGTGCGCACGATCAAGCGCACCTAGGGCCTGTCCGCTACTCCCACTCGATGGTGCCCGGCGGCTTCGAGGTCACGTCGAGGACGACGCGGTTGACGTCCCGCACCTCGTTGGTGATCCGCGTCGAGATCTTCGCCAGCACGTCGTACGGCAGCCTCGACCAGTCGGCGGTCATCGCGTCCTCGGAGGAGACGGGCCGCAGGACGATCGGGTGGCCGTAGGTCCGGCCGTCGCCCTGCACGCCCACGCTGCGGACGTCCGCGAGCAGGACCACCGGGCACTGCCAGATGTCCCGGTCGAGGCCGGCGACGGTGAGCTCCTCGCGGGCGATGGCGTCGGCGTCGCGCAGGAGGTCGAGCCGGTCCTTGGTCACCTCGCCGACGATCCGGATGCCGAGGCCGGGACCCGGGAAGGGCTGGCGCTGGACGATCTCGTCCGGGAGCCCGAGCTCCTGGCCGACCATCCGGACCTCGTCCTTGAACAGCTGGCGGAGCGGCTCGATGAGCTTGAACTCCAGGTCCTCGGGGAGGCCGCCCACGTTGTGGTGGGACTTGATGTTCGCCGTGCCGGTGCCGCCACCGGACTCGACCACGTCCGGGTACAGGGTGCCCTGGACGAGGAACTCCACCGCCGGACCCTCGTCCGCGATGATCTCGGCCTGCGCCTGCTCGAAGACCCGGATGAACTCCCGGCCGATGATCTTCCGCTTCTCCTCGGGGTCCGAGACCCCGGCGAGCGCCTTGAGGAACCGCTCCTCCGCGTCCACGACCTTCAGCTGTACGCCGGTCGCGGCCACGAAGTCCTTCTCGACCTGCTCGGTCTCGCCCTTGCGCATCAGGCCGTGGTCGACATACACGCAGGTCAGCTGGGAGCCGATGGCCTTCTGGACCAGGGCCGCCGCGACGGCGGAGTCGACGCCGCCGGACAGCCCGCAGATGGCGCGCCGGTCGCCGACCTGCTCGCGGATGGCCGCGACCTGCTCCTCGATGACATTGCCGGTGGTCCAGTCCGGCTTCAGACCCGCGCCCCGGTACAGGAAGTGCTCCAGCACCTGCTGGCCGTGCGTGGAGTGCATGACCTCGGGGTGGTACTGGACGCCGTACAGCTTCAGCTCGTCGTTCTCGAAGGCGGCGACCGGGACAACGTCCGTGGAGGCCGTCACCGAGAAGCCCTCGGGGGCGGTGGAGCAGGCGTCGCCGTGCGACATCCACACGTGCTGCTCGGCCGGGGTGCCCTCGAACAGGGTGGAGGACGACTTCGAGACGTGCAGATCGGTACGGCCGTACTCGCGGGCGCCGGTGTTGTCGACCGTGCCGCCCAGGCTCTGCGCCATGAGCTGGAAGCCGTAGCACATGCCGAAGACGGGGACGCCGGCCTCGAAGAGGGCGCGGTCGAGGCGGGGGGCGCCCTCCTCGTACACGGACGAGGGGCCGCCGGAGAGGATGATCGCCGCCGGGTTCTTGGCGAGCATCTCCTGGACCGGCATGGTGCTCGGCACGATCTCGCTGTAGACCCGCGCCTCGCGGACGCGACGGGCGATGAGCTGGGCGTACTGCGCGCCGAAGTCGACGACCAGGACGGTGTCGGGGGTGGCGGCGGGGTTCGCTGATGACACGGGTTGCCTTCCGGCGGTTGAGCGAGGTGTGTGTGGGGCCGAGTCTACCGGGATCCACGGACCCCCCTTCGGGCCAAGCCCGTCTCAGGATGCGAACCGTCTTGGACGCCCCCGCGCGGCACGGCATACTGGCCCCATGCTCACGCACACGACCTTCCTCTTTACCTATGGCACCCGGCCCGCCGGCTGCCATGGTCGTGCCGCTTGAGCAACTGACAAGCGACTTCCCAGGCGCCCCGGGCCGACAAGGCCCGGGGCGTCTGGCGTTTCCGGGTCCTGTCGGCTCCGTGGCGGCCCCACCCCCTGACAGGAGCCCCGCATGACCGCGACCGCCGCCGAGAAGACCGGCGCCCACACCCCCGAGGCCGTCGATGTGATCACCGGCGCCCGTGAACGCATCGACGCGCTCGACGACCGGATCATCGGTCTGATCCAGGAACGCGTGGCCGTCTCGGCGGTGATCCAGGAGGCGCGGATCACCTCGGGCGGCCGGCGGGTGAACCTCGCCCGGGAGATGGAGATCCTCAACCACTACAGCGAGGCGCTCGGCAAGCCGGGCACCTCCCTCGCCATGACGCTGCTCGAACTGTGCCGCGGTCGCATCTGAGTTCGGCCTTTCTCTCACCCGTACGGCGCGTGACGCCTCCCGTACCGCTTCGTTGGTACCGGTGTCCGTGCCAGCCAGGGGCGGGCCCGAAAGAACCACGCGTGGCTCGCTTGGAGCGATGAGGTGGACGGATCACGCCGTACGCCGTGGGACCTCGCTCCAGGAAAGTGACCGGACGGCAGGGGACAGCAGCCCGGTCACCCAAGAGAACGGTCGGCTCCGGGGACGCCCGGGGCCGACCGGCGGAAAAGTAAGCAAGGAGTACAAAACCGGGCCGAACGGTTGCGGTGACCGCACCCGTCCAGCACGATGCGTACAAAGCCCGGGTCCCACGGCCTCAGGCACCGCTGTCCCCAGCCTCACCGCCTCAAGTCCCGCCCGTACTCCCGCATTGCCCGGCCCGGTCGTGCGTCGCCGCACTGCCAGAGGTCGAGACCATACGTTGCCCGCCGCGCGTCCGCCGAGACGGAGCGCGGCGACCGGACCAGCGGCGCAACCCCCCGGCGCCGCTCCCAGGCACCGACGCTGCCCTGACGTCGGTGCTGACGATAGAAGGGCCCCGCGGCTTCGCACCTGCGGGGCCCTTCTCATGTCCGCCGGGCGCGGCGTCAGGTGCGCGAGACGGTGCCGCAGTCCCTGGACTTCCCGTCCAGTTTCCTGCTGCGGTCGTAGGGGTCGACCACCTCGCCGGAGGGCTCGGGGCCGCCGATCAGATCGGACTGGAACATCGGGTGGATACGGCCGTCACCACCCACCTGGCAGTCGTCGTTGGAGACCTCGCCGTCGATGGCGCTGACCCAGATGCGCCCCGCGGTGCCCTGGTACTTGGCCGGATCCGAGACGTCCACCTCGACGATGCGGCGGACGATCGTCCGCGCGACCTCGTTGCCGCCACCGACCTCGGCCAGCGCGTACACGAAGGTGTAGTCGGCCCGGATCAGCGCCTTCCCGGCGCCGTCGCCGGGCTCCACGGTCATCCGGCCGCGGACCTTCACCTCGGTGCCCACGAGCTCGACCTCGTCGGGGTCGAAGCGGGTGAAGGTCCACGCGGGGTCGTTCTTCTCCGTGGGCCGGCGCAGCGAGGAGCGCAGCTCGGCCAGGTACTCCTTCTGCAACGGGTCGACGAGCGCCAGCGCGGCCTTCGGTTCGGCGCCGTACATCACCTCGCGGTCGAGGTTGGCGGCGACCACGAAGTCCTTGGTCAGCCGCAGGCCCGTCCGGATCGCCGCGGCGGAGACACCGCCGACGGCCTTGGCCTTCGGCACCTCGATGGCGGCCGCTCCGGCGGCCCAGGGCTCGGCGGGGGATCCGGCGAACGGCCGCTGCCGCGTGGGGAGTCCGGCGGCGTCGGCGGGGGCTCCGCTGGGCCGGGCCGTCTCCGCCGCCAGGGGTGACTCGGGAGCCGCGGACGGCTCGTCCCGGGAACCGCCGGGCAGCCAGGACAGCACGGCGGACGGCTTGAGGGCGATCACGGCCACCGCGACGGCCAGCAGCACGCCGAGCACGCTCCAGATCCTGCGGCGGCGCGGGCCGCGGCCGTTCATCTCCTGCCAGGCGGGGCCGGTGCGCCAGCCCGCGGGCAACTCGCCCCTGGCGTCCTGCTGCCGAAGCCGTTCGGTGACCATCCGGGCCCGTGCGGACGGTTCCTTCGGTACGGAGTCCTGGGCGCGCTCGGCGTCCTGGAGGAACTTCTCCAAAGCCTCGTCGGATATGGACGAGCCTTCGGACGGCTTGTCGGTCACGGCGGTGTGCGCTTCCTCTCAGCGGGCTGTCGGCCGGCTGAGCGTACGTCAGTTCGGGGCCGCCGAGGGGACACTTCGGTGGTGTGACGCAGGACACATAAGAAATCTGTTAGTGAAGGCACAACCATTCACAGCCGTCGCGGATCAAACCCTGCGAATCAAGGGCCACAGCCGCGCCCCACACGCGGAGGCCTCCCGATAGCGCGTGCTGCGACGCCGCAGCACTCCGGACTTTCCGAGGTCTTCATGAAGCTTCGCCGTGCACTGGCCGCCGCGGCCACGACAGCTGTCATAGCGCCGATCGCGCTGCTGTCCGCGCCGGTCGCGTTCGCCACGGACGAGACCCCGACGCCGCCGGTGTCGGAGAGCACGCCGGCCGCCGACGACACCACGCCCGCGGCCGAGGACAGCACCCCGGCCGCCGACGAGTCCACCCCTGCCGCCGACGAGTCCACCCCGGCCGCGGACGACAGCACCCCCGCCGCGGACGAGAGCACGCCGGCCGCCGACGAGTCCACCCCGGCCGCCGACGACAGCAGCCCCGCCGCCTCCCCGTCGCCGAGCGCGAGCGAGAGCGCCCCGGAGGAGGTCGACTTCTGCGAGGACGTGGACGAGGAGGAGGTCGGTCTCAGCGCTGACCTGCACAGCGGTCTGTCGGGTCTGCCCGAGACGATCGTCGCCGGCAGCGGCTGGACCGACTTCTCGTTCGACGTGTCCAACTCCGGCGACGAGGCCATCAAGAACATCAAGCCGATGATCGGCGTCGCCGCGGTCGGCTGGGACTCCGAGGACTACTCCGGCGAGATCAAGGTCCAGGTCTTCGACAAGCAGGCCGGCGCCTGGCAGACCCTCGCCGACGCCGCCGGTGAGGGCGCGACCTTCACCGCGTTCGGCCTCGACGCCGGTCAGTCGACGTCGTTCAAGCTGCGGCTCAGCGTCAGCGGCAAGGTGCCCGACGCCATCGGTCTGACCGGCGGCTTCGCGCAGTACTCGGACGCGGACGGCTGCTGGCTGGCCGACGACCCGAACGGCTGGGTCTACTTCTTCGACATCCTCGCCGCGGGCTCCGACCCGGGTGACCCGGAGGAGGCCAAGCCGCAGACCGGCGGCCAGGAGCCCATCTCCGACGTCAGCGACGTCGACGTCGCCGGCAGCCTCGCCGAGACCGGCTCCAGTTCCAACCTGCCGATCCTCGGCACGGTCGGCGGTATCGCCATCGTCGCCGGTGCCGGTGTCGTGTTCGCGATGAAGCGCCGCAAGGTCGGTGCCGAGGCCTGAGCCTCGTAAGAACTGCCGGCAAGACAGAGAAGGACCTGCGCTCGGAGGGGGGCGCAGGTCCTTCTCTGTTGGTCGGGTCGGCCGTCCGGCCGTGAGCCCGTGGGCCTACTTCTTCGGCGGCACCGCCGGCATCCCGAGGAACGGCAGCTTCAGCGCCCCGAACGCCTCCGCCGGCACCGCCGGGGACTGCGGCTCGACCGGCTTCAGGCGTTCGTACGCCGCTCCCTGCGCCGGACGCGGGTCGGCCTCGCCCATGTTGGGCCAGAACGACATCGCCCGCTCGGCCTGTGCGGTGATCGTCAGGGACGGGTTGACGCCCAGGTTGGCCGAGACCGCGGCGCCGTCCACGACCGAGATACCGGGGTGGCCGTAGAGGCGGTGGTACGGGTCGATGACACCGGTCTCCGGCGAGTCGCCGATCGGACAGCCGCCCAGGAAGTGCGCGGTGAGGGGCGTGCCCATCAGCTCGCCGACGTTGGAACCGGCGAAGCCGTTGATGTCGGCGGCGATGACCGACGCGGCCTCCGAAGCGGCCTTGATCTGCTTGGGGTTGGGCGCGCCATGACCCTGACGTGCCGTCAACAGGCCCTTGCCGACGCCGTTCGGCTTCAGGTACGTGGTCAGCGAGTTGTCCAGGGACTGCATGACCAGGCCGATGATGGTCCGCTCCGACCAGCGCCGGTTGGACAGGGAGCGGGCGACGAGGAGCGGATGGCGGGCCGCGTTGGCCAGCCAGGCGCCGACGCGCGAGCGGCCCTGTGCGTACGGCACCTGGAGGATCGACAGGCCGCCCATCGAGTTGGAGCCCTTGCCGTAGCGGACCGGCTCGATGTGGGTGTTCTCGTCCGGGTGGATCGAGGACGTGATGGCCACTCCGCGCGTGAAGTCGACCTTGGCCTCGCCGGTCGCCTTGCGGTAGCGCCGGTTGTCGGTCTGGGCGCCGACCAGGGCCTCGGAGTTGGTACGGGTCAGCTCGCCCAGCTTCGCGGACAGGTGCGGGAGCTGGCCGCCGGCCTTCATCCGGTGCAGCAGGGTCTGGGTGCCGTACGTGCCGGCGGCGATCACCACTCGGCGGGCCTTGAACAGCCGGCCCCCGCCCTTCTTCCCGCGGTTGGTCGGCAGGGTCGCCACCGCGTAGCCGCCCTGCGAGTCGTCGGTGATCGAGACGACCGTGGTCAGGGGGTGGACGACCGCGCCCGCCTTCTCGGCCAGGTACAGGTAGTTCTCGTTCAGCGTGTTCTTGGCGCCGTGCCGGCAGCCCGTCATGCACTCGCCGCACTCGTTGCACGCCCTGCGCGCCGGACCCGCGCCGCCGAAGTACGGGTCGGCGACCTCCTCGCCCGGCCCGGCCTCGGCTTCACCCCCGGCGTCCTTGCCGTCCCCGAAGAACACCCCGACCGGCGCCATGTGGAAGGTGTCGCCGACGCCCATCCGCTCGGCGGCCGCCTTCAGATGGACGTCGGACGGCGTCATCGTCGGGTTGAGCCGTACCCCCAGCATGCGCTGGGCCTGGTCGTAGTACGGCTTGAGCTCGTCCTGCCAGTCGGTGATGTCACGCCACTGCGGGTCGTCGAAGAATGCCTTCGGCGGTACGTAGAGGGTGTTCGCGTAGTTCAGGGAACCGCCGCCGACTCCCGCGCCGGCCAGCACCATGACGTTGCCGAGCAGATGGATGCGCTGGATGCCGTACATGCCGAACTTGGGGGCCCACAGGTAGTTCTTCAGGTCCCAGGAGTTCTTGGGCAGGGTTTCGCGGGTCCAGCGGCGGCCGGCCTCCAGGACACCTACGCGGTAGCCCTTCTCGGTGAGACGAAGGGCCGTGACGGAGCCGCCGAAGCCCGATCCGACGACGATCACGTCGTAGTCATAGGTGTCCTGTGGCACGTGCTCTCCTCATTGAGAACGGGGTGTTCCTACTTGAACCGCAGCGCCTTCATCACCCGCAGGCTCCGGCTCATGAACTGCGCGTACTTCTCGTCGTCCATGCCCAGCGACGGCGCCATCGGCAGCAGCCGCTGCTGTGCGACCGTCTGGGCCTCGGTGTACTTGAGGATGCCCTCGGAGCCGTGCCGGCGGCCGAGGCCGGAGTCCTTCATGCCGCCCATCGGAGACTGGACGCTGCCGTAGGCGGGGGCATAGCCCTCGTTGACGTTGACCGTGCCGGTGCGCAGGCGGGCGGCGACCGCGCGGCCGCGGGCGCCGTCCTTCGTCCAGACCGACGAGTTGAGGCCGTACGGCGTGGAGTTGGCGTGCTCGATCGCCTCGTCCTCGGTCTTGAAGCGGTAGAGGGAGACGACCGGGCCGAAGGTCTCCTCGGAGCAGACGGCCATCGGCGCCTCGACGCCGTCGAGGATCGTCGGCTCGAAGAAGTACGGGCCGACATCGGGGCGGGCCACCCCTCCGGCGACCAGCTTGGCGCCCTTGGCGACGGCCTCCTCCACATGCCGGGTGACCGTCTCCAGCTGACGATCGCCGACCAGCGAGCCCATGTCGGCGCCGTACGCCAGGGAGGTGCCGAGCCGCATCGCCTTGGTGCGGGCGGAGAAGCGCTCGACGAAGGCGTCGGCGATCGACTCGTGGACGTACAACCGCTCGATGGAGATGCACAGCTGACCGGCCGAGGAGAAGCAGGCGCGGATCGCGCCCGCGGCGGCCTTCTCCACGTCGGCGTCCTCGAGGACCAGCATCGCGTTCTTGCCACCGAGTTCGAGGGACACGCCGACCAGACGGGCGGCGGCGCCCTGGGCGACCTCGCGGCCGGTGCGGGTGGAGCCGGTGAAGGAGACGTAGTCGGCGTGCTTGACGACCTCGGGGCCGACGACGGGGCCCTCGCCGAGCACGACCTGGAAGACGTCGGCGGGCAGTCCCGCCTCGATCAGCAGGTCACGGGCCCAGAGCGCGGTGAGGCAGGTCTCCGTGTCCGGCTTCATCACCACGGCGTTGCCCGCGACGAACGCCGGGAGCGCGTCACCGACGGACAGCTCCAGGGGGTAGTTCCAGGGGGCGATCTGGCCGACGACGCCGCGCGGGTGGCGCAGTTCGGTGACCTTGGTGAGCGTGGGGATCGCGCCCGTGTGCCGCTTGGGCTTGAGGTAGGCGGGGGCCTTACGGCCGTAGTGGCGGGCCGCGACGGCTACGGCCTGCACCTCCTCATGGGCGTGCAGACGGGCCTTGCCGGTCTCCAGCTGGATGAGGTCGAGGACCTCGGCCTGGCGTTCGAGCACCAGGTCGTGGAAGCGGAGCAGGACCGCGGCGCGCTGCCGCGCCGGGACCCGGGCCCAGACGGCCTGCGCCCTGCGGGCCGCCTCGAAGGCCTTCGCCACGTCCTCGGGCGTCGACTCCGGCAGGTCGGCCAGCTTCTCGCCGGTGAACGGCGTGTGGTTGGCGGTACGGCCGGAGCCGACCACGCCCTTGGTCAGCTGCGCCACCAGCTCGGGCGTGACCACATCGGCAGCGGTACGGGCGCCCTGCGGTGCGGGGGCGAGGGGGTTGGTGCCGGTCTTGGCCGGGGCCTGCGCGTCCGTCATGAGGCGCAGGGTATGCCGGAGCGAGAGCTTTGTGTACCCGTCGGTAATGGGGATTCACCGACTGCTCACATGACGCCAGTGTCCACTGGCAACGAACGCCCTGATCAGGGCGTGGTCCGGGTCGGTGCCGGGTCACTCGATCTCGAGTCGGTCACGGGCGCCCTTGAAGACCGCGGTGCCCTTCTTCTCGGTGGGCGTGCCTTTGGGCATGTCGACGCGCAGTTCGTACATGCGGTCGTCGCCGGTGACGACGATGAGCTGCATGACGCGGGTCGGGGACTCCTCCTTGCCGAAAGTGGTGTCGGAGAGGACGGCGTCGTAGCCCTTGAAGGTGGTGCGGGTGGCCTGGGTGCTCGCGTCGTGCCGGTAGCTGTCCCAGGTGTCGTGCGCCTCCTGGGCCTGGTCGAGGAGCGGGCGGGGCGCCTTGTCCCACTGGGTGAGGCGGACCTGGACGAGGCCGATGTCGTAGACGACCAGCCGGGGCGGGTCGGCGGCGCCGCCCTCGCGCGCGGCCTCCTTGTACTCGGGAGGAAGCGAGAGGACGGCGTCCATGTCCTTCTCGCGGTGCGCGATCCAGTTGGCGGCGGTCGGGGTGGGGGCCGGCGTGGACGTGGGGTCGAGCGGGGCCGAGGTGCGGACGGGGTCCGTCTTCTTCCCTACCTCGTCGCCCTTGTCGGCGATGACGTGGGTCGTGGTGAGCCAGGTGCCGGCCAGGAGGAGGACGGCGAGCGCGGCGACTGGGGCGGGACGGAGGAGCCGGGGGCGGTGCGCGGGCTTGGCGGAGTTCGGCTCATGGCTCTGCTCCGGGTCCGGGTCCCGGTCCGGGTCCCGGTCCGGGTCCCGGTCCGGGCCCGGCTCCGATTCCGAGGCGGGTTCCGTCCCCGGCTCCGGATTCGGCTCCGGCTCCGGTTTCAAGCCATGCCCAAGCCGTACGGTCCCCGAATCCTCCGCGAACTCCCGCAACACCGAGGCGTCCTGCGGCCCGGCGGTCCCCGAACCGGCGACGGGCTCCGGCACCGGCCACCCTTCCGCCACCGCCTCCAGCACCGCCGTGACCTCGTCGGCGTCGGGCCGGCGCTCGGGGTCCTTCAGCAGCAGTCGCACGAGCAGCGATCCCAGCGGGCCCGCCTGCTTCGGCTCGGGCGGGTCGGCGGCGAGGATCGCGGCGAGCGTGGACTCCAGGGTCGTACGGCGGAAGGGCGACCAGCCCTCCACGGCGGCGTAGAGGAGCACGCCCAGCGACCACAGGTCGGAGGCGGGCCCGGCGCCCCGGCCGGACATCCGCTCGGGGGCGATGAACTCCAGGGAGCCGACGAACTCCCCGCTGACGGTCAGGGACTCCTCGCCCTGGATATGGGCGATGCCGAAGTCGGTGAGGACGACGCGGTCGTGTGCGCCGAGCAGCACGTTGGCGGGCTTGACGTCACGGTGGACGATCCCGACGGTGTGCGCGGCACGCAGGGCGCCCAGGACGGCGACGCCGATGCGGGCGGCCTCGGACGCCTCCACCGGGCCGCGCTGGAGGACCTCGTGGAGGGACTCGCCGCGGACCAACTCCATGACGATCCATGGCAGTCCGCCCTCGACGACGACGTCGTGGATGGTGACGGCCGACGGATGGTCGACGCGGGCGGCCGCGCGGGCCTCGCGGTAGAGCCGGTGGGAGGCGCGTTGATGGCCGGCGTCCTCCGGGTCGCCCGGCAGCCTCGGCTGCTTGACGGCGACCTCACGCTCCACCAGCTCGTCGAGTGCCCGCCAGACGGTGCCCATGCCACCCGAGCCGATGCGCTCGACGAGGCGGTAACGCCCGCCGATCACACGCCCGTTGGGGCCGGTGCCGCCACCGTCTTCGCTCATGCCCCATGCCTACCCTGCGGGGTGGGCGGTTCGCCAGTTCAGAGCTTGCCGATCTCCAGGTTCGCGATGGTCGTCCGCGCCACCTCACGTCCGCGGTCGGTGAAGTCGCCCTTGCCCGGGTAGTTGACGGTGAGCTTGTACATGTCCCCGGCGGACGTCTTGTAGTAGAAGATCCGCATCTCGCGCGGGCGCGGGTTCTGGGTGTCGTTCGCGGTGTAGACGATCGTGTTCTCGGCGGACTTCCGGCCCTGGTACGTGGTCTCCTTCGGGGTCGTCCCCGGGTTCGCCGGCATGCCGATCTCGTACTCGCCGGTCTCCTTGAAGTCCCCGTCGTCGTCGTACATCTCGGCCGCGGCGGACCCGGCGATGTCCTTGCTCGTGTCCTCCGCCTTCTTGTCCAGCCGCAACCCGATCGAGATGGCCCCGCTGAGGTCGGTGTACGTGACCCAGTGGTCGTCGTCGTCGGCCTCGGGCGTGGCCCGCTTGTAGCCCTGGGGCACGGCCAGCGAGGCGGCGAGTGCCTTCTCCTCACGGACCTTCCAGCCGTCCGGCAGCGGCCCCGCGAACGGATCGGCGATCACCAGATACGCCGCCACCGCCCCCGCGAGGACCGCCGCACCGGTCCCCAGCAACGCCTTGCGCCCCAGCCGTATGCCGCCCTGACCGCCCCCGCCGTCCCCGCCGTCCCCGCCGTCCCCGCCGTCCCCGGCGATCCGTACGACCTGGGTGGCGGCCGGCGACGGCGGCTCGGCCGCCTGCTCCAGCAGCGCACGCGTCTGCGCGGCGTTCGGGCGGCGTGCCGCGTCCTTCTGGAGGAGGCCGTTGATGGCTTCGGCGAGCGGGCCCTGCGCGGCCGCGGGCGGTGCGGGTACGGCGTTGAGGACCGACTGGAGGGTCGCGGGGGTGTTGCTGCGGCGGAACGGCGAGACGCCCTCCGTCGCCGCGTACAGCACGACACCCAGGGACCACAGGTCGCTCGCCGGCCCCGGACGCTGGCCCAGCACCCGCTCGGGCGCGATGTACTCGGGCGAGCCGACGAAGCCGCCGGTGTCGGTCAGATTGGTCTCGCCCTCGATCTGGGCGATACCGAAGTCGGTGAGGACGACACGGTCATGACGGCCGAGGAGGACGTTGTCCGGCTTCACGTCACGGTGCAGGATGCCCGCCGTGTGCGCGGCCTCCAGCGCGCCGAGCACTTCGAGGCCGATTCTCGCCGCGTCACGGGCGCCGAGCGTGCCCTCCTGCAACGCGTCGCCCAGCGAACGGCCCTGCACCAGCTCCATCACGATCCACGGCCGGCCGTCCACGACCGCGACGTCATGCACGTTCACGACCGCCGGGTGATCGAGCCTGGCCGCGGCACGTGCCTCGCGGCGCATCCGCTCATAGGCGTTGGCGCGTTCGCGTTCGGGAAGGTGATCCGGGACGCGGGGCTCCTTGACGGCGACCTCGCGGTCCACGGTCTCGTCCTTGGCCCGCCAGACCGTGCCCATGCCGCCGTGCCCGAGCTTGGCGAGCAGCCGGTAGCGGCCGGCGATCAGACGTCCGGTGCCGGGGTCGGGGGTGGGCGGTACGGGCCCGACGGGGGTCGCGTACGGGTTGTCCTGGTGAGGGACGGGCGCGTGCGCGTTCGGCTGCGGAGGTTGCAGTTCAAAACTCGTCGGCTCGTCGGACCGGTAAGGGGCTCCCCCGTTGCTGCTCATGGCTCCATCCATATCGCGGCAAGGGCTCCAGCAGCCAGGGCGAACTGTTTCCGGTCACAGACCCGTGACTCAGGTTGCCACTTATCCCCCCTTTATTCGGAGTTGGCGGGTGTGGGGGTCGCAGGGGCCGACGTGGTGGGTGAGGGAGATGAGGGGGATGTGGGAGATGAGGGGGACGGGCTGGGCGCACTGGAGGGTCTCGCCGGGCTGGGGGGCCTCGCCGTGGTGGGAGGCCTCGCCGTGGTGGGGGGTCGCGTCGTGCTGGGGGGTCTCGTCGAAGTGCTCGCCGTCGGTACGACACCCCCGTCCCCGCCCCCGGTCACCAGCAGCGCCGCCGCCGACACCCCCGCCACCGCCATGGCGGCGACCAGCACGACGGTGGCCAGCACACTGCGGGGCGAGTACGGGCGCTGCGCCCTGCTGAACCGTTTCGGCACCGGTGCGAGGTCGATCCCCGTCTCCAGGAAATCCCTCAGCATCCGTTCCGCGCTCTCCGCGTCCAGCCGCTGCCCCGGGTCCCTCTCCAGCAGCCCCTGCACGACGGACAGGATCGGTGTCGCCTGCGCGGGCGGACGGATCTCGTCGGACACCACGGCGAGCACGACGCCGCTCAACGAGTCGCGCCGGAACGGCGACTCACCGCTCAGCGCCGCACACAGCAGCGCCCCCACCGACCACAGGTCGGAGGCGGGCCCGGTCCCGGCGCCCGACATCCGCTCGGGCGCGGTGTACTCGGGCGAGCCGACGAAGGAACCGGATTCGGTGAGCGTGGGCGTGCCTGGCACCTGGGCGATGCCGAAGTCGGTGAGGACGACGCGGTCGGTGCCGCTCTCGACGAGGACGTTGGCCGGTTTGATGTCCCGGTGCAGCACCCCGGCCGCGTGCGCCGTGCGCAGCGCGCTCAGCAGGTCGGCGCCGACCCGGGCGGCCTCCCGCGCGCCCACCGGACCGTGCGCCGCGATCAGGTCGGCGAGGGAGTGACCGTCGATCAACTCCATGACGATGTACGGACGATCGTCGTCCTCGACGATGTCATGGACGACGATGACATGCGGATGGCTGAGCTGCGCCACCGCCTGCGCCTCGTGCAGCGTGCGCTCCCGCTGCCGCCGGGCGTCGGCGGCGGAGAGCGAGTCGTCGAAGGGCAGCTCCTTGACGGCCACCTGGCGCCCGAGCAACTGGTCGGTCGCCCGCCATACGACGCCCATGCCGCCGCGACCGAGCCTCACCTCGAGGCGGTAACGCCCCGCGATCACACGGAAGTTGCCGCCCTCGGTCCCCATGCGCCCCATCATGCCCCACCGGACGGACCGACTCCGGGGCGCCGATCGGCCAACTATGCAAAGGAGCAAACGACTTCAAATGCCGCCTGGTGGTCGGAAACCGCGGGCGGCCGTTCGCCCGTGAGCAAGCTCAGGAGGCGCTCGCCCGCCAGCCCTTGAGGACCGAGGTGAACTGCCGGCGCGTGGCCGTCCAGTCCGCCACCGGCGTGGACATGTAGATCGCGTACTCCGTGCCGTCCCGGTCGACGTACCCCTGGTCGATGGCGCGGCGCGGCCCCGGGAAGGGGGTGTCCTTGGCCTGCGCGGTCCAGGTGTACTCCCACAGGGAGCCATCGCGGTCGCGGTAGAGGTTCTGCTTCAGGGACACCGTCTGGTAGTCGACCAGCCGCTGGCCCAGCTGGTCCTCCAGGTCGCTGAAGTGGTCGTAGGCGTTCGCGAAGTCGGGTGAGGTGTCGACGGCGATCCGGAGGAAGTGCTCGCCGCCGTCGGGCGTGTAGTCGACCTGCTGGAGACCCTCGTATTCCTTGCCGACCACTTCCCGCTGCCAGCCCTCGGGCAGATAGAGGCTGAAGCCGAGCGGGTCGTCGTAGCGGACCCAGGACGCCGGCACGCCGCCTTCCGGGCGCGGCGACGCGTCGTCGGTGGGGTCGGGCGGGGTCGTGGTCGTGGTGGAGGCGCTGCCGCCGCCGCCCTGCGGGCCCCACTTCTGAAGGACGACCGCGGTGCCCCCGCCGATGATCGCGGCAAGGGCGATGACAAGGGCGATCGTGCGCAGCCGGCGGCGCTTGCGGGACGGCTGGGCGGGCGTGCCGCCGGTGCCCGCCGTGTCGTACGGCCGCCCGATCGTCGTCGGCCCGTGCGTCGGGGGGTACGGCGTGCCGGTGACCGCCGTGTTCGCTCCCGTCGGCGTGGGCGCCCCGGCGTGCGAGGGCCGGGTGTACGGCTCCGGCTCGTATCGGGTGTGCTGCGTCGGCACGTACACCTGGGCCGCGCTCGGCCTGCGTCCCTCCGCCGCCTCGGCCAGCATCTGCTCGGCCTCGGCCGCGCCGGGCCGGGTGGCCGGATCCTTGCGCAGCAGGGCGGTGATGACCGGCGCGAGCGGGCCGGCCTGCTGCGGCGCGGTGGGTTCCTCGTCGACGACCGCCTGCATGGTGCTCAGCGGTGAGGTGCGGCGGAAGGGCGAGCGGCCCTCCACGGCCGTGTACAGCGTCGCGCCGAGGGCCCAGAGGTCGGAGGCGGGGCCGGGGTCATGGCCGCGGACCCGCTCGGGGGCCAGGTAGTCGACCGAGCCGACGACCTCTCCGGTGCGGGTGATGGTGCTGTCGCCCTCGATCTGGGCGATGCCGAAGTCGGTCAGCAGGACGCGGCCGTCGTCGGCGGAGATCAGTACGTTGCCGGGCTTGACGTCCCGGTGCAGCACCCCGGCGGAGTGCGCGGCGCGCAGCGCCCGCAACACCCACAGGCCGACCCGGGCGGCCTCGGCCGGCTCGATGCGTCCGCGCTCCTTGACCGCGTCGGCCAGCGAGTAGCCCTCGACCAGCTCCATCACGATCCACGGCCGGCCGTCGTGCTCCAGCACGTCGTGCACGGTGACGACGGCGGAGTGGTTGATGCGCGCGGCGGCACGGGCCTCGGCGCGGGTGCGTGCGAGCAGCCGTTCCTGGTCGCTCTCGGAGACATAGAGAGCGGCGGTCAGTTCCTTGATGGCGACCGCTCGATGGAGCACCTCATCGTGCGCACGCCAGACCCGGCCCATACCGCCGCTGCCGATCGCGTCGGCGAGCCGGTAGCGGCCCGAAACGAGCTGGCCCTGCATCTGATTCACGTTGCCCCGCAATGTTCTTGACAGGGTCAGGTTAGGGACCGGCGGACGTGACCGGAACCACGGGGGCGCCAAGTCGACCGCACTGTGATGGTTGTCGCTTTCGCCGTACGCAAGCAACCATCACCCTGCGTCCGCGCGCGGCGTCATCCGGTGACCTGATAAGTAGCCGACGCCTGCTCGAACAACCGCGTCACCTCGTCCCGCTCGGCGTCCGGACCGCGCAGCTGCACCACGTGGTACCGCCCGTCGACCAGGATCGCGAGATTCCGTACGAACAGGTCGCGGCCCTGGTCGTCGGTCCAGGTGAACTGCCCCTCGGCCATGACCCGCTCACCGACCTGAATGGTCTTCAGCCCACCGGAGGAGGCCCAGCTGGAGTCCCGGTACGGCTGCAACTCCCGCTCGTGCTCCCGCTGGTAGACCATCGGGTCGTCGCCGTACTGCTCGGCGGTGTCCCGGCCCGCCACGAGGACGAGGTCGAAGTCACCGTGCGAGTACACGACCTGTCCGCGCCCGTTCTCCGGGGTGCGGTTCCATCCGTTGGCCACCGCGACCTGGAAGCCGGCCTCGTCCTTGCGCACGGTGAAACCGTCGGGAACCTCTGGGCCGTTGGTCTGTGTCTCGGTGGAACCGGCCGACTCCGTGGGGCCGTTGCCGGACTCCGGGGAGGTCTGGTCGGGCCGCGGTTCACTGCTCGCCTCGGCCGACCCCTCGGGATCCGCCTGATCGGCCTGCCCCGCAGCGCCGGTGCGATCGGCGTCGGCCGTGGCACCGTCGCCCTGGTCGGCCTTCGGCATGAACAACAGCGCGTACGCGATCGCCGTGGCCATCCCGAGGAGCACGAGCAGCAGCAGCGTACGGCCGAGCCGCCTCGGCGAACGCGCCTCCTGCTTGGCCCGCTTGTGCCGCCCGTGATGCGCGGGCAGCCCGGCCCGGCGCCGGCGCACCAGCTCGCCCCGCCGCCGGACGATCGGCAGCCGGTTCGGGTCGACGGGCGGGGCGGCGACGACATGCGCGCCGGCCTCCGGCTCGGGCGCGGACCGGACGAGCGAGCGCAGCCAGCCCCTGAGCTCCTCGAAGTCGAGTCGCTCGGTGGGGTCCTGACGCAGCAACGACTCCACGACCGGCCTCAGCGGCCCGCACTCCTCCGCGAACGCCGGCGGCTCCGCGCACACCATCTGCACCAGCTCGGCCGTGGACTCCTCCGGGTACGGCGCGTGTCCCTGCACGGCCCGGTAGAGCAGCGCTCCCAGCGCCCAGAGGTCGGTGGCGGGTCCGATCGGCGCGGCGAGCTGCCAGTTCTCGTGCACGGGACCGGCCTGCTCCGGCGCCCACCGCTCGGTGACGGGGCCGACGACGGCCATCCTGGCGTGCCGGGCCCGCTCCGCGGCGAGCGCGGTGGTGGGGCCTCGGCGGGCGGGGGCGCTGGTGACGAGGTCGTTCCAACGGGTTGGGGCGGCCTTGGCGTTGCCGGCCGGGGAAGCGGTGGCGTCGGGCGGGGGGAAACCTCCTGCGCCGGGGGCGGGGACACCGCGCCCGGCGAGACCGTTGGCGCCCGGAGCGGGGGTACCGGCCGCCGGGGGTGCCCCACGTCCGAGGGCTGGCATGCCCGGGTCAGGGGAGCCGAAGCCGGCCGGGGGCAGCGCCGCGCGGTCGTGGCCCTCGTCCACGGGTGTGCCACCGACCCCGCTGCGAGGCGCGGCACCGTGCCAGGGCGCGGGCCGCACCCCGTACGGGTCGGCGATCTGCCCCGGCGGCGTCGTGGCGCCCTCACCCGGGGCGTACGGCTGGTGCGTGGCGCCGTTGGCCTGGGGCACGGGGCCGTTTTCGGGTGAGCGGGCACCGGGCAGCGCGACACGGCCGCTCTGCCCGCTGTCCTGTACGCGCGCCGCGGCACGGGCACCGGCCCGATACGCGGCGATGGCTCCCGCCCGTGCCGCCCTGATGTCCCCGCCGGCCTCCATGGCCCGGTCCGCTGCCGCCGCCGACGCCGCCGCGTCACCCGCGGGCACCGGCAGCCCACCGGCCGCCCGCGCCTCGATCGCGGCCCGCCGCGCGGCCTCGGGATCGCCACCGACGCCACCGCCGGGGGCCGGGGGACCCGCGCCGAACGCCGCCGCCCCGCCGCCGCCTTCGTCACCGTCCTCGGCCGGGACGGGGTCGTACCCGCACAGCGCCTCTTCGGCGGCCCCGACCGCGAGCCCGGTCAGCATGACCCGGCCGTCGTCGCAGACGAGCACCGTGCGAGCGGTGATGTTCCGGTGGACCCACCCATGCGCGTGCAGCACCCGCAACGCCATGAGGACGTCGGAGGCGACCTCGGCCGCCCGATAGGGCGTCAACGGCTGCTCGGCGAGCAGTGCGGCCAGCGGACGCGAGGCCACCAACTCGCTCACTATCCACAACGAGCCGCCCTCGGCGAACACGTCGAAGACCTGGTCCAGCCGTGGATGGTCGGGAATCCGCGCCGCGGCCTGCGCCGCCTCGACCGCTCGCCGTACGGCGGGGTCACTGGGCCGGCGCGTACTCGAACGGGCCGAGGCCCCGCGCTCCCTGGAGTTACGCGCGGTGAAGCCGTCGGGCAGCCCCTCGGCGTCGAGCACCTCCGCCTCGACGACCTCCGGCAACGGCACCTGCCGGACCAGGACTTCCTGACCGCTGTAGGTGTCGAAGGCCCGGGACTCGGTGAGTTCGTACTCGTCGGAGGGCGGCAGCGGCAGGCGGTAGCGGTCGGCCAGCACCCGACCCGCATAGTCGTCCACGTTGCCTCCCCCGGCCGCCCGGTTGGTCAATTCCGTTCGCCTTGCGTCGCGTTCCGGACGCACGACTGGATGCGCACGGTCCGCAAGCTTTCACGATACGTGCCGGAGGCAACCCACAAAGAGGGGTTGCCGTATCTCACGGCTCAAACCCCGCCGTCACGCGCCGAAACCCGCGGCGGCTCACTTCACGACTTCGGCTGGAACGAATCGGTCAGTGTCTTCCAGGTGTCCTTGCGGAGGTCGCTGTCCCAACCGGCGGCCTTCGCCGTGTACATCAGCGCGTACCCCTGGCTGTCGTCCACCACGAACCCACGGTCGATCGTCCGGTACCCGGTACCGCCGTCGGAGTAGGTGAACTCCCAGTCGGCGGTGTTCCAGCCCCGATAGTCCACCTCCTCTATACGGATCCGGTCGTACTGGGAGCGCTGCATGTACTGCTCCTGGTTCTTCCAGTCCGCGACCGGGTCGTCCTTCGGCGTGGACGTCCAGGCGATGAGCAGCTTCTGCCCGTCGGGGCCGGTGAACCGGTCCCCCGCCGACCCCGTGGACTGGAACTTCCACCCCTCGGGCAGCCCGATCGAGTACCCCTGGCTGCCCTTGTGGGTCGAAGCGGCTCCGCTGTCACCGCCGGAGCCGGCCTCCGCACCGCTTCCGCCGGTCGCGCCCGCCTCGGCGCTCGGCGTCTTCCCGGTCTCCGCGCCGGAGCCGGACCCCGAGCCGGAGCCGTCCGTCGCGGAGCCGTCCGTACGAGTACCGCCGCTCTCGTCCTTCTTGGTGTCGCCGCTCGCGCTCGCCTCGGCGGACGACTTGGCCCCGCCGCCGCTCGACGACCCCGTCGAGTCATCGCCGCCGCTGAGCAGGACGGCCAGCACCACGCCGATCACGGCCAGCGCCACGACCACCGCGATGATCACCAGCGTCCGCTTCGGCACCACATCGGTCAGCGGCGCCCGAGGCGTGGGCCGCGTCGGCAGATCCGGCGGCGGCATCACGGGCCAGCCCGAACTGCGCCCCGCGCCCTGCCCGTTCCCGCTCGTCGTATCCCGCTCACCGGCACCGGCCTTGCCAGCGGCACCCGCCGCGGAACCGGTGGTCGCACCAGCGCCTCCGGCACCGGAGTCCCGCTCGGCGCTGCCGGCTCCGG
Organism: Streptomyces sp. NPDC098781; assembly: GCF_044759995.1. Taxonomy (NCBI): domain Bacteria; kingdom Bacillati; phylum Actinomycetota; class Actinomycetes; order Kitasatosporales; family Streptomycetaceae; genus Streptomyces; species Streptomyces sp. NPDC098781. The sequence goes on from NZ_JBIWAK010000006.1 coordinate 268,872, forward strand.
CCGCGAGCGCGGTCGGCTTCTGAGCCGCGCCGCCGGCCTCGGAACCGTCCTTCTCGCTCACGGACTTGGTCCGACTGCCGGCCGCCCCGGCCGCGCCGGCACTCCCGCCGGCGGCCTTCCGCACGGACCGCAGCGCCCCGCGCAACCGCTCCCCGGCCTCCTCGCCCCGCTTGGCCCCGGACCCGACACCGGAACGCCGCTTCTCCCCGGGCTGCGGCGGCAGCGGCACGACCTTCGTCGCATCCACCGGCTCCGGATCGGGCTTGCGCGCGGGCGCGTGGAGGACGGCGTTGAGCATCGCCCGGGCACCGGCGTCGTCGAGCCGCTTCTCCGGGTCCTTGGTGAGCAGCCCGTAGATGACGTCCTTCAGCGGCCCCGCGTTCTTCGGCTCCTCCAGGGGCTCGGTCATCACCGCCGTGAGGGTGGCGATGGCGGAGCCCTTGTCGTACGGCGGCACACCCTCCACCGACGCGTACAGCAGCCCGCCCAGCGACCACAGGTCGGCCGCGGGGCCCGGCTTGTGCCCGCGGGCCCGCTCCGGGGAGATGTAGGAGGGCGCGCCGACCAGCATGCCGGTCGAGGTGATGGACGGATCGCCCTCGACCTGGGCGATACCGAAGTCGGTGAGCACGACCCGGTCGGTGTCGGACTCCAGCAGGACGTTCGACGGCTTCACGTCCCGGTGCAGGATGCCCTCACGGTGCGCGGACCGCAGCACGTCGAGCACGGCCAGGCCCACCTCGGCCGCCCGCTTGGGCTCCAGCAGGCCGTCCTCCCGGATGACCTCGGCGAGCGACTTGCCCTCGACGAGCTCCATCACGATCCACGGCCGGTCGTCCTCGTCGACCACGTCGAACACCGTCACCGCGCTGTTGTTGCGGATCCGCGCGATCGCCTTGGCCTCACGCAGGGTTCGCGTGATGAGCCGCCGCTTCTCCTCCTCGTCGATGTTCGACGGGAACCTCAGCTCCTTGACGGCGACGGTCCGCCCCAGCGTCTCGTCCACGGCACGCCACACCGTGCCCATGCCGCCTCGGCCGAGGACCGCGCCCAGCCGGTACCGCCCCGCGAGGAGACGCTCACGGTCGTCCTGACGAGTGTCCTGACGAGATGTCCCCGCCCGCTCCGCCTCCGACATGCGTCCCCTCATACAACCCGCCCTGACAGAGCCTCCATTGTCTCTCACCCGACAAGTGCCCAGCGCCCAGGGTGCCCCTCGCGTCGCGATCCGGCCGCATGGCCCGAACCTGCCGGTCCCGATGGGCCGAAGACCCGATGAACCGCCTGTTCCGCGGCCCGGCATGATGGGCCGGGACGAGAGGAGGAACCGGCATGGCCCGACCGGCGACATCGCTGCTGCGGACCGCACCCGTCGTCCTGGTGCTCCTGACCCTCGTCGTCGTGCCCGCGCCGGCGCTCCTCGGCATGTCCCCCACCGTCTCCTCGGTCCTCACCTCCTCGTCGACGTCCGGGCCCCCGGCGACGGACGCCCTCCTCGCACGGCTCGTCACCCGGGGCAAGGCCCCCGCCGCGGCCCTGTTGGCCCAGCAGGACAGCGGCCTCCGCTACGTCCGCGCCGGCCACGGCATCGCCCGCACCGACCATTTCCGCGCGGGCAGCATGACGAAGACGTTCATCGCGACGGTCGTGCTGCAACTGGCCGCCGAGCGACGGCTGTCGCTGTCCGACACGGTGGAGCGGCACCTGCCGGGCCTGGTGCGCGGGGCGGGCAACGACGGGCGCGCGCTGACCCTTCGTTCCCTGCTGACCCACACCAGCGGCCTGTACGACTTCACCACCGCGACCGACGGCACCCTCCCGCTCACTCCGCTTCAGGCCGTCCGTGTGGCCCTCACCCACCCTCCTGCCGCCCCCGGCGCGTTCTCCTACTCCAACACCAACTACGTCCTGCTCGGCCTGGTGATCGAGCAGGTCACCGGCCGCTCGTACGCCGCCGAGGCCGAGCGGCGCGTCATCGCCCCGCTGCGTCTGACGGGCACCTCCTTCCCCGGCTCCCGCACCTCTCTTCCCGACCCGCACGGCCGCGCCTACGCCGCCGACGGGACCGATGTCACCAAACTCGATCCTCGGGTGGCCGGCGCCGCCGGCGAGCTGGTGACCACGCTCGCCGACCTCGACCGCTTCTACGGCGCGCTGCTCGGCGGCCGTCTGCTGCCCCCGCACTGGCTGCGCGAGATGCTCGACACCCGTGCCGCACACGGCTCGTACGGCATGGGGCTCTTCCCCGTGAAACTGCGCTGCGGCACCGTCGTCTGGGGGCACAACGGGCGCATCTCCGGCAGCTACGTGCGCTCCGCGGCCACCGTCGGCGGTCGTCGCGTCCTGACCTTCCGGGTGAACACGATGGCGATCGCAGATCCCGGTCTGGAACCCCGGCTGCTCGCCGCCGAGTTCTGCCCTCGCACCAGGTAGAACGGGCGAGGTGCGGGCAGAGATCCCGACCCCGCTCACCCATTCGGGTGACGTTCTCCCTGGTCGGGCCCATCGGTGACCATCGGGCTCATCGGTGACCATCGAGCCCACTGGCGGCCATCGAGCCCATCGGTGACCATCGGGCCCATCGGCGACCATCGAGCCCATCGGTGACCATCGGGCCCATCGGCGACCATCGAGCCCATCGGTGACCATCGGGCCCGTTGGTGACCACCACCTCCGGGCCCAGCTCCACCCAGCCGAGGCGCGGCGAAGCTACAGCGGCACGATGTCCGGCGCCCCCAACCGCGCCGCGTCCGCCGTCAGGTCGTCCGGCTGCCGCTGCGACTCCCGCTCGGCCTCCACCCGCTTCTGGTAGTGCTCGATCTCCCGCTCGATGTGGCCCTTGTCCCAGCCCAGCACCGGCGCCATCAGCTCGGCCGCCTCGCGCGCGCACCGCTGGCCCCGGTCGAACGTCTCGATGGAGATGCGGGTGCGCCGCGTCAACGCGTCGTCCAGATGGCGTGCGCCCTCGTGCGAGGCGGCGTACACGATCTCGGCGCGCAGATAGTCGTCGGCGGACTGAAGGGGCCGGCCCAGCGAGGGGTCCGCGGCGATGAGGTCGAGCAGCTCCTCCGCGAGTGCCCCGTACCGGTTCAACAGGTGCTCGACGCGGACCACGTGAATGCCGGTGCGCGCCGCGACCCGAGCCCGCGCGTTCCACAGCGCGCGGTAACCCTCCGCGCCCAGCAGCGGGATGTCCTCCGTCACGCACTCGGCGACCCGCATGTCGAGCCCGTGCACGGCCGCGTCCACGGCGTCCTTGGCCATCACCCGGTACGTCGTGTACTTGCCGCCGGCCACGACGACGAGTCCGGGCACGGGGTGCGCCACGGTGTGCTCGCGCGAGAGTTTGCTGGTGGCGTCCGACTCGCCGGCGAGCAGCGGCCGCAGGCCCGCGAACACGCCCTCCACGTCGTCCCGGCTGAGCGGCACCGCGAGCACCGAGTTCACGTGCTCCAGCACGTAGTCGATGTCCGCGCTGGACGCGGCCGGGTGGGCCTTGTCGAGGTCCCAGTCGGTGTCGGTGGTACCGACGATCCAGTGCCGGCCCCAGGGGATGACGAACAGGACGGACTTCTCGGTGCGCAGGATCAGCCCCGTCGTGGAGTGGATGCGGTCCTTGGGCACGACCAGGTGGATGCCCTTGGATGCGCGCACATGGAACTGACCGCGCTCGCCCACCATCGACTGGGTGTCGTCGGTCCACACACCGGTCGCGTTGACGATCTGCTTGGCGCGGATCTCGTACTCCCCGCCTCCCTCGACGTCCTGCACCCGGGCCCCCACGACCCGCTCGCCCTCGCGCAGGAACGAGGTCACCCGCGCGCGGTTGGCGACCCTCGCGCCGTAGGCCGCCGCCGTGCGCACGAGGGTGGCCACATAGCGCGCGTCGTCCATCTGCGCGTCGTAGTACTGGAGCGCGCCGACCAGCGCGTCCTTCCTCAGGGCGGGCGCGACGCGCAGAGCGTGACGTCGGGTCAGGTGCCGGTGCAGGGGCAGGCCCCGGCCATGGCCGCGGGCCATCGACATCGCGTCGTAGAGGGCGACGCCCGCACCGGCGTACAGGCGCTCCCAGCCCTTGTGCTGAAGCGGGTACAGGAACGGCACCGGCTTCACCAGATGCGGTGCGAGCCGCTCCAGCAGCAGCCCTCGTTCCTTGAGGGCTTCCCGCACGAGTACGAAGTCGAGCATCTCCAGATAGCGCAGACCGCCGTGGATGAGCTTGCTGGATCTGCTGGAGGTGCCCGACGCCCAGTCGCGGGCCTCGACGAGGCCGGTGGACAGGCCGCGCGTCACCGCGTCGAGTGCGGTGCCCGCGCCCACGATGCCGCCGCCCACGACCAGTATGTCCAGCTCGCGCTCGGCCATGGCCGCCAGTGACTCGGCGCGCTCCTCCGGCCCCAGTGTCGCTGTCCTCACCGCTGCCTCCCGCTCATCGGTCGCGTAGGCCGCACCCGTCGGGCGAAGCCCGCTTCGTACCCCCCATGCCCAAGATTCTGACCGGGTTGCCGGACTTCAGCCACCACGCGCCCTCAGCCTGTGGACAACACTCCCGGAAACGCGATCATTCAATGCAGCAAATCGGTCATATTTACTCCTAGTCTGACATTGCGCTCCCTCGTCCTGTCCACAGGGGTTGCGCACCTGCCCCGCTTCGGTTATTGGGAAGGACGGCCCACGCCATGCCCGCAGATCTCGCCGTCATCGGACTCGGCCCGTACGGCCTGCCCCTGGCCAAGGCCGCCGTCGCCGCCGGCATCCCCACTCTCGGCTACCGCACCGGGCCCGAGGCCGGCTCGCTCAGTCCCGCCGAACTGCGCCGGATGCTCTCGGGGGGCTTCCGGCACGCCACCAACCCCGCCGAGCTCGGCCGCGTACGCACCGCCGTGATCTGCCCGCCCACCCCGCGTGGCGCGGACGGCGGGCTGGACCTGAGCCAGCTGGAGACGGCCGCCCGCACCCTGGCCGCGCGCATGCGCCCGCACACCACCGTGATCCTGGAGTCGCCCGTCCCCCCGGGCACCACCGAGAACGTCCTGCGTCCCCTCCTCGAAGAGGGCTCGGGTCTGCGCGCCGGCCGCGACTTCCACCTGGCCTACTCGCCCAGCCGGGTCGATCCCGGCAACCGCGACTTCACGCCCGCCAACACCCCCAAGGTGATCGGCGGCCTCACGCCCGCGTGCACCGAGTCCGCGGCCGCCTTCTACGGCCGCCTCACCGACAAGGTCGTACGCGCGCGTGGCCCGCGCGAGGCGGAGACCGTGCAGGTGCTGGAGACCAACTTCCGGCACGTCAACATCGCCCTCGTCAACGAAATGGCCGTCCTCTGCCACGACTTGGGCGTCGACCTGTGGGACGTCATCCGCTGCGCGGAGACCAAGCCGTTCGGCTTCCAGGCCTTCCGCCCCGGCCCCGGCGTCGGCGGCCACGCCGTCCCGCAGGACCTCACCGGCCCCGCCGGCCGCACCCTGCGCATGGTCGAACTGGCCGAGCAGGTCAACAGCCAGATGCCCCGCTACGTCGTCCAGCGCGCCGCCACCCTGCTCAACGAGCACGGCAAGTCCGTACGCGCGGCCCGCATCCTCCTGCTCGGCGTCACCTACAAGCCCGACCTCGCCGACCAGCAGTCCACCCCCGCCCAGGAGGTCGCGACCCGCCTGCTGGAGCTGGGCGCCTGCATCAGCTACCACGACCCCTACGTCGCGTCCTGGAGCATCCTGGACCGGCCGGTACCCCGCGCTGACGCACTGTACGAGGCTGTCGCGGAGGCGGATCTGACGATTCTGCTTCAGCAGCATCGGACGTATGACTTGCAGGGGCTCTCGGTTAAGGCGCAGCTCTTGCTGGATACGCGGGGGGCGGCGCCTACGGGGGCGGCGCATCGATTGTGATGGGGGGCGCGTGGGGTGCGTGAGCCTCAGAGGTCGGTGGCGTAGGGCACTCTGCGCCGATACCGTATGGAGCAGGTGGAGCCCACCGCAGGGGCTACTGCGACGGGCTCCGAACGGATTACGGGTGTCCGCCCCTAGCTCACATGGGGGCGGCCGCTCACCGTCCGTAGTACCACAAGATGCACCTCCTCCGGAATTTCACCAGCCGAAGCCAAGTGCGATCCCAGCGGGTGGGCTTGCGGTGACGACCCATTGGGCGCCCCCTTCCATGACGCCGCCCAGTAACCCGGTGAACGGTTCATTGGATTTCGGGCCGGGCCCCGAGGGCGGGGTCCGGACCATGTCCTTGGAAGGGGGCGCCCGAGAGCCGGGTCGCCGATCACCGACACTACCGCCCCCCTTCACCCGTTCAGCCCGCATTCGCCCCAAACGCAACCACGCGCCCCCTCCCCCACAACACGCCCCCGCCAAGCCCCACTTGGGCACACAAAAGGGCCGGTCACCCCACTCGGGAGCAACCGGCCCTGAGCCGACGTAACGGCTACCGCATGTGCTGCGAGTCCGCCACCGTCACCTCGACCCGCTGGAACTCCTTCAGCTCGCTGTACCCGGTCGTGGCCATCGCCCGCCGCAGCGCACCGAAGAAGTTCATCGAGCCGTCCGGAGTGTGCGACGGGCCCGTCAGCACCTCCTCGATGGTGCCGACCGTGCCCAGGCGGACCTTCTTGCCGCGCGGCAGCTCCTCGTTCACGGCCTCCATGCCCCAGTGGTTGCCCCTGCCCGGCGCATCCGTGGCACGGGCCAGCGGGGAGCCCATCATGACCGCGTCCGCGCCGCAGGCGATGGCCTTGGGCAGGTCGCCGGACCAGCCGACGCCGCCGTCCGCGATCACGTGCACGTACCGGCCGCCGGACTCGTCCATGTAGTCCCGGCGGGCCGCCGCCACGTCCGCGACCGCGGTGGCCATCGGGACGCGGATGCCGAGCACGTTGCGTGTGGTGTGCGCGGCGCCGCCACCGAAGCCGACCAGGACGCCCGCCGCACCGGTGCGCATCAGGTGCAGGGCCGCGGTGTACGTCGCGCAGCCGCCGACGATCACCGGGACGTCGAGCTCGTAGATGAACTGCTTCAGGTTCAGCGGCTCGTGCGAACCGGAGACGTGCTCCGCCGAGACCGTGGTGCCGCGGATGACGAAGATGTCCACGCCCGCGTCGACGACCGCCTTGGAGAACTGGGCCGTGCGCTGCGGGGAGAGCGCGGCAGCCGTGACCACGCCGGAGTCGCGCACCTCCTTGATGCGCTGCCCGATCAGCTCCTCCTTGATGGGAGCGGCGTAGATCTCCTGGAGGCGGCGCGTGGCGGCCTCCGTGGGCAGCTCGGCGATCTCGTCGAGCAGCGGCTGCGGGTCCTCGTAGCGGGTCCAGAGTCCTTCCAGGTTCAGGACACCCAGGCCGCCGAGCTCGCCGATGCGGATCGCGGTGGCCGGGGAGACGACCGAGTCCATGGGGGCGGCCAGGAAGGGCAGCTCGAAGCGGTAGGCGTCGATCTGCCAGGCGATCGAGACCTCCTTCGGGTCCCGCGTACGGCGGCTGGGGACGACGGCGATGTCGTCGAAGGCGTACGCCCGGCGGCCGCGCTTGCCGCGCCCGATCTCGATCTCAGTCACGTCTGTGGCCTTTCCCTGATGCGTTCAGCGTCTTCCAGTATCGCCGACGGGTACGGCAAGGGCGGCCCCGGAGGTTCCGGGGCCGCCCGTGAAGCTGCCTGGTGACTACTTGCTACGGCTGTAGTTCGGCGCCTCGACCGTCATCTGGATGTCGTGCGGGTGGGACTCCTTGAGACCGGCGGAGGTGATCCGCACGAAGCGGCCCTTGGTCTCCATCTCCCCGATGGTGGCGGCGCCGACATAGCCCATGGTCTGACGCAGACCGCCGACGAGCTGGTGCAGCACGTTGGCCAGCGGGCCGCGGTAGGGCACCTGGCCCTCGATGCCCTCGGGCACGAGCTTGTCGTCGGAGGCGACCTCGGCCTGGAAGTAGCGGTCCTTCGAGTACGACCGCCCCTGGCCGCGGGACTGCATGGCGCCCAGCGAGCCCATGCCGCGGTACGACTTGAACTGCTTGCCGTTGATGAACTGGAGCTCGCCCGGGGACTCCTCGCAGCCGGCGAGGAGGCTGCCCAGCATCACGGTGTCGGCGCCGGCGGCGAGCGCCTTGCCGATGTCGCCGGAGTACTGGAGGCCGCCGTCGCCGATCAGCGGGACACCGGCCGGACGGGCCGCGAGGGACGCCTCGTAGATCGCGGTGACCTGCGGGACGCCGATGCCGGCGACGACCCGGGTGGTGCAGATCGAGCCGGGGCCCACGCCCACCTTGATGCCGTCGACACCGGCGTCGATCAGCGCCTGGGCACCGTCACGCGTGGCGACGTTGCCGCCGATCACGTCGACGCCGACGCTGGACTTGATCTTCGACATCCAGCTGAGGGCGTTGCTGTTGTGGCCGTGCGAGGTGTCGACGACCAGGAAGTCCACACCGGCCTCGGCGAGCGCCTGGGCCCGCTCCAGGGCCTCGGGGCTCGCGCCGACGGCGGCGCCGACGATCAGCCGGCCCTCCGCGTCCTTGGCGGCGTTGGGGTACTGCTCGGCCTTGACGAAGTCCTTGACCGTGATGAGGCCCTTGAGGACGCCCGCCTCGTCGACCAGGGGAAGCTTCTCGATCTTGTGGCGGCGCAGCAGCTCCATGGCCTCGACGCCGGAGATCCCGACGTGCCCGGTGACCAGCGGCATCGGGGTCATGACCTCGCGCACCCGGCGGGAACGGTCGCTCTCGAAGGCCATGTCGCGGTTGGTGACGATGCCGAGCAGCTTCTTGTCGCCGTCGGTGACCGGCACACCGCTGATGCGGAACTTGGCGCACAGCGCGTCGGCCTCGGCCAGCGTGGCGTCCGGGTTCACCGTGATCGGGTCGGTGACCATGCCGGACTCGGAGCGCTTGACCAGGTCGACCTGGTTGACCTGGTCCTCGACCGAGAGGTTGCGGTGCAGCACGCCGACGCCGCCCTGACGGGCCATGGCGATCGCCATGCGGGACTCGGTGACCTTGTCCATCGCCGCCGAGAGCAGGGGAATGTTCACCCGGACGTTGCGCGAGATGCGGGACGAGGTGTCGACCGCGTTGGGGAGCACCTCGGATGCGCCCGGCAGCAGCAGCACGTCGTCGTAGGTCAGCCCGAGCGTCGCGAATTTCTCGGGCACTCCGTCGACGTTGGCAGTCATGACACCTTCCCCAAATGGCCTTGATCGGTGCGGATGTCCATGCTAACGGGAAGCATGGGGCGCAAATTCCACGGTTACGGCCGACCCTCGGCTTCGTATGTTCGTACGGAACCGGAGTGAGGCATGTTCATCCGGGGGCGCATCAAGGGAGCGCTACTGCTCGGCCAGTGCGCGCAGCCTGCTCAGCGCCCTGTGCTGGGCCACCCTCACCGCTCCGGGTGACATTCCCAACATCTGTCCCGTCTCCTCGGCAGTCAAGCCCACGGCGATCCTCAGCAGCAGCAGCTCGCGCTGGTTCTCGGGCAGGTTGGCCAGGAGCTTCTTGGCCCACTCGGCGTCGCTGCTGAGCAGCGCGCGCTCCTCCGGGCCGAGGGAGTCGTCGGGGCGCTCGGGCATCTCGTCCGAAGGGACCACCGTGGAACCCGGGTGTCGCATCGCCGCCCGCTGGAGGTCGGCGACCTTGTGCGCGGCGATGGCGAAGACGAACGCCTCGAAGGGGCGGCCGGTGTCCTTGTAGCGGGGCAGGGCGAGGAGGACGGCCACACAGACCTCCTGCGCGAGGTCCTCGACGAAGTGCCGGGCGTCGCCCGGGAGGCGGGACAGCCTGGTGCGGCAGTAGCGCAGCGCCAGCGGGTGGACATGCGCGAGCAGATCGTGCGTGGCCTGCTCGTCCCCGTCCACGGCGCGATGGACGAGTGCACCGATCGCCCCTGCGGCGTTCGCCGCCTCGTCGTCGCGCATCGGTCCATGGTGCCTTGCGGCCGTTGGGTCCGTGGCATCGCGCCCGTTGTTGTGCACCGAAGCGTTATGAGCAGGTGCGCCGGAACTCATCCCTTGCGCCCTCCCCTTCCGCTCGACCGACTCGTCCCCGAGAGACTCCACATCTCAAGGATGCGGCATCCGCGGCGAAACGAGCATCGGGCTCCGACAGGACCGGTTGACCGACCCCGCAGCCGCGCCCCCGAAGGGGCGCGGGACTGCAACGATCTGCGGCCGGCGCCGCGTGTGCATGACCAGCCGGCGGGACGAACCAGCGGCCGCCGGACGCCACGACGCGGCACTCCGATGGAGCGACTAGCGCACCAGACCCCAGCGGAAGCCGAGCGCGACCGCGTGCGCCCGGTCCGACGCACCGAGCTTCTTGAACAGCCGCCGGGCGTGCGTCTTGACGGTGTCCTCGGAGAGAAAGAGCTCACGGCCGATCTCGGCGTTGGAGCGGCCGTGACTCATGCCCTCCAGCACCTGGATCTCACGCGCGGTGAGCGTCGGGGCGGCACCCATCTCGGCGGAACGCAGCCGGCGCGGGGCGAGCCGCCAGGTGGGGTCGGCCAGCGCCTGGGTCACCGTGGCGCGCAGCTCGGCGCGCGAGGCGTCCTTGTGCAGATAGCCGCGGGCACCGGCGGCGACCGCGAGGGCCACGCCGTCCAGGTCCTCGGCGACGGTGAGCATGATGATGCGCGCACCGGGGTCGGCGGACAGCAGCCGCCGGACGGTCTCGACGCCGCCCAGGCCGGGCATGCGTACGTCCATAAGGATCAGGTCCGAGCGGTCGGCGCCCCAGCGGCGGAGGACTTCCTCGCCGTTGGCCGCCGTCGTCACACGCTCGACGCCGGGCACGGTCGCGACCGCGCGGCGGAGCGCCTCTCGGGCAAGCGGGGAGTCGTCGCAGACGAGGACGGATGTCATGGCCGCCCTCCGCAGCTGATGCACGTCACCTTGAGCCTCCAGGCTGGTACGAAATCGTCACCTGTGCGGTCGACCGTCTCGGACGCCTGCCCGAGCGCTTGTTGTTTCAACCGCCTCCGCCCTCTCAACGACGGTCACTCGAAAGAGTTACGGGGGCATGCGCTGTCTTCGGCACTCTACGTGAGGGGACGGACACGGGGCAGACATGCACGGCGGACCCTCAATGTTTCATCACAACCCATGCCCCATTCAGCCCTTTTTCTTCCCGTTTCTTGGCGTTTGGAGCTAGATTCGCAATGAGTCATATTTTCATCTCCTTAGATCGTAGATGTACGGTCGTAGACACCGTATCCGCCCAGAACGGCTACAAGGGGTCACGCAATGGCAGATTTCTCCCGCCTTCCCGGACCGAACGCGGACCTGTGGGACTGGCAGCTGCTGGCTGCTTGTCGCGGGGTGGACAGTTCGCTGTTCTTTCATCCGGAGGGCGAGCGCGGTGCGGCTCGGAGCGCTCGAGAGAACTCGGCCAAGGAGGTCTGCATGAGGTGCCCGGTTCGCGCGCAGTGCGCGGCGCACGCGCTGGCGGTACGCGAACCGTACGGCGTGTGGGGCGGCTTGACCGAGGACGAGCGCGAGGAGCTCATGGGGCGGGCGCGCAACCGGCTGGTGTCGGCATCGACAGCCAGCGGCGAGGCCGGTCCGAACACCTGAAGGAACGTTTCTGCACATCAGGGCACGCGCGCGCGTGCCCTTCCTTCTGGGCCGGTGGCTAGCGGGCGGCGGCTCGCGCCAGTTGTTCCAGCGTCGCCGCGACAGCGGGCACCTGCGCCAGGTCGGGCAGGGTGAGCGCGACGATCTCCCGGCGGACGGCCGGTTCCAGGGTCAGCATGCGCGCCCCTCGCGGCCGTACGGACTCGACGGCCAGCTGGGGCAGGACGGCCACGCCGAGGCCGGCGCCCACCAGACCCACGACGGCCGGGTAGTCGTCGGTGGCGAAGTCGATGCGGGGCGTGAAGCCGGCGCTCTCGCACACCTCGACCAGCTGTCCCCGGCAGCGCGGGCATCCGGCGATCCAGGGCTCGGCCGCGAGTTCCCCGATGGCGACCGACCCGGCGCGGGCGAGCCGATGCCGTTCCGGTACGAGGCCGATGAGACGGTCCGTCAGCAGGGGACGTACGACGAGGTCGTCCCACTCCCCTTCCTGCGCCGCCCCTTCGTAGCGGAACGCGAGCGCCACATCGCAGTCCCCCTCGCGCAGCAGCTCGACCGACCTCGGCGGCTCGGCCTCCTCCAGGGAGACACGGGTGCCGGGGTGTGCGGCGCGCAGGGCGGCGAGGGCGGTCGGGACGAGGGTGGAGCTGCCGCTGGGGAAGGAGACGAGCCGGACGCGGCCGGCCCGCAGTCCGGCGATGGCGGCGACCTCCTCCTCGGCGGCGGTGAGCCCGGCCAGGATCCCGGACGCGTGCCGCACCAGCGCCTCGCCGGCCTGGGTCAGCCGCATCTCGCGCCCGGTGCGGACCAGCAGGGGCGTGCCGACGGATGCCTCCAGCGCCTTCATCTGCTGGCTGACGGCGGGCTGGGTGCAGCCCAGTTCGCGCCCCGCCGCGGAGAAGGAGCCACTGGCGGCGACGGCGCGCAGCACACGGAGATGACGAGCCTCGATCACGCCATCGAGCATAAGGGAACCTTGGACAAAGCGCCGGATAATGCGTGGACGCTTTGACCACCGGTCGCCTACCGTGCCGTCATGAAGCTTCTGTCAGTGAACCTGGGGCACCGCAAGTCCGCGCCCTACACCGACCACCCCGAGGGTGTGACCGGGATAGACAAGCAGCCGTTCGACGGACCGGTGCGGGTGGCGGCACCCGGGCCCAAGGGGACCGGGGGAAGCGGTGTGGCCGGGGACACGGTGTGCAGCCTGCGCCATCACGGCGGCGATGACCAGGCCGTGTACGCGGTGGCGCGTGAGGACCTGGACGCATGGGAGCGCGAGCTGGGGCGGCCGCTGACGAACGGCGGCTTCGGCGAGAACCTGACGACCTCGGGCCTCGACGTGTCCGGCGCGCTGATCGGCGAGCGCTGGCGGATCGGGGGTGTGGTGGTGCTGGAGGTCACGTCCGGTCGCATTCCCTGTCGTACGTTCCAGGGCCATGTGGGTGAGAAGCAGTGGGTGAAGCGGTTCACGGCGAAGGCCGCGCCGGGCGCCTACCTGCGCGTCATTGAGCCGGGCGAGATCCGGGCGGGTGACGCGGTGGAGATCGTTCACCGGCCGGACCACGACGTGACGGTCGCGCTTCAGTTCCGGGCGGTCACGACGGAGCGGGCGCTGCTGCCACGGCTGTTGGCGGCCGGGGCCGCGCTGCATCCGGAGTCGCTGGAGGCGGCCCACAAGTACGCAGCCCAGCACGGGTCCTGACGGCACGTCACCCGTCGGTGTCCGATGACCGCTCACGGCACCGGTCTTCGCGGGCGCTTCACCGATCGGGAGGCCGTGTGCAGCAAACGGATGCACACAGTCCAGGTCACTAACCTTGCGCCATGACAACGGCATTGATTACGGGTTCGACCGCGGGTATCGGCGCCGCCTTCGCGCGGCGGCTGGCCGCCGACGGGCACGATCTCGTCCTGGTCGCCCGGGACACCAAGCGGCTGCGCGAACAGGCGACCGAACTGCACGACCGGCATGGCATCGAGGCCGAGGTGCTCACCGCCGACCTCGCCGAGGACACCGGCATCGAGTCCGTCGCCGCCCGCCTCGGCGACCGCCGGAACCCCGTCGACCTGCTGATCAACAACGCCGGCTTCGGCAACAAGGGCCGTTACCTCGACGTCTCCATGGCCGACGAGCTCAAGATGCTCAAGGTGCACTGCGAGGCCGTACTGCGCCTGACGTCCGCCGCGGCGGAGGCGATGCGCGAGCGCGGGCGGGGCGGCGTCGTGAACGTCGCGTCCGTGGCGGCCTTCGTACCGCGCGGGACGTACGGCGCCTCCAAGGCGTGGGTCGTGCAGTTCACGCAGGGGGCGGCCCGGGATCTGGCCGGGAGCGGGGTGCGGTTGATGGTGCTGTGCCCCGGGTTCGTGCGCACCGAGTTCCATGAGCGGGCCGGGATGGGGACGGACAACATCCCGGGGTGGATGTGGCTGGACGCGGACAAACTGGTGGCCGCGGCGCTCGGCGATCTGGCGCGGGGCAAGTCGGTGTCGATCCCGGATCCCCGGTACAAGGTGCTGCTGGGGGCGGCGAAGTTGGTGCCCCGGGGGATGCTCGGCGGGATCACGTCCAAGACGGGACGGAAGTACGGGCCGCAGTAGGACGCTTCGACAGGCAGGGCCTCCCGTCCGCGAGGAGAATGGTGCTGTCCCCACCCAGGGCACCCGGGAGGCGACGGCGTCATGACCTTCGTACAGCTCATCGGCTGTAGAACGAGCCGGTTCGACGAGATGAACCGGCTGATGGACAGGTGGGTCGAGCAGACCAAGGGGAAGCGGACGGCGACGCACGACATCATCGGGATGGACCGGTCCGACCCGGCGCACTTCGTCGAGATCGTGGAGTTCGCCTCGTACGAGGAGGCGATGCGCAATTCGAGTCTTCCCGAGACCGACCGGATCTTCCAGGAGATGGTCGCGCTCTGCGACGAGACGCCGACGTTCACCGATCTCGACGTCGTGCGGGACGAGCAGCTGAACATGCTCGCCGCGCGGGCCTTCTTCGAGCAGATGGGGATGATGGCGCCGGAGCGGATCGGCGACCATCTCACCGAGGACTACGTGGATCACGATCCGTCGTATCCGCAGCCGGTGCAGGGCGTCGAAGGGCTGCGGGAGCAGTACACGGACTGGCGGGCCGCCTTCGACTTCACGTTCCGGATCGACGACCAGCTGGCTCAGGGCGAGCAGGTGTGCACACGGTGGACATGGGCCGCGCGGCACACGGGAGACTTCCTCGGGATTCCGGCGACCGGACAGGCGGTCACCATGCGGGGCATGACCTGGCAGCGGTTCCGGGGCGGACGGATCTGCGAGGGCCACTGGCTCTACGACCGGGCGGGACTGCTTGAGCAGCTGGGGGTACTCGGTCGGTGAAGCCCGCGAAGGGGAAGGCCCCGGTCCCGCACACAGGTGCGGGACCGGGGCCTTCTACGAGCGTCCGAGCGACTGGGCTCAGTGGGCGTGCCCGTGGCCGTGGCCACCGGCCGCCGGCTCCTCCTCTTCCTTCTTCTCGACGACCAGGGTCTCGGTCGTCAGAAGCAGGGAGGCGATGGAGGCGGCGTTCTCCAGGGCGGAGCGGGTGACCTTGACCGGGTCGATGACGCCGGCCTTGACCAGGTCGCCGTACTCGCCGGTCGCGGCGTTGAAGCCCTGGCCCTTGTCGAGCTCGGCGACCTTGGAGGTGATGACGTAGCCCTCGAGGCCGGCGTTCTCGGCGATCCAGCGCAGCGGCTCGACGGCGGCCTTGCGGACGACCGCGACACCGGTGGCCTCGTCGCCGGTCTTGTCGAGGTTGCCCTCGAGGACCTTCACGGCGTGGACCAGAGCGGAGCCACCACCGGAGACGATGCCCTCCTCGACCGCGGCGCGGGTCGCGGAGATGGCGTCCTCCAGACGGTGCTTCTTCTCCTTCAGCTCCACCTCGGTGGCGGCGCCGACCTTGATCACGCACACGCCGCCGGCCAGCTTCGCGAGGCGCTCCTGGAGCTTCTCGCGGTCCCAGTCGGAGTCGGTGTTCTCGATCTCGGCCTTGATCTGGGCGACGCGGCCGTGGACGTCCTCGGACTTGCCGGCGCCGTCGACGATCGTGGTGTCGTCCTTGGTGACGGTGATCCGGCGAGCGGAACCGAGCACCTCCAGGCCGACCTGGTCGAGCTTGAGGCCGACCTCCTCGGAGATGACCGTGGCGCCGGTGAGGGTCGCCATGTCCTGGAGCATCGCCTTGCGGCGGTCACCGAAGCCGGGGGCCTTGACGGCGACCGCGTTGAAGGTGCCGCGGATCTTGTTCACGACCAGGGTCGACAGGGCCTCGCCGTCGACGTCCTCGGCGATGATCAGCAGCGGCTTGGAGGCACCGGCCTGGATGACCTTCTCCAGCAGCGGCAGCAGGTCCGCGATGGAGGAGATCTTGCCCTGGTTGATGAGGATGTAGGGGTCCTCCAGGACCGCCTCCATGCGCTCCTGGTCCGTCACGAAGTACGGCGACAGGTAGCCCTTGTCGAAGGCCATGCCCTCGGTGAAGTCCAGCTCCAGACCGAAGGTGTTGGACTCCTCGACGGTGATGACACCGTCCTTGCCGACCTTGTCCATCGCCTCGGCGATGAGCTCGCCGACCTGGGTGTCCTGGGCGGACAGACCGGCGACGGCGGCGATGTCGGACTTCTCGTCGATCGGGCGGGCGGTCGCGAGGAGCTCCTCGGAGACCGCGGCCACGGCCGCGTCGATGCCCTTCTTCAGCAGCGCCGGGGAAGCACCCGCGGCGACGTTCTTGAGGCCCTCGCGCACCAGCGCCTGGGCCAGCACGGTGGCGGTGGTCGTACCGTCACCCGCGATGTCGTTGGTCTTGGTCGCCACCTCCTTCACCAGCTGGGCACCGAGGTTCTCGTACGGGTCCTCGACCTCGACCTCACGGGCGATCGTGACACCGTCGTTGGTGATGGTGGGCGCGCCGAACTTCTTGTCGATGACGACGTTGCGGCCCTTGGGGCCGATCGTCACCTTGACCGTGTCGGCCAGCTTGTTGACGCCGCGCTCGAGGGCGCGACGGGCGTCCTCGTCGAACTTCAGGATCTTCGCCATGACAGCGGGAGCCCTCTCGAAATCTGTGGGTTAAAAAGACACTGCGCCCCGGGCGCCCGGCTTCTTATGTGGTCGCGGGGGCCAGGGGCGCAGCTGGAAGCAAAATGCTTGAGGTGTCTTACTTCTCGATGACCGCGAGCACGTCGCGGGACGAGAGGACGAGGTACTCCTCGCCGTTGTACTTCACCTCGGTGCCGCCGTACTTGCTGTACAGCACGATGTCGCCGACCTTCACGTCGAGCGGAAGGCGCTCGCCGTTCTCGAAGCGACCCGGGCCCACGGCCAGGATGACGCCCTCCTGGGGCTTCTCCTTGGCGGTGTCCGGGATGACCAGGCCAGAGGCGGTGGTCTGCTCGGCGTCGAGCGGCTGGACCACAATGCGGTCCTCGAGCGGCTTGATGGCAACCTTGGAGCTGGTGGTCGTCACGATCCGACCTCCCCCTTCGGAGATCTCACGGGGTTAACTGTCTGAGGTGGCGACCAGGTGGATCCGTCGTCGCGGGTGCCGGACCTGCCCGTCGCGTAGTTGGCACTCTCCAGTGGGGAGTGCCAGACCCGAGACTATGACCGTGATTAGCACTCGGTCAAGCGGACTGCTAATTCGCTGCGCCGGCTGTGCCGCGAACGGGTGACCGGTGCTTCCGGTGACCGGTGTTGCCGTGGCCGCACTGGGGCCCTGCCGCCCCCAGACCCCCGCCCTCGGCCTGAACGGCCTCGTCCTCAAACGCCGGACGGGCTGAGATTGCCTGGGCCGGCACGGAAAGTTCCGTCAGATGTAGTCCTCCAAGCGGCCCACCGTCAGTCCTCGCTCCTGGATCTCCCGCAGCAGCCTCGTCGTGCGTTCCCTCAGACTCAGCCCCGCCGGCTCACCCGATGGGATGGACACGATGTCGCCGGGGAGCAGCCGGGCGGCGCCCTTCGCGTACGTCAGTTCGCCGTCGCCCTCCACCGCGGCCCGCCACAGCACGACCGCCGTCACACCGCAGTCGGCCGCCGCGCGGAGCGTGGTGTCGTCGTACGTGCCGTAGGGCGGGCGGAAGAGGCGGGGGCGGATGCCGAAGCGGGACCCGAGCTTGTTCTGCTGGCCGCAGATCTCCGCGCGCTGGCCGGCGTACGGCAGTCCGCGCAGGGCGGCGTGGTCGAGGGTGTGGTTCTGGATCGACGCGCCGACCGAGCGCAGGCGCGCGAAGTGGCCGTAGCCCGGGCCGACCACGCTGTCCGTGAGGAACATGCTGACGGGCAGCCGCAGTTCCCGGACCAGGTCGATGAACCGGGGGTCCTTCTCGGCGCCGTCGTCGTAGGTGAGGAAGACGACCTGGTGACGGGTGGGGACGCGCTGCACGACGGGCAGCGGGTCGCCGCCCGACCGCACCTGTCTGCGGGCGGGCGGGGCCGGGGGTGCGGGCAGCGGGGCGGTCAGGCCCCAGTGGCGGTACGGCTGTGCCGTGCGCGTCGGGTTCTTGGCCGACCGTGCCGTTTGCTCGCGCGGGTCGGCCGAACCGGTCGCACAGCCGGCGAGGAGGGCGTACGCCAGGAGCGCCGCCGCGAGTGCCCGCGCCCCCGGCGCCGACCTCACAGGTAGTCCTCCAGCCGGGCCACCGCGTACCCCTCGGCCGTCACCTTGTTCAGGAACCGGCGGATCATGTCGGGCATTGTGCCCTTCCAGTCCTCCCGGCCCCGGAAGTGACTGAGCACGATGTCACCCGGTCGGATCTTCCGGTCCCACTCGCGGTACTCCCAGTGGTCGACGAAGACCTCCTCGTTCCACAGCGGGACGTACTCGATGCCGCAGGACTTGGCGGCCCGCAGGCTGTCCCGGTCGTAGTTGCCGTAGGGCGGGCGGAAGAGCAGTGGGCGCTTGCCGTAGCGCTCCTCGATGACCTCCTGCATGCCGCAGATCTCGTGCTGCTGGCGGCGGTAGGAGAGGGCCGGGAGGTAGGGGTGGTGGAGGGTGTGGTTGTTCAGGACGACGCCGTCGCGCTGCATCCGCCTGAAGTAGCCGTAGTCCTCCTTGATCAGGTAGTTGCTGAGGAAGGCGGTGTACGGCACCTGGAGGTCGTTCATCATCCGCAGGAACGTCGGGTCCTTCTCGGCACCGTCGTCGATGGTGAGGAAGACGACCCGCTGCTTGGTCGGGACGGTCGTGAAGACGGGCGGGAGACCGAGTTCGTCGTGGCCGTCGACCTCGAAGCCGTCGCGGGTGGTGATCTCGGGCTTATTCACGGGGGGCGGCGGCGCCGTGAGCGGCACGCTGTCCAGACGCCACCGCCGGGCGGCCGCGATCCGGGCGGTCCGGGCCTCCTGCGCCGACTGGGCCTTCTTGGCCTGCGGGTCCGGAGTGGTCGCCGGGGGCGGTGCCTTGAGCGGCGGCCGGCTCGCGGTGGGCCCCGCGGCCTGTGACCCACCACCGGCCCCGGTGCCGCTCCCGGTTCCCACTCCACCGGGCTGCGCACAGCCGGAGACGACCACGCCGGCGGCCAGCACCGCGAGGACGCCGTGGAGGCGGGCGCGGCGGGTCGTCCACCGACGGCGCGCCTTGCCGGATGCCCCATATCGGATGCTTTTGTCATTTTGTACTACTAGTCGCATGGAGCCGGATCTTGGCAGGCTCCCACCCCGAACCGACGCCGACACCGCCGTGGGCGGGGGACCATCCACCGAGTGGCCGATAGGGGGGTGGGGTGGGTAGGGCGCGGGGTGGTCTGAGGGGGCGAGGAGCGTGCGGGGTACGCGGCCAGGGCTGTGGGTGACTGGGCGGGGCTCGGTGTCGTCCGAAGTCGGCGGGCGCACTCCGCCTGGCCTGGCGAACTCGCGGTTCATCGCGCGGGCGAACGGGCGCGGGCCGCACCCCGCTTGGCCCGAGACAAGCGGCCGCGCGGCGTGGCCCCCGGGGGGAACGGGCCGTACGCCACTCGGCCCGGAGCCGGCGAGCAGCAGCCCCCGCTTGACCTGAGACGAGTGACCGCGCGGCGCGCCCCACGCGGTAGCAGGCGCGACGCCCACGTGGCCCGAAGCCGACGAACGGCACCCCGCCCGACCCGACACCAACGCCCACCTCCCCGCCCAGCCCAGCCCAAGACCACCAGCACCCCACCCCGGCCCAAGACACCCGAGGGTCCGTCACCCACCGCCCAAGGCCGGCCAAAGGCCCGCCGCCGCCCCGCAGTGAGCGGTCAGTCCCCCGGCTGGCCGACAATGACTCGGTGAACGACCATCTCGCCGCCTTCTCCGCCCTCCTCGCCCCCGAGGGCCGCGCCCTCCTCGACGTCGTCCGTGACACCGACCCCGCCGACGAGCTCGCCGTCGCCACCCGGCTGCGCCGCGAGCACCCCGTCGAGCTGGTGTCGGCGGCGCTCGGGCAGGCGCGGTTGCGGCAGCGGGCGGTGGCGAAGTTCGGGGCGGCGGACGCGGGGCGGATGTTCTTCACGCCGAACGGGGTGGAGCAGTCGACGCGGGCGAGTGTCGCGGCGTACCGGGCCGAGTGCTTCCGCGCGGCAGGGGTGCGGTCCGTCGCGGACCTGTGCTGCGGGATCGGGGGCGACGCGATCGCACTGGCGCGGGCCGGGATCCGGGTGCTGGCGGTGGACCGGGATCCGTTGACGGCGGAGGTGGCGCGGGCGAATGTGGCGAGCCTCGGGCTCGACGACCTCGTCGAGGTGCGGGAGGCCGACGTCACCGAGGTGGACACGAGTGGCTACGACGCCGTCTTCGTCGACCCCGCCCGACGCGGCGGCCGGGGTCGGATCTTCGACCCCGAGGCGTACTCACCACCCCTGTCGTGGGCCGTCGAAGCGGCCCGCACGGCCCCCCGCGCCGCGCTGAAGATCGCGCCCGGCATCCCCCACGAGGCGATCCCCGACGACGCCGGCGCCGAGTGGATCTCGGACGGCGGGGACGTGAAGGAGGCCGTGCTGTGGTTCTGCGCCGGTGCCGACACCGGCCTCGGCACCCAGCCCGGCGCCGTGCGGGCCACCCTGCTGCCGGGCCCACGCTCCCTGCTCTCCCGTGGCCTTCCCGACCCCGAGGTCCGGCCCGTCGGCCGGTACTTGTACGAACCCGACGGCGCCGTCATCCGCGCCCATCTGGTCGCCGAGGTCGCCGAGCACCTGGACGGCGGCCTGATCGACGCGACCATCGCGTACGTCACGGCGGACGAGCCCCGGCAGACGCCGTACGCGACGGCTTACGAGATCACCGACCGACTGCCCTTCAACGTCAAGAAGTTGAAGGCGCTCCTGCGT
Source organism: Streptomyces sp. NPDC098781 (assembly GCF_044759995.1). NCBI lineage: Bacteria > Bacillati > Actinomycetota > Actinomycetes > Kitasatosporales > Streptomycetaceae > Streptomyces > Streptomyces sp. NPDC098781. The sequence continues at coordinate 289,754 of NZ_JBIWAK010000006.1, forward strand.
GAGCGCGAGGTCGGCATCCTCACCGTCAAGAAGCGCGGCTCCGCCGTGGAACCGGAGGAGCTGCGCAAGAAGGTCAAGCCGCAGGGGCCGAACTCGGCGACGGTGTTCCTGACCCGGGTGGCGGGAGCGCCGACGATGCTGGTCGGACGGCCGGTCTGAGCTACGCGGTCTCCCCGGCCCGGCGCAACAACATCTCCCGCTCCGCCGCGTTCCGGGTCAGCGCCGCCGCCCGTTCGAACTCGGCCCGCGCCTGTGCCGTACGGCCGAGCCGCAGCAGCAGGTCGCCCCGCACGCTGGGGAGCAGGTGGTAGTCCCGCAGGGCCGGTTCGGCGGCGAGGGCGTCGACGATCTCCAGGGCCGGCTCCGGGCCCTCGGTCATCGAGACGGCGACCGCGCGGTTCAACTCGACGACGGGCGAGGGGGATCGGGCGGCCAGCAGACGGTAGAGGGTGGCGATGGAGGTCCAGTCGGTCTCCTCGTACGTGTACGCGTGCGCGTGGCAGGCGGCGATGGCGGCCTGTAGGGCGTACGGGCCGGGGGCGCCCGTGGCGGTGGCCTCCGCGCGGGACAGCGCGGTGATGCCGCGGGCGATGAGCATGCGGTTCCAGCGGCTGCGGTTCTGGTCCTTGAGGAGGACCGGTTCGCCGGACGGGCCGGTGCGGGCCGCCGCGCGGGACGCCTGGAACTCCAACAGGGCGGCCAGCGCGTGCACCTCCGGCTCCTTCGGCATCAGCCCCGAGAGCACACGGGCCAGCCGCAGCGCGTCCTCGCACAGCGCCGGGCGCAGCCAGTCGTCACCGGCCGTGGCTGCGTACCCCTCGTTGAAGATCAGGTAGATGACGTCGAGGACCGAGCCGAGGCGGGCCTCGCGGTCGGGGCCGTACGGGACCTCGAAGGCGACGTTCCTGGTCGCGAGGGTGCGCTTGGCGCGGACGATGCGCTGGGCGACCGTCGCCTCCGGGACCAGGAACGCGCGGGCGATCTCCGGGGTGGTCAGGCCGCCGAGGAGGCGCAGGGTGAGGGCGATACGGGCCTCCGGCGACAGCACCGGGTGGCAGGTGGTGAAGACCAGGCGGAGCAGGTCGTCGTCGATGTCGTCGGGGTCGGAGGGCTCCTGGGGCGGTGCCGTCGTCTCCAGGTCGCGGCCGATCTCCGCGAGCTTGCGGGCGTAGTTCTCGCGGCGCCGGACCAGGTCCACGGCACGGTGCTTGGCGGCGGCCATGAGCCAGGCGCCGGGGTTGTCCGGGACACCGTCCCGGGGCCACTGCTCCAGCGCGGCGACCAGCGCGTCCTGGGCCAGCTCCTCGGCGATGCCGACGTCCCGGACCATCCGGGTGACGGCGGCGATGACGCGTGGGGACTCGATCCGGAAGACGGTCTCGACGGTCGCGGCGGCGCTGTCCTTGGTGGGCTGGGGCTGCGGTTCCACAGCCCACCATCAGACACCCGTACGGCGCCGGAGCCAAGGAACCGGCTCAGCCCTCCACGATCTCCCGCACCTCACAGGTGATCGTCCAGTGCTCCTCGTGGATCTTCAGGAACCGCTTGGTCCACTCGATCGCCTCGGCCCGGTCCTTGCACTGCATGAGCGCGTACCCGCCGACGACCTCCTTGGCCTCGGTGAACGGCCCGTCGGTCACGGACAGTTGGCCGCCCTCGTAGCGCACACGGGAACCCTGGGCGGTCGGGGTCAGCCCGGCGGTGTCGAGCAGGACGCCCGCCTTGGTCATCTCCTCGATCAGCTCGCCCATCCGCTGCATCAGCTCGGGGCTGGGGCCCTCGGCGGCGGCCGACTCGTCGACACGGATCATGGAGAGATAGCGCGGCATGGTGACTCCTGGGTTTCGGTGACCGGGTCGGTCCCGGCCTCTCACCCCTGCGTCGATCGGCGGACCACCGGATCGACACGCTCCGCGAAATACCTCGAAGTTTTTTCTCTCACCGCAGCGCCGCCCACAGCTCCGCCGCCTCCTGCTCGCGGACCACCACCCGGTTACGGTCCGACGGAGCGGGCGTCACGGGCATCGTCACCGTCCGCACCGCGTCCGACGACAGCCCCGTCAGACTGCGCGCGAGACTCGTCAGTTCGGTCAGCGAGTCCAGACCGGTGTCGGTCGTGAGGCTGCCCGTCACCGCGTCGGCGACCCGGTAGAGCCGGGCCGGGTCGGTGAGCACACTGGTGGCGGAGATCCGGTCCAGGAGGGCCTTCACCAGTGTCTGCTGGAGGCCGATGCGGCCCAGGTCGCTGCCGTCGCCGATGCCGTGACGGGTGCGGGCCAGCGCCAGCGCCTGGGTGCCGTCCAGGTGGTGCGTGCCCGCTTCGAGGGTCAGATGGCTGTCCTCGTCGTCGATGTCCTCGTCCGTGGTGACCGTGACGCCGCCCAGCGCGTCGACGAGTTTCGCGAAGCCCGAGAAGTCGATCTCGACGTAGTGGTCCATGCGGATGTTCGTGATCGACTCGACGGTCCTGACCGCGCACACGGGGCCGCCGACCGCGTAGGCGCTGTTGAACATGGAGTTGTACGTCACCTGGGTCGAACCCCCCGACGGCAGCGGGCAGGACGGACGGGTGACCAGGGTGTCGCGCGGGATGCTGACGACCGTGGCCCGGGTCCGGCCGGCGTCGAGGTGGACCACCATCGCCGTGTCGGAACGGGCGCCGGTGCTGCTCCCGCCGCCCAGCTCCTGGTTCGCCTCGCCACTGCGCGAATCCGAGCCCAGGACCAGGATGTTGAGGGACCCGGTGTGGAGCGGGGACGCGGAGGGGGACGGGGTGGTCGTCCCTCTCGGCGGGCGGTTGTCGCCGAGCGCGCTGTTGATGTCGACGCTCTTGATGTTGTCGTCGAGATGCCGGTAGACCCAGCCCGCCCCGGCGACGCCGAGCACCAGGACGCCGGCGAGGAGAAACCCCACGGTTCTGAGCCCGGTCCCCCGCCGACCCTCGCGTCCGCCGTCGTCCCCGCCCGCTTCCCGCCCGTTCGCGCCAAGTCCCGTCACAGGCAGGAACGTACGTCCGATTTATTACGGCCAGGAACGTCAGAACGCCGTTTCTTCGGAAATTCTCAGACTTCCCCTCCCTGTCCGATCCCGCCGTCACCGCCCCCACACGCGGACGCCGGGGAACCCTCGAAAGTTTCGACGGAGTAACCGACTGACTTCGCCGGGGTGCTGGGGACGTCGCGAAACACCCGCCGGTACAGCGACACCAACACCCCCTCCCGCTAAACCGCCGGAGGCTCCCCCGTACTGCTCCGCACCACCAGGCTGGTCGCCAGCTCCACCCGCGTCGCCACCGGCGCCTCCTCCGCCCCCGCGAGGTCGAGGACCAGCTTCGCCGCCGCCTCCGCCATCTCCGTGAGCGGCTGCCGTACGGTCGTCAGCGGCGGCCCCACCCAACGGGCGATCGGCAGATCGTCGAACCCGACCACGCTCAGGTCCTCGGGAATCCGCAGCCCCAGCTCGCGCGCTGCCTCGTACAGCCCGAGCGCCTGGAGGTCGTTGCCGGCGAAGACGGCGGTCGGCCGGTCCGGGCGGCGCAACAGTTCCAGGCCCTGCCGGTAACCGGTCTCGTGGTGGAAGTCGCCGGGCCGGACCAGGTCCTGCTCGACCGGCAGTCCGGCCGTCTCCAGGGCGGCGCGGTAGCCGTCCACGCGGGCGCGGCTGCACATCATCCGGGACGGCCCGGTGATCGCGCCGATCCTGCGGTGCCCCAGCTCGACGAGATGCCGGGTGGCGGCGAGCCCGCCCTGCCAGTTGGTCGCCCCGATCGACGGCACGTCGGCGCCCGGGTCGCCCGCCGGGTCCATCACCACGAACGGGATCGAGCGACTGGTGAGCAGGGCGCGCTGGGACTCGTCGAGGCCGGACAGCACGAGGATCACGCCGTGCGGTCGGCGTGCGGCGACCTGGTCGGCCCATGTCCTGCCCGGGGTCAGCCGCCCGGCGCTCTCACTCAGCACGACGCTCAGGCCCGCGTCCCGGGCGACGTTCTCCACCCCCCGGATGACCTCCATCGCCCAGGCGCTCTCCAGCTCGTGAAAGACCAGGTCGATCAGAGGAGAACGGCTCGCTTCGGCCCGCCGTCTGCGGTAGCCGTGGGCCCGCAGCAGTCCCTCGACACGGGTGCGGGTGGCCGGGGCGACGTCGGCACGGCCGTTGAGGACCTTCGAAACAGTCGGCGCGGAGACGCCGGCCTCGCGGGCGATCTCGGCGAGCGTCGCGGTCCGGGCGGACCGGCCGGTCGGCGGCGGGGTCGTCCGGTTTTCGCGCGTCGTCGTACGGGTTTCCCGCGCTGTCGTCCGGGATTCAGCGGGCTCCGGGGCAGTCATGGCGGCGATCGTATCCCTGCGCGACCTCTTGACGAACCCTTCTCACCGGCCCTAGGTTCCCGGAACATTCGAGGTGAACAACGAAACATTCGTAGCGGGCCTCCCGCCCCGACAGGAGTTTCATGACCACCGCCCCCTGGCGCGACCCCGCCCTGCCCGCCGCCGCCCGCGTCGAGGACCTCCTCTCCCGGATGACGTTGGAGGAGAAGACCGCCCAGCTGTACGGCGTGTGGGTGGGCGCCGCGACGGACGGCGAGGCACGGGCCGAGGGAGTCGCCCCGCACCAGCACGACATGACCGCCGACTACGACTGGTCCGAGCTGATCACCCACGGCCTCGGCCAGCTCACCCGCTCCTTCGGCACCGCGCCCGTGGATCCGGTGCTGGGCGCGCAGGCATTGGCCCGGGCCCAGCGCCGTATCGCCGAGGCGGGCCGCTTCGGCATCCCGGCGGTGGCGCACGAGGAGTGCCTGGCGGGCTTCACGGCCTGGCAGGCCACGGCGTACCCGGTCCCGCTGGCGTGGGGTGCCACCTTCGACCCCCCGCTCATCGAGGAGATGGCCCGCCGCATCGGCCGGGACCTGCGCTCGGTCGGCGTCCACCAGGGCCTCGCGCCGGTCCTGGACGTCGTACGCGATCCACGCTGGGGCCGGGTCGAGGAGACGATCGGCGAGGACCCGTATCTGACCGGCACGATCGGCACGGCGTACGTCCGGGGCCTGGAGTCGGCCGGGGTCGTCGCGACGCTGAAGCACTTCGCCGGGTACGCGTCGTCGGCGGGCGCGCGGAACCTGGCGCCGGTGCGGGCGGGGGTGCGGGAGCTGGCGGACGTGACGCTGCCTCCGTTCGAGATGGCGCTGCGCGAGGGCGGGGCGCGGTCGGTGATGGCGGCGTACAACGAGACGGACGGCGTGCCGGCGTCGGCGGACCCGGGGCTGCTGACGGAACTCCTGCGCACGGTATGGGGATTCACCGGCACCGTCGTGGCCGACTACTTCGGCATCGGCTTCCTGGAGACCCTGCACCGGGTGGCGGGCAGCGCGGGCCAGGCGGCGCACGCGGCGCTGGCGGCGGGCATCGACGTGGAGCTGCCGACGGTGAAGTGCTACGGGAAGCCGCTGGTGGAGGCGGTACGGGCGGGCGAGGTGCCGGAGTCCTTGGTGGACCGGGCCGCCCGTCGCGTCCTGCTCCAGAAGTGCGAGCTGGGCCTGCTGGACGAGGACTGGACCCCGGAGCCCACGGGGTCCCGGATCGACCTGGACTCCCCCGCGAACCGGGCGCTGGCGCGGCGGGTGGCGGAGGAGTCGGTGGTCCTGCTGGACAACCCCGACGGCATCCTGCCCCTGCCCGCCGACGCCCGTGTCGCGGTGATCGGCCCCCGCGCGGCGGACGCCCTGGCCATGCTCGGCTGCTACTCCTTCCCGTCCCACGTCCTCACGCATCACCCCGAGGTGCCGATGGGAGTGGAGATCCCGACACTCCTGGAGTCGCTGCGCGCCGAACTCCCGGACGCCAAGGTGACGTTCGCGGAGGGCTGCGGAGTCTCGGCCCCCGACACGTCCGGCTTCGCGGAGGCGGTGGCCCGGGCGTCGGAAGCGGATGTCTGCCTGGCGGTACTGGGCGACCGGGCGGGCCTGTTCGGACGCGGCACCTCGGGCGAGGGCTGCGATGTGACGGACCTACGACTGCCAGGAGCACAGGGCGAGCTGCTGGACGCGCTGGTGGCAACAGGCGTCCCGGTGGTACTGGTCCTGCTGACAGGCCGCCCGTACGCGCTCGGACGCTGGCAGGGCAGTTTGGCGGCAGCCGTCCAGGCGTTCTTCCCGGGGGAGGAGGGCGGGCCGGCGGTGGCGGGGGTGCTGTCGGGGCGGGTGAATCCGTCCGGGCGACTGCCGGTGAGCGTGCCGCGGGAGCCCGGGGGGCAGCCGTGGACGTACCTTCAACCGCCGCTGGGGCTGGCGGGCGAGGTGAGCAACCTGGATCCGACGCCGTTGTACGCCTTCGGGCACGGGCGGTCGTACACGTCGTTCGCGTGGGAGGACTTCCGGGGGACGGCGACGCAGATCACCACGGACGGCACGCACGACCTCTCGTTCACCGTCCGCAACACGGGGGAGCTCGCGGGGGCCGAGGTCGTGCAGCTGTACCTGCACGATCCGGTGGCGTCGGTGACGCGGCCGGATGTGCGGCTGATCGGGTATCAGCGGGTCGAGTTGGGAGCGGGCGAGGCGCGGCGGGTGACGTTCCGCTTCCACGCGGATCTGTCGTCGTTCACCGATCGGGCGGGGCGGAGGGTGGTGGAGCCGGGTGTGCTGGAGCTGCGGTTGGCGGCGTGCAGTGCCGATGTCCGGCACTCGGCACGGCTCGAACTCTCCGGAGCCGTACGGGCATTGGGGCCGGACCGGCGGTTGCTGTGCGAGACGGAGGTGTCAGCGCCGGTCTGATGTCCGCACAGCCGGCGCTTCGACTCCCACCGACTCGAACCGCCACCGATGAACCGCCCGACTCACCAGCCCCCCATCAGGCTCGGCAATCTCAGGAAGCTCGGCGTCGAAGCCCGCCTCCCACCACGTCATGACGAGCACCCGGTCCTCCGGCGCGCGAAACGTCTCCCGTCGCAGTGGTGCTACGGGCAACTCCTGTGCGCCGGCCCACGCGAGCAGTTCCTCCCCCCGGCCCGGAACCGCCCGCGCTTCCCACATCAGGACGACCGTCACGAGTAGAGGTTCTCCTTGCTGACCTCGTGCACATGGTCGTGCGAGTGGGCGGTTCCCGGTACGTGCGGGTCCGTCACCGGCAGGGAGGAGTCCGCCGACAGGTCCCAGCTCGACGCCGCCCGGTTGCGCGCCACCATCTCCGCGCCCAGGGCCGCCACCATCGCGCCGTTGTCCGTGCACAACTTCGGCCGCGGTACCCGGAGTCGGATACCGACCCGCTCGCACCGCTCCTGGGCCATCGCCCGCAGCCGGGAGTTGGCGGCCACACCGCCGCCGATCATCAGGTGGTCGACGCCCTCGTCCTTGCAGGCCCGTACGGCCTTGCGGGTCAGGACGTCGACGACCGCCTCCTGGAAGGACGCCGACACGTCACGCACCGGCACCTCCTCCCCGGCCGCCCGCTTGGCCTCGATCCAGCGGGCCACGGCGGTCTTCAGGCCGGAGAAGGAGAAGTCGTACGCCGGGTCGCGCGGACCGGTGAGGCCGCGCGGGAAGGCGATGGCGTCCGGGTCGCCCTCGCGGGCGTAGCGGTCGATGACCGGGCCGCCGGGGAAGCCCAGGTTCAGCACCCGGGCGATCTTGTCGAAGGCCTCGCCCGCCGCGTCGTCGATGGTCGCGCCGAGCGGCCGTACGTCCGAGGTGATGTCCGTCGAGAGCAGCAGGGACGAGTGGCCGCCCGACACCAGCAGCGCCATCGTCGGCTCCGGCAGCGCGCCGTGCTCCAGCTGGTCCACGCAGATGTGGGAGGCGAGGTGGTTGACGCCGTAGAGCGGCTTGCCCAGCGCGTAGGCGTACGCCTTCGCCGCCGAAACGCCGACCAGCAGGGCACCGGCGAGGCCGGGGCCGGCCGTCACCGCGATGCCGTCCAGGTCACGGGCGCTCACGCCCGCCTCCTTCAGCGCGCGGTCGATGGTCGGGACCATCGCCTCCAGGTGCGCCCGTGAGGCGACCTCCGGCACGACGCCGCCGAAGCGGGCGTGCTCGTCGACGCTGGAGGCGATGGCGTCGGCGAGCAGGGTGGTGCCGCGGACGATGCCGACGCCGGTCTCGTCACAGGAGGTCTCGATACCGAGGACGAGGGGTTCGTCGCGCGAGTCAGCCATTGATCTCGGTTCCTTGTACGGAGTTTTCGGGGGCGGTCAGTCGCATCACGAGGGCGTCCACGTTCCCCGGCTGGTAGTAGCCGCGCCGGAAGCCGATGGCCTCGAAGCCGAAGCGCTCGTAGAGCTTCTGCGCGCGGACGTTGTCCACACGGCACTCCAGCATCACTTCGGCACACTCGAAGGCGGTCGCGGCGTGCAGCAGTTCGGTCAGGAGGCGGCCGCCGAGGCCCGTGCCCCAGTGGTCGCGGGCGACGGCGATGGTCTGGATGTCGGCGAGGTCCCCGGCGGAGGCCAGGCCGGCGTAGCCCACGACCCGTTCGGGGTCCTCGGCGACGACATAGCGCCGGGTCGCCTCGGGTCCGCGCGCATGGGCCAGCTCGGACCAGAACATCCCCCGGGACCAGGCGTCCTCGGGGAACAGGTCCTTCTCCAGCTCCAGCACGGAGTCGATGTCCCACCAGCGCATCTCGCGCAGCACGGGACCGGAGACAGCGGCGGAAGGGGTCACGGGTCCGGTCACTTGGGGGTGACCACCTTGTAGTTCTTGGGCACCTGGGCGTCGGGCCGGCGCAGGTACAGCGGCCGGGGCGCGGGCAGTTCCTCACCCGCCACCAGCTTCTCGGCGGCCAGCGCCGCGAGCGCCGCCGCCGACACGTGCTCGGGCTCGTGGGTGCTGGGGAAGGTGTCCGGGTACAGCAGCGCGCCCGCGCCGACCGCGGGCAGTCCGGCGACCTGGTCGGCGATGTCGGCGGGCCGGTCGACGGCCGGCTCGGTCAGCCGGGTGCGGGAGTCGGCGTACCGCGCCCAGTAGACCTCCTTGCGCCGGGCGTCGGTCGCGACGACGAAGGGGCCCTTCTCGATGTCGGCGGCGTAGGCGAGGCCGTCCAGGGTGCACAGGCCGTGCACGGGGACGCCGAGGACGAGCCCGAACGTGTCGGCGGTCATCAGACCGACGCGCAGTCCGGTGTACGGGCCGGGTCCGATGCCTACGACGATGCCGGTGACGGCGTCGAGTTTCACACCGGCCTCGGCGAGGACGCGGTCGACGGCCGGCAGCAGCAGCTCGCCGTGCCGGCGCGCGTCCACCTGGCTCGACGAGGCGATGACGTCCGTGCCGTCGTGCAGCGCGACGGTGACGGCGGGGGTGGCGGTATCCAGAGCGAGCAAGAGCACGCAAACAGCCTACGGCGCCCACGGCTCCAGAAGCGCCGTCCCGGTGCTCCGGTCACCGGCTGCTACGGTCGGGCTGGATCAGGACAAACGATGCGAAAGCTGAGGTGGACGACAGTGGCGGCAAGCAGCTCCGGATTGGTCGCGGGGCTCACCGTTGCTGCCCTGGCGACCGTCGGCTTCCTGACTTTCCGGGCCTCGGCGACCGTCCCGCCCGACCTGAGCAGGCCACGAGCCGCCAGCTCACTCGATGTGAGCACCTCCAAAGTGCCCCGCGACAAGAAGGAGCCGGACGCGCTGCCGGCCAGGTCCGGTACGGGGGAGCGGGTCGTGTACTCGGTGGACGACGACCGGGTGTGGCTGGTCGACCGGGCCGGCAAGGTCAAGCGGACGTTCCGCGTCGCCCCCGGATCGGTCGACCCGCCGACGGGCGTCTACGCGGTCGGCTCCCGTTCCAACCGGGTCACCGGCACCGACGGCATGCCCATCGAGCACGTCATCCGCTTCGCCACCGTGGACGGCGTGACCATCGGCTTCAGCACGGCCGTCGAGGGCGCGACACCGCCCCCCAACCCGAACCCGACCCTCAAGACGGGCGGCATCCGCGAGTCCCGCACGAACGGCGACGCCATGTGGGACTTCGCGACCATCGGCCGAACCATCGTGGTAATCCCCTGAGCAACCCCCTGAGCCCGCCGACCGACGGCTAGGCAGCGCCGACGGCTGGGCAACGCCCTAAAGGGGCGCGGGGAACTGCGCGACCAGCCACAACACACCCGCAGACACACGACGACCGCCCACGCCACCCCCCTCCCGCCCAACCCGCGGAGCGCTACGCGGCCTCGCGCCCGACACGATCGACGCGACCGCCGACCGCCGACGAAGTCTCCGCATCCGGCACCCGCGGCGGCGTAGAGATCACGTTCGCCGCGACACCGGCGGCCAGGAGATCGCGCATGGACACCCCGGCGACCACCTGGGGCCGCTGCTGGACCTTGTTCTCCGATGCCGACATGGACGCCTCCTGGGAGCCGGGGGCGGACGTAGTTAGGCACACCTAACTAGAGACTGGGTACCATGTGACCACGCCCAGGACCAGGAACGCAATATCTTGCCGACGTCTTGTCGGAATGTTCATCAGCGGCGGCGCCCCGCCCCGATCGGCCCCCGCTCAGGCGGAGAGCACGCTCAGATCCACCGCCGCCCAGCGCTCCCCGAGCCCGCTCACCGTCACATGCCGCACCTCGTCCGTCGTGTCACCGACGGCCCGGTGGATGACGACCTGGAGCCGTTCCTCGGTCAGGTCCTCGACCTTGCCCTCGCCCCACTCCACGACGATCACCGACTCGGGCAGCGAGACGTCCAGGTCGAGGTCCTCCATCTCGTCGAGGCCGCCGGACAGCCGGTAGGCGTCGACGTGGACGAGCGGCGGGCCGTCGCCGAGGGAGGGATGCACACGGGCGATCACGAAGGTCGGGGACGTGACCGCTCCCCTGACCCCCATCCCCTCGCCCAGCCCGCGCGTCAGCGTCGTCTTGCCCGCGCCGAGCTCCCCGCTCAGCATCAGGAGGTCGCCGGCGCGCAGCAGCTTGGCGAGTCGACGGCCGAGCTCCCGCATCTGGTCGGGAGAAGTGACGGTCAGTTCGAGGTCACCCGCGTCGTGCGGTGCTGCTGGTGCTTCCATAGCCACTAACCGTAGCCCCTGCGGGCACGGCACCCGCCCGGGTGAGCAGGTCGGCCATACGGTCGGTGACCACTTCCGGGTGCTCCAGCATCACCAGGTGCCCGGCGTCCGGCACCAGGACCAGCTCGGCCTCCGGCAGCAGGTCGGCGATCGCCTCACTGTGCTCACTGGGCGTGACGAGGTCGCCCACGCCGGCCAGGACGAGCACCGGCATGTCCGTGAACAGGGCCAGCGCCTCGGTCTTGTCGTGGTCCGCGAAGGCCGGATAGAACTCCGCGACCACGTCGATCGGCGTCCCCTCGATCATCCGTTCGGCGAACCGGGCGATGGCCGGGTCGACGTCCCGGGACGAGAACGAGTACCGCTTGATGATCCCGGCGAACAGGTCGGCGGTGGCCCGGCGGCCCTTCTCCACCAGGTCGGCCCGCTGCCCCAGCAGCCTGAGCACGCCCGGCAGCACTCGCCGGACCGCGTTCACCCCGGCGACGGGCAGCCCGAAGTTGACCTCGCCGAGCTTCCCGGACGACGTACCGACGAAGGCGGTGGCGACGACCCGGTCGCGGATCAGGTCGGGGTACTGGTCCGCGAGCGCCATGATCGTCATCCCGCCCATGGAGTGCCCGACCAGCACCAGCGGCCCCTCGGGCGCGGCCGCGTCGATGACGGCCTTCATATCGCGCCCGAGCTGCTCGATGTCGACGTGCGTGCCCTCCTGCATCTGGGCGACACCGCGCCCGGAGCGGCCGTGGCTGCGCTGGTCCCAGTGCACGGTGCGGACGACGCCCCTGAGCGCGGCGCGCTGGAAGTGCCAGGAGTCCTGGCTGAGGCAGTAGCCGTGGCTGAAGACGACGGTGACGGGAGCGGGTGCCTTGCGGCCGAAGAGCCGGCGCCGGCGCGGGGTGAGGGTGGGGGCGGCCTCGGGGTCGACGTCGTCGACCTCGTAGTACAGCTCGGTGCCGTCGTCGGCCTCCGCCTTGCCGGGCGTGCCGCGCAGCGAGCCGTACGGGCCCGCCGAGTCGAGGGCGAGCCGGGCCTTCTGCCGCATGCCGCGGCCCACGGTCATCCGCTCTATGGCGACACCGGCCGCCGCGCCCGCCGCGATCACGCCTATCGCCGCACCGGCGATGCCGGTCGCCCTGCGCCAGTTCGCGGCCGCCCCCGTGGCGGAGGCGACGGCCGCGACGGCCTCCGCGCTGCTCTCGCTCACGTACCGCTCCTCTTCGCCGGGTGCTGCCGGTCTGTCGTTGTGCTGTCGGTCTGTCGTCGTGCTGTAGGTCTGTCTGCTGTCGCTCTGTCGCTGTCGTTCCGGTGCCGGTCCGTCGGTGCGAAACCGGCCCGTTGGTCTGATGCCCGTTGTCCCGGTCTGATGCCCGGAACGGGTTACCCGTCTCGTACTTCCTTCACATAACCGCATTCGCGGGGGCGCATCACATTGCCCGCGTCACATAGCCGCATCACGAAGACGCATCACATGGGCGGAGCACCTGCGTGGGTCACCCGGACGCGTCACAGGCGTACATCACTCGGACGCAGTCTCCGACGCGTTTCTGTAGACGCGTGGAACGCGCGTTCCGATCCGGGTGACGATTTCGTACGCGATGGTCCCGGCGGCCTGTGCCCAGTCCTCGGCGGTGGGCTCACCGCGGTCGCCGGGTCCGAACAGCACGGCCTCGGCACCCGGGTCGGGTTGGTCCCCGCCGAGGTCGACGACGAACTGGTCCATCGCGATCCGCCCCGCGACCGTCCGCCACTTGCCGCCGACCAGCACCGGGCCGGCGCCGGAGGCGTGCCGCGGGATGCCGTCGGCGTAACCGAGGGGGACCAGGCCGAGGGTGGTCTCGCCCGGGGTGAGGTAGGTGTGGCCGTAGCTGACGCCGTGGCCTCCCGGCACGTGCTTGACCAGCGCGAGGGAGGCCGAGAGCGTCATCACCGGCCGCAGCCCGAAGTCGGCGGGGCTGCCCAGCTCGGGGCTGGGCGAGATGCCGTAGGTCGCGATGCCGGTGCGCACCAGGTCGAAGTGGCTGTCCGGGAGGGTGAGCGTGGCGGGTGAGTTGGCGATGTGCCGCACCTCGGGCCGGGCGCCCCGCTCCTCGGCGTACGACACCATCTCGCGGAAGCGGTCGAGCTGGGCGGCGATGGAGGGATGGCCGGGCTCGTCGGCGCAGGCGAAGTGCGACCAGAGCCCGGTGATCCGGATCAGCCCGTCGGCCTCGGCCCGCAGGGACTCGCGGACCAGCTCGGCCCAGTCCTCGCCGGGCTGGCAGCCGTTGCGCCCGAGCCCGGTGTCGGCCTTGAGCTGGACGCGCGCCGGGGCGCCGGCCTGCCGGGCGGCCTCGGTGACCTCCCGCAGCGCCCACATCCCGCTGACGGAGACGTCGAGGTCGGCCTCGATCGCCTCCCGCCAGGGCCCGCCCGGCGTCCACAGCCAGCACATGATCCGCATGCCCCGCAGTCCGGCGGCCCGCAGTGCGAGGGCCTCCTCCGGCGTGGCGGTGCCCAGCCAGCCGGCGCCCGCCGCCACGGCCGCGCGGGCACAGGGCACCGCCCCATGGCCGTACGCGTCCGACTTCACGACGGCCATCAGGGCCGCGCCCGGCGCATGGGCGCGCAGGGTCCGCACATTGGCCCGCAGGGCGGCCAGGTCGATCTCGGCGCGGGCTCGCAGGGGCGCGCTCGGCGGGGCTGTTGTCTCTGTCATCGCGCCCCCAGTGTCTCAGAGGGGTCCGACACCGCGACCGAGCCGGACCCCTCCTACGGCCGACCGGGCCTAGGCCGCCGGCCTGCGCCCCCACACGTACACCCGGTCGTTCTTCTTCAGCAGCACCCACAGCCTCCGGGCGTCCTCGACGCGCAGATTGACGCAGCCCATGGAGCCGACGCCGGTGAAGATGTTGCCGTAGATGCCGTGGAAGGCCTGGCCGCCGCTGAAGAACTGGGAGTAGGGCATCGGGCTGTTGTAGAGCGACGACACGTGGTTCTTGTGCCGCCAGTAGACGCGGTGCCACCCCTTGCGGGTGTCGTAGCCCGCCCGCCCGCTGCGGATGTGCACGGGCCCGTACACGACCTTCCGCCCTTGCTGCACCCACGCCATCTGCCGGTCGAGGTCGACGCAGGCGACCCGGTACTCGCGCACCGGGCACTTCTTGGCGGCGTTGGGGTTCTTGCTGGCGGTGACGAGCTGCATGGTGGCCCAGGTCACGTGCCCGGCGTACCCGATGGCGGGCCGGATCCTGTGCTTCTTCTGGAAGGCGCGGATGGCCTGGCAGTCACCCTTCGACTGCTCACCGTCCACCGGCCGCTTCAGCCACCGCTCGACCTCCCGCTGCCGCTGGCCGGTCTCCTCGCTGCACGTCACGTCCCCGAAGGAGTCCATGGGATCGACGTACTCCACGAGGTCGTCCGCGCCCTCCGGCGCGTCCTGCGGCTCGACGGCCTCCTCCTCTTCGCTGGGCTTGTACACCTTCGGCGGCAACGCCTGGTCGGGCGTGTCCAGCTGCCAGAGCGGGAGCAGGCTCAGGGGGATTCCGGGTGCGAGTTCGGCCTCGGGCCCGGAAGCCGGGGGTACGGGGTCGGCCGTGTCCGCCGATGCGCTGCCGAGGGGCAACAGCGTGGCCCCGGCGAGCAGCACGGCGATGCTCCGGCATGCGATACGTCCGCTGATCATGCGGACAGGGAAGCGTGAGGGTCCGCCCGTGCGGGGGCGCCGCGCGGTGGGGTCACTCTTTTGAGGAGCTTCTTCCGGGGACCCATAGGGTGCTCGGCATGAGCATCATCGGGGTCGGCATCGACGTGGCCGAGATCGACAGGTTCGAGGCGGCGCTGTCCCGCACCCCCGGCCTGGCCGAACGGCTGTTCCTGGAGCGCGAGTTGCTGCTGCCCAGCGGCGACCGCCGGGGCATCGCCTCGCTCGCCGCGCGCTTCGCCGCGAAGGAGGCCCTGGCGAAGGCGCTGGGCGCGCCGGCGGGTCTGCTCTGGACCGACGCCGAGGTCTGCGTCGAGGACAGCGGGCAGCCACGGCTGCGGGTGACGGGCACGGTGGCGGCTCGGGCGGCGGAACTCGGCGTCCGGTCCTGGCACGTGTCGTTGAGCCATGACGCCGGGGTGGCCTCGGCGGTGGTGGTGGCGGAGGGCTGACCGCCGGCGCGGGCGGTGGAGGCGACGCGGCGCGCCCGGTGCGGGAGACTCGATCGCATGCGGACTGCGTACAGCGTGGAGACGGTAAGGGCGGCCGAACGGGAGCTGATGGCACGGCTTCCGGACGGGACGCTGATGCAGCGGGCGGCGGCCGGACTGGCCGCGGCCTGCGCGGATCTGCTGGGCCGGGTGTACGGCAGCCGGGTCGTGCTGCTGGTCGGCAGCGGCGACAACGGCGGTGACGCCCTGTACGCCGGCGCCCGGCTGGCCCGGCGCGGGGCGGGTGTGACGGCGGTGCTGCTGTCGCCGGAGCGGGCGCACGCGGAGGGCCTCGCGGCGCTGCGCCGGGCGGGCGGCCGGTCGGTGGGCACCGACGCGGCCGAGGAGTTGATCGACCGCGCGGATCTCGTCCTGGACGGAATCGTCGGGATCGGCGGCAAGGGCGGCCTGCGCCCGGAAGCGGCACCGCTGGCCGACGCGGCGGCCCGGTCGAGGGCCGCGGTGGTCGCCGTGGACCTGCCGAGCGGCGTGGACGTGGACACCGGTGAGGTGCGCGGCACCGCGATGCGGGCCGACCTCACGGTCACCTTCGGCACCCACAAGCCGGGCCTGCTGATCGATCCGGCGCGGGAGTACGCCGGTGTCGTACGGCTCGTGGACATCGGACTGGCGCTGCCGAACGACGCGGTGGAACTCCAGGCCCTGCAACACGCGGACGTGGCGGAGCTGTTGCCCCTGCCGGCGGCGGAGACGGACAAGTACCGGCGGGGCGTGGTGGGCATCGCTGCGGGCTCGTCGAGGTACCCGGGCGCGGCGGTACTGGCCGTGTCGGGCGCCCTGCGGGGCGGCGCCGGGGCCGTGCGGTACGTCGGCCCGGCCGGGGACGCGGTGATCGCCCGGTTCCCCGAGACGCTGGTGTCGGACGGGGGCCCGAAGAAGGCGGGCCGCGTGCAGTCCTGGGTGGTCGGTCCGGGCGCCGGGGACGACGCGGCGACGGTGGCGGAGGTGCTGGCGACGGACGTACCGGTGCTGCTGGACGCGGACGGGCTGCGGCTGGCGGACCCGGCGGCGGTACGGGACCGTACGGCACCGACCCTGATGACCCCG
Organism: Streptomyces sp. NPDC098781; assembly: GCF_044759995.1. Lineage (NCBI taxonomy): Bacteria > Bacillati > Actinomycetota > Actinomycetes > Kitasatosporales > Streptomycetaceae > Streptomyces > Streptomyces sp. NPDC098781. Next base: position 305,997 of record NZ_JBIWAK010000006.1, read on the forward strand.
CACGCCGGGGAGGCGGCGGCGCTGCTCGGTGTCTCCCGGGAGGAGGTCGAGGGGGCTCGGCTGGCTTCGGTACGGGAGTTGGCGGGGCGGTACGCGGCGACGGTGCTGCTGAAGGGCTCGACGACGCTGATCGCGGACGCGGGCGGCACCGGGCCCGTACGGGTGAACCCGACCGGAACCGGCTGGCTGGCCACGGCCGGCAGCGGGGACGTGCTCTCGGGCCTCGCGGGTTCGCTGCTGGCGGCCGGTCTCACGCCGGTGGACGCGGCGAGCGTCGGGGCCTACCTGCACGGCCTGTCGGCGAGGTTCGCGGCGGACGGGGCGCCGCTGGGGGCGCATGACGTGGCGGAGGGGATCCCGGAGGCCTGGCGGGACGTTCGCGGGTGACGGGAGCGGGGCGCGGCCCATGGGTTGACCGACACCGCCGGCTCGGCCACGTTGGCTGTCAGGACCAGGACGTGCGGGGCGTGAACGGGTGGGCGAGTCCGGCGGATTGAGGTCGTGGGATGCGGGCGATCGTCGTGGGAGCGGGCATCGGCGGACTGGCGGCGACGCTGAGCCTGCGCCGCGCGGGTGTCGAGGTGACGCTGCTCGAACAGTCCCGACGCTTCTCGGAGATCGGCGCCGGCATCCAGCTGGCGCCCAACGCCACCCGTGAGCTGCGCCGGCTGGACGTACTGGACGCGGTGGCGGCAGCGGCGGCCCATCCCGCGCACGTCAGCTTCCGCACCTGGTCGGACGGTTCGGAGATCTGCCGTTACGCGCTGGGGCGGGAGGCGGAGGAGGAGTTCGGGGCGCCGTATCTGGTGATCCACCGGGCGGATCTGCACAACGCCCTGGCCGCGGTGGTGCCCCCGGAGTCGGTACGCCTGGACACCACCGTCGTCGCCATCGACCAGGACACCGACTCGGCCCGGGTGACGACCGCGACAGGCGAGCACCTCACGGCGGACCTCGTGGTGGCCGCCGACGGCATCCGCTCCGCGGCCCGCCAGTGGCTCTTCGGCAAGGACGAGGCGGTGTTCTCGGGTACGGCCGCGTACCGGGCCGTGCTCCCCGCCGCCGAGATGAGTGACCTGGACCTCCCGCCCCTCGCCGTGTGGCTGGGCCCCGACCGCCACTTCGTCCACTACTGGGTGCGGCGCGGCGAACTGCTCAACGTGGTGGCCGTGTTCAGCACGGACGAGGCGGCGCGGGAGTCGTGGACGGCTGAGGCGGAACCCGATGAGCAACTCGGCGAGTTCACGGGCTGGGACCCCCGGGTCCGTACGGTCCTCGAACGCGCGGGGCAGGTACTGCGCTACGGCATCTACACCCGCACGCCCCTCACCCGCTGGAACGTCGGCCGGGTGACCCTCCTGGGCGACAGCGCCCACGCGATGGTCCCCTTCCAGGCCCAGGGCGCGGCCCAGGCGATCCTGGACGCGGCGGTACTGGGCGACGCCCTCAAGTCCGCGACGCCGGCCGACGTGCCCGAGGCCCTCGACGACTACGTGGGCCGGCGCCTCGCGTCCGCCACCGGCATGCAGTCCCGCTCGGCTCGGGCAGGCACCGAATTCCACCTCCCGGACGGGCCGGAGGCGGAGGCACGCAACGCCCGCATGGCGGCGTACGCGGCAGAACACCGGTTCATGCCCCAGGCGCCGGCGTGGCGGGCGGACGTGCGGGGCCGACCTCAATGACGGCCCAAAGAGCTGTGCGGTCTTTGTGGAACCGGTCGAGCAACTGAACGTATTCGGCTATATCAGTGCTGTGACTGTGGCGAGAGATGTGAACGCGGCCCGCATAGAACTCCAGGAGGTTCTGGAGCGTGGTGAAGCATGGCTCCAGGCTGCCGCCTCGGCCCCGGAGACGTCCGGCACGTGGCCGCAGGAGCTGGCGGAGGAAGCCGACGCGGTCCGGCGACTGCGCACCCGTGCGGCCTCGACCCTGATCAACGTGGCGCTGCTCGGCTACTTCTCGTCCGGCAAGAGCTTCCTGCTCAGTGGACTCCAGGGCGGGCTCGAACTGTTCGAGGAGACCACGGAGAGCGGTGAGAGCGGGGACAAGTACGTCGGCCTGCTCCCGTCCTCGCCCGTGCCGACGACGTCCTGGCCGTTCAGTGTGGTGCCGGTGGACGCCCAGGCGAGCGTCGACGGCTCGGGTACCGGCTTCCTCCAGGTGCGCTTCGACGACACGCCCCCGGACCGGTGGGAGCCGGTGGGCAACTCCCCCGCTCCCGCCGTGGTGGAGGCCTACGCGATGGCGCAGGGGGACATCGTCAACCGCCTCCGGTCGCACCGGGGACGCGAGGTGGCCGAGGCCCAGCTGCTGCTCACCGACCCGCCGCTGCCGGCCAAGTTCTACGACCTGCCCGGAGTCGGCTCGACCAACACGACGCACAACGGGATCGTGCGCCGCGCCCTGCTCGCCGCGGACTGCTACCTCTATGTGACCCCCGCGCACCGGACCCTCAGCGAGGTGGATCTGGAGCTCATCCGGGTCCTGTACGACCACATTCTGCTGTCGGGCCAGAACAACCGGCGCAAGCGCGTGGTGTGGGTGGTCACCGCGATCGACACCGCGAGCAACCTGGACCGGCACAACCGGCCCGAGTGGCAGGCGGCGGTCGCCAAGAACAACGAGTACCTGAAGGAGAACTTCCAGCGAAACGGCCGGCCCGACCTGGAGTTCATCGGTGAGGGCTTCATCGCCGTCTCCCCCGCGTGGGAGGCCCAGGCCGCCAAGCTGGCCGAGGAGGGGGCCGAGGCCGCCGCCCATCGGCTGCGCAACAAGAGCAACATGGACGACCTGCGCCAGGCGATCGAGAACCTCATCAGTACGGGCAGCGGCACCCGGTACCTCTCCGCGGTGGCCGCCGAGGCACGCTATCTGATCGGCCGGCGGCACGAGGTGCTCGACCAGCGGCTCCAGACGGAGCGCCTGGAGATCGACGACCTGAAGGAGCGGCTGGAGAACCAGCGGCGCGAGGTGGAACGTGTGGACGCCTTGCTGCCCACGATCCGGGAGGAACTCGAACGCAAGCTGCATCACCGCGTCGAGCGCGCGACCCGCCCGTTCGGTCACCTCGCCGCCCATCTGCACTCCGCGCTGGACGCCGACATCCGGGAGACCGACCTCATGCGGCCGGCGAAGGCCCATCAGATCCAGGTCTCCAAGGCGCAGACCCTGCACACCTGGCTGGAGGCGCCTGCCGGACCCGTCACCCTGTCGGCCCAGGAATACGCCGCGTTCAAGCAGGATGTCGTCCACCTGGTCGACCGTCACTTCCACGACCGCGAACTCACGGGCAATCTGCCGGAGTTCGTGTTCGACGTCGATGACGTGGCCATTCCGCAGCAGGAACGGCGTCCGGCGACCCGACCCGACGTCGTGCAGCGGGCTGCCGCACTGGTCGGCATCGTCACGCCCGTGGCGGCCGGCGGCGGCTGGATGTTCGGCCTGGCCGCGGCGGGCACCCTTGTCCCCCCGGCAGGGCTGATCGCCGGGCTCGCGGCGCTGGTCTACCTGGGCGTCAAGGCACGCCGGGGCCGCGCCTCCTCGCTCGACATCCTGCGGGAGGAATGGATCCAGCGGATCGACGAGGAAGTCCCGGCCGTTCGGGACCAGTTCACGCTGGCCATCAGTGTCCGGATGACCGAGATCATCGATCACCTCACGGACAATCTCACCCTGTACCGGGAGCACCTCGAAGAGTCGAGCGCACTGATCCGGGCGCGCATCGACCAGCCGGAGAACCAGGCCCGGCAGGAGATCATCGACGAGCTGGAGCCGCTGTGCACCGAAGCGGCGGGGCACCTGGACACGCTCAGGGTGCTGGAGCGACTGGACGACGAGCAGCACGACTAGGCGGCGGCGAGCTCGCACCATACGTACTTGCCCCGGCTGCCGCCTCTGGTCAGCGCCTGCCACCCCCACAGATCGGAACAGGCCCGCACCAGCGCGAGCCCCCGCCCTTCCTCCCCGTCCGTGAGCTGCTCCAACTCCCCCGGCGACTCGGGCGGTTCGGGATCGGCATCCCAGGCCCCGATCCACAGGACCCCACCGGCCCACCGCACCCGCAGCGCCGCGGGCCCCTTCGTATGCCGTACGGCGTTGGCGACCAGCTCGGCGGCGAGGAGCTCGGCGGTGTCGACGAGTCCGATGAGGCCGTGCAGGGTGAGGATGAGCCGGAGGGTACGGCGACTGACGGTGACGGCTCGGACGTCGTTCGGGATGTGGAGCGTGTACTCCCAGGGTTCTGATTCGGGCATGGGTGAACTCCGTTCGGGAGGTCGAAGGTGGGGGCTGCGCGGTGGCAGTGCCGCGGCCGTCGTGGCGGGACGGAGCGGTGCGCTTCCGCTGTGTGAGCTTTGCATCACCGACGGTAGACCTAATATTTCATCCACAGCAACTGGATCGCGTAATCTGCCCCCGAACGAGTCGCATCCACAAGCGCGTTGAACGAGGAGCAGTCGATGGTCCTGAGACGCGAACCCACGGCACGTCAGATGCGACTGGCGATCGAACTGCGAAGACTCCGCGACGCGGCAGGCCTGAAGGCACGCGAGGCAGCAGCGCTTCTCGGCGTGAGTTCGGTCCAGATCAGCCACATCGAGTCCGGCCTCACAGGGGTGAGCGAGGAACGACTACGCCGCCTCGCATCCCACTACGCCAGCACGGACTACCCACTCATCGACGCGTTGGTCGCGATGGCTACCGATCGGACCCACGGGTGGTGGGAGGAGTATCGGGGGCTACTGCCCACGTCGTTCCTGGACCTGGCAGAGATGGATCACCATGCCGCCTTTCAGCAGGACGTGGCCATCCTGTACGTACCCGGCCTGCTCCAAACGGAGGAGTACGCCCGGGCAGTCTTCTCATCCAGGCTGCCGGAACTCACGTGCGACGAATTGGAGTTGCGGGTCCGCCATAGGCTGGCGCGTCAACGCGAGGTCACGTTCCCTCACGAGATCGTGATCCACGAGGCCGCGCTACGCATCAGGGTCAGCGACCGCACCGCCATACGGGCTCAACTCGCCCAACTCCTGGAGCTTTCCGAAGCGGACCGCATCACTTTGCGTGTCATCCCCTTCGACCTGGACGGCTTTGCCCGAGCCTCAAGCACGATGACCTACGTGGGCGGCCCCGTACCCAAGCTCGACACCGTGGCACGCGACGCACCTCACGGCGCAGTCTTTCTCGACTCCGAGGCACAGCTCAACGCCTATCGAACGCGCTTCCGTAAAGTAGAAGCCGTTTCACTCGAACCGGACCGCTCGCGCGACTTCATCCATCGGCTGACGAAAGAGCTATGAGGCACCCCATGAACAACTGGCGAAAGTCGTCACACTCCGGCGAGGGCGACGGCAACAACTGCCTTGAAATGGCGACCTCCGCCACCCACATATCCATCCGTGACTCAAAGGCCCCGGCCAGAGCAACCCTCACCTTCCCGACCGGAGCCTTCACCGCCTTCCTCGACGATCTGAAGTCGGCTCACTCCACCGTCACTGCCACAAGGCCGGCGAAACAGCTGTGAGGCACTCGATGGACGCCCCCGGCGCATGGCGGAAGTCGTCCTACTCCGGCGGCGGCGACGGCAACAACTGCGTCGAGATCGCCGACACCCCCACCCACATATCCATCCGTGACTCAAAGGCCCCGGCCAGAGCAACCCTCACCTTCCCGACCGGAGCCTTCACCGCCTTCCTCGGCCACCTGAAGTCAGCTCACTCCACCGTCACCGACTTCGCCAGGTTCCGAGGCTGATCCACCTCGTTCCCCCGAGCAGTCGCCAGCTCGCACGCGAAGACCTGAAGCGGCACCGTGGCCACCATCGGCTGAAGCAGCGTCGGCGTGGCCGGGATCCAGATCAGGTGATCGGCGTACGGCACCACCGCCTCGTCCCCCTCCTCCGCGATGACGATGGTCCGCGCACCCCGAGCCCGGATCTCCTGCATGTTGGACACGATCTTGTCGTGCAGAACGGACCGCCCCCGAGGCGAGGGCACGACGACGACCACCGGCAGGTCATCCTCGATCAGGGCGATCGGACCGTGCTTCAACTCCCCCGCCGCGAACCCCTCGGCGTGCATATAGGCGAGTTCCTTGAGCTTCAGCGCACCCTCGAGCGCGACCGGATACCCCACGTGCCGTCCGAGAAAGAGCACCGTGTTCTTGTGGGCGAGGCTCCGCGCCAGCGCCCGCACCGGCTCCATGGTCTCCAGCACCCGCTCGACCTCACTGCCGATGTGCGACAGATCCCGCACGACGACGTGGATCTCGTCGCCCCACTTGGTGCCGCGCACCTGACCCAGGTACAGCGCGACGAGATAACAGGCCACGAGCTGCGTCAGAAAGGCCTTCGTGGACGCGACGGCGACCTCCGGCCCGGCGTGGGTGTACAGCACCGCATCCGATTCCCGGGGAATCGTGGACCCGTTGGTGTTGCAGATCGCCAGCACCTTGGAGCCCTGCTCGCGGGCGTGCCGTAGGGCCATGAGGGTGTCCATGGTCTCGCCGGACTGGGAGATGGCGATGACGAGGGTCTGCTGGTCGAGGATCGGATCCCGGTACCGGAACTCACTGGCCAGCTCCACCTCGCACGGAATCCGGGTCCAGTGCTCGATGGCGTACTTGGCGATGAGCCCCGCGTGAAAAGCCGTACCGCACGCCACAATCACGACCTTGTCGACTTCCCGCAGTTCGGAGGCGCTGATCCGGACCTCGTCGAGCGTGAGGGAGCCGGCCGCGTCGATACGCCCGAGCAAGGTGTCGGCGACGGCTTTGGGCTGCTCGGCGATCTCCTTGAGCATGAAGTAGTCGTAGCCGCCCTTCTCCGCGGCGGCGGCGTCCCAGTCGATGCGATACGACCGCACATCGGCGGGCCGCCCGTCGAACCCGGTGACGGTCACACCGTCCCGCCGCAGCTCCACGACCTGGTCCTGCCCCAGCTCGATGGCCGACCGGGTGTGGTCGATGAAGGCGGCGACGTCGGACGCGAGGAAGGCCTCCCCCTCACCCACGCCCACCACGAGCGGCGAGTTCCGGCGCGCCCCGACCACTACATCGGGCTCGTCCGCGTGCACGGCGACGAGCGTGAAGGCCCCCTCCAGCCGCAGGCAGACGAGTCGCATGGCCTCGGCGAGATCGGCGCACCCGGAGAACTCCTCGGCGAGCAGATGTGCGACCACCTCGGTGTCGGTCTCGGAGCTGAGCTCATGCCCTCGCTCCTCCAACTCCGCCCGCAGCCCGGCGAAGTTCTCGATGATCCCGTTGTGGACGACCGCGACGCGTCCGGCGTTGTCGAGATGCGGATGAGCGTTCACGTCCGTCGGCCCCCCGTGGGTGGCCCACCGCGTATGCCCGATCCCGGTGTTCCCGCTCGGCAGCGGCCGCTCTTTCAACTCCTTCTCGAGATTGACGAGCTTCCCCGCCCGCTTGGCGGCCGCCAGCCCCCCGTCCGCCAGCACGGCGACCCCGGCCGAGTCATAGCCCCGGTACTCCAGCCGCTTCAGCCCAGCGGTGACAACCTCAAGCGCCGACTGCGCCCCCACGTATCCCACGATTCCACACATGCGCGGCAGCCTACGGCCGAACCAGCGCTGAAAAGTGGCGAAGCGTGCCCCATTTCGGAAATTCCCACGGGGGTACGAACCCTCAACTGGGCTGGATCCGGCCACGGACGGAGCAGGCACTCATCCGCCCGACGCAAGCCGGCACGGTCACGTCTTCGCCCGATAGGCCCGCATGGCCAACGGACAGAACACCAGCACCAGCCCCGCGGCCCACACCAACGACCACAACACCGGCTCGGCCACGGCCCCACCCAGCAGCAACCCCCTGAAGGCATCGGAGAGATGCGTCACCGGATTCACGTCGCTCCACGCCTGCAACCACCCCGGCATCGTGTCCACCATCACGAACGCGCTACTGGTGAAGGTGATCGGGAAGATGATCGTGAAGGCGAAGGCCTGCACCTTCTCCGCGTCCCCGGCCAGCATTCCGATCAGTACCGCGCCCCACGACACCGCCGCGGCGAAGACGACCACCAGCAGTGTGCCGAGCAGGAAGCCGCCCACGCCCCCGGTGATCCGGAAGCCGAGCAGCAGGCCCAGGCCGATCATCAGCAGCAGGGCCCAGACGTGCTTGGCGAGGTCCGCGGTGATGCGGCCGATGAGCGGGGCCGAGCGGGCGATCGGGAGGCTGCGCAGGCGGTCGAAGACGCCTTTGGTGAGGTCGGTGTTCAGCGCCATCGCCGTGTACATGGTCATGAAGAGCGTGTTCTGGACGATGATCCCCGGCAGCGCGTACTTCAGATACGCCTCGGGGGAGCCCGCCATCTGCCCGCCCAGCACGTACGTGAAGAGGAACACGAACATGATCGGCGTGATGCTGTAGTCGACCAGTTCCAGCGGGTTGTGCTTCACCGCCACCAGGCTCCGCCAGGCCATCGTGAAGGTCTGCCGCAGCCCGTCCAGCGGGCGCACCCGGCCCGATTCGGTGATCGGCGCCGTGACGGTCGTGGCGGCGGCGGTCATGACCGGCTCACCGCCTTCTCCAGCTCGCTCTCGTCCTCGTCCCGTACGGTCGCCCCGCCGTTCCCCTCCGGCTCGCCGGGCTCGGCCCGGTGCCCGGTCAGGGACAGGAAGACCTCGTCCAGCGACGAACGGCGCAGCGCCAGCTCGCCCACCGCGATCCCCTCGCGGTCCAGCGTGCGCACGACGGACGGCATCAGCGCGGGGTCCTTCACGGGAGCCGTGATCATCTCGCCCTCGATCCGGCACTCGGCCCCGGCGGTTCCGGCCACCAGCCGGTGGGCCCGCGCCAGGTCCTGCCCCAGCACCGGCCGCAGCTCCAGCACCTGTCCGCCGACCTGCGACTTCAGCTGGTCCGGAGTGCCCTCGGCGATCACCCGGCCCTTGTCGATCACCACGATGTCGTCGGCGAGCACATCGGCCTCGTTCAGATACTGCGTGGTCAGCAGGGCCGTCGCACCGTCCGCGACCAGCCCCCGCAACAGATCCCACAGCTCACCGCGGCTGTGCGGGTCCAGGCCGGTGGTCGGCTCGTCGAGGAAGAGGATGCTGGGCCGGCCGACCAGGCTGGCCGCGAGATCCAGCCGCCTGCGCATACCGCCCGAGTAGGTCTTCGCGGCACGGCCGGCCGCGTCGGCCAGCTGGAAGCGCTCCAGCAGCTCGGCCGCGCGCGCCCTCGCCTCCCGCCGTGGCAGGCCTAGCAGACGCCCGATGAGCAGCAGGTTCTCGGTACCGGTGAGGTTCTCGTCCACCGCCGCGTACTGCCCGGTCAGCCCCACCATGGCCCGTACGACCCCGGCCTCCCGGACGACGTCGTGCCCGGCCACATGGGCCCTGCCCCCGTCGGGCTGAAGCAGCGTCGCGAAGATCCGTACCGCGGTCGTCTTCCCCGCGCCGTTGGGACCCAGCAGCCCGAGCACCGTGCCACGGCGGGCCCCCAGGTCGACCCCGGCCAGCGCCTCGGTGTCCTTGAACCGCTTGACCAGGCCTTCCGCCTCTATCGCATACGTCGTCATGGGCAACCCCTCGGCGTTCACGCGCCCTCGGCGTCCATGGGCCCCGACCCGGGCCCACCTCTCCCACAACTGTGACGCACGCCACTGACATTCCCCACCTTGTCCCGGTTCGCCCGGAAATCGGGGCGGCGTGACGGATCCCACCCCACCGTCCGTTCGTCCTGCCGTAACAATGGACTGTGATCTCTCCGGTCTCCTCGATGCCCCGGAGCGCCCACCGGCAGAGGCCGGAGGCGACTCCCTACGTCGACCTCACCCGTGACGAGTGGAGCGCGCTGCGCGAAAAGACCCCACTCCCCCTCACCGCCGACGAGGTCGAGAAGCTGCGCGGCCTCGGCGACGTCATCGACCTCGACGAGGTGCGGGACATCTACCTCCCGCTCTCCCGCCTGCTCAACCTCTACGTCGGCGCCACCGACGGCCTCAGAGGCGCCCTGAACACCTTCCTCGGCGACACCGGCGAAAAGGGCTCCCAGTCCGGCACCCCGTTCGTCATAGGGGTCGCCGGCTCCGTCGCCGTAGGAAAGTCCACGGTGGCGCGCCTCCTCCAGGCCCTGCTCTCCCGCTGGCCCGAGCACCCGCGCGTCGAGCTGGTCACCACCGACGGCTTCCTGCTGCCCACCAAGGAGCTCCAGGCCCGCGGCCTCATGTCGCGGAAAGGTTTCCCCGAGTCCTACGACCGCCGCGCGCTGACCCGCTTCGTCGCCGACATCAAGGCGGGCAAGGCCGAGGTCACCGCCCCCGTCTACTCCCATCTGATCTACGACATCCTCCAGGACCAGCGGCTCACCGTCCGCCGCCCCGACATCCTGATCGTCGAGGGCCTGAACGTCCTCCAGCCCGCCCTGCCCGGCAAGGACGGCCGCACCCGGGTCGGTCTCGCCGACTACTTCGACTTCAGCGTGTACGTCGACGCCCGCACCGAGGACATCGAGACCTGGTACCTCAACCGCTTCAAGCGGCTGCGCGAGACCGCGTTCCAGAACCCCTCCTCGTACTTCCGCAAGTACACCCAGGTGTCCGAGGAGGAGGCGCTCGACTACGCCCGCACGATGTGGCGGACCATCAACAAGCCCAACCTGGTGGAGAACATCGCCCCGACCCGCGGCCGCGCCACCCTCGTCGTACGAAAGGGCCCGGACCACAAGGTGCAGCGCCTGAGTCTGCGCAAGCTGTGACGGCTAGTCTGCCCCCATGCTGCACCTGCGCCTGATCACGCCGTCCGACAAGACCGACGACGTGGTCCGCCTGATCGAGAAGACGGTGGGGACGGCCCACCTCGCCGTGCTGTCCGGCGCCGCCCGCAATCCCGCCGGGGACCTGGTGCTGTGCGACGTGGCGCGCGAGGCCGGTGACGAACTCCTCACCAAGCTCCAGGAGTTGGGCATCGACGAGTGCGGTTCGATCGCCGTCGAGGACATCGAACTGTCGCTGTCCAAGCGCGCCGACAAGGCCGAGAAGGAGGCGCCGGGCGAGGGCGCGGACGCGGTGCTGTGGGAGCACCTGACGGAGGCGACCCACGAGGAGTCGACTCTGTCTGTCACCTACCTCGCCTTCATCACCCTCGCGACGATGATCGCGGCCTGCGGTGTGGTGCTCGACAACGCGATCCTGATCGTGGGCGCGATGGCGGTCGGCCCGGAGTTCGGGCCGCTGGCCGGCATCTGTACGGCCATGGTGCAACGCGCTCCACGCCTCGCCCTGCGTTCACTGATCGCGCTGCTGGTGGGTTTCGCCGTGGCGATGGCGCTGACGGTGGGCTTCAGCTACTTCATGGACGCGGTCGGCCTGTTCACCGAGGCCAAACTAGAGGCGGACCGGCCCAACACCGGGTTCATCTACGATCCGGACTTGTTCTCCTTCGTCGTGGCGGTCCTCGCCGGCGCCGCCGGCACCCTCTCCCTCACGTCCGCCAAGTCCGGCGCCCTGGTCGGCGTCGCGATCTCGGTGACGACGGTCCCCGCCGCCGCCAACGCGTCCGTGGCCCTGTTCTACGGCGACTCCATGCAGACCTGGCTCTCGACGGGCCAGCTCCTGCTGAACCTGCTGGGCATCATCCTGGCCGGCACGATGACCCTGCTGATCCAGAAGTGGCTGTGGGCGAAGCAACGCCGGCGGGTCAACGCCGCCTGAGGGGCGCGGGGAACTGCGCGAGCAACCACGCACAACGGTCAGCCCGCGCCGAACAGAAACCCCCGCCCCCACCCGGCACCAGCACTTACCCCAGCGCGGACTTCACCACATCCGCCAGCCGCCCGGCGACAGACCGAGCCTGCTCGATATCGGCGGCCTCGACCATCACCCGCACAAGCGGCTCGGTACCGGACGGCCGCAGCAACACCCGCCCCGTCGACCCGAGTTCCCGCTCGGCGTCGACAACCGCCGCCGCGAGCTCCGCGGACGTCTTCACCCGCGACTTGTCCACGTCGGGCACATTGACCAGCACCTGCGGCAACCGCTCCATCACCGCGGCGAGGTCCCGCAGCGTACGACCGGTCTGCGCGACCCGGGCCGCCAGCAGCAGCCCGGTCAGCGTGCCGTCACCGGTCGTGGCGTGGTCGAGGATGATGACGTGCCCGGACTGCTCGCCGCCGAGGGCGTAGCCGTGCTCCTTCATCTCCTCCAGCACATACCGGTCACCGACGGCGGTCTGCACCAGGTTCAGCCCCTCGCGCTCCAGCGCCAGCTTGAAGCCGAGGTTGGACATCACGGTCGCCACGACGGTCTCGGAGCGCAGCGCGGACCGCTCCCGCATGGCGAGCGCGAGCACGGCGAGGATCTGGTCGCCGTCCACCTCGTCGCCGGTGTGGTCCACGGCGAGGCACCGGTCGGCGTCCCCGTCGTGCGCGATCCCCAGCGCGGCCCCGTGCTCGATCACGGCGGCCTTCAGCTTGCCCAGATGCGTGGACCCGCAGCCGTCGTTGATGTTGAGCCCGTCCGGCTCGGCACCGATGGTGACGATCTCCGCCCCGGCCCGCGTGAACGCCTCCGGGGAGACACCCGCAGCGGCGCCGTGCGCCTCGTCGAGGACGATCTTCAGCCCGTCCAGCCGGTTGGGCAGCACGCCCAGGAGGTGGCCGACGTACTCGTCGAACCCCTGGTCGTACGACCGCACCCGCCCGACGGCCGCACCGGTCGGCCGCTCCCACGGCTCACCGTGCCGATGCTCGTCGTAGACGGTCTCGATACGGTCCTCCAGCTCGTCGGCGAGCTTGTGGCCGCCGCGGGCGAAGAACTTGATGCCGTTGTCGGGCATGGCGTTGTGGCTGGCGGAGAGCATCACACCGAGGTCGGCGCCGAGCGAGCCGGTCAGGTAGGCGACGGCGGGCGTCGGCAGCACGCCGACCCGCAGCACGTCGACTCCCGCGCTCGCGAGGCCCGCGACCACGGCGGCCTCCAGGAACTCCCCGGACGCGCGCGGGTCCCGTCCGACCACCGCGGTGGGCCGGTGGCCCGCGAAGGTGCCCGCCTCGGCCAGTACGTGCGCCGCCGCCACCGACAGACCCAGCGCCATCTCGGCGGTCAGATCCGCATTGGCGACACCGCGCACGCCGTCCGTGCCGAAGAGTCGTCCCACTTGTCCTCCTGAGGAAACATCAGATCCGGAAGCGGAGCCGGCGCTCGCGGTTCCGCACACCGCCGGGGGCTCCCGCTTCCAGGCATTCCATGCCTGGGTATCGGATCACACAAGCCTTTGAACGTCTTGTGCCGTTATACGCCCGAGCCTATGGATAAGACGAACGCCCCGGCGGCACTGTGGCGTGCCGCCGGGGCGTTCGGAGTACCGGAGTACGAGCAGAGGCAGCCGGCGCTTAGCGCTTGCTGTACTGCGGAGCCTTGCGGGCCTTCTTCAGACCGGCCTTCTTGCGCTCGACCGCACGGTCGTCGCGCTTGAGGAAGCCGGCCTTCTTCAGCGGGCCGCGGTTGTTGTCGACGTCGGCCTCGTTCAGGGCGCGGGCGACACCGAGACGCAGCGCACCGGCCTGACCGGAGACACCGCCACCCGCGATGCGGGCGATGACGTCGTAGCGGCCCTCGAGCTCGAGCACCTTGAAGGGCTCGTTGACTTCCTGCTGGTGCACCTTGTTGGGGAAGTAGTCCTCAAGGGTGCGACCGTTGATCTTCCACTTGCCGGTGCCCGGAACGATCCGGACGCGGGCGATGGCGTTCTTGCGGCGACCCAGGCCCGCGGCGGGCTGGGGCTCACCGAAGCGCGAGGCCATGGACTCGGAGGTGTACTCACCCTCCACAGGAACCTCGGACTCGGTGGTGTAGCTGTCGATGTCGATGTTCTCGACGTTCTCGTCGAGCGGCTGCTCGGCAGTGGTCTCGGCCACGATTCTCCTCAGATTCTCTTCAGTCTTAGGGGGTGGCCGGACTTACTGCGCGACCTGGGTGATCTCGTACGGCTGCGGCTGCTGCGCGCCGTGCGGGTGCTGGTCACCCTTGTAGACCTTCAGCTTCGAGAGCATCTGACGGCCCAGGGAGTTCTTGGGGAGCATGCCCTTGACGGCCTTCTCGATGGCCTTCTCGGGGTTCTTGTCGAGCAGCTCGTCGTAACGGACGGAGCGCAGACCACCCGGGTAGCCGGAGTGGCGGTACGCCATCTTCTGGGTCCGCTTGTTGCCGGACAGGTGCACCTTGTCGGCGTTGATGATGATGACGAAGTCACCAGCGTCGACGTGGGGGGCGTAGATCGGCTTGTGCTTGCCCCGGAGAAGGGTCGCTGCGGTGGTGGCGAGACGACCCAGGACGACGTCCTGAGCGTCAATGACGTGCCACTGGCGCGTCACATCGCCGGGCTTGGGGCTGTACGTACGCACGGTTCGTAGCCTTCGCTTCGAGTGAATGGTCCTGAACAGGTCACCGAAACGATCACGACAGCCTGGACCGCACGGCGGCGACGCATACCGCGTACATGGGGTCGCTGGTCATCGGCCCGGTGGACCGGTGTAAGGGCCCGTCCCGTGAGAATGAGCAAGCCAATACACAACGAACATGCAGGATACCTGCGGCGCCACGGCCGGGTCAAAACGGCACCGCAAGGACGCCTCCACCCCCGGCCTCCCGGCCCCGAAAGCGCCTTCGTCCTCAAACGCCGGACGCGCTGGAAGACGGCAAGCGCACGGCCTCCGCACCCCAGCATGCACCCACCGCCCCGGTACGAGCCACGCCCTCTGGCCCACACCTCCCCCCCCCACCGACACCCCGGCGACGGGACGACCACTGCCGACCGGCACCCCACCCCCACCCTTCCTCGCCCCACCGCCCGCCGACACCCTCTCCGCCACCCCGGGGCGAGGGTGATCACTGCCGACCCGCGCCCCATCCCCACCCGTCCTCGTCCCACCGCCGGTGGACACCCGCCCCGCTCGCACCCGAGCCTGACGGCTGGAGACCGGGCTGGCCGGCCCGCGCGCTCTCATCCCTCCGCCGGCCGACACCCGCCCCCCACTCCTGCCACTCCAGCTGCCTGGCCCCGCGGGCAGTAGCAGCGCGTAGCGGACTGTGCGGCCAGCCCGTGTCCCATCCCCACCCGCCTACGCGCCCCGCCAGTCCGGCAGCCGCGCCCGCGAGCAGCGGCCGGGGACCCCGCCGCCCCCTGATCCACCTCAATCGGCTTCGCCCCCCTGCCCCAGGTGGCAGACGACGACCTTGCTGCTACGCCGCACCCCGCCCCCGCTCCCAGCCACTCCCGCAGCCGCGCCCCGGGAGCAGGCCCCCCTGCCGCCCTCCCCTGACCCGGCCCCAGTCGGCTTCACCCCTGCCCCCCCGGGTGGCAGGCGCCGCCCCTGCTCCCACCCCCAGCCCCCCGGCCTACCGACTTGGCTCACGGCTCGCCGAGCTCGGGGTTCCGGGGGCGGAGCCCCCGGGGGACGGGGTCGAAGGGGCGGCGCCCCTGGTGGGTGGGACGGGTAGGGGCGGCGGGGACGAGAACAACCCGGCGTCACACCCACAGTGCACCCGCAACCGTCACCGCCAGACCGCACAGCGTCACCACGTCCCGAAAGGCACGCCGCTGCACCGCCTCCGCGTACGGCCACGTCACCCCCGGCAGCTGCGGTACCAGAGCCAGCCAGAACCAGGGCCCCCGCCCCACCGACCCCTCGCACGGCAGCACCGCCACCGGCGACGCCTCGCCCGGCCAGCAGCAGCACGAGGTGAGCGAAGGGGGCGAACCCCACCGCGATGCCGATCAGACCGAGAGCGGGGAACCGAGTGCGCAGTCCCACCCCGTGCAGCCGCCGCGCGCAGACCCATCCGCCCACCAGACAGCCGGTCACCGCCACCGGCACCAGGACACCCAGCACACCCCGCGGCAGCAGCGCCTGCCGAGCCGCCGTCGGCACCGCGCTCGGCAGATACAGGAAGTGGGAGTCGTCATACGGCGAACCCCCGGCCGACCAGACCCGCGCCGCCCGCACGACGATCGCGTTGTCCATCCCTTCGTCCGAGGTCACCCGGGCCGTACGCACCACGAGGGCGACCAGTACGGCCCCGAGCGCCACCCACAGATGCCAGGTGGCACGTCGTACCAACCACCCGGAGATGTCGCTTTTGCGCTCGCCCACCTTGTGAACGCCAGGTGCCCGTGCGCCGCTTGGGGCGGACCGGCACACCCGAGCTCCGTCTAAGATGCGCCCCATGAGCTATGGGCAGCAGGGGGGACCCCAGTCCCAGTGGGATCCCTGGACACCGCATTCCCAGCAGCCGTGGAACGACGGCGCCGACGGGACCCCGGACTGGGCCGCTCTCGCCGAGGCGTCCGAGAGCCGCAACAAGCGGCGTCGGCTGCTGTTCATCGGCGGCGGCGCGCTGGCCACCGTCGCCATCGGTGCCGCCGTCGCCGTGGCCGTGGTGTCGGCGAACGACGGCAACTCAGCCGCCAACAACCCGACTTCGACGCTTCCCGCGACGGCGGAGCTGCCGGGCGAGTCCGCCGCGGCACCGTCGTTCGCGCCGACGAGCGCTCCGCCGCCGCTGGACCCGAAGGACTTCATCTCCAGCAAGAACAAGGACACCGCGCCGCTCGGCGCCCAGATCCTCTTCCCCGGCACACAGCTGACCATGGGTGAGACGGTCTACAAGAAGGGCGCGACGGACGACACGAAGAACTGCTCCGCGGCCACCAAGGGCGGTCTCCCGAAGATCCTCACCGCCAACGACTGCACCCGCTTCCTGCGCGTCTCGTACATCAAGGACGGCATCGCGGTGACGGTCGGGGTCGCCGTCTTCGACTCCGAGGCGCAGGCCGCCAAGGTCAAGGGCCAGGTCAACACCAAGAAGGACATCGTCAGGTCCCTCTCGGGCGAGGGCGTCAAGGACTTCTGCACCTCGTCCGTGTGCCGCTCGACCTCCAACTCCTACGGCCGTTACGCCTACTTCACCATCACCGGCTTCACCAACGGCCGGGACATGACGGACAAGGACACCCGGGCCTTCCAGGCCGGCGACGACCTGGCCGAGTTCACGTTCCGCCAGATCCGCCGGCGGGGCGAGGCGCAGGCGTCCGCGGCGAGCGAGTAGCGGCGCGAGCGGCGGCCGACGCACGGTCGACCGCCGCTCACCGGCTCACCTGTGCTTCAGGCGCAGCCGGATCGGTACGACCGCCGACTCCAGCTGCGTCCGGAGCGTCATCTTGGACACGCCCTCCGTCCGCTCCTCGAAGCGGATCGGGATCTCGACGGCGCTGTGTCCGGCCCGTACGGCCTTGTACTTCAGCTCGACCTGGAAGCTGTAACCGGCGCTGTCCAGGGTGGCCAGGTCGATGTCCCGCAGGGTCGCCGCCGACCACAGGTTGAAGCCGGCCGTGATGTCCCGGATCTTCGTGCCGAGCACGGCGCGGGCGTAGCGGTTGGCGAACCGGGACAGCAGCACCCGGTGCATGCCCCAGTCCTCGTCGAGCGAGCCGCCCTCGACGTACCGGCTGCCGACGACCAGGCCCACCCCCGAGGCCACCGCCGTCCCCAGCATCCGCGGCACGGCCTCCGCCGGGTGGCTGCCGTCGGCGTCCATCTGGACGACGTAGGCGGCCCCCTCGTCGAGCGCGGCGCTCATGCCCGCGACGTACGCCCGCCCCAGACCATCCTTCTCGGTGCGGTGCAGCACGCTCATCCGGTGCCGGCCGTCCCAGTTGTACTTCTCGGCGAGTTCCTCGGCGATCCGCCCGGTGCCGTCCGGGCTGGAGTCGTCGACGATCTTCAGGTGCAGCCCGTCGATCGGCAGCCCGAGCACCAGCTCGGCCATCCGCGCCACATTCGCGGCCTCGTTGTACGTCGGCATGACCACGGTGACCGGTACGCCCGGGTGTCTGTCGTGGTTGTCACGTCCCGTCATGGCTTTCTCTTTCCCTCCCCTAGGGGCCTCTACCGAGGCCCCTCCCCAACGGGCGCGGGCCTTCCCAGCGCCCGGAACCACCAGCCCGCCGCGGTCCAGCGGTCCGCGTCGAGCACCCCCCGCCCGTCCACGATCCGTGGACGGGAAACCAGCGACCGGGCCCGCTCCGGGTCGATCTCCCGGAACTGCGGCCACTCGGTCAGATGCAGCACGAGATCGGCGCCGCGCAGCGCGTCCTCCGCGGACAGCGCGTATCCGAGGAGCGGGAACGCCTTGCGGGCGTTGTCCATCGCCTCGGGGTCGTGGACCGTGACATCGGCGCCGTCCAGCCGCAGCCGCGCGGCGACATTGAGCGCCGGCGAGTCACGGATGTCGTCGGAGTCGGGCTTGAAGGCGGCCCCGAGCACGGCGATACGGGCCCCCAGCACCGTTCCCCCGCAGATCTGACGGGCCAGCTCGACAACCTTGTCACGGCGCCGCATGTTGATCGCGTCGACCTCGCGCAGGAACGCCAGCGAGACGCCCAGCTCGTCGGCGCGGTGCGCGAAGGCGCGGATGTCCTTGGGCAGACAGCCCCCGCCGAAGCCGACGCCGGCCCGCAGGAACTTGCGGCCGATCCGGTCGTCGTAACCGATCGCCTCGGCGAGCACCCCGACGTCGCCGCCCGCGACCTCGCAGAGCTCCGCCATCGCGTTGATGAAGGAGATCTTGGTGGCGAGGAAGGCGTTGGCGGCCGTCTTGACCAGCTCGGCGGTCGGGAAGTCGGCCGTGACGAGCGGGGTTCCGGTGGCGAGGACGGGCGCGTACACCTCCCGCAGAATCGTTTCGGCACGCTCCGACCGCACCCCGAACACCAGCCGGTCCGGCCGCAGCGTGTCCTCGACGGCGAAGCCCTCCCGCAGGAACTCCGGGTTCCAGGCGACCTCGACACCGGCATGCGTGTCCGCGAGCCGGCCCGCGGTCCCGACCGGCACGGTCGACTTGCCGACGACCAGCGCGTCGGGGCCCGCGTGCGCGGCGATCGCCGCGAAGGCGGAGTCGACGTAGGTCAGGTCGGCACCCTCCGAGCCCTTGCGCTGAGGCGTGCCGACACACACGAAGTGCACGTCGGCGAAGGCCCCGGCCTGTGCGTAGTCGGTCGTGAACCGCAGCCGCCCGCTCGCCGTGTGCCTGGCGATCAGCTCGGGCAGGCCGGGCTCGTGGAACGGCACCCGGCCCGCCCGCAGCGCGGCGACCTTGTCCGGGTCCACGTCGACCCCGAGGACCTCGTGGCCGAGCTCCGCCATACAGGCGGCGTGGGTGGCACCGAGGTAGCCGGTGCCGATGACGGTGAGCCGCATGGGTACGGCCTTTCGTATACGGGGGTGAAGAAAGTGGAGGTGAGCGGCGGGCTCAGGACGTCTTCGTCCAGATCTTGTACGCGCCGGTGCCGCCCCCGCTGAGCGTGAAGGGGATCGTGCCGACCATGCGGTAGTGACCGCTCCGGGTCACCTGCTCCTCGAGGTACTTGTCGAGATCCGGCGTCGCCACGCCGTCCAGCACGATGAGGTCGAAGTAGCCGGCCTCGATGGCCAGGCGGTACCCCTCTCGGCCGTGGTGGATCTCACCCTTCTTGTCCGAATAGCCAATGCCGTAAGTCGATGTCCACTGCGAGTGGTTCGTCTTGTCCCGCAGGTAGTAGACGGGCACTTCGTACGTCGCCCCGAGGTAACGCGCCTTGGGCTTCATGTACGGCTCGACCGCCTTGACGAGCGGTGCGGAGTCGGGCCACAGTCCGAACCGCCACTCGGACTGGGAGACGCCGAGGCACAGGGCCGCGACCCAGACCATGATGCCCAGTTGCGGATAGCGGAAGTGCTTGCCCACCAGCCGGATCACGCCGATGCCCGCCATCGGGGCGGCGAAGAGCAGACCGAAGTCGAGGTGCTTGTAGAGCGACACCGCGGTGCTGAGGTGGATCTGGTACGCGGGCGCCAGCACTGCGGTGCCGGTCAGCAGCAGGCCCAGCAGGACACGCCAGCGCCAGCCGGGGCCGTTGAGGCCGTAGGAGCGCGGCGACTCGTTCATGCGGCCGCGCAGTGCGTAGGCCACCGCGCCCGCCACGGCGGTGGCGAACATCAGACCGCCCCACTCGGCGGACTTCTCCAGCAGCGACAGAGCGCTGTCGGTGCCGTGCGCACGGTTGGTGGTCGTCTGCCGCACACCGGCAAGCACATCGGTGTACATCAGGCCCACGCCGACCAGGGCGGCGGTGCCGACCCCCAGAAGGAACGCGCGGGACAGGCAACGCCAGCCCTTGTGGTGCCACGCGGTCAGCGCCGCGAGCACGACGAGCGTCGGGATGTACAGCGCGGACGCGTACTTCACCGCGACCGCCAGCACCATCACCGGCGCCGCGAGTAGCACCGCGATCGCGGGCGCCCGGTTGGTGCGGACGACGATCCATGCGGACAGCGCCAGCAGGAAGATCGCCGGAGCGTCGTACGTCGCGAACCAGCCGAGCACGATCGTCGGCTGGGTCACCGCGAACAGGGCGGCGGCCACGAGCGCGACCCGCTCGTTGAACATGCGCCGGGTGAAGGAGTACAGCAGCCCGGTCGCGCCCAGCATGCTGAGCAGGCTCAGCGCCCGGGCGCCGGAGAGCCCGAAGTACCCGTCGACGACGGCCGCCGCGACCGGGTACAGCATCGGCGAGCCGGAGAAGTACGTCTCGTAACCGCTGTACAGCGGCGTGCCGTTCGCCCAGTGGTCGAGGATGTTGTGACCCGCCGCCAGGTACAGGGCCTCGTCCTGGAACGCCGTGTTGGACAGCCTCAGCGACAACACGGCCTGGATCACCATGAGGACCGCGAGGACACCGCGGCTGACCCAGGCACGGCGTCGGCTCGGCCGGTCGTCCCAGCCCGCCTCCGGCGTCTCCGGGATGTGGTACCCCGGCTCGTCGTCCGGCACCTGCTGGTACTGGACCGTGCGCAGCGCGTACGTCGGCTGGTCCTGCTGAGGGTCGCGGTACTGCTCGTCGTACCCGTACTCCTGGTGCCCAGGCTGCCCGTGCTGCCCGGGCTGCCCCTGCTGATGCGGCGCCCCGACCTGGCCGTCGGAGTTGAACCAGGTGAAGTCGCCCTCGGCGTACGGATCGTAGGGCTGAGGCGTGAAGTGATCGTTTCGGGAGGTCATCACGGCGTCCGTACGTCGAAGCCGAAGCCGTCGTCGGCGGCCAGGCGCTTGAACTCCTTCAGCGCCAGCGGGCTCGCCTCCAGTCGCCAGTCGGCACGCTTTTTGTGGTTGAACCAGACGAAACCGAGCATGTTGTCGTCCGCCGTCACGCCGGTGAACAGATTGCGGATGTCGGCACGGCGCCGCTCACCCGCCATCGCGGCGGTCTCCAGCAGGATCATCGGCTTCTTGGTGAAGGTGCGGACCTGGTTCCGGGTCGGCCCGAAGACGCTGTCGAAGGCGTTGTCCTCGTCGATGGTCCAGTAGCCGATCAGGCCGACCCAGTCGACGTAGGCGTCGCCCGGGTAGTACGGCTTGAGCTTCACCTCGGCGACCGGGTTGACGATGTTGGGCGACCAGGCCCAGATGACGTTCGAGGCACCGGCGTCGATGAAGGTCTCGTGGATGTGCCGCCAGGCGGCGACATAGTCCGCGGGGGTCACATCCTTCGTGCCCCACTTCTCCCAGTGCCCGTTGAACTCGTCGGCGAAGGAGATCACGACCGGCAGGTTCAGCTTGCGCACCGCGGTCGCGTACTTCTTGATGTACGCGTCGGACTTGCCGGCCGCGATGTCGGCGATCGGAGTGTCGAAGGGCTCCCACGACATCAGCGTCATGGCGCCCTCGCCCCAGGCGTTGCGCACGCCGGTGGCGTCGAAGCCGTCGCCCCAGGCGGCGTAGTACTCGAGGAGGTTCGGCTGCTTGCCGACCATCTTCGTGTACGCGTCCACGCCCTTCATGGAGGTCGGCGCGCCGTCGACGGCGGCACCGAAGTACTTCTTGTCCGGCTTCAGCAGAGGTACGACGTCGTAGGGGACGTCGGCCTCCGGGTTCGCCGAGGAGTCGCCGGCGCCGGCCTCGCCCTGCCGGTCGGTCTGGCCGGAGCCGGCCGAATCGTCGCCGAGGACGGAGCAGCCGCTGAGCGCGAGCACTCCGCCGAGCACACAGGCAGTCAAAGCCGTTCGGACCCGGGTGAACGTGCGCATCAGACAGCCACCGCCTTCTCGCGCGGCTGGACCAGGACCCGGCCCACGACAAGGGCGTAGAAGAGCCCGGAGGACAGGATCAGGGCGAAGTCCGGGGCGTTCATGGTGAACGTCCGGTAGACCGCTCCCACCACCCAGATCAGCGCGGTGCCGCCGCTCCAGACCCACATGCCGATCCAGAAGCGCCGCGTCTTGTTCTTCTTGGCGCCGGAGGAGCCGGTGGGCTGCCAGCCCATGCGGTTCTTGCGGAGGATGTCCCAGATGGCGAACACATGGGCCCAGCCGTACATCAGGCGGGCTGCCCAGGCCTCCAGGCGGTAGGGCGACCTGTGCCACATCGGGAAGATGATCGTGGTGTAGATGATGCTGGGCAGCACCAGGACCAGGTGCTCGACCATGAGCTTGTCCGGCATCATCACGAGCAGCGCGATCGGGATGACCGGGGCGGCGAAGGTGAACAGCGCCGTGTGGATGTAGTAGAAGAAGCCGGACATGTAGCACAGGCGACTGGAGAAACGTATCTTCGCCTGCCAGAACTTCCGGCTGCCGAGCAGGCTCATCGACCCCGAGCACCAGCGGTACTGCTGGTTGAAGAAGGCGCCCGCGGTGTCCGGGCAGACGCCGGTGGACACGGCGACCGGCACATAGCGCAGGTCCCAGCCGAGGCCCCGCAGGTCGAAGCCGGTGTGCACGTCCTCGGAGTGCTCGATCAGCGTCGTACCGCCGTTGGTCTCCAGTGCGGCCCGCCGGTACACCGCGCAACTGCCCACGCAGATCGCGCCGTCGCTGCCCTGCCGGGACACCTGCACGGACCGGTAGAACAGCTCCTGCACCGCGCCCGCGCCGCGCTCGATCCAGTTCTGCGAGTCCAGCACCCGGAAGTACTGCGGCGACTGGACGATCCCTACGCGCGGGTCCGCCTCCATGTACGGCAGCAGCTCCTGGAGCAGGTCGGAGCGCGGGGTGAAGTCGGCGTCCAGGATCAGGATGTACTGGCCGTCGGACTGCCCGAACCCGAAGTGCAGGTTGCCGGCCTTCTTGAACCAGCCCCGGTTCTCCCGGGTGCCGTAGCGGAACCCGAAGTCCCGCGCCATGGCGGCCAGCTCGGGGCTGGCCCCGTCGTCGAGCACGAACGGCACGCACACACCCGGGTACCGGTCGGCCATCTCGCGCACATGCCGCCAGGTGTTGTGGAGCACCTCGATGGGCTCACCGCACACCGGCAGGAACACATCGACCGTCGGGTACACCTCGGGCCGCCAGTTGTGCACCAGCCGCTTGTGGTGCGCGATGTCGAAGTCCCGGGTGAAGCCGTTCACCCGGAGCGACACCAGGTAGTACACGACCGTGAAGACGAGCAGCGGCGTGTAGATCCACAGCAGCGGCGTCGAGGCGGCCAGCTTGAACTGGCTCAGCACCAGACAGCAGAAGCTGACCAGCGAGCTGATCGTCAGAATCCACAGATGCCGACGGGCGTAGGAGTACTTCTCCTTGTCCGTCGGCGGCAACGGCAGCAGCCCCAGCGGAGCGCCGTCACCCCGCCCCGCCCTCCGTCGTCCGCCACTGTTGCCGTTCTGGCGCGTGCTGCGCCGCCCCCCGGTCCGCGCAGGACCAACTGCACTCATGAGAAATCCACCCCCGGGCCCGGATACGGCCCGTACGACCCCCACCCCTACTCGGCCTTCCCCATGTCGATTTCTCGAACAATGGCCGAGCAGCTCGAACAAGTAGTTCGAGCGACGAAAGGTTATACGAGAGGCGAGGAGGCTGTAAGGGGCATCAAGAGGAACTACGCCCGGAAAGTCCCGACATGGACGCTATCTGACCTCAAATGTCAGGTAACTAACAGGTTTCGCATCCGGGCGTCCCGGGCAGGGATCGCCTGTTTCGTGCTTCCTTGCTCCGCGCCGCCAGCAACGCGTCGGCCGGATACCCCACCTCTTCGAGCGTCAGCCCGTGCGGCCGCACGACATGCACGGCGGAGTCCCGCACACCCGCGGCGAGCACCTTGCCGGGCCAGTCGGCGGGCCGGTGCCCGTCCCCCACGAACAGCAGCGCCCCGATGAGCGAGCGCACCATGTTGTGGCAGAAGGCGTCGGCCCGCACGGTCGCGGTGATGATTCCGTCGTCCCCCCGCACCAGGCTCAGCTCCTGCAACGTACGGATGGTGGTGGCCCCCTCCCGCTTCTTGCAGTAGGCGGCGAAGTCGTGCTCCCCGAGCAGCCGTTCGGCGGCCTCGTTCATCGCGTCGACGTCCAGCGGCCAGTCGTGCCAGAGGACATGACCCCGCAGCAACGGATCGACGCCCCCGGGATTGTCGGTGACGCGATAGGCGTACCGCCGCCAGATGGCCGAGAACCGCGCGTTGAACCCGGCGGGCGCCTCCCTCAGCGCCCAGACCCGCACATCCTTCGGCAGCCGCCCGGCAAGCCGCTTGAGCAACTTCTCACTGTGCTCGGCCCACACCGCCCGCGGCAGATCGACATGCGCCACCTGCCCCCGAGCATGCACCCCGGCATCGGTCCGCCCGGCGACGGTCAGCTCGTACGTCGTGCTCCCGGACCGCGTGACGGTCCGCAACGCGTCCTCGATCTCCCCCTGCACGGTCCGCCGCCCGCCGGCCTGCTTGGCCCACCCGGAGAACTCGGAGCCGTCGTAGGACAGGTCAAGACGAATACGGACGTAACCGGGCGCGACTTCTTCGCTCACAAGCAGATCCTCTCAGCAACACAAAAGCGGGCCCGCCCCTCGAAAGGAACGGACCCGCCAACGCCCTGAAGGGGCGCGGGGAACTGCGCGAGCAACCACGACGAAAGCCGCACCCGCCGACGAGCAATTCCCCGGCAGAACGCTTACGCGTCCTTCGACTCCTCGGCAGCCTCATCGGCCTGAGCCTCGGCAGCCTCATCGGCCTTGGTCGTGTCGACCTTGGCCTCGGAGACCTCGGCGTCCTTGGCAGCGCGCTTCGTCGCGGCCTCGGCCTCGCCGGTGGCCTCCTGAGCAACCGTCAGCGCCTCGACCAGCTCGATGACAGCCATGGGCGCGTTGTCGCCACGGCGGTTACCGATCTTGGTGATGCGGGTGTAGCCACCCGGACGGTTCTCGTACCGCGGGCCGATCTCGGTGAAGAGCGTGTGGACGACGCTCTTGTCCGTGATGACCTGGAGCACCTGGCGGCGGTTGTGAAGGTCGCCCTTCTTCGCCTTGGTCACCAGACGCTCGGCGTAGGGCCGCAGACGGCGGGCCTTCGCCTCGGTGGTGGTGATACGGCCGTGCTCGAAGAGCGACTTCGCGAGGTTCGCGAGGAGCAGCTTCTCGTGCGCGGCGCTGCCGCCCAGACGGGCACCCTTGGTGGGCTTCGGCATTGTTCTTCTCCTGTGTGTCTGCCCCGGCCGTGTCAGGTACCGGGGTCAGGAACCCGATGAGCGGATGCTCACCGGCAACGACCGATCAGTACTGCTCGGTCTCCACGAAACCCGCGTCCGCGTCGTCGTCGGCGCCAAAGGCGTCGGCGGCGGCCGTGGGGTCGAATCCGGGCGGGCTGTCCTTCAGAGCCAGGCCCATGCCGGCCAGCTTCGCCTTGACCTCGTCGATGGACTTCGCACCGAAGTTACGGATGTCCAGGAGGTCGGCCTCGGAACGCGCCACGAGCTCACCCACGGAGTGGATGCCCTCACGCTTGAGGCAGTTGTACGACCGAACGGTGAGCTCCAGCTCCTCGATCGGCAGCGCCAGATCGGCGGCAAGGGCGGCGTCCGTGGGGGACGGGCCCATGTCGATGCCCTCGGCGTCGATGTTCAGCTCGCGGGCGAGACCGAACAGCTCGACCAGGGTCTTACCGGCGGAGGCCATGGCGTCACGCGGACGCATCGCCTGCTTGGTCTCGACGTCGACGATCAGCTTGTCGAAGTCGGTGCGCTGCTCGACACGCGTGGCCTCGACCTTGTACGTGACCTTCAGCACCGGCGAGTAGATGGAGTCGACCGGGATACGGCCGATCTCCTGGCCCACCTGCTTGTTCTGCACGGCGGAGACGTAACCGCGGCCACGCTCGACCGTGAGCTCCATCTCCAGCTTGCCCTTGCCGTTGAGCGTGGCGAGGACGAGGTCGGGGTTGTGCACCTCGACACCGGCCGGGGGCGCGATGTCGGCGGCGGTGACCAGACCCGGGCCCTGCTTGCGCAGGTACATCACGACCGGCTCGTCGTGCTCCGAGGAGACGACCAGCTGCTTGATGTTGAGGATCAGGTCGGTGACGTCCTCCTTGACGCCCGGCACGGTGGTGAACTCGTGCAGCACGCCGTCGATACGGATGGACGTGACCGCCGCACCCGGGATCGAGGACAGGAGGGTCCGGCGCAGGGAGTTGCCGAGGGTGTAACCGAAGCCCGGCTCCAGCGGCTCGATCACGAACCGGGAGCGGAA
This sequence comes from Streptomyces sp. NPDC098781, assembly GCF_044759995.1. NCBI lineage: Bacteria > Bacillati > Actinomycetota > Actinomycetes > Kitasatosporales > Streptomycetaceae > Streptomyces > Streptomyces sp. NPDC098781. Next base: position 332,496 of record NZ_JBIWAK010000006.1, read on the forward strand.
CTCGTCGACGACCTCTTCGGTCAACGAGGGACGCTGAGCGATCAGCATGTGTGGATCAGATCCTTCTTTCGTGGACGCCCGCTATTTGACGCCCGACGGAAACCGCACCCTGTGAGAAGCGCGGGTACTGCAAGGGTACGGGCGATACGGCCTTACAGCGCCGTACCGCCCGAAACCAAGCCTGCGTGCAGCAGCCGTGCGTCAGACGCGACGACGCTTCGGCGGACGGCAGCCGTTGTGCGGGGTCGGGGTGACGTCCTGGATGGAGCCGACCTCGAGACCGGTCGCCTGGAGCGAACGGATGGCGGTCTCACGACCGGAACCCGGGCCCTTGACGAACACGTCGACCTTGCGCATGCCGTGCTCCTGCGCGCGACGGGCAGCCGACTCGGCGGCCATCTGCGCGGCGAACGGCGTGGACTTGCGGGAGCCCTTGAAGCCGACGTGGCCGGCGGAGGCCCAGGAGATCACGTTGCCCGACGGGTCCGTGATGGAGACGATCGTGTTGTTGAACGTGCTCTTGATGTGCGCGTGGCCGTGAGCGACGTTCTTCTTTTCCTTGCGGCGCACCTTCTTGGCAGCGCCCTGACGACCCTTGGGGGGCATCTGTACTCCTACGGGAGGTGGTCGGTCCTACAGCGAAGACCGCTGGACGGCGAAGTCCGCTGTGGACTACTTCTTGCCCGGCTTCTTCTTGCCGGCGATGGCGCGACGCGGGCCCTTGCGGGTGCGGGCGTTGGTGCTGGTGCGCTGACCGCGGACGGGCAGACCGCGGCGGTGCCGCAGACCCTGGTAGCAGCCGATCTCGACCTTGCGGCGGATGTCGGCCTGGATCTCACGACGGAGGTCACCCTCGGTCCTGATGTTGTTGTCGACGTACTCACGAATCGCGACGAGCTGCTCCTCGGAGAGGTCGCGAACGCGGGTGTTCGGGTCGATGCCGGTCTCAGCCAGCGTCTGCTGCGAAAGCGTCCGGCCGATGCCGAACACGTAGGTGAGGGCGACCTCCACGCGCTTGTCGCGCGGGATGTCAACACCGGAAACGCGTGCCATTCAATGGCTCCTGGTGATCTTCGGAGGTCTTCCGCAGAATCGGATCCCAGCCGCCGGCCTCTTCACGCTGTTCAACAGATGCAGCCAAAGATTAGGTACGGACTGGGTCCCCGGCCTCCGAGCCGGGGGTGTCAGGCGAGTGCCTGGATCCTGCGTATGAACATATTCAGCTCGCGTCGCGCGAAGTACTGCGAATGCAGATGGAACGGTCTTGCGATCAGCCCTGGCGCTGCTTGTGGCGCGGGTTGTCGCAGATGACCATGACCCGACCGTGACGGCGGATCACCCTGCACTTGTCGCAGATCTTCTTGACGCTCGGCTTGACCTTCATTGGGTGAGGTTCTCCGGGTCAGTGCCATCACCCCGGGAAACCCCGGGGCGCGGGCAAGATCTACTTGTATCGGTAGACGATCCGGCCACGCGTCAGGTCGTACGGAGACAGCTCCACCACGACCCGGTCGTCAGGGAGGATGCGGATGTAGTGCATGCGCATCTTGCCGCTGATGTGTGCCAGGACCTGGTGGCCGTTCTGGAGCTCGACCTTGAACATGGCGTTCGGCAGAGACTCGACGACAGTGCCCTCGATCTCGATGGCACCTTGCTTCTTGGCCACGCTTCGCCCTTCGGAATCGACTACCTTGATCGACTCCGTGCGAGTGCATGCAGGCATGCGAGTGCACGAGAGCCGACGAGTCAGTCTACGTCAGGGCACCCGGAAAGACGAATCGGGGAAGTCTGCCCCAACAGGCAGATCATTAAGCGAGCGGATCCGGAGCCGCCGTGATCCCGTGCTCGGCGAGCTTCGCCCTGCCCCCGTCGGGAGCGGTGAGCACCAGGGGACCCTCTTCGGTCAGCGCGACCGAGTGCTCCCAGTGACTCGACCAGGTGCCGTCCGTGGTGATGACGGTCCAGTCGTCCGACAGGACCTCCGTCTTCGCCGTCCCCAGCGAGACCATCGGCTCGATCGCGAGGCAGAACCCGGGAACCAGCTTCGGGCCCTTGCCCCGCCGCCGGTCGACGTAGTTCAGCAGGTGCGGGTCCATGTGCATCTCGGTGCCGATGCCGTGGCCGCCGTAGTCCTCGATGATCCCGTACTTGCCGCCGCCCGGCTTCGGCTGTCGGCGGATGTACGTCTCGATGGCGCGGGAGACGTCGACGAGCCGGTTGCCCTGCTTCATCGCCGCGATGCCGGCCCACATCGACTCCTCGGTCACCCGGGAGAGCTCGACCAGCTCCGGAGCGTGACCGGAGCCCACGAAGGCGGTGTAGGCCGCATCGCCGTGCCAGCCGTCGATGATCGCGCCGCAGTCGATGGAGATGATGTCGCCGTCCTTGAGGACGACGTCCTCGGACGGGATGCCGTGGACGACGACGTCGTTCACGGAGGTGCAGATCGTCGCGGGGAAGCCGCCGTAGCCGAGGAAGTTCGACTTGGCGCCGTGCTCGGCGAGCACCTTGCGGGCGACCTCGTCCAGATCCTTGGTGCTGGCCCCGGGCACCGCGGCCTCGCGCGTGGCCGCGTGAATGGCGGCCACGACCAGCCCCGCCTCGCGCATCTTGGCGATCTGCTCGGGGTTCTTGATCTGCACCATGGGGACGAGCGCCTTTCCTGGGCCGGAATACAGGGGACTGCTTCAACCATAAGGGCGGAGCCGATCCGCCCCACCCCACGCAGCAGCCGCGGCCCCCTCAGTGGGAACCGCGGCCTGAGCTACGTACGAGCGGCGAACGCTCCTACTTGCCGTCCTCGTCACGCTTGAGCGCCTCCATGGCGCGCGCCGTGACCTCTTCGACCTTGCCCAGCGCGGAGATGGTGACGACCAGCCCCTGCGCCTTGTAGTAGTCGATGATCGGCTCGGTCTGCGTGTGGTAGACCTCGAGGCGCTTGCGGACGGTCTCCTCCGAGTCGTCGTCGCGCTGGTACAGCTCGCCGCCGCAGACGTCGCAGACGCCTTCCTGCTTCGGCTTGCTGTACGTCACGTGGAAGACGTGGCTGGAGTCCTTGCGGCAGATCCGCCGCCCGGCGATCCGCTTGACGACCTCTTCCTCGGGGACCTCCAGGTCGAGCACCGCGTCCAGCTTCATGCTCTCGGACTGGAGCATCTCGTCGAGCGCCTCGGCCTGGGACACATTGCGCGGGAAGCCGTCCAGCAGGAAGCCGTTCTCGGCGTCCGGCTTCTCCATGCGGTCCTTGGCCATCCCGATGGTGACCTCGTCCGGCACCAGGTTGCCCGCGTCCATGTAGGACTTCGCGAGCTTCCCGAGCTCCGTCTGCTGGCTGATGTTGGCCCGGAACAGGTCGCCCGTGGAGATGTGCGGAATCGACAGGTTCTTGGCGAGGAACGCGGCCTGCGTTCCCTTACCGGCACCCGGCGGCCCGACGAGGACGATACGCATCAGCGGAGGAACCCTTCGTAATTGCGCTGCTGGAGCTGGCTCTCGATCTGCTTCACCGTCTCCAGGCCCACACCCACGATGATCAGGATGCTGGTCCCGCCGAAGGGGAAGTTCTGGTTTGCCCCGAAACCAGCCAACGCCATCGTCGGCACGAGAGCGATCAGACCCAAGTACAGCGAGCCCGGCCAGGTGATCCGGTTGAGCACGTAGGAAAGGTACTCAGCGGTCGGTCGGCCAGCCCGGATGCCCGGGATGAAGCCACCATACTTCTTCATGTTGTCCGCGACTTCCTCGGGGTTGAACGAGATGGCCACGTAGAAGAACGCGAAGAAGACAATCAGGAGGAAATAGAGGGCGATGTGGACGGGCGCCGCCGTATCGGCGAGGTTCTTTGTGACCCAGGTCGCCCATCCCGACTCGGAGTTCGCGAACTGGACGATCAACGCCGGAATGTAGAGCAGCGACGAGGCGAAGATCACCGGAATGACACCGGCCTGGTTCACCTTGAGCGGGATGTACGTCGACGTACCACCATAGGAACGCCGACCGATCATGCGCTTCGCGTACTGCACCGGAATCCGGCGTTGCGCCTGTTCGACGAAGACGACGAGGCCGACCATGACCAGGCCCACGGCGATGACGGTGCCGAACTCGATCCAGCCGCCCGCCAGGGAGCCCTGCTGCTTGATGGCCCACAGAGCGGACGGGAAGGTGGCGGCGATCGAGATGAACATCAGGATCGACATGCCGTTACCGATGCCGCGGTCCGTGATGAGCTCACCGAGCCACATGACGGTCGCCGTACCGGCCGTCATGGTGATGACCATGACGATGGTGGTGAAGATCGAGCGGTCCGGAACGATCTGGCCGGCCACCTGACAGTTCGGGAACAGCGAGCCGCTGCGGGCGGTGGCCACCAGGCCGGTGCCCTGAAGGATCGCGAGGGCCACGGTCAGATAGCGGGTGTACTGCGTGATCTTGGCCGTACCCGCCTGCCCCTCCTTCTTCAGGGCTTCCAGACGCGGGATCACGACGGTCAGCAATTGCAGGATGATGCTCGCCGTGATGTACGGCATGATGCCGAGCGCGAAGATCGTGATCTGGAGCAGCGCGCCACCACTGAACATGTTGACCAGACCGAACAGACCCTGGTTGGTCTGCGCCTGGTCGATACAGACCTGAACGGCCTTGTAGTCGACGCCGGGGATCGGGATGTGTGTACCGACCCGGTAGATCACGATGATGGCGAGCGTGAAGAGCAGCTTCTTGCGCAGGTCGGGCGTCTTGAACGCCCGGGCGAACGCGGTGAGCACGGTGCCTCCTGCGACCCCCGCGCTACTGCGTCAAGGGTGACGGTCTTGAGGTTCGACTAATAGGAACGACTTAGCTAACGGTCAACTGCCGCTCAGAGTGCCTCATACGAAGCACTAAGAAAAAGTGGGCAGTGCAGGCCACCTTACCGGCGAGACCGCCCCCCTTGGAACGACCAACCGGGGATACCCCATTTGTGGGGTATCCCCGGTCGGGATCGCTCAAGTCATCGAGGCGCCTGATTCGTTCAGACGAGCTCGGTGACGGTACCGCCGGCGGCGGTGATCTTCTCCTTGGCGGAGCCGGAGACGGCGTCGACCGTCACCTGGAGCGCCACGGAGACCTCGCCCTGGCCGAGGACCTTGACGAGGCTGTTCTTGCGAACCGCACCCTTGGCGACGAGACCCTCGACGGTGACCTCGCCACCCTCCGGGTACAGCGCGGCCAGCTTGTCGAGGTTCACGACCTGGAACTCGGTCTTGAACGGGTTCTTGAAGCCCTTCAGCTTCGGAAGACGCATGTGGAGGGGCATCTGCCCACCCTCGAAGCGCTCCGGAACCTGGTAACGAGCCTTCGTACCCTTGGTACCACGACCGGCCGTCTTACCCTTCGACGCCTCACCACGACCCACACGGGTCTTGGCGGTCTTGGCGCCCGGGGCCGGACGGAGGTTGTGGATCTTGAGCGGGTTGTTCTCCGCCATGATCAGACCTCCTCAACCGTCACGAGGTGGCGGACGGTGTGCACCATGCCGCGGAACTCGGGGCGGTCCTCCTTGACGACCTGCGTGTTGATGCCCTTGAGACCAAGGGACCGCAGGGTGTCACGGTGGTTCTGCTTGCTGCCGATGTAGGACTTGACCTGCGTAATCTTGAGCTGCGCCATGATTACGCACCCGCCCCGGCACGCGCACGCAGCAGAGCCGCGGGAGCGACGTCCTCGAGCGGCAGGCCACGGCGGGCCGCGACCTCCTCGGGACGCTGCAGGCCCTTCAGGGCCGCCACGGTGGCGTGCACGATGTTGATCGCGTTGTCGGAGCCGAGCGACTTCGACAGGATGTCGTGGATACCGGCGCACTCGAGCACGGCACGCACCGGACCACCGGCGATAACACCGGTACCGGGCGACGCGGGCTTGAGCAGCACGACGCCGGCAGCCTTCTCACCCTGGATCGGGTGCGGGATGGTGCCCTGGATACGGGGGACCTTGAAGAAGTGCTTCTTGGCCTCCTCAACACCCTTGGCGATGGCGGCCGGCACCTCCTTGGCCTTGCCGTAACCGACACCCACGGTGCCGTCACCGTCGCCCACCACGACCAGCGCGGTGAAGCTGAAGCGACGACCACCCTTCACAACCTTGGCGACACGGTTGATCGCGACGACACGCTCAACGTAAGCGGTCTTCTCGGCGGCGGCTGCGCCACCGTCACGACCCTTACGGTCCCGCCGCTCGCCGCCACCGGCACCGCCACCGCGGCGCTGGGGTCCAGCCATTGGATTACCTCTCTCTTTCCGCTAGCTACGAGCGGCTCAGAACTTGAGCCCGGCTTCGCGGGCGGCGTCCGCCAGGGCGGCGATGCGCCCGGCGTACTGGTTACCACCACGGTCGAATACGACGGCCTCGACGCCGGCGGCCTTGGCGCGCTCGGCGACCAGGGCTCCGACCTGCTTGGCCTGCGCGGACTTGTCGCCCTCGCCACCGCGGATCGAGGTGTCCAGGGTGGACGCCGACGCAAGGGTGTGACCCTTGAGGTCGTCGATCACCTGGGCCACGATGTGGCGGTTCGAGCGGGTAACGACCAGACGCGGACGCTCCGCCGTTCCGTTGATGTGCTTACGGATCCGGATGTGGCGGCGCTTGATCGCGGCGCGCTTGTAGGCGTCGCCCTTGAGGATCTTCTGTCCGTATGCCATGGCTTACTTACCCGCCTTTCCGACCTTGCGGCGGATGACTTCGCCCTCGTACTTGACGCCCTTGGCCTTGTACGGGTCGGGCTTGCGCAGCTTGCGGATGTTGGCCGCAACCTCGCCGACCTTCTGCTTGTCGATGCCCTCGACGGAGAAGCGCGTGGGGGCCTCCACCTTGAAGGTGATGCCCTCGGGCGCCTCGACCAGGATCGGGTGGCTGTAACCGAGGGAGAACTCCAGGTTCGAACCCTTGGCGACAACGCGGTAACCGACACCGCTGATCTCGAGCTTCTTCACGTAACCCTGGGTCACGCCGGTGATCATGTTCGCCACCAGCGTGCGGGACAGGCCGTGCAGGGCCTTGTTCTGACGCTCGTCGTTGGGGCGGGTGACGTTGAGCACGCCGTCCTCGCCCTTGGCGATCTCGATCGGCGCCACGACGGTGTGGGTCAGCGTGCCCTTGGGGCCCTTGACCGAGACCGCCTGGCCGTCGATGGTGACGTCCACGCCGGCGGGAACCGCGATGGGGAGCTTGCCGATGCGCGACATAGCTGTTTCCTCCGTTCCCTTCTGCTACCAGACGTAGGCGAGGACTTCTCCGCCTACGCCCTTCTTGCCGGCCTGCTTGTCGGTGAGAAGCCCGTGCGACGTGGAGATGATCGCCACGCCGAGGCCGCCGAGCACCTTCGGCAGGTTGGTGGACTTCGCGTACACCCGGAGACCGGGCTTGGAGATCCGCTTGATGCCCGCGATGGAGCGCTCACGGTTGGGGCCGAACTTCAGCTCCAGGACGAGGTTCTTGCCGACCTCGGCGTCCTCGACCTTCCAGCCCGTGATGAAGCCCTCCTGCTGGAGGATCTCCGCGATGTGCGACTTGATCTTCGATGCCGGCATCGTCACGGAGTCGTGGTATGCCGAGTTCGCGTTCCGCAGACGCGTAAGCATGTCTGCGATCGGATCAGTCATGGTCATGAATTGGCCTTCGGCCTCTCTCGCCGGGGTTTCCTGGTGCGCCATCCCTCTCCCCGATCCGAGACGGGACGGGTGCGGCGCGGTGGACCTACGGCGTAGTAAGTCGTACGGGCGTAACAGGCGCCCAACCCCACAAGCCTAAGCCATGCGGGGGTGGGCCCCTGTCCACCCAGATGCTTACCGAGAGACTCCGGAATCCCTTATTAGGGGGATTACCAGGAGCTCTTGGTCACGCCCGGCAGCTCGCCACGGTGAGCCATCTCACGAAGGCACACGCGGCACAGGCCGAACTTGCGGTACACGGAGTGCGGACGGCCGCAGCGCTGGCAGCGCGTGTAGCCACGCACACCGAACTTGGGCTTGCGAGCAGCCTTGGCAATCAGAGCCTTCTTCGCCATCTCGCTCACGCCTCCTTGAACGGGAAGCCGAGGTGACGAAGGAGCGCGCGGCCCTCAGCGTCGTTGGTCGCCGTGGTCACCACGGTGATGTCCATACCCCGGGTACGGTCGATCTTGTCCTGGTCGATCTCGTGGAACATGACCTGCTCGGTGAGACCGAAGGTGTAGTTGCCACGGCCGTCGAACTGCTTGGGGGACAGACCACGGAAGTCGCGGATGCGCGGAAGCGCGAGCGACAGGGTGCGGTCCAGGAACTCCCACATGCGGTCGCCACGGAGCGTGACGTGGGCACCGATCGGCTGACCCTCACGCAGCTTGAACTGCGCGATGGACTTGCGGGCCTTGGTGACGGCCGGCTTCTGACCGGTGATGGTGGTCAGGTCGCGGATCGCGCCCTCGATCAGCTTCGAGTCACGGGCGGCGTCGCCGACACCCATGTTGACCACGATCTTGACGAGGCCGGGGATCTGCATGACGTTCTCGTACTTGAACTCGTCACGCAGCTTGCCCGCGATCTCCTCGCGGTACTTCTGCTTCAGACGCGGGCTGGTGGTGGTCGTCATCAGATGTCCTCACCCGTCCGCTTGGCAACGCGGATCTTGTTGCCTTCGTCGTCGAAGCGGTAACCGACACGCGTGACGACCTTGTTGCCGTCCTTCTCAACGACCAGCTGGACGTTGGAGACGTGGATCGGCGCCTCGGTCGTGACGATGCCGCCGGCCTGCGAACCGCGAGCGGTCGGACCGGCCTTGGTGTGCTTCTTGACCCGGTTGACACCCTCGACCAGGACACGCTCGTCGCGCGGGTAAGCGGCAATGACCTTGCCCTGCTTGCCCTTGTCCTTACCGGTGATGACCTGGACCAGGTCGCCCTTCTTGATCTTCATGCTTACAGCACCTCCGGCGCGAGCGAGATGATCTTCATGAACTTCTTCTCGCGCAGCTCACGGCCGACCGGGCCGAAGATACGGGTGCCGCGAGGGTCGCCGTCGTTCTTCAGAATGACGGCGGCGTTCTCGTCGAAGCGGATGTACGAGCCGTCCTGACGGCGACGCTCCTTGACGGTGCGAACGATGACCGCCTTGACGACGTCACCCTTCTTCACGTTGCCACCGGGGATCGCGTCCTTGACGGTGGCGACGATGACGTCACCGATGCCCGCGTAGCGGCGACCGGAGCCACCGAGCACACGGATGCAAAGGATCTCCTTCGCACCAGTGTTGTCGGCGACGCGCAGTCGCGACTCCTGCTGGATCACGTCTATCTCCTGTGTGTCTGCCGGTTCCCGGCAGGGGCCCCTTCTCTACGAGGGGAGCCCCTGCCGAGCCTGGCGGAACTGACCTGCGGGTTTGCCCGCAGGAATTACTTGGCCTTCTCGAGGATCTCGACGACGCGCCAGCGCTTCGTCGCGGACAGCGGCCGGGTCTCCATCAGGAGGACACGGTCGCCGACGCCCGCGGCGTTCTGCTCGTCGTGCGCCTTGAGCTTGTTCGTACGGCGGATGACCTTGCCGTACAGCGCGTGCTTCACACGGTCCTCGACGGCGACGACGACGGTCTTGTCCATCTTGTCGCTGACGACGAGACCCTCACGGGTCTTGCGGAAACCGCGCGCCTCTGCGTTCTCAGTCACGTTCTTCTCGCTCATCAGGCGTTCTCCACCGTTTCGATGCCCAGCTCACGCTCGCGCATCAGGGTGTAGATCCGCGCGATGTCCTTGCGGACCGCCTTGAGACGGCCGTGGTTCTCGAGCTGACCGGTCGCCGCCTGGAAGCGGAGGTTGAACAGCTCTTCCTTGGCCTCGCGGAGCTTCGCCAGAAGCTCCTCGTTGCCCAGCTCGCGCAGCTCGGACGCCTTGGTACCGGCCGACATCACGCTTCACCTGCCTCGCGCTTGACGATCCGGCACTTCATCGGCAGCTTGTGGGCGGCGCGAGTCAGGGCCTCACGGGCGATCTTCTCGTTGGGGTACGACAGCTCGAACATCACGCGTCCGGGCTTGACGTTGGCGATCCACCACTCCGGCGAACCCTTACCGGAACCCATGCGGGTCTCGGCAGGCTTCTTCGTGAGCGGACGGTCCGGGTAGATGTTGATCCAGACCTTGCCACCACGCTTGATGTGACGCGTCATGGCGATACGAGCGGCCTCGATCTGACGGTTCGTCACGTAGGCCGGGGTGAGCGCCTGGATGCCGTACTCGCCGAACGCAACCTGCGTCCCACCCTTGGACATACCGCTGCGCTTCGGGTGGTGCTGCTTGCGGTGCTTGACCCTACGGGGGATCAGCATTTCGGTCAGGCCTCCGTTCCGGTGCTCTCAGCCGGAGCGGACGCCTGGGCCTCGGCCTTGGGGGCCTCGGCGCCGGCAGCCTGCTGCGGCTTGCGACCGCGCCGCTCGCCACCACGGCCACCACGGGCCGGGCGGTCGGAGCCGCCACCGCGAGCCGGGCGGTTACCCGCACGGGCGGCAGCGTTCTCGGCGCGGACCTCGGCGATGTTCTTGACATCGCCCTTGTAGATCCAGACCTTCACACCGATGCGGCCGAAGGTCGTCTTGGCCTCGAAGAAGCCGTAGTCCACGTTCGCGCGGAGCGTGTGCAGGGGCACACGGCCCTCGCGGTAGAACTCCGAGCGGGACATCTCGGCGCCGCCGAGGCGGCCACCGCACTGGATCTTGATGCCCTTGGCGCCGGCCTTCATCGCCGACTGCATGCTCTTACGCATGGCGCGGCGGAAGGAGACGCGGGAGGAGAGCTGCTCGGCAACGGCCTGCGCAACCAGCTGAGCGTCGGTCTCGGGGTTCTTGACCTCGAGGATGTTCAGCTGGACCTGCTTGCCCGTGAGCTTCTCGAGGTCACCGCGGATGCGGTCGGCCTCGGCGCCACGGCGGCCGATGACGATGCCCGGACGAGCGGTGTGGATGTCCACCCGCACGCGGTCACGGGTGCGCTCGATCTCAACCTTCGAGATACCGGCGCGCTCCATGCCGGACGTCATCATCCGACGGATGGCGACGTCTTCCTTGACGTAGTCCTTGTACAGCTTGTCGGCGTACCACCGGGACTTGAAGTCCGTGGTGACACCGAGCCGGAACCCATGCGGGTTAACCTTCTGGCCCATTACCGGGTTCCTTCCTTGCTGCTGACGACCACAGTGATGTGGCTGGTCCGCTTGCGGATCCGGTAGGCACGGCCCTGGGCACGCGGACGGAACCGCTTCAGGGTCGGGCCCTCGTCGACGTACGCCTCGCTGATGACCAGCGAGGAGGCGTCCGGGTGGTCGTAGTTGTGCGCGGCGTTGGCGATGGCGCTGTCGAGCACCTTGCCGACCGGCACGGAGGCTGCCTGCGGAGCGAATCGCAGAACAGCCTGAGCCTCCGTGGCATCCATGCCACGGATAAGGTCCACCACGCGGCGGGCCTTCATGGGCGTAACGCGGATGTACCGCGCCTGGGCCCTGGCTTCCATGGTTGTCCCTCTCAGTTACTTACGTGTCTGAATGCGATCCGCTACTAGCGGCGCTTCGACTTCCGGTCGTCCTTGACGTGGCCCCGGAAGGTGCGCGTCGGCGAGAACTCGCCGAGCTTGTGGCCGACCATCGACTCGGTGACGAACACCGGGATGTGGGTCTTGCCGTTGTGCACCGCGAGCGTGTGGCCGAGCATGGCCGGCACGATCATGGAGCGACGGGACCAGGTCTTGATGACGTTCTTGGTGCCGGCTTCGTTCTGGGCGTCCACCTTCTTGATCAGGTGGTCGTCGACGAAGGGCCCCTTCTTGAGACTGCGCGGCATCTAAACCCGCTCCTAGCGCTTCTTGTTCGTCTTGCGGCGGCGGACGATGTACTTGTTCGAAGCCTTCTTCGGCGAACGAGTACGACCCTCCTTCTGACCCCACGGGGAGACCGGGTGGCGACCACCGGAGGTCTTGCCCTCACCACCACCGTGCGGGTGGTCGACCGGGTTCATCGCCACACCGCGAACGGTCGGGCGAACGCCCAGCCAGCGCTTGCGGCCGGCCTTGCCCCAGTTGATGTTGCTCTGCTCGGCGTTGCCCACCTCGCCGACCGTGGCGCGGCAGCGCTGGTCGACCAGGCGGATCTCACCGGAAGGCATGCGGAGGTGGGCCATCGAGCCCTCCTTCGCGAGCAGCTGCACGGAGGCACCGGCGGAGCGGGCGAACTTGGCGCCGCCACCGGGACGGAGCTCGATCGCGTGGATCGTGGTACCGACCGGGATGTTGCGGAGCGCCAGGTTGTTGCCCGGCTTGATGTCGGCCCCGGGACCGTTCTCGACGCGGTCACCCTGCTGAAGGTTGCGCGGGGCGAGGATGTAGCGCTTCTCGCCGTCGGCGTAGTGCAGCAGCGCGATGCGCGCGGTGCGGTTGGGGTCGTACTCGATGTGCGCGACCTTCGCCGGCACGCCGTCCTTGTCATGGCGACGGAAGTCGATGACACGGTAGGCGCGCTTGTGTCCGCCACCCTGGTGGCGAACGGTCACACGACCGGCGTTGTTACGGCCGCCCTTGCTGTGCAGCGGGCGGACCAGCGACTTCTCCGGCGTGGACCGCGTGACCTCGACGAAGTCGGCGACGCTGGAGCCACGACGGCCCGGCGTAGTCGGCTTGTACTTGCGGATTCCCATTTCTCAGTCCTCGTCCGATATCGGACGATCCGACCCGCTTACGCGGTCGGACCGCCGAAGATGTCGATACGGTCGCCCTCGGCGAGGGTCACGATCGCGCGCTTGGTGCCCGCGCGCTGGCCGAAGCCGGTGCGGGTGCGCTTGCGCTTGCCCTGGCGGTTGATCGTGTTGACCCCAGTGACCTTGACGTCGAAGACCGCCTGGACGGCCTGCTTGATCTGGGTCTTGTTGGCGCTCGGGGCGACGATGAACGTGTACTTGCCCTCGTCGAGGAGCGCGTAGCTCTTCTCCGAGACAACCGGCTTCAGCAGCACGTCACGGGGGTCCGTGAAGGACTTGCTGACCGGGGTCTCGACGGTGTTCTTGCCCTCGGCGGCGTGGCGACGCGCCTTGGCGACGCGCGCGGCCTTGGCGGCCTTGGCCGCCTTGGAGGCAATGCTCGGGTGACGCGTAGCCATCAGGCCTCGCTCCCTTCGGTGTCATCGGCCTTCGGGCCCGACACGAAGGACTCGAACGCGGCCTGGGTGAAGACCACGTCGTCCGAGACGAGAACGTCGTACGTGTTCAGCTGGCCCGGCTCCAGGATGTGGACCTGGGGCAGGTTGCGGGCGGACAGCCACGCGGCCTCGTCGGCGCGCTCGACGACCAGGAGCAGGTTCTTGCGCTCCGAGATCTTGCCGAACAGGCTCTTCGCGGCCTTCGTGGACGGGTTGTCGCCCTCGATCACGCCGGAGACGACGTGAATGCGGTTGTTGCGGGCCCGGTCGGTGAGGGCGTGGCGCAGGGCCGCGGCCTTCATCTTCTTCGGGGTCCGCTGCGAGTAGTCACGCGGCACGGGACCGTGCACGACGCCACCACCGGCGAACTGCGGCGCGCGGGTCGAGCCCTGACGGGCGCGGCCGGTGCCCTTCTGGCGGTACGGCTTCTTGCCACCACCACGGACTTCGCCACGACGCTTGGTCTTGTGCGTGCCCTGGCGGGCAGCGGCCAGCTGCGCGACGACGACCTGGTGGAGCAGCGGAACGCTGATCTTCTCTACGTCGAAGATCTCCGCGGGGAGCTCGACGGAACCGGCCTTGTCGCCCGCCGGCGAAAGGATGTCAACAGTGCTCATCGGTTACCTCAGGCCCCCTTGGCCGCAGTGCGGACCAGGACGAGGCCGCCGTTCGGACCGGGAACCGCGCCCTTGATGAGCAGCAGACCCTTCTCCGCGTCAACGGCGTGGACGGTCAGGTTCTGGGTGGTGACCCGCTCGTTGCCCATGCGACCCGCCATGCGGAGGCCCTTGAACACACGGCCCGGGGTGGCGCAGCCACCGATGGAACCGGGAGAGCGGTGCTTGCGCTGGGTGCCGTGTCCGGCGCCGAGGCCCTTGAAGTTGTGACGCTTCATGACACCGGCGAAGCCCTTGCCCTTGCTCTTGCCGGTGACGTCGACCTTCACGCCGGCCTCGAAGACCTCGGCCGTGACTTCCTGGCCGAGCGTGTACTCGGAGGCGTCAGCGGTGCGGATCTCGACGAGGTGACGACGGGGGGTGACGTCGGCCTTGGCGAAGTGACCCTTGAGGGGCTTGTTCACCTTGCGCGGGTCGATCTCGCCGAAGGCGATCTGAACCGACTCGTAGCCGTCGACGTCGTTCGTACGGACCTGGGTCACGACGTTGGGGCCGGCCTTGACGACGGTGACCGGAACAACACGGTTGTTCGCGTCCCACACCTGCGTCATGCCGAGCTTCTCGCCCAGGATGCCCTTGATCTGCTTAGCCATTCTCAGATCACCGGCCCCTAGAGCTTGATCTCGATGTCGACACCGGCCGGGAGGTCGAGTCGCATCAGAGAGTCAACGGTCTTGGGCGTCGGGTCGAGGATGTCGATCAGGCGCTTGTGCGTGCGCATCTCGAAGTGCTCGCGCGAGTCCTTGTACTTGTGCGGCGACTTGATGACGCAGTACACGTTCTTCTCAGTGGGCAGCGGCACCGGGCCCGCGACCGACGCACCAGTGCGGGTCACCGTCTCGACGATCTTCTTCGCCGAGGAGTCGATGACCTCGTGGTCGTAGGCCTTGAGCCGGATGCGGATCTTCTGTCCCGCCATGGCTACTCAGTAGTCCTTTGTCTCGTAACGCTCTGGAACCCGATGTTCCTGTGTCCCGCTCTCCGACCCACGCGGTCGGGCGTGTCGCGCTCTCGCTGACACAGATGCCCCTTGTTCGAACATCCCTTGCCTGGGAGCACGGCCCTTCCGGAACCGCAAGCCGGGGACTAGGAGGTCCACCGGGTGCCTGGCCGGTGCCGCACCTTGCTTCCCGAAAGATTCCCGTACGTCCGCCCCAGCGCTGCCTTACGGCAGTTAGGGCGACGAGTACTGTGGGACTCGCTTCCGGTCCTCCCGGCGGGAGGCGCGCAGCATCAACACTCGACCGAGCAACTCGGACAGTCTGCCATATGGGGCCGGGCCTCCGCCAATCGAGCCGGAGAGAATACCCCGAGGGTGACGCAAGTCAAACACTCCTCCGAGAGCACGCGCGGGTCACCGGAGGTCACACCCGGCCGGGCGCTCGCCACCTGATCCGGGCGAGAGGGTCCGGGGTCGCCTCGCTCAGCGCCCGGATCACCCCGTGGTCGGGAGACAGCCCGCACGCCGGATCGGTCCGGGCGGCGTCCCCGGTGAGCGCGTAAGCCTGGCAGCGGCAGCCGCCGAAGTCCTCCTCGCGGCGGGAGCAGCCCCGGCAGGGGTCGGGCATCCAGTCGGTGCCGCGGTAGCGGGTGAACGCCTTGGAGTGGTCCCAGATCCAGTCCAGCGGGTGGTCCCGTACGTTCGGCGGGTCCAGGTCGGGCAGGGAGGCCGCGGCCGGACAGGGCAGGACGGTGCCGTCGGGTGCCACGGTGAGCGAGACCGCGCCCCAGCCGCCCATGCAGGGCTTGGCGACACCGTCGAAGTAGTCGGGGACGACCCAGACCAGCTCGGGACCGCCGGTCAGCCGCTCCCGCCAGCGCCGCACGGCGTCCCGCGCCCCGGCCAGCTGCTCGCGCGTGGGCAGCAGCGCGGCGCGGTTGAGCAGGCCCCAGCCGTAGAACTGGACGTTCGCCAGCTCGATGCGGTCCACGCCCCAGGACAGCCCCAGCTCGACCAGGGCGTCGAGGGCGTCGAGGTTCTCGCGGTGCAGAACGACGTTGAGGCCGAGCGGCAGGCCGGCGGCCCGGACCAGCTCGGCGGCCCGCTCCTTCTCGGCGAAGGACCGGCGCCCGGCGATCTTGTCGGAGGCGCGCGGGTCGGCGTGCTGGACGGACAGCTGGACGCTCTTCAGCCCAGCGGCGACAAGCGCCCCCAGCCGGGCCTCGCTCAGCCCCACCCCGCTGGTGACCAGCTGGGTGTAGATCCCGGCGGCCTCGGCGGCGGCGACGATCCGGTCCAGGTCCCGGCGCAGCAGGGGCTCGCCGCCCGACAGATGGGTGTGGACCACACCGAGCTCCCCTGCCTGACGCATCACGTCCGCCCACTGCTCGGCACTGAGCTCGCTCGAACGCCGGGTCAGCTCAAGGGGGTTGGAGCAGTAGCCGCAATGCAGCGGGCACGCGTGGGTGAGCTCGGCCAGCAGCGCCCACGGGCGGGCCGGCGGCGGCTGATCGGCCGGGTTCATCGCAGCCAGCCCTCCTCGCGCAACCGGTGGAGGAACGCGGGGACCTCCGTGGCGACCGGGGCGCCGGGGAAGCGTTCCGTCAGCTCGGCGACGATGTCGCCCACCTCTCGTGTGCCGTCGCACAGGCCTACGACCGCTGCCGCCGAGCCCCTCAGGACGCCGACGCGCTCCGGGAGGAGCAGCAGGTCGGCGTCCCGTACGGGGTCGTGGCGGCGCACGATGGCGGGGGCCAGGACGGGCCGCCAGTCGGTGCCGGGCGGGGCGCTCACTCCTGCTCCCGGCGGCTCGCCCGGTCCACGGCGTCCAGCAACGCCCACAGGACGTCGCACTTGAAGCTCAGCGCGGCCACCGCGCGCTCCTGGTCGTCGCGGGCGCGGGCCCAGCCCAGCACCAGGTCGAGCGCCTCCCGGCTGTCGCGCCGCCCCTGGGCGACCCGGGTGCGGAAGTAGGCGAGTCCCTCGGAGTCGATCCACGGATAGTGGCGCTCGAAGGCGTCGATGCGGGTGCGCATGAGGTCCGGCGCCGACAGTTCGGTGAGCGAGGCGGCGACGGCTTCGAGGGGCGAGCCCAGCCGGCAGAAGTTGACGTATCCCTCGACCGCCAGCCGTACGCCGGGCAGCACCGAGTCGGTGCGCAGCATCGTCCCGCGGTCCAGGCCGGCCGCCTCGCCGAGCCGCAGCCAGCGCTCGATGCCGCCCTCGCCGGGCTGCGAGCCGTCGTGGTCCTGGATCCGCCGCAGCCACATCCGGCGCAGCTCGGGAGTGGGCAGCTTGGCGGTGATCAGGGCGTCCTTGACGGGGATGTGGCGCTGGTAGTGGAAGCGGTTGACGATCCAGCGGCGCAGTTCCTCGGGGCTGAGGTCGCCGCCGTGCATCCGGATGTTGAAGGGGTGGCGGTGGTGGTAGCGCTTCTCCCCCACCGCGCGCAGTCGTGCCTCCAGCTCGGCGGGGCTCCAGGGCTCCGCCGGCGGGGCGGCCGGCGTGACCTCGGCCGCCGCGTTCCCGGCTGCGGCGTCCTCGGCCGCCGTGCTCACAGCTGCCGTGTTCATGGCTCGATCACCATCCCGTCGTACGCCACCTCGATGCCCAGCCGGGCCAGCCGCTTGTGCTGGGGTGCGGCCGGGTCGACGAGGGGGTTGGTGTTGTTCAGGTGGGTGTACAGGCACCGGGCGGAGAGCCGGGCCAGCCGCTCGGCGGTGCCGCCCGGTCCGTCGATGGGCAGATGGCCCATGCCGGTGGCGGTGCGGGAGGAGATGCCGGTGCGCACGGGCTCCTCGTCGTCCCAGAAGGTGCCGTCGACGATGACGCAGTCGGCCTCCTCGGCGGCCCGCTGAAGGCGCTCGGGCCAGTCGGCCAGCGCCGGGGCGTAGAGGACGGAGGTCCGGGAGGCCGGGTCGTACAGGCGCAGCGCGACGACCCAGGCGTCGTCGTCCGGGGCGTCGGCGGCGTACCGCGGGCGCTTGCCGGACACCGGGATACCGCTGATCCGCACACCGGGGCCGTGTCCGGGCAGTTCCCGCCAGGTCACGTCGGTGTACGGCGCCAGCACCTCGCCGAGCCGCAGGCGCTCCCGCACCGCCCGCCGGACCGGGTCCGTCGCCAGCACCTCGAAGCCGTCGGCCTCGCGCAGCCGTGCGAGGCCCAGGGTGTGGTCGAGTTCGGCGTCGGTGAGGATCACGCCGGCGATCGGGGTCTGCCGGGGCCCGGGGCCCGGGTGCAGCTCGGGACGGTCCTCGATCTGGTCGCCGATGTCGGGGGTCGCGTTGACGACGTACCAGCGGCCCTCGCCCGTCCGTACGGCGAGCGAGGCGTGCCGGCGGCGCCGCCGCGGGTGGGCGCGTGCCCCGGAGCAGCCGGGGCACGCGCAGTTCCACTGGGGGATGCCGCCGCCGGCGGCGGTACCGAGTACCAGCAGCAGCATGGCGACCGCTAGCGGGTGCTGAGGGAGTAGGCGGTGACCTCCAGCGCGGTGTCGACGACCTCGAAGGCGGGGGCCTGCCAGGTGGCGTCGTCCTGCCCCGCCGCGGGGGCCTGCTCGACCGGCTTCAGCGGTTCCTTGGTCTCGTGCATCGCTCGTACGTCCTTTCCGTGG
Organism: Streptomyces sp. NPDC098781; assembly: GCF_044759995.1. Lineage (NCBI taxonomy): Bacteria > Bacillati > Actinomycetota > Actinomycetes > Kitasatosporales > Streptomycetaceae > Streptomyces > Streptomyces sp. NPDC098781. The sequence goes on from NZ_JBIWAK010000006.1 coordinate 350,905, forward strand.
GGGTTACCTGACGGTGGGTCACTTGATCGGGACGCGGAGGATCTTGTCGTTGCCGTATCCCAAGTCGCTGGTGCCGACCCACAGTTCGTCGGCTCCGGGCACCTTGGCGATGGCGCGCAGCCGGCCGTACGTGCCCGGATAGAAGGCGGTCTTGGTGCCGAGGCGCTCGCTGTCGCCGGCGATCGGGACCCGCCACAGCCGCTGGCCGCGCAGTGACGACACGTAGAGCACGTTGCGCACGACGGCGATCTGCGCGGGCACGCCCCGCTCCGGGCTGAAGGTGGCCATGGGGTCGGCCATGCCCTTGCGGGAGCAGGTGCCCTCGCAGGTGGGCCAGCCGTAGTTGGCGCCCCGCTTGATCAGGTTGAGTTCGTCGTACGTCTGCTGCCCGATCTCGACCGACCACAGCCGACCCTTGCGGTCCCAGGCCAGGCCCTGCGGATTGCGGTGGCCGTAGCTGTAGACGTGGTTGCCGAACGGGTTGCCGGGAGCGGGCTTGCCGCTCTTGGTGATCCGCAGGATCTTCCCGTTGAGCGACTTCCGGTCCTGGGCGAGCTTCGGCTGGAGCGCCTCGCCGGTGGAGACGTAGAGGTACTTGTCGGGGCCGAAGGCGATCCTGCCGCCGTTGTGGTCGCCGCCGCGTCGGATGCCGGTGAGGATCGGCTTGTAGTTGCGCAGCGAGGAGCCGTCGTAGTCCATCCTGACGACCCGGGTCTCCGCCTTCGTGGTGTGCATGAAGAACACCTGCTTGTCCTTCTTGCCGTCCCAGGTCGGGGACGGGGCGACGCCCAGCAGTCCGCCGGCGCCCTCGTCGTACGGCTCGGGGACGGTGTACGGCACCTCGCCGACCCACTTCTTCCTGCCGTCCCGGTCCAGGCGGTAGACCTGGTACGACAGCCGTTCGGTGATCAGGGCGGTGCGGCCGTTCGGCAGGAACGAGATGCCCCAGGGGGTGTGCCATCCCTTCGACAGCGTCTTGACGCCGGCCGGGGCGCCGCCGTCGGCCGCGGCCGGAGCGGCGGTCACCGGCTGGGCCAGCGCGGTCGCCAGCAGCGCGGCGGTGGCGAGCGCGGCAGCGGCGAACCGGGGTGAATGCCGCGTCGAGCGGCGTATGTCGGTCATGTGGACGTCCTTCGTTGCTCGAACTGACGGCTGGGCGGTGCTAGCCGACGGTCACGCGGAGGATCCGATCGCCGCCCGTCTGTCGCGCGGTGCCCAGCCAGAGCTCGTTGCGGCCCGGGACCTTCGTGAGGGCCCGCAGCGCGTAGCCCGAGAAGACCTTGGTCCTGGCGCTGTCGCCCTTGCCCTGGAGGGCGGCGGTGATGGGGACGCGCCAGAGCTGATAGCCCCGCAGCGTCGACACGTAGAGGTCGTCGCCCACGACGGCGATCTGGGCCGGTGCCGTGGTGTGGTCCCACGTGGCCTTCGGGTTGGTCATGCCCTTGACGGAGCAGACGCCCTCGCAGCTGGGCCAGCCGTAGTTGGCGCCCCGCTCGATCAGGTTGAGCTCGTCCTTGGCCTCCTGCCCGATCTCCACCGACCACAGCCGGCCCTTGCGGTCCCAGGCCAGGCCCTGCGGATTGCGGTGGCCGTAGCTGTAGACGTGGTTGCCGAACGGGTTGCCGGGAGCGGGCTTGCCGCTCTTGGTGATCCGCAGGATCTTCCCGTTGAGCGACTTCTTGTCCTGCGCGAGTCTCGCGTGGGTGGCCTCGCCGGTGGCGACGTAGAGGTACTGGTCGGGGCCGAAGGCGATCTTGCCGCCGTGGTGGTTGGAGCCCCGCTTGAGCCCGCCGAGGACGACGGTGTAGCCGCTGAGCGACCTGCCGTCGTAGTTCATGCGCACGAGGCGGCTCTCGGACGCCGTGGTGTGCATGAAGAACACCTGCTTGTCCTTCTTGCCGTCCCAGGTCGGGGACGGGGCGACCCCCAGCAGTCCGCCCTTGGCGGCGTCACCGGGCTGGAAGACGGCCACCTTCGGGACCTTGCCGATCAAGGTCCGGGTGCCGTTGTCGCGCAAGCGGTAGAGGCGGGCGGACTCGTTCTCGGTGACCAGGGCCGAACGCCCGTCGGGGAGGAAGGAGATCGCCCACGGTTCGGACCAGCCCGTGGAGAACGTCGCTGTGTCAACGGCGGCTCGCGGAGCGAGATCCGTGGCCGCTGCGGTGGTGGAGGGCACCGCGCCGGCCAGCAGGGCGGCCGCGGCGGTGAGCGAGGTTATGCAGAACCGGGACGAATAACGCACCCAGTGGCCTGAATGTGCCATGCCGACACCTTTCTTGATTCCTCCCTGCCATCTTCACGAGGCGTCATCGGCACGGCACTCGGGGTGAGCCGCGAGGGTGAGTCGGGAGCCAACCCCGGGGCCCGCGGCACCCGTTCGCGCATGACAAAGGGGCCCGTACGACCGAAGTCGTACGGGCCCCTTCAGGAGCTCGCGCTGGAGCTACCAGGTCAGGCCAACAAGATTACTTGTTGATCTTGGTGACCTGGCCGGCGCCCACGGTCCGGCCACCCTCACGGATGGCGAACTTCAGGCCCTCTTCCATGGCGACGGGCTGGATGAGCTCCACCTTCATCTCGGTGTTGTCACCCGGCATGACCATCTCGGTGCCCTCGGGGAGGGTCACCACGCCGGTCACGTCCGTCGTACGGAAGTAGAACTGCGGACGGTAGTTGTTGAAGAACGGCGTGTGGCGGCCACCCTCGTCCTTGGACAGGATGTAGGCCTGCGCCTCGAACTCGGTGTGCGGGGTGACCGAGCCCGGCTTGATGATGACCTGGCCGCGCTCGACGTCCTCGCGCTTGATGCCGCGGAGCAGCAGACCGACGTTCTCACCGGCCTGGCCCTCGTCGAGCAGCTTGCGGAACATCTCGATGCCGGTGACCGTGGTGGTGGTCTTCTCCTGCTTGATGCCCACGATGTCAACGGTCTCGTTGACCTTGAGGACACCACGCTCGATACGGCCGGTGACGACCGTACCGCGACCGGTGATCGTGAAGACGTCCTCGATCGGCATCAGGAACGGCTTGTCGACGTCACGCTCGGGCTGCGGGATGTTCTCGTCCACGGCCTTCATGAGCTCGAGGACGGTGTTGCCCCACTCCTTGTCGCCCTCAAGGGCCTTGAGCGCCGAGACCTTGACGACCGGCAGGTCGTCGCCCGGGAACTCGTACTCGGAGAGCAGCTCACGAACCTCGAGCTCGACGAGCTCCAGGATCTCCTCGTCGTCCACCATGTCGGCCTTGTTCAGGGCGACGACGATGTACGGAACGCCGACCTGGCGGGCCAGGAGCACGTGCTCCTTGGTCTGCGGCATCGGGCCGTCGGTGGCGGCGACCACGAGGATGGCGCCGTCCATCTGGGCAGCACCGGTGATCATGTTCTTGATGTAGTCCGCGTGACCGGGGCAGTCGACGTGGGCGTAGTGACGCGTCTCGGTCTGGTACTCGACGTGCGCGATGGAGATGGTGATACCGCGCTGGCGCTCCTCGGGAGCCTTGTCGATCTGGTCGAAGGCCGAGGCCTCGTTCAGGTCCGGGTACGCGTCGTGCAGCACCTTGGTAATGGCGGCCGTAAGGGTCGTCTTACCGTGGTCGATGTGACCGATGGTGCCGATGTTGACGTGGGGCTTAGTCCGCTCGAACTTCGCCTTCGCCACGGGGTCCTCCTGTGGAGTGGTTCTGAACGCCTTGCTTCATCGGCGCCAGGTGATCTTTGCTGGAAAGCCCGGGCCCCGGGGCAAACATCCGTGTTTGCGGGTGTTTGCCCCTCAAGGCTCCGGAGTCAAGCCTAAAGCGTGTGAACGCGGTGCGTTACTCGCCCTTGGCCTTCGCGATGATCTCCTCGGCGACGTTCCGCGGAACCTCGGCGTAGGAGTCGAACTGCATGGAGTAGCTGGCCCGGCCGGACGTCTTGCTGCGCAGGTCGCCGACGTAACCGAACATCTCCGAGAGAGGCACGAGGCCCTTCACGACGCGGGCACCCGCCCGCTCCTCCATGGCCTGGATCTGGCCACGGCGGGAGTTGATGTCGCCGATGACCTCACCCATGTAGTCCTCGGGCGTGGTGACCTCGACGGCCATCATCGGCTCAAGGAGCACAGGGCTGGCCTTGCGCGCGGCCTCCTTGAAGGCCTGCGAACCGGCGATCTTGAACGCGAGCTCGGAGGAGTCGACCTCGTGGTAGCCACCGTCGATCAGCGTGACGCGCACGCCGGTCATCTCGTAGCCCGCGAGGATGCCGAACTGCATGGCCTCCTGCGCACCGGCGTCGACCGAAGGGATGTACTCCTTCGGGATACGACCACCGGTGACCTTGTTCACGAACTCGTACGAGGCGTCGCCGCCCTCGATCGGCTCGATCGCGATCTGCACCTTCGCGAACTGGCCGGTACCACCAGTCTGCTTCTTGTGCGTGTAGTCGACGCGCTCGACGGCCTTGCGGATCGTCTCGCGGTAGGCCACCTGCGGCTTGCCGACGTTGGCCTCGACCTTGAACTCACGGCGCATACGGTCGACCAGCACCTCGAGGTGCAGCTCGCCCATACCACCGATGATGGTCTGGCCGGTCTCCTCGTCCGAGTGGACCTGGAAGGAGGGGTCCTCCTCCGCGAGACGCTGGATGGCGACACCCAGCTTCTCCTGGTCACCCTTGGACTTGGGCTCGATGGCGACCTGAATGACCGGCGCCGGGAAGTCCATGGACTCCAGGATCACCGGGTTCTTGTCGTCGGACAGCGTCTCACCGGTGGTGGTCTGCTTCAGGCCCATGACGGCGACGATGTCGCCGGCGCCCACCGACTCGATCTCCTCACGCTTGTTCGCGTGCATGCGGTAGATCTTGCCGATGCGCTCCTTCTTGCCCTTGACGGAGTTCAGCACGGCGGTGCCGGACTCCAGGCGGCCCGAGTAGACCCGGACGAAGGTGAGCTTGCCGAGGTGCGGGTCGCTCATGATCTTGAACGCCAGCGCGGACAGCGGCTCGTCGTCGGACGGCTTGCGCTTGACGACCAGCTCGGGGTCCTTCACGTCGTGGCCCTCGATGGCCTCGACGTCGAGCGGGGTCGGCAGGTAGCGCACGACCGCGTCGAGCAGGGGCTGAACGCCCTTGTTCTTGAACGCGGTGCCACAGAACACCGGGGTGACCGTGGTGTCGCTGGACTTGCCGGACGCGATGGTGATGCGACGGATCGCGGCGTACAGCTGCTCCTCGGTGGGCTCCTGGCCCTCCAGGTACAGCTCCATGATCTCTTCGTCGTTCTCGGCGACGCCCTCGATCAGCTTGCCGCGGTACTCCTCGGCAGCCTCGGTGTGCGTGGCCGGGATGTCGACGACGTCGTACATCTCGCCCTTGGCGGCCTCGGCGGACCACACGAGCGCCTTCATGCGGACCAGGTCCACGACGCCCTTGAAGTCGGCCTCGGCGCCGATCGGAAGCTGCATGACGAGCGGCTGGGCGCCCAGGCGGTCCGAGATCATGTCCACGCAGCGGTGGAACTCGGCGCCGGTACGGTCCAGCTTGTTGACGAAGCAGATACGCGGCACGCCGTAACGGTCGGCCTGACGCCACACCGTCTCGGACTGCGGCTCGACACCGGCGACACCGTCGAACACCGTCACGGCACCATCGAGCACACGCAGGGAGCGCTCCACCTCAACGGTGAAGTCGACGTGCCCCGGGGTGTCGATGATGTTGATGGTGTAGTCGTTGTCCTCGAGCGGCCAGTGACACGTGGTCGCAGCAGACGTGATCGTGATGCCACGCTCCTGCTCCTGCTCCATCCAGTCCATGGTGGCAGCGCCGTCGTGGACCTCACCGATCTTGTAAGACACACCGGTGTAGAACAGGATCCGCTCGGTGGTGGTCGTCTTGCCCGCGTCGATGTGGGCCATGATCCCGATGTTGCGGACCTTGGCCAGGTCAAGTGAAGTGGTAGCCATAGTGGCTCAGTCTTCTCTCGGTCTCGATGGGGTAGCGACTACCAGCGGTAGTGCGCGAAGGCCTTGTTGGACTCGGCCATCTTGTGCGTGTCCTCGCGCTTCTTGACGGCCGCACCGAGGCCGTTCGAAGCATCGAGAAGCTCGTTGAGCAGACGCTCGGTCATGGTCTTCTCGCGACGGGCGCGGGAGTAGCCGACGAGCCAGCGCAGCGCGAGCGTGTTGGCACGACCGGGCTTGACCTCGATCGGAACCTGGTACGTCGCACCACCGACACGGCGGGACTTGACCTCGAGGGTCGGCTTGATGTTCTCCAGAGCGCGCTTCAGCGTGATGATCGGGTCGTTGCCCGTCTTCTCGCGGAGGCCCTCCATGGCGCCGTAGACGATGCGCTCAGCGGTGGAGCGCTTGCCGTTCAGCAGCACCTTGTTGATGAGCGACGTGACAAGAGGAGAACCGTAGACCGGGTCGATGATGACCGGGCGCTTCGGGGCGGGGCCCTTACGAGGCATTCTTACTTCTCCTTCTTGGCGCCGTAGCGGCTGCGGGCCTGCTTGCGGTTCTTCACACCCTGGGTGTCAAGGGAACCGCGGATGATCTTGTAGCGAACACCCGGCAGGTCCTTCACACGGCCACCACGCACGAGCACGATGGAGTGCTCCTGCAAGTTGTGTCCCTCACCCGGAATGTAAGCGGTGACCTCGATCCCGCTGGTCAGACGCACACGCGCGACCTTACGCAGGGCCGAGTTCGGCTTCTTCGGGGTGGTCGTGAACACACGCGTGCAGACGCCGCGACGCTGAGGGGAACCCTCGAGTGCGGGCGTCTTGTTCTTCTCGACCTTGTCCTGCCGGCCCTTGCGGACCAGCTGCTGGATCGTAGGCACTACTTCTCCGGTTTCTGTGTGCCGAATGGTGAAGCTAACCTGGAACGTCGCCGACCCACGCGGTCGGGTGTGTCGAATCCGGCGGACTCCCGCCGTGAGGCGAAAAGAGCACAGATTACGGTGGCCGCTCACAGCTCGCTATGCGGTTGAAGGCACGCACGAGAGCCAGGGCACACCCCAGGCACAAGGTCTGAGCGTACCTACCTCATTCGCTGCGGTCAAAACAAATGGGCCTCGCCCGCATCCCCATACGGCCGATGTCAAGACCGCGCGACGGGTTTGATCTTCGAATCGCCGATTCGAGCACACCGGGATCCCTCAGCCGGCCCCGGACTCGGACAGGGCGGCGGCCACCATCAGCAGGGTCAGCAGCACCACCCAGGCCGCGGTCGACAGCCACCCGAGCACCAGCCCGGTCAGCGCCAGCGCGTCACCGCTCTGCCCGGTGCGGCGTATCTCGGTACGCGCCGCGTGCCCGAGGACGACGGCCGGAATGCCGGTCAGCCCGAAGCTCACGAGACACAGCACCCCGCAGACCGCCGAACCGACGGCCTTGCTGTTGGTCTGCCGGGCCGGCGACGCCAGGAACGTCCCCGGTACGGGCGTGACGGGCGCCGGATGCGGCATCGGGCCCTGGGGCAGGTCGGCGACCAGCAGGGCGAGCTCGCCCACCGTACGAGCCGTGTAGGCCCGCGTGACCCGCTGCTCGAACTCGGGCTGGGCCAGTCGCCCTTCGCCGAAGCCGGCTCTGAGCACGTCCACGGCACGCTCACGGTCGGCGTGCGAGGCGAGCATCGACGGGGCGTTCGACCCGGACCACGGCTGCGGGGCGCTGTTCCCCTGCCAGGGCTGCCACGGCTGCCACGACGGATGCGTCATGGAGCACCTCCCCCGTACTGGTCGGAGTCCTTCCATGATGCTCCGAACCGGCAGTCCGGGCATCGGGGGTGCACCCGGAGAAAACCCGGAGACCGCCACGGGGCACAGATCGTGGAACGGATGGGGGAACGCCGAAGGGCGGCCACCTCGAAAGGTGACCGCCCCTCAGTGGACGTAAGCCCTACTGGTTGTACGGACCGTAGTCGTAGTCCTCCAGCGGAACGGCCTGGCCGGAGCCGGTGCCGAACGGCGAGTAGTCGATGTCGTCGTAGCCGACGGCCGAGTACATCGCGGCCTTCGCTTCCTCGGTGGGCTCGACCCGGATGTTGCGGTAGCGGGACAGACCCGTACCGGCCGGGATGAGCTTACCGATGATGACGTTCTCCTTGAGGCCGATGAGGCTGTCGGACTTGGCGTTGATCGCCGCATCCGTCAGGACTCGGGTCGTCTCCTGGAAGGAGGCGGCCGACAGCCAGGACTCCGTCGCCAGCGAGGCCTTGGTGATACCCATCAGCTGCGGACGACCGGAGGCCGGGTGACCGCCCTCCTGGACCACACGACGGTTCTCGGTCTCGAACTTCGAGCGCTCGACCAGCTCGCCGGGCAGCAGCTCGGCGTCGCCGGACTCGATGATCGTCACGCGGCGCAGCATCTGCCGGATGATGATCTCGATGTGCTTGTCGTGGATCGACACACCCTGCGAGTTGTAGACCTTCTGGACCTCGCCGACCAGGTGGACCTGGACGGCACGCTGGCCCAGGATGCGCAGCACGTCGTGCGGGTTGGTGGCACCCACGGTGAGCTTCTGGCCCACCTCGACGTGCTCACCCTCGCTGACCAGAAGTCGGGCACGCTTCGAGATCGGGAACGCCGTCTCGTCGCTGCCGTCGTCCGGGGTGACGACGAGCTTCTTGGTCTTCTCGGTCTCCTCGATCCGGACGCGGCCGGTGGCCTCGGAGATCGGGGCGACACCCTTCGGGGTACGGGCCTCGAAGAGCTCGACGACACGCGGCAGACCCTGGGTGATGTCGTCACCGGCCACACCACCGGTGTGGAAGGTACGCATCGTCAGCTGGGTACCGGGCTCACCGATGGACTGGGCGGCGATGATGCCGACCGCCTCACCGATGTCGACCAGCTTGCCGGTGGCGAGCGAACGGCCGTAGCACATGGCGCACGTACCGACGGCGGACTCACAGGTCAGGACCGAGCGGGTCTTGACCTCCTCGACACCCGCGCCGACCAGGACGTCGATGAGCACGTCACCGAGGTCGACACCCGCCGGGGCGAGCACCTTGCCGTCGACGACGATGTCCTCGGCGAGGCAGCGCGCGTACACGCTGGTCTCGGCGTTGTCCGCCTTGCGCAGGACGCCGTCGGCGCCGCGCTCGGCGATGGCCAGCTTGAGGCCACGGTCGGTGCCGCAGTCCTCCTCGCGGATGATGACGTCCTGGGAGACGTCGACCAGACGACGGGTGAGGTAACCCGAGTCGGCGGTACGCAGAGCGGTGTCCGCCAGACCCTTACGGGCACCGTGCGTGGAGATGAAGTACTCCAGCACGGACAGACCCTCACGGAACGAGGCCTTGATCGGACGCGGGATCGTCTCGTTCTTGGCGTTCGACACCAGACCACGCATACCGGCGATCTGACGCATCTGCATCATGTTGCCTCGTGCGCCCGAGTTCACCATCATGAAGATCGGGTTGGTCTTCGGGAAGTTCTCGTTCATGGCCTCGGCAACCTCGTTGGTCGCCTTGGTCCAGATCGCGATGAGTTCCTGGGTGCGCTCGTCCTTGGTGATCAGACCGCGCTCGTACTGCTTCTGGACCTTCTCGTCCTGCGCCTCGTAGCCCTTGACGATCTCCTTCTTCGCCTCGGGAACGACGACGTCGGAGATGGCCACGGTGACACCGGAACGGGTCGCCCAGTAGAAGCCGGCCGCCTTCAGGTTGTCGAGCGTCGCCGCCACGATGACCTTGGGGTAGCGCTCGGCGAGGTCGTTGACGATCTCGGAGAGCTGCTTCTTGCCGACCTCGTAGTCGACGAACGGGTAGTCCTCGGGCAGCAGCTCGTTGAAGAGCGCGCGGCCCAGGGTCGTCCGCAGACGGAACGAGTCACCCTGCTGCCACTCCGGCTCGCCCTCCTCCTGCGCCGGCGGCATCCAGCCGCGGGGCGGGATGGTGCCGACCGGGAAGCGGATGTCGATCTTCGACTGGAGCGACAGCTCGCCCGCGTCGAAGGCCATGATCGCCTCGGCCACGGACGCGAAGGAGCGGTCCTCGCCCTTGACGTTCCGCATCTCGGAGTCGGTGGTGAGGAAGAACAGACCGAGGACCATGTCCTGGGTCGGCATCGTCACCGGACGACCGTCGGCGGGCTTGAGGATGTTGTTCGAGGACAGCATCAGGATGCGGGCCTCGGCCTGCGCCTCCGCGGACAGCGGCAGGTGCACGGCCATCTGGTCACCGTCGAAGTCCGCGTTGAACGCGGTGCAGACGAGCGGGTGGATCTGGATGGCCTTGCCCTCGACCAGCTGCGGCTCGAAGGCCTGGATGCCGAGGCGGTGCAGGGTGGGAGCACGGTTCAGCAGCACCGGGTGCTCGGCGATGACCTCTTCGAGGACGTCGTACACGACCGTGCGGCCGCGCTCCACCATGCGCTTGGCGCTCTTGATGTTCTGCGCGTGGTTCAGGTCGACCAGGCGCTTCATCACGAACGGCTTGAAGAGCTCCAGCGCCATCGCCTTGGGCAGACCGCACTGGTGCAGCTTCAGCTGCGGACCGACGACGATCACGGAACGCGCGGAGTAGTCCACACGCTTACCGAGCAGGTTCTGACGGAATCGACCCTGCTTACCCTTCAGCATGTCGCTGAGGGACTTCAGCGGACGGTTACCGGGACCGGTGACCGGGCGACCACGACGACCGTTGTCGAACAGCGCGTCGACGGCCTCCTGGAGCATGCGCTTCTCGTTGTTCACGATGATCTCGGGCGCACCGAGGTCGAGAAGGCGCTTCAGTCGGTTGTTCCGGTTGATCACACGGCGGTACAGGTCGTTCAGGTCGGAGGTCGCGAAGCGGCCACCGTCCAGCTGCACCATCGGGCGAAGGTCCGGCGGGATGACCGGCACGCAGTCCAGAACCATGCCCTTGGGGCTGTTGCTGGTCTGAAGGAACGCGGAGACGACCTTCAGGCGCTTGAGCGCACGGGTCTTCTTCTGGCCCTTGCCGGTACGGATGATCTCGCGGAGCCTCTCGGCCTCCTCGTCGAGGTCGAAGGACTCCAGGCGCTTCTGAAGCGCCGCGGCACCCATCGAACCGTCGAAGTACGTGCCGAAGCGGTCACGCAGCTCGCGGTAGAGGAGCTCGTCGCCCTCGAGGTCCTGGACCTTGAGGTTCTTGAAGCGGGTCCACACCTCGTCGAGACGGTCGATCTCGCGCTGCGCACGGTCGCGCAGCTGCTTCATCTCGCGCTCGGCACCCTCGCGCACCTTGCGGCGCACGTCGGCCTTGGCGCCTTCGGCCTCCAGCTCGGCCAGGTCGGTCTCGAGCTTCTTGGCGCGGGCCTCCAGGTCGGCGTCCCGGCGGTTCTCGATCTGCTGACGCTCGACCGAGACATGCGCCTCCAGGGAGGGCAGGTCGCGGGTACGGCGCTCCTCGTCGACGAACGTGATCATGTACGCCGCGAAGTAGATGACCTTCTCGAGGTCCTTCGGCGCCAGGTCCAGCAGGTAGCCGAGGCGCGAGGGGACACCCTTGAAGTACCAGATGTGCGTGACAGGCGCGGCCAGCTCGATGTGGCCCATCCGCTCACGACGCACCTTGGCGCGAGTCACCTCGACGCCGCAGCGCTCACAGATGATGCCCTTGAAGCGGACACGCTTGTACTTGCCGCAGTAGCACTCCCAGTCCCGGGTCGGACCGAAGATCTTCTCGCAGAAGAGTCCGTCCTTTTCGGGCTTGAGGGTGCGGTAGTTGATGGTCTCGGGCTTCTTGACCTCGCCGTGGCTCCACTGACGGATGTCGTCAGCGGTGGCCAGACCGATCCGGAGCTCATCGAAGAAGTTGACGTCGAGCACTATGCGTCAATCCCTCTCAGGGTTGTAAGTCTTGGGGTCTGAAACGGGGGCCTGGGGGTCGGCGGGGCCCTGTGGGTAAGGGCCCCGCCGGACTCCCGTCAGACCTCTTCGACGCTGCTCGGCTCGCGCCGGGACAGGTCGATGCCGAGCTCCTCCGCAGCGCGGAAGACGTCCTCGTCGGTGTCACGCATCTCGATGGACATACCGTCGCTGGACAGCACCTCCACGTTCAGGCAGAGCGACTGCATCTCCTTGATGAGCACCTTGAAGGACTCGGGGATGCCGGGCTCGGGGATGTTCTCGCCCTTGACGATGGCCTCGTAGACCTTCACTCGGCCGGTGACGTCGTCGGACTTGATGGTCAGCAGCTCCTGGAGGGCGTAAGCGGCGCCATAAGCCTCCAGCGCCCACACCTCCATCTCACCGAAGCGCTGGCCACCGAACTGGGCCTTACCACCCAGCGGCTGCTGGGTGATCATGCTGTACGGGCCGGTCGAGCGGGCGTGCAGCTTGTCGTCGACCAGGTGGTGCAGCTTGAGGATGTACATGTACCCGATGGAGATCGGGTCCGGGAACGGCTCACCGGAGCGGCCGTCGAACAGCCTCGCCTTACCGGTCGGCTGCACCATGCGCTCGCCGTCGCGGTTCGGGATGGTGTGCTGGAGCAGGCCGGCGAGCTCGTCCTCGCGCGCACCGTCGAAGACGGGGGTCGCGACGTTCGTGCCCGGGTCGACCTGGTCGGCACCGATCACCTGAAGGCGCTGCGCCCACTCCTCGCCGAGACCGGAGACGTCCCAGCCGCGGCTGGCGAGCCAGCCGAGGTGGATCTCCAGGACCTGTCCCGGGTTCATTCGGGACGGCACACCCAGCGGGTTGAGGATGATGTCGACCGGGGTGCCGTCCTCCAGGAACGGCATGTCCTCGATCGGCAGGATCTTGGAGATGACACCCTTGTTGCCGTGTCGGCCGGCGAGCTTGTCACCGTCGGTGATCTTGCGCTTCTGCGCCACGTACACGCGCACCAGCTGGTTCACACCGGGGGGAAGCTCGTCGCCCTCCTCGCGGTCGAAGACGCGGACGCCGATGACCTTGCCGGTCTCGCCGTGCGGCACCTTCAGCGAGGTGTCACGGACCTCACGGGCCTTCTCACCGAAGATCGCGCGCAGCAGGCGCTCCTCCGGCGTCAGCTCGGTCTCACCCTTCGGGGTCACCTTGCCGACGAGGATGTCGCCGGCGATGACCTCGGCACCGATGCGGATGATGCCGCGCTCGTCGAGGTCGGCGAGGACCTCCTCGGAGACGTTCGGGATGTCCCGGGTGATCTCCTCGGGGCCGAGCTTGGTGTCACGGGCGTCGACCTCGTGCTCCTCGATGTGGATCGAGGAGAGGACGTCGTCCTGCACGAGGCGCTGCGACAGGATGATCGCGTCCTCGTAGTTGTGACCCTCCCACGGCATGAACGCCACGAGCAGGTTCTTGCCCAGCGCCATCTCGCCGTTCTGGGTGGCCGGACCGTCGGCGAGGACCTGGCCCTCGATGACGCGGTCGCCCTCCAGGACGATGACCTTCTGGTTGACCGAGGTGCCCTGGTTGGAGCGGGCGAACTTGGCCAGCCGGTAGGTGATGTAGGTGCCGTCGTCGTTGGCGGTGGTGATGTAGTCCGCGGAGACCTCCTGGACCACACCGGCCTTCTCGGCCTTGACCACGTCGCCGGCGTCGACCGCGGAGCGGTACTCCATGCCGGTGCCGACGAGCGGCGCCTCGGACTTGATGAGCGGCACGGCCTGACGCATCATGTTCGCGCCCATCAGGGCACGGTTGGCGTCGTCGTGCTCGAGGAACGGGATCATGGCGGTCGCGACCGACACCATCTGGCGCGGCGAGACGTCCATGTAGTCCACGTCGTCACCGGCGACGTAGTCGACCTCGCCGCCACGACGGCGGACCAGAACGCGGTTCTCGGAGAAGCGCATGTCGTCGTTCAGGCCGGCGTTGGCCTGCGCGATGACGAAGCGGTCCTCCTCGTCGGCGGTCAGGTAGTCGACCTCGTCGGTGACCTGGCCCTCGATCACCTTGCGGTACGGGGTCTCGACGAAACCGAACGCGTTGACCCGGCCGTACGAGGCGAGCGAACCGATCAGACCGATGTTCGGGCCTTCAGGGGTCTCAATGGGGCACATACGGCCGTAGTGCGACGGGTGAACGTCACGGACCTCGAAGCCGGCCCGCTCACGGGAGAGACCACCCGGGCCGAGCGCGGAGAGACGCCGCTTGTGCGTCAGACCCGACAGCGGGTTGTTCTGGTCCATGAACTGGGACAGCTGGCTGGTGCCGAAGAACTCCTTGATGGAGGCGACGACCGGCCGGATGTTGATCAGGGTCTGCGGCGTGATCGCCTCGACGTCCTGGGTCGTCATGCGCTCACGGACGACGCGCTCCATACGAGCCAGACCCGTGCGGACCTGGTTCTGGATGAGCTCGCCGACGCTGCGCAGACGACGGTTGCCGAAGTGGTCGATGTCGTCGGTCTCGACGACGATCGTCTGACCGCTGTCGGCGACCGTCTCGGTCTCACCCGCGTGCAGCTTGACCAGGTACTTGATCGTCGAGATGACGTCCTCGACGGTCAGGATGCCCGCGTCGAGCGGAGCGTCCGCACCCAGCTTCTTGTTGACCTTGTAGCGGCCGACCTTGGCGAGGTCGTAACGCTTCGGGTTGAAGTAGAGGTTCTCGAGCAGCGTCTGCGCGGCCTCACGGGTCGGCGGCTCGCCCGGACGCAGCTTGCGGTAGATGTCGAGCAGCGCGTCGTCCTGGCCCTGGGTGTGGTCCTTCTCCAGGGTGGCGCGCATGGACTCGTACTCGCCGAACTCCTCGAGGATCTGCTCGGTCGTCCAACCGAGAGCCTTGAGGAGGACGGTCACGGACTGCTTGCGCTTGCGGTCGATACGGACACCGACCATGTCGCGCTTGTCGATCTCCATCTCCAGCCAGGCACCCCGGGACGGGATGATCTTGGCGGAGAAGATGTCCTTGTCGGACGTCTTGTCGATGCTGGAGTCGAAGTAGACACCGGGCGAACGGACCAGCTGCGACACCACGACACGCTCGGTGCCGTTGATGACGAAGGTGCCCTTGTTCGTCATGAGCGGGAAGTCGCCCATGAAGACCGTCTGGGACTTGATCTCACCGGTCTCGTTGTTGGTGAACTCCGCCGTCACGAAGAGCGGGGCGGCGTAGGTGAAGTCGCGCTCCTTGCACTCGTCGATCGAGTTCTTCGGAGGCTCGAAGCGGTGGTCGCGGAACGTCAGCGACATCGACCCGGAGAAGTCCTCGATCGGAGAGATCTCCTCGAAGATCTCCTCCAGACCGGACTTGGTGGGGACGTCCTGACCGGACTCCAGAGCCGCCTCGACCCGACTCTGCCAGGCGGTGTTTCCGAGCAGCCAGTCAAAGCTCTCGGTCTGCAACGCGAGCAGGTTGGGAACCTCGAGGGGCTCCTTGATCTTTGCAAAGGAGATGCGCAGCGGGGCGGTGCTGGCGCCGTTGTTCATATTCGCGGTCGAGGCGTTGCGCGAGGCGGCCAAGAGGGGGTCCTTCCGAGGGCTCGGACTCACTACGCGCGTACCGGCCCCTCACCGGCGCACAGAGACAGGTGTTTCCTTCGCCGACCAAGAATGGCCAGGTCAGAGACGGTCCGGTCTTCGATGCTCAAGCGAGGGCATGCCCCTGGTGACGGGCAGGGGACAGCTAACAGGCAGCGCAAAGGGTCAGTGTAGCCACTTGGCACACTGATGTCCAGTGCGGGTTTTTCGCGACCCTCGTTGTTCTCAACGCCCTCGGCATGCTCGCCCTCAATGCACGTTGATACTGCCCTCTTCGTCGCCGATCCATGCCTCGGATTCGGATCCTTGTGACGACGCGTCCTGAGAATTGCGCGCTGCGTGCGGTTCGTCAAGGCCCCCATGCCCGAACCCAGGACGGCCCGGAGACACGACGAAGATCACCATACCCCCCGTCGTTGCAGGCGCAAGGCAACCGTGGCCGCGCCCCCAGGAACGCCGAAGAGCGACCACCCGAATGGATGATCGCTCTTCGGTGCGACTGCGTTACAGCCTCAGGAGGCTGGGTTCAGCAAGCGCGGCGGTCGTACTCGACCGGAAGGTCTTACTTGACCTCGACGGAGGCGCCGGCGCCCTTGAGGGACTCGGCGGCCTTCTCGGCGGCGTCCTTGGCGACCTTCTCGAGAACGGGCTTGGGGGCGCCGTCCACGAGGTCCTTGGCCTCCTTCAGGCCGAGGGAGGTCAGCTCACGCACGACCTTGATGACCTGGATCTTCTTGTCGCCGGCACCGGTGAGGATGACGTCGAACTCGTCCTTCTCCTCCTCGACCGGGGCAGCGGCGCCACCGGCGGCACCGCCGGCCATGACGACCGGGGCGGCCGCAGCGGCGGTGACGTCGAACTTCTCCTCGAACGCCTTCACGAACTCGGAGAGCTGGATCAGGGTCATGTTCTCGAACTCGGCGAGCAGTTCGTCCTGGGTGAGAGCCACGATGGCTTTCCTTCCACTAAATCGGCTGGTGCCGGGATGTACATGTCTGGCGGGCGTACGTTGGCCCGCTACGACCTCCGCCTCAGGCGGCGGCGGTCATCGTGCGAGCCGAATTACTCGGCACCGCCCTGCTCGTCCTGCTTGGCACGAAGCGCGTCCACGGTGCGGACGAGCTTCGACGGCAGCGCCTGGAAGACGGAGGCAGCCTGGGACTGCTTCGCCTTGAAGGCACCGGCCAGCTTGGAGAGCAGAACCTCGCGGGACTCGAGGTCCGCAAGCTTCTTGATCTCGTCGGCGCTGAGCGCCTTACCGTCAAGGACACCGCCCTTGATGACGAGATTGGGGTTGTCCTTGGCGAAGTCACGAAGACCCTTCGCCGACTCCACCGGGTCACCGGTGACGAAGGCGACCGCCGTCGGACCGTTGAACAGGTCGTCGAGCGTGTTGATCCCGGCCTCGTTGGCCGCAATCTTGGTCAGCGTGTTCTTCACCACGGCGTACTGGGCGTTCTCACCGAGCGACCGGCGCAACGTCTTGAGCTGCGCCACGGTGAGACCGCGGTACTCGGTCAGCACAGCGGCGTTGGAGTTGCGGAACTGCTCCGTCAACTCGGCAACCGCGGCAGCCTTGTCGGGCCTCGCCATGAGTCTCGGCCTCCTTCCGGGTGTTCGGACCGCGCGGACCCGAAGGAGGACTGGGGAAAACGAAACGCCCCGGCGCAGGCGCACGGGGCGGACTCGACCGGGCGGACATACGCTGGCGTACGCACTCCGGGAGTTCTTCCACAGTCACCTGCGCGGGTCGTCCGCATTTTCAGCGGATCCTTCGGCCACCGCGCCCTCTCACGAGCGCACGGTAACGACCAGCGGTCTTTGGCTTCTGTAGGAGAGTACGGGACGCCGTCGCTGTCAGGCAAATCGGCCCTTACGGCCCTCAGCTCCCGCTCTTCCTCAACGGCTTGCGCAGGTCAGCCGTGTCCCCGGGGCGCGGCGCCCGGACCGTCACCGGCTCGTCGTAGTCGAGGAAGGTGAAGGTGAGGTCGAGCTCACCATGGCGGCCGAAGCCCTGCGTGCGCAGGCGCTTGACCCGGTCGTCGCCGTCGACCCACACGTCCAGGGTGAGTTCGTCCACGCCGAGCCTCTTGTACTGGTCGAGGCTGCGCCCGTGCCCCTCCCGGGTGGCCTTGTCCCCTCGCTCCTTGAACGCGGCCCGCAGCTCCTCGACCGTGGCCGTGCCCTCGTAGTGGGTGGTGCCGACACCGTCGACCGTCTCGCCGCCGATCCGCCGCACGTCGTCCGCGGCGGCCAGGTAGGCGGCCTCCCGGGCCGGGTTGCGGCCGACCTGGTCGCGCATCCAGCCGACGTCCATGCGCAGGCCGCTGTCCGTGGTGAGCTTGGCGGCCGGGCCGTAGCTGATCCAGTGCCGGCCGCCGATCTCGTCGGCCAGGTCGGCGTCCGCGGTGCCGTACAGCACCCCGTCGACGAGCCGCATCTCGGTCTCGCCCTGCTCCTCGCCGGTCAGGTTGGCCGTCTTGAGGCTGCCCGTGACGGGCTTCGTGCGGACGGTCCCCTCGTCGGCTATGCGCCCCCGCTCCGGGTACTGCCCGGTCACCCGGTAGGCCAGTGACGTGACGCCCTCGGTCTTTGCCACCGCCCGCGCCACGGCGTCGGCGGCCGAGGAGTCCGCGGCGGCGGCGTCCGAGCCGACTCCGGTACCGCAGCCGGCCAGCAGCAGCACGGCCGCGGGCAGGATCGCGACGACGGAGACGGGCAGCGCGGCGCGTACGGAAAGTCTCATTGGTTCCCCCCAGGAACACGAGCTCGTGCGTGGTCGTCGCACGGCAAGATCGAGAGCGTAGCCCAGGCGGTACGAACAGTCCTCCGAATACTCAGGAGGCCCCGCCGAGCGTCCCCTCCTTGAGCAGCTCCTTGAGATCCGCGGTGTCCGCGGCGGGAGGCTTCTCGACCGGGGCTTTCACGCCGTAGTCGCCGTAGTAGGCGGTCTGGGTCAGCGACCCCGTGGCCGTACGGCCCCGCTCCACCTTCTTGATCAGCAGGTCCCGGTCGTCGACCCATATGTCGACGGTCTGGGTGGTGGCGCCGTCCACCCGCACGGTGCCGGAGTACCGCGTGGCGGCCTCGCCGCGCACGGTCTCCTCACCGACCTTGCGCACGTCCGCCGAGGACAGCAGCAGCTTCACCGAGGTGTGCGGGGCGGTGCCGCGCATCTGGTCGGCGAGGTCGGCTCCGGAGCTGCCGGCTAGGTCCTTCAGGTCGTCGTAGGCGTACTTGATCCAGTGCTTGCCGTCGGCCTTGGCGGCGAACGCCTCGCCCATGCGCGCGTAGTAGGCGTCGCGGAGATAGCGGGCTTCCATCGACGTGGTGCCCAGGCGGCGCATCGTCTCGGCCGTGGTGCCGCCGGTGTAGGTGATCGTCAGAGTGCCGGTGAGGCCGTCGCTCCAGGCGAGGGTGCCCTGGGCCTTCATGGACAGCGCCGATCCCACGGTGGTCGTGGAGCTGACCCGGGCGGAGTCGGCCCGGTCGGTGGAGCGCTCGACGGTGCGCAGGGCGGCCGTCACCGCCCGGGAGGGCGTGGGGCGGTCCTCCTCGTCGGGGCGGTCGGATGAGGAGGTGCAGGCGGCCAGGGCCGCGAGCGCGGTCAGCAGCGCGATCCACAACGCCGCCCCGCGCGCCCTCGTGCTCGTCATCCGTCCCCCCTGTGCCATCCCCGTGAATGCACGTTAACCCAGGGCGCTGACAAACGGCCGGAGAACGGGAACGGGCCCCGCACCCGGAAGGGGTGTGGGGCCCGTCGTCGAGCCTGGAGAGCCGATGGCTCAGACCGCGGCCGGGTCCTCCTCGACGAGGAGGTTGCGGGTGCGGTTCGGGTCGAGCGGAATGCCGGGGCCCATCGTGGTGGTGAGGGCGGCCTTCTTGATGTAGCGACCCTTGGCGGCGGACGGCTTCAGACGGAGGATCTCCTCCAGCGCGGCGCCGTAGTTCTCCACCAGCTTGGTGTCGTCGAAGGACGCCTTGCCGATGATGAAGTGCAGGTTCGAGTGCTTGTCGACGCGGAACTCGATCTTGCCGCCCTTGATCTCGGTCACGGCCTTGGCCACGTCCGGGGTCACGGTGCCGGTCTTCGGGTTCGGCATCAGACCACGCGGGCCGAGGACACGGCCGAGGCGGCCGACCTTGCCCATGAGGTCGGGGGTGGCGACGACGGCGTCGAAGTCCAGGCGGCCCTTCGAGACCTCGTCGATCAGCTCGTCGGCGCCGACGATGTCGGCGCCCGCGGCACGCGCGGCCTCGGCACGGTCACCGGTCGCGAAGACCAGGACCCGGGCGGTCTTACCGGTGCCGTGCGGAAGGTTCACGGTGCCACGGACCATCTGGTCGGCCTTACGCGGGTCGACACCCAGGCGGAAGGCGACCTCGACGGTGCCGTCGAACTTGGTCGTGGACGTCTCCTTGGCGAGACGGACGGCCTCGAGCGGGGCGTAGAGCTTGTCCCGGTCGACCTTGGCGTCCGCAGCGCGGAGAGACTTGCTGCGCTTGCTCACTACTGCTCCTGTGTTGTCTTAGGAGTTGTGGTCCGGGCCGAGCAGGCCCCGCCACTCACTACTGCTTGGGGTGTTGAGGTCAGCCCTCGACCGTGATGCCCATGGAACGGGCGGTGCCGGCGATGATCTTGGACGCGGCGTCCAGGTCATTGGCGTTGAGGTCGGGCATCTTGGTGGTGGCGATCTCGCGGACCTGCGCCTCGGTGATCTTGGCGACCTTGGTCTTGTGCGGCTCGCCGGAGCCCTTCTCGACACCAGCGGCCTTGAGGATCATCTTCGCGGCCGGCGGGGTCTTGGTGATGAAGGTGAAGGAACGGTCCTCGTAGACCGTGATCTCCACCGGGATGACCCAACCGCGCTGCGACTCGGTCGCGGCGTTGTAGGCCTTGCAGAACTCCATGATGTTGACGCCGTGCTGACCCAGCGCGGGGCCGACCGGCGGAGCCGGGTTGGCCGCACCGGCCTGGATCTGGAGCTTGATGAGCCCCGTGACCTTCTTCTTCTTGGGAGGCATGCTCTCTCCGGGTCCTTAGTGAGAGGTGTTCCGCCGCCATCCGTACCGGAGGTCACCTTGAACGGTGCATGTCCGGATCATCCGGATGGAGGCATACCGCACAACGATAACGGGTAACGCGTCAGGGCCAAAACCGGCAGCTCAGGCGCACGACCGCCGGGCATCCACCGCCCACCCGCGGCCGCCCCGCCCCACCTGGACAGGGGTCGGCCCCGGCCGTCGCGCGCCGGCCGGGGCCCGGAGGGGGAGCGAGGTCAGCAGCGCTTGGCGGTGGTGGCCTGACCGGCCACGGGGTCGCCGGGGGCGCGCAGCGTCCCGATGGCCGAGGTGCACTCACTCACCGTGTCGGCCGGGAAGGACCAGAACTCCTGGCTGTTGGTGGCGTTCCACCAGTCCTGGCCCACGACCTCGTCACGGGCGTAGCTGTAGACGCCGGTGCTGACGTCGTAGTCCTTGATCTTGTCGCGGAAGCTCTGCCAGACCCAGACATAGCCGTAGTTCGCCTTGCAGCTGGGCGAGTAGAACTGCTTCACCGAGGCGGCGTGCACGCCTCCCCGGTTGATGTACGCGGTGGCGCCGATC
This sequence comes from Streptomyces sp. NPDC098781, assembly GCF_044759995.1. Taxonomy (NCBI): domain Bacteria; kingdom Bacillati; phylum Actinomycetota; class Actinomycetes; order Kitasatosporales; family Streptomycetaceae; genus Streptomyces; species Streptomyces sp. NPDC098781. Next base: position 371,897 of record NZ_JBIWAK010000006.1, read on the forward strand.
TGGTAGGCGTCCGAGCAGACGCCGGCGGCCCGGGCCTTCAGGCTCAACGGGTTGCCGGCCTCGGACGGGGAGGCCGAACGGGCGGTCAGTTTCTGCTTGTTGGGCGACGGGGCCGGGCCGGTGCCGGCGACCGCGGAGGTTGTCGGCAGCAGGACGCAGGCGGACGCCGCCGCGACGACCAGGAGGGATCGAGCACGCATGAGGAAGTTCCCCCACTTCTTGGTGTGTGACTCGGTGTGTGACTCAGCGTGTGAGTCGGCGGGTGCCGAAGGCTGACGCGGGCAGCGAGCAGCTCAGGGCAAACCGCCACAAAGAGCTGGGGAACACCATGAAGAACGCTGTCCGCGCGTTTCGGTCATCAAGTCAGACCAGCCGAGGCGCCGGATGGTTGTGGTGCAGCACACATTTAATGGGGACTCGGTCGTCGTACGCGGCGCCGCGTACGACGAAAGGGCCCCCGACCAGCGGAATCCGCCGGTCGAAGGCCCTTCGTGAGAGCTGCTGTGCCGCTAGTTCTTCTGGAAGTGGTGACCCGTGTCTCTCACGTGGGCGTCTCCCCGACTGAGCGTTTCTGACCAGCGTAGACGCTGGCGCTGGCTGTCAATGTCTGTCAACGCTGGTCCGCCTCGGACGGCCCAGACACGGCCCTACGGCTCACCGTCCGAGACTCGGAAGACCAAGGCTGTTCCTTCGCCTTACGGGGCCTCTCGACGCCAGACACGTCGCCACTCCCGAGTCAGAAATGCGCAGCCGACGAAGACCAGGGCCCAACCGGGCCAAGTGATCTGAGGCAGGTCGACGATGGCGGAGATCGCGATGGTCACCCAAGCGCAAGACATCAAGGCGAGCACCACTCTTCGCCCAGTTCGCCCAAAAACCCGTGATTTGTCCGTCATACGATCCCCCCATGGGCTCTGCGTGCGGCAGTGTACGCGCGGTCGGCGGAACGGCTTTGGGCTGGAGCTGCCATGGGGCGAGTGATCATGGCCCCGTGAGCTGATGGCGCGTGGGGCAGTCTGTGGACCTGCCCGGTAAAGCACGACGCTGGGGCCAGGATCTTAGAGGCTCGCCCCATGGTGGCTGCCTAAAGCCGTGGAGCCGACCGCCCCAGCCACGACGTGTTCTGACCTCCTGCACTGTGTGCCTGCCTCTTGGACGGGAGCGGGCGGCCGGCGGTGGACCCGCAAGGCCGTGGATGCGGTCTACCGGAGGGCCCAGAGGCGCCCCACGATCCCATGACGGCCCCCTGGACACGAGAGAGCCCCTGCCCAACGGGAAACCGCTGGTCAGGGGCTCTTTCGGATGATCGCGAAGCTAGTTCTTCTGAATCTGATCGAAGGACAGCTCGACCGGCGTCTCCCGGCCGAAGATCTCCACCAGGCCCTTGACCTTCTTGGAGTCGGCGTTGATCTCGTTGATCGTGGCCTGAAGCGTGGCGAACGGACCGTCGGTGACGGTGACCGAGTCGCCGACCTCGAAGTCCAGGACCTGAACCTCGACCTTGCGCTGCGGAGCGGGCTTGCCCTCGGCCTCGGCGGCCTCGCGGGCGGCCTTCTCCTCGGCCTCCGGGGCGAGCATCTTGACGATCTCGTCCAGGGTCAGCGGGTACGGGTCGTAGGCGTTGCCCACGAAGCCGGTGACGCCGGGGGTGTTGCGGACGACACCCCAGGACTCGTTGGTCAGGTCCATACGGACCAGGACGTAACCCGGCAGCTTGTTCTGCTTGATCGTCTTGCGATCACCGTTCTTGATCTGGACGACCTCTTCCTGCGGCACCTCGGCCTGGAAGATGTAGTCCTCGACGTTCAGCGAGACGGCGCGCTGCTCGAGGTTGGTCTTCACGCGGTTCTCGTAACCGGCGTAGGTGTGGATGACGTACCACTCGCCGGGCAGCGTGCGCAGTTCCTCGCGCAGGGCGGCGACGGGGTCGACGGGCTCGGCCTCCTCGGCGGCCTCTTCGTCCTCGTCCTCGACGTGCACCGCGGCTTCCTCGGCCGGCTCACCCGCCTCGGCGTCGGCAGCCTCGACCTCGTCCAGGTCCTCGTCAGCGCCCTCGACGATGTCGAGCTCGTCCTCCACGGACTCGACGTCCTGTCCGTGCGGCTCGACGGCGTCGTTCAGGTTCTGGTCAGACACGGTGGCTGCTTCTTCCTGGATACATAGGGGTGGAACATGCGAAAGGGGCGCCGGTAACCACGGCGCCCTTCGCTCTTTGCTCAGCCGAAGACGTACTTGGCGGCGTGGTCGAGCCCATAGTCAATCACGGTCACCAGGCCGATCATGATGACCACGAAGACGATCACCACGGTCGTGTACGTGGTCAGCTGGTTGCGCGTCGGCCAGACGACCTTGCGGAGCTCCGCAACGATCTGCCGGTAGAAGAGGGCGAGCCGCTTCAGCGGGCCCTTCTTCGCACGCTTGCCGCCCTTGCGGCTCTTCTTCTCCTGCGCCTCATCCTGGGCGTCAGGCGTATCGATGGAGCCCACGGCGTCCGCCATCCGTCCTCACCTGATCCCGGGTCGTGGCCGTGCCGCGCCCGGTCTGAGCCGCACGGCGTTGCAATGCTGTACGTACATGCGCACACATCCTGGCGAAGGTGTGTGTAGCAGGGCCGGAGGGACTTGAACCCCCAACCGCTGGTTTTGGAGACCAGTGCTCTACCAATTGAGCTACGACCCTTTGTGTGTCCCCCAACGTACCGCATCCGGACGAGTGCTCGCTGTGCACTGTCGGTTGTGGGCTGCTGAAGGCCAACGAGGTGAGAGTGTACGTGGTCCTGGGCGTGCCGTCGAACAGAAAGTGGCCGATGGGGGCTTGGTGCCCGAAAGATCGCCGGGCGGTCCCGGGGGCGGCGGCGCAAGATCGCCCAGGCCGGGGGCCCGATGCGGACGGATGTTCAGCCGCTGTTCAGTCCGTGAAACCCGTGTGCCGGGCGCGTTTCCTGTCTGAAACGATGGGGCCCATGAGCGCTGCAACCTCTCCCACCGAGCGCCGGGTCTCCGCCCGAGTCGGCGCGATCTCCGAGTCCGCCACCCTCGCCGTGGACGCCAAGGCCAAGGCCCTCAAGGCCGCCGGGCGTCCGGTGATCGGCTTCGGCGCCGGTGAGCCCGACTTCCCGACCCCGGACTACATCGTCGAGGCCGCCATCGAGGCCTGCAAGAACCCGAAGTACCACCGCTACACGCCGGCCGGCGGTCTGCCCGAGCTGAAGGCCGCCATCGCCGCGAAGACGCTGCGCGACTCCGGCTACGAGCCCGACGTCTCCCAGATCCTCGTCACCAACGGCGGCAAGCAGGCCATCTACGAGGCCTTCGCCGCGATCCTCGACCCGGGCGACGAGGTCATCGTCCCGGCGCCGTACTGGACGACGTACCCGGAGTCGATCCGCCTGGCCGGCGGTGTCCCGGTCGACGTCGTCGCCGACGAGACGACCGGCTACCGCGTCACCGTGGAGCAGCTGGAGGCGGCCCGTTCGGAGCGGACGAAGGTCGTCCTCTTCGTGTCGCCGTCCAACCCGACCGGCGCCGTCTACACCGAGGCCGAGACCGAGGCGATCGGCCGCTGGGCCGTGGAGCACGGCCTGTGGGTGATGACCGACGAGATCTACGAGCACCTGGTGTACGGCGAGGCGGCCGCGGTCTCCCTGCCGGGGCTGTTCCCCGAGCTGCGCGACCGGTGCGTCGTGGTCAACGGTGTCGCCAAGACGTACGCCATGACGGGCTGGCGGGTCGGCTGGATCATCGGTCCGAAGGACGTGGTGAAGGCCGCGACCAACCTCCAGTCGCACGCGACGTCGAACGTCTCCAACGTCGCCCAGGTGGCCGCACTCGCCGCCGTCTCCGGCGACCTGGACGCGGTCGCGAAGATGCGCGACGCGTTCGACCGCCGCCGCAAGACGATCGTGCGGATGCTCAACGAGATCGACGGCGTGGTCTGCCCGGAGCCCGAGGGCGCCTTCTACGCGTACCCGTCGGTCAAGGCCCTGCTCGGCAAGGAGATCCGCGGCAAGCGCCCGCAGAGCAGCGTCGAGCTCGCCGAGCTGATCCTGGAGGAGGCCGAGGTCGCGGTCGTCCCGGGCGAGGCCTTCGGCACGCCGGGCTATCTGCGGCTGTCGTACGCGCTCGGTGACGAGGATCTCGTCGAGGGTGTGAGCCGGATCCAGAAGCTGCTGGCGGAGGCCAGGGACTGACGTCCGCCGCCCTCACCACGGGGGACCTCCGGTTTTCCGGAGGTCCCCGTTTCTTTGTGCGAGCAAGACCACTAAAGGGGAAACCGCTACCGGGACGACCGGGACGTACGGCAGGATCCTGGAATGGAGCGTGTACGTGATGTCTCTGAACTGCCGAAAGCCCATCTGCACCTGCACTTCACCGGCTCGATGCGGTCGGCGACCCTGCTGGAACTGGCCGACAAATACGGTGTGCGTCTGCCCGAGGCGCTGACCGACGCGCTGACCAGTGGAGAGCCGCCGAGACTGCGGGCCACGGACGAGCGAGGCTGGTTCCGCTTCCAGCGCCTGTACGACGCGGCGCGCTCGTGCCTGCGGCAGCCGGAGGACATCCAGCGGCTGGTCAGGGAGGCCGCGGAGGAGGACGTCAAGGACGGCTCCGGCTGGCTGGAGATCCAGGTCGACCCGACGTCGTACGCGCCCCGGCTGGGCGGGCTGATCCCGGCGCTGGAGATCATCCTGGACGCGGTCGAGACGGCGGCGCGGGACACGGGCCTCGGGATGCGCGTCCTGGTCGCCGCGAACCGGATGAAGCACCCGCTGGACGCCCGCACGCTGGCCCGGCTCGCGGTGCGGTACGCCGACCGGGGCGTGGTCGGCTTCGGGCTGTCGAACGACGAACGCCGGGGTATGGCGAGGGACTTCGACCGTGCCTTCCACATCGCCCGCGAGGGCGGCCTGCTCTCGGCCCCGCACGGCGGCGAGCTGACCGGCCCCTCCTCGGTCCGTGACTGCCTGGACGACCTGGACGCGAACCGGATCGGCCACGGGGTGCGGGCGGCGGAGGACCCGCGGTTGCTCAAGCGCCTCGCCGACAGGGGCGTGACCTGCGAGGTGTGCCCGACGTCGAACGTCGCCCTCGGCGTCTACGAGAAGCCCGAGGACGTGCCGCTGCGCACCCTGTACGAGGCCGGCGTCCCCATGGCCCTGGGCGCCGACGACCCCCTGCTCTTCGGCTCACGGCTCGCCGCCCAGTACGACATCGCCCGCCACCACCACGCCTTCACGGACGAGGAGTTGGCGGAACTGGCCCGGCAGTCGGTGCGCGCTTCGGCGGCGCCGGAGGAGACCAAGGCGAAGCTCCTGGCCGGGGTGGCCGACTGGCTCGCCTAGGACGCGTCGGCCGGGGTCAGTCGGCGATGCCGGCGAGCAGCGTGCGGGCCAGCCGGGCGGCGAACTCGTCCACCGGCGGCCGTACCGCGTCCCTGGTCGCGTCGTAGGCGAACGCCCGCTGCGCGCAGGCGCCCATCAGCAGCGACGCCGCCGCGAACGTGTCCGCGTCCGTCCTGACCCGGCCCATCTGCTGTTCCGCCCTGAGATAGACGTCGAGTTCCTGGATCGGCACATGCGGGCCCATCCCCATCTCCCGGATGGCGTCGTCGTGCCGCCGCTTGAGTGCGGTCTGCGCGTAGAGCGACGCGGCGATCGGGAAGCTCTGCTCGTAGAACAGCGCGGCCTGGCGGGCGATCTCGGTGAGGTTCTCCTGGATGGAGTGCCGGCCCGGCTCGGCGGCGAGGCTGCTGAGCAGCGGGCGGAGCGGGGGCAGCCGTTCGGTGAGCACCCGGATGAACAGCTCCTCCTTGCTGTCGAAGTGCTTGTAGAGCGCCGCTTCGGAACACCCGGCCGCCCGCGCGATCTCCTTCGTCGTGGCCCGCGCCAGTCCGACGCTGAGCATCAGGTCGTGCGCGGCGTCGAGCAGTCGAACACGGGTGGGCCGAGACTCCATGGATCGTCCAATCGCACTTGACGGGTGGGTGAGTACTTACTCACCCTAGAGGAAGCAGGGGTGAGTGAATACTCACCCACCTATCTCATCCGGGCGGGAGCAGTCATGGAACTCACCGTTTTCGGCGCCACCGGGGGCATCGGCAAGGAGATCGTCCGCCAGGCACTGGAGGCCGGCCACGAGGTCACGGCCGTCGTACGGGACCCCGCGCGCCTCCCTCTCACCGGCGACCGTCTGGAGGTGTTCCGCGCGGATCTCACCGACCCCGGCGCGCTGCGGGGCGCCGTCGCCGGGCGGGACGCCGTGCTGTCCGGTCTCGGTGCGCGCGGCCGCGCGGACGCGGGCGTCGCGGCACGGGTGACGCGTACGGTGCTGGCGGCCCTCGAGGCGGAGGACGTGCGGCGGCTGCTCGTGGTGAGCGCCGCGCCGGTCGGTCCCGCGCCGGAGGGGGAAGGGTTCCTGGACCGGGCCGTGCGCGGTGTCGTCTCTGCGGTCCTCAAGGACATCTACGCCGACCTGCGGGAGATGGAGGCCGAGATCGCCCGCACCCCCACGGACTGGACCCTCGTCAGGCCCCCGCGCCTCCAGGACAAGCCGCTCACCGGCAGCTATCGCACGGCCGTCGGCGGGTTCCCGCCCAAGGGGCGCTTCATCGGGCGGGCGGATGTCGCGCACGCGATGCTGACGATGGTCGCGGACCCGGCGACGGTGAAGCAGGGAGTGGGCGTGGCCTACTGAGGGCGGCCCGGCAAGGCCGGGTCCGTCCTAGACGCTGATCCCGACCGTCACCGGCTCGTTGACCAGCGTGATCCCGAACGTCTCCCGGACTCCGGCGACGACCTCGCGGGCCAGCTCGAGGAGGTCCTCGGTGGTCGCCTCGCCGCGGTTGGTGAGCGCGAGGGTGTGCTTGGTGGAGATACGGGCGGGGCCGGTGCCGTACCCCTTGGTGAAGCCCGCCTTGTCGATGAGCCAGGCCGCGGAGGTCTTGGTGCGCCCCTCCCCCGCCGGATAGGCCGGCGGCTCCACGCCGTCGCCGAGGTGGGCCCGCACGCGCGCGTGGAACGCCGCGAACTGCTCGTCGGTGAGGATCGGGTTGGTGAAGAACGACCCGGCCGACCAGGTGTCGTGGTCCTCGGGGTCCAGGACCATGCCCTTCCCGCTGCGCAGCTTCAGCACGGTCTCGCGGGCGCCGGCCAGGGGCACCCGGTCGCCGACCTCGACGCCGAGGGCGCGAGCCGTCTCGGCGTACTTGATGGGCGCCGAGAGGCCGTCCGCGTCCTCCAGCCGGAAGCGGACGCGCAGGACGACGTAACGCTCGGGGTCGGCCTTGAAGCGGCTGTGGCGGTAGGAGAAGGCGCACTCCGAGTTCGGGATGACCACGGTCTCGCCCGTCCGGCGGTCGTAGGCGATCACCTCGGTGATGGTCGAGGAGACCTCCTGGCCGTAGGCGCCGACGTTCTGAATCGGGGTGGCGCCCGCGGAGCCGGGGATTCCGGCGAGGCACTCGACTCCGGCGAGCCCGGCCTCGACAGTGCGGGCGACGGCGTCGGTCCACACCTCGCCGGCGGCCAGTTCGAGCGTGCCGCCGTCCAGCTCGAAGCCCTTGGTGGCGATGACGAGTGCGGTGCCCGCGAAGCCCTTGTCGCCGATGACCAGGTTCGATCCGCCGCCGATCAGCAGCAGTGGGGTCCCGGTGGCGTCCGCCTCGCGCACGACGTCGATCACCTCGGCGTCGGTGGTGGCGGTGACCAGGCGGGTGGCGGGGCCGCCCAGCCGGAAGGTGGTGAAAGGGGCGAGGGGGGCGTCGTGGAGTTCCTGCACGCGCCCAAGACTACGAGACGGCACCGACAGCCCCGGCACCCACGGGGAGTGCCGGGGCCTGTGCGCGTGGCACGCGCGCGGGCCGGTCACGTCAGCCTCCGGAAGGCCTCCTTCCAGCCGAGCGGGAGTTCGTCGCTGGACACCTGCCAGGTGGCGAACTTGACGTCCCGCATCTGACCGGCCAGGCCCTGCGAGGTCGGGGCATGGGTGCCGGAGCGGGCGAAGTCCTTGAGCGCGGCCGGCGACTCCCAGGCGGACAGCGTCCAGAAGGTCCGCTTGAAGGGCTCGGCCTTCAGGGAGGCACCGTGCGCGCCGGGCGCCCGGCTCACCTGCCGCCACACGCCGGGCGTACGGGCCAGGAAGCGGAGCGCTCCCCAGAAGGTGCGGGTCTCGAAGCGGGAGGCGAAGACATGGACCTCGGCGCCCCGGGGTGCGGGGTTCGGGACGGTCCAGGGAAGGGTGGGCATGGCTGCTCCTCGTGGTCCGGGTCGGGTGGGTTCGGTGCCGGGGGACGAGTCGGCCGGCTCAGTGGGCGGCCGTCTCCAGCGCCCGTTCCGTCGTCTGCTCGGTCGGGCTCACGGTCGTGCCGCCCTGCCGCCGGGTCGGGATGAGCAGGGCCGAGACGCCGGCGAGCGCCACGACGGCGGCGCCGGTGACGAGGGCGGGCTTGAGGCCGTCGACGAAGGTCTGGCCGGTCTCGTAGCCGCCCTGCGCGGAGAAGATCGACGCCATGACGGCGATGCCGAGCGCTCCGCCGACCTCACGCAGGGCGTTGTTGGCGCCGGAGGCGATGCCCTGCTCCGAGGCGCGGACACTGGACATCACCAGGTGCGCGGCCGGGGCGAAGAACAGGGCCATGCCGACGCCGCTGATGATCAGACCGGGCAGCTGGGCGGCGTAGGACACGTCGACGGTGACCGCGGAGGCCAGGTAGGCGAGGCCTGCGGCCTGGAGGAAGAGGCCGGTGGCGACGACGGGCCGGCCGCCGATGCGGTCGGCGAGGATCCCGGCGATCGGCGCGACGAGCATCGGCATACCGGTCCACGGCAGCATCCGCAGCCCCGCCTCGGTCGGCGAGTAGCCGAGCACGATCTGCATGTACTGGCTCAGCAGGAAGATCGACCCGAACATGCCGAGGAACATCAGCATGCTCGCGGCATTGATCCCGGAGAACGCCCGGGAGCGGAACAGCCGCATCGGCAGCATCGGGTTCCTGGCGCGGGTGCTGTAGAGGACGAAGCCGACCAGCAGCGCGCCGCCGGCGAACAGGCCGGTCAGGACCAGGCGTCCGGTCCATCCGTCGGCGGGGCCGCGCACCAGGCCGTACACGATGCCGAACAGTCCGCCGCTGGCGAGCAGGGTGCCGGGGATGTCGAGCCGGGAACCGGTGCCGTGCGACTCGGCGAGGCGCAGTCGGGCGAGCGGCAGCAGGGCGATGCCCAGCGGAACGTTCAGCCAGAAGATCCACTGCCAGGAGATGTGCTCGGTGAGGGTGCCGCCGATGAGCGGCCCGGAGGCGATCGCGAGCCCGTTGACGGCGCCCCAGATGCCGTACGCCATCCCCCGCTTGGCCGCGGGCACCGCCGCCGTCAGCAGGGTCAGCGTCAGCGGCATCATGATCGCCGCGCCTGCGCCCTGCACCGCGCGGGCGGCGATCAGGGAGTCGATACCCGGCGCGAGGGCCGCGGCGGCGGACGCGACGGTGAAGATCGATATGCCGACGAGGAAGAGCCTGCGGCGGCCGAAGCGGTCACCGAGGGCCGCGCCGAACATCAGCAGCACGGCGAAGGTGAGCGTGTAGGCGCTGACCGTCCACTCCAGGTCGTGCAGCGCGCCGCCCAGGTCCTCGCGGATGGAGGGCAGCGCGGTGGTGACGACGAGGTTGTCCAGCGCGGCCATGAACCCGGCGACGCTGGTGATGACAAGGGCCCATACGGCCCCGCCCGGACGGTCTGCGCGCGCGTTCTGATCGGTGTGGTGTGACATCGCTCCCCCAGGGGTGATGCGATTCGGTTCTGTGGATAGTTATTGATCACTAACTTTCACGGACATGAGAGGACAGGGGCAGCCCTCGCCACCCCACCCCTACGGCCGCTTCCCGTACCGCCGCGCCGGCCCCATGCCCGCCCAGGCCCGGTGGTCGGGCGGGAAACCCATGGCCACCAGACAGTTGATGAGCATCCCGTACGCCAGGAAGGTCGTCGTCTCGTCGACGTCCGCCCCGAGCGGCGGATGGATGGTGTCCCACAGGCGCATCCAGCCGGAACGCACGGCCTCACCGAACTCGTGGTCACCCTCCTGCTCGGCGGACGCCACGGCGAGGTACATCTGCATCTGCATCATCAGCCGCTCGGGCTGCTCCGAGACGACCTTCCGGTAGACGTCACCCATGGCATACCGGGCTTCGTCACCCTCCAGCCCCTCGGAGGCCTCCGCGAACATCCGGATGGTGTCCTCCACACAGCGTTCGGCCGCCGCCAGGAAGATCGCCTTCTTGCCCGGGAAGAGCCGGAAGAGATACGGCTGCGAGACACCGACCCGCTTGGCGATCGCCTCGGTGGACGTGCCGTAGTAGCCGCCACGGGCGAACTCGGTCGTCGCCGCGCGAATGACGCTCTCACGCCTCTCTTCTGCGCTCATCCTGACCATGAGGACTAAGTTAGTACTCAATCACTAACTACGTCAAGGGGAGCGAGGTGGGGCGGGTCGGCGGGCGGAGTGCGGGGTCTGAGCAGGGCCGGAATGCAGGGCCGCCGCAGTGCAGGGCTGAGTGGCGAGGTCGGATCGGGTCGGCCCGCATGCTTGGCGAGACCTCAATGGATCGGCCCACATGCGTAAGGGGCGCCCCTCCATGGAGAACGCCCCTTACCTCACGGCACGCGCGTGCCGTTCACGCCAGCTGTACGACCGCCCGGGACATGCCGAGCACCTTGCGCCCCTCGCTGAGCACCGTCAGATCCACGCGGACCCGGTTGTCGTCGAGCTTGACCGCCACCTTGCCGCTGACCTCGATCGTGGCGCCGAGGTCGTCGTTCGGCACGACGACGGGCTTGGTGAAGCGGACGCCGTACTCGACGACCGCACCCGGATCGCCGACCCAGTCCGTGACCACACGGATCGCCTCGGCCATGGTGAACATGCCGTGCGCGATGACGTCCGGCAGTCCGACCTCCTTGGCGAACTTCTCGTTCCAGTGGATGGGGTTGAAGTCACCCGACGCGCCCGCGTACCGCACGAGCGTGGCACGGGTCACGGGGAAGCTGTGGGCGGGCAGTTCGGTGCCGACCTCGACGTCGCCGTACGCGATCTTCGCCGTCATCGTCCTCAGGCCTCCTCTTCCTCGGCGTCCGCGCCACGGGCCACGAGCTTCGTCAGGGCGGTCACCACGTGGTCCCCCGCCTCGTCGTGGACCTCGCCGCGGATGTCCAGGACCTCGTTGCCGGCCATGGATTTGATGGCCTCGATGGTGGAGGTGACGGTCAGCCGGTCACCGGCGCGCACCGGGCGGGTGTAGGCGAACTTCTGGTCGCCGTGCACCACCCGGCTGTAGTCCAGGCCCAACTGGGGGTCCTCGACGACCTGTCCGGCGGCCTTGAAGGTGATCGAGAAGACAAACGTCGGCGGGGCGATCACATCGGAGTGGCCGAGCGCCTTGGCCGCCTCCGGGTCGGTGTACGCCGGGTTGGTGTCCCCCACGGCCTCCGCGAACTCACGGATCTTCTCCCGGCCCACCTCATAGGGCTCGGTGGGCGGGTAGCTCCGCCCCACGAAGGACTGGTCGAGCGCCATGGCCCGGTACCTCCTGCTGTCTGCCTGGTGTCTGCTCTGGGTGGCCGTAGTCGGCCGGAACCGGCCGGTAACCGGGCCTGAAACGACGCGAGGCCGCCCCCACAGTCGGGGACGGCCTCGCGTACGAGCCTGATTTATCGCGTCTCGCGGTGCGCGGTGTGCGCATTGCAACGCGGGCAGTGCTTCTTCATCTCCAGTCGGTCCGGGTTGTTACGCCGGTTCTTCTTGGTGATGTAGTTCCGCTCCTTGCACTCCACGCAGGCCAGCGTGATCTTCGGGCGGACGTCGGTGGCAGCCACGTGAGTGCTCCTTGACGAACGGATGGAATGTATTAACGCAAGAAAGAGTAGCCGATCGAAGGACCGACCCCGCAATCGGCTACTGTCAGTAGCGGTGACCGGACTTGAACCGGTGACACAGCGATTATGAGCCGCTTGCTCTACCGACTGAGCTACACCGCTGTGATGCAATCGGGCCCCGCCTCGCGACGGGAACCGTTCACACCAGAGCCCCAAAACGGAATCGAACCGTTGACCTTCTCCTTACCATGGAGACGCTCTGCCGACTGAGCTATTGGGGCGAGCGATGAAGACATTACACGCTCGGCAGCCGTTCACCCAAATCCGTTTCGCGGGCCCTGCCTGGGGCCGATCGGCGGACCACACGCCCGCCTCCAGGGCCACCGCACCCCCGCCTCCGGGGCCACCGCGGCACCGTGGAAACCGCTCCCGTCCGGCGGACCACACCGGTACGACTATTGCGCTCCTGCACGCCAAGGCCTGACCGTCACCCTAGGCTCGACTCACTCTGCGTGATCTTGTCTCTGGAGCACGATGCCCGACAGCAACCCCCAGCCGCCCCCCTCCTCGTCCCCGTCGGGCTCGTCCGGACCGGCCGATCCGGGTGCTCTGCTGCTGTGCGGGGCCCGGCTCACCGACGGACGGACCGTGGACGTACGGCTGGACGGCGGCCGCATCGAGGCGGTCGGCACGGCCGGGAGCCTGGCGGCGAGCGGCACGCGCGCGTGCGGCGCTCGAGTGGACCTCGGCGGCTATCTGCTCCTGCCGGCCCCGGCCGAACCGCACGCCCACGGCGACACCGCGCTCTCCGCCGACGAGGGCGGACCGGTCTCCTACGACCCCCATGACGTCCAGCGCCGGGCCACCGAGGCCGCCCTGCTCCAGCTCGGGCACGGGGCGACGGCGCTGCGCGCGCATGTGCGCGTGGGCGAGATCCAGGAGCTGAACGCGCTCGCCGCCGTGCTCCAGGCCAGGCGTTCGCTGCGCGGGCTCACGGAGTTGACGACGGTGGCGATGCCCCGACTGCTGACCGGAGTCGCCGGGGCGGACGGGCTCGCGATGCTGCGGGACGCGGTCAAGATGGGCGCGTCGGTGGTCGGCGGCTGCCCCGACCTGGACCCCGATCCGACGGGCTATGTGGAGGCGGTCCTGGAGGTCGCCTCCGAGCACGGCTGTCCCGTCGACCTGCACACCGACGCCGCCGACCCGGCCCGGCTGTCCCGTCTCGCCGCGATGGCCGGCGGACTGCGCCCCGGCGTGACGCTCGGCCCGTGCGGCGGCCTGGGGCGGCTGCCCTCCCAGGTGGCTTCCCGGACCGCGGACCAGCTCGCCGCGGCCGGGGTGACGGTGGTGTGCCTGCCACAGGGCGGCTGCGCGGGCGTGGAGCGGCGCGCCACGGCGCCCGTACGGCTGCTGCGCTCCGCCGGCGTACGCGTCGCCGCCGGCAGCGGCGCCCTGCGGGACGTGTCGAACCCGGTGGGCCGCGGGGACCCGCTGGAGGCCGCGTACCTGCTGGCCTCCCGCCACGGACTGCGCCCGGAGGACGCGTACGACTGTGTCAGCGGATCGGCGCGGGCCGCGCTGGGGCTGCCCGAGGTACGGGTGGAGGCGGGCTTCCCCGCCGAGTTGCTGGCGGTCCGCGGGGACCGGCTGGCAGGGGCGCTGTCCCTGGCGTACAGCCGGATCGTGGTGCACCGGGGGCGTGTGGTGGCGCGGACGAGCGCGGTGCGGGAGTACTGCAACTCGGCCGTGGCCGCGGAGTTGGGGTTGCCTCGGCAGGGGCGGGGCGAGCCGTCGTGAGGGTGTGCGCGCGGTCCGGGCGGTCCGCGCTGTCCGCGGTGCGAGGGCGCGCCGCGAGGCGGGCGGGTGGCAGGCAGGTGGCAGGCGGGTGGGAGTCGAGTGGCGCGGATGGACAGCGCGCGCCCGGCGTATACGCGTGAGGTCCACGCCCCCGGAGGTGTGATGCGTGGCTGAAGTCGTGCGGCGGATGCGGCTGTCCGGGCGTACGGTCGGAAACATGCGCATTGTCATCGCTGGTGGTCATGGTCAGATCGCGCTGCGGCTGGAGAAGCTGCTCGCCGCGCGCGGAAACGAGGTAGCGGGAATCATCCGCAAGGCGGAACAGGGCGACGACCTGCGGGAGGTGGGTGCCGAACCCGTCCTGCTGGACCTGGAGTCGGCCTCGGTCGAGGAGGTCGCGGCCCAACTCCAGGGCGCGGACGCGGCGGTCTTCGCGGCCGGCGCGGGTCCGGGCAGCGGAACTGCCCGCAAGGACACGGTGGACAAGGGCGCGGCGGTCCTGTTCGCCGACGCGGCGGTCCAAGCGGGCGTACGGCGCTTCCTGATCGTGTCGTCGATGGGCGCGGACCCGCGGCACGAGGGCGACGAGATCTTCGACGCCTACCTGCGCGCCAAGGGCGCCGCCGACGAGTACGTGCGCGGCCTGGACGCCCTGGACTGGACGGTCCTGCGGCCCGGAATGCTGACGAACGACGCGGGAACCGGCCAGGTGCGACTGGAGGCCCACACCGGACGCGGCCCGATCCCGCGCGACGACGTGGCCGCCGTACTGGCGGAGTTGCTCGACACCCCGGCGACGGCGGGCCTGACACTCGAACTGATCGGCGGCTCGGCGCCCGTCTCGGTGGCGGTGAAGTCGGTGGCGGGGAACTGAAGATGGAGCCGGAGGGGGTTTCCGAGGGAATTCCCGCCGCGCAGGCGGCCTTGCTTCGGCGTATGTACGAGGTCTTCTCGACGGACCAGCGAGAGCCCGTCATGCGACAGTGCCTCGCCCCCGACGTCGACTGGCCGAACGTCCTGGACGACGCCCGGCTGCACGGCCGCGAGGCCGTACGCGCGTACTGGGCCCGGCAGTTCGCCGCCGGCCACCCCCTCGTACGGCTGGAGGGACTCCGTCCGGACAGCGACGGCGAGGCCGTGGTGGCGACGGTACGGACCGGACTGCGCGACGCCTCGGGCGAGCGGTGGGCCGAGGAGACGGTCGAGCATGTGTACCGGTTCGATGGAAACGGGCTGGTGACGCGGATGGATGTGCGGGCGGGCGGCTAGGGCGCGGGTGCGGGCCGGGGCGGGTGCGCGTGAGTCGGGGCGCGGGCGGGGGCCAGGGCGTGCACGTGAGTCGGGGCGCGGGCGGGATCGGGGCGTGCGCGTGAGCCAGGGCGCGGGCGGGGTCGGGGCGTTCAGAACAGCGGAAGCTGCCCGGGGAACTCAGGCACGACGTACCCGTCCAACGCGGGCTGCGCGGCCCCGAGTTCCGCAAGTCGCCGCGATCCGGGACACGACACGAGTTCCCCGCTCTCCCGCGCCCCCGGCGGATCGTGCCGAGCAAACCGACCGGCGACCACGGCGATCTCGCGCCGGCACTCGGGGCAACTCCTGCGACGCGTGCTCATGGAGCCAGTGTGCCCCGGCCACACCCCGGGAACGCGAAAACCCCTCCGCGCTACGTTTCCGTAGATCGGAGGGGTTTTCCCCAGTGTGGCGGCGCCAGGATTCGAACCTGGGAAGGCTGAGCCGGCAGATTTACAGTCTGCTCCCTTTGGCCGCTCGGGCACACCGCCGGGGTTGCTGCCGTTCGAACCGCTCTTTGGCGGTGCTCGCTGGCAACGACGTAAACAATACCCGATGCGGAGGGGTGCTTCGCCACCCGATTGATCGCCTCCCGGAAGGCAAGGGGTGGCTAGGCTTGTCCGGATGCGGACCGGGGCCGGCCCCGGGCTCGGCGGCCACCCCCACGCCCGCCGATACGCACCCCACACGCACCCCGATACAAGGAGCCACAGGACATGGCCGACTCCAGTTTCGACATCGTCTCGAAGGTCGAGCGGCAGGAGGTCGACAACGCCCTCAACCAGGCCGCCAAGGAGATCTCGCAGCGCTACGACTTCAAGGGCGTGGGTGCCTCGATCTCGTGGTCCGGTGAAAAGATCCTGATGGAGGCGAACTCCGAGGACCGGGTCAAGGCCATCCTCGACGTCTTCCAGTCCAAGTTGATCAAGCGGGGGATCTCTCTGAAGGCCCTGGACGCGGGCGAGCCGCAGCTCTCGGGCAAGGAGTACAAGATCTTCGCGTCGATCGAGGAGGGCATCTCCCAGGAGAACGCGAAGAAGGTGGCGAAGATCATTCGCGACGAAGGTCCGAAGGGCGTGAAGGCCCAGGTGCAGGGCGACGAACTGCGGGTCAGCTCCAAGAGCCGGGACGACCTCCAGGCCGTGATCGCCCTGCTCAAGAGCAGGGACTTCGACTTCGCGTTGCAGTTTGTGAACTACCGGTGAGTCGCTGACCGACCGAGCGAGTGACCGGCCGAGCGGCTGATCGCCGGCGGTCTGTCCGGCTGATTCGGATCTACGAGAAAGGGTGGGCGCCCGTGCGGGCGCCCACCCTTCTCGCCTGCTGGCCGCGGTCCGGAGATCAGCTGCGCGAGTGGCCGAACAGCAGGCGGTAGGCGATCAGGAGCACGAGGGAGCCGCCGATCGCCGAGGCCCAGGTGGCGCCGTCGTAGAAGTCCTTGGTGATCGGGTGGTCCAGCCAGCGGGCCGAGATCCAGCCACCGATGAACGCGCCCGCCACGCCGATGAGCGTCGTGCCGATGAAGCCGCCCGGGTCGCGGCCCGGCAGCAGGAACTTGGCGATGGCCCCGGCCAACAGCCCCAGAATGATCCAGCTGATGATCGTCATGCCCTGAACCTGCCCCTCCGCGCTGTGCCCTCACTGTCCCGGCACTGTGATTTCGGGCGCGTTTGTTCGTGCTCCGTTGCTGGGCAGGACGTCGTGCGGGCGGTCCTCGGTTGCAGTGATCAGTAAGGTTCCGGCCATGACACGGTCAAGCTCGTCCTCCGAGCTTCGGCGGACCCTGGGGGTCGGGGACGCCGTGATGATCGGGCTCGGCTCGATGATCGGGGCGGGCATCTTCGCCGCACTCGGGCCGGCGGCGCGCGCGGCCGGGTCCGGGCTGCTGCTCGGGCTGGCGGTCGCGGCCGTGGTCGCCTACTGCAACGCCATGTCGTCGGCACGGCTGGCCGCCCTCTACCCGGCCTCGGGCGGCACCTATGTCTACGGACGCGAACGCCTCGGTGAGTTCTGGGGCTATCTCGCGGGCTGGGCGTTCGTGATCGGCAAAACGGCCTCCTGTGCGGCGATGGCGCTCACCGTGGGCACGTACGTCTGGCCGGGGCAGGCGCACGCGGTGGCGGTCGCGGCCGTGGTGGCACTGACCGCCGTGAACTACGGCGGCATCCAGAAGTCCGCCTGGCTGACACGGGCGATCGTGGCGGTTGTCGTTGCTGTCCTCGCTTGTGTGGTGGTCGTGTGCCTCGGCTCCGGTGAGTCCGACGCCGGACGTCTGGGCGTCGGGGCCTCCGATGGCGTGGACGGGGTGCTTCAGGCCGCCGGGCTGCTGTTCTTCGCCTTCGCCGGGTACGCGCGGATCGCGACCCTCGGCGAGGAGGTACGGGATCCTTCGCGCACCATCCCCCGGGCGATTCCGCTGGCCCTGGGCATCGCGCTGGCCGTGTACGTGTATGTGGCGGTGGCTGTCCTCTCTGTTCTGGGGTCGGACGGTCTCGGCGATGCGGAGGCACCGCTGGCCGACGCGGTGCGGGCGGCCGGGGTGCCGGGGCTGGTCCCCGTGGTGCGGGTGGGTGCGGCCGTCGCCGCGCTCGGCTCCTTGCTCGCTCTGATCCTGGGTGTCTCACGGACGACCCTGGCCATGGCCCGCGACCGGCATCTGCCCGGCGCCCTGGCAGCCGTGCATCCACGCTTCCAGGTACCTCACCGTGCCGAACTCGCCGTGGGCGCGGCCGTCGCGGTCCTGGCCGCCACGGTGGACGTGCGAAGTGCGATCGGCTTCTCCTCCTTCGGTGTGCTCGTGTACTACGCGGTGGCCAACGCTTCGGCCTGGACGCTCGACTCCGCGCTGACCTCGCGCGTCGTGCCGGCGGCGGGACTGCTCGGATGCCTGCTGCTGGCGTTCTCCCTTCCGGGGATCTCGGTGGTCGTCGGTGCGGGGGTGCTGGCGGTGGGCGTAGGTGCGTATGGCGTGCGGCGGTGGGTGGCTGCGCGGCGGGGGGCACGGGGGGCGCGGGGTCGGTAGGCCGACGGTTGGCGGGGGCCGCGGGCCGGGGCGGAGAGCTGGGGGCGGGTATGGCCCGGGTATGGCCCCGTTGGTCTTGGGCTGTGGCGATGGCGGGCCCGAGCGACGAGGGCGACGAGCTCGTCAACGGAAGCGGGTCCCGGACCGCACCTCATGGCGTACCGCAGGCCCCGTCAGGTCAGGACCCCTGCGCCGCCTCCGTGCGTATGCGGAAGTCGGCCCAAGGCGGCAGCTCCAGCTCCTCGTTCATCTCCTCGTACCAGCCCCGGCCGTCGACCCAGGCGCGCAGCCAGTCCGTGAGGCTGGGGGCGTCCACGTACCACGCGTGGTCGGCGTCGTCGGCGTTCGGTTCGAAGAGCAGGACCGTGGCCTGCGGGCTGCGGCAGTCCACGCAGGCGTACATTGCGCAGCCCCAGTGGGATATCGGCAGGACCCCCTCGGGCCAGGGCCAGTCGGGGTCCTTGCGGGCGCTGTCGCGATATGCGAGGTACTGCGTGACGGCGGCGGGCTCACCCGACGGAGGGCTGTCGAGCAGGGGCAACAGGCCGTATTCGGGGCCGAATCCGCCGTCCCCTATACGGAGGTAGAGGTCGGCGAGCAGCGGAGGCAGACCGAAGCCGAGGGCGGCCTCGGCGCGGGCCACGGTGGCGGTGTCCACGGGCTCGGGGAGTGAAGTCCAGCCCCACGGTCGGGTGTTGCGGGCCTTGTCCGCGACCCTCGTCAGCAACTGCTCGATCTCGGTCATGCGTTCATGATGCAAGCCGCCACTGACAACCGGGCCGGCCTGTGGACAACCACCGGCTTGTGGAAAACCGACGGTCGGACGGTCGGGCGGGGCCCTTTTCCCTTAGCCCCGCTCGGCTACCAGCCCGCGGCGAACGACTGGTTCGTCGGCACGATCTCGCGGCCCAGCGGGAACAGCGACACCGGGATCAGCTTGAAGTTGGCGATGCCGAACGGGATGCCGATGATCGTGACGCAGAGAGCGAGGCCGGTGACGATGTGGCCGATGGCCAGCCACCAGCCCGCCAGGACCAGCCACAGGACGTTGCCGACGCAGGAGGGGGATCCGGCGTCGCGGCGCTCGATCGTCGTGTACCCGAAGGGCCACAGGGCGTAGACCCCGATACGGAAGGCCGCGATGCCGAACGGGATACCGATGATGGTGATGCACAGCACCAGGCCGGCGACCATGTAGGCAAGGAACAGCCAGAAGCCGCTCAGGACGAGCCAGATGACGTTCAGGATCGTTTTCACTGGGGGCCTGCCATCCTCTCGAGCCGTACGATTCGCTCCGCCATGGGCGGGTGGGTGGAGAACATCTTGGAGAACCCCTGACCTGGACGGAACGGGTTGGCGATCATCATGTGGCTGGCGGTCTCGATGCGCGGCTCGGGCGGTAGCGGAAGCTGCTTGGTGCCGGCGTCGAGCTTGCGCAGGGCGCTGGCGAGGGCAGCCGGGTCGCCGGTGAGCTGGGCGCCGGACGCGTCGGCCTCGTACTCTCTGGACCGGCTGATCGCCAGCTGGATGAGCGTGGCGGCGATCGGTCCGAGGATGATGATCAGCAGCAGCCCGAGGATGCCGGGACCGTCGTCGTCATCGGACCGGCCGATCGGGATCAGCCAGGCGAAGTTGACCAGGAACATGATCACCGACGCGAGGGCGCCGGCGACCGACGAGATCAGGATGTCGCGGTTGTAGACATGGCTCAACTCGTGGCCGATGACCCCGCGCAGTTCGCGCTCGTCGAGGAGGCGCAGGATTCCCTCGGTGCAGCACACGGCGGCGTTGCGCGGGTTGCGGCCCGTCGCGAACGCGTTCGGAGCCTCCGTCGGGGAGATGTAGAGCCGCGGCATGGGCTGGCGTGCCTGGGTGGAGAGCTCGCGGACCATGCGGTACAGCCCCGGGGCCTCGAACTCGCTGACCGGACGGGCGCGCATCGCGCGTAGCGCCAGCTTGTCGCTGTTCCAGTACGCGTACGCGTTCGTGCCCAGCGCGATCACAACCGCGATGACGAGCCCCATACGGCCGAAAAAGCTGCCGATGACAATGATGAGCGCGGACAGTCCCCCGAGGAGGACTGCGGTCCTGAGCCCGTTGTGCCGGCGGTGCACGGTACGCCCTCCAAGTGGTGCGGCAGGGGAACCCTTTGCTGGTCGATGTCCGATGCCACTGGTGCCGTGGTGTCACGTCCAGTGGACCCTTCTGTACTGGTCAACGCCAGGCGAGGGCCACGGGTTCCCTTGCCCGTACGGCGGCCGGCGTGGGCCGTACGGGTGAGCACGCCCGCGCGCGTGAGAGGCGGGTGGTCCCACGCGCGCGTACGGAACGCTCCCCCGGCTTCGCCTCTGGGGTCATCCGTCCCTGGGGGTAGCCGTCCTGGGGGTAGCCGTCCCTGGGTTCATCCGTCCCGGGTTCAGAAGAGCCCGGTGTCGGCGAAACGCAGGATCAGCTGAGGGGCTCCGGACAGGACGATGCCGACGACTCCGGTGAGGGCCATCGCGGCCGTGACCGGTGCGGAGGCGAGGTACCTGACGGGCTCGCCCTCGGGGGCGCGGAACAGCAGGGCCGTCCACTGGAGGTAGTAGAACAGCGCGATCACGACGTTCACGGCCATGACCACGGCGAGCCAGCCGAGGCCCGCGTCGACGGCAGCGGAGAAGACGGTGACCTTGGCGAAGAGGCCGATGATGCCCGGCGGGAGCCCGGCGAGGCAGAGCAGGAAGAAGGCCATGATCAGGGCGGCCAGGGGGTTGCGCGCGTACAGGCCGCGGTAGTCGCTGACGCGGTTGAGGGTCTGCGTACGGCCGACGAGCGCGGCCACCGCGAAGGCGCCGAGGTTCACGGCGGCGTACATGAGGGCGTAGGCGACCGTGGAGCCGATGGAGCGCTCGGCGTCGTCGGAGTACGCGGCGGCGGCGATCGGCACCAGCAGGTAACCGGCCTGTCCGACGGAGGACCAGGCGAGCAGCCGTACCGCGCTGTACGCGCGCGTGGCCTGCTGGCGCAGGGCGCCGACATTGCCGACGGTCATGGTGAGGGCGGCCAGCGCGGCCATGGCCGGGCCCCAGACGTCGGCGTAGGACGGCAGGGCGATGACCGTGACGAGGATCAGGCCGGTGAAGCCGACGGCCTTGCCGACGACCGACAGATACGCGGCGATCGGCAGCGGCGCCCCCACGTAGGTGTCCGGCACCCAGAAGTGGAAGGGTACGGCGGCCGTCTTGAAGGCGAAGCCGACCAGGGTGAGGACGACTCCGGTCTGGGCGAGGGTCTGGAGCTGTCCGTCGACGCTCTGGATGCGGTCGGCGATCTGGGTGAGGTACAGGGTGCCCGTGGAGGCGTACACGAAGCTGATGCCCATGAGGCTGACCGCGGTCGCGGTGACGGAGGACAGGAAGAACTTCAGTGCCGCTTCGGAGGACTTGCGGTCGCCGTGCCGCAGGCCGACGAGCGCGAAGGCGGGCAGCGAGGCGACTTCCAGGGCGACGATGAGGGTCGCCAGGTCCCGGGACGCGGGCAGCAGGGCTGCTCCGGCGGCGGAGGAGAGCAGCAGGAACCAGAACTCCCCTTCGGGGAGTCGCTTGTTGGCGTCCTTGAGGGCGGTGACGGACAGCAGGGCCGCGAGCAGGGCGCCGCCGAGGACCAGGAACTGGATGGCGAGGGTGAAGCGGTCGGCCGTGTAGCTGCACGGACCGGAGCCACCGGCCAGGCAGAAGGTGGAGCGGTCGCCGTCCAGGAGGGGCAGCAGCAGAAGCGCGGAGGCGGCCAGACCGGCCACGGACGTCCAGCCGAGCACCGCCTTCTTGTTCTCGGCGATGAACAGGTCGGCGACGAGGACGACTAGTG
Organism: Streptomyces sp. NPDC098781; assembly: GCF_044759995.1. Lineage (NCBI taxonomy): Bacteria > Bacillati > Actinomycetota > Actinomycetes > Kitasatosporales > Streptomycetaceae > Streptomyces > Streptomyces sp. NPDC098781. The sequence goes on from NZ_JBIWAK010000006.1 coordinate 393,721, forward strand.
CGACGGCCGCCGCGACGGTGGGTGGCGCGATGGCGAGCCAGTCGACGGACTGGACGAGGTTCGCGGCCAGCGGCTGGGCCAGGGAGCTCATCGGGTGCCTCCTGCGAGGAGCTGCTGCACGGCCGGGTCGGTCAGGCCGAGGAGGGTCTTGGGCCACAGTCCGGCGACGACGGTGAGGGCGACGAGCGGGGTCCAGGCCGCGAACTCGTAGCTTTGGACGTCGGCCAGCTTCGGGGCGTCCTGCGGCGCGGAGCCCATGCAGACACGGCGGACCACGACCAGCAGGTAGGCGGCCGTGAGCAGGGTTCCGAAGGCGCCGATCGTCATGAAGGTGAGGAACGCCGGGCGGCTGAGTTCGGGGGCGGGTTCGAACGCTCCGAACAGCGCGAGCATCTCGCCCCAGAACCCGGCGAGCCCCGGCAGCCCGAGCGAGGCGACCGCGGCGAAGGCGAGCAGCCCGCCCAGGCGCGGGGCCTTGCCGTACAGCGCGGCGCCGGTCTGCTCGGCGAGGGCGTCGAGGTCGGTGGTGCCCGTGCGGTCCTTCAGGGCGCCGACCAGGAAGAACAGCAGGCCGGTGATGAGACCGTGGGCGATGTTGGCGAACAGGGCGCCGTTCACGCCGGTCGGGGTCATCGTGGCGATGCCGAGCAGGACGAAGCCCATGTGGCCTACGGAGGAGTAGGCGATGAGGCGCTTGAGGTCGCCCTTCGCCCCCTGCTTGGCCAGGGCCAGGCAGGCCAGGGATCCGTAGATGATCCCGACCACGGCGAAGGCGGCGAGATAGGGCGCGAAGTCGGCGAATCCGTCAGGAGTGATCGGCAGCAGGATGCGGACGAACCCGTACGTACCCATCTTCAGCAGCACGCCGGCCAGCAGCACCGAGCCGACGGTCGGCGCGGCGGTGTGGGCGTCGGGGAGCCAGCTGTGCAGCGGCCACATCGGAGTCTTGACCGCGAGCCCAAGACCGATCGCCAAAACCGCGATGACCTGCACGGATGTGGTCAGCGACCGGCCGTTGTCAGTGGCGAGTGCCACCATGTCAAATGTGCCCGCCTTGATTCCGATCAGGAGCAGGCCGAGCAGCATGACGACGGAGCCGAGCAGTGTGTAGAGGATGAACTTCCAGGCGGCCGCGGCCCGGCCCTCGCCGCCCCAGCGGGCGATGAGGAAGTACATCGGGATCAGGACCATCTCGAAGGCGAGGAAGAAGAGCAGCAGGTCGAGGACGGCGAAGGTGGCGAGGGTGCCGGCCTCCAGGACGAGGACCAGTGCGACGAAGGCCTTCGGGGTCGGGCCCGAGGGCATCTTGAAGTAGGAGTAGAGCGCGCAGAGGAAGGTCAGCAGCGCGGTCAGGACCAGAAGGGGGAGGGAAATGCCGTCGACGCCGAGGTGGATGCGCACGTCGAGTGCGGGGATCCAGCTGATGTCCGTGCTGGCCTGCATCTTCGACGGCTGGTCGTGGTCGAAGCCGAGCGCGAGGACGATCGCGGCGATGAGCACGGCGCCGGTGACGGTGACGCCGTGCCGGAGCACGGCCTGCTCGGGTGACTTCCCCTTCAGCCCGGGCGGGGCGGGCAGGAGAGCGGCGGCGGCGCCGAGAAGCGGGCCGACGACGACGAACGCCAGAAGGAACTGCATCACGGACTCGTTGATATCGATCACGCCTGCTCACGCTCCCGTGGCGACGAGGACGGCGGCGACCGCGAGGACGACGGTGCCGGCGAGCAGCGCGCTCACATAGGTCTGCACATTGCCGGTCTGGGCACGCCGTACGGCGATGCCGAGCCAGCGGGGTAGGGCTCCCGCGCCGCGTACGTAGGTGTCGACGACCTCACGGTCGAGGAATCGGACGAGACTCGCGCCGGCCTGGACCGGACGGACGAACAACGCCCCGTACACGGCGTCGAGGTGGAATCCGACGGCGGCGTGGCGGTGCAAGGGACCGAGCAGCAGCCGACCTGGGTCGGCGGGGTCGGGTGCGTAGGCCACTCCCCCGTACACGGGCGCGTGGCTGGCGATGGCCTCGGCCTCGACCAGGGCGGCGTCGCCCTCTGGGTGGGCCGCGACCGCGCCGAGCGGCACGCGGGCGGCGAGCGAGGTGGTGTGGCGCCAGGCGGCGTAGGTGACGATGCCGCCGATCAGAGCCACACCCGTACCGAGCACGGAGGTGGTGAGGGTCGGGGCGAGGTCGCTTCCGTCGAACCAGTCGGGCAGCACGCGGTAGGCGAAGGCGCCGACGGCGAGGGACGGCACGGCGAGCACCCACAGCACCACGGTCATGGTCAGCGGCTGCCTGCCGTGGTCGGGAGCTTCGGCGCCCCGGCCGCGGAAGGCCAGCAGCCACAGGCGCATCGCGTAGGCAGCGGTGAGCAGAGCCGTGAGCAGGCCGGCGACGAGGACGATCCAGCCCGTGGCGCCGGGGGCGTGCTCGGTGTGGCCGGTGGCGACATGCTCGGCGGCGCCGAGGACGGACTCCTTGGAGAAGAAGCCGCTGAACGGCGGAATCGCGGCGAGCGCGAGCAGCGCCACGGTCATCGTCCAGTAGGCGTCCGGGACGCGGTTGCGCAGGTGGCTCATGCGGGACATGGCGGCGAGCGAGTTGGTGCCGGAGGCGTGGATGATCACGCCGGCGGCGAGGAACAGCAGCGCCTTGAAGGCGCCGTGCGACAGGAGGTGGAAGACGGCGGCACCACGGTCGGCGACGGCCAGGGCGCCGGTCATGTAACCGAGTTGGCCGATCGTCGAGTAGGCGAGGACGCGCTTGATGTCGTCCTGGGCGAGCGCGGCGAGTCCGGAACCGATCATCGTGATGGCGGCCATCGCGGCGAGGACGATCATCGCGGCCTGGGAGGCCTCGAAGACCGGAAGGAGTCGGGCGACGAAGTAGACACCGGCGGCGACCATCGTCGCGGCGTGGATCAGCGCGGAGACGGGCGTCGGGCCCGCCATCGCGTCGGGGAGCCAGGTGTGCAGCGGGAATTGGGCGGACTTGCCCGCCACGCCCGCGAGAAGCAGCAGGGCGACCAAGGTCGGGTTGTCGAGTCCGCCGTTCGCGACGGTGTCGAGGACCTTCGTGATGCGGAACGACCCGGCGTCGGTGGCCAGCGCGAACAGGCCGATGAGGAAGGGGACGTCACCGAGTTTGGTCACCAGGAAGGCCTTGATGGAGGCGGCGCGGGCCTCCGGGGTCTCCCAGTAGTGGCCGACCAGGAAGTACGAGCAGATGCCCATGATCTCCCAGCCGACCAGCAGCACCATCAGGTCGCCTGAGTAGACGACGAGCAGCATCGCGGAGGTGAACAGGGAGACGAGCGCGGCGTAGGAGGGGTAGCGCGGGTCGTCGCGCAGGTAGCCGGTCGAGTAGATCTGCACGCAGGTGGCGACGACGCCGACGAGTACGGCGACGAGGGCGGCGAAGCCGTCGACGTACAGGGCGAGTTCGATCGGCACCGAGCCGGTGGGCGTGAGTTCGGTGGCCGAGTTGATCGCCTGACCGCCGCCCTGGCGCACGGCGACGACCACCGCGAGCACGAGCGACGCGAGCGTCGGCAGGACGGCGAGCGGGCGGACGAAGCCGGGAGCCGTGCGGCCGAGGAGCAGGCCGGCCGCGGCGCCGAGGAAGGGAAGGAGGGGGACGAGTACGGCGAGGGTGGTCGTGGTCACGCGGTGGCCTCAGCCTTCTCGCCCTGCGCGGCCGGGCCGGCGTCGTGGTGGTCGGGGCCGTCGGGCTCGTGGCCTTCGGCGGTGTCACGGAGCTTGTCGATGTCCGCGGTGCCGCGGTTGCGGTGGACGGCGAGGACGATCGCCAGGCCGATGCCGATCTCGGCGGCGGCGATGGTGATGGTGAACAGGGTCAGCGCCTGGCCGGAGTGCAGGGTCTCCTCGGCGGCCTTGCTGAGCCAGACGTCGAAGGCGACCAGGTTGAGGTTGACCGCGTTGAGCATCAGCTCGACCGACATCAGGACCAGGATCGCGTTGCGTCGGGCGAGGACGCCGTACAGGCCGGTGCAGAAGAGGAGGGCGGAGAGTACGGCGGGATAGGCGAGATGCATCAGCGCGGCTCCTTCTCGCTCGGGGCGCCGGGCTCGGGGGCGGTCTCCTTCGCCTTGCGGGACAGGACGATCGCGCCGACCAGGGCGGCGAGGAGGAGGACGGAGAGGGCCTCGAAGGGGAGCACCCAGTTCTGGAAGAGGCTCTCGCCGGTGGCCCGGGTGGAGCCGGCGGCGGGGCCGTCGAGGTCGATCCAGGTCGTGCGGAAGGCGTCGACGACAACCCAGACCAGGGTGGCCGCGGCGACCACGGCGACGGAGAGGGCGGCCCAGCGGTTGCCCGAGTCGGCGTCCGGGGAGCGGCCGATGGGGGCCCTGGTGAGCATCAGGCCGAACAGAAGGAGGACGACCACGGAACCGACGTAGATGAGGACCTGCACCCAGGCGATGAACTCAGCGGTGAGCAGGAGGTATTCGACGGCCAGGCCGCCGAGGGTGACCACCAGCCACAGGGCGGCGTGCACCAGCTGCCGGGTGGTGACGCTGACCAGCGCGGCGCCGAAGGTGACCAGGCCGACGAGGAGGAAGGTGATCTCGACACCGGTCGGGGAGAGGAAGCCGTGGCTGTCGGCGGCGAGGCTCACGACTCTCCCTCCTGCGGTTCGGCCTGCGCGGCCGCCAGTTTCTCGGCGGTCTTGCGGGCGGCGGCGATCTCCTTGGGCTCCTCCGCGCCGGGGTCGAGGGCCGGCGGAGCCGGGACGGTCCACATCCACTCGCGGAGCTTGTCCCGCTCGTGGGTGAGCTCGCGGATGTCGGTCTCGGCGTACTCGAACTCCGGGGACCAGAACAGGGCGTCGAAAGGACAGACCTCGATGCAGATACCGCAGTACATGCACAGGGCGAAGTCGATGGCGAAGCGGTCGAGGACGTTGCGGCTGCGCTCGCGTCCGCCGGGGGCCGCCGCCGGGACCGTCTCCTTGTGGGAGTCGATGTAGATGCACCAGTCCGGGCACTCGCGGGCGCAGAGCATGCAGACCGTGCAGTTCTCCTCGAACAGGCCGATCACACCGCGGGTGCGGGGCGGGAGGTCGGGCTGGGCGTCCGGGTACTGCGCGGTGACGGACTTACGCGTCATCGTGCGGAGGGTGACGGCCAGGCCCTTGGCGAGGCCGGAGCCGGGGATGGGGGCCATGGTTAGTTGATCACCACCTTGACGACGCCGGTGAGGGCGATCTGGGCGAGGGACAGCGGGACGAGGAGGGTCCAGGAGAGCTTCTGGAGCTGGTCCTCGCGCAGGCGGGGGTAGGTGACGCGGAGCCAGATCACGATGAAGGCGAGGACGGCCGTCTTCAGCAGGGTCCAGACCCAGCCGAGGCCGTCGGCGCCCCAGGGGCCGTGCCAGCCGCCGAGGAAGAGGACGGTGGTCAGACCGCACAGGACGACGATCCCGGCGTATTCGGCGAGGAGGAAGAGAGCGAAGCGGAGACCGGTGTACTCGGTGTAGGCGCCGAAGATGATCTCCGAGTCGGCTACGGGCATGTCGAACGGCGGGCGTTGCAGCTCGGCGAGACCGGCGATGAAGAAGACGATCGCGCCGACGATCTGCCAGGGCAGCCACCACCACTCGAAGGCGTCGACGATGCCCGGCAGGGAGACCGTGCCGGCCGCCATCGCGACGGAGGCGGCGGTGAGCAGCATCGGGAGTTCGTAGGCGAGGAGCTGAGCGGCGGTGCGCAGTCCGCCGAGGAGGGAGAACTTGTTGGCGGAGGCCCAGCCGGCCATGAGTGAGCCGAGGACGCCGACGCCCATGACCGCCAGGACGAAGAAGATGCCCGCGTCGACGACCTCGCCGACCGCGCCCTCACCCGGGCCGATGGGGATGGCGAGGAGGACGAGCAGATACGGCAGGAGGGCGACGGCGGGGGCGAGCTGGAAGATACGGCGGTCCGCGCCGGCCGGGACGACGTCTTCCTTCTGCGCGAACTTCACGCCGTCGGCGACGAGTTGGGCCCAGCCGTGGAAGCCTCCGGCGTACATCGGGCCGAGGCGGCCCTGCATATGGGCCATGACCTTGTGCTCGGTCTGGCCGATGATCAAGGGGAAGGTGAGGAACACGACGAAGACGATCAGGAGTCGCAGGGTGACGTCGAGTGCGTCGTTCACCGCGGGCCTCCTGGGGGGTTGGTGTGGTCGTCGTCGGACTTGGCCTTGGGGTCGGGCCGGGCTTCGGGTTGCGACTGGGCCTGGGCCTGGGTTTCCGACGTGGCCTCGGCTGCCGACTTGGCCTCGGTTCCAACCTCGGCTTCGGCCTCGGCTCCAGCGTCGGATTGGGCCTCGGTGTCAGCCTCGACTTCGGCCTCGGCTGCGGCTTTGGCTTCAACCTCCGAGGACTCGGGACCTGGCGCCGGCTCGGCTCGCTTCTCGGCTTCCGGCTCCTCGAAGGCCGGCCGGGCGTGGTGCCACGGGGCGTCCGCGCTGCGGGGGGCGCTGGGAGTCTTCGGAGCGGCCGGCGCAGCGGAGGGTTCCGATGAAGTCGTGCCTTCGCGGGGCGCGTCGGCGGAGGGTGTCTCGGAGGCGGCCTCGTCGGAAGCCGCACCGCCCCGCTGGCTCGCTGAGCCCTGCGAGGCACTGCGCGATCGGCGGGGCCCGGACGAACGACTCGGGGTGGCCGGCGATGTGCCGGTGGCCTCGGTGGACGCGCCGGCCTCGGGGGACGCGCCGGCCTCCGGCGAGGTCGCCTCGATCTGGCTCGCCGAACCCTCTGCGGCCGTACGAGACCGACGAGGCCCGGCACCTGCCGACGTCCCCGCGTCCGCCGACCCAGCCGTGGCCTCCGGCGCACCCGCGCCCTGGCTCGCGGAGCCCTCTCCTGCCGTACGCGTGCGCCGCACCGGACGGTCTCCCGCTGCCCTCGCCGGGCGTTCTCCCGCCGTGCGGCCCGCGCCGCGGGCCGGGCGGGCCGGGGCTGGGGGGAGTTGGCCCTTCAGGGGGCCCCATTCGTTGGGGTCGGGGACGCCCGGGGGCAGCATCTGGCGGCGCTTGGGGCCGCCGTGTTCGGACTCGCCGGGCTCCTTGGCGCCGGGCCAGGCCTTGGCGACGCGGGCTGCCAGGACGAAGTCCTTGCGCAGCGGGTGGCCCTCGAAGTTCTCCGGGAGGAGCAGGTGGTCCAGGGCAGGGTGGTCGGCGAACGCCACGCCGAACATCTCGTGCGTCTCGCGCTCGTGCCAGGCCGCGCCGGCGTAGACGCCCACGGCCGAGGGCAGCGTCGGCGCCTCGTGCGGGACCGTCGTACGGACCAGCAGACGCCGTACCGGGGCCAGGGCGGCGACGTGGGCCGCGACGCGGAAGCCGGTCCCGGGTTCGTCGACCGCGCTCAGCCAGTCGAAGTAGGTGCAGCCCAGGGTGTCGCGGGCCGTCTCCAGCGCCGTGATCCAGGAGGCCGGGGGCACGTCGACGGTCAGGACGTCGTACGACTCCTCGGCCGTGGCGTCCGGACCGAAGAGGTCCTCGACGGGGGCCGTCAGCCAGCCGATCGTCGTCATCGCGGACCCTCCCCCGCGCCGGCCGCACCCGACCCGCCGGCACCCGTCCCGCCGGCACCCGTCCCGCCGGCACCGCGCGTCTCAGGCCCCCGCACCAGACCGCTCTGCAACGCCGCCGTGGACGGCCGTGCCGAGCCGTACCGCTCCCCCAGCGACTCCCGTGCGATCTTCTCCTGGAGCTTCAGGATTCCCTGGAGCAGGGCCTCGGGGCGGGGCGGGCAGCCGGGGACGTACACGTCGACCGGGATGATCTGGTCGACGCCCTTGGTCACCGAGTACGAGTCCCAGTACGGGCCGCCGCAGTTCGAGCAGGCGCCGAAGGAGATGACGTACTTCGGCTCGGGCATCTGCTCGTACAGACGTTTGACGGCCGGGGCCATCTTGTCGGTGACCGTGCCCGAGACGACCATGAGGTCGGCCTGGCGGGGGCCGGGCGCGAAGGGGATCACGCCGAGGCGGATGAAGTCGTGGCGGGCCATCGACGCGGCGATGAACTCGATCGCGCAGCAGGCGAGGCCGAAGTTGAAGACCCAGAGCGAGTAGCGGCGGCCCCAGTTGAGGATCACCTTCATCGGCTCGGGCGCGAGGCGGGCCAGCGCGCCCAGCCGTTTCGGTTCCGGGAGCAGAACCGGCTGCTCATCGGTGTCTGGCGTCACGTCCATGCCAGAACGCCCTTCTTGTATGCGTAGAGCAGGCCCACGGCCAGGAAGCCGAGGAAGACGAACATCTCGACGAGCGTGGTCGCGCCGTAGCCCGGGTCGGCGAAGACCGTGGCCCACGGGAACAGGAAGATCGAGTCGATGGCGAAGATCACGTACAGGAAGGCGTAGACGTAATAGCGGACCTGGGTGTGGGCCCAGCCCTCGCCGACGGGGTCGACTCCGCACTCGTACGTCATGAGCTTCTCGGGCGTGGGGACCACGGGTCGCAGCAGGCGACCGGCCCCGAAGGCGACGGCGACGAACAGCACGCCGACCACGGCCAGCAGTCCGACGACCGAGTAGGACTGGAAGTAGTCCGCCGAGACGACAACGTGGTGCGTGTCCGCCGCGACGACGACGGTCTGGTCCGACACGTCCGCCCCTCGCTCCCTGACCTCGTGACCGATGCCCAGGAACAGGCCCTGGGACCAGTGTCCTGCGCTGTGTGATCCCGTGAACACCGGCGCTTCCCACGGTTTCCCGTGAAACGCGACTTCTCGTGAACACGACTTCCCGTGAACCACCGCTGTTCGACGATCTGTACGCACGGGAGTCTAGGCCCTGCTAAAGAGAGCGTAAGCAGCCCGTCACGCCTTGAGATCTCCTCGAGACGCGGGGGTGGGGTTTTCCCCCGGAGATCGCGGCGGTCCGCTCCATGGCGCTGCGGCGTAGCGCGCGGCACGCTAGCCCATATGACCGAACGCCCCAGCCCTTCGTCGGACGCCTCCTGGCGCCCCGACGGCGAGCAGCCGCCGCTGCCACCGGCCCGTTTCGCCTACGACCGGCACACCTGGAAGGAGATCGCGCACCTCCTGGCGAACCTTCCGCTGTCGCTGCTCGGCTTCGTCTATGTCGCGGTGGTGCTGTTCACCGGCGCCCTGCTGACCGTGACGGTGATCGGCTTCCCGCTGCTGGCGGCCGGCCTGGTGGGCGCGCGGCAGTTGGGCAAGTTGGAGCGGGCACGCGCGCGTGCGCTGCTCGGAGTGCGGGTGGACGAGCCGAGTCCGCTTCCGTTGCGCGGCGGCAGGGACGGCTTCTTCCCACAGCTGTGGCAGGCGCTGAAGGACCCGGTCGGCTGGCGCACGATCCTGTACGACTTCATCCGCCTGCCCTGGGGCATCCTCACCTTCGTCATCACGCTGACCTCGTTGTTCGTGCTGTGGCCGGTGCTGCCGTTCATCGCGCGGGGCCTGGCGAACGCGGACCGCGCGATGGTGCGCGGCCTGCTGTCGCCCTCGGACGAGCTGGAGCGCCGTATCGCCGAACTGGAGTCGGACCGCGGGGTCGTCGTGGACACGGCGGCAGCCGATCTGCGGCGGATCGAGCGGGATCTGCACGACGGCGCCCAGGCCCGGTTGGTCAACCTCGCCATGGGGCTGGGCCTGGCCAAGGAGAAGCTCCTGGAGGACCCGGACGCGGCGGCCTCGATGGTCGAGGAGGCGCACGGCGAGGTGAAGCTCGCGCTCCAGGAGCTGCGTGATCTCGCGCGCGGCATCCATCCGGCCGTACTGACGGACCGGGGCCTGGACGCCGCCCTGTCGGCGGTCGCCTCGCGCTGCACGGTGCCGGTGAAGGTGACCGTCGACCTGCCGGCCAGACCGGTCCAGGCCATCGAGGGCATCGCCTATTTCACCGTCTCCGAGCTGCTCCAGAACGTCAGCAAGCACAGCGCGGCGAAGTCGGCGTCGGTGGATGTGTGGCGGTCGGACGACCGGCTGCTGATCCAGGTGTGGGACGACGGGCGCGGAGGCGCGCGCCTGGACGGCGGCACGGGCATGCGCGGGCTCGCCGACCGGCTGGGCGCGGTGGACGGGCTCTTCGTCATCGACTCACCGCGCGGCGGTCCGACGACCGTGACGGCCGAGTTGCCCTGGCGGGACCGCGCCGCCGGGGAGGGGTAGGGAAAACCCCCCGTTCAAGACGCCGACGGACTCCATGTTCCGTGGACCGGCGGTCCAGGAGGGTGGAGGTACGACGGCACGGCCCCGGCGGGGCTGACGGACGAGGAGAACGGACGACACCGATGGCCACGGACTACGGACAGGGCTACGGGCACGGGCTCGGCTTCCCCGAGCGCGGCCTCCCCGAGCACGGCGGCGAGCGACGGCACCGGCTGCCGGCCGGGCTGCGGGCGCCGTTCGAGGCGCGTAGCTGGCGCGAGTTCGGATATGTGCTGCTGGGCTTCCCGATCAGCCTGCTGCTCTTCGTGTACGCCGTCACGATGGTGTCGCTGGGCGTGGGCCTGCTGGTGACGTTCCTCGGCATCCCGGTGCTGGCGGCGGCCCTGGCGGGCTGCCGCGGCTTCGGGGCGCTGGAGCGGGCACGCGCGCGTGGTCTGCTGCACCTGGAGGTGGCCGATCCGGAGCCGCTGCGGATGCGCAAGAGCGGCTTCATGGGGTGGATGGGTGCCGTACTGAAGAGCGGGACGTCATGGCGGTCCCTGCTGTACGCCGTCCTGCACCTGCCGTGGGCGACGTTCTCGTTCGTCGTCGCCGTGAACGTCTGGGCATACGGCTGGGCGCTGCTGACGTATCCGCTGTGGTTCTGGGTCTTCCCCATGTGGGCCGGTCAGGACGGTCTTCAGATATACGGAGACGAGACCCACCGCTTCTACCTGGACAACCCCTTCGAGATCACGGTCACCGCGTTGGTGGGCCTGCTGTTCACGCTGGCCACGCCGTGGATCGTGCGGGCGCTGACGACGGTGGACCGGCTGCTGGTGCACGGCCTGCTCGGGCCGTCGCGGCTGGCCACGCGCGTGGTGGAGCTGGAGTCCGACCGCGGTGTCGTGGTCGACACGGCCGCCGCCGACCTGCGGCGCATCGAGCGCGATCTGCACGACGGCGCGCAGGCCCGCCTGGTGGCGCTCGCCATGGACCTGGGTCTCGCGAAGGAGAAGCTGACGGAGGACCCGCAGGCCGCCGCGCGGATGGTGGACGAGGCGCACGGCGAGGTGAAGACGGCGCTCCAGGAGCTGCGCGACCTGGCACGCGGAATCCATCCGGCGGTCCTCACCGACCGGGGGCTGGACGCGGCCCTGTCGGCGGTCGCCTCGCGGTGCACGGTGCCGGTGGAGGTCCAGGTCGATCTGGAGGGGCGGCCGGTTCCCGCGATCGAGGGGATCGCGTACTTCACGGTGTCGGAGCTGTTGCAGAACATCAGCAAGCACGCGCGGGCCACGTGGGCGGCGGTGGATGTGTGGCGGGTGGAGAACCGGCTGATGCTCCAGGTCGTGGACAACGGGATCGGCGGCGCGGACACCTCCGGCGGCTCCGGGCTCGCGGGGCTCGCCGAACGGCTGGACGCGGTGGACGGGATTCTGGTGGTGGACTCGCCGGTCGGGGGGCCGACCCGGGTCACGGCGGAGCTGCCCTGGCGGACCGTGTAGGTCGGGTGGGCCGTCCGGCCCCCCCAAGGCGGGATCCGGCTCCGGTTGGTCCGGGGCCGGATTCCCGTGTGTTCGCAAGTTCGCAGGCACCCCCCGAGCGATGCACGAGCACGCGCCCCGAAGACGCCCCCTTCTTCCTCACGCGATCCCGACCGCGGCCGGCAGGTTATCCACAGGCCCGGTGCGAAAGAGCCGATCGCGCGATACTGAGGTCGCGAGGACGACAGGGCCGGGGCACGCTCGGCCGATTCCCAAGGCTCGGGGGGCCGAGGATCGTGGAGGACAGGGTGCGGGTGGTCATCGCCGAGGACTCGGTGCTGCTCAGGGAGGGGCTGACCCGGCTGTTGACCGACCGTGGGCACGAGGTCGTGGCGGGAGTGGGCGACGGCGACGCGCTGGTCAAGACCATCACGGAGCTGGACGACCAGGGCGAGCTGCCGGACGTGGTGGTCGCGGACGTACGGATGCCGCCGACACACACCGACGAGGGAGTGCGGGCGGCGGTGCTGCTGCGCAAGGCACATCCCGGACTCGGAGTACTCGTACTGTCGCAGTACGTGGAGGAGCGGTACGCCACGGAGCTGCTGGCCGGTTCCAGCCGCGGAGTCGGCTATCTGCTGAAGGACCGCGTGGCGGAGGTCCGGGAGTTCGTGGACGCGGTCGTGCGCGTGGCCCAAGGGGGTACGGCCCTCGACCCGGAGGTCGTCGCCCAGCTGCTGGGCCGCAGCCGGAAGCAGGACGTGCTGGCGGGGCTCACCCCACGCGAGCGGGAGGTGCTGGGGCTGATGGCCGAGGGGCGGACCAACTCCGCCATCGCCCGGCAGCTGGTGGTGAGCGACGGTGCCGTCGAGAAGCACGTCAGCAACATCTTCCTCAAGCTCGGGCTGTCCCCGAGCGACGGGGACCACCGGCGGGTGCTCGCGGTGCTCACCTACCTGAACTCCTGACGGGCCGGACCCGTGTCAGTCAAGTGGGTGACCGCTCCGGCGGTGTCCACCGGACGGACGCCGGCACGGCAACCGAACGACGCGCGGGCAGCGTCTTCAAAAGCAACGCCGGGGGGCGTGCAAACCATGACAAGTCAGGGTGGCGAACCGTTCCAAATCCATGTCCGTCATGCGAATGGCCCAGGGAGGGCGACCTTTGCGGACGTAGGGTTGATCCTGGGAAGGCTTGCGGGAAGGCCAGCCCAGACAGCCGCCTCGAAGGAGGTCCAGTTCAGTGACCAGCCAGGTCAGTAGCCCAGCGGAGCAGGCCGACGAAGCCGTCGTGGGAGAGCAGCGCAAACCGGCAGGGACGACGAAGGACGTCCGCCGGCTGGACCGGGTGATCATTCGTTTCGCGGGGGACTCCGGCGACGGAATGCAGCTCACCGGCGACCGTTTCACCTCGGAGACGGCGTCCTTCGGAAACGACCTTTCGACGTTGCCGAACTTCCCCGCCGAGATCCGCGCCCCCGCCGGAACCCTGCCGGGCGTGTCCTCCTTTCAGCTGCATTTCGCCGACCACGACATCCTGACTCCGGGTGACGCGCCGAACGTGCTGGTGGCGATGAACCCGGCGGCCCTGAAGGCCAACGTGGGCGATCTGCCGCGCGGCGCGGAGATCATCGTCAACACGGACGAGTTCACCAAACGGGCGATGCAGAAGGTGGGCTACGACACCTCGCCGCTGGAGGACGGCTCGCTCGACGGCTACAGCGTCCACCCGGTGCCGCTCACGACGCTGACGGTCGAGGCGCTCAAGGAGTTCGACCTCACCCGCAAGGAGGCCGAGCGCAGCAAGAACATGTTCGCGCTGGGCCTGCTGAGCTGGATGTACCACCGGCCGACCGAGGGCACCGAGCGCTTCCTGACGTCGAAGTTCGCCAAGAAACCGGACATCGCCGCCGCCAACATCGCCGCGTTCCACGCGGGCTGGAACTTCGGCGAGACGACCGAGGACTTCGCCGTCTCCTATGAGATCGCGCCGGCTACGACGGCCTTCCCGGTCGGCACGTACCGGAACATCTCCGGGAACCTCGCCCTGTCCTACGGACTGATCGCCGCGTCCCGCCAGGCGGACCTGCCGCTGTATCTGGGCTCGTATCCGATCACGCCGGCCTCGGACATCCTGCACGAGCTGAGCCGGCACAAGAACTTCGGCGTACGGACCTTCCAGGCCGAGGACGAGATCGCCGGCATCGGCGCGGCGCTGGGGGCGGCCTTCGGCGGCTCGCTCGCGGTGACCACCACGTCCGGCCCCGGTGTGGCACTGAAATCGGAGACCATCGGGCTCGCCGTCTCCCTCGAACTGCCGCTGCTGGTGATCGACATCCAGCGCGGCGGTCCCTCGACCGGCCTGCCCACCAAGACCGAGCAGGCGGACCTGCTCCAGGCGATGTTCGGCCGCAACGGCGAGGCGCCGGTGCCGATCGTCGCCCCGTGCACCCCGGCCGACTGCTTCGACGCGGCTCTGGAGGCGGCGCGGATCGCGCTGACGTACCGCACTCCGGTGATGCTGCTGTCGGACGGCTATCTGGCCAACGGCTCCGAGCCCTGGCGGATCCCGGAGCTGGACGAGCTGCCGGATCTGACGGTGCAGTTCGCGCAGGGCCCGAACCACACCCTGGAGGACGGCAGCGAAGTCTTCTGGCCGTACAAGCGTGATCCCCAGACCCTCGCCCGGCCGTGGGCGATCCCGGGCACGCCGGGTCTGGAGCACCGCATCGGCGGCATCGAGAAGGAGGACGGCACGGGCAACATCTCCTACGCCCCGGCCAACCACGACTTCATGGTGCGCACCCGCCAGGCCAAGATCGACGGCATCGAGGTGCCGGACCTGGAGGTCGACGACCCGCACGAGGCGAAGACGCTGGTGCTGGGCTGGGGATCGACCTACGGCCCGATCACGGCCGCGGTACGACGGTTGCGTACGGCGGGCGAGTCGATCGCGCAGGCGCATCTACGCCATCTGAACCCGTTCCCGAGCAACCTGGGCGTGGTACTCGGGCGCTACGAGAAGGTGGTGATCCCCGAGATGAACCTCGGCCAGCTCGCCACTCTGGTCCGGGCGAAGTACCTGGTGGACGCCCACTCGTACAACCAGGTCAACGGCATGCCGTTCAAGGCGGAACAGCTTGCCAAGGCTCTCAAGGAGGCCATCGATGCCTGAGACGTCCACGGAAGGCACGGGCACGATCGAGGCGCTTTCGCTCGTCCCCAAGGCCGTGGCCCGGCAGTCCATGAAGGACTTCAAGTCCGATCAGGAAGTGCGCTGGTGCCCCGGCTGCGGTGACTACGCGATCCTCGCCGCGGTCCAGGGCTTCATGCCGGAGCTGGGCCTGGCCAAGGAGAACATCGTCTTCGTCTCGGGCATCGGCTGTTCCTCTCGCTTCCCGTACTACATGAACACGTACGGGATGCACTCCATCCACGGCCGTGCCCCGGCCATCGCGACGGGCCTGGCGTCGAGCAGACGCGATCTGAGCGTCTGGGTCGTCACCGGCGACGGCGACGCGCTGTCGATCGGCGGCAACCACCTGATCCACGCCCTGCGACGCAACGTCAACCTGAAGATCCTGCTCTTCAACAACCGGATCTACGGTCTGACCAAGGGCCAGTACTCGCCGACCTCCGAGGTCGGCAAGATCACCAAGTCGACGCCGATGGGTTCGCTGGACGCGCCCTTCAACCCGGTGTCCCTGGCGATCGGCGCGGAGGCGTCCTTCGTGGCGCGCACGGTGGACTCCGACCGCAAGCACCTCACCCAGGTGCTGCGCGAGGCGGCGGAGCACAAGGGCACGGCGCTGATCGAGATCTACCAGAACTGCAACATCTTCAACGACGGCGCCTTCGAGGTCCTCAAGGACAAGCAGCAGGCGGAGGAGGCGGTGATCCGCCTCGAACACGGGCAGCCGATCCGCTTCGGCACGGACGGATCGCGCGGCGTCGTGCGGGACGCGCAGACCGGCGACCTCAAGGTCGTCACCGTCACCCCGGAGAACGAGTCGCTGATCCTGATCCACGACGCCCACTCCGCGTCCCCGACCACGGCCTTCGCCCTGTCCCGCCTCGCCGACCCGGACACCCTGCACCACACCCCGATCGGGGTGTTCCGTTCGGTGGAGCGACCGGTGTACGACACGCAGATGGCCGACCAGCTCGACAGCGCGATCGAGCAGAACGGCAAGGGGGACCTGGCGGCACTGCTGGCAGGCGGGGACACCTGGACGGTCGTCGGCTGACCGGGGACTGAACCGACAGCAGGGGCGGACCGGGCGCGCTGTAGCGCCCGGTCCGCCCCTTCGGCGCTGCGCTGCGACGTCCCTGTTCAGCCTTCACCCCGGTGAGCCGTCACCCCTGCTCAACCTTCACGCCCGCGCTGAGCCGTCACCCCTGCTCAACCTTCACGCCCGCGCTGAGCCGTCACCCCTGCTCAGCCTCCTTGCGGGCGTCGTACGCCTCCCGCGCCCGCTGCACGTCCGCCATCCGCTCCTCGGTCCACAGCGCCAGCCCGCGCACCTGCTCCGCCGCCTCGCGGCCGAGGTCGGTCAGGGAGTAGTCCACGCGCGGGGGGATCACCGGCTTGGCGTCGCGGTGGACCAGGCCGTCGCGTTCCAGGGTCTGGAGGGTCTGGGTCAGCATCTTCTCGCTGACCCGGCCGATGGCACGGCGCAGTTCGCTGAAGCGGTGGGGCCGGTCCAGCAGCACGATCAGGACGAGGACGCCCCAGCGGCTGGTGACGTGCTCCAGCACCAGGCGGTGCGGGCACATCTGCTCGCCGATGTCGTACTTGCCGACCGCCACGCTGCTTGTCACCCTGCTTGTCACACCAGTACTTACTGCCATGCCAGTACCTTACTTCAAAGTGGGTACTTTCCGATAGATAGTGCAGCTCCTAGGGTTAGTGGCACCGCACCCCACAAGGAGTTCTGATCATGAGCATCGTCGTCACCGGAGCCACCGGACACCTCGGCCGCCACGTCATGGAGCAGCTGCTCCAGCAGGTCCCGGCCGACCAGGTGACCGCCGTCGTCCGCACCCCCGAGAAGGCCACCGACCTCGCCGAACGCGGGGTGAAGCTCGCGGTCGCCGACTACAACGCCCCCGAGACCTTCGACGGGCTGTTCGCGGCCGGCGACAAGGTGCTGCTCATATCCGGCAGCGAGGTCGGCAACGACCGCGTCGGCCAGCACACGGTGGTCATCGGCGCCGCCAAGGCCGCCGGTGTGGCCCTGCTCGCCTACACCAGCGCGCCCGGCAGTCTGACGGCCGCCCTCGCCGACGACCACCGCGGCACCGAGAAGGTGCTCCTGGAGTCGGGGCTGCCGTATGTACTGCTGCGCAACGGCTGGTACCACGAGAACCACACCGAGAACCTCGCCCCCGTCCTGGAGCACGGCGCCGTCACCCATGCCGCCGGTGCCGGCCGAGTCTCCTCCGCCTCGCGCGCCGACTACGCGGCCGCCGCCGTCGCCGTACTGACCGGCGAGGGGCACGAGAACAAGACGTACGAGCTGGGCGGCGACATCGCCTGGAGCTTCGCCGAGTACGCGGCCGAGCTGAGCCGGCAGACCGGCAGGGAGATCGCCGAGAACCCCGTCGACGCCGAGACCCTCACCGGCATCCTGACCGGCGCCGGGCTGCCTGAGCCGTTGGCCGCGATCCTCGCCGGCGTCGACACCTCCGTCGAGAAGGGCGAACTGGTCGTGACCAGCGGCGATCTGTCCCGCCTGGCCGGCCGCCCGACCACGCCGCTCGCCGAGTCGATCACGGCCGCGCTCAAGGGCTGAGCTCCACCCGGCCCCCCCGAGGAGATCGCCGGAGATCCCCCGGAGAAGACGGACCTCCGCCTGTCATGACCGTATGGCGATACGGGCATGACAGGCGGGGGTCGTCGGCGTTACCTTCGTGCGGGCCGATATTGGGACGCGGCCGAGTGAGGCATGAAGGAGGGGGCCGTGACCGGGACGTCCAAGGGTGAGCGGCGGATGGGGCTGCTGAACGGCTTCGCGGCGTACGGCATGTGGGGGCTCGTCCCGCTCTTCTGGCCCCTGCTGAAGCCGGCCGGCGCGATCGAGATCCTTGCCCACCGCATGGCCTGGTCCCTGGTCTTCGTGGTGGTCGCGCTGCTCGTCGTCCGCCGCTGGGCCTGGGCGGGTGAGCTGATACGGCAGCCCCGGCGGCTGGCGTTGATCGCCGTGGCCGCGGGGGTGATCACCGTCAACTGGGGCGTCTACATCTGGTCCGTGAACTCGGGCCATGTGGTGGAGGCCTCGCTCGGCTACTTCATCAACCCGCTCGTCACGATCGCGATGGGTGTGCTGCTCCTCAAGGAGCGGCTGCGGCCCGTGCAGTGGGCGGCGGTCGGGATCGGCTTCGCGGCGGTGATCGTGCTGACCGTGGGGTACGGCCAGCCGCCGTGGATCTCTCTGATCCTCGCGTTCTCCTTCGCCACCTACGGGCTGGTGAAGAAGAAGGTCAACCTGGGCGGCGTGGAGTCGCTGGCCGCCGAGACCGCGATCCAGTTCCTGCCCGCCGTGGCATATCTGGCCTGGCTGTCGGCGCAGGGGAAGTCGACGTTCACCTCCGAGGGACCCGGGCATGTGGCGCTGCTCGCGGCCACCGGGATCGTGACCGCCCTGCCGCTCGTGTGCTTCGGCGCGGCGGCGATACGGGTGCCGCTGTCGACGCTGGGGCTGCTTCAGTACCTGGCGCCGGTCTTCCAGTTCCTGCTCGGCGTCCTGTACTTCCACGAGGCCATGCCGGCCGAGCGGTGGGCCGGGTTCGCGCTGGTGTGGCTGGCGTTGACGCTGCTGACGGCGGATGCCTGGCGCGCGGCGCGGCGCGGCAGGGTGGCGGCGACGATCACGCCCAGGATCGAGGATCCGACTTCGGCCGCGGTGGACGCCTGATCCTGAGCCCCGGACTGGCCAGACGGCCCAGAGGCCGGAGGCCCGGACGGCCCGGACGGCCCGGACGGCGCAGGGGAACCCGGCGATTCCCGTTGCGGCCCGCTCCCTCACCCCATATCAGTGGTCGCATGACAACTCAGGAACCCGGCACCGCCCCGGCCCCCCTCCACTGGAAGCTCGTCATCGACTGCGCCAGCCCCCAGTCCCAGGCGGACTTCTGGGCCGCCGCGCTGCGCTACGAGGTCGAGGACAACAACGCCCTCATCGAGCGGCTGCTGGAACTCGGCGCGGTGCCGCGGGAGGCCGTCGTCGAGTTCCACGCCCGGCTGGCCTTCCGCGACCTGGTGGCCGTACGGCATCCGGACGACCCGTACGACAAGGACAGCGGCACCGGACTCGGACGGCGGCTGCTGTTCCAGCGGGTTCCGGAGGAGAAGACCGTCAAGAACCGGCTCCATCTCGACCTGCACACGGCGGCCGGGGAGCGCGAGGGCGAGGTCGAGCGGCTGGAGGGACTGGGGGCGGGCGTGCTGCGGCGGATGAACGAGCCGGCGGGGCAGTGGGTGGTGATGGAGGACCCGGAAGGGAACGAGTTCTGCGTGCACTAGGCGCACAGCACGGCGCGCAGGTACGCCGGTACGCAGGTACGCAGGTACGCCGGTACGCAGGGTTTTCCCTATCCGAACTTCTCGTCCGGATAGCGCTCTTGACGGAGAGTCAGAATCACCCGGACCATCCAAGGCACCCCATTCACTGAGGAATCCCCGTGATTCCCTAGGAATTCGGAGCCCCCCACATGAAGCTCTCCGCCACCTGGCGGGCGTCGGCGGCAGCGGCCGTCGCCACCGCCACGCTCCTGACCAGCGGATCCATAGCCGGCGCGGTGCCCAGAGCCGAGGCCCTGGCCGCCGCGCCCGACATCCCCGTGGCCAACGTCAAGGCCCACCTCACCCAACTCCAGTCCATAGCCACCGCCAACGGCGGCAACCGCGCCCACGGCCGCCCCGGCTACAAGGCGTCCCTCGACTACGTGAAGGCCAAGCTGGACGCCGCCGGATACACGACGTCCATCCAGCAGTTCACGTCCTCCGGCCGCACCGGCTACAACCTGATCGCCGACTGGCCGGGCGGCGACACCAACCAGGTCGTCATGGCCGGCTCCCACCTCGACAGCGTCTCCTCCGGCCCCGGCATCAACGACAACGGCTCCGGCTCGGCGGCGGTCCTGGAGACCGCGCTCGCCGTGTCACGGGCCGGCTACCAGCCCACCAAGCATCTGCGGTTCGCCTGGTGGGGCGCGGAGGAGCTGGGGCTCGTCGGTTCCCGCTACTACGTCAACAACCTCTCCTCCGCCAACCGCGCGAAGATCAGCGGCTATCTGAACTTCGACATGATCGGCTCACCCAACGCCGGGTACTTCGTCTACGACGACGACCCCGCGATCGAGAAGACCTTCAAGGACTACTTCGCCGGCCTCGGCGTCCCGACCGAGATCGAGACCGAGGGCGACGGCCGCTCCGACCACGCGCCGTTCAAGAGCGTGGGCGTGCCGGTGGGCGGACTGTTCACCGGCGCGAGCCGGACGAAGACGGCGGCGCAGGCGGCCAAGTGGGGCGGCACCTCCGGGCGGTCCTTCGACCGCTGCTACCACTCGTCCTGCGACACGACGTCCAACATCAACGACACCGCGCTGAACCGCAACAGCGACGCCGTGGCGTACGCCGTGTGGGAGCTGTCGGACTGACGGCCGAAGCCTCACCCGGTCGGCGGTTCGGCCGACTTGGCGGCGCGGGCGGTGAGCCGGTCCATGCGCGCGCGGGCCGACTCCAGTTCCTCGACGTCGTCGGCGGCCGGACCGCCCTCGGCCGTGAGCTCGGCCCACAGACCGAGCAGTTCACGGCCGAGGTGCAGTCCGAGCGCCGGGTCCCGTACGGCGCGCCAGGCCGTGGCCGCGCCGTGCAGGCTGCCGTACGCCGCCTCCGCGGCGCGGGCGCGGTGGTGCCGGCGCGCCACGTCCAGGGCGAGGGCGAAGGCTCGCTCCGGGTCCCCCGCCAAGTAGGCGATGTAGGCGCTGAGTTCACGGATCCGCAGCACCTCGGGGTGCTCCGGCCCCAGCACCGCCGACGCCTCCGCCACGGTCCGCTCCGCGAGCTCCGCCGCCTCCGCGGTCCGGCCCTCCTTCACGGCGTCGTTGATCCGCGCGCTCCGTTCGGCGAAGGGGGAGGCGTCGGCGGTGGCGGGCGCCATGTCACCGAACATGGCTTCCGCGACCGCGTCGAAGCCCCGGGGCGGAGCGGGTTGGGCATCGGGATCGATCTCCGGCTCCGGACCCGGGTCCGGCACGGGGACGGCGGACCGAGCCGGGGCCGACACGGGGAGGGGGGCCGGGTCGGACAGCGGGATGGGGTCGCGGGATGGCTGCGGTACGACGTCCTGGGGCGCGGCGGTCTCCGGTACGGCGGTTCGCGGTACGGCCGTCTGCGGTACGGCAGTTCGCGGTACGGCCGTCTGCGGTACGGCGTCCCGGGGTACCTCCGTCGGCTCCGGCCCCGCGTCCATGCGAGGCGGTGGGCCGAACTCCCCGAGCGGCGGCGCGACCGTGCCGGGCACCGCGTCCTGTCCGGGTCCGGGCAGCGGGCGCAGCCGGAAGGTGGGCGAGGCGTCCTGGGCCGGGCCCGGCAGCGGTCGTAGGACATGGGTGGCGGTGTCCCGGTACGGGGTCGCCCCCGGGGTCGGGTCACTCGTCGCCGAGCCCCGCACGATGGGCTCCTCAATCGCCGGTTCAGCCACCGGAGCCGTCCGTACCGGCTCGGCGGTGTAGCGGCTGGAGCCGTCCTGTTCCACCAGCAGGGGGACGACGTAGCCGATGCGCTCGTCGTGGACGGTGGCGTGCACGGGACGGCCGGCGGCGAGGGCGATGCGCTGGAGGTGGGTCAGGACGACGTGCTGGATCTCCTCACCAGGAGCCGCGCTCACGGGTACGCCGCCGATCGACGCGACCCCGCCCGGACCGGCGGCAGGGACGTGCACATCGATCGGCGCGGCCACGGGGGCCGCCGCGGCGGCGCGTTCGTGGTCCCGCTTCTTCGCACGGCTCAGTCGAGGCATCGCTTCCCTCACTCGCATGCGTCGGGGAGTTCGCGGACGGCGCGTTCGGGTTCCATGGTGCTCCCTCTCGCCGTCGGGTTCCGCCTGCCCCGGCGTCCAGGTCCGTCGTACCGGTCGTACGGTCGGACTCGTCGTACACGTACTCTCGAGTCTCTCCGGCCGCGCGCGGTACGGACGTCACCGGGGCGTCACAGACTCGTTCCAGGAGCTTGTGCCACGTCACAGCGTTCTCATGCCTCGCGCGCAGATCGTTGGCTTGACGAGGGAGGAGTGCGGGCATGCGGACTGACGTGCGCGTACAGCAGGGGCGGCCGCAGCCGGGGCCGGAGATCTGGGTCCGGGGGCCGGTGGCCCTGCCGGACGAGCCCGCGCACTCCCCCTCCGCCGGCGGCCCCCGGCGTTTCTCCTGGGTCGGCGTGCACGGCGGAGCCGGTGTCTCCACCCTCACCGCGGTCTACGGCGGCCACGACTGCGGCCGGGACTGGCCGGGGCCGGCCGAACCACCGTCGGTGCTGCTGGTGGCCCGTACTCATGCGACCGGGCTGACCGCCGCCCTGAACGCCCTGGAGGTCTTCCGGCGCGGTGAGGTCCCGCACGGGCTGGACCTCGACGCCGTCGTCCTGGTCGCGGACGCACCGGGCAGGCTCCCGCGCCCGCTCGCCGAGCGCGTCAAGGTCATCGAGTCGGTGATCGACGTGTACCGGGTGCCGTGGGTAGCGGACTGGCGGCTCGGCGACCTCGGCGGCCGCCCGCCCAAGGAGGCCGACCCACTGGCCCGGCTGACCGGTCGAGCGCGCTGAGACCGACGTCCGGCGCACCCGACCCCGCCCTCTCCGCCGAGGAGATCGCCGCAGCCGTACGCTCACAGGCCGTACGCGCGGTGGATGTCGTCACGCAGTGCCTCGACCGCATCGAGCGGGCCGATCCGCTTCTCTCCGCCTTCATCGAGGTATGGGGAGAAGAGGCGCTTCGACGGGCCGCCGAGGTGGACGCACGGGTCGCCGCGGGTGAGCACCTGCCGCTGGCCGGCGTACCGGTCGGCGTCAAGGGGCGGCGCGGGCTGCGGACGGCGGGCCCGCTGCTGGCGGCGGGGTGCGTGGCCGTGGGCGCGACGGCCGTGCCGGGGCCGGGAACCGCCTGGCAGACCTGGGGACTTGGCCGGCACGGCCGTACGGTCAACCCCTGGCGTCACGACCGTACGCCGGGCGGCTCCTCGGCCGGTGCCGCGGCGGCCGTGGCGGCGGGGCTGGTGCCGCTCGCGACCGGGAACGACGGGGCCGGGTCGGTGCGGATCCCGGCGGCGTGGTGCGGGGTCGTCGGGCTGAAGGCGGGCAACGGCCGGTTGCCCTCGGCCGACCCGAGCGGGCTCATGGCGCCGGGGGTGCTCGCGCGGTACGTGGGGGATGCGGTGGCGTACTGGAGAGCGGTGTCGGGGGGTGGGGCACCGGGGGCCGGCGGGGACGGGTCCTCGGACGTCGGCGGGACCTCGGGGGCCGGCGGGGCCGGCTCCTCGGACTTGGGCGGGACCCCGGAGGCCGGCGGGTGCGCGTCCTCCGACTCCGACAGTCCGGCCGTCCCCTACGACGCCCCCATCGCCGTATGGTCCCCCGACCTCGGCTTCGACTCCCCCGACCCGGACGTCGTCGCCGTCGCCCGGGCCGCTGCCGTACGGCTCGTCGAAGCGGGCGCGATACGGCCGGCTCGCCCCCTCCCGCACACCCCGCTCCGCCTGGACGACCCCGCCCCGGCCTGGCTCGCCCTGCGGAACCCCGACGCGGGGCCCGCCCGTATCCGCGAGGCGCAACGCGTCCGCGCCGCCAACGACCGTCGCCTGGCCGCCCTCTTCGCCGACGTCCAGTTGCTGCTGACGCCGACCGCCCCGACCCCACCGCACGGTCACGACGGTCCGGGCGAGCGCTACTCCACCTCCCTCACCTGGGCTTTCAACCTCAGCGGGCATCCGGCGATCAGCATTCCGGCGGGTTTCGGGCCGGACGGCTGCCCGGTCGGGCTCCAGTTGGTGGCCGCGCACGGCGAGGAGTCGCTGCTGCTCGCCGTGGCCGGGGCGGCCGAGGCGCACCTCGGGCCCTGGACTTCTACATGCGTACGCATATAATGCACGTGCTAGTAATTGTCGTACGCCGACTTTCCGGCCCGTCGTGAGGGCCGGTCGTTTGGGGGACCCATGACCCGCCGTTTCCTGTTCGTCCTCGGCAGCAGCCGACCCGACGGCAACACCGAGTTGCTGGCCCGCCGGGCCGCCGAGCAGTTGCCCGAGGATGTCGAACAGCAGTGGATCGACCTGGCCGGGCACCCGCTGCCCGACTTCGAGGACCTGAGGCACGACAGCGACCATGTGCGCCCCAGGGAGGGCGATGTGGCGCTGCTGCTCGACGCGACACTCGCGGCGACGGACATCGTGATCGTCTCGCCGCTGTACTGGTATTCGGTGTCCGCCCACGTCAAGCGCTACCTCGACTACTGGTCGGGCTGGCTGCGCACACCCGGCGTCGACTTCAAGGCGACCATGGCCGGCCGCACCCTGTGGGGCGTCACGGCGCTCGCGCACGAGGAGCGGGAGGTCGCCGACCCGCTGGTCGGCACACTGAACAACTCCGCCGCGTACCTGGGGATGCGGTTCGGCGGGGTGCTGCTCGGCAACGGCAGCAAGCCCGGTGACGTGCTCGACGACACCGAGGCCCTGACCCGGGCGAAGACCTTCTTCGCCCAGGAGGCCCCGCTCGCGCGCTTCCCCTACGAGACGCCGTGAGCCGCCCGCCGCTCTAGGCCGTGATGTCCTTCGCCATGAACCGCGCCCACGCCGCCGATCCGAACACCGCCGCGTAGAGGGCCTGGATGCCGAGGTTCTTGACCAGGTCGTCCCAGTAGACGGGCTCGCGCATCAGGTCGGCGAAGGACAGCCAGTGGTGCGAGAAGAAGTACGGCTGGATCGCGTGCAGCTGCGGGATCTGGTCGAGGATCTGCACGGTGATCAGCAGGCCCACGGTCGTGGCCATCGCCGCGATACCGCTGCTGGTCAGCGTCGACACGAACAGGCCGAGCGCGGCCACGCCGATGAGTGAGGCGGCGACGACCAGGGCGATCAGCAGGGCTCTGACCAGCCCCTCCGCGAAGCTGATCCGGGTGCCGGAGATGGTCGTGAGGTCGCCGAGCGGGAAGAGCAGTGCCCCGACCGTGAGCGCCGAGACCGCGACCACGAGAGTGGCCACCAGACAGAAGGTCATCGTGGTCGCGTACTTGGTGAGGAGCAGCCGGGTGCGTCCGGCGGGGGCGACGAGGAGATAGCGCAGGGTGCCCGCGTTCGCCTCGCCGGCGATCGCGTCGCCCGCGATCACGCCGATCGCCATCGGCAGGAAGAACGGCAGCGTGGCGGCCAGCGCGGTGAAGACCAGGAACAGGCCGTTGTTGGTGATCTGGGAGATGAACGCCGGTCCGCCGCCCTCGGGGCCGCCCGCCGAGGATCCGTCGCCGGTCTCGATCTTCACGGCGATCCCGACCAGGATCGGCACGGCGGCCAGCACCGCGAGCAGCGCGAGGGTGCGCCAGCGCCGGAAGGTGGTGAGCAGCTCGCTGCGGAAAAGACCGAAGGTCCACAGCGGGCCCGGTTTCCGGCCGCCCTCGATCGCGCCGCCCGGCCGGACGACTTCAGCCCGCGACATCGAACCCCTCCCCCGTGAGCGCCACGAACGCGTCCTCCAGGGAGGCCCGCTCGACGCCGAAGCCCCGGACCCGGACCCCGGCCCTGACCAACGCCGCGTTCACGTCGGCGAGATCGCGGTCCGGAGGGTCCGCGGTCACCCGGTCGTCGGTGAGGACGACGTCGCCGGCGCCCTGCTCCTTCAGCACCCGGGCCGCCTCCCCGGTGTCGGGTGTGGTCACGACGAGCCGGCCGCGTACCCCGGTCGCCAGCTCGGCCACCGCGCCCTGGGTGATGAGCCGGCCCTGGGCCATCACGGCCGCGTGTGTGCAGACCTGCTCGATCTCGTCGAGGAGGTGGGAGGAGAGGAAGACGGTCGTGCCGTCGGACGCCAGCTCCCTGATCAGTGAGCGGATTTCGCGCATGCCCTGGGGATCGAGCCCGTTGGTCGGCTCGTCCAGCACGAGCAGCCTGCGCGGCTGGAGCAGGGCGGCCGCGAGCCCGAGCCGCTGCTTCATCCCGAGCGAGTACGCCTTGGCCTTCTTGCCCGCGGCGGCCGTCAGACCCACCCGGTCCAGCGCGGCGGCGACGCGAGCGCGCCGGGTGCGCGGATCGGCGGTCGGGTCGGCCGCGTCGTACCGCAGGAGGTTGTCGCGGCCGGAGAGGAAGCCGTACAGCGCGGGCCCCTCGATGAGCGCGCCCACCTGCGGCAGTACGGCGCGCGTCGCCCGGGGCATGGGCCGGCCGAGCACGTGCGCCGTGCCGGAGGTGGGCTCGATCAGGCCCATCAGCATGCGGATGGTGGTGGTCTTGCCCGAGCCGTTCGGACCGAGGAAGCCGAAGACGCTGCCCGCCGGGACGGTCAGGTCGAGACCGTCCACGGCGAGCTGCCCGCCGCGGTAGCGCTTGGTGAGCGCCCGGGTGGCGATCACCGTGTCGACGTGGTCGCCGGCGTCGACCCGGCCGGACTCACCGGCCGGACCGACCTCGTCGCCCTCCGCGGCGGTCAGTTCCTCCACAGGCCCCTCAGGTTCCTCGGTCCGTGCGTGTCACCGAATGCGAACGCCCGTTCCCCGGGTCACTTCCCGGAGTCGGCCGCCTTCACGAGCGTGGCCTTGTCGACCGCGCCCACGTAGACCTTGCCGTCGTCCGTCATCAGCGCGTTGATGAGGCGGGTCTTGAAGACCGTGCCCGAGCCGAACTTACCGGTGGTCTTGTCGCCCAGGGAGTCCAGGAAGCCGCCCATCTCGCCGCCGACCTCGGCGCCGGAGGGGACGCCCTCGCCGCCGGTGTCGAAGACGGCCACGGAGTTCCAGCCCTCGCCGATGATCTCGGGACCGCCCTCGGGCGCCTTGCCCTCGGACTTCGGGCCGCCGAACTCCTTCTCGAACTCCTTGCGGAACTCCCCCTCGGACTTCGCGGAGCCGTGCTGGTCGGCCGCGCCTTCCAGCGCCCCTTCCTCGGTGACCTTCGCGCCCTTGGGCGGGGTGAAGTCGAAGGTGGAGGCGTCCGGCTTGGCGAAGCTGACCTGGGTGAAGCCCGCGTCGATCACGGCCGCGCCGCCGCTCGACGGGGTCAGCGTGAACTTCAGCGGCATACCGGTCTCGGCGTCCACGGCCACGGTGATCGCGCCGACCGTGGTGCCGGACTGCTTCGGCTTGACGACCAGCCGGTAGGCGTCCCGGCCCGCGACCTGTGCGGTGCCGTCGACGGTGACCGACGTGGTGTCGTCGACCGCCTTCAGGGCTTCCTCGGTGAACTCCTGGGGAGTGGCGGGGGCCTCTTCGGCCTTGCCCTTCTCCTCCTGCGCCTCCTCGGCGGTGCCGTGGTAGACCTCGTTCGACTTGCTGTCGTAGCCCCAGATGTCCTTGCCGTTGTGGATGAGGCTGTACTCGGAGGCGTTCTCCAGCAGGGAGAGCTTCTGCTTGTTCTCGCCGTCGACGGCGAGACGCAGGGTGTGCGTGCCGGACGCCAGTTCGGTGAGCTTGGCCGAGGGGTCGGCCGACGAGCCGTCACCGGAACCGGACGCCATGGCGCCGGAGGCGAAGCTCGACTCCAGTCCACCCAGGTCGGGCAGGCCCAGATCGGTGGTGATCTTGAAGGTGCCGGACAGCTGCTCGACGTCCGACTTCGCGATCTTCTCGATGAGTTGCTGTGCGGTGATGTCCGGCAGGTCCGGGTCGCCGGAGTCGGCGATCGCCGGGACGAGCCCGATGGTCGCCGCCGCGACTCCCACGACCGCGACCGGGACGACGTACCGAGCGGCCTTGCGGCGCCCCGCCCGCAGGTCGTCGGCCTCCTCGACGGTCGTGCTCTCGTCGGATTCGTACGGTGCCATGTGTGCCCTACCTCCGTCGTCGGCGGCGGCTGTCCTTCTCGTTCCTCGCCCGCGAGTCCTGTGACCCCGCACTTGCCCACCCCTGAGCCGCCATTCTCACCCGAATCGGTGAGGAGTGGTGTTTTCTGTGTTCTCCATCTGACCAAATCAGCGGAAGAGATTCGTCAACCTGCGGAGCCAACTCCGCGTACACCTGGGGTATGACACGCGGAGGCGACGCCTCCCCCGACCCGTAGGGGTGGGTGCGGGGAGACGCCGCCTTGGCTGCCGCCGTGTGCCACGGAAACGGTCAGCTGTTGAGGAACACGTAGTCGGCCTGGTACGGCACGCCGACGATCGCGCCGGGCGTGCAGGAGCCGGCCGGGGCCACGCCGCCGACGGTGTTCAGCCGCAGGATCTCGGCCGTGTCGGCCAGCAGGCCACGGTGCTTGCCGGACTGAGTGGCCTTCAGGTCGAGCTCGGGGATGTTCTTGTCGCCGTTCGGGGTCTTGGAGATGACGGACCCGGTCACCGCGCTGCCGTCCCGCGCGATCCACTGCGGCGTACCGGAGTTGGGGGCGACGAAGGAGTGCGCGATACGACCGCCCAGTACGGCGCTGACGTCCCGCTGGGCGAAGGCGTACCCGCCGCTCTCGGCCGGCTTGCACTGGTAGATCTGCTTGCCCTTGACGACGGACGCCTGGAAGTTGTGGAGCGCGTCGCGGAAGTCGAACGCGGCGACCGTGACCTTGTGCAGTTGCCCTCGCACCGCGCCGCCCGGGAACTCGGCGGTGTGGAGGTTGGCGTAGAACGAACTCGGGTCGGTCTTGAGGGCGTTGAGCAGGGCGGGGTCCTTCACCTTGACGGTCCCGGTGAGGCTGTGGCCCTTGACGTTGTGACCCTTGACGCCCTGACCCTTGGCGCTGTGGCCCTTGCTCTTGCCGAGGAGGCCGCCGAAGTCGACCTTGATGCCGCCGTTGGTGCCCTTCGCACCCTGGTGGATGTGGAGGGCGGTCGGCTTGCCGGTGCCCCGCCAGGTGACGGCGACGGACACCTTGTCGCCCTTGACCTTCACGAACTGCACGGCGGCGCCGTCCTTGTCCCCGACAGCGGGCCCACCCGCCACGGGCACCTCGTTCGCCCCTCGAAGGCTGGCGGCGAGGACGGTGGCCCCGCCTCCGCCACCGAGGGCCCC
Organism: Streptomyces sp. NPDC098781; assembly: GCF_044759995.1. Classification (NCBI taxonomy): domain Bacteria; kingdom Bacillati; phylum Actinomycetota; class Actinomycetes; order Kitasatosporales; family Streptomycetaceae; genus Streptomyces; species Streptomyces sp. NPDC098781. Next base: position 422,514 of record NZ_JBIWAK010000006.1, read on the forward strand.
ACTCCGACTCACGATCCCCTGCGTGTCGCCTCCTGCGTGGCCCGCGTGGTCGGCACGGTCCCCTCCGGCGGCGAAGGCGGGAATCACCGCGGCGGCGACACCACCGGCGGCGGCCACCGCGACCGCGGTGACGATCAGGCTCTTACGGCGCTTCGAGAACGTCGTCTTCATGCCCATGATTCTGTTTTCTCCCCGTATGACAGCCGACGCCCCCTGCGTCAGCTTCTGGGCATTCATACGGAGGGGATCTTACTTTGGACTCAGTCCAGACTTGTGGCGTGCGTCACATCCGGCGATACGGCCGGGGCGGAGCCTTTGGGTGGGGACGGCCAGGGGTGGGACCGCCAGGGGTCAGGGATGGGACCGCCAGGGGTCAGGGGTGGGACTGCCAGGGGTGGGGACGGCCAAGGGTGGCGAGGCCAAGGGTCTGGACAGCCGAAGGTGGAGACGGCCAAGGGCGGGAACAGTGGGTGTGACGGGGGCGGCGCTACCCGGCCCGGTGCACCACCGCGTCGCACAGCTCCATCAGGCCGGCCTTCGCGGCACCATCCCGCAGCGGCGCCAACGCGGCCCGAGCGTCCTCCACATACCGCACCGCGTCCCGCCGGGCCTGCTCCAACGCCGGATGCTCCCGAAGCCGGGCCACCGCCTCCGCGAGCCGTGCGTCATCGCTGAGATCGGAGTCCAGCAGCTCGGACAGCGCGACATCCTCCGCCAGCCCCAGCCGCTCGGCCCGCTCCCGCAGCCGCAGCACCGGCAGCGTCGGAATGCCCTCGCGAAGATCCGTCCCCGGCGTCTTCCCGGACTCGCGGGAGTCGCTCGCGATGTCCAGCACGTCGTCGGCGAGCTGGAAGGCGACGCCCAGCCGCTCCCCGTACTGGGTCAGCACATCGACGACCGTCTCGTCGGCGCCCGACATCATCGCCCCGAACCGGCACGACACCGCCACCAGCGACCCGGTCTTCCCGCTCAGCACATCCAGGTAGTGCTCGACCGGGTCCCGCCCGTCCTGCGGCCCCGCGGTCTCCAGGATCTGCCCGGTGACCAGCCGCTCGAACGCCTCGGCCTGCACCCGCACCGCCTCGGGCCCGAGGTCCGCGAGAATGTGCGAGGCCCGCGCGAAGAGGAAGTCGCCGGTCAGTACGGCAACCGAGTTGCCCCAGCGCGCGTTCGCGCTGTCGACACCGCGCCGCACCGTCGCCTCGTCCATGACGTCGTCGTGGTACAGCGTCGCCAGATGGGTGAGCTCGACGACGACCGCCGACGGGACGACCCCCGGCGCATACGGATCCCCGAACTGGGCGGTGAGCATCACGAGCAGCGGCCGGAACCGCTTTCCACCCGCCCGCACCAGGTGCTGGGCGGCCTCGGTGATGAAGGGGACCTCACTCTTGGTGGCTTCGAGCAATCCCTCCTCGACAGCCGCCAATCCGGCCTGGACATCGGCTTCCAGAGCCTGGTCCCGCACGCTCAGCCCGAACGGCCCGACGACGGTCACGAGGGGTCTCCTGTCTGCTGGTGTCTACTGGCGGTTACACGGTTTGTCGATAGGTCGCTGCCATCACTCAAGTCAGCGTATCCGGTCACGTTTCGATCACCGATGCCGCCCACCCGTCCACCACGGGCGGTATCGGATCACGGCCGGTATGTTTTTGATCACCTGATAGGGCCGGATATCCATCGGTTTGTAAGGAAGTAGCGGGCCGTGTCCCGAACCGAGGTCGATGTCCAGCCCGCGAGCGAGCCGCCGCCGCGCGCCGCCCACGCCTTCTTCGGCCGACCCTGAGGCCTTCTCACGCTCTCCGGCCCGGAGGTGTGGGAACGCTTCTCGTTCCTGGGCATGCAGGCCATCCTCGTCCTGCACTTCGCCGACACGATCTCCTCCCGCGGTATGGGCATGTCGGCCGGAACCGCGGCGTCCGTCAACACCGCCCCCGGCACCCTCGTCCATCCGGTGTCCGTCGCCCCCGGCACCCTGGTCCATCCGATGTCCGTCGCCCCCGGCACCCTCGATCATCCGGCGTCCGTCGCCGGCGGGTGACTCGCCGACCGCGTCCTCGGCTCGCACCGGGCGGTGCAGTGAGGCGGCGTCCTGACCGCCTGCGGCCACTACGCCATGGCGGTGCCGAGCGCCCCCATGAACTGGGCGGGCCTCGGCCTGATCAGCGCGGGCACGGGGCTGCTGACGCCCAACGTCTGGGGCTTCTAGGCGGCGGCCATCGGCATGACGTTCGGCCCGGTCCAACACCTCACCGGCCGCCGCCACCTGACCGGACGCAAGCACTCCGCCGATTTCGCCCTGGCCCCCGACACCATGCGCCGGGCGATCCGCCTGATCGCCACCGGCCTCGTCGTCACGGCCGCCCTCGCAGCCCTGCCGGCAGTCGCCGGGCGGCTCACCACGGACCACTTCGTCGACCTGCCGACCCTGGTCTCGGTGATCGCGCCAGCTGCCTTCACCGGCCGGACCATGCCCCTGCGGTTCCTGTCGCTCGCCCGGGTGGCCGCGGGGCTCGCCGTGATGGCCGCGGCGCGTCGGCTGCGCCGCAGGACGTACCCGGTGCGCTGACCGCCGGTCCACCGACCGGACGGGGATCCCGCTCATGCACATCCGTACGTCCTTCCCCTACGAGACGACTCATCCCGACGTGCGCATCCCGCTTTCGGACGGGACGAGCCTGTACGCGCGCGCATGGCGCCCTGTCGTTATTGCGAGGGCCTGCCGACGGACGAGTACTCGGCGACGGAGCCGGCCGACGGGGTCGAGGTCGTCAACTGGCCCGCGGCGCAGCCCTGGTGCGACGGCAAGGTCGGTATGTTCGGCATCTCCTGCGGCGGCTTCAACTCCCTCCAGATCGCGGCCCTCGCGCCGAGCCGCTCAAGGCGATCGTCACGTCTGTTCCACGGACGATCGCTATGACAACGACGCGCACTACATGGGAGGTTCCGTCCTCGCGGTCGACATCCACGCCTGGGCGTCGACGATGCTCGCCTTCGCCCCCCGGCCGCCGGACCCGCAGCACATCGGCGAGTCCTGGCGGGACACGTGGCTCGAACGGCTGGGTTCCCTCGACCCGTTCATCCACACCTGCCTGGAACACCCGACCTGCGACGACCACTGGCGCCACGGCAGTGTCTGCGAGGACCCGGCGCGATCGACGCCGCCGTCCTCGCCGTGGGCGGCTGGAGGTCGACCCGCGCCACGGCGCCACGCGCGCGTACCCGGACGGTATGGAGTGCGCCGAGGACCCGCTGGAGACGTACACGATCGACGAGGCGGACCCACTGCCGGCCCGCGCCCGCTCGGAGTGGTCCGTCCGGCCGCACCGGCCGGAGCTCGCCTGGGAGACGAGGGTGGGCACGCGCTCCGAGATCAGCCGCGACGGGCAGCACTTCGTGACCTCCGACGAGGTGATCCGCACGGAGGGCGAAGAGGTGCTTTTCCGTCGCATATGGGAAATTCGGACTCCACGGGCCGCCGGTTAAAGGCGAGTTGGAGTCATTGCCCGTTTTGCGGTACTTGCGCCTGCCAGTGAATTGGGTCACGCGAGCCCGGCCGGGGACCTGGTCCGGAGCACCCCCTTCCCTCCTTGCCCCGAACGCGAGTTGAGGCTTGGCAACCGCAAAGGATCAAGCACCCCATTCCCCCCAGACCATGGTCAACCCGCACGTCAGGTGACCACAGCACTTGTTCCGGGCATGTGCTCTCGCATACGTTCCCGCTCGTCGGGCGGACGCCTAATCCTGCCGCCGCCCGAGTCATCCCCGACGTAACTCACACACGCGCGGCAGGAGCGGGGGACCCAGGTAAGCCGCCGGACCGTACGCCTTGATGGCTCATCGGACCGGCTAGGGGTGAAGTCGTGCCGCCCTACGGCGGCACGGCCGGGCATCTCCAGCCCGAACCCGACAGCTCACCTCGCAGGCGCCGGAGAGGAACAGCGCCATGCCCCGAGGCAAGCATCGCCGCCCCCGCACCAACCCGCTCACCCGACGTGTCGTCATCGCCGGAACCGGCACCGCGGCCCTCGCTCTCCCGCTCCTGAGCGGGACCACCGCGAGCGCCGCCGAGCCCGCCAAGGCCCCCAGCGCCGCGGTGAAGGTCGACTCGGTCGCGTACACCACCAAGAAGGGCGACACGCTCTACGGCATCGCGGACCGCTACGACGCGCAGGGCGGCTGGAAGCAGCTCTACAAGGACAACCGCAAGGCCATCGGCGACGACCCCCGCCTGATCCACCCGGGCCTCGACCTCACGGTCCGGGCGGCGAAGAAGGCGAGCACGCCGGCCAAGACGGCCGACAAGGCGTCCGCGCCCGCCAAGAAGTCCTCCGTCGCCCAGGCGACCCAGTCCTCGGTGAAGACCTACCCGAACAACCTCGACGGCTGGATCCGCAACGCGCTGGACATCATGGCTCAAAACGGAATTCCGGGTTCTTACGAGGGCATTCACCGCAACATCATGCGCGAGTCGTCCGGCAACCCGCAGGCCATGAACAACTGGGACTCCAACGCCGCGGCCGGCACCCCGTCCAAGGGCCTCCTCCAGGTCATCGACCCCACCTTCGCGACCTACCACGTGCCGGGCACCGTGTACGACCCCTTCGACCCGGTCGCGAACATCACGGCCGCGTGCAACTACGCGGCCGCGCGCTACGGCTCGATCGACAACGTGAACGGGCCCTACTAGGAGTAGCAGCCGGGCCACTGGCGCATATCGCCCCTTACTGGACGATATGCGCCATATCTCCCGCGAACAGCCTCTCAAGGACGACGGCGATGCCGTCGTCCTCGTTCGAGAGGGTGATCTCGTCGGCGACCGCCTTGAGTTCGGGATGCGCGTTGGCCATCGCCACCCCGCGGGCGGCCCAGTCGAACATCGGGATGTCGTTGGGCATGTCACCGAAGGCGACGGTGTCCCGCGGACCGAGTCCCAGATGCTCGGCGGCGAGCGCGAGACCGGTCGCCTTGGTGACACCGCATGGCTGGAGTTCGACGGTGCCGGGCCCCGACATGGTGACCGTCGCGAGCGAACCGACCACCGAACGCGCCGTCGCCGCCAACTCGTCGTCCGACAGGCTGGGATGGCGCAGCAGCACCTTGCTGATCGGCTCGCACCACAGGTCGTCGCGGCGTCTGACGCGCACCGCCGGCAGGGTGGGGTGCGGCATCAGGTAGCCGGGCTCGATGAGCGTGAGCCCTTCCACGCCGTCCTGGTCGACGGCCGCGTACACCTGCCCCACCTCGGCCTCGATCTTGCCGAGCGCGGTTTCCGCCAGTTCCCGGTCCAAGGTGACGGACCACAGCAGACAGTCCGCGCCGGCGTCGTACAACTGCGCGCCCTGTCCGCACACCGCGAGCCCCCTGCTGCCCAGGTCGTCGAGCAACGGCCGCACTCTGGGCGCCGGCCGTCCCGTCACGACGAGGTGCTGGGCACCGGCCGCCGCCACCCGCGCGAGCGCGTCGAGGGTCCGGTCGGAGAGCGTGTCGTCGCCGCGGAGCAGCGTCCCGTCCAGGTCAGTGGCGATGAGTGAATATGCGATGGGTGGGGCCATGATCAGAGAATACGGACAGGAAGCCCCATCGACTCGACCTGAACCGGACGGCTGCTTTGTTCACATGTGTTGACACCTAATCCGGTTACCCTTCTGCCTACCCGTCCGCAACTGCCCTCCGCCCCTTGTGATTTCACCCCCACTTGGCGCCGGAGCGCGCCCCGAGCGCCCGCCCGACGCGGCGACCTGCTGTTTCACCGGCTCCGACGACGCGACTTTCGCACTGCCCAAGACCGGTGCCTCACCCGTAACGTGTGGCCCGACCCACTTGGCAGACGGAGCGTATGAGAGTGAGGCAGCACCCCATGCCCCCCTTCGATCTCCCCGAGGGCGACCCCTTCGGCACGCACAACCTTCCGTACGGCGTCTTCTCCCTTCCCGGCTCGGACTCCGCGCGACGGGTCGGCGTCCGGCTCGGCGACCACGTCCTCGACGCGGGCAAGGCGGCCCACGCCCTCGGCTCGCCGTACGCCCCGCTGCTCGCCCAGGACTCCCTGAACCCGCTGCTCGCCGCGGGCCGCACCACCTGGTCCGATGTCCGTCGCGCGCTGACGGCCTGGGTGACGGTGCCCGCGCACCAGGAGGCCCTCCGTGATCTCCTGCACCCCCTGTCCTCGGTGACCTTGCACCTCCCCTTCGAGGTCGCCGACTACGTCGACTTCTACGCCTCCGAGAACCACGCCCGGAACGTCGGCCGGATCTTCCGCCCCGACGCCGAGGACTCACTGACCCCCAACTGGAAGCACCTGCCGATCGGTTACCACGGCCGCTCCGGCACGGTGGTCGTGTCCGGCACGGACGTCGTACGGCCCTCGGGCCAGCGCAAGGCGCCCACCGACGCCGCGCCGGTCTTCGGCCCCTCGGTCCGGCTCGACATCGAGGCCGAGGTCGGCTTCGTGGTCGGAACGCCGTCACGGATGGGCGAGCCGGTCGCACTGGGCGACTTCCGGGAGCACGTCTTCGGCCTGTGCCTGCTCAACGACTGGTCGGCACGCGACATCCAGGCCTGGGAGTACGTCCCCCTCGGCCCGTTCCTCGGCAAGTCCTTCGCCACCTCGGTGTCGGCGTGGATCACCCCGCTGGACGCCCTGGAGGAGGCGATGGTGGCCCCGCCGCAGCGCACGCACCCGCTGCTGCCGTACCTGGACGACTCCGGCTCCGAGACCGAACCCGGTGGCTACGACCTGCGTATCTCGGTGGCCGTCAACGGCCATGTGGTCTCCGAGCCCCCTTTCTCCACCATGTACTGGACGGCCGCCCAGCAGCTCGCCCACATGACCGTGAACGGCGCCTCGCTGCGCACCGGCGATCTGTACGGCTCGGGCACGGTCAGCGGACCCACGGAGGGCGAGCGCGGCTCACTGCTGGAGCTGACGTGGAACGGCCGGGACGCCCTCGAACTCCCCGACGGCAAGCGGACGTTCCTGGAGGACGGCGACGTCGTGACGCTGTCCGCCTGGGCACCGGGGCCCGGTGGCGTTCGGGTCGGGCTCGGGGACGTGACGGGGCGGATCGCGGCGGGGTGACGTCCGCGTCCGGCCCAACTCACGGCCGGTGAAGGGGCGTTCGCGGTCGCGGAGCCGGCGGTCGGTGGGTGCGGAGGCCGGCGCGGGGTCGAGCGGAGCAGGGCATTCGGCGAGTCTTTCCTCCTGACTCCGACGATGGTCACCGTCATACTGGCTGGCGGTGGGAAGCGAGCCGCGAACGGCCTTCGCCGCCCACCGCCCCGCACCGTCGCCAAAGCACCGTCCCGTCCAGGATCCGGAGACCATGGCATGACCGTCTGCATGCTCCTGTTGAGCATCGTCGCCCTGACGGCCGCCGTACCTGTCCCCCAGGCGCTGACCCGGGCGAACTGGCCCGAACGGGAACCCGTGGTCGCCCTCTGGGTGTGGCAGTGCCTGGTCGCCACCGTCCTGCTGTGCTGCCTGACAGCCCTGTCCCTGGGCACCGCCGCCGTCTTCGGCACGGTGCGCGCACAGCTCTTCGCGCCGGCGCCGCCGTCGGTGACGGAGGCGTACGACCTCTCGGCCACGCCCGCCTGGGCCGCCGCCCTCACCCTGCTGCTCGCCTGCGGTGCCGCCTGGACCACCGCGATGCTGGCCCGCGAGCTGGTCGAGACACGCCGGCGTCGCGGCCAGGCCAGGGCCCACCTGCGCGAACGAGCCCCCGACCTGCCGGCAGGACTGGGTTCGGGGCGCGGCCCGCTGCTGGTGCTGGAGGACGAGTACCCGGACGCCTGGTGGATGCCCGGGAGCCCGGCCCAGCTGATCGTCACCACGGGCGCCCTGCACCGCCTGACCGACCACCAGCTCGACGCCGTCCTCACCCATGAGCGCGGCCATGCCCGTGCCCGCCACGACTGGTTGCTGCACCTGTCCACCGCGCTCGCCACCGGATTCCCCCGCATCCCGTTGTTCGCCCACTTCTGCGACCAGACCCACCGGCTGGTCGAACTCGCCGCCGACGACACCGCGTCCCGCCGCTGCGGTCACCTGACGACGGCCCTGGCCCTGATCGAGCTCAACCAGCACCGGGGCGTCCTGTCCTGCGCCTCCACCCACCGTCTCCTGGGCGAGCGAGTGGACCGGCTCCTCCAGCCGCCGCCGCGCCTGGGACGCCGACGCCGAGCACTCACTACGACGGCGGCCGCGCTGGTGCCTCTGCTGCCGCTGCTGATCACGTTCGCGCCCGGGCTCACGGCATTGACGTGACCGTCACGCCGGGGACCGCGGACCCTTCCTAGGCCCAGTCCTCTTCTAGGCCCAGCCCGCTCCTAGGCCCAGTCCTCCGGCTCCGGCTCCGTCTCGGGCCAGTCGTCCATCCCCTGACCGGGCCCGGCATCCGCTTCGGTCGCCGCCCCCGCACCGGACTCCCCCCGCACCGAGGCCAGCACCTCGATCACACCGTCGCCGTAGGTGGCCAGCTTCTTCTCACCGACGCCGCTGACGGTGCCGAGTTCGCGTACGGACGCCGGCCACACGCTCACGATCTCCCGCAACGTCGCGTCGTGGAAGATCACATACGCCGGGACCCCCTGCTCTCTGGCCTGCTCGGCACGCCAGGCCCGCAGCGCCTCGAAGGCCGGCTGCAACTCCTGCGGCAACTCGACCACCGCGGCCTTCGCCTTGCGCTCCCCACGTCCGGAGCCGCCCGACCCGGACCGGGACGTCGCCGGCTTCTTCGGCTCCTTCCGCAGCGGCACCTCCCGCTCGCGCCGCAGCACGGACCCGCTGGCCTCCGTGAGCACGAGCGTGCCGTACTCCCCCTCGACTGCGAGCAGCCCCTGGGCGAGCAACTGTCTGACCACGCCCCGCCATTCGCCCTCTTCCAGCTCCTGGCCGATCCCGAACACGGACAGCTGGTCGTGGTCGAACTGGATCACCTTGCCGGTGCGCTTGCCCAGCAGGATGTCCACGATCTGCACCGCGCCGAACTTCTGTCCCCGCTCACGCTGCAACCGCACCACCGTCGACAGCACCTTCTGTGCGGCGATCGTGCCGTCCCAGGTCTCCGGTGGCGTCAGGCAGGTGTCGCAGTTGCCGCAGCCGACCGGGTCGGGGTCCTGGCCGAAGTAGGCGAGCAGTTGCCCCCGCCGGCACTGGGCGGTCTCGCACAGTGCCAGCATCGAGTCCAGGTGCGCGGCCGCCCGGCGCCTGAACGCCTCGTCGCCCTCGCCGGACTGGATCAGCTTGCGCTGCTGGATGACGTCGTTGAGGCCGTAGGCCATCCAGGCCGTGGAGGGCAGACCGTCACGGCCGGCGCGACCCGTCTCCTGGTAGTAGCCCTCGACCGACTTGGGCAGGTCGAGGTGGGCGACGAACCGTACGTCCGGCTTGTCGATGCCCATCCCGAAGGCGATGGTCGCCACCACGACCAGGCCCTCCTCCCGCAGGAACCGGGACTGGTGCGCCGCGCGCGTGCCCGCGTCCAGGCCCGCGTGATAGGGAACCGCCTCGATGCCGTTGCGGGTCAGGAACTCGGCGGTGGTATCCACGGATTTGCGTGACAGGCAGTACACGATTCCCGCGTCACCGGCGTGCTCGTCCCGCAGGAAGGCCAGCAGCTGCTTCCTCGGGTCCGCCTTCGGCACGATCCGGTACTGGATGTTGGGCCGGTCGAAGCTCGCCACGAAGTGCCGGGCCGTCGGCATGTCCAGCCGCTGGGTGATCTCCTGGTGCGTCGCCTGCGTGGCCGTCGCCGTCAGCGCGATCCGCGGGACGTCCGGCCAGCGCTCGCCCAGCAGCGACAGGGCCAGATAGTCGGGGCGGAAGTCGTGGCCCCACTGGGACACACAGTGCGCCTCGTCGATGGCGAACACCGCGATCTTGCCGCGCGACAGCAGGTCCAGCGTCGAGTCGAGCCGCAGCCGCTCCGGAGCGAGATAGAGCAGGTCCAGCTCGCCCGCCAGGAACTCCGCCTCCACCACCCGTCGCTCGTCGAAGTCCTGCGTGGAGTTCATGAACCCGGCGCGCACGCCGAGCGCCCGCAGCGCGTCCACCTGGTCCTGCATCAGCGCGATGAGGGGCGAGACGACCACGCCCGTACCCGGTCTGACCAGGGCGGGGATCTGGTAGCACAGCGACTTTCCGCCGCCCGTCGGCATGAGCACGACGGCGTCGCCGCCGGCCACCACATGCTCGATGACGGCTTCCTGCTCGCCGCGGAAGGCGTCGTACCCGAAGACCCGATGCAGCGCGCCGAGCGCCTCGCTCCCGGCCGCACCGGCCGCCTCGGTCACCGTTGGCATCTCCCTGATCCCGCCCGTCACACCCATCGCCGTGTCCCCCGTACGTCGTCCCTCGACCACTGCCTCCACGATAGGGGTCACGACCGACAGCGCCGGAGTTATCCACAGGCCCCGCCTCTCGGCCCGCGTCAAGGACACGATCATCGTTCACACGTTCGCGTGGGACCTGCCCGTTTCCGAGGATTAGTCTGATTACACCGGCGAGACTCCGTCCCATGGGAGCACTGATGAGCGTCGCACCGAGGGCGTCCACGCCCAGCTGGCCGATCCCGCCGGAAGGCGGCTGGACCGCCGACGACCTGGACCGCCTCCCGAATCTTCCTCCGCACACGGAACTGATCGACGGAAGCCTGGTCTTCGTGAGCCCGCAGACCTTCTTTCGCCTACGCGCCGTGAGCTTCCTGGAATGGCAGCTTCAGTCCGTGGCCCCCGCCGATCTTGAGGTAGTTCGCGAGTTCACGATCGACATCGATCGCCAGAACAGGCCCGAGCCGGACGTGGCCGTCGTGCGCGCAGAGGTGGTGGAACCGGACCAGACGCGGTTTCCGGCGGAGGCCGTCGTTCTGGCCATCGAGGTTGTCTCGGAGGACTCCGTCTCCCGCGACCGCGAGACCAAGCCCCTGAAGTACGCCCGGGCCAAGATCCCTCACCACTGGCGGATCGAGAACGAGAGAGGCCGCGCAGCGGTCCATGCCTTCGAGCTGGAGCCCACGACCGGTACATACACGAGCGTGGGAATCTTCCGTGAGCCGATGAAGGTGGACGTCCCGTTCCCTGTCGATTTGGATCTCACTCAGATCAAGACGCGCCGAGACAAGGAGCAGTAGCCCGCCCCACATGCAGCAGCGGCCCGGCACACCCTCTGATGGGTGTGCCGGGCCGCTGCTGCGAACGTGGGTGCGGCGTCAGCGCACGAACACCCCCGCCTGTCCCGCCAGATCCAAGAAGTACTGCGGCGCCACTCCCAGCACCAGCGTGACCGCCACGCCCACACCGATCGCCGTGATCGTCAGCGGCGACGGTACGGCTACCGTCGGCCCCTCCGGCTTCGGCTCGCTGAAGAACATCAGGACGATGACGCGGATGTAGAAGAACGCCGCGATCGCCGACGAGATCACACCGACCACGACCAGTGGGCCCGCCCCGCCCTCCGCCGCCGCCTTGAACACGGCGAACTTGCCGGCGAAGCCGGAGGTGAGCGGAATGCCGGCGAAGGCCAGCAGGAACACCGCGAAGACGGCCGCGACCAGCGGTGAACGGCGGCCCAGACCCGCCCACTTGGACAGGTGCGTCGCCTCACCGCCGGCGTCGCGCACCAGCGTCACCACCGCGAACGCCCCGATCGTCACGAACGAGTACGCCAGCAGGTAGAAGAGCACCGAGGACACGCCGTCCGGCGTCGTCGCGATGACACCCGCGAGGATGAACCCGGCGTGCGCGATGGACGAGTACGCCAGCAGCCGCTTGATGTCGGTCTGCGTGATCGCGACGATCGCGCCGCCCAGCATGGTGACGATGGCGACGCCCCACATGACCGGCCGCCAGTCCCAGCGCAGGCCCGGCAGCACGACGTACAGGATGCGCAGCAGCGCACCGAACGCGGCCACCTTCGTCGCCGCCGCCATGAAGCCGGTCACCGGCGTCGGCGCACCCTGGTACACGTCCGGCGTCCACATGTGGAACGGGACCGCGCCCACCTTGAACAGCAGCCCCATGACGATCATCGCGGCGCCGACCAGCAGCAGCGCGTCGTTGCCCATGGTGTCCGCGAGCGCCGGGCTGACGTCCGGCACCGTGCCGTCGACGACCTGTGCGATCGTCGCGTACGACACGGAGCCCGCGTACCCGTACAGCAGCGCGATGCCGAACAGCGTGAACGCGGAGGCGAAGGCCCCCAGGAGGAAGTACTTGACCGCGGCCTCCTGCGACATGAGCCGCTTGCGGCGGGCCAGCGCGCACATCAGGTACAGCGGCAGCGAGAAGACTTCCAGGGCGATGAACAGCGTCAGCAGATCATTGGCCGACGGGAAGATCAGCATGCCCGCGACGGCGAACATCAGCAGCGGGAACACCTCGGTGGTGGTGAACCCGGCCTTCACCGCGGCCTTTTCACTGTCGCTGCCCGGCACCGACGCGGCCTGCGCGGCGAAGGAGTCGACCCGGTTGCCGTGCGCGGCCGGGTCAAGTCGCCGTTCGGCGAAGGTGAACAGGCCGACCAGGGCGGCCAGCAGGATCGTGCCCTGAAGGAACAGGGCCGGTCCGTCGACGGCGATCGCGCCCATCGCGACGATGCCCGACTTGGTCGTGGCGTACCCGCCGGACGCCAGTGCCACGACTCCGGCGAACGCGGCGACGAGCGCCACGGCGGCGACGAAGACCTGCGCGTAGTAGCGCGACCTGCGCGGTACGACCGCTTCGATCAGCACCCCGACGATCGCCGCGCCGACGACGATCAGGGTGGGCGACAGTTGTGCGTACTCGATCTTCGGCGTGTCGATCTTCGAGATCGGGTCGGCCGCGGTTGTCCACAGGCTGTGGACGGCTGTTGCGCTCACTTGGCCGCCTCCACCTCGGGCTGAGGATCCTTCTTGTGTACGTCGGACATGGTCTGCTTGACCGCCGGGTTCACGATGTCCGTGAGGGGCTTCGGGTAGACGCCCAGGAAGATCAGCAGGGCGACCAGCGGGGCGACGACCACGAGTTCGCGCACCCTGAGGTCGGGCATCGCGGAGACCTCCGGCTTCACCGGGCCGGTCATCGTCCGCTGGTAGAGGACGAGCACGTAGAGCGCGGCGAGCACGATGCCGAAGGTGGCGATGATGCCGATCGCCGGGTAGCGCGTGAACGTGCCGACCAGGACCAGGAACTCACTGACGAAGGGCGCGAGCCCCGGCAGCGACAGGGTCGCCAGACCGCCGATCAGGAAGGTGCCGGCGAGCACCGGTGCGACCTTCTGCACACCGCCGTAGTCGGCGATGAGCCGCGAGCCGCGCCGCGAGATCAGGAACCCGGCCACCAGCATCAACGCGGCTGTGGAGATGCCGTGGTTGACCATGTAGAGCGTCGCGCCGGACTGGCCCTGGCTGGTCATCGCGAAGATGCCCATGATGATGAAGCCGAAGTGCGAGATCGACGCGTAGGCGATCAGGCGCTTGATGTCCCGCTGGCCGACCGCGAGCAGCGCCCCGTAGACGATGCTGATCAGCGCCAGGACCATGATGGCCGGCGTCGCCCACTTGCTGGCCTCCGGGAACAGTTGGAGGCAGAAGCGGAGCATCGCGAAGGTGCCCACCTTGTCGACGACCGCCGTGATGAGGACGGCGACCGGTGCGGTGGCCTCCCCCATCGCGTTCGGCAGCCAGGTGTGCAGCGGCCACAGCGGGGCCTTCACCGCGAAGGCGAAGAAGAAGCCGAGGAACAGCCAGCGTTCGGTGTTCGTCGCCATGTCCAGCGTGCCGTTGGCGCGGGCCTCGGCGATCTCCTGGAGGCTGAAGTTCCCAGCGACCACATAGAGGCCGATGACCGCGGCCAGCATGATCAGGCCGCCGACCAGGTTGTAGAGCAGGAACTTCACGGCGGCGTACGACCGTTGCGTCGACGCCACCTGCTCGCCGTGCTCGTGGGCACGGTCCCCGAAGCCGCCGATGAGGAAGTACATCGGGATGAGCATGGCTTCGAAGAAGATGTAGAAGAGGAAGACGTCGGTGGCCTCGAAGGAGATGATCACCATCGCCTCGACGGCCAGGATCAGGGCGAAGAAGCCCTGGGTCGGCCGCCACCGCTTGCTGCCGGTCTCCAGCGGGTCGGCGTCGTGCCAGCCCGCGAGGATGATGAACGGGATCAGCAGCGCCGTCAGCGCGATCAGCGCCACCGCGATGCCGTCCACACCGAGTTCGTAGCGGACCCCGAAGTCCGCGATCCAGGCGTGCGACTCGGTGAGTTGGTAGCGGTCGCCGTCCGGGTCGAAGCGGACCAGGACGGCGATGGCGAGGCCGAGCGTGGCCAGCGAGACGAGCAGCGCCAGCCATTTGGCTACGGTGCGCCGCGCGGCCGGCACGGCGGCCGTGGCGATCGCCCCGATCGCCGGGAGCACCGCCGTGGCTGTCAGCAGAGGAAAGGACATCGGTATCAGACCGCCCTCATCAGCAGGGTCGCGGCGATGAGGATCGCCACACCGCCGAACATCGAGACCGCGTACGACCGCGCGAAGCCGTTCTGAAGCCTGCGCATCCGTCCGGACAGGCCGCCGACCGAGGCCGCCGTGCCGTTGACGACACCGTCGACCAGGGTGTGGTCGACGTACACCAGGGAGCGTGTGAGGTGCTCGCCGCCGCGGACGAGGACGACGTGGTTGAAGTCGTCCTGGTACAGGTCGCGCCGGGCGGCCCGGGTGAGCACCGACCCGCGCGGGGCGACGGCCGGGACCGGGCGGCGGCCGTACTGGCCGTAGGCGATGGCGACGCCGATGACCATGCACGCGACCGTGGCGCCGGTGATCGCTCCCGCGCTGAGCGGCGCGTCCCCGTGGTCGTGCCCGGTGATGGGCTCCAGCCAATGGATGAAGCGGTCACCGATGCTGAAGAACCCACCGGCGGCCACCGAGCCGACGGCCAGCACGATCATGGGGATCGTCATGACCTTGGGCGACTCGTGCGGGTGCGGTTCGTTGCCCTGCTCATCCGGCTGCCAGCGCTTCTCGCCGAAGAACGTCATCAGCATCACGCGCGTCATGTAGAACGCGGTGATGGCCGCGCCCAGCAGCGCGCAGCCGCCGAGGATCCAGCCTTCGGTGCCGCCCTTGGCGAACGCCGCCTCGATGATCTTGTCCTTGGAGAAGAAGCCGGACAGGCCCGGGAAGCCGATGATCGCGAGGTAGCCGAGGCCGAACGTCACGAAGGTGATCGGCATGTACTTGCGCAGGCCGCCGTACTTGCGCATGTCGACCTCGTCGTTCATGCCGTGCATGACCGAGCCGGCGCCGAGGAACAGCCCGGCCTTGAAGAAGCCGTGCGTCACCAGGTGCATGATCGCGAAGACGTAGCCGATGGGGCCGAGGCCCGCCGCGAGGACCATGTAGCCGATCTGCGACATGGTCGAGCCGGCCAGCGCCTTCTTGATGTCGTCCTTCGCGCAACCGACGATCGCACCGAAGAGGAGCGTGACGGCACCGACGATCGTGACGACCAACTGGGCGTCGGGCGCCGCGTTGAAGATCGCGCCGGAGCGGACGATCAGGTAGACGCCCGCGGTCACCATCGTCGCGGCGTGGATGAGGGCCGAGACCGGAGTCGGGCCCTCCATCGCGTCCCCGAGCCAGGACTGAAGCGGCACCTGGGCGGACTTGCCGCAGGCGGCGAGCAGCAGCATCAGGCCGATCGCGGTGAGCTTGCCCTCGCTCGCGTCGCCGACCAGGCCGGGCTCCCCCTCGCCGCCGAGCAACGGCCCGAAGGCGAAGGTGCCGAACCAGAAGAACATCAGCATGATCGCGATCGACAGGCCCATGTCGCCGACGCGGTTGACCAGAAAGGCCTTCTTCGCGGCCGTGGCGGCGCTGGGCTTGTGCTGCCAGAAGCCGATGAGCAGGTAGGACGCGAGACCGACGCCCTCCCAGCCGACGTACAGCAGCAGGTAGTTGTCGGCGAGGACGAGCAGCAGCATCGCCGCGAGGAACAGGTTCAGATAGCCGAAGAAGCGGCGGCGCCGCTCGTCGTGCTCCATGTACCCGACCGAGTACAGGTGGATCAGTGAGCCGACACCGGTGATCAGCAGCACGAACGTCATCGACAGCTGGTCCAGGCGGAAGGCGACGTCCGCCTGGAAGCCCTCGACCTGGATCCAGCTGAACAGGTGCTGGGTGAGGGTCCGGTGTTCGGCGTCCTTGCCCAACAGATCGGCGAAGAGGATCACGCCGAACACGAAGGACACGGAGGACAGGAGCGTGCCGATCCACTGACCGGCGGCGTCCAGCCGACGGCCGCCGCACAGCAGCAGGGCCGCTCCGAGCAAGGGCGCCGCGATCAGCAGCGCAATCAGGTTCTCCACGTTTTCCGACCCCTCAGAGCTTCATCAGGCTGGCGTCGTCGACCGAGGCCGAATGGCGGGAACGGAACAGGGACACGATGATCGCGAGCCCGACGACGACCTCCGCGGCGGCGACGACCATCGTGAAGAAGGCGATGATCTGGCCGTCGAGATTGCCGTGCATCCGGGAGAACGCGACCAGCGTGAGATTGCAGGCGTTGAGCATCAGCTCGATGCACATGAAGACGACGATCGCGTTGCGCCTGATCAGCACGCCGGTGGCACCGATCGTGAACAACAGGGCCGCGAGATAGATGTAGTTGACCGGGTTCACTTCGACGCCTCCTCCGGTCGCTTGAAGGTCGACGGCTCGATCGCGGTCCGCTCCAGCCGGTCCTCCGCGCGCTGTTCCAGCGCCCGCAGGTCGTTGAGCGCCTCGGTGGACACGTCACGGATCTGGCCGCGCTCGCGCAGCGTCTTGCTGACCGTGAGGTCGGACGGGGTGCCGTCGGGCAGCAGGCCCGCGATGTCCACGGCGTTGTGCCGGGCGTACACGCCGGGGGCCGGCAGCGGCGGGATGTACTTGCCTTCCCTGATGCGCTCCTCGGACATCTCGCGCTGGGTCTTGGCCCGCTCGGTGCGCTCGCGGTGCGTGAGCACCATGGCGCCGATCGCGGCCGTGATCAGCAGGGCGCCGGTGATCTCGAAGGCGAAGACGTACTTGGTGAAGATGAGGGCGGCGAGGCCCTCCACATTGCCGTTCGCGTTCGCCCGGGCGAGGCCGTCGAACTCCGTCAGGGAGGCGTTGCCGATCCCCCCGATCAGCAGGATGCCGAAGCCGAGGCCACAGAGAAGGGCCAGCCAGCGCTGGCCCTTGATGGTCTCCTTCAGGGAGTCCGCGGCCGTGACACCGACGAGCATCACCACGAACAGGAACAGCATCATGATCGCGCCGGTGTAGACGACGATCTGCACGATCCCCAGGAAGTAGGCGCCGTTGGCGAGGTAGAACACCGCCAGGACGATCATGGTGCCGGCCAGGCAGAGCGCGCTGTGCACGGCCTTCTTCATGAAGACGGTGCACAGCGCGCCGATGACGGCGACAGTGCCGAGGATCCAGAACTGGAAGGCCTCTCCGGTGGAGGTGGAGTAGGCGGCGAGCTGCGAGGTCATCGGCCGATCACCTTCCCCGACGCCGGCTCGGTCCCGCCGAAGGTCGAGTCGCCCTCCTGCACGACCTCGCCCTTGGAGTGGGCGACCTGCTGCTCCGTGCCGGGCGCTGCCTCCGTCACGAGACCCCGGTAGTAGTCCTGCTCGTCCGTCCCCGGGTAGATCGCGTGGGGGCTGTCGACCATGCCGTCCTCGAGACCGGCGAGCAGCTGTTCCTTGGTGTAGATGAGGTTGGCTCGGCTGGAGTCGGCCAGCTCGAACTCGTTGGTCATCGTCAGCGCGCGCGTGGGGCACGCCTCGATGCACAGGCCGCACAGGATGCAGCGGGCGTAGTTGATCTGGTACACGCGCCCGTACCGCTCGCCCGGCGAATAGCGCTCCTCGTCGGTGTTGTCGGCGCCTTCCACATAGATGGCGTCGGCGGGGCAGGCCCAGGCGCACAGCTCGCAGCCGACGCACTTCTCCAGGCCGTCCGGATGGCGGTTGAGCTGGTGCCGTCCGTGGAAGCGGGGAGCGGTGGTCTTCTGCTGCTCCGGGTACTGCTCGGTCAGCCGCTTCTTGAACATGGCCTTGAAGGTCACGCCGAAGCCTGCGACGGGGTTCATGAAACCGGGCTTGGTCTCCTTGGGCTCCTCAGCCATCGGACGCCTCCTTTCCATCCAGAGATCCGTCACTCTGAGTATCGGGCCCACCACTGACAATCAGCTCCCGCTCCCGGTGCGAGCGGCGTCGCGGCACCGGCGGCAACTCCTGTCCCGGCAGCGGCGGTACGGGGAATCCGCCCGCCATCGCGTCGAACGCGGCCGGTTCCTCGGCGGCCGGCTCGGCCCCCTTCGCCTTCTCGCGGAACATGTCGGCGATGAAGGAGAGCAGGAGCAGGGCGAGGACGCCGCCGCCGACGTAGAGGGCGATGTCGGCGAAGTCGTAGTTCTCGTTGCGCAGGGTCCGCACGGTCGCGACGAGCATCAGCCAGACGACGGAGACCGGGATGAGGACCTTCCAGCCGAGTTTCATCAGCTGGTCGTAGCGGACGCGGGGCAGGGTGCCGCGCAGCCAGATGAAGAAGAACAGCAACAGCTGGACCTTGATCACGAACCAGAGGAGCGGCCACCAACCGTGGTTGGCGCCCTCCCAGAAGGCGCTGATCGGATACGGCGCCCGCCAGCCGCCCAGGAAGAGCGTCACCGACACGGCCGAGACCGTCACCATGTTCACGTACTCGGCGAGCATGAACATCGCGAACTTGATCGACGAGTACTCGGTGTTGAAGCCGCCGACCAGGTCGCCCTCGGACTCCGGCATGTCGAAGGGGGCGCGGTTGGTCTCGCCCACCATCGTCACGATGTAGATCAGGAAGGACACCGGCAGCAGCACGATGTACCAGCGGTCCTGCTGCGCCTCGACGATCGCCGAGGTCGACATCGACCCGGAGTAGAGGAACACCGACGCGAAGGCGGCGCCCATGGCGATCTCGTACGAGATCATCTGCGCACAGGAGCGCAGGCCGCCGAGCAGCGGGTAGGTGGATCCGGAACTCCAGCCCGCGAGCACGATGCCGTAGATGCCGACCGAGGCCACCGCGAGGATGTAGAGCATCGCGATCGGCAGGTCGGTGAGCTGCATCGTGGTGCGCTGGCCGAAGATCGAGATCTCGTTGCCGGCCGGGCCGAAGGGGATCACCGCGATCGCCATGAAGGCCGGGATGGCCGCGACGATCGGCGCGAGGACGTAGACCACCTTGTCCGCGCGTTTGACGATGACGTCTTCCTTCAGCATCAGCTTGATGCCGTCGGCGAGCGACTGGAGCATGCCCCAGGGGCCGTGCCGGTTGGGCCCGATGCGCAGCTGCATCCAGGCGACGACCTTGCGCTCCCAGACGATGGAGAACAGCACGGTCACCATCAGGAAGGCGAAGCAGAACACCGCCTTGATGACGACCAGCCACCAGGGGTCGCGGCCGAACATCGAGAGGTCTTCAGCGGCGAGGAAAGGGCTCATGCCTCCACCTCCTCGGGGGCCTCGGACCCGAGGGTCGCCGGGCCGATGCGGACGAGTGCGCCGGGCAGCGCCCCGGTGTCGGAGGCGACGCCACGGCCCACGGAGTTCAGCGGGAGCCACACCACGCGGTCGGGCATCTCCGTGATCTGAAGCGGTAGTTCCACGGACCCTGCGGTCCCGGTCACGGCGAGCAGGTCGCCGTCCTTCACCCCGGCCTCGGCTGCCGTCGCGGCCGACACGCGCGCGTGGGCGGCGTGCCGGGTCCCGGCGAGCGCCTCGTCGCCCTCCTGGAGGAGGCCCTGGTCGAGGAGCAGCCGGTGCCCGGCGAGGACGGCCTCACCGGCGGCCGGCCGCGGCAACTGGGCCGCGCTCTCGAAGGGTTCGGTACCGCGCGGTCCGTCCCAGCCGCCGAGCCGGTCGATCTCCGCGCGCGTGGTGCGCAGATCCGGCAGGCCCAGATGTACGTCCATGGCGTCGGCCAGCATTTGCAGCACCCGGCCATCGGTCGGCGCCAGGCGGCGGGTCATCTGGTCGGGCTTGAGCGCGGCCTCGAAGAAGCGCACCCTGCCCTCCCAGTTGAGGAAGGTGCCGGCCTTCTCGGCGACCGCGGCGACCGGCAGCACCACATCGGCCAGCTCGGTCACCTCGCCGGGCCGCAGCTCCAGCGACACCACGAAGCCGACCTCGCCGAGCGCCTCACGCGCGCGTGCCGGGTCGGGCAGGTCGGCGACCTCGACGCCGGCGACCAGCAGGGCCTGGAGTTCGCCGGTCGCGGCGGCCTCGATGATCTGGCCGGTGTCGCGGCCGTAGCGCAGGGGCAGTTCGGCCAGACCCCAGACGGCGGCGACCTCCTCACGCGCGCGCGGGTCGGTCGCGGGACGTCCACCCGGCAGCAGCGACGGCAGCGCGCCCACCTCGACGGCACCGCGCTCCCCCGCCCGGCGCGGGATCCAGACCAGTTCGGCGCCGGTCGCGGTGGCGGCCCGTACGGCGGCGGTGAGCCCGCCCGCCACGGAGGCCAGCCGCTCGCCGACGACGATCATCGCGCCCTCGGTGCGCAGCGCCTCGGACGCCAGCGCGCCGGCCTCGTCCAGGCCGACCCCGCCGGCCAGGGCGTCCAGCCACTCGGTCTCGGTACCCGGAGCGGCGGGCAGCAGGGTGCCGCCGGCCTTCCCCAGGCCGCGGGTGGCGTGCGTGGCGAGCGAGAAGACCTTCTGACCGTGCTTGCGCCAGGCCTTGCGCAGCCGCAGGAAGACGCCGGGCGCCTCCTCCTCTGCCTCGAACCCGGCCAGCAGGACGGCCGGCGCCTTCTCCAGGGCGGCGTACGTGCCACCCGTACCGTCCAGGTCGCGGCCGTGACCGGCGACCCGGGCGGCGAGGAAGTCGGTCTCCTCGCCGCTGTGCACGCGCGCGCGGAAGTCGATGTCGTTGGTGTCGAGCGCCACGCGCGCGAACTTGCTGTACGCGTAGGCGTCCTCGACGGTGAGCCGGCCGCCGGTCAGCACACCGGTGCGGCCGCGTGAGGCGAGCAGCCCCTGCGCGGCGATCTGCAACGCCTCCGGCCAGGAGGCCGGTTCGAGGTCGCCCTCGGCGTTGCGCACGAGCGGGGTCTGGAGCCGGTCGCGCTGCTGGGCGTAGCGGAAGCCGAACCGCCCCTTGTCGCAGATCCACTCCTCGTTGACCTCGGGGTCGTTGGCCGCGAGGCGCCGCATGACCTTGCCGCGCCGGTGATCGGTGCGGGTGGCGCAGCCGCTGGAGCAGTGCTCGCACACCGACGGCGAGGAGACGAGGTCGAAGGGGCGGGAGCGGAACCGGTACGCCGCCGAGGTGAGCGCGCCGACCGGGCAGATCTGGATGGTGTTGCCGGAGAAGTACGACTCGAACGGGTCGCCCTCGCCGGTGCCGACCTGCTGGAGCGCGCCCCGCTCCAGCAGCTCGATCATCGGGTCGCCCGCGACCTGGTTGGAGAAGCGGGTGCAGCGGGCGCACAGCACGCACCGTTCGCGGTCGAGGAGAACCTGGGTGGAGATCGGGACGGGCTTCTCGAACGTCCGCTTCTTGCCTTCGAAGCGTGACTCGGCCTGGCCGTGCGACATGGCCTGGTTCTGAAGGGGGCACTCGCCGCCCTTGTCGCAGACCGGGCAGTCCAGCGGGTGGTTGATGAGGAGCAGTTCCATCACACCGTGCTGTGCCTTCTCGGCCACCGGTGAGGTCAGCTGCGTCTTGACGACCATGCCGTCCGTGCACGTGATGGTGCAGGACGCCATCGGCTTGCGCTGACCCTCGACCTCGACGATGCACTGCCGGCAGGCGCCGGCCGGGTCGAGGAGCGGGTGGTCGCAGAAGCGGGGGATCTCGATGCCGAGCTGCTCGGCGGCCCGGATGACCAGGGTGCCCTTGGGCACGCTGATCTCGACGCCGTCGATCGTGAGCGACACGAGATCTTCCGGCGGGACCGCCGCCTCTCCCCCTCCGGAGGGAGCGCTGGTGGTCACAGTCATGCGTTCACCTCCGTGCGGTGGTCGGCCCAGGCCGTCGACCTGGCCGGGTCGAAGGGGCAGCCACGGCCCGTGATGTGCTGCTCGTACTCCTCGCGGAAGTACTTCAGCGAGGAGAAGATCGGCGAGGCGGCGCCGTCGCCGAGGGCGCAGAAGGACTTGCCGTTGATGTTGTCGGCGATGTCGTTCAGCTTGTCGAGGTCGCTCATCACGCCCTTGCCGGCCTCGATGTCGCGGAGCAACTGCACGAGCCAGTAGGTGCCTTCGCGGCAGGGGGTGCACTTGCCGCAGGACTCGTGGGCGTAGAACTCGGTCCAGCGGGTGACGGCGCGCACGACGCAGGTCGTCTCGTCGAAGCACTGCAAGGCCTTGGTGCCGAGCATGGAACCGGCGGCGCCCACCCCCTCGTAGTCGAGGGGGACGTCGAGGTGCTCGTCGGTGAACATCGGCGTCGAGGAACCGCCCGGCGTCCAGAACTTCAGGCGGTGGCCGGGACGCATACCGCCGCTCATCTCAAGGAGCTGGCGGAGTGTGATGCCGAGCGGGGCCTCGTACTGTCCGGGGCTGGCGACATGGCCGCTGAGCGAGTAGAGCGTGAAGCCCGGGGACTTCTCGCTGCCCATCGACCGGAACCATTCTTTGCCCCGCTGCAGAATCGCGGGAACCGACGCGATCGACTCGACGTTGTTCACAACAGTCGGGCAGGCGTAGAGACCTGCCACCGCAGGAAAGGGGGGACGCAGCCGCGGTTGTCCACGGCGGCCTTCGAGCGAGTCGAGCAGCGCGGTCTCCTCACCACAGATGTACGCGCCGGCGCCGGCGTGCACGGTGAGTTCGAGGTCCAGTCCGCTGCCGAGGATGTTCTCGCCGAGGAAGCCGGCCGCATAGGCCTCGCGCACGGCCTCGTGCAACCGCCGCAGAACGGGGACGACTTCACCACGCAGATAGATGAAGGCATGCGAAGACCTGATGGCATAACACGCGATGACAATGCCCTCGATGAGGCTATGCGGGTTCGCGAAGAGGAGCGGAATGTCCTTGCACGTTCCGGGCTCCGATTCGTCGGCGTTGACAACTAGATAGTGCGGTTTTCCATCACCCTGGGGAATGAACTGCCATTTCATTCCCGTCGGGAATCCCGCGCCGCCGCGCCCGCGCAGACCGGAGTCCTTGACGTACGCGATCAGGTCGTCCGGCGACATGGCGAGCGCCTTGCGAAGTCCCTCGTACCCCTCGTGCCTTCGGTAGACGTCCAGCGACCAGGACCGGTCCTCGTCCCAGAAGGCCGACAGCACGGGTGCGAGCAGCTTCTCGGGGCTGTTTTCCTTCAGCTCGGGTGCCAACGTCATCACTCCCCCTCCTCGGCGACAGGCCCTGCCGGGTGGGCGGGGTCGGATGCCGACGTCTCATGCGGCGCGTCGTGCGAACTGAGGTGGTCGGTCGGCGACGGCTCGTGCACCGCCTTGTCCTGCGGCTCCTCGTGCGGGCCACCGTCGCGCGGATGGACCACGCGCGCGGGTGCGGCCTCTCCCCTGGCCAGGCGGAGGCCCACCAGCGACGCCGGTCCCGCACTGCCGCTCTCCTCGACGGCCCCGGGCCGCTCGTCGGGGAAGCCGGCCAGGATCCGCGCGGTCTCCTTGAAGGTGCACAGCCGCGCCCCGCGCGTGGGCTCGACGGGCCTGCCCTCGCGCAGGTCGTCGACGAGGCGCTTGGCGCTCGCCGGGGTCTGGTTGTCGAAGAACTCCCAGTTGACCATCACGACGGGCGCGAAGTCGCAGGCCGCGTTGCACTCGATGTGCTCCAGGGTGACCTTGCCGTCGCCGGTGGTCTCGCCGTTGCCGACGCCCAGGTGCTCCTGGAGCTCCTCGAAGATCGCGTCACCGCCCATCACCGCGCAGAGGGTGTTGGTGCAGACGCCCACCTGGTAGTCACCGCTCGGCTTGCGCCGGTACATGGTGTAGAAGGTGGCGACCGCGGTGACCTCGGCCGTGGTCAGCTCCAGTACGTCCGCGCAGAACTGCATTCCGGTGCGCGTGACATGCCCCTCCTCCGCCTGCACCAGGTGCAGCAACGGAAGGAGGGCGGACCGGGAGTCCGGGTAGCGGGCGATGAGCTCGCGCGCGTCGGTCTCCAGCCGGGCTCGGACGTCGTCCGGGTAGCCGGGCGCGGGCAGTTCGGGCATGCCCAGGCTGACGCCCCGCTCGGAAGAAGAG
Source organism: Streptomyces sp. NPDC098781 (assembly GCF_044759995.1). NCBI lineage: Bacteria > Bacillati > Actinomycetota > Actinomycetes > Kitasatosporales > Streptomycetaceae > Streptomyces > Streptomyces sp. NPDC098781. Next base: position 446,719 of record NZ_JBIWAK010000006.1, read on the forward strand.
GTGGTCACCGGTCGACGCCTCCCATCACGGGGTCGATGGACGCTACGGCGACGATGACGTCGGCGACCTGGCCGCCCTCGCACATCGCCGCCATCGCCTGAAGGTTGGTGAAGGACGGGTCGCGGAAGTGGACCCGGAAGGGGCGGGTGCCGCCGTCGGACACGGCATGCACTCCGAGCTCGCCCTTGGGCGACTCGACGGCCGCGTACGTCTGTCCCGGCGGGACGCGGAAGCCCTCGGTGACCAGCTTGAAGTGGTGGATCAGGGCCTCCATGGAGGTGCCCATGATCTTCTTGATGTGGTCGAGGGAGTTGCCGAGCCCGTCGGGTCCCAGGGCGAGCTGGGCGGGCCAGGCGATCTTCTTGTCGGCGACCATGACCGGGCCGGGCTGGAGCCGGTCCAGGCACTGCTCGACGATCCCGAGCGACTGGCGCATCTCCTCCAGGCGGATCAGGAAGCGCCCGTAGGAGTCGCAGGTGTCGGCGGTCGGGACCTCGAAGTCGTAGGTCTCGTAGTCGCAGTACGGCTGCGTCTTGCGCAGGTCGTGCGGGAGACCGGTGGAGCGCAGGATCGGGCCCGTCGCGCCGAGGGCCATGCAGCCGGCCAGGTCGAGGTAGCCGACGTCCTGCATACGGGCCTTGAAGATGGGGTTCCCGGTGGCGAGCTTGTCGTACTCCGGGAGGTTCTTCTTCATCTTCTTCACGAACTCGCGGATGTGGTCCACCGCGCCGGGCGGCAGGTCCTGTGCGAGGCCGCCGGGCCGGATGTACGCGTGGTTCATCCGGAGGCCCGTGATGAGCTCGTAGATGTCGAGAATCATTTCACGATCACGGAATCCGTAGATCATGATCGTGGTGGCGCCGAGTTCCATGCCGCCGGTGGCGATGCACACCAGGTGGGAGGAGAGCCGGTTCAGCTCCATCAGGAGCACCCGGATGATCTTGGCGCGCTCGGTGATCTGGTCCTCGATACCGAGGAGCTTCTCGACGGCGAGACAGTAGGCGGTCTCGTTGAAGAAGGACGTCAGGTAGTCCATGCGCGTCACGAACGTGGTGCCCTGCGTCCAGGTCCGGTACTCGAGGTTCTTCTCGATGCCGGTGTGGAGGTAGCCGATGCCGCAGCGGGCCTCGGTGACCGTCTCGCCCTCGATCTCCAGGATCAGGCGCAGCACTCCGTGGGTGGAGGGGTGCTGGGGGCCCATGTTGACGACGATGCGCTCGTCGTCGGCGCGGGCCGCGGACTCGACGACCTCGTCCCAGTCGCCACCGGTGACCGTATATACGGTGCCCTCGGTGGTTTCGCGGGCGGATGCTGACTGCGTGCTCACGAGTACGACCTCCGCTGGTCCGGAGCCGGGATCTGGGCGCCCTTGTACTCGACGGGGATGCCGCCGAGGGGGTAGTCCTTGCGCTGCGGATGTCCCTGCCAGTCGTCCGGCATCATGATCCGCGTCAGCGCCGGGTGACCGTCGAAGACGATGCCGTAGAAGTCGTACGTCTCGCGCTCGTGCCAGTCGTTCGTCGGATAGACCGAGCACAGCGACGGGATGTGCGGGTCGCTGTCGGGGGCGCTGACTTCGAGGCGGATCAGCCGGTTGTGGGTGATCGAGCGCAGGTGGTAGACGGCGTGCAGCTCGCGGCCCTTGTCGCTGGGGTAGTGGACGCCGCTCACCCCGGTGCACAGCTCGAAGCGCAGGGCCGGGTCGTCGCGCAGGGTGCGGGCGACGCGGACCAGGTGCTCGCGTTCGATGTGGAAGGTGAGCTCGTCGCGGTCGACGACCGTCTTCTCGATGGCGTTCTCGGGCACCAGGCCCTGCTCCTCCAGCGCGCCCTCGAGTTCGTCGGCGACCTCGTCGAACCAGCCGCCGTAGGGGCGGCTCGTCGCTCCCGGGAGGCGGACCGAGCGGACGAGGCCGCCGTAGCCGGAGGTGTCGCCGCCGTTGTTGGCGCCGAACATGCCGCGCTGGACGCGGATCTCCTCACCGCCCTGGCCGCGCTGGCCGGGGAGGTTGGAGGCGGAGAGGTCCTTCTCGGGGTTGACCCCGTTGGACCCGTTCGCCCCGTTCGCTCCGTTGGTGCCGTTCGCGTCGCTCACCGCAGCAGCCCCTTCATCTCGATCGTGGGCAGGGCCTTGAGCGCCGCTTCCTCTGCCTCGCGGGCCGCCTCCTCGGCGTTCACGCCGAGCTTGGAGGTCTGGATCTTCTGGTGCAGCTTGAGGATGGCGTCCATCAGCATCTCGGGCCGTGGCGGGCAGCCCGGGAGATAGATGTCGACCGGGACGATGTGGTCGACGCCCTGGACGATCGCGTAGTTGTTGAACATGCCGCCCGAGGAGGCGCAGACCCCCATGGAGATCACCCACTTGGGGTTCGGCATCTGGTCGTAGACCTGCCTGAGCACCGGCGCCATCTTCTGACTGACCCGGCCGGCGACGATCATCAGGTCGGCCTGGCGCGGGGATCCGCGGAAGACCTCCATGCCGAAGCGCGCCAGGTCGTAGCGGCCGGCGCCGGTGGTCATCATCTCGATGGCACAGCAGGCGAGGCCGAAGGTGGCCGGGAAGACGGACGACTTGCGCACCCAGCCCGCGGCCTGCTCGACGGTGGTCAGCAGGAATCCGCTCGGCAGCTTTTCTTCGAGTCCCATGTCTTTAAAGGCCCCTCAGTCCCATTCCAGGCCGCCGCGCCGCCAGACGTACGCGTACGCGACGAAGACGGTGAGCACGAAGAGCAGCATCTCCACGAGCCCGAAAACCCCCAGGGCGTCGAAGGTGACGGCCCAGGGGTAGAGGAAGACGATCTCGATATCGAAGATGATGAAGAGCATCGCCGTCAGGTAGTACTTGATCGGGAAGCGCCCGCCACCGGCCGGCGTGGGGGTCGGCTCGATACCGCACTCGTAGGCCTCGAGCTTGGCCCGGTTGTACCGCTTCGGACCGATCAGCGTGGCCATGACCACGGAGAAGATCGCAAAGCCTGCCCCGAGGGCTCCCAGTACGAGGATGGGCGCATACGCGTTCACCGCTCCTCGCTCCTCTCAGTCGGCACTGACTGCTGGCGGTTGCACTGGGCTCACAGCCGCCCCACCAGTCCCACGAGCCCCGCTCGTCCCGGCGAAGATCGAGAACATGTGAAGCAGGTCACAAGCCCAACTGCCTCGCATCCTATGCCCGCCGCTCTGTGATCTGCGACACGGGGTATTACACAAGCTTTGTGATCTCCACCACCTGACGAAGGATCATGAAGGTGGATGAGCGGTGATCTTCACACGAGAAGCGTCCGAGTGATCACCAGAGGTGACATTTTCGCTCGTCGGCGCAGCTCGGAGGGGTCGTCTCAATATCAAGAGAGTTCTCTTGCATGCAAATTGGTGCTGGACGGGACGTCTTGGTAGAGGAACCCGTTCACACATCAGAGGGAGGCTCGCGAGCGGATGTGGACGCGTGCACGCATTCACGAGCGACGGCGGTCGCAATCCACGCACGGGACGCGCACGTACCCGTAACCGTTGCGTGACCTCCGCCACATCGATGAGAGGTCCATGAGAACCGGGCTTGGCCACCGGTCCCAACCAGTGGTAAGCGATGGGCAATTCGGACTTAATGATGAAAGGCCGTGATCACGGGCAGGGTGAATGACGCCCGCAATGTCCGTTACGGCGTCAATAGGGGGCGCTGGGCCGGGAATTTTGGGGCTCCGTTGAACAACTGTGGCGCAGCACACGTTTCTTGAAGGTATGGAGGAGCCCCTGATACCCGTTGTTCTCATGTCCCACACCGCTCACATACGCAGCCACCGGAAGCCCCGCCGCACCGCGACGACGACCATCGCGATGCGCGCCGGAGTTGCCGGTGGCGTCCTCAGCATGGCAGCGGCAGGTGCTGCGGCCACGGCGAACGCCGCCGAGCCGGTTACGCAGACCATCGAACTGCCCACCCTGACGGGTGACATGGCGGACCAGCTCGCCCAGTCCGCCGACGCCACCCAGTTGGCGGCGGCGAACTACGAGCTCGACGCCGAGCGTGACGCGGCCGCCGCCGCGGCTGCCAAGGAGGCCAAGAAGGACCTCGCGGAGGCCAAGAAGAAGGCCGAGGCGAAGAAGAAGGCGGAGGAGGCCCGCAAGGCCGCCGCCGCGGAAGCCGCCTCCCGCAGCACGGAGCGGGCCACCCTGTCCGCCTCCGCGTCCACGAGCACCGATGTGGCGGCTCCCGCCAGCGGCAGCGTCGGCACGGTCATCGCCTTCCTCCAGGCCCAGGTGGGCGACGCGTATGTCATGGGCGCCACCGGCCCCAACGCGTGGGACTGCTCCAGCCTGGTCCAGGCGGCGTTCAAGCAGGTCGGCGTCGATCTGCCGCGTGTCTCGCAGGACCAGTCGATGGCCGGCACCGACATTCCGCTCTCGCAGATCCAGGTCGGCGACATCCTCTACTGGGGTGGCAAGGGCTCGGCGTACCACGTGGGCGTCTACATCGGTAACGGCCAGTACCTGGACGCGGCCAACCCCTCCAAGGGCGTCGTCATCCAGGACCTGTCCGGGTACCCGGCGTCGGGCGCGGTTCGCGTCCTGTAGTCGCGGGGACATCTCCGTAAGGGCCGCAGCCGCTCGGGGGCAGCGGCCCTTACGTCTCGGCCGGGCGCGCCTCGGCCCGGCCCGGTGCGCCTCGGCCCGGCACGGTTCAGTCCGGCACGGCCCATTCCGGCACGGCTCAGCCGAGGTCGAAGGTGTTGGGCAGGCCCAGCCGGTGGCGCACCTCGTCGACCCGCTTCAGCGGCTCCAGCTCCGGCGGCCGGTACAGCTCCCAGATCCGGCAGCGCTCGGCGTCCGAATTGTCCGCATCCAGAAGCGCGTTGACCGCAAGCCGCGCCGATTCGTTCGCGCCCTCCATCGTCGCCAGGTCGACGTCCGTGCGGACGTAGTCGCCCGCGAGGAAGAAGTTGGGGACCGTCGTGCGGGCCGTGGGGCGATTGTGGAGCGTTCCCGTGGGGTGGACGAGGAGCTGCTCGCGGTTCCGCGGCTCGGGGCCGCCGAGGCCCGTCACCGCCGGGTCCATGAACCAGCCCAGGCGGTCCTCGTCGCGGAGCACGGTCTTGCCGGAGTCGTTCAGGCCGTCCTTCAGTTGGGCCCAGAGTTCGGCGACGACCTCCTCCTTGGTGCACTCCCTGGCCGTCTTGCCGTACAGGATGCCCGGCTTGTCCCACTCGGAGATGATCGCGGAGAGACAGTCGTGGGCGCGTCCGTCGCCGTAGTCGCGCGAGAAGTCCCGGCCGTCCCAGAACTGCGCCTGGCCGACGCCGGTCACCGACCAGGGTGAGTCGAGGCAGTTGATGTGGCCGTGCACGACCGGGGTGGGCGTGCGCAGATAGAACATCACGCCGGTCATCCAGTCGGTCTTCAGGGCGTCGCAGCGCGCGAGCTGCGGGTCGGCCGCGCGCAGCCCCGGGCCCCAGGTCGGGCGGGCGTGCTCGACCGGCAGCGCGCAGACGTAGTGGTCGGCGGTGACGGTGCGTTCCGCGCCGCCGTCGCGGGCGGAGACCCGGGCGCCGGTCACTCGGCCGCCGTCGTAGCGGACCTCGTGGACCTGGGTGCCGAGGACGAAGTCGACGCCGAGGGAGCGCAGGTGGGCCTCCCAGGGGTCGATCCATGCCTCGCTCGTGGGGGCATTGAGGACCCGGTCGATGTCGGCGTCGCCGTCCATGCCGCGGCCGAGCAGGCCCCACAGGAGCAGCGCCTCGATGATCACGCGGCCGACGGTCCGGGTCGACGCCACCTCCGCGCGCGTGGCGACGAGATTGCGGGTCTGGCCGATGCCGAGGAGGGTCTGGTACTCCGCGCTCATCTCCCCCGCGCGGATGAAGTCCCACCAGGCGACGTTCTCCCACTGTGCCTCGCGACGGGCGTCGCAGCTGGTCAGGTGGACGAGGAGGCGGTCGGCGAAGTAGGCGACCTCGTGGGCGGGCAGGCGGGTGCCGAGGTCCAGTACCGACAGGAGCTGGTCGCGGATCCAGCCGAGGGTGAGGTCGCCGGGGCGGGGCGCAGTGGTGACGCGGCGCAGTGGGAAGTGCAGATCGGGACGGTCGCCCGAGCGGGCGAAGAGGGCCTCGGTGCCGCTGACGAGGTTGTCGTGGACGCCGTGCGCGTTGCCGGGGACGGGGATGCGGCGCATGGTGTCCGGGAGGTTCCGGTAGAAGCCGGGGAAGAAGCGGAAGCCGTGCTCGGCGGGGAGGTCGGCACGTCCGCCGGCCGCCGTGCCCGGGACGGGCATCGAGCGGGCCTTGCCGCCGAGGGTGTCGTAGTACTCGTAGACGGTGACGGCGTAGCCGCGTTCGGCGAGTTCCTGGGCGGCGCTCAGGCCGGAGACCCCGCCGCCGAGGACGGCCACCCGTTTGCCCGCCGCCGCACGCGCGCTGCCCGCGGGCCATAAGGCGAGCGCTCCGGCCACCGACCCGGCGCCGGCCAGGAAGCGTCTGCGGGTGTGGCCGGATCGTGTGTGACCTGTCTGCTCCTGGGGCGCCCGCGTCTGTTCTGTTGTCATGAGTCCCGGAGGGTAGGGAGGGCCGGCGCAGGCAGGAAGCCCGGTCCGGGCCCGGCCACAGCATCCTCACAACCCGCTGCGAAAGACCGACAGAAGGAGAGAACCGCCATGCCCAGCGTGTTTGTCCAAGGCAGGCCCGTCGAGTCGTATCCGCCGCTCGCGCCCGAGGCCCGGCGCGGGTCGGTGCGCAGGATCACCGAGACGGGTGAGGCGGTGTTGCACAAGCCGTGCCGCGATGTGACCGAGTTCGGACCCGATCTCGCCGCGCTCATCGACGACATGTTCCTGACGATGTACATCGCCGACGGTGCCGGACTCGCGGCGAACCAAGTCGGCGTGGACCTGCGGCTGTTCGTGTACGACTGCCCGGACGACGACGGGGTCCGGCACGTCGGGCACATCGTCAATCCGGTGCTGGAGCCGCTGGAGGCCTCGCAGCGCAGGCTCCTCGACGACTCCGAGGGCTGCCTGTCGGTGCCGGGAGCGGTGATGGACGTACCCCGTCCGGACCGGGCCGTGGTGCGCGGGTTCGACAAGGACGGTGAGCCGGTCGTGATCGAGGGCACCGGGTACTTCGCCCGTTGTCTGGCGCACGAGGCCGATCACTGCGCCGGACGCGTCTATCTGGACCGGCTCTCGGATCGGGAGCGCCAGGAGGCGGTGCGGCAGATGGCGGACCGGCGCGACGAGGTGCTCGCCCGCCGGGCCGCCAACATCGAGGCGGCGAAGCGCCTGCTCACGCCTTCGGGGCCACCTTGCTGAGGCCGTTGATGATGCGGTCCATCGCGTCGCCGCCGGTGGGGTCGGTGAGGTTCGCGAGCAGCTTCAGCGTGAACTTCATCAGGAGCGGGTGGGTCAGACCGCGCTGGGTGGCGATCTTCATGACCTTCGGGTTGCCGATCAGCTTCACGAAGGTGCGGCCCAGCGTGTAGTAGCCGCCGTAGGTGTCCTTCAGGACGCGCGGGTAGCGCTGGAGGGCCATCTCGCGGCTCGCGGGCGTCGGGCGGGCGTGGGCCTGGACGATGACGTCGGCGGCGATCTGGCCGGACTCCATGGCGTAGGCGATGCCCTCGCCGTTGAAGGGGTTCACCAGGCCGCCGGCGTCGCCGACCAGCAGCAGGCCCTTGGTGTAGTGGGGCTGCCGGTTGAAGGCCATGGGCAGGGCGGCGCCGCGGATGGGCCCGGTCATGTTCTCCGGCGTGTAGCCCCAGTCGGCCGGCATCGAGGCGCACCAGGCCTTCAGGACCTCGCGCCAGTCCAGCTCCTTGAAGGAGTCGGAGGTGTTGAGCACGCCCAGGCCGACGTTCGAGGTGCCGTCGCCCATGCCGAAGATCCAGCCGTAGCCCGGCAGCAACCGGTCCTCGGGACCGCGGCGGTCCCACAGTTCCAGCCAGGACTCCAGGTAGTCGTCTTCGTGGCGGGGGCTTTCGAAGTACGTCCGTACGGCCACGCCCATCGGGCGGTCCTCGCGCCGGTGCAGGCCCATCGCCAGGGAGAGGCGGGTGGAGTTGCCGTCGGCGGCCACGACCAGCGGCGCGTGGAAGGTGACCTCGCGCTTCTCCTCGCCGAGCTTGGCGTGGACGCCGGTGATCCGGCCGGTGCGGTCGTCGATGATCGGGGCGCCGACGTTGCAGCGCTCGTAGAGCCGGGCGCCGGCCTTCTGGGCCTGACGGGCGAGTTGCTCGTCGAAGTCGTCGCGCTTGCGGACGAGGCCGTAGTCGGGGAAGGAGGCGAGATCCGGCCAGTCCAGCTGGAGCCGCACCCCTCCGCCGATGATCCGCAGGCCCTTGTTGCGCAGCCAGCCGGCTTCCTCGGAGATGTCGATGCCCATCGCCACGAGCTGTTTGGTGGCCCGCGGGGTGAGTCCGTCGCCGCAGACCTTCTCGCGCGGGAACTCGGTCTTCTCCAGGAGCAGTACGTCGAGTCCGGCCTTGGCGAGGTGGTACGCGGTGGTGGAGCCGGCTGGCCCCGCGCCGACGACGATCACATCGGCGGTGTTTTCGGAGAGGGGCTCGGTCACGGCGGGATCTCCCCAAGGTTCGAAATCTGCGTGCCGACCGGCACTGGACATGGGCAGTCTATTCAGCAGAATTGATCACCCGGCTGAAGGGCTGCCCTGTGAACCGAGCTCTCCCCGAAGTACGGCTGCGTGTGCCCACCGACGAGGACGCGGTCGCCTGGCACCGGGTCTTCGCCCACCCGGACGTCATGGAGTTCCAGGGCGGCAGGTCCGCGGAGCTCTCCGTCTACGAGGAGCTCACCGCCCGCCAGCGCCGGCACGACGCCGAGCGGGGGTTCTGCCTGTGGACCATGCTCGACGAGCACGAGCGGGTCATCGGCTTCACCGGAGCCCAGCCGTGGGAGCAGGAGTGGGGTCCCAGGGGCGAGATCGAGATCGGCTGGCGGCTCGGGCGGGAGTTCTGGGGCCAGGGGTATGTCACCGCGGCCGCGCGGATGACGCTGGAGCGGGTGCGGGCGGCCGGGGTGCCGGAGGTGGTGGCGATGGTCGACGCCCGCAACGCACGGTCGATCGCGGTGACGCGGCGGCTGGGGATGGAGCTGGCCGAGGTGTTCACCACGGCGGACGCCCAGCACAAGGGGCACTGCTACCGGCTGGGGCTCTGAAGGACCGAGTCGGCCTCTCACGGTCGATCCGTGGGCGCCGATTCAGGAGGCCCCGATTCACGAGGCCTCGATTCTGGAGGCCCCGATTCAGGAGGCCTCGATTCTGGAGGCCCTGATTCCGGATTCTTCACCTTGTGTAATCAACTGTTGCAGAAAGGCACTTGAAGCTTCCGGACGCCACCCCCGTGCGGTTACTCTGCCAGTACCGCTGGGGGTGACATCTGTGCGCATAACACCCAAAACGCCCGAGGTGCGGGTACCGAAACTCGTCGGACTGATGGCCATGGACGCGCGCGAGGCGGCCAAGTCCCACGGCCTGATCCTCACCGCACCGGACCGGACGGACTTCCACCTCACCGTCGTCGACTACGTCGTACGTCAGTATCCCCAGCCGGGTGCCGAAGTGCCGCGGGACTCGATGGTCTACATCTGGTTCGACTTCGGCGAAGGCGAGGGCGGCGGAGGCGTACGCGAGCCTCGGGTACCGCGGCCGCCCGGGGGCGGGATGCAACGCGAACTCGACGAGCCCGGCGACCCCTACCCCGTGGTCAGCTCTGCTTGAACCCGCGGTGCAGGGCCACGACCCCACCCGTCAGATTCCGCCACGCCACCTTCGACCAGCCCGCCTTGCGCAGCCGCTCGGCGAGGGCCGGCTGGTCGGGCCAGGCGCGGATGGACTCGGCGAGATAGACGTAGGCGTCGGGGTTGGAGGACACCGAGCGCGCGACCGGGGGCAGGGCGCGCATCAGGTACTCGGTGTAGACGGTGCGGAAGGGCGCCCAGGTCGGGTGCGAGAACTCGCAGATCACGACCCGTCCGCCGGGCCGCGTCACCCGGTACATCTCGCGCAGGGCGGAGTCGAAGTCCTGGACGTTGCGCAGCCCGAAGGAGATCGTCACGGCGTCGAAGGTGTCGTCCTTGAACGGCAGCCGCGTCGCGTCGCCCGCCGTGAACGGCAGCCAGGTGTGCTTGCGCTTGCCGACCTGGAGCATCCCGAGCGAGAAGTCGCACGGGACGACATAGGCACCGGTCTGCGCGAAGGGCAGCGAGGAGGTGGCCGTCCCGGCGGCCAGGTCGAGGACCTTCTGCGCCGGGCGGGCGTCGACTGCCTTCGCGACCTCCTTGCGCCATCTGCGGTCCTGGCCGAGCGACAGCACGTCGTTGGTCAGGTCGTACCGTTCCGCCACGTTGTCGAACATCGAGGCGACTTCGTGCGGCTGCTTGTCCAGGGATGCGCGGGTCACGGGCCCATTGTGGCAGTACGGCCTCACGGGCTCGCGGCACGCCCTCCCGGGAGCAGCACCGGCCTCTTCTTCCCGGCGACGTCCTCCACCCATCCGCACAGCAGCACGAACAGGGCGATCAGGATCCAGCCGATGCCGAACATGAACCACTGGCTCTCCAGCGGCAGGTACGTCTCGAACGCGGGCACGTTCCAGAACTGGTCGATCAGCGGGACGGCGAGGATCAGCGCGATCTCGTGCCAGAGATAGATCGTCACGGCACGGGAGTTGAAGATCGTGACGAGCCGGTCGAGCCGGCGGAAACGGGTGAGCCAGGCGAAGTCGACCGCGAACCGGGCCTTGGCGTACATCAGCAGCGTCACATAGCCGGCCGACCAGAGGGCCTGGGCGAGCGGGATGTCGTCCAGGTCGTAGGAGCCGGTCTCGGCCTGGTGCGTGAAGGCGTACCAGCCGCCGTAGCCGATCGCGGCGAGCGAGAGGACCACGACCGCGAACGGCTTGAGCCGCTGGAGCACACCGTCGCGGTGCGCGAAGCCGAGGATCCAGCAGAAGAGGAAGGTGGCCAGGTCGGTGAGGGCGCTGCCGAGGCGGTTGTCCGGCGGTTCCCAGGCGAAGTGGACGACCAGGATCGGGCCGAGTGACAGCAGCAGGACCGGGACCGGGGCCACCCGGAACACCTTGAGCAGCAGTGGGGACAGCAGGACGAACCAGAGATACGTCCGCAGGTACCAGAGGATTTCCCAGGCCTGCTCGCCCCACGCGTTGCCGGGCGGATCGCCGAGCGGCACGATCCAGTAGACGATCTGCCAGCCCGGCATCCAGTCGTGGATCAGCATCGCCACAACCACGAAGAAGCCCCAGAACCAGAAGGGCGGCAGCAGGCGGCGCATCCGGCTGCGCACCACCTTCAGCGCGGGGCGTTCCAGGGACTTCGCCATCAGCGTGCCGGCCAGGGCGAACATGACCCCCATCGAGGGGAAGACCATGCCGGCCCAGGCCCAGCCGAAGGTGTGGTAGGTGACGACACGGATCAGGGCGACCGCGCGCAGGGTGTCGAAGTACCGGTCGCGGCCCGGGGGCCGAGGCGGAGGCTTCTCCTCCTCCGCCCCGGCGACTGCGGGAGGTCCCGGCACCTCCGGCTCCGGTTCTGGCTCCGGCACCACCACCGGCAACGGGGCGGTCGCCTGCGCCGCTCCCTGACCGTACTCGGCGTACTCCTGCGCGTACGGCTGCTGCGCAGGAGGCTGCTGCGCATACGGCTCCTGCGCAGGAGGCTGCTGCGCATCCGGCTGTGGCGGAGACGACGGCTGCGGATGCCCCGAGTACCCGTGCCCCTGGCCGTATCCCTGGCCATATCCCTCCGGATATCCCTGCTGCGGATGCGGCTGCTGATAGGGCTGCTGATAGGGCTGCTGCTGATCCGGCTGCGGATACCCCGGTTGCTCATAAGGCCGCTGCTCGTACGGCTCCCGCTGATACCCCTGCTGCTGTTCCCAGCTCATCAGCTCACCCCGGCCGGCGTGCCCACCTCACCGGTGCGCTTCAGCTTCTGCCAGCGCAGACGGCCGCCGGTCATCGCCGTGATGCACGAGTGGATGAGGACCAGGTACATCATCTGGCGGTAGGCGAGCTGCTGGAGCGGCATCATCAGCAGATAGCGGTACTTCTCGCGGTCCAGGCGGAAGGCGTAGGCCGCACAGAACAACTGCACCGCCAGGACCGCCAGCCACGCCAGCAGGGCCGCCTTGAAATCGACGAAGATCATCGAGTACACGGTGAAGACGTCGATGAGCGGCGCGAAGACCGGCGTGACGATCTGGAAGATCACCACCAGCGGCATGCCCACCCGGCCGAAGCGGCCCGAAGGCCCCTTGTCCGTGAGGGACTTGCGGTGCTTCCACAGCGCCTGCATGGTGCCGTAGGACCAGCGGTAACGTTGCGACCACAGCTGCTTGAGCGAACCCGGCGCCTCCGTCCACGCGCGCGCGTGCTCCTGGTAGACGACCCGCCAGCCGGCGCGGTGCATGGCGATGGTGATGTCGGTGTCCTCGGCGAGGGTGTCCTCGCTCATGCCGCCGACCTCCAGGACCGCCTCGCGGCGGAAGGCGCCGATCGCGCCCGGGATGGTGGGCATGCAGCGCAGCAGGTCGTACATCCGGCGGTCGAGGTTGAAGCCCATCACGTACTCGATGTGCTGCCAGGCGCCGATCACGGTGTTGCGGTTGCCGACCTTGGCGTTGCCGGCGACCGCGCCGACCTCGCGGTCGGCGAAGGGCTGCACCAGCTGCCGTACGGTGTCCGGCTCGAAGACCGTGTCGCCGTCCATCATCACGACGATGTCGTAACTGGCGCTGCGCACACCGTTGTTCAGTGCGGCGGGCTTGCCCGCGTTCTCCTGGCGGATGACACGGACGTTGGTCATGCCGAGTTCGCGGGCCGCGTTCCGGGCGATCTCGGACGTGCCGTCCGTGGAGCCGTCGTCCACCACGATGATCTCGATGGGGTGGGTGCTCTTCGACAGCGATTCGAGGGTGTTGGCGATGCACTCCTTCTCGTTGTACGCCGGGACGATCACGCTCACCGGTTGATGGACCGGTGGTCCCCAGCTGAACCGGCGTTTGTTGCGCTGCCGGTAGTGGCGCCGGGCGAGGAGCAGCATCATGCCGAAGCGGCCCATGACGGCGACGCCGACGACAAGGAGGCCGACCGACAGCACCGGCACCGTCCATTCGGCGACGGCGACGGCACCGATCAGGGCCTTGCCCTCGTACAGGGTCGCGCCGGTGGCCTCGCGGTGGGCGGCCTGGAGGTCGGAGGTCCCCGTGCCCGCGCCCGCACCCACCGCGCCGGTCTGCCCGTTCGGGCCACCCTGACCCTGCGGCGCCTGGCCGCCCGGCTGCTCACCGCCGTCCTGCACGCCACCGGCCTGCACGCCACCCGTCTGCACGCCACCGGTCTGGGCGGCACCGGCCTGCTGCCCGCCGTTCGCCGCCTCGTCCTTCTGGATCGCGCCGCTGATCGTGGTGAAGGTGTAGCCCTTCGCCTTCATCTTCTCGATGTACGTCGGCAGCGCCTTGATCGTCTGCGACCGCTCGCCGCCCGCGTCGTGGAACAGCACGGACGCGCCCTCGCCGTCCTCCGGCGTGGCCCACTTGATGATCTTCGAGACGCCCGGCCGCTTCCAGTCGTCGCTGTCGGTGTCGATGAAGACGCTGGTGTAGCCCTCTTCGCCGAGCTTCTTGTAGACGGGCCAGCTGTAGTTGTCGATGGCGTCCGTCTCCGAGGAGTACGGCGCCCGGAACAGCGTGGTCGTGATGCCGGCCGCGCCCGCCAGCGCCAGCTGGGTCTGCTGCATCTCGCGGTTGACCCGGGCGTCGCTCTGGTAGGAGAGGTCGACGTGGGTGAAGGTGTGGATGCCCACCTCGTTGCCCTGCTCGACCATGTCCCCGACGATCGACGGATAGCGCGAGACCATCGAGCCGACCACGAAGAAGGTGGCGGGGATGTCGTACTTCTTCAGGATCGCCAGGACCTGCGGCGTCCAGGTGGGGTTCGGACCGTCGTCGAAGGTGAGCGCGATGGTCTTCTCCGGCACGGACACCGTGGTGGCCTGACCGCCCCGGAAGGTGAGGATGGGCCCGCCGTCGAGGACCTTGTCGGGAACCTTGCTGGCGCTGGCGCCGGTGCGCACCCGCTGGTCGCCGCCGACCTCGGCACGGAGATAGCCGTCCAGCAGCATGACGCTGGTCAGCGCGAGCAGGAGCAGTCCGGCGAGGATCACCCGGGGCTTTTGCAGGGCCGCTGCCCTGCCCGCCACCCGCTCGATGCGGGAGGGGGCGCGGCGGCGGCGACGTGAGGGCGTCGTCGTGGTCATGAGTGGCGCTGCGCTCCGGTCAGTTGGCGGACGAGTCGGCGGACGCGGACGGGACGGGGGTGCCCGAGGGCGGCGCCGTGGGGGTGCCGCTGGGCGGGGCGACCGGGTTGCCCACGCCGCCCTGGGGCTCGTTGCCGGGGCCCCCGCCGCCGGGGCCGCCCTGACCGTTCGCGAAGGGCAGCAGCTGGGACGGGTTCAGCGAGATGCCGACGCCCATGAAGGCCATGCCCAGCACCACCGCGTAGCCGAGGCAGGCGACGCCGAGGAGCAGGCCGAGGCGCCGCAGCAGCTTCGAGCGGCGTCCGGAGTTGTCAACGAACACGGGCCCCTCTGCGGACCCGTTGCCGCGTTTGCGGCGGCGACCGCGCGCACGGCGTACGGCGGCGCGGTTTTCGATGGCAGGCTCGGAATGCATTCCCCGGATGTTAGGGAGCCTTTATGTGCACCCGGCTCCCTTTTTATGTGAGGCGCCCATGAGAAACGCCTTAACCTGTACGTTTCCTGAGAGTTTCTGCGAACAAGGGCGCACTTCACAGCGATGTGAGAGGAGTTGGAGATCCGGGCCCGGCGGACTGTGAGACATTTGCGCCCCGGGCACGTATGCCATTTCTCAGCCTGAGACAGAAATCACGAAAGCGGGTACGGACGCAATGCGGAGTTTCCTGACGGCGACGGCCGGGCTCACCTGCATGTTTGCACTGGCCATCACGGGGTGCTCCGCGGGCTCCGACGACACGGCCGACGCGGCGCCGCCGGCGCCCTCCTCGACTCCGTCGCAGGCCGAGGCGTCGCCCTCCGAGAGCGCCTCGTCGAGCACGTCGTACGCCCCCTACGTCAGCTCGACCGGGGCCTCCGCCAACGACTCCGCCGGCTCCCCGTCGACGTACAACCTGGCCTTCGTCATCTCGGACGGCAGCGACTGCACGCCCAAGTGGAACGGCACGACCGCCCTCGCCGACTCGGCGGTGAAGTCCCGTATCGCCAAGCTCACTCAGGACGGCGCCTCCGTCCGGGTCTCCTTCGGCGGGGCCTCCGGCAAGGAGCTGGCGGCGAGTTGTGACAGCGCGTCCGAACTGGCCGAGGCGTACGGGAAGGCACTCGACGCGGCGGGTTCCTCGAAGGCCGACTTCGACATCGAGGGCGACGAGCTGACCGACTCCGACTCGGTGGACCTGCGTGCGGAGGCGATCGCCCTGCTACAGAAGGAACGAGCCGATCTGGAGGTCTCGTTCACGCTGCCGGTGATGCCGTCGGGGCTGGACGCGGACAGCGTGGCGCTGCTGGAGTCGGCCAACGAGCACGACGTCCAGGTCTCCACCGTGAACATCATGACGATGAATTACGGCGAGTCGTACACCGGTGACATGGGTGATTACGCGGTCACATCGGCGAAGGCCGTGCACACGCAGCTGAAGGAGATTTTCGGTACGTCGGACGCGACCGCGTGGAAGGCGATGGCGCTCACCTCGATGCTCGGTGTGAACGACGTCGACAAGGAGACGTTCTCGCTCGACGACGCGGCGGAAGTGCGGGAGTTCGCCGAGGAGAAGGGAATCGGGTGGGTGTCGATGTGGGCGACGTTCAGGGATCAGCAGTGTGGTGAGGATTCGTCCTCGGATGACGCGCTGACCAATTGCAGCGGGGTGGATCAGGAGGACGGGGCGTTCGGGGAGGCGTTCGCGGGGTGAGCGCGCCCCAAGAAGGTCGCTCAACTCACCGTAAGAGTCGCTCAACTCACCGCTCAGCTCACCGCCGTCGGTACACCAGCCGACCGTCCACCACCGTCGCGACACACGTCCCCGCGCCCCGCTCCGCCAGTTCCGCCTCGTCCTGTACGTCGAACACCGCGAACCGAGCGGCCGAGCCCTGCTCCCTGGCCGCCGCGAACTCCACCGGCACCCCGGCGTCGTACGGATCCAGCGCCGGCGTCCCGCCGGGCCGCCCGAGCCGGCCGACGACCCCCAGCCCCGATCGCTGCACCGCGTCCCGTACCGCCCGGTTGGCGAGCGGCTCGCAGGCCGCCGCGACCGTGCCGTGCGCCAGCATGCGCTGCACACCCCGCCGCGCGCTCGCACCCCAGCGGCCGTCGTCCATCGCGAGCGCCGCCAGGTCGGCCCCGGTCAGCGGCACGGTGCCCAACTCCTGCGCCTCACGCGGATCCGGGTGGTACGCCTCCTCCAGCAGCTCGTTGCCGTGGAGGTTGATCAGTCCGGGCGTGAGGATGCCCGGCCACTGCCGCACCCGTGCGCCCGGACGGGCGGCGAGGAGTTCCTCGAGCGGTCGCGCGTCCGCGATCCACGCGCCCTCGACGGCGAGCGCCCGGCCCCTGGAGTCCGCGTGGATCGTCAGCACGCGCGCGTCAGTTGGAGGCGAGGATCTTCAGCTCGGGGTGGGCCGTGCCACCCTCGATCGCCGTGGAGGAGATGTGGGACATCACGCGCGCGTCGGCCGGGTCGTTCGCCGGGTCGTCGTGGACGACGAGGTGCTCGTACGTCGTGGACCGCTGGGCCGGGACCCGCCCCGCCGTACGGATCATGTCGATCATTTCCTGGAGGTTGGAGCGGTGCTTGGCTCCCGCAGCCGAGACGACGTTCTCCTCCAGCATGACCGAGCCGAGGTCGTCCGCGCCGTAGTGCAGGGTCAGCTGACCGGCGTCCTGGCCTGTGGTCAGCCAGGAGCCCTGGATGTGGGCGATGTTGTCCATGAAGAGCCGGGAGATCGCGATCATCCGCAGGTACTCGAAGATCGTGGCCTGGGTGCGGCCCTTCAGATGGTTGTTCATCGGCTGGTACAGGTAGGGGATGAAGGCGCGGAAGCCGCCCGTGCGGTCCTGCACGTCACGGATCATCCGCAGGTGCTCGATGCGCTCGGCGTTGGTCTCGCCGGTGCCCATCAGCATGGTGGAGGTGGACTCCACGCCCAGCCGGTGAGCCGTCTCCATGATCTCCAGCCAGCGCTCGCCGGACTCCTTGAGGGGCGCGATCGCCTTGCGGGGGCGCTCGGGGAGCATTTCCGCGCCGGCCCCCGCGAAGGAGTCGAGACCGGCGGCGTGGATGCGCTGGATCGCCTCCTCCACGCCCACCTTCGAGATCCGCGCCATGTGCTCGACCTCGCTCGCCCCCAGGCTGTGGATGACGAGCTGCGGGAACTCCTTCTTGATGGCGGCGAAGTGCTTCTCGTAGTACTCGACGCCGTAGTCCGGGTGGTGGCCGCCCTGGAACATGATCTGGGTGCCGCCCAGTTCGACGGTCTCCGCGCAGCGGCGCAGGATGTCGTCCAGGTCGCGGGTCCAGCCCTTGTCCTTGGCGGTGGGCGGCGCGTAGAAGGCGCAGAACTTGCACGCCGTCACACAGACGTTCGTGTAGTTGATGTTGCGCTCGATGATGTACGTCGCGATGTGCTCGGTGCCCGCGTACCGGCGGCGGCGTACGGCGTCGGCGGCGGCGCCCAGCGCATGCAGCGGGGCGTCGCGGTACAGGTCCAGCGCTTCCTCGGGGGTGATGCGCCCGCCCTCGGCGGCACGGTCGAGCACAGACTGGAGGTCGGCCTTCTCGGTCACCGGAGCGTCCCTTTCGTCAAGGGTTGTGGACGGGTCCGTCCGGACGTGGGCGGACCGAACCAGCCTACGCCAGGCCCTTTGCGCGGCGGACGTCAGGCCGCGTACGCCCCGATCAGGAGCCCCACGAACGCCCCGCCGAGCAGGAACGGCCCGAACGGCAGGGCCGACTTGCGCCCCGCCCGCCGCAGCAGGACCAGCCCCCAGCCGTACAGCGCCCCGAGCAGGAACCCGGCGAAGGTGCCGAGCATCACCGTGGACCAGCCGTACCAGCCCAGTGCCGCCCCCGCCCCGAGCGCGAGCTTCACATCGCCGAAGCCCATGCCGCCCGGGTTGATCAGGTGCAGCACGAGGTAGAAGGCGCCGAGCGCGAGCGAGGCCCACAGTGCCGTCGGCCAGTCGCCGGCGTGTTCCGGCACCAGCGCGACGACTCCGAGCAGCCCGAGCGCGGCGCCCGCGAGCGGCAGGGTCAGCACGTCGGGCAGCCGCCGCACCCGCAGGTCGACGAGGGCGAGCAGCACGCCGACCGGGGTGAGCAGCAGCCAGACGGCGAGTTCGGGACGGGTGTCGGTGGCGGCGGCGAGGGCGGCGCACAGGAGGGCGGTGACGAGGGCGACGAGCGGGGCGCCGGGGCCGTACCGCTCGGCACACCGCGCGCAACGGGCCCGTCCGAGCCAGCCCCGGAGGCGGTGGCCGTCCGGACATCGGGTCCGCCACTCCTCCTCCGGGTCCACGGAGAACCGGTAGGCGGCCCGCGGCAGCAGCGCACCCGCCGCCGCGCCGCACAGCCCGGCCACAAGGACCACGGCGAACGTGCTCACGCCCACGTGCGCCCCCTACCGGACCTTCGACAACCGGGCCTCGGGGTTCCCCTCGTCACTGCTCTCGGAGCGGTACACGAGGTCGTCCCCGGCCGGCGTGATCCGCACGGTGTGCGGCGTCGGGTTGCAGCCGCCGTGGTTGGTCTTGCGGCCCACCGACGTCACGACGAGCTCCTTGGCCGTCGCCTTCTTCAGGGTCAGTACGTCGTTGCAGACGCCGCCGAGCAGGTCGGTCTGGCGGAGGGTGCCCACCTCGTCGCCCACCTCGGCCTTGTGCAGGGTGAGTCGGAAGGTGCCGGCCGGCAGGGTGCCGTTCAGGGCACTGGCCTTTCCTTCCCAGGTGCCGAGGTACCGGGCGGGGACGGACCCGGCCGCAGTGGTGGCGCCCTGGCCAGGTGTCTGGGACGGCGCCGCGTCGGAACCCGCGTTGCTGTCCCGCTCCCCGCCCGGCAGCAGGTCGAACAGGAACACCGACCCCACGGTCACCGCCGCCAGCGCCCCCGCGACGGCCAGCGCCACCGTGCAGCTCATCCGCCGTCCGCGGCCGCCCTCGCCCGGCGTCGAGGTGGCCGCGACGGAGACGGAGAGCTTGCCCGGGCCGTGGTCGGACGTGGGGGCCGTGTCGTGCGGGACGGCGTCACGCGGTTCGGGTACGGGGGCGGGAGTTCCGTGCGGCGGCGGCGGCCCGAACTCCCCGACCGTCGCGGGCCGGCTGAAGGCCACCGGACCCGAGCGGACGTCGACGTGGTC
Source organism: Streptomyces sp. NPDC098781 (assembly GCF_044759995.1). NCBI lineage: Bacteria > Bacillati > Actinomycetota > Actinomycetes > Kitasatosporales > Streptomycetaceae > Streptomyces > Streptomyces sp. NPDC098781. Next base: position 466,120 of record NZ_JBIWAK010000006.1, read on the forward strand.
CCCGGCCTCCAGGTTCAGCAGCCGCACCGCCCCACGACTGACCTGCTCGACCAGCGCCCCCGGCAGCCAGCCGCCCGCGACCAGCCGGGCCGCCCCGTCCGGAGCAAGCCGCCGGGCCACCTCGCCCGGGGTGGGCCGCACGCCGGGGTCCTTCGCCAGACAAGCAGCCACCAGGTCCCGCAACTCGTCGTCCAGCGCGTCGAGTTCGGGCTCCTCGTGAACGACCTTGTAGAGCAGCGCCGCCGACGAGTCCCCGGAGAAGGGCGGCTCCCCGGTCGCCGCGTACGCCAGCACCGCGCCCAGCGAGAAGACGTCCGCCGCGCCCGTGGCCCCCTTGCCGATGATCTGCTCGGGCGACATGTATCCGGGGGAGCCGATCGAGACGCCGGTCGACGTCAGGGAGGCGGTGCCGTCCATGGCCCGTGCGATGCCGAAGTCGATGAGCAGGGGGCCGTCCAGGGTCAGCAGCACGTTCGACGGCTTCACGTCCCGGTGCACCAGGCCCAGTTCGTGGACCGCCGCCAGCGCCTCGGCGAGCCCCGCGCCCAGCGCCCGTACCGAATGCGCGGGCAGCGCACCGGCGTCCGCCACCGCGGACGCCAGCGAGGGTCCCGCCGCGTACGCCGTGGCCACCCACGGCACCGCCGCCTCCGGATCGGCGTCGAGCACGGGCGCCGTCCACGCGCCGCCCACCCGGCGCGCCGCCGCCACCTCGCGGCGGAAGCGGGCGCGGAACTCCTCGTCGAGGGCGAAGTGCGGATGCACGATCTTGACGGCGACCGTACGGCCGCCGGCGCTGCGCCCCAGGTACACCCGCCCCATGCCGCCGGAGCCAAGCCGGCCGAGCAGCCGGTACGGCCCGACGACCGTGGGCTCGTCGACTCCGAGCGGCTGCATCGGCGTCCACCCCTCCCCCGTACGGCCCCATGGGCACTCGTATGCAGCAGTGGAACTGCCCCAGCAGACTAGTCCGGAAGCACCCCACCCATTCCGGCCGCGGCGAATCCGCTCACCGCTGGAGCAGTTCCACCTTCACATCCGCCGGAAATCCTGTCGTCGGCCCCACCCGCCGCGCGAACTCCGCCACCGCGGCCAGCTGCGGACCGCCGAAACGGAAGTCGAGGGTCGTGAAATACCGCGCCAGCACCTCTTCGTCGAACGCCTCCCAGCGGGCCGCCTGCTCGGCGACCTTGCCGACCTCCTCCAGGGAGAGGTTGCGGGAGTCGAGGAAGGCCTCGTGGACCTGGCGGGTGATGGCCGGCTCGCGCTCCAGATAGTCCCGGCGCGCCGCCCAGACCGCGAAGACGAAGGGCAGCCCGGTCCACTCCTTCCAGAGCGAGCCGAGGTCGTGCACCTCGAGGCCGAAGCGCGGGCCGTCCAGCAGGTTCGCGCGCAGGGCCGCGTCGCCGATCAGTACGGCCGCCTCCGCCTCCTGCATCATCAGGCTGAGGTCGGGCGGGCAGGTGTAGTAGTCCGGCTGGACGCCGTAGCGCTCGGCGAGCAGCAGCTGGGCGAGGCGCACGGAGGTGCGCGAGGTGGAGCCGAGGGCGACCCGGGCGCCGTCGAGGCGGTCCAGCGGGACCTGCGAGACGATCACGCAGGACATCACCGGGCCGTCGCAGCCGACCGCGATGTCGGGGAAGGCGACCAGGTCGTCGGCGTTGCGCAGGAACTCGACGAGGGTGATCGGGCCGATGTCGAGGTCGCCCCGCACCAGCCGCTCGCTGAGCTTCTCCGGTGTGTCCTTGGTGAGCTCGAAGTCGAGCAGGGTGCCCGTCCTCGCAAGGCCCCAGTACAGGGGCAGGCAGTTCAGGAACTGGATGTGGCCTACGCGCGGCCGGGTGCGAGAATTGTCCACATCGCGAGGCTAGACCCCATGAGGTAGCGTGCAGCCTTCAGGGGGGCGACTCTCCGGTGACACCCAGGTCACCGCCTCACCGTCAATCCCGACACGGCGATTCAAACGTCCGGGTGACGTGATCTTGACCTCTATTGCTTTCGGCTGCCCGCGTGCTAGGCTCGCCGCAAGTTGCAGTTTGGTTTCCCTTGCAGTACAGAGCCTGCGGAGCATGTAACCGCGGGCTCTCGTCGTTTTCAGACGTATGCAGTTGTGCGGCACTTGTTTTCACACTTGCAGGGTTCTGGAGCAGGGCAACCCTTTGGGCCCAAGGAGGGCTTATGGCTACCGGAACCGTGAAGTGGTTCAACGCCGAAAAGGGCTTTGGCTTCATCGCCCAGGAAGGCGGCGGCCCCGACGTCTTCGTTCACTACTCCGCGATCAACGCGAGCGGCTTCCGTTCGCTGGAGGAGAACCAGCAGGTCTCCTTCGACGTGACCCAGGGTCCGAAGGGCCCGCAGGCGGAGAACGTCACCCCCGTCTGATCATTCGGTCTCGGAGCCTGGTGCTTTGATCCGGAACAGATAGCAGTACCCAAGGAGCCCCGCGCCGCAAGGCAACGGGGCTCCTGCCTTTTGCCCTTGCGGGCGTCCTAGACGTGCTGCATCACCAGGACGAAGGTCGTCCCGGTGGCCAGCGCCTCGTACGAGTGCGGCACATCCCCTCGATACGACATGTAGTCGCCGGGACCCAGCTCGACCTCCTCGCCCCGGGGCCCCGCCTTCACCCGGCCCGCACCGACGATCAGGTGCTCCACGGTCCCCGGAATGTGCGGCTCCGACTCGCGGGCCGCGCCCGGCTCCGCGCGCAGGTGGTAGATGTCCCGGCGGGCGCCGGGCGGGCTGGCGGAGAGCAGCGTGGCCACGTAGTCCGCCCGCTCGGAGGCCACCGTGGGGCCCTCGCCCGCCCGGATCACCTGAACGGCCGGGGCCGGCGGCTCGACCAGCGCGCTGAACGGCACTCCGAGCGCGACGCCCAGCGCCCACAGCGTCTCCACACTGGGGTTCCCGCCCCCCGTCTCCAGCTGGGAGAGCGTGGACTTCGCGATCCCCGCCCGTTTCGCCAGCTCGGACAGGGACAGTCCGGCCCGGGTGCGCTCGCGGCGCAGGGAGGCGGCGATCCAGGTGAGGGGCTCGCTCATGCGCTTCACTTCCCGTCGTTCGCTCTACAGGTACGTTCGTTCGCCTTGACGAACAGACGCCCGGGTGTTCATTCTGGAAAACATGCGTTCGCTTCTCCGAACACCGATGATGGCACCTCTGGTCCGCGACAGCGCACTCGTCTGGCTGGCCGGCGGCGTCGTCGGCGTCTCCTTCGGCGCGATCGCCGTGGCCGGCGGGCTGCCGGTCTGGGTGCCGGTGGTGATGTCGCTGATCGTGTACGCGGGCTCGGCGCAGTTCAGCGCGGTCGGTGTACTGCTGGCCGGGGGCGGGCCGTTCGCCGCCGCGGCGACCGGGCTGCTCCTGAACACCAGAACGGCGGCCTTCAGCCTCGCCGTGGCGGACGTCTTCGGCGGCCGGGGCCGGTTCGCCCGTTTCCTCGGCGCCCACCTCGTCACCGACGAGACCGTGGCCTTCACGCTCGCCCAGCGCGACCCCCTGCGACGCCGGGCCGCGTTCTGGGTGAACGGGCTCGGCCTGTTCGCCGCCTGGAACGTCGGCGTCCTCGCCGGCGCCCTGGCCGGGACCGCGCTCGGCGACACGGCGACCTACGGACTCGACGCCGCCTTCCCGGCCGTCCTGGTGGCACTGGTGCTGCCGGCCCTGCGCACGGACGCCCGGGTACGGCGGTGCGCCTTGCTCGGCGCCGCGCTCGCCCTCGCGGTGACACCGGCCGTCCCGGCCGGGGTGCCGGTGCTGCTGGCGTTGGCCGGGCTGGTCCTGTACGGCCGTAAGGAGGTGACGGCGTGAATGCCACGGTCGCCATGGTCATGGCGCTGGCGGTGGGGACGTATGCCTTCCGGCTGGTCGGCCCGGCGCTGCACGGGCGGGTCGAGCTGCCCGCGCGGATGCGGGAGCTGCTGGCGGCCGCCGCGGTGGTGCTGCTCGTCGCACTGCTGGCGACGGGCGGACTGACGGAAGGCGGCGGCTTCGCGGGCTGGGCGCGGACGGCCGGGGTGCTGGTCGCGGGCGTACTGGCGTGGCGGCGGGCGCCGTTCCCCGTGGTGGTGCTGGGGGCTGCCGGGGCCGCCGCGCTGCTGCGGGCGGTGGGGCTCGGGTGAGCGGTCCTCGTGGGAACATCGCCGGGTGACGAACGGTGAAGAGAGCGACCGGGCCGACGGCGGCGGGACGTCCGCAGGCCAGGAGTCGGCGGTGGGCCTCTCCGTCGGGCTCTGCCTCGGCACGGCCATCGGCCTCGTGTTCGGGATGACCCTGTTCGACAACCTGGGGCTCGGACTCGGGCTGGGGATGTGTCTGGGCCTCGCCGTCGGGGCTGCCATCGGCGCCCGCCGGGTGCGCACCGGCGAGCGGAAGGACCCGGGCGAGTAGCGACCGGCTTCGCTAGGGTTCGCGGCCATGACCGAAGCCGACTTCCTCACCACCACGCGCACCTTCTACGACGCCATCGCCGAGGACTACGCGACCCTCTTCCAGGACGAACTCGCGCAGCGGCCCCTGGAGCGGGCGATCCTGGCGGTGTTCGCCGAACTCGTCGACGGGGACGGCCCGGTGGCCGACCTGGGCTGCGGTCCGGGCCGCACGACCGGCCGGCTCGCCGCGCTGGGGCTGCCCGTGTTCGGGGTCGATCTGTCGGAATCGATGCTCGCGATCGCCCGGCGCGAGAACCCGGGGCTGCGTTTCGAGCGGGGCTCGATGCTGGAGCTGGACGTCGCCGACGGCACGCTGGACGGAGCGCTGTCCTTCTACTCGTCCATCCACACTCCGGTGGACCGGCTCCCGGACCTGTTCGCCGAGTTCCACCGTGTGCTGGCCCCGGGCGCGCCCCTGCTCGTCGCCTTCCAGGCCGGCGACGAACACCGGCACCACGACCGGCCGTTCGGCCACCCGGTCGCGCTCACCTTCCAGCGCCGCCGCCCCGAGGACGTCGTCGAGCTGCTGTCGGCCGCCGGTTTCACACTCGTCTCCCGTACGGTCCGTGAACCGGACCCGGCACTCGACGAGACGTCCGCGCACGCCTTCCTGATCGTCAGGAAGCCGCGCTAGAGCGCCCCCGCCAGATCCTTCGCCGCGATGTACCCGAACGTCATCGCCGGACCGATCGTCGAACCCGCGCCCGCGTAGCTGTGCCCCATGACGGCCGAGCTCGCGTTCCCGGCGGCGTACAGCCCCCGGATCACCGAGCCGTCCTCCCGCAGCACCCGGGCGCGGGCGTCCGTGACCAGTCCGCCCTTGGTGCCGAGGTCGCCCGGGACGATCCGGAAGGCGTGGTAAGGGGGCAGCCAGAGCGGGGCCAGACAGGAGTTCGGCAGCACGTACGGGTCCGTGTAGTAGTGGTCGTAGGCGCTGTCCCCCCGGTGGAAGTCGGTGTCCTTCCCCTTCAGGGCCTGTGCGTTGAAGCGGTCCACCGTGCTGCGCAGGGCCGCGCCGGGCACGCCGATCGAGGCGGCGAGCCCGTCCAGGGTCCAGGCCTTGTGCGCGGCGCCCGAGTTGTACCAGTCGGCGGGGAACGGCAGTGCCGGCAGGACGTCCTTGAAGAGGTAGCGGTTGCGGTAGTGCTGGTCGACGATCAGCCAGGACGGGATGGCGGGGCTGGTGTCGTGCACGTCGTACATCGTGTGCACGACGTCGCTGTAGGGCGCGGCCTCGTTCACGAAGCGAGCGCCGGCCGAGTTGATCAACAGGCCGCCGGGCAGGGTGCGTTCGGCCAGGCAGAAGTACGGCTGGCCGGGGAGCGGGATCGCCGGGCCCCACCAGGCGTCGTCCATCAGGCCGAGCGCGGCTCCGAGGCGCTGCCCCGCCCGGATGCCGTCGCCGGTGTTCTCCTTCGCGCCGACCGTCCAGTCCGTGCCGATGGGCTGACGCTGATACTGCGCGCGCATCGCCGCGTTGTGCTCGAAGCCGCCCGAGCCGACGATCACGCCCCGGCGGGCGCGGACCAGGCCGGGGCCGCCGTCCCGGGTGACGACCGCTCCGCCGACGGCACCGCCCTCGACGTACAGGTCGGTCAGCGGTGTGCAGAGCCACACGGGCACCCCCGCCGACCGCAGCCCCAGCCGCAGCCCGGCCGCCAGCGACTGCCCCATGGTCAGCGGCTTCTCCCCGCGCAGGGCCGCCGCCGTACCGCGCGCGAGGCACTGCGCGGCGACGGCGGCGCCCTTGGCGTTCACCGCGGCCAGGGCCAGCCACTTGTAGTCGGCGCTGAAGACGACCATGCCGGCGGGCACGTCCATGTACGGCGGGTTCAGCCGCGCCAGTTCGGCGCCCAGGAGGTTGCCGTCGAGCTGGTCGGGCTCGATGGAACGGCCGTTGGGGAGGCCGCCGGGCAGCTCGGGGTAGTAGTCGCTGTACCCCTCCATCCAGCGGAACCGCAGAGGGCTGTGCGCCATGACGGAGGAGAGCATCGCGGGGCCGTGCGCGAGGAAGGCCCGCTGCCGCTCCGCCGGGACGTCGGGGCCTACGACGGCGGCGAGATAGGTGGCGGCCTTGGCGGGTGTGTCCGGGACCCCGGCCGCGAGGATCACGGAGTTGTTCGGGATCCAGATCCCTGCACCGGACCGCGCGGCGGACCCTCCGAAAGTGGCCGCCTTCTCCAGCACCACACAGCTCAGGCCCTGCCCGGCGGCGGTCAGGGCGGCCGTCATACCGGCGGCTCCGGAGCCGATGACCACCACGTCGTAGGTGCCGAGGAGGGGCAGGTCGGCGGCTCGGGCCGGCGCCTGGGCCGTTCCCACGGCGCCGAGAGCCGCGGCCGTACCCACGGCGCCCGCGGCGAGGACGCGTCTTCGCGAGGGCCGCGCGTCAGTGGTCCTGGTCGTCATGGTCGCCGCTCCCGCCTGCACCGCCCAACTGTCCTGACGATGTGTCAGAAAGGTGAATGTGGCTCGATCGCCCTGTGAAGTCAAGGCCCAGACAGTCGTTCCAGGCCGACCCGCTCAACAACGGCCGGAAGCGGCGGAACAGGGTGAGCAGATCGGCGCCGTACCGCTCGCGGAAGGCGGGATCGTGGTCGGCGAGGTCGAGTTCGTTCGCGGCGGTGAGCTCGGCGAGGTCGCGGCGCAGGGCCATGTCGGGTGTGTGCGAGCGACCGGTGAAGCGATCACGGAAGAACGCGTCTTGGTCCACGAGGGTCGGATGGACGACCGCGCGGTCACAGGCGGCGTAGAAGTACACGATCGACTCCGCCTCCGCGCCGATCACGTCCGTCAGCCGGGCGCGGTCGTCGAGGGACAGCAGGGCGGTCGGGAAGCCGTCGGTGCCGTAGCACGCGTGGCAGAGGCCGGCGAGCTGGACGGCCGGGCGGGCGTTCCAGGTGGCGAGGCGGGTCCGAACGCGGCGCAGATGAGCAAGGAGGGTGCCGCCGGGATGCGGGACGTCCGCGGCGCCGAGCCGCTCCAGCAGGGATTCGGCACGAGCTGTGGGTGTCGGCACAGGCCGTCCTTTCGGGCGCGTCCGGTTGTCCGGGTCGGCACCCGCCCCCTCCCCCGCCATGGTCCGGACTCCGGCGGGGGCGAGGAGCGGGTTGCCGCCCTGGGCCCGTTCAGGATCGTCGTGCATCGGGCAAAGCCCAGTCAATCCTTGGGATTTGTCGCGATCCCCAAGGGTTAGCTTGGATGTCATGACCCTCGACGACCTGCGTGTGTTCGTGGCCGTGTGCCGAGCCGGGAGCCTCAGTTCGGTGGCCCGGGAGCTCGGCTGTACGCAGTCGGCGGTCAGCCAGCATGTGAAGCGGCTGGAGCGGGAGACGGGGGTCGCGCTGCTGGAGCGGCAGCCCCGGGGAGTCGTGCCGACGCAGGCGGGGCGGGTGCTGGAGGCGGCCGCCGCCGAGGGGATATCCGGGCTGGATCTGGCGGTGCGCCGGCTGCGGGATCTCGTGGCCGGCGACAGCGGGTACGTGCGGGTGGCGACCGGTGCGACGACCGTACGGCACTTCATGTCGGAAGCGGTCGTCGCCTACCGCCGGCGCCATCCCGGGGTCAGCCTGGAGTTCCGTACGGTGAGTTCGGGCCGGGGCAGCTTCGATGCGCTGGCCGACGGCACGCTCGACCTGGCCTGGATCACCCTCGGCCCGCCGGTGCGCGGCATCGAGCAGCGGCCGGTGGTGGAGCTGCCGTGGGTGCTGGCGGTCCGCGCCGATGATCCGCTGGCGCGGCGGCCGTACGTCGACGTGGGCGCCGACATGGACGGCGTACGGCTGATCCGGCTGCCGCCGAACTCCGCCTCCGCCGCTCATCTGGACGCCGCCTGCGTCGAGTTGGGCGTCCGGTTCGCGCAGGACACCAGCGTCGCCGACTGGGACACGGCGCTGCTGCTGGCCGAGCTGGGAGTCGGGCGGGCGGTGGTGCCCGCGCTGCCGGGGCTGGACATCCCGGGCGAGGGCGATCTGCGGCTGATCCCGCTGCCCGCCCTGCGTCCCCTGCCCGTCGGCTGGGCCGTCCGCCGGTGGGACGCGCTCAGCCCGCCCGCGCGGGCGTTCGCGGATCTCGTGGAGAGTCACCGAAGGGCCCCGCGGAGCTGAGCGCCCCCGCTAGTTCAGGCCGATCTTCGCGCAGTCCGTCGCGTACTCGGGGGTGCAGATCTGGTCGACGGTGTAGACGCCGTCCTGGATCACCGTGTCCTCGATGTTCTTCTGGGTGAGGGCGACCACCGACACCAGCTGCGCCGGGATGTCCTCCAGCGTCGGGCTGTCGACCGAGTCCTGGGTGAGCGCGTCGAACTCGATGTCACGGTTCTGCGCCCTGTACACGGCCATCTTCGCCGCGTTGGTCGCCTCCAGCAGGAACGACTTGTACACCGTCATGAACTGCTCGCCCGCGACGATCCGCTGCACCGCGTCCAGGTTCGCGTCCTGCCCCGTCACCGGCGGAAGGTCGCTGACGCCGGCCTCCGCCAACGCGTCGATGACGGCACCCGCCATGCCGTCGTTCGCCGAGTAGACGGCCGCGATGCCGTCGGCGCCGACGGTGGCGATCGCCTTCTCCATGTTGGCCTTGGCGACCTCGGGCGACCACTTCTGCGTGTCGTACTTCTTGACGATGTTCACCTCGCCCTCCAGCTCCCCCAGCGCGCCCTTCTTGAACCGGGCCGTGTTCGGGTCGGCCGGGTCGCCGTTCATCATGACGACCTTGCTACTCGCGGCCTTCGAGCCGAGTTCCTCGACCAGGGAGCGGCCCTGCACCTCGCCGACGAGCTCGTTGTCGTGGGAGACGTAGGCGTCGATGGGCCCTTCGGCCAGACGGTCGTAGGCGATGACCGGGATGCCCGCGTCCTTCGCCTTCTCGACGTCCGACGCGGTGGCCTTGGCGTCCACGGCGTCCACCAGGATGACGTCCACCTGGTCCTCGATCATCTGCTGGAACTGCTCGCTCTGCTTCTGCGCGCTGGACTCGGCGTTGGCGTAGACGACCTTGCCCCGGTCCTTGGTGAGGTTGCCGACCTCCTTCTTGATGAGGGGGTGGTCGAACTTCTCGAAGCGCGCGGTGTCCTTGTCGGGCAGCAGCAGTCCCACCCTGATGGCGTCGCCCTTGTCCGGCGACGCCGAGCTGTCACCGCCCCCGATGCCGTCGATGACACCGCACGCGGTGAGCGAGAGAGCGGATGCGCAGGAGACGAGGGCTATGCCCGTGCGGCGGCGTGCGGTGGGGGTGTGGGGGGTACGAGCGTTCACTACGGGCCTTCCAAGCGGAGGAGCGGCGTTGCTACCCGGGGTTGGCGGTAGCCAACGCGGATACGGCATGTCACGTCAAGCGGTTGTCGTAACGAGAAGGCAACCGTTGACCACGCGGTGGCGCGGGATCGGCCCGCGTCTCACCGCTCGTACAGCCCCTCCACCTCTCCCGCGAAGTCCCGCATCACCATCTCCCGGCGCAGCTTCATCGACGGCGTCAGATGGCCCGCCAGCTCCGTGAAGTCGGTCGGCAGGACGGCGAAGCGACGGATCGACTCCGGTCTGGACACCAGCTTGTTCGCCTCGTCCACCGCGCGTTGAAGGATGGCCCGCAGCTCGGGGTCGTCCACCAGGAGCTCCGCGGGCACGGAGTGCTTGCCGTTCATCCGGCGCCAGTGGGTGACGCCGTCCATGTCGAGGGTGATCAGGGCGGAGACATAGGGGCGGCGGTCGCCGACGACCATGCACTGCGAGATCAACGGGTGCGAGCGCAGCCAGTTCTCCAGCGGTGCCGGGGCCACGCTCTTGCCGCCCGACGTGATCAGCAGTTCCTTCTTGCGGCCGGTGATGGTCAGATAGCCCTCGTCGTCCAGGGAGCCGATGTCGCCCGTCGGCAGCCAGCCGTCCGCCGCCGCCGGGACCACGCCGCCCGCGGAGGGGTCCCAGTAGCCGCGCAGCACCTGTTCGCCGGCGACGAGGATCTCGCCGTCGGCGGCGATCCGGACCCGGGTGCCGGGCAGCGGCCAGCCGACCGTGCCCAGGCGGGGCTTCAGCGGCGGCGTGACGGTGGCCGCGCCGGTCGTCTCGGTCAGGCCGTAGCCCTCGTAGATCTCGATGCCGGCGCCGGCGTAGAAGGAGGCGAGACGCCGGCCGAGCGGTGAGCCGCCGCAGATCGCGTACCGCACCCGGCCGCCCATCGCGTTGCGGAGACGGCGGTAGACCAGCGGGTCGTAGAAGGCGCGGGCCGTCTTCAGGGCGGCGTTGGGGCCGGAGCCGGTGCCGGCCGCGCGGGCCTCCAGTGCCTCGCCGTAGCGCTCGGCGACCGAGGCGGCGCGGTCGAACGACGAGGCGCGTCCGCCCGTCTCGGCCTTGGCGCGCGCGGAGTTGAAGATCTTCTCCAGCATGTACGGGATGGTCAGCAGACAGGTCGGGCGGAAGGCGGCCAGGTCGGGCAGCAGGTCCTCCGCCTTCAGGCTCGGCGCGTGGCCCAGGCGCACCCGGGCCCGGACGCAGGCCACCGCCACCATCCGGCCGAAGACGTGCGACATGGGCAGGAAGAGCAGCACCGAGGCTTCTTCGTTGGTCCGGGCCTTGAAGATCGGGTAGAGGAGCTCGACCGCGTTGTCCACCTCGGCGAAGAAGTTTCCGTGCGTCATCGCGCAGCCTTTGGGGCGGCCCGTGGTGCCGGAGGTGTAGATGAGCGTCGCCAGGGTGTCCGGCACCAGCATGCCCCGCCGTACGCCGACCTCGCCCTCCGGCTGCTGGGCACCCAGCTCACCCAGCCGCTCGACATGACCCTTGTCGATCACCCACATGTGGCGCAGGTCGGGCACCCGGTCCAGTTCGGGGCCGAGGGCGGCGGCCTGGGCCGCGGTCTCGGTGACCAGTGCCACCGCGCCGGAGTCCTGGAGGATCCAGCGGGTCTGGAAGACGGAGGAGGTCGGGTAGACGGGGACCGTGACCAGTCCGGCCGCCCACGCCGCGAAGTCGAGGACGGTCCACTCGTAGACCGTGCGTGCCATCACGGCGATCCGGTCGCCGGGCATCAGCCCCTCGGCGATCAGCCCCTTCGCCACGTCCTGCACCTGCTCGGCGAACCGGGCCGCCGTCACGTCCGACCACCGGCCGTCCGCGCCCCGGCGGCTGAGGACCACCGCGTCGGGCGCCGCGGCCGCGTTGTCGAAGGGCAGGTCCGCGAGCGAGCCATGCGTCACCGGGGGCGCGAACGGCGGTACGTACGCCTCCCGTACGACCCCGTCCAGGCGCCGTGTCTCGGGCAGTACCAGGCGCGGTCCGGGAGCGTCGTCGTAGGCCGCCGAGGGGGCGAAGGAGGGAAGCGAAGTGGACACGGGCGGCTCCTGCGGCGGGCTTGCAGCGACGAAACTGCTTGCTGCATGACGTACGTACCTCGCGCACCGTGGCGTTCACCTGCGGAGGCCTGCGGAAAGGGGTTACCGCTGGTTAGGCACGCGATCGTACGGGTCCTGCGTGTGGGGGTTGTGCGGGTTCGGCGGTGGTCCGGAGCCGGGTATGTGCAACCTCGGGGGTTATGTGAGGGGCACTCAGCTTCGTCTCACCCGATCCTTACCTTCGCTCCAGGACCGCCGTCACGCCCTGTCCGCCGGCCGCGCAGACCGAGATCAGCCCGCGTCCCGAACCGCCCCGCTGCGCCAGCGACTTGGCGAGCGTCGCCACGATCCGGGCGCCGGTCGCGGCGAAGGGGTGGCCCGTCGCCAGGGACGAGCCCATGACGTTCAGCCGGGCCCGGTCCACCGGCTCCAGCCCCCGCTTCTCCCACGCCGCCAGCGTGGCCAGCACCTGGGACGCGAAGGCCTCGTGGACCTCGACGAACTCGAAGTCGGAGAAGGTGAGTCCGGCCCGTTCGAGCATCCGCGGGACGGCGTGCGCCGGTGCCATCAGCAGCCCGTCCTCGCCGTCCGCCACGTCGCCGTGCACGAAGTCCACGGCCGCCGTCTCGTAGGCGGTCAGGTAGGCCAGCGGCTCAAGCCCCCGCCGCGCCGCCCACTCCTCGCTCGCCAGCAGCACGACCGCCGCCCCGTCGGTCAGCGGCGTGGAGTTGCCCGCCGTCATCGTCGCCCCGGGCCGGTCGAGGCCGAACACCGGCTTCAGCGCGGCCAGTTTCTCCGGCGTGGAGCCGGGACGCAGGTTCTGGTCCCGGTCCAGACCCCGGAAGGGCACGACCAGGTCCTGGAAGAAACCGCGTTCGTACGCCGCCGCCAGCCGCTGGTGACTGGTCGCCGCCCACTCGTCCTGAGCCTCGCGGGAGATGTTCCAGGCGCGGGCGGTGACCGCGGCGTGCTCGCCCATGGAGAGCCCGGTGCGCGGCTCGGCGTTGCGCGGGATGTCGGGGACGAGATGGGAGGGCCGTACCCGCGTCAGGGCCTTGACCCGCCCGCCGAGCGACTTCGCGCGCCGCGCCTCCAGCAGGACGCGCCGCAGCTCGTCGTTGACGCCGAGGGGTGCGTCGCTCGCCGTGTCCGCGCCGCCCGCGATCGCCGACTCGGTCTGGCCGAGCGCGATCTTGTTCGCGGCGGCGATGACAGCCTGGAGGCCGGTGCCGCAGGCCTGCTGGATGTCGTACGCAGGTGTGCGCGCGTCCAGTTTCGAGCCCAGGACGGTCTCGCGGGCCAGGTTGAAGTCACGGCTGTGCTTGAGGACCGCCCCGGCGACGAGTTCACCGACCGCGCCGGGACCTCCCAGGCCGTACCGCTCGACGAGGCCGTCGACCACGGCCGTGAGCATGTCCTGGTTGGAGGCGGTGGCGTACGGGCCGTCCGAGCGGGCGAACGGGATGCGGGTGCCGCCGATGACCGCGACCCGCCGGACCTCCGGCGCCAAAAGGGAGCTCATCTCCACCCACTCCTCATGTCCACCATGGGATTACCTCGGGTAACCTTACTCCCGAGTCAGCATCGGCGCGCACTGGGAGTGGGACATGGCCGACCGCTATCTGAGCTTCACCGGCACGGGCCCCGGCCGCTTCCTCACCCGGCGGCTCGGGTTGCCCCAGCCCACCGCGCTCAAACGCTGGTCACCCGAGCGCCCCACGCTGCCCGGCGACCGTCTGCTCCTCACCGCCGGCAAGTCCGACCTCGACCTCGCCGCCACCGGCCTGGACCTGACGCCCTCCGCCGAGCGGCCGACGGCCGTCGTCCTCGACGCCACCGGGGTCCGGGACGTCGAGACGCTCACCGAGGTGCACGCCGCTCTCCACCCGGTGGTGCGGTCGGTCGCGGACAGCGGCAGGGTCGTCGTCCTCGGCGCGCCCCTCGACCCCGCCGACCATCACCAGGCCGCCGCCCAGCAGGCACTGGAGGGCTTCACCCGCTCGCTCGGCAAGGAGATCGGGCGTGGCCGCACGGTGAATCTGCTGCGCCTGACGGACCCGGCCGCAGCCAGGTCGACCCTGCGCTTCCTCCTCTCCCCCAAGTCGGCCTACCTCAGCGGACAGGTCCTCGAGGTGGGCCCGGCGCCCGCCACGGACACCGGGCCGCCCGCCGACCCCGACCGCCCGCTGACCGGCCGAACCGCCCTGGTCACCGGCGGCGCGCGCGGCATCGGTGAGGCGGTCGCCGAGACGCTGGCCAGGGACGGCGCCCGGGTCGTCGTACTCGATGTGCCGCAGGCCGAGCAGGACGCGCGCCGGGTCGCCGACCGGCTCGGCGGCACCGCCCTCGCGCTCGACATCACCGCCGCCGACGCGGGCGCGCGCATCGCCGAGGCACTGCCGGACGGACTGGACGTCCTCGTGCACAACGCCGGGATCACCCGCGACCGACGGCTGGTCAACATGCCCGCCGAGCGCTGGAGTTCGGTGCTCGACGTCAACCTCGCGAGCGTGCTGCGCACGACGGACGCACTGCTGACGGCCGGGACCCTGCGGCGGGGCGGCCGGGTCGTGGCGACGGCGTCCATCGCCGGCCTGGCGGGGAACGCCGGGCAGACCAACTACGGCGCGAGCAAGGCCGGGATCGTCGGGCTGGTTCGCTCGCTCGCACCGCGCGCGCTGGCCGAGCACGGGGTGACGGTCAACGCGGTCGCGCCGGGCTTCATCGAGACGAGGATGACCGCCGCGATCCCGCTGTTCATCCGGGAGGCGGGTCGCCGGATGAACTCGCTCGCGCAGGGCGGAGTGCCCGTCGACGTCGCCGAGACGACGGCCTGGCTGGCGGACCCCGGCTCGGGGGCCGTCAACGGCCAGGTCGTACGCGTATGCGGCCAGAGCCTGCTGGGGGCCTGATGTCTCTCGTCCTCACGAGCCCTCCCTCCCTGCCGCCCCTGCTCGCGCGGGGCGCCCTCCTGTCACCCTTCAAACGACCCAGTGCGGACGCGGAGTTCCCACGCACACCACTTGTCCTGCCCCGCCTTCGCGTCGACCTCGCCCGGCTGGCCGGCTACGAGCGGGTGTGCGGGTTCCCCACCGGCGCGGACGCCCTGCCGGTGACGTACCCCCACGTGCTCGGGTTCCCGCTGGCGATGCGGCTGATGAGCGGCCGGGACTTCCCGCTGCCCCTGCTCGGTCTCGTCCACACGTCGATCACGATCACCCAGCACCGGGCGCTCGCGGCCACCGGGGAGTACGAACTCGCCGTGCGCGTCGACGGGCTGGCGCCGCACCGGCGCGGCACGGAGGCCGCCGTGATCACCGAGATGCGGGCCGGTGGCGAGGTCGTATGGGAGTCGAGGAGCACGTATCTGGCCCGGCACCGCACCCGCCACCAGGCTCCCGAGGCCCCGAAGGAGGCGCGCGAGCCGCTGCCCGAGGTCGCCGAGTGGCGCCTCGCCGACGATGTCGGCCGGCGGTACGGCGCCGCCTCCGGTGACCGCAACCCCATCCACCTGCACCCCCTCACCGCCCGCCTGTTCGGCTTTCCGCGCGCCATCGCGCACGGCATGTGGACGGTGGCCCGCTGCGTCGCCGCGCACGGGGTGTCCGAACGGGTGCGGGTGGAGGCGCAGTTCCGGGCTCCGGTGCTGCTGCCGGGGACGGTGACGTACGCGGCGGAGGGCGGCCGGTTCGAGCTGCGGGGCGGGCAGGACCGGCTGCATCTGGCCGGGGAGGTCTATCCGCTCACCTCGTGAGCGGGGTCCGGCTGCGTCCAGGGGTTGCCGGCCATCAGATTGCCCAGCCCGGCCCAGGCGAAGTTCATCAAGGTCCCCGCCGCCTGTCGCGCCGTGACGCCCGGCGTGGCGTTGGCCCAGGCGGCGAGCGACTCGGCGGCTCCCACGAGGGCCTCGGCGAGCCCCGCGACCTCGCTCTCGGGCAGGTCGGGATCGCGATGCGCCTCCCTGGCCGCGGCGAGGATCAGGTCGGTCACGAAGGCGACGATCTCCGCGCGCATCGCCGCGACCTCGGAGGCGAACGGCTCGCCATGGGTGCGGGCCTGGAGGTGCAGGACGGACCAGCCGTCCGGGTTGCGCGAGGTGTGCGCGAAGAACGCCCCGAGCCCTTCCCAGAGTTGGCGGTCGGCGGGCAGCTCGCGCCGCACGCCCGCCCGGACCGCCGCGGTGAGGGCGGCGGCCTCCCGGCGTATGCACGCGGTGAAGAGGTCTTCCTTGGAATTCAGGTACAGATAGACCAACGGCTTGGACACGCCCGCGAGTTCGGCGATCTCGTCCATCGACGCGGCCATGTACCCGCGCTGCCCGAAGGTCCGCACGGCGGCGTCCAGCATCTGCTGCTCACGGACCGCACGCGGCATCCGCTTGGTCTTCACGGCACCCATGGGGCAAGAGTAGGCGGTCGCACGCGCCTGTACGCGGGCGTCGTCGTACCCGCTAGGAGGTCTGGCCCTGCGCGCGGGCCGTTTCGTCGGCCACGTCCTCCTGGCTGCGGTTCGCGTCCAGGTTGGCCTTCATACGGTCGACGCGCTGCACGATCCCGAGCGAGGCGCGGTCGCGTTCCTTGCGCAGGACGACGAAGCTGATCGGGGCCGAGATCACCAGCGCGAGCAGGACGATCCACATGCCGTTGGAGTCGCCGAGGCCGCGCGGGGCGAGGCCGGAGTAGACGAGGCCCCAGACGACCACGAGGCAGCCCACGAAGATCCCGAGGCGCATCAGTGTGTAGCGGAGCATCTCAATCCACTCTTCCGAATCCAAAAAGGGCCACTGCCCAGTGAAGCACGGCGGACCACCGATCTTGCAGGGGGGTCGCCACGGGGTTCAGTCCAGCGGGAGCAGCATGATCACGTCGTCCCGGTCCTCGCCCGGCGCGACCCGGATGGCGTCCGGGATCCGGCCGACCTCCTTGTAGCCGCAGGACCCGTAGAAGCGTTCCAGGCCGAGGCCGCCACGGCAGCAGAGGCGGATCGCGTCGATGCCGTCGAAGGTGCGGGCCGTCCGCTCGGCGGCCGCGAGCAGGTCACGGCCGTAGCCCTTGCCCTGGTGCTCGGGGTGCACCATCACGGTGTAGATCCAGATCCAGTGCTTCATCAGCCGGTGCGTGTTGAAGGTGAGGAACGCGGTCGCGGCGACCCGCCCCTCCTCGTCGTGCCCGACGAGCAGTCTCCTGCTCCCGTCGGCCATCGCGGCGAACTGCCGCACCAGCTCCGGCCTGATGTCCTCCGGCGTGACCGGCGGCACGAAACCGACGGCGCCGCCCGCGTTGGAGACGTCGGTCCACAGGTCGAGGATGCCGTCGCGCAGGGCGGGGGTGACGGCCGGGTCGAGTGTGAAGGTAAGAGGCACCGCGTCATCGTACCTATTACGACAGCGCCGGTGCAGCCACTTTCAGATCGGCGACCAGACCCTCGTAGGCGGCCTCGCGCTCCTCGTCGTCCCGGGACCGCAGGACCGACGACGGATGCACCGTCGCCACCAGTCTCTCCGGCCGGCCGTGGACCGCGCGCTCCATCAGTGTCCTGCGCACCTCGCCGACCCGGAACGACGAGCCCAGCAGCGCCCTGCCCGCGCTCGCGCCGAGCAGCACGATCAGCTCGGGCTCGACGACGGCCGGCTCGGCTGCCGGCCAGGGCCCGCACGCGGCCGTCTCGCGCAGGCTCGGCGCCTTGTGGATACGGCGCTTGCGGGGCTCGGCCCGGGTGAACTCCAAGTGCTTGACCGCGTTGGTGACATACGCCTCGCCCGGGTCGGTCCCCGCCCCCGCGAGGGCCCGGTCGAGAGCTTGCCCGCCGGGCCGACGAACGGCTTCCCCTGCCGGTCCTCCTGGTCGCCGGGCTGCTCGCCGAGGAACAGGACACGGGCGTCGGCGGTGCCCCGGCCGAACACGGTCCGGGTGGCGGCCCGGTGCAGGGGGCAGCCCCGGCAGTCGGCGGCGGCACGACGCAGGGCGGGAAGGCCGCCCCGGTCGGGCAGGAAGGGTTCGGCGGTGCAGGCGTCCTCGGGCGCTCGCGCGGTCACCGTGCCGACCGGGTAACCCCTGGTCGGCGGGAGTGTCCCGGCCGAGAGTGCTCAGACCCGCATCGGCTGGGGGGACTCGCGCCGCGCCGGGTCCGGGCCGTCGTACTCCCGGATGATCTCGTACCGCGTGTTCCGCTCCACCGGCCGGAAGCCGGCGTCACGGATCAGGTCCAGCAGGTCCTCACGGGTCAGCTTGTTCGGCGTGCCGTAGTTGTCCGCGTCGTGCGTGATCTTGTACTCGACGACCGAGCCGTCCATGTCGTCCGCGCCGTGCTGGAGGGCCAGTTGGGCGGTCTGGACGCCGTGCATGACCCAGAAGACCTTGACGTGCGGGACGTTGTCGAAGAGGAGACGGGAGACCGCGAAGGTCTTCAGGGCCTCCGCGCCGGTCGCCATCTGGGTGCGCTCCTGAAGGCGGTTGCGGACCTTGCCGTCCTTCACGTCCACGAAGTCGTGCTGGTAGCGCAGCGGGATGAAGACCTGGAAACCGCCGGTCTCGTCCTGCAACTCACGGAGGCGAAGCACATGGTCCACCCGGTGCCTGTGCTCCTCGATGTGGCCGTAGAGCATGGTGGAGGGCGTCTTCAGGCCCTTCTCGTGCGCCAGCCGGTGGATGCGGGACCAGTCCTCCCAGTGGGTGCGGTGGTCCACGATGTGCTGACGGACCTCCCAGTCGAAGATCTCCGCGCCGCCGCCGGTGAGGGACTCCAGGCCGGCGTCGATCAGCTCGTCGAGGATCTCGGAGGCGGACAGCCCGGAGATGGTCTCGAAGTGGTGGATCTCCGTCGCCGTGAACGCCTTCAGGGAGACATTCGGCAGGGCGGCCTTCAGCTCCCGCAGCGAACGCGGGTAGTAGCGCCACGGGAGGTTCGGGTGCAGGCCGTTGACGATGTGGAGCTCGGTGAGGTTCTCGCCCTCCATCGCCTTGGCGAGCTTGACGGCCTCCTCGATGCGCATCGTGTACGCGTCCTTCTCCCCCGGCTTGCGCTGGAAGGAGCAGTACGCGCAGGAGGCCGTACAGACGTTGGTCATGTTGAGGTGGCGGTTGACGTTGAAGTGGACGACGTCGCCGTTCTTGCGCGTGCGCACCTCGTGCGCGAGGCCGCCGAGCCACGCCAGGTCGTCCGACTCGTACAGCGCGATGCCGTCCTCGCGGGTCAGCCGTTCACCGGCCCTGACCTTCTCCTCCAGCTCGCGCTTGAGCCCGACGTCCATGCGTGCACCTCTCTCGATCAGACTTGGTCAACCGTACGCCCAGCTCCCCGGGGCCTGTCCTAGACCTCTTCCGGCAGCTGCCCCACCCGGTTCTCCCACTTGGTGGAGAGCACGATCGTCGTACGGGTACGGGACACACCCGTCGTCCCGCTGAGCCGCCGGATGATCTTCTCCAGTCCGTCGACGTCCGTCGCCCGCACCTTGAGCATGTACGAGTCGTCGCCCGCGATGAACCAGCAGTCCTCGATCTCGCCCAGGTCCCGCAGCCGGTTCGCCACGTCCTCGTGGTCGGTGGCGTCGGACAGCGAGATGCCGATCAGCGCGGTGACGCCGAGACCGAGCGAGGCGGCGTCGACGGTGGCGCGGTAGCCGGTGATGACGCCCGCCGCCTCCAGCCGGTTGATGCGGTCGGTGACGCTGGGGCCCGACAGGCCGACGAGGCGTCCCAGCTCCGCGTAGGAGGCCCGGCCGTTCTCCCTCAGGGCCTGGATGAGCTGCCTGTCCACCGCGTCCATGCGATTGAAAGCCTTCCGCTGAAGAGGTCTGACGTGATTGCTGAGCTGAGCCTTGAAGTGATGAGTTCTGCTGGTACCGCGTGATGCGGTGGTGTGCCGGTCAGGTGGAAGGGGCGCCGCCGCCCAGTTCGCCCTTCCAGCGGCGGTAGAGCCGGTGTTCGACGCCCGCCGCGTCGAGGACGCGTCCGGCGACGAAGTCCACCAGGTCCTGGATGTGCGTGGCGCCCGCGTAGAAGGCGGGCGAGGCGGGTACGACGGTCGCGCCCGCGTCGTCCAGTGTCACCAGGTGCCGCAGCGTCTGCCCGTTCAACGGCGTCTCCCGTACGGCGACGACGAGCCGGCGCCCCTCCTTCAGCGTCACGCCGGCCGCCCGCTGCAACAGGTCCTTGGACAGCCCGAGCGCCACTCCGGCGACGCAGGCCGTGGAGGCGGGCACGATCAGCATGCCCTTCGTGGCGTACGACCCGGAGGACGGGCCGGCGGCGAGATCCCCGGCGTTCCAGTACCGGACGCCCTCGATGTCCACCTCGAACGTCCCGGGCTTGCCGTCGGCACCCCGCGAGAGCCACTCCCGCAGGTCGTCCTGCCAATGGGCGTCGCGGAAGGAGATCCCCGTCTCGTCGAGCAGGGTGAGCCGGGAGGCCCGGCTGACCACCAGGTCGACGCTCTCCCCGGCGGCGAGGAGCGCGCGCAGCACGGCGGCCGCGTATGGGGTGCCGGAAGCGCCGGACACCCCTACGATCCAAGGCGTACGCGCCGACTCTCCTGGCTTGACTGGGTTCACGACTCCGAGCCTATCCGGCGGGAGGGGGTGGGAACCGACCAAGGGGGGCCCGGCGTTCCCATGGGGGACGAGTCGGGCGGGGGTTGCCATGCCGGGTGGATCGGATACATGGGGCGCGGGACACGAGATCTCGCGCGGTGAGCGTGCGCTGACAGCGGCCAAGCTGATGGCGGGCTGGGTGGCGCTGCTCTGGCTGCTGGAAGTCGCCGACGTGCTCAGCGGGCATGCGCTGGACGGATTCGGGATCGTCCCGCGCGACCCGTCCGAGCTGGTGGACGTCGTCCCTGCCGCCTTCCTCCACTTCGGCTTCGCCCATGTCGCGGCGAACAGCGTGCCGCTGCTGGTCCTCGGGTTCCTCGCCGCGCTCGGCGGGATACGCCGGTTCGCCGTCGTCTGCGCCCTGATCATCGTCGCCGACGGGCTCGGCGTGTGGCTGATATCCCCGTCCGGCACCAACACGGCCGGCGCCTCCGGCCTGATCTTCGGCCTCTTCGGCTTCCTCCTGGTCACCGGCTTCGTGGAGCGCCGCCCGCTCGGCATCCTGGCCGGCCTGCTGGTGGCGGCGATCTGGGGCGGTTCCAAACTCGCGGGCCTCGCCCCGACCCAGTCCGGCGTGAGCTGGCAGGGGCATCTGGTGGGGCTGGTGGCGGGGGTGGCGGCGGCGTTCGTGGTGCGGCGACGGGCGGGTGGGGGTGCGCTCAGGGCTGGGGCGGCCGCTTAGCGTCGACAGGGAAATCGGCGGTGGCGAGCCTCAGCCTGCCCAGCGTGGAGTCGACGACCGCTTCCGGGCCGTAGGCCACGGTGTCGCGGCCGCGGTAGCCCTCGGGGCCCGGGTTCCACATCGTCACGCAATGGCCCTTCAGCGGGTCGAGGATCAGGTAGTCGGCGATGCCTCGGGCGGCGTACCAGCGGGGTTTCACCTCGTAGTCGCGTCGGACGCTGCCGCCGGAGACGACCTCGACGACGAGCTCGACGAGTTCGGGCGGGTAGGCGAGCTCGTTCCGGTTCGCATCGGGCGCGGGGATCACGGCCAGGTCGGGGCAGAACTCGTTGTCCTCGTCGAAAGGGACGACGACGTCGCTGACGACGGCCCACTGCCGACCGAGCTGCGGGGCCAGGGCCTTCCATGCCCCGAAGAGCGTGCGAGCGTGGTGCGGTCCGAGCGGGCACGCCACCACGCTGCCCTCGACGATCTCCGTCCGGAAGCCGGGGAACGCGTCCTCGAACCGGCTCAGCTGCGTGTGCAGGCGGTCCATGGACCGCACCCCATCAGACCGTCAGACCCCGAACCAGAAGATCCATCAGCGCACACACGAACAGGGCAATCCCGATGAACCCGTTGACGCTGAAGAACGCCCGGTTGAGACGGGACAGATCGTGCGGCCGGACGATCGAGTGCTCGTACACGAACGCACCGGCCACGATCAGCAGGCCCAGCCAGAAGAACGTGCCCGCGTCCGTGGCCACCGCGTACCAGACGAACAACCCGGTCGTCACCGTGTGGCACACCCGCGCACCCCAGATCGACGCGGGGATGCCGAAGCGGGCCGGGACCGACATGACGCCGATCTCGCGGTCGGTCTCGACGTCCTGGCAGGCGTAGATCAGGTCGAAGCCGCCGATCCAGATGCCGACGGCGAGACCGAGGATCACCGCGTCCCAGGACCAGGTGCCGGTGACGGCGAGCCAGCCGCCGACCGGTCCCATCGCCTGGGCCAGGCCGAGGATCGCCTGCGGGAAGTTCGTGAACCGCTTGCCGTAGGGGTAGACCACCATCGGGATCACCGCGATGGGGGCGAGGGCCAGGCACAGCGGGTTCAGCAGGGCCGCCGAGCCCAGGAAGATCACCAGCGCGATCAGGGCGCCCGTCCAGGCGTGCCGGACCGACATCGCGCCGGTCACCAGCTCCCGGTGGGCGGTGCGCGGATTGCGGGCGTCGATCTCGCGGTCGATGATCCGGTTCACGGCCATCGCGAAGGTCCGCAGACCCACCATGCAGACCGTCACCAGCAGCAGCCGGCCCCAGTGGATGTTCCGGTCCCACTGGAACATGGCCGTCAGCGCGGCGATGTACGCGAAGGGCAGCGCGAACACCGAGTGCTCGATCATGACCAGGCGCAGGAACGCCTTCGTCCGTCCTGGCTGCCCAATCGCGGCGGAGGCGCTGCTCACAGGTTGTACTCCTTCCAGCGCCGGTCGACCTTCGCCGCCGTCTCGGGATCGGACTCCACCATGTCGGGCCAGCCGCCGTCGCGCGCGTAGCCCTCCTCGGGCCACTTCTTCGTCGCGTCGATCCCGGCCTTGCCGCCCCAGAACTGCTGGTACGAGGCGTGGTCGAGATGGTCGACGGGGCCCTCGACGACGCTGAGGTCACGGGCGTAGTCGGTGTTGCCGAGGGCCCGCCAGGCGACCTCGTGCAGATCGTGCACATCGCAGTCGGAGTCGACGACCACGATCAGCTTGGTCAGGGACATCATGTGCGCGCCCCAGATCGCGTGCATCACCTTCTGGGCGTGCTTGGGGTACTTCTTGTCGATCGAGACGATCGCGCAGTTGTGGAAGCCGCCGGATTCGGGCAGGTGGTAGTCCACGATGTCCGGGACGATGATCTTCAGCAGGGGGAGGAAGAAGCGTTCCGTCGCACGGCCCAGGGGTCCGTCCTCCGTCGGAGGCCTGCCTACGACGATCGACTGGAGCAGGGGTCGACGGCGCATCGTCACGCAGTCGATCGTCAGCGCGGGGAAGGGTTCCTGCGGGGTGTAGAAGCCGGTGTGGTCGCCGAAGGGCCCCTCCGGCAGCATCTCGCCGGGCTCCAGCCATCCCTCCAGCACGACCTCCGCCTGCGCCGGCACCTGCAACGGCACCGTCTTGCAGTCCACCATCTCGATCCGCTTGCCCGAGAGGAAGCCCGCGAACAGGTACTCGTCGATGTCACCGGGAAGCGGCGCGGTGGAGGCGTAGGTCACGGCGGGCGGGCACCCGAAGGCGATGGCGACGGGCAGCCGCTCTCCCCTCCTCGCCGCGACCTGGTAGTGGTTCCGGCTGTCCTTGTGGATCTGCCAGTGCATGCCGATGGTGCGCTTGTCGTGACGCTGGAGGCGGTACAGCCCCAGGTTCCGCACACCGGACTCCGGGTCCTTGGTGTGGGTGAGCCCCAGGTTGAAGAAGGAGCCGCCGTCCTTGGGCCAGGTGAAGAGGGCGGGCAGCTGGTCGAGGTCCACGTCGTCGCCGGTGAGCACGACCTCCTGGACCGGGCCGTCCTTGACCTTCTTCGGCGGCACGTGCGTCATCGCGCCGAGCTTCCCGAACGCCTCGCGCACCCCGACGAACCCGTGCGGCAGTTCGGGCTTGAGCAGCCCGCCGATCTTGCCGGAGATCTCGCCGTACGACTTCAGCCCCAGGGCCTTCAGCAGTCTCCGGTCGGTCCCGAAGACATTCATCGCGAGGGGCATCGACGACCCCTTCACATTCTCGAAGAGCAGCGCGGGACCGCCGGACTTCTGCACCCGGTCGACGATCTCCCCGACCTCCAGATACGGATCGACCTCTGCCTTGACGCGCTTGAGGTCGCCTTCGCGCTCCAGTGCCCTGAGCAGGGAACGAAGATCGTCGTAAGCCATGGGGTCAAGTATCCCCGAGCGGCTACCCTGGCCCTTACCCCGGGGGCCGGTGCCCCCGGTCCGACGACCGTTTCGCTGGAGAGGGCCCATGCTCCGGGTGCTGATGTTCCTCGTGCCACTGGCGCTGAGCGTGTACGCGTTCATCGACTGCATCAGCACGAAGGAGGACGACATCCGCCACATGCCCAAGCCGCTGTGGGCGATCCTCGTGCTGGTGTTCCCGCTGGTCGGCTCGATCTCCTGGCTGATCGCGGGCAAGAAGCGCAGCCCTGCGGCCGAGGGCTGGTCCGGTGTACGGGACCAGCGGCGCCGCCAGCAGTGGGTGGCCCCGGACGACAACCCCGACTTCCTGAAGTCCTTGGGCGACGACGACAAGTCGCGGGACGAGGACGAGGACAAGAACAAGCGCGACGAGCCCTGACCGGACGTCACCTCGACACCACGGCACCGGCCGGCCGGACTCGCCGTGGTCTCTCGTTGGACGGCGCGAGCCGGGTCGCGCTCCGCCGCTGAGCGCACTCGCGCCTTTCCGCCGTTGCCCTGGCCCTCACGCCACAGGAGAGTGAGGGCATGGATCGCACAGAGGCACACGGGTGGCTCGCGACCGCCCTCGCGGAGGCCCGGGCCGGGCTCGCCGAGGGTGGGATCCCGATCGGTGCCGCGTTGTACGGGGCCGACGGGGTGCCGCTCGGGCGGGGTCACAACCGTCGGGTCCAGGACTCGGACCCCTCCATGCACGCGGAGACGGCCGCGTTCCGGGCGGCCGGCCGGCAGCGGTCGTACCGTGGCACGACCATGGTGACCACGCTCTCCCCGTGCTGGTACTGCTCCGGTCTGGTCCGGCAGTTCGGTATCTCCCGGGTGGTGATCGGCGAGGCGGTCACCTTCCACGGAGGGCACGACTGGCTGGCCGCACACGGCGTGGAGATCGTGCTGCTCGACGATCCCGAGTGCGTCGACCTGATGCGCGCCTTCATCGAACGCCATCCCGACCTGTGGAACGAGGACATCGGTGACTGACCAGCCCCGCATCCCCACCATCGACCTCCGGCCCTGGCTGAACGGCGACGCCGACGCCCGCGCCGCCATCGCCCGCACCGTCGACGAGGCCCTGCGGACCGCCGGATTCCTGCTGGTCACCGGGCACGGCGTGGACCCCTCTCTGCGCGAGCGCATCCGTGCCGCCGCGCGTACCTTCTTCACGCTCCCCGCCGAGGCCAAGCAGGCGTACGAGGTGAAGGTCGGCGGACGCGGCTGGCTGGGGCCGGGCGCGGAGGCCAACGGGTACTCCGAGGGCACCGAGACTCCGCCGGACCTGAAGGAGTCGCTGTCCTTCGCGACGCACGAGCCGTTCGAGGACCCGGTGGTCAACGCCGAGTGGTACGCGCCGAACGTCTGGCCGGCCGAGGTGCCCGAACTGCGGCCGCTGTGCGAGGAGTACCTCGTACGGATGGGCGAGCTGGAGAACCGGCTCCTGTGCCTGCTCGGCGACGCCCTCGGACTGGGACCCGACTTCTTCAGCCGGCACATGGACCACCCGACGTACGGCTTCAACATCAACTGGTATCCGGGCAGGGACGTCCTCGGTGAGCCGGAGACCGGGCAGTTCCGGATCGGGCCGCACACCGACTTCGGGACGGTGACCATCCTCGACCGGCAGGCGGGCAAGGGTGGGTTGCAGGTCTACACCGACGAGGGCGGCTGGGAGGACGCGCCGTACGACCCGGCGGCGTTCACCATCAACATCGGGGATCTGATGGCCCGTTGGACCGGCGACCGGTGGCGCTCGGGCCGGCACCGGGTGCTGCCGCCGCCCGCGGACGCGCCCGCCGAGGAGCTGATGTCGCTCGTCTACTTCGGTGAGTGCACGCCCGGCACGCGCGTGGAGTCCGTGCCCGCGCCGGTCGGGCGGGTGGCCTACGAGCCGGTCGATTCGCATGTCTATCTGCGGGCGAAGCTGGACTCGATCACCGTCGACTGATCGCCGACCGGAACCGTTTCTGAGTAAGGGTTGCCTCGTTGGGCGGGATACCACCCTTTCGGGTGTGTCCCCCGCCCCGAATGGAGCCGCCCGTGCGAATGACTGACATCCAGCGCTGCGAGGTCCGGCCCGGACGACTCGTCGAATGGACGTTCAGTCCGGCGAGCGTCGCGACGGCTGCCGACCTGCCGGAGGACTCACGTCCGCCGGCGTACATCCAGGAGTCGCACATCAGGACCGCCCGGTCCGTGCGCGACGACGGGCTGTTCGTACCGACCTGGCTCGGTACCGCCTTCGACCTCGCGGGCCGGGCCGACCTGGACGCGCTCCAGGAGGCGCTGCGCGACTGGACGCTCAGGCACGAGACGCTGCGCAGCGGGTTCCGCTGGTCCGGCGAGGGCGGCGACGAGATGCGCCGGTTCACGCTCGCCGCCGAGGCGGTGTCCCTGCACCGCACCGACGTGGGCGACTTCACCGACCCCGCCGAGCTGGTCCGGTACCTCCAGGACCGCTTCGACGCGACGGCGGACGCGCTGCGCTGGCCCAACCTCATCTACACGGCCGTCGTACGGGACGACTCCACCAGCGTGTACATGGCCTTCGACCACAGCAATGTCGACGCCCACTCCATCCACCGTATCCCGGCGGAGATCCACGAGCTGTACGCGGCGCATGTCGCGGGCGGGGTACCGGAGTCGGCGCCCGTCGGCAGCTACGTCGACTTCTGCGAGATCGAGCGCACGGACGCCGACCGGATCGACGACAGCCACGAGATCGTGGCCCGCTGGCGGGAGTTCATCCACCGCTGCGACGGCAGGCTGCCGGCCTTCCCCGTCGATCTCGGCCTGGACCCGGACGCCGGCCTGCCCACCCAGAGGCTGCTGCGCGAGGAGCTCACCGACCCCGACACCGCCGCCGCGTTCGAGGCGTACTGCCGTCCGTACGGAGGCAGTTCGGTCGGTGTACTGGCCGCGACCGCGCTCATCGTCCACGAGATCGGCGGACAGCCCGTCTACCGCACGGTGGTGCCGTTCCACACCCGGGTGAAGTCCCGCTGGTCCGACTCCGTGGGCTGGTACGTCGGCGGCGCGCCCATCGAGATCCCCATGGAGCAGGCGTACGACTTCCCCAGCGCCCTGCGCACGGTACGCGCCGCGCTGCACGCCAACCGGCATCTGGCCCGCATGCCGCTGGCCCGCGTGCTCCACCTGCTCGGCACCGACTTCCGCCCCACCTCCCCCGACCTGTACTCGATCGTCTCCTACGTCGACACCCGCGGCATCACCGGCTCCCGACGCTGGGCCGAGCAGAAGGCGTACGGGCTGATCAGGGTGTCGTACGGGGACCAGGTGTGCGCCTGGGTCACCCGCCTGCACGAGGGCCTGTGGTTCGCCGGCCGCTACCCGGACACCGACGTGGCGCAGAAGAACATGCGGCTGTACGTGGAGCGGCTGCGGGACGTCATCGCCTCGACGGCGGCCTGACCGAGGCGGCTAGCCGGCCTCCAGAGACTCGATCAGCCGCTCGAAACGGGCCCGCCAGCGCTGCTCCGTCTCCGCCTCGCCCTGGAACTCGTGGGTGAAGCGGAGGGCGGCGCCGTCCTCGCCGTCCCGTTCCAGGTGGAACCGGATCCGGCCGCCCTGCACGGTGTACTCGGCGACCCGGTCGACGTCCCAGGCGGTGATCTGCCCGCTGCCGAAGTCGCGCAGGCCGACCGCGCCGCCCAGATGCGGTTCCAGCGCGTCGACCGGCGTGCACCAGGACGAGAGGCCGTCCTCGGTCGACAGCCACGGCCAGACCGCCGCCATCGGCCGGGGCAGCCGCACCAGGACGTGCAGGATGTGCGTGTTCCCGTGCGTCTGGCTGATGCCCTGCTCTATGGAACCGGTCATGACACCAGCCTGACCCCGCCGGGCACGAAGCGCACCCCTTACGACCTCTGACCTGCGCGATCGACCACGGCCAGGTGTTTTTGTGCGGGGCCTACACGCCCGCGTAGGAGTGCTTGCCGGAGACGAAGATGTTGACGCCGTAGTAGTTGAACAGCCAGCAGCCGAAGGCGATGAGGGCCAGGTAGGCGGCCTTGCGGCCCTTCCAGCCGGCCGTGGCGCGGGCGTGCAGGTAGCAGGCGTAGGCGACCCAGGTGATGAAGGACCAGGTCTCCTTGGGGTCCCAGCCCCAGTAGCGGCCCCAGGCGTCGCCCGCCCAGATGGCGCCCGCGATGATCGTGAACGTCCACAGCGGGAAGACGGCGGCGTTGACGCGGTAGGAGAACTTGTCGAGGGACGCCGCGGCGGGCAGCCGGTCGAGGACGGAGTTCGCGAAGCGGCCGGGGGTGCCGCCGCTGGCCAGCTTGTTCTCGTAGCTGTCCTTGAAGAGGTACAGCAGCGTGGACATCGCGCCGACGTAGAACACCGCGCCGCAGAAGATCGCCGTGGAGACGTGGATGTACAGCCAGTACGAGTGAAGGGCGGGAACCAACTGGTCGCTGGCGGTGTACAAGACAGTGACGGCGAGGCCGAGATCGAGGAGGACCGTGGTGATGAGGAACAGCCCGAGCCAGCGCACGTTCTTCTTCAGTGCGAGCAGCGCCAGGTACACCCCGACGGCGACCGTGGAGAAGGTGATGTTGAACTCGTACATGTTGCCCCACGGCGCCCGCTGCACCGACAGAGCCCGGGTGAGCACCCCACCGAACTCGATCAGGAAGGCGAGGACGGTGAGGGAGATGGCGATACGCCCGTAGAGGTCGCCCTGCTCGTCCCCGCCGTGCGCCCCGGGCCCGTCCGGCACGTCCCGCTGCCCGGCCGTGGCCCGCACGACGACCTTCGGCCGCTCCAGTACGGCGGTGGAGCCGCCCTGGTTGACGGTGACGGCGGGCGCGGCGGCTGACTTGCCCACCTTCGCCGGGGTCAGCGCGGCGGCCGTGCGGCCGACCTTGCTGCGGCTGCCGAAGAGCCATTCGGCGATGTACGCGAAGAAGGCCAGGGTGTAGACGGCCATCGACGAGTAGATCAGCGTGTTGCTGATGCTGGCGAGGTTCTCGTTGGTGGCGGCGGCCAGATCGGTTGCGGCGGCGAGAGTCACTTCTCAGCCCCTTCGGCAGGTACGACTTGGGGGTCGGGGGTATCGGAGGAGTCGTCCTCGGGGTCGGGTGCCCCCGGGGCCTGGTCGTAGAGGATTCCGGCGAGGTCGCCCAGTTCTTCGGGCACCTTCGCGGACTCGCTGCGGCCGAGCCCGGCCATCTCGACGACCGTGACACCGTCGGCGCCGGTGGTGGCCCGGACCCAGACGCGGCGACGCTGGATGAACAGGGAGGCGGCGAGTCCGAAGATCGCGGCGAGGGAGCCGGCGAGGGCCCAGCCGCTGCCGGGCTGGCGGGCGACCTGGAAGCCGGCCCACTCCTTGATCTCCTTCTCGAAGGTGACCGTGCCCGCGCCGTTCGGGAGCTTCATGCTCTCGCCCGGCTTGAGGTTCTCCCGGACCTGGGCGCCCTTGGCGTCCTTGAAGCCCGTCAGGTTCTTCTTGTTCAGCTGGTACACGCTCTGCGGGATACCGGCGTCGACACCGAGGTCGCCGTGGTACGCCTCCAGGTTCAGCACCGGGTTCCGCAGCGCGGGGAACTGCGAGGCCAGTTCGTTCCCCTTGACGTAGCTGGGCAGGAAGAAGGCCTGGAAGCCGAGCTGCTCCCGCTCGCCCTTGGCGTTGCGGTAGCCGTCCATGACCTTGATCGCACCCGTGGAGGTGACATTGCCGTCGAGCGGAAGCAGGGGCACGGCGTCGCGGTAGACGACATTGCCCTTGCCGTCGCGGATCGTGATGACGGGGGCGTAGCCGTGGCTGACGAGGTAGACCTTCGAGTCGCCGATCTCCAGCGGCTCGTTGACCTTGACGGTGGTCTTCTCGTCCTTGCCGTCGGCGCCCACGCTGTAATCCAGGTCGGCCTCGTAGGTGCGCGGGGTGCCGCGGTTGGGGCCGGTCGCCTCGTAGGTCCCCTTGAAGTCCTTCAGGGTGAAGCTGAACGGGTCCAGGTCGTCCTGGCTGAAGAGGCTGCCGGACTTGAAGTCGTCGTACTGGGTGAGGGTGTTGGAGAAGCCGTCGCCCTCGACGATCAGCTTGTTGCCCTCGGACTTGAACAGCTGGCCCCAGGCGAACGCGATCAGCATCACGATCAGCGCGATGTGGAAGGCGAGGTTGCCGACCTCGCGCAGATAGCCCTTCTCCGCGGCGACGGCGTCACCGGCGAGGTGGGCGCGGAAGCGGCGCTTGCTCAGCAGGGCGAGCGCCGACGCGCGGACCTGCTCGGGTGCGGCCCCGGTGCGCCAGGTGGTGTAGGCGGGCAGCCGGGTGAGTCGCTTCGGGGCGGCCGGCGGACGGCCGCGCAGCTGGCCGACGAACTGCCAGGTGCGCGGGACGATGCAGCCGATGAGGGAGATGAACAGCAGGATGTAGATCGCGGAGAACCACACCGAGCTGTAGACGTGGAAGAGGCCGAGCTTGTCGTAGATCGGCGCGAGCGTCTCGTGCGCCTTGCGGAACTCGGCGACCTTGGTCTCGTCGACGCTGGTCTGCGGGATGAGCGAGCCGGGGATCGCGCCGAGCGACAGCAGCAGGAGCAGCAGCAGCGCGACCCGCATCGAGGTGAGCTGCCGCCAGAACCAGCGGGCCCAGCCGATGACGCCGAGCGAGGGCAGGTTGGGCGCGTCCTCGGTGGGGGCGGTGGAGAGCTGCGAGCCGGCGGCGCCGAGGTCGTCCTCACCGGCGGCCGGGGCGGCCTTGTCGGTCGTGTTGCTCATCGATCAGATCCCCACAGTGAAGCCGTTGGACCAGACCTGCATCTCCTGCACGATGCGGTCCCATGCGCCGGTCAGCAGCAGCGCACCGGTCACGATCATCATGCTGCCGCCGATCCGCATGACCCAGACGTAGTGGCGCTTGACCCAGGCGAAGGCACCGAGCGCCTTGCGGAAGGCTACGGCAGCGAGCACGAAGGGGACGCCGAGGCCGAGGCAGTAGGCGACGGTGAGCAGGGCACCGCGGCCCGCGCTGCCCTGGTTGGCCGCCAGAATCGTCACGGAGGACAGCGTGGGTCCGAGACAGGGCGTCCAGCCGATGCCGAAGAGGGCGCCGAGCAGCGGGGCCCCGACGAGTCCGGTGGCCGGCTTGGTGTGGAAGCGGAACTCCCGCTGGGTGAGCCAGGGCATCAGGCCCATGAAGAACACACCCATGAGGATCAGCAGGACGCCGAGGACCTTCGTCAGGACGTCCTTGTTCTCCTGGAGATTCGCCCCCCAGTAGCCGAACAGTGCCCCGCCGGAGACGAACACGGCGGTGAATCCGAGCACGAAGAGCGAGGCGCCCGCGACCATCCGGCCACGCCGGGCCTCGGCCAGATCGGTGCCGCTGACGCCGGTCACATACGACAGATAGCCGGGCACGAGCGGCAGGACGCAGGGGGAGAAGAAGGAGACGAGGCCGGCGAGTACGGCGATCGGCAGCGCGAGCAGCAAGGCGCCGTTCATGACGGTGCCGTTGTAGCTCGCACCCTCGGCGAGCGTGGACAGCGCGCTCACGTCATTTCTCCGCGAGGACGGGCTTGATCATGCCGCGGAGTTTGTCCTCGCTGAGCGGCTGAAGCGCACGTGCGGCGATCTTGCCGTCCCGGTCGATGACGAGGGTGGAGGGGATCGCCTGCGGGTTGAGCGTGCCCTTCCCGAAGCGGAGCATCTGCTTGCCCGTGGGGTCGTACAGGCTCGGGAAGGTGACGCCGTACTCCTTCTCGAAGGCCTTCGCGGGGGTGGTGCTGGTGTCCCGGGTGTTGATGCCGACGAACTCGACACCCTGGCCCTTGACGTCCTCGTAGACGGTCTGGAAGTTCTTCGCCTCGGCCCGGCAGGGCGGGCACCAGGATCCCCATACGTTGATGACGAGGACCTTGCCCTTGTAGTCGGCGGTGCTGAGCTGCTTGCCGTCGATCGTCTCGCCGGACAGCTCCGGCGCCGCGGCGCGCTTGCCGGTGGCGACGGTGTCGACGCCGTCGCCGCCGGCGACGAAGTTGGTGTCCCCGCCGCCACCGGACGTACCGCCCGAACTGCACGCGGACAGACCCAGCGCGGCGACGGCGGCGCTGGTGACGGCGAGCAGGGCAAAACGGCTACGGGCGCGGCTGGCGGCACTCATGTGAAAAGTTTCGCATGTCCGTTCCGGGGATCTTGCGCACCCCCCTCACGGACGTGAACCCGCATTTCAGGCGGCGTTCTGGGTGCCCGGCGAGGAGGTCGAGGAGCCGCCCTTCATGAAGGCGTTCCAGCCTCCGGCAGGCTCCTGTCCGACGTCCAGAGTGCGCAACTTGTCCAGAACGTCCGGCTTCTGTGCATCCATCCAGTCAACGAACTGCCGGAAGGAGACGAGCCGGATGTCGGCGCCCTTCTCCTTCTCGCGCGCGATGTGCTTCAGGGACTCCTCGACGGCGTCCATGTAGATGCCGCCGTTCCACTGCTCGAAGTGGTTGCCTATGAAGAAGGGCGCCCGGTTCGTCTCGTATGCCCGCTTGAATCCCTGGATGTACGCCTGCGCCGACTGCTCACGCCAGCCCGGGTAGTTGTGGCTGGGCGCGTTCGTGGAATTGACCGACTGGTTGGCGAGCATGTTGTAGTCCATCGACAGGACCTCGAACGATCGTCCGGGGAAAGGTATCTGCTGCAACGGCAGATCCCACAGCCCCTGCTTCTTCGTCGGCCACACCTGACGCCCGCCCGGCGAGGAGGCGTCGTAGCGCCAGCCGAGCTCACGGGCCGTGGGCAGCAGGTTGTCCTGACCGAGGAGACAGGGCGTGCGGCCGCCGACGAGTTCCTTGTCGTAGTCGAAGGGCAGCGAGGGCAGATCGGTCCACCCGGAGTTCGTCCGCCACTCCTTCACGAAGGACTTGGCCTGCTCTATCTCGCTGCGCCACTGCTGCGGGGTCCAGTTGCCGACGGTGCCGTTGCCGGCGCAGAAGTGGCCGTTGAAGTGGGTGCCTATCTCATGGCCGTCGAGCCAGGCCTGGCGGACGTTCTTCAGCGTCGCCTTGATGTGCTCGTCGGTGAGGTAGCCGATGTCGGAGGCGCCGCGCGGGTTGTTCGGCGGGTCGTAGAGCCGCTTCTTCGACTCGGGGAGCAGATACAGCCCCGAGAGGAAGAAGGTCATGTGCGCCTCGTGCTCCTTGGCGAGTTCGAGGAAGCGCGGGAAGAGGCCGTTGCCGACCTCGCCGGCACCGTCCCAGGAGAACACGACGAACTGCGGCGGCTCCTGACCCGGCTCCAGCGGCTCGGGCTTGCCCGGCTGATGGGGCTGCTTGCCGGTGTAGGAAGTCGAGCCGTCGCCTATGGGGCGGGCGCGGTCGGCGTGGGCGCCGGGCTGATTGTCCTTGCCCTGGCTGGAACCCCCGGCCTGGTCCGAACCGTCTGAAGACGTGAGCGTGCCGCATCCGGCGAGCCCTAGGGCGGCGGCGGCTCCGGCACCGAGTCCGATGGCTCCCCTTCGGCTGATGTTGCGCATTGCTGCTGCCCCGTCCGTCGTGCTTGCTCTCTGGTGTCACCCAGTCAGAGGGCGCGACGAACGGGCAGGTTCCTCCAGATTGCGAAGGTTTCGCAACAAATGTCACAAACGTGTCTTAAGCGCCGAAGGCCTTGCTCTTCCCCGGTACCGGCTTGACCCCGCCACGAAGGTGCTCGGGCACCAGATCGAGGGCCGGCTCGCTGTAGCCGACGGACACGATCCGGTCACCCTGGTAGGTGAAGCTGGTCAGCGACGCGAGCGTGCACTGGCGCTTGCGCGGGTCGTGCCACAACCGCCGCTTCTCGACGTAGGACCGCACGATCCAGATCGGCAGCTGATGGCTGACCAGCACGGCCTCGTGCCCGCGCGCCGCGTCCTTGGCGGCGTCCAGCGCGCCCATCATGCGGATGACCTGGTCGACGTACGGCTCGCCCCAGGACGGCCTGAACGGGTTGACGAGGTGCTTCCAGTTCGCCGGCTTCTTCAGCGCCCCGTCCCCCACGCCGAAGGTCTTGCCCTGGAAGACGTTGGCGGCCTCGATGAGCCGGGCGTCGGTCGCGAGGTCCAGCCCGTGGGCCTTGGCGATCGGTGTCGCGGTCTCCTGCGCGCGCTCCAGCGGGGAGGCGCCGACGTGAGTGATGTCACGGGAGACGAGATGCTCGGCGACCCGGTCGGCCATCTGCCGGCCGAGGTCGGACAGGTGGTACCCGGCGAGACGGCCGTAGAGGATGCCGTCCGGGTTGGCGACCTCACCGTGCCGCAGCAGGTGGACGACGGTGATGTCGCCCTCGGTCGCGCGGATGTCGTTCTCGTGGATGTCGTCGCTCATGCCGCCGTGGCCTCCGCCGCCGCTCGGGCCGCCGCCGGGAGGGCGTCGGCGATGCGCTGGACCGCCTGCTCGTCGTGGGCCGTGGACACGAACCAGGACTCGAAGGAGGAGGGCGGCAGATAGACGCCCTGGGCCAGCATCGAGTGGAAGAAGGCGGTGAAGCGGAAGGACTCCTGGCGCTTGGCGTCCTCGTAGTTGCGGACCTCGCGGTCCGTGAAGAAGACCGAGAACATGTTGGAGGCGGTCTGAAGCCGGTGCGCGACGCCTTCCTTGCCGAGGGCCTCCGTGACGAGGGACTGGATCTGCGCGGACACGGCGTTGACGGTGTCGTACGCGGCCTCGTCGAGGAGCCGCAGCTGGGCGAGTCCGGCGGCGGTGGCGACCGGGTTACCGGAGAGGGTGCCGGCCTGGTACACAGGTCCGGCGGGCGCGAGGTGGGCCATGACGTCGGCACGACCGCCGAACGCGGCCGCGGGGAACCCGCCGCCCATCACCTTCCCGAAGGTCATGAGGTCGGGCGCGACGCCGTCGACGCCGTACCACCCGGCACGGCTGGTCCGGAACCCGGTCATGACCTCGTCGGAGATGTAGAGGGCGCCGTTCTTCCGGCAGGCGTCCTTCAGACCATCGTTGAAGCCGGGCAGCGGCGGGACGACGCCCATGTTGCCGGGCGAGGCCTCGGTGATGACGCAGGCGATCTCACCGGGGTGCCGGTGGAAGGCCTCGTGCACCGACTCCAGGTCGTTGTACGGCAGCACGATGGTGTCGCCGGCCTGGGCACCGGTGACGCCGGGGGTGTCGGGAAGGGCGAAGGTGGCGACGCCCGACCCGGCGGCGGCGAGCAGCGCGTCGACGTGGCCGTGGTAACACCCGGCGAACTTGATCACCTTGGTCCGCTGGGTGAACCCGCGGGCGAGCCGGATGGCGGACATGGTGGCCTCGGTGCCGCTGGAGACGAGCCGCACCTGCTCCAGCGGCTCGATCCGGTCGACCATCTCCTCGGCGAGCGCGACCTCGCCCTCACCGGGCGTACCGAAGGACGTACCGCGCGATACGGCGTCCTGGACGGCGGCGATCACGGCCGGGTGGGAGTGCCCGAGGATCATGGGCCCCCAGGAGCAGACCAGGTCGACGTACTGGCGTCCGTCGGCGTCGGTGAGGTACGGACCGGTACCGGACACCATGAACCGGGGCGTACCGCCCACGGCGCGGAAGGCGCGCACCGGGGAGTTCACGCCGCCGGGCGTGACGGCGGCCGCACGGTCGAACAGAGCCTGCGAGGCAGGCGCATCGTATGGATAGGGCGTTCCTGAAGAGGGCGCTTCGCTCATGACCTGCGACTACTCCGACCTTCTCTGACCTACTCCGATGATCTCGGACTCCGGTTGCCAGTGACCTCCTCAGAGTAGGCCAGGGGAACGTGACGGCAGCGGGCCGCCACCGCCCCCGCGCTGAGTCACCCCGGCCCCTCCACTCCCGCCGTCACCCCCCGTCACCTCCGCGCGATCTGCGAGACTGGACGTGATACACACAGCTCATGCGGGGCGTGTTGGTCTAGGACTGGAAAGATCCTGCGGACAGGTGTTTCGCCGCACGTTTCGGCGGGCGGCCGTGGGGGAGGTCACTGACACGATGATCGGGTTGCGCGGCGGGGGCCACGCGTCCTAGAAAAGCAGTCGGGTGGAGATATGCATCGCGGTGGCGGACTGGGCGAGGGGACTGATGACCTGGGTCCTCGACGTGCCCGGCGGGGAAAGCACCGACGCGACGCGGAGGATTCGAACGAAGCCCGTCAGGGACACGTTGTACCAGGTATGCCAGATGTTTCCGGTGGACCCGGTGTACCGAGTGAGCACGAGCCGATCGACCGGCGGATCGACAGCCGGATCGACCGCCTGCGGGCGGGGAGCGGGAATGGTGGTCGGGTGGGGGTGACGTACAAGTACTTCGGCGCGCCCGACGGTGCGACGGCGGCCCGTGTCCCGATCTCGATGCGCCCCGAGGAGCTCGGCGGCGACGAGCTCGGCATGAACGGCATGTTCACCAAGATCAAGCCCGAGACCATGGCCGCGATGGTCCTGACCGGCATCGAGGGCGTCCCCCTGCACAAGGTGCCCCCACTGGAGCTGGTCGTCCTGCACCCCGACTACGCGGTGGTCAAGCTGCCGATGACGGTGGTCGACCCCCTGCGGGGCATAGGGGAGGAAGCGGTCGGCGCGGCCGCCTTCATCTGGTCGACGGTGCCGGACCGGGGTGGGCCCCGGGATGCGTTCAATGTGTACCAACTGCTGCACGAGTGGCAGGACTTCTCGCATCGGTTGCATGAGGCGGGGCATCAGCCGTACTGCCTTGTGTGGCCGTGAGCCGGCCCTTCGAGGGCCACCGGCGGCGCGCGAACCCCTGACGTACGACCGCGGACACCCGCCACTGACGTACGACCGCGGACACCCGCCATCGAGGAGACCCACAGCCTGTCCCCGATGGCGGACACCGCCTACTCTCCGCAGCCGGCCTGCCGAGCCGGACTCACTTCAGATGCCTGCCGAGCCGGAGTCACTTCAGGTGCCGGTCGAAGAACCGGTTGCCGTCCTCCAGCTCGAACCACGGGGTGCCGGTGTGGCCGCCCAGGTTGGCGTGCAGGGTCTTCTCCTTGGTGCCGAAGGCGTCGAAGAGGTCCAGGGCGCGCTGCCGCGGGTTCCCTTCGTCGTCCCACTGCAACAGCATCAGCAGCGGGATCGTGATCTGCCGGGCCTCCTCGCGCTGGGCGTGCGGCACGTAACCGCCGGCGAAGAAGCCGGCGGCCGCGATGCGTGGGTCGGCCGCCGCCAGCCGGATGCCCAGGGCCATCCACCCGGAGTATCCGACCGGGCCGCCGATCCCGGGCAGCGCGAGAAGGGCGTCCAGGGTGGTCCGCCACTCCGGGGCGGCCTTTTCGACCAGCGGGCCGATGAAGGACTCGAAGATCCCGTCGACCTGCTCTCCGGCCCGCATGGCGCGGCGCAGCTCGGCGCGGGCCTGCTCGTCGGCGGCGGAACGGGGCCGGTCGCCGCACCCGGCGGCGTCGATGGAAGCCACCGCGTAGCCGCACGCCGCGGTGATCCGGGCTCGGGCCACCAGGCGGGGCTGGTTCTTGGGCAGGCCGTTGTTGTGGGCCATCAGGATCAGCGGGGCCGGTGCTGCGGACTCGGGAGTCCACAGGGTGCCGGGGATCTCGCCGAGGGTGAATTCGCGCTCGAGGACGCCTTCTTCGAGGCGCTGTTCGGAAGTGAACTGCATGGTCGTGCCTTTCGGGAGTGCGCAAGCGGCGCTCCCGGACGACCTATCGCCCGACCGTGACCCCTGAGGGGAGCACCCATGTCGATACTGCGTTCACGGGTACCACCTCCTCGTTCCTTCGCACGGCCTCCCGAAAGCTAGCAGCGGCCCGCACCGGACCGCCAACGGATTTCGGGCGCCCTTCGGGCCGTGCGCGAAGACCGGTCCGGGCCGGGACGTTCAGCCCGCCGCGCCGTCCAGCAGCCAGCTGTGACGCAGGCGCAGGGCCCGCTCCGTACTGGCGATGAGCGTGACGAAACCGACCACCGTGTTGCCCCAGGCCGGCAGATCGACGGGAGCGGCGAAGGTCCCGATGTGCTGGGCGATGCCCTCCACCCGGGTCAGCTGTTCGACGACCTGTGCCGCGAGGACGAACAGGGCGACGCCGAGCACGGTCGACGAGAGAAATCCGATGCCGCGGCTCAGCGCGGGATGCCTGCGGTCGAAGTGTGCGCGGCGCCCTTCGGCCGAGTCGCGGTCCGGGACGAGTTGGTACGCGGTTCCGTCTTCGGTGACGTAATGGCAGCGCTTGAGCCCGAACGCGCTCATCCTCACTTCGACCGTGCCGCCCGGGACCGGGAAGGCGGCGGGCAGCCTGGACCGGGCGGATTGCCTGCCGTCGACGTACAGATGGGCTTTGACGTTGCCGGACGAGTTGTTCTGCCAGTGCCTGACGTCGACGGCGTAGACCGTCTGCCGGCCGTCGTCGTTCGTCAGCCGAAGGTAGAACAGTACGCGGAGGGTCATCTGCCACCAGCGGAACCGCTTCAGCGGCCGTCCGTCCCCGGGCGTGATCCGCTTGGCCGCCCGTCGACGCCGCAGTTCCTTGAACATGCCTCCAACTCCCCCTTGTTGCGTCGGCCCGTGCGATGGCGCCACGGCCTGGTGGCCGGTGGCTCGGCATGTGAACGAGTCTGTGCGGGCGGCGCGGGCGGCACATCGGCCTGACGGGCCGGGACGTCTTAGACCAAGGGCGAGGCGGTGATTGGACCTGGGGCGAGGCGGGGACCGGGCCAAGGACGAGGCGGTCGTTCGACCTGGGTCCAGTGCGCATCAGCCCGTGGTCCGAGGTGCGGGCCGCACGGTTTCGCGACAATGGCCGGGTGAACACGGACGTCGCGCCGCCGCTCGGCTGGTGGCAGCAGACCTGTCGGCTGGCGGCCGCCACGGCCGTCGGTACGGCCGCCTGGCTCTCCATGGGTGTACTGCTCTCGCGGGGCGAGGGGGACGGGGCGGGCTCCTGGTTTCTCGTCGGTGATCCGCTGGTCGCCCTCGGCTGTCTGGCGGCCCTGCTGTGGCGGCGCCGGTTTCCGCTCGCCGTGGCCGTCACGGTCGTGATCGCCTCGGCCGCGTCGGCGCTCGCCACCGGCGCCGCGCTGATGGCCCTGTGCTCGGTCTCCACACGTCGTCGTCCGGTGGAGATCGGTGTCGTCGTCGTGGTCTATGTGACGGCGTCACAGTTCACCGAGGGGTTCTACTCGGTGCAGAGCCCGCCCGGCACGATCTGGTTCCAGCTCGCCCTGCCGGCCCTGACCGCGGGTATCGCGGTGGCCGTGGGCACGGCCATCGGCGCCCGGCGGGTCGAAGTACGGTCCCTGCGCGACCGGGCGGAGAGCGCGGAACGGGAACAGACCGCGCGGGCCGCGCAGACACGCGCCCTGGAACGCAACCGCATCGCCCGCGAGATGCACGACGTGCTCGCGCACCGGATCTCCCTCGTCGCCATGCAGGCCGGGGTGCTGGACCACCGTCGCGACCTCGGGGCCGAGGAGAGCCGCGTACTGGTCCGTGGCATCGCCGAGGGCTCCCATCAGGCCCTGGAGGAGCTACGGGATGTCCTCGGCGTGCTCCGGGCCGACCCGGGTCACCCCGAACCACCACAGCCCTCCCTCGACCGCATCCCCGACCTGGTGGCCGACGCCCACGCCTCGGGACTGGACGTCACGCTCGCCGACGCGGTGACGGGCACACCGCCCGACGTCGTGGGGCGGACCGGCTACCGGGTCGTCCAGGAGGGACTGACCAACGCCGCCAAACACGCTCCGGGCGCACACATACGCATCACCCTCGACGGAACGGTGGGCGGCACACTGGAGGTCGGAGTGCGCAACGGCCCGGCCACCGCGAGCGTGCGACCACCGGCATCGGGCTTCGGGCTGCTCGGCCTCGCCGAACGCGTCGACCTGGCCGGCGGAGAGCTCAGCCATCACCCCACGGCCGACGACGGATACGCCCTCACCGCACGACTGCCCTGGCCCCGCCCCGGCCACGAGAGGAGAGCGTGAGTGGACAGCGAGCGGAAGCCGGTGCGGGTGGTCGTCGTCGACGACGAACAGCTGGTGCGGAT
Source organism: Streptomyces sp. NPDC098781 (assembly GCF_044759995.1). Taxonomy (NCBI): domain Bacteria; kingdom Bacillati; phylum Actinomycetota; class Actinomycetes; order Kitasatosporales; family Streptomycetaceae; genus Streptomyces; species Streptomyces sp. NPDC098781. The sequence continues at coordinate 506,047 of NZ_JBIWAK010000006.1, forward strand.
GGCGCTGCGGCTCGTCATCGACGGCGAACCGGACCTGACCGTCGTCGCGGAGGCCGCCGACGGTGACGCGGCCATCGCCGTGGTGGACGAGCAGCGGCCGGACGTGGTGCTGATGGACGTGCGGATGCCCGGCCGTGACGGTCTCAGCGCGACCCGGGAACTCCTCGGCCGGCCGACGCCGCCGAGGGTGCTGATCCTGACCACGTTCGACTCCGACGATCTCGTGCTCGGCGCCCTGCGCGCCGGGGCCCTCGGGTTCGTCCTCAAGGACACCCAGCCGCCGCGGCTGCTCGACGCCGTGCGGACCGTCGCCGAGGGCAATCCCGTGCTCTCCCCGGCGGCCACGGCACGGGTGATCGCCGCCGCCACCGGCCCGCAGTCCTCGCACGCCCGTGACACGTCTCGCGAAGCCGCACGCGAACAGCTGTCCCGGCTGACCGAGCGGGAACTCGAAACCGCCCGGGCCATCGCGGACGGACTGGGCAACCCCCAGATCGCCCAGCGGCTGCGCATCAGCGTCGCGACCGTCAAGGCACACACGAGCGGCCTGTTCGCCAAGTTGGCCGTCGAGAACCGGGTACAGATCGCACTCCTCGTCCGCGACGCCGAGGGCTGACCCCGCCCAGAGCGGCGCCGCCCGCGAGTTCGGGCTGTCGCGGCGCCCTCACCGGCACCGAGCGGTGTCCCCTGACCGAGCCCCCCTCGACCGAGCCCCCGTCATGCCCCGCCCGAGTCGCACCCCGTTCCCTCCGCGCGCCGCACCGGGCCGGTCCGGCCCGTCGGTCGCCCCGGCCGGACGTCCCCGGCGATGCAGTGCCCGCGCCGCCAGCCGTGTCAGCCACCAGGCGACCAGCAGCGAGGCGAGCGGGAGCGTCAGCCGCAGTACGCCGGACGTGGGCCCCGAGGGCAGGGCGACGGCCAGGACGCTCGTGGTGCCGACGCTGAGGGACCAGGAGGTCGCCGTCAGCAGGGAGAGGGCGACGGCGACCGGGATTCCGCCCAGGCCCAGGCGGCCCAGGTCCGCGTCCTCGTCGAAGCTGCCCACCGGGGCGAGACCCACGGCGACCAGGAGCCAGAAGCACCCGACCACCACGAGGGCCGCGGTGAGCAGGAGCGTCGGCAGACCCGTGGCGGCTGCCATGAGCGTCCGCACGTCCCGTCCCCCTCCGTCGCGGCGGGCGCCCGAGCCCCCCGTCCTTGCTCCACCACTCGGGTTTCCGGTGCCGGGCCTCTGCCGGGGTCCGGCACCGGAACCATCCGTGGTGCTCCCCGCAAGGGATGATGCACGGCCGACGGCGGCTCGCGCATTGCCGGTTCCCGGCAGGGTTCATTAGGGTCTGGATGCCGGGGAGTGTTAAGAACGCGTCAATAGGGCGTCAGGAGCAACGGGGGCAGGGTGGGCGAGTCGGACGTGGCCGCGCGGTATCTGGACGGGTACGCGGAGATCCTGGCCCAGGTCTCCGCGACCGGGCGGCGTCTCACCCGGGACGAGGTCGACGGACGCCGAGCCCTCGGTGAGCAGGCTGCCGCGGAGGGCGGTCACAGCCTGCGCGGCCTCGTACGGCAGCACCTCGCCGCCACCCGCGCCGACTGGCCCGGCGGCGCCGGTTCCACCGACTGTGTCCTGGCCGCCGTGGAACAGGCCGTCGACGCCTTCGCCGAAGGCTACGAGCGGGCGCAGCGGATGGCCGTACGCGAAGAGGAGGCCGCCCGGCGGGAGTTCATCGACGACCTGCTCTACGGCCGCAGCGACCTGGGGCGGCTGGCCGAACGCGCCGAGCGTTTCGGCCTGGTGCTGTCGCGGGCGCACGCCGTCGCCGTGGCCGAGGGACCGGAGGCCTACGACGACACGGCACCGGTCACCCGCCGGGTCGAGGCGGCGCTGATAGCCCGGTTCGGCGACCGGCGGATCCTGCTCGCCACCAAGAACGGGCAGTTGGTCTGTATCGCCCCCGGCGACGAGGACGACGTCCTCACCCACTTCGCCAAGCAGGCGCACGCCGCGACGGACGGCAGCCGGGTGGCCGTCGGCAGGCCCCAGCCCGGTGCCGGCGGCGTGGTGCACTCCTACGAGGAGGCGCTCAGCGCGCTGGAACTCGCCCGCCGTCTGGGCCTGGACGAGCCCGTGGTGCGCGCAGCCGACCTGCTGGTCTACCCGGTCCTCACCCGCGACCGGCAGGCCATGGCCGACCTGGTGCTCAGCGCGCTCGGGCCGTTGCGCGGCGCCCGGGGCGGCGCGGAGCCGCTGCTGCGGACGCTGGAGGTGTACTTCGACTCCGGCTGTACGGCGGCCGAGGCCGCCCGCCGGCTGGCGCTCAGCGTGCGCGCCCTGACCTACCGGCTGGAGCGCATACACCAGCTGACCGGCGCCAACCCGGCCGATCCGATGCACCGCTACACCCTTCAGACCGCCGTCATCGGGGCACGGTTGCTGGACTGGCCGGCGCAGGAGCTCTGAACGGGAGCGGGGCCGGGCCCGCGTGGGACCCGGCCCGTGCTGCACTCCGCCGTCAACCGGTGATCTCCACCTTCCCGTTGAGCGGAGCCACCGGCTCCACCGGCGCCTCCGTCGGCGTGGCACCGGTGCGTCGCGTGACCCCCTTCAGCAGTTCGGCGAGGTCGACGCCCGTGGTGGCTCCGAGGAGTTCCATGCCCTGGGCGACGTTGTCCGCGACGGCCCGCGGGATGCGGCCCGCTCCGTCGGTGGAGATGACGGTCATCTTCTCCACCGCGCTGAGCGGCTCGGACGCCTTCGCCACCACCTGCGGCAGCACCTCGACCAGCATCTGGAGGATGGCCGCGTCGCCGTACTGTCCGAACGCGTCGGCCTTCTTGCGCATCGCCTCGGCCTCGGCCGCGCCCTTCGCGCCGATCGCCGCCGCGTCGGCCTCGCCCTCCAGCCGTACCGCCTCGGCGATCGCCGCACGCCGGGACCGCTCGGCCTCACCCTGCTTCAGACCCTCGACGGCCTCCGCCTCGGCCAGCGCGCTGCGCCGCTGCTTCTCGCCCTCACCGGTCAGCCGTGCCCGCTCGGCCTCCGCCTGGGCGTCGGCGATGCCCGCCGACTTCTCGGCCTCGGCCTGCTTGACCCGCGCCACCCGCCTGGCCTCGGCCTCCTGTTCGGCGGCGTACCGCTTGGCGTCGGCGGGCTTGCGGACCTGGGTGTCGAGCTGGCGGTCGGTCAGCGCGGCCTGCCGCTCGGCGACCTTCTCCTGCTCGGCGAGGATGTCCTGCTGCCGGGCGGCCTCGGCCAGCGGACCCGCGGCGGCCGCACGGGCCGCGGCCTCGTCGGTCTCGGCCTTGATCTCGGCCTGCTTGAGCGCGAAGGTCCGCTGGGCGACGGCGATCTCCTCCTCGGCCTTGAGCCGGGCCTGCTCGGCGGCCCGCCGGGCCACGGCCTCGGCGATGTCGGCCTCCTGCTTGGCGCGGGCCGCCTCCGGACGTCCCAGGTCCTCCAGGTAGGAGCCCTCGGTGGTGATGTCCTGGATCTGGAAGGCGTCCAGCACCAGGCCCTGCCCGGACAGGCTGGCCTCCGCCTCCTCGGCGACCTGGCCGGCGAACGCGGCCCGGTCGCGGATGACGTCCTCCACCGACATCCGTCCCACGATGGCGCGCAGGGCGCCGGACAGCACTTCCTGGGTGAAGCCGACGATCCCGTCCTGCTGCATCAGGAACCGCTGCGCGGCGGCGCGGATCGAGTCCTCGGTGCCGCCGACCTTGACGATCGCCACACCGTCCAGGTTGGCCTTGACCCCGCGCAGGGTGACCGCGCCGCGCACCGCGACCGGGATGTGCCGGGAGGACAGGTCGAGCGTGAACTTCTGCTGCACGAAGGGCACGACGAACACTCCGCCGCCGACCACGACCTTCTGCCCGCTGTTGTCGGTGAAGACGCGGCCGGTCTCGGGATCGGTGGCCTTCTTGCCCCGCCGGCCGGTGACGATGAACGCCTGGCTGGGACCCGCGACCTTGTAGCGGGTGACGACGACGAGCGCCAGCAGGACGAGGAGTACGACGACTCCCACGACGGCGATGACGACAGGACTCATGGCAGTGCCCCCGAATCACGTACGAAGAAAGGAAGGTCGAGCAGAGAGGGAGGGAGGCCGGGGCTCAGCGGTCCACCGGCCGCACCACGACCGAGGTGGCGGACGGCACGGCCTCCACCCAGACCTCGGCGCCGCGGGCCACCGGCCCGGCGCTGCGGGCGGCGAACTTCACCGGCTGGCCCGCCAGTCGGAGCAGCACCTCGCCGTAGCCGTCCGCCGGGATGGCGGTGACCACGTTGCCCGCGGCGCCCACCAGGTGGTTCCCGTTCGGGGTGAGTGCCGTCTGGTCACGCATCAGGACGCGGCTGAACCGGTACGTCAGCCAGGCCGTCCCCAGCCCGCACACGGCCCCCGCCGTGGTGGCGGCCACGGGGCCCGCGCCCGCCGCCCCGGTGGCGATGGCGCCGCCGAAGCCGGTCATCGCCAGGAACCCGGCGACGACCGGCAGCGACAGCCACCCGTCCAGGGCACCGCCCAGCGCACCGTCGAGCGCGCCGTCCAGCACCCCGTCGAAGACCAGCGACAGGGCGAGCAGCGCGACCCCCGTTATGCCCAGTCCAAGAAACCAGACCATGTGCGCCGTCCCCCTCTCACCCGCCGCCGACCTCCGACTTGTTGGGATCGTGACATGTCATGGGCAAGTGTTTCACTGCCGGATTCCGGCAATCTTTACGCGTCTTTAATGCCGGGTCGCCGCGTGTGGACGACCGTGAAGTGCCGCTCGCCGCCCGGGTTCTCCACTTCGTCGACCACCGCCACGGCCAGGTCCTCCGCACTGATCCAGGAACGGCCGTCGGACCCCGTGAGCAGGGTGTCGGTGCCGCGCCGGTAGCGGCCGGTCCGGGGGCCGGGTTCGAGCACGGCCGGCGGGCTCAGACAGACCCAGTCGGCGTCCGCGTGGTCCTGGCAGATCCCCAACTGGGCCGTGCCGGCGAGCGCCACCGCCCGGTGCTCGTCCGGTACGTACGTCGGGTCGTGGGCCACCAGCAGGTCGGCGGCGCCGGGGCTGCGCAGGGCTCCGGCGCCGCCCACCACGAGCACGCGGGCGCCCAGCCGCGCGGCGGCGTCCAGCACCGTGCGGGTGGCGCCCACCAGGAACTCCCGGTCGGCCGGGAAGGACCGCACGGCCAGCACGACGGCGTCCGCGGCGCCGGTCGGGGCGGGCCCCGCGAGGGCCTCACCCACGGCCGCCGGGTCGGTCACGTCGACCGCGACCGGCGTCACGTTCGCGCGCGTCCTCGCCTCCCCGGGCCTACGGGACAGGGCGAGCGTCCGATGCCCGCGCCCGGCCGCCTCGGCGCTCACCCGGCTGCCGACCATTCCCGTGGCGCCGAGCACGGCGATCGTCATGGCCCTCTTCACCGAACCCGCCCCTCCCGAACCCGCCGCCCCTCCCGAACCCGTACGTCGCCGATCCGTACGTCGCCGACTCCCCCACCGTGCGCCTCACTTCGCCGCGCCCGCCGGCCGGCCACGAGCACCCGCAAGCGGCCCTTCGGGATCTCGAACTGCGCCACCAGCATCGAGGCCAGCGCGAGCAGGAACCCGAACGACTGCGGCAGGCTGAGCGATTCGCCCAGGCCGATGCCGATGACCGTCGCGACCAGCGGCGACAGCAGCACCAGCGGAGCCGACGCGCCCACCGAAAGCCTGCCGATGCCCCGGAACCACAGCGTGTACGCGACCAGGCCGCCCACGCTGCCGAGCCACAGATAGCCGGCCGCCGCCCCGGCGTCGATCCGCTGCGGCACCCCCTCGACCGCCAGGGTGAGCGGCAGCAACAGGAAGCCACCGACGGCCAGTTGCCAACCGGCGAGGGCCAGCGGGCCGACCCCCGGGGGCCGCCCCCAGCGCTTGGTCAGGACGGTCCCGGCGGCCATGGCGCTCGTACCGCCGAGCCCGGCGAGCACCCCGGCGGTGTCCAGCCGGGCCTCGGGACCGAGCACCACCAGTGCGACGCCGGCCAGCCCGAGCACACCCCAGGTCCAGCGCCAGACCGTCGGCCGGACGTGGAGCGCCGCGATGGCCAGCCCGGCGACGAGGAGCGGCTGGGCGGCGCCGAGGGTGGCGGCGACCCCGCCGGGGAGTCGTTCGGCCGCGAGGAACAGCAGCGGGAACAGGGTGCCGATGTTGAGCGCGCCGAGCACCCCCGCCTTCCACCACCAGTCGCCGCGCGGCAGCACACGGGTGATCGCCAGCGCGAGCAGCCCGGCGGGCAGGGCACGCATCAGTCCGGCGAACATCGGATGCCCGGCGGGCAGGAGTTCCGTGGTCACGGCGTAGGTGGTGCCCCAGGCCGCGGGGGCGAGCGCGGTCAGCGCGACGGTGGCCATCGGCTGCGCGTACGTCCGCGGCGGGCCCGGTGCCCGCTCGGTCGAAGGATGCATGTGAAGCAGTCTCCGCGGACCACCACCATGACTCCAACGCATGGTTGTCATCACAGCCATGAACGACAACGATGGATGCGTGGATCTCCAGCAGATGCGCTACGTCGTCGCCGTCGCCGAAACCCGTAACTTCACGCGCGCCGCGGAGCGCTGCTTCGTGGTGCAGTCGTCCCTCAGCCACCGGATCGCCGGTCTGGAACGGGAGCTCGGCGTCAAGCTGTTCGCCCGCTCCAGCCGCCGCGTCGAACTGACCGGCGCCGGGGAGGCGTTCGTGGCCGCCGCGCGCGAGTGCCTGGCCGCCGCCGACCGCGCGGTCGCCGACGCCGCCGCCGCGACCGGGGTGGTGCGCGGCCGGCTCGCCGTCGGTGTGATCGTGACGACGGCCGCCGTGGACGTGCCCGATCTGCTCCAGCGGTATCGGGCGCGCTACCCGGACGTCCATGTGGTGCTGCGGTCCGGGCGCAGCGACGAACTGGCCGCGGCGGTCCGGGACGGTGAGCTGGACATCGCCTTCCTCGGGCTGCCCGAGGGCGAACGGCCGTCCGGTGTGGAGGCCCTCGTCCTCGACCACGACGAGCACGCGCTGGTCGTGTCGGCCGGGCACCGGCTCGCCGGAGCCTCCCGGGTGACGTTGCGGGAGATCGCCGAGGAGACCTTCGTCGACTTCGCGGCCGGGACGCCCGCCCGCGCCCAGTCCGACCGGGCCTTCGCCGCGGCGGGTCTGGTCCGTGACGTCGCCTACGAGGCCGGTGTCGTCGAGCTGATCTCCCGGCTGGTCGCCCGCGGGCTCGGCATCGCGCTGCTGCCGTCGGCGTACGCCCGCCCGCTGGCCGCCGGCGACCCCGAACTGGAGCTGGTCCGCGTGCTCGACGGCCCGCACCGGCTGGAGTACCTGGTGTGGAGCCGGTTCAACCCCACCCCGGCGACCCGGGCGATGCTGGACGTCCTCGGCGTCGCCCGCGGGTCAGCGGCGTCCTGACCGCCGTACCCGTCTCACGGACCCCCGCCCTCCGTACCATGAGAGCCATGACCGAGACCGTCGAGCCACCGCTGCCCCCCGCGCCGGGCGCGGCACAGTACCCGTCGCTCGCGCTGGTCAACAGCGTCATCGCGCTGCCGGGCGGTCAGTACGTCGACCTCCTCGGCACCCCGGCGGCGGCCAACCGGTGGCTCGTCGGACTCGGGCTCGCTCCCGTCGACGCCGGGATGCGGGAGATGTGCGCGGCGCAGCTGCGGTCGCTGCGGGAACAGCTCCGGTCGCTGTTCGACTCACGGGTCGCCGCGCTGCCGGCGCTGCCCGCGGCCCTGACCGCCGTGAACGACGCGCTGACCCGGGTGCCCACGGCCCCGCTGCTGCGGTGGGACGACCAGGACGGCCCGTACCGCGCGGCCCCGCACCCCACCACCGAGATCGTCGACCACGCCCTGGCGACCCTCGCCGCCGACGCCGCCGGCCTGCTCACCTCCCCGGACGCCGCACGCCTCACCGCCTGTGGTTCCGCTCCCTGCAACCGCTATCTGCTCCGGCACGGCCGCCGCCACTGGTGCTCCACCCGCTGCGGCGACCGGGCCCGCGCGGCCCGCGCCTACGCCCGGCGCACCCGGCCTACGGCGGCGGACTGACGGCACGCGATCGCGGTCCACGGCGGTGCGTCCTCGGTGACCACCAGCCAGGCGGCTGGGCGGCAAACGCCGGGAGAGGCCCCGGAGTTCGCGGACGCGGGGGAGCTCGACGGGCTCAGGCGCCGTCGAGCTGGGCCAGGTCCGTCGGCACGAGCGTCGTGGAGGCCGGCAGGGCGCGGAGTGTACGGAGCCGGGGTCCAACAGTGAACGTCTTCACGGGACTTCATACGGACGAGCACAGGACCCTCTCAAGGGCCGCCGCTCACCTCACTTCACGCCGACCGTCCGCAGCACCGTCACAGCCAACGTCCGTGCCACCTCCGCCACTTCGGCGACCGACACCCGCTCCCGCGCGCTGTGCGCCACCCGGATGTCCCCCGGCCCGTACTGAAGGGTCGGGATCCCCTCCCCGGCGTACAGCCGTAGATCACTGCCGTACGGCGCCCCGCACTCCCGCATGTCCGCGGTTCCCCCGGTGTCGGCGCGGGCGCCCCGGATCACGTCGGGCAGCGGATGCCCCTCGGGCATCCGGCCGCTCGCGAACTGCCCGCCCGGCCAGGTCACGGTCGCCGGACGGGCACGCAGCCAGGGGTCGTCGGCGCACGCCTCGGCGACGACGCGTTCGAACGCCGCGCGTGCCTCGGCCGGGTCCTCCCCGAGCCGCACCCCCAACCGCCCCTCCGCGACCAGCAGATCGGGCACGCTGCTCGCCCAGTCCCCGGCGCGCACGGTCCCCACCGACAGGGCGTACGGGATGGGGTGCCCGGCCATCAGCGGATGCGCGTCCCGGTTGCGGTCGGTCTCCAGCCGGGCCAGCGCCCGGTGCAGCGGCAGATACGCGTCCACGGCGCTGACACCCTGGTCGCGTGCGCTGCCGTGGGCCGCCTTGCCGGGCACGGCCAGGCGGAAGGTCAGGGCGCCGGCGTTGGCGGTGACGAGGGCGCCGTCGGTCGGTTCGGTGATGACGCAGACGTCGCCGCGGTGGCCGCGCCGCAGGGTGCCGAAGGCGCCGAGCCCGCCGTCCTCCTCGCCGACCACGAAGTGCACACCGATCCGCCCGCGCAGCCGCACGCCGGCGGCCCGTATCGCGCTGAGCGCGGCGAGGTGGGCCACCAGCCCGGCCTTCATGTCACAGGCGCCCCGCGCGTGCACGACGTCGCCGCGCACCCGTGGCACGAACGGATCGCCGTCCCAGGCGTCGAGGTCCCCCGGCGGTACGACGTCCACATGCCCCTGCATCACGAAGGCCGGCCCGTCACCGCCGTCCGGCGTCACCCCGACCAGCCCCCAGGCCTCCTCCCGCTCCACCTCCGTTCCCGGGAATCCGGGATCCGCGCGCAACGCGTCGAGATCCATCGACCACAGGTCGACGTCCAGCCCGAGCCGCTCCAGCCGCCTTGCCAGCAGATGCTGCAACTCCGACTCGGCCGCGCTCCCGGTCACACTCGGCACGGCGATCAACTCCACCAGCGCCCGCCCGATCCCGGCCTCGTCGATCCCGGCCAGCACGGCGCTCTCCACACCACTGAGCACGATGACGCCCCTCCCTTCAGACAGCGCAGGCAACTGCGCGACAAGCCACAACGAAACCCGCACACTCCGCCCCCTACCCACCCCCGACAGGGGCGCGGGGAACTGCGCGACAAGCCACGACGAGAGCCGCACCTGCGAGACCCGCGTCCGCTCAGCCGGCCCCACCCACCGTGAACCCGATCGCCGTCCCCCCGCCCTCCCGCCGGAAGGCGAACGGCGCGCCGCCGTGCGCCAGTGCCACCTCGCGCACGATCGACAGCCCCAGCCCGGACCCCGGCAGGGAACGCGCGTCGGCGGCGCGGTAGAAGCGGTCGAAGACCCGGATCAGGTCGTCCTCGGCGATTCCGGGGCCCCGGTCGAGCACCTCGACGCGGACCGTGCCGGGGCGGGCGGGGCCGGCGATGTTGATCTCGATGGGCGCGGTGCCGTCCCGGTCGAACTTGGCCGCGTTCTCCACGAGGTTGGTGACCGCCCGTTGCAGCATCCCCGGCCGCCCGTCCGTGGTGGTGTCGCCGCTCGCCCGGACCAGGATCCGCCGTCCCGTACGCCGCCGTGCGAGCCCCGCGACCTCCTCGGCGACGTCGGCGACGTCCACCCGCTGGGCCGGCTCGGTGTCGGACTGCCCGGCCGCCAGATCGACCAACTCGTTGACCAGGTCGGTCAGTTCGCGCGCCTCCTGACCCAGGTCGGCCACCAGCTCGTCCCGGGCGCCCGGCGGCAGCTCGTCGATGCGGCGCAGCAGGGAGATGTTCGTACGCAGGGAGGTCAGCGGGGTCCGCAGTTCATGGCCCGCGTCCTGCACCAGCCGCCGCTGGTCCTCCTCCGACTGGGCGAGCCGCCCCAGCATCCGGTCGAAGGCCCGGCCGAGACGGCCCACCTCGTCGTATCCGGTGACCGGCACCTGGATGCCCAGCCGGCGGGTGCGGGCGACGTCCTCGGCGGCGTCGGTGAGGACGACCAGGCGGCGGGTGATGCGCCGGGCCAGCCACCAGCCGAACAGCCCCGCGAGCGTCACCACGGCCGCCATCAGCAGCAGCGTCCGCTGCTGGAGTGCCCGCAGCAGGTCCTCGGTGTCGCTGAACTCCTGGGCGATCTGCACCGCGCCCCGTCCGCCGCCGAGCGCCACGGTCGCGACCCGGTAGACGTCACTGCCGACGTCGACGTCCTTGTGCTGGACCATCCGCCCGGCGGTCCCGTCGGCCGCGATCCGCCGGTCGTCGGCCCTGACCGGCAGCCCCGGGCGGCCCGGGTCGACGATCGCGCCGTCGGGGCCCAGCACCTGCACATCGGTCCGGGCGGGCCGTACGAGATCGTGGCCGGGCGCGGAGGAGGAGAAGTCCTGCGGCTGCATCGGCCGCTGCCGCACCTCACCGCGCAGATCCTGCACGACCTCGTCGAACACGGACTCCTGGTCCACCCGCACCAGCCGGGCGGCGGCGGTGTACGACAGCAGCCCGACCAGCAGGGTGACCACGGCGGTCACGGCCGCGAAGGACACGGCGAAGGTGCTGCGCAGCGAGACCAGACCGGTCCGCCGCCCCGTCAGCAGCCGCGCGAGCCTACGGCGGGCCGGGCCGCCCACTCAGTCCTCCCGGAGCACGTAACCCACCCCGCGCACCGTGTGGATCAGCTGCGGCGCGCCCGGTTCGTCGAGCTTGCGCCGCAGGTAGCCGACGTAGACGGCGAGGTTCTTGGAGCCGGGGCCGAAGTCGTAGCCCCAGATCCGGTCGTAGATCGTGGCGTGGTCGAGGACTATGCCGGCGTTGCGCGCCAGCAGCTCCAGCAGCTCGAACTCGGTGCGGGTCAGCTCCAGCTCCCGCGCGCCCCGCCAGGCCCGCCGCGCCTGCGGGTCCATCCGCAGCCCGGCCGCCTCGATCAGCCGGCCGGACGGCTCGGGGGCCTGCCTGGGTACGTCGACGGGGGCGCCGTTCGTCTCGCTGGTGCGGCGCAGCAGGGCGCGCAGCCGGGCGAAGACCTCCTCGACGTCGAAGGGCTTGACCACGTAGTCGTCGGCGCCCGCGTCCAGGCCGGCGATGCGGTCCTGGGTCTCCACGAGCGCCGTGAGCATCAGGATCGGGGTGCGGTCGCCCTCGGCGCGCAGCACCCGGCAGACCTGGAGGCCGTCGATGCCGGGCATCATCACGTCCAGCACCAGCACGTCCGGGGGCGTGCGATGGGCCTGCGCCAGCGCCTCCACCCCGTCGGCGACCGCGGTGACCTGGTAGCCCTCCAGGGTCAGCGCGCGCTCCAGGGCGTTGCGGATGGCGCGGTCGTCTTCGGCGAGGAGAACAGTCTGGGACACGCCCTCAGTGTGCCAAGGCCTCCGGCGGTTCGGTCGTGTGAGCGAGCTTCCGATCACCCTTCTTACTGGGATCTCACCGTCACGTGGCCGTCCTGGGGGCTCCGCCCCCAGGACCCCCCTTTCGGCCCGAACGGCCTCGTCCTCAATCGCCGGACGGGCCGGCGAGCGCCGCCAACTGCTCGGTGAAGGGCACCACCGTGAGCTCGCCCGCGGCGGCCGTCCTGACTCCCGACATGCCCCGCATCAGGCCCGTCAGCTCACCCGCGGCCCGCTCGATCCGTCCGTCCAGCCCCTCGGCGCCCCAGTCCTCCGAGGCGGCGTACACGCCGGTCGGGACGACCACGGCCCGCAGATAGGCGAAGAGCGGACGCAGCGCGTGCTCCAGGACCAGCGAGTGCCGGGCCGTGCCGCCGGTCGCGGCGATCAGCACCGGCAGGCCCGCCAGCGCGTCCTGCTCGATCACGTCGAAGAACGACTTGAACAGTCCGCTGTACGACGCCGAGAACACCGGCGTGACGACGATCAGCCCGTCCGCCGAGGTCACGGCGTCGATCGCGGCGGCCAGCCGGCGGCCGGGGAAGCCGTTGGTGAAGTTGTGCGCGATCTCCACGGCGAGGTCGCGCAGCTCGACGACCTCGACCTCGACGGGGCCCTGCCCGGCCACCGCGGCCGCCAGCCGGTCGCCCAGCAGCCGGGTGGAGGACGGGACGCTCAGTCCCGCGGACACGACGACGAGCTTCATGCGACGGTCACCTCCTGGGCGGCCTTGAGGGAAGCGTGGGTGGGGGCCTCGGGGACGCCGGCCGGACGGCCCTTCGCGAACTCCTCGCGCAGCACCGGCACGACCTCCTCGCCGAGCAGGTCGAGCTGCTCCAGGACGGTCTTCAGCGGCAGTCCGGCGTGGTCCATCAGGAACAGCTGGCGCTGGTAGTCACCGGCGTAGTCGCGGAAGGCCAGGGTCTTCTCGATCACCTGCTGCGGGGAGCCGACGGTCAGCGGGGTCTGGTCCATGAAGTCCTCGAGGGACGGGCCGTTGCCGTAGACCGGTGCCACGTCGAAGTACGGGCGGAACTCGCGGATCGCGTCCTGGGAGTTCTTCCGCATGAACACCTGCCCGCCGAGGCCGACGATCGCCTGCTCGGGCGTGCCGTGGCCGTAGTGGGCGTACCGGGACCGGTACAGCTCGATCATCTGCTTGGTGTGGTCGGCCGGCCAGAAGATGTTGTTGTGGAAGAAGCCGTCGCCGTAGTACGCGGCCTGCTCGGCGATCTCCGGCGAGCGGATGGAACCGTGCCAGACGAACGGCGTCACGCCGTCCAGCGGCCGGGGCGTGGACGTGAAGCCCTGGAGGGGCGTACGGAACTTGCCCTCCCAGTTCACGACGTCCTCGCGCCACAGCCGGTGCAGCAGGGCGTAGTTCTCGATGGCGAGGTTGATGCCCTGCCGGATGTCCTGGCCGAACCAGGGGTAGACCGGCCCGGTGTTGCCGCGGCCCATCATCAGGTCCATGCGGCCGTCGGCCAGGTGCTGGAGCATCGCGAAGTCCTCCGCGATCTTCACCGGGTCGTTGGTGGTGATCAGCGTGGTGGACGTGGAGAGCACCAGCTTCTCCGTCCGCGCCGCGATGTAGCCGAGCATCGTCGTCGGCGACGACGGCACGAACGGCGGGTTGTGGTGCTCACCGGTGGCGAAGACGTCGAGCCCGACCTCCTCGGCCTTCAGCGCGATCGCGACCATGGCCTTGATGCGCTCACGCTCGGTCGGCGTACGGCCCGAGGTGGGGTCCGGCGTCACATCGCCGACGCTGAAGATCCCGAACTGCATGGTCGCTCATCCTCCAGGTTGTTGACGGTTCAACTATACCCGGAGAACGGAGACCCAGGCCGGACTATTCCCGGCCTGACCGGACTGCCCCGCCGACTACCGCCGACTACCGCCGACTACCGCCAGTAAGGATCCCTCCCGGTCAGAGCGATCAGCCGCTCGAACGCCGACGCCCCCTCCGGCTCCGGCGCCGGCTCCCCGAACACCCCCATCTTCCTGGCCGTCGGTGCCAGCTGGTCCACCGCGCCGGTCAGCTCCGCCACGACCGCCTCGTCGGCCCCCGGGTACTCCTGGCCCGTCGCCCGCGCCAGGTCCCACACGTGCACCGTCAGATCGAGCAGCGCCATCGAGCCGACCAGCCGCGCGGGCATGTCCATCGCGCCGGTCGTCCCCTCCTCGGCACCGGGCGCGGACCAGGCCGCCACCAGCCGGTCCGCCTCGCCCGCGAGCCGCTCACGCCACTCGGGGCTCTCGGCGACCCGGTCGGGGGTGGTGTCGCCGAAGTCCGACGCCTCCTTCGCGGCCAGCCGCTGGAACTGCACGATCACCTGGAAGAGGTGATTGACCAGCGCCCGCACGTCGTACTCCGCACAGGGCGTGGGCGCGGCGAGCGCGGCGTCGGGAATGCCCCGCACCACCGGAACCGCCCGCTCCCGCGCCATGCCCAACAGCTCACCGATGCCGTTCGTCTTCACAGGGTTCGTGTCCATGCCTCGACCGTAGGGACATCCACGGCCGCGCTTCTTGAACAAACGCGACGTACGATCCGCCCATGGAGGCACCGCGCCACGACACCCGCGGGATCGTCGACCCGTCCGGGCTGCTGAACCACGTGCGCTTCCGCCGCCAGGAGCCCGCCGAGGCCCTGCGCCGGTATGTCGAGTGGTACTGGCTCATCGACTGGGACCTCCCCGCGCCCTACGCCTCCCACGTCGTACCGCACCCGGCGGTCAACCTCACCTTCCAGTGGGACGAGGACGAGGGATCGCCGTATGCCGAGGTCACGGGCGTCGCGCTCGGCCTCTACACCAGGAAGCTGACCGGACGGGGCCGGGTCTGCGGGGTGAAGTTCCGGCCGGGCGGCTTCCGGCCGTACGCCCCGCACGAACCGGTCTCCCGCTGGACGGGCCGCGCGCTGCCCGCCACCGAGGTGTTCCCGGCGGCCACGGCCGAGGCCGCCCACGCGATCGTCACCCCCGCCGACGACACCGCCCGGGTGACCGCCCTGGACGCCTTCCTGCTGGCCCTGCCCCACGACCCCGACCCCCAGGCCGACCTCGCCACGAGCCTGGTCCAGCGCATCCGCGCCGACCGCACGGTCCGCCGCGTCGGCGACTTCGCCGAGGCACAGGGCCTGTCGGTACGGGCGGTGCAGCGGCTGTTCTCGACGTACGTCGGCGTCAGCCCCAAGTGGGTCCTCCTGCGCTACCGCATCCACGAGGCCCTGGAACTGGCCGGCACCCGCCACGACGTCGACTGGGCCGCCCTCGCCACCGAACTCGGCTACGCCGACCAGGCCCATCTGGTACGGGACTTCACGGCGACGGTGGGCGTGTCGCCGACGGCGTACGCGCAGGGCGTGCAGTGACTCGTCGAGCACGGGCCGACCGGTCGGCCGCCGCGCCTCAGAAGTAGTACTTGTCCCCGCTGTCGAGCACCAGCACCCGCTGCCGCTCGCTCCGCCGCCGCTCGGCCACCGCCCCGTCGTTCCCCACCGTGTCGAACTCCAGCAGCACCTCCGACGGCGCGTCCCGCAGCCGTACCCGCAGGCCGAGCCGCTCACCGACGCCGTCGGCCTCCAGCGCCCCGACCCGGCAGGTCACCGCCCGCTCCCCCGCCGGCGCGCACCCGGCCGGCAGCGACTGCCGCTCCGCCAGCGGCTCGGACCAGCGGATCCGCACGGTCGACTCCGGCACGGCGACGAGACCGTGGTTGTGCGGTGTGAACCGTACGCCGACCCGCCCGCCGATCATGTCGGCCGAGCCGTGATAGGCGAGCTCCGCCTCAGGACCGCCCGGCGCCCCGGCGGCCGGAGCCACCCCGCCGACCGCCGTCACCACAGCCGCAGCACACACCGCAGCAACCCTCATCCGCCGCATACGCCCGCTCCTCACTCCACGTGGTCGTACGCATGTATCCCACGCGAGGCGGCGGACAGGCGCCCTCCAACAGGTGACAGTGGCGGCTCAGCCGGCCTCGTCGGGCAGCAGTCCCAGCCGGCCCAGGAACTCCATCTCGTCGAAGTAGAGCCGGTAGTCGGCCGGTAGTCGACGATCTGTCCGCTGTCGTCGACGGTGGCGAAGTCCACCCCGCGGATGCTGATCTCCTTCTGTGCCGGAGGCAGCGTCCGGCCGTCGGGCAACTGGATCGGCCCGGTGTTCCGGCCGCTGAAGACGCCCTCGTCGATGGCGGTGTCGCCGACCTCGTACGCGTGCACCGACTCGTAGGTGCCGTCCGGGACCGACTGGGACATCTGCCGCCAGTACTCGGCGATGTCGTCCCGCCCGTGGAGCTCCCCGCCGTCCGGGGTGACGGCGACCGCGTCCTTACGCGTAGAGCTCGGCGAGGGTCCCGGAGTCCCCCGCGGTGATCGCCGCGGTGAGCCGGTCCATCACTTCACGTGCCTGTCCCATGATCCACCTCCTGCTGTGAGGATCACCCATCTCATCGTCCCCCGCACCGCCCGCCTATCCTGGCCGGACAGTCTCCGGACCCGACCCGCACGAGGAGCAGCCATGGCCACCGCCGCACCGTCCGCCGCCTCCCGCATCGCCGTCATCACCGGTGCGAGCAGCGGAATCGGCGCCGCCACGGCCCGGCAGCTCGCCGCGGCCGGCTACCGGGTCGTGCTGACCGCCCGCCGCAAGGACCGCATCGAGGCGCTCGCCGAGGAGATCAACGCGGCCGGCCACTCGGCGGCGGCCTACCAGCTGGACGTGACGGACCGGGCCGCGGTCGACGAGTTCGCCACCGCGTTCAAGGCGGTCGGCGTGCTCGTGAACAACGCGGGGGGCGCGCTCGGCGCCGACCCGGTCGCGACCGGCGACCCGGCCGACTGGCGCACGATGTACGAGACGAACGTCATCGGCACCCTGAACCTCACCCAGGCCCTGCTCCCCAAGCTGGAGGCGAGCGGCGACGGCACGGTGGTCGTCGTCTCCTCCACGGCCGGGCACGGCACGTACGAGGGCGGCGGTGGCTATGTCGCCGCCAAGCACGGCGCCCATGTCCTCGCCGAGACCCTCCGCCTGGAGATCGTCGGCCGCCCGGTCCGCGTCATCGAGATCGCGCCCGGCATGGTGAAGACGGACGAGTTCGCCCTCACCCGCTTCGGCGGCGACGAGGACAAGGCGTCGAAGGTCTACGCGGGCGTGGCCGAACCGCTGACGGCCGAGGACGTGGCGGAGACCATCACCTGGACGGTGACCCGCCCCAGCCACGTCAACATCGACCTCCTGGTCGTCCGCCCGCGCGCCCAGGCGTCCAACACCAAGGTGCACCGGGAGCTGTGAGGGTCAGCCCTTCACACAGACGACCTGCTTCAGCTTCGCGACGACCTCCACGAGGTCCCGCTGCTGGTCGATGACCTGCTCGATCGGCTTGTAGGCGCCGGGGATCTCGTCCACGACACCGGAGTCCTTACGGCACTCCACGCCCCGCGTCTGCTCCTCCAGGTCCTTCGTCGAGAAGCGGCGCTTGGCGGCGTTCCGGCTCATCCGCCGACCCGCGCCGTGCGAGGCCGAGTTGAAGGACTTGGCGTTGCCGAGGCCCTTCACGATGTACGAACCCGTGCCCATGGAGCCCGGGATGATGCCGTACTCGCCGGAGCCGGCCCGGATCGCGCCCTTGCGGGTCACGAGCAGGTCCATACCGTCGTAGCGCTCCTCCGCCACGTAGTTGTGGTGCGCGCTGATCTCGGGCTCGAAGGTCGGCTTCGCCTTCCTGAACTCCTTGCGGATGACGTCCTTCAGGAGCCCCATCATGATCGTGCGGTTGTACCGGGCGTACTCCTGCGCCCAGAACAGGTCGTTGCGGTACGCCGCCATCTGCGGCGTGTCCGCCACGAAGACGGCGAGGTCACGGTCGACCAGGTTCTGGTTGTGCGGAAGCTTCTGGGCCACGCCGATGTGGAACTCGGCCAGTTCCTTGCCGATGTTGCGGGAACCGGAGTGCAGCATCAGCCAGACGGAACCGGTCGTGTCCGTGCACACTTCGACGAAGTGGTTGCCCGATCCGAGCGTTCCCATCTGCTTCCCGGCCCGCTCCTGACGGAATTTGACCGCGTCCGCGATCCCGTCGAACCGCCCCCAGAAGTCGTCCCACGCGGCCGTACCGAACCCGTGCAGCCGTCCGGGGTCGACGGGGTCGTCGTGCATACCGCGCCCCACCGGAATCGCCTGCTCGATCTTCGACCGCAGCCGCGACAGATCACCCGGCAGGTCGTTCGCCGTCAGCGACGTCCTGACGGCCGACATGCCGCACCCGATGTCCACCCCCACCGCCGCGGGACACACGGCCCCCCGCATCGCGATGACGGACCCGACCGTCGCGCCCTTGCCGTAGTGCACATCCGGCATCACGGCGAGGCCCTTGATCCACGGCAGCGTCGCGACGTTCCGCAGCTGCTGGAGCGCCCCGTCCTCGACCGTCGCCGGGTCGGTCCACATACGGATCGGAACCTTCGCGCCCGGCATCTCCACGTACGACATAACGCCCTCATTCCCCCGGAAAACACATACAAGTCTGAAATCGCAAAACCGGTGCCAGGGTCGATGAAAAGGGACAACGGACCGGCGTCCACGGCAGTGCGTGCGATACACATTGTCTCCAGTGGGCGCCCCCGCGCGGCAAGCGAATAACCAGCGGGGACGCTGAAGACCGGCAACCGACCGACCCCACCCCCACCGTCGAGAGGAGCCTGACCGTGCAGCGGAAGGCCTACGTATCCGGCGTCGCCGCGCTCCTCGCGGCGTTGCTGGCCGGCTGCACCGGCAGCTCCGACACCACCGGCACGGCCGACGACTCCAACCCCGACGACTCCGGTACGGCGGTCGCCACGGCCGAGCCGGGCCGCTACCGCACGCTGCCCGAGCCGTGCGGGGTGATCGACGAGGAGACGCTCGACTCGCTGCTGCCGGGCATCCGGGAGATCACGGACGCCGAGCAGCGCGAGAAGGCGTACGAGGGCACACCGACGCTCACCTACGACACCGACCGCAAGGTCGGCTGCCGCTGGAAGGTCGAGTCGGCCGACGCCACCGACCATCTCTTCGTCGACTTCGAGCGCGTCGTGTCGTACGCCGGCGCGGTCAGTGACGACAGCGAGGCGGAGCAGCTCTTCGCGACCCGGCAGGAGGCGGCGGACCTGCCCGAGCCGGCGAGCACCTCCTCCGTCGACGAGAGCTCCGGGTCCGCCGACCCCAGCGGCTCTCCGTCCTCCTCGCCCTCGAACTCCGCGTCCCCGTCCGTTTCGTCCTCCACCTCCACCTCCCCCTCGGCCTCGACGTCCCCGTCCACGTCCGCCTCCACCGACGGCGCGACCCCGGCCGAACTCCAGCCCCGCGTCCTGGAGGACCTCGGCGACGAGGCCTTCATCGACGACGCGCTCGGCAGCTCGGGTTCGACGGCCCAGCAGCGCACGGTGACTGTGGCGTTCCGCACGTCCAACGTGATCGTGACCATCCAGTACGAGGAGCAGCCGGCCACCGTCGGCACGGTCCCGGACAGCGAGGAAATGCAGGACAGGGCCCAGAAACTGGCCGCACAACTGGCGGACGCGCTGGGGGACTAGCGCCTCCCCCTCGCCTCTCCACGCCCCATTGCGACGTAACCGAAACGAGACCACACACCTTCTTCACCGCGTACCGTGGCCCCTCGGACCCGATCCGACCGCAGGAACCACGAGTGTCAGCCATGAGTGAAGGAACCATGCAGCGAGCAGCAGAGCGAAGCCGGCGTGACCGACATGACCAGCGCGAGCGGCGGGCGAGGGGCCTGCGCCGCGCCCTCGTCTGCGCGGCAGCCGTGCCGGTGATGCTGGTCGCCGCCGGGTGCTCGTCGGACTCCGGCTCGCAGGAGAAGGCCGCCGACAGCGGCCCGCAGGCCTCGAAGTCGCCGTCGGGGAGCGCGTCGCCGACCGTGCAGGCGGCCGCGTACAAGTCGCTGCCGGAGCCGTGCAAGGTACTGGCGAAGAAGACGCTGGAGGACCTGGTCCCGGAGGCCAAGTCCGGCAAGACGGGCTCTTCCGAGGACACGGCCACACGCGGCTCGTGCTCCTGGAGCAGCCTCGACAACAACGGTGTGAAGGGCTCGCAGTTCCGCTGGCTCAACATCTCCCTGCTGCGCTTCGAGTCCGAGGTCTCCCGCGGCTCGGGCGACGAGCGGGCGAGCGAGTACTACGAGACCCAGCTGCGGGACGCGAGGTCGGTGTCCGGCGCGAAGAACACGAAGTCGGACCAGGTCGCCGGGGTGGGCGACGAGGCGACGGCGGTGCGCTACGACCTGAAGAAGAAGGAGGGCTCCTTCAAGCAGGAGACGGTCGTGGCCCGGGTCGAGAACGTCGTCGTGACGCTCGACTACAACGGCGCCGGTCTCGCCGGCGAGAAGACCCCGAGCGCGGACGCCCTGAACAAGCTCGCGCAGAAGGCGGCCAAGGAGGTCGTGGCCGCGGTGGCGAAGGCCAACGGCGGCGGCGACGCGGGCACGCCGAGCAGCGCCCCCTCGAAGTCGGCGTCGAAGTCTCCCTCGAAGAGCCCGTCGAAGGCGGCGAGCGCCTCCCCCTCCAAGTCAGCGGCAAAGAAGAGCTGACCGTCACACCGGCTCACGGCCGGGTCACAACGCGCAGCTCAGCCACGCCCTTTGGGCGAGCCCGTCCCGTCCTGGGGCCGGGCTCGCGCCGTACCGGGAGTACGCCCGCCGTACGGATGTGCCACCCTGTTGCGCGCAACAACACGCAAGGGGAGGGGAATACGAGTGGCCGGGCCACCGCAGCTGACTCGGATGCACCGCGTTCTCATCGGCGTGGTCGTGTTCGGCGCCGTGATCATCGCCGGCATCGGCTTCGCCGGTTCCTACGCAGCCGTCCGAGAGCTGGCCATCAAGAAGGGCTTCGGGGACTTCAGTTATGTCTTCCCGATAGGCATCGACGCGGGCATCTGCGTCCTGCTCGCCCTGGACCTGCTCCTGACGTGGATCCGTATCCCGTTCCCCCTGCTGCGCCAGACCGCCTGGCTGCTGACGGCGGCGACGATCGCCTTCAACGGCGCGGCCGCCTGGCCGGACCCGCTGGGCGTCGGCATGCACGCCGTGATCCCGGTCCTGTTCGTGGTGGCGGTCGAGGCGGCCCGCCACGCGATCGGCCGCATAGCGGACATCACGGCCGACAAGCACATGGAGGGCGTCCGGCTCACCCGCTGGCTCCTCTCCCCCCTGCCGACCTTCCTCCTGTGGCGCCGTATGAAGCTGTGGGAGCTGCGCTCCTACGAGCAGGTCATCAAGCTGGAGCAGGAGCGTCTGGTGTACCAGGCGCGCCTGCGTTCCCGGTTCGGCCGCGCCTGGCGGCGCAAGGCCCCGGTGGAGTCGCTGATGCCGCTGCGCCTGGCGAAGTACGGCGTTCCGCTGGCGGACACGGCTCCGGCCGGGCTGGCGGCGGCGGGCATCGAGCCGGCGTTGCTGCCGCCGGTACGGAAGCAGGCGCTGGACGCCGCGCCGGCGGCCGACGCGGGGGCGCCCGTCCCCGCCGCGGTCGGCCGTGCCGCCGAGCCGGTGCCGGTCCCCCGGCAGGCGGGGCCTGCGGACGAGCGGCGGCCCGAGCCGGCCGGCCCCCCGCAGGCCTTGCCGCAGGAGAACGTGCAGGACTGGTTCAACACCCCGCGGACCGTGGAGTACCAGGGCGCCTACAACCCCCAGTACAACCCGCAGGACCACTATCAGGAGTGGTACTCGGAGCAGGAGCAGGCCGAGCAGTACCGCGACCAGTTCGAGGAGGAGCCGCCCGTCCAGGAGCCCTCCCCGGAGGACACCGGCACCTTTCCGATCCCGGTGACCGGCAACCGCACCCGCCAGCTCGGCGAGGGCGGCGGCCCGCCGGAGCGCCCGGACCCAACGGAGGAGGACTACTACCAGGTCTTCCGTCAGTCGATCGACGGCAGTTTCCCCACGCCCCGCGTCCTCGGCGACAACATCCAGGCGACGTACGGCTCGACTCTGAGCGTGAGCGAGCTGAAGAACCTCACGGAACGCTTCCAGGCCCGCTTCAACACCGAGCTGGAAGAAGACCACATCGCATGAGAAAGGGGCCCTCCGAGAAGGGCCCCTTCGTCGTACCTCTTACTCGCCGAGCAGGCGCCGCACCCGCTCCTGGCCCACGGCCAGCAACAGGGTGGGCAGCCGCGGACCCGTGTCCCGTCCCACCAGCAGGTGGTAGAGCAGGGCGAAGAACGTCCGCTGGGCGGTCTTGATCTCGGCGGGCAGCTCCTTGGGCGTGGCGTCCGCGGAGAACCCGGCCTGCACCTTGGGCACGCCGTAGACGAGGTGGGTCAGCCCGTCCAGCGACCAGTGCTCGGCGAGTCCGTCGAGCAGCAGCCGCAGGGACTGCTGGGACGCCTCGTCGAGGGACTTCAGCAGCTCGGCGTCGGGCTCGGCGCGCACGATGGTCCGCTGGTCGGCGGGCACCTGCGTGTTGATCCACGCCTCGGCCTTGTCGTACCGGGGACGGGCCTCGTCCAGCGTGGCCAGCGGGTTCTCCGGGTCCAGCTCGGAGAGGATCCGCAGCGCCTGGTCGGCGTGGCCGGCGGTGATGTCGGCGACCGACGCGAGCGTCCGGTACGGCAGCGGCCGGGGCGTGCGCGGCAGCTCGCCGCCGGCCGTGCGCACGGCACGCGAGTGCGCGGCGACGTCCGCCGGCAGCGCGGAACCGTCGGCCACCTTGGCGTCCAGCTTGTCCCACTCGTCGTAGAGCCGCTGGATCTCCTGGTCGAAGGCGATCTTGAAGGACTGGTTGGGCCTGCGGCGGGCGTAGAGCCAGCGAAGGAGCTGCGGCTCCATGATCTTCAGCGCGTCGGCCGGGGTGGGCACCCCGCCCCGCGAGGACGACATCTTCGCCATCCCGGAGATCCCCACGAAGGCGTACATCGGGCCGATCGGCTGCGCGCCGCCGAAGATCCCGACGATCTGCCCGCCGACCTGGAAGCTGGAACCGGGCGAGGAGTGGTCGACGCCGCTGGGCTCGAAGACGACGCCCTCGAAGGCCCACCGCATCGGCCAGTCGACCTTCCAGACCAGCTTGCCGCGGTTGAACTCGCTCAGCCGGACGGTCTCGGAGAAGCCGCACTCGTCGCAGGTGTACGTCAGCTCGGTGGTGTCGTCGACGTACGAGGTGACGGTGGTGAGGTCCTTCTCGCAGTTGCCGCAGTAGGGCTTGTACGGGAAGTACCCGGCGGAGCCGGAGCTGCCGTCGTCCTCGCCGGCCGCGCCGGAGCCCTCGGCGGCCTCCAGCTCGGCCTCGTCGACCGGCTTCTGCGACTTCTTGGCGCCGCCCTTGGCCTTGGTGCGGTACTGGGCGAGCACGGCGTCGATGTCGCCGCGGTGCTTCATGGCATGCAGGATCTGCTCGCGGTACACCCCGGAGGTGTACTGCGCGGTCTGGCTGATCCCGTCGAACTCCACGCCGAGCTCGGCGAGCGCCTCGACCATCGCCGCCTTGAAGTGCTCGGCCCAGTTCGGGTACGCCGACCCCTTGGGCGCCGGCACGGAGGTCAGCGGCTTGCCGATGTGCGCGGCCCAGGTCTCGTCGACTCCGGCGACACCGGCCGGCACCTTGCGGTAGCGGTCGTAGTCGTCCCAGGAGATCAGATGCCGGACCTGGCGCCCGCGCCGCCGGATCTCGTCGGCGACGAGGTGCGGGGTCATGACCTCGCGCAGGTTGCCCAGGTGGATCGGTCCGGACGGGGAGAGACCCGACGCGACGACGACCGGTTTGCCCGGGGCCCGACGCTCCGACTCCTCGATGACCTCATCCGCGAAACGGGAGACCCAGTCGGTGGTCTCGGTGCTCTGAGCCACGATCGGCACGTCCTTCTTTCTCCAGGGCAGCCGTACGGTCAACGGCTGGCGCCCCCATTCTCCCAGGCGACCCCGCTTCCGCGAAAACCGCTTTACCCCCCGTGGGATACTGACCGTGTCTATCTGCACCCACGAGGAGAACGGGCACCCACTCCTATGGCCTCGGTCACGTCGCTCACCGATCTCGTCAACCAGCGCCTCACGGACGCTCTCTCGGCCACGCTGCCGGAGGCGGACGCGGACCCGCTGCTGCGACGTAGCGACCGGGCCGACTTCCAGGCGAACGGCATTCTCGCGCTCGCCAAGAAGGCGAAGGCCAACCCTCGTGAGCTGGCGACGCAGGTCGTCTCCCAGGTCGTCACCGGTGATGTGATCAAGGACATCGAGGTCTCGGGCCCCGGCTTCCTGAACGTGACGATCACCGACCGGGCGATCACCGACAACCTCGCCGCCCGGTACGCCGACACGGACCGCCTCGGGGTACCCCGGGCGGACCGGCCCGGCACCACGGTGATCGACTACGCCCAGCCGAACGTGGCCAAGGAGATGCACGTCGG
The DNA here is from genome assembly GCF_044759995.1 of Streptomyces sp. NPDC098781. Lineage (NCBI taxonomy): Bacteria > Bacillati > Actinomycetota > Actinomycetes > Kitasatosporales > Streptomycetaceae > Streptomyces > Streptomyces sp. NPDC098781. Next base: position 530,384 of record NZ_JBIWAK010000006.1, read on the forward strand.
CCACCTGCGCTCCGCGGTGATCGGCGACTCGGTCGTCCAGCTCCTGGAGTTCGCCGGCGAGACCGTCGTACGGCGGCACCACATCGGCGACTGGGGCACCCAGTTCGGCATGCTCATCCAGTACCTGGACGAGCACCCGCACGAGCTGGACCACGAGGCGGGCGAGGACCTCCAGGAGTCCGGCCAGGCGGCGATGTCGAACCTCGACCGGCTGTACAAGGCCGCGCGGCGCAAGTTCGACGCCGACGACGAGTTCAAGACCCGCGCCCGGCGCCGGGTGGTCGACCTCCAGGCGGGCGAGCCGCACACCCTCGCCATGTGGCAGAAGTTCGTGGACGAGTCGAAGATCTACTTCTTCTCCGTCTTCGACAAGCTGGACATGGAGATCGACGACGCCGACATCGTCGGGGAGTCCGGCTACAACGACATGCTCGCGGAGACCTGCCGCCTCCTTGAGGAGTCGGGCGTCGCGGTGCGCTCCGAGGGTGCGCTGTGCGTGTTCTTCGACGACGTCAAGGGCCCGGACGGCAACCCGGTCCCGCTGATCGTGCAGAAGTCGGACGGCGGCTACGGCTACGCGGCCACCGACCTGTCGGCGATCCGGGACAGGGTCTTCAACCTGAAGGCGAACAGCCTGATCTACGTGGTGGACGCCCGCCAGTCGCTGCACTTCAAGATGGTCTTCGAGACAGCGCGCAGGGCGGGCTGGCTCAACGACGACGTGAAGGCGTACCAGCTGGCCTTCGGCACGGTCCTCGGCAAGGACGGCAAGCCGTTCAAGACCCGTGAGGGCGAGACCGTCCGGCTGGTGGACCTGCTGGACGAGGCGGTCGACCGCGCCACGGCCGTCGTACGGGAGAAGGACACCCAGGGTCAGCTGTCCGAGGAGGAGATCGCCGAGCGGGGCGCCCAGGTGGGCATCGGCGCGGTGAAGTACGCGGACCTGTCGACGTCGGCGAACCGCGACTACAAGTTCGACCTGGACCAGATGGTCTCGCTGAACGGCGACACCTCCGTCTACCTCCAGTACGCGTACGCCCGTATCCAGTCGATCCTGCGCAAGGCGGGAGAGGTACGGCCGGCCGCGCACCCGGAGCTGGAGCTGCACGAGGCCGAGCGGGCCCTGGGTCTGCACGTCGACGCGTTCGCGGAGACGGTCGCCGAGGCGGCGGCGGAGTACGCCCCGCACAAGATGACGGCGTATCTGTACCAGCTGGCGTCGCTGTTCACGACGTTCTACGACAAGTGCCCGGTGATCAAGCCGGAGCCGCCGAAGGATGTCGCGGAGAACCGTCTGTTCCTGTGCGACGTGACGGCCCGCACCCTGCGCCAGGGCATGGCCCTGCTGGGCATCCGGACGCCCGAGCGACTCTGAACCCCTGAGCCCGGGGCTCGGACCCGCTCGGGCGGGGCGCGTTGTCAGTGGCTGCCCCTACAGTCACGGGCATGGCGACTCTTCCGAACCCGCTGCCGAAGCTCACGACCGACCCCACGGGCACCTCCCTGGGCCTTCGACTCCCGCCCGGGAGGCTCGTGGACGCCACCGACGAAGGCCGCTGGCACGAGCCGCTGCTGTGGCTCGCGGACGAGCCGGCGGTCCCCGGTTCCTGGGCGGCTCTGGAACCGGCCCGCCGCACGGCCGGCCTGCTGCCGGTCGTCATCGAGGCGAGCGGGAGCCAAGGCGGGCCCGAGGAGTGGGAGTTGATGCCCGGGGAGATGTCGTACCCGGGCGATCACGACGCGGACGAGGTGCTGGCGGAGCTCTGGGAGGAGTACGCGGCCGGGGAGACGGGACAGGAGTGGCCGGGCCTCGCCGACGCCCCCACCGCCGCCGCGGATGACCCGGACACGGTGGCCACCGACATCGCGGACTCCCTGCTGGAGCCGGGCGGCCCCTTGAAGGACCCCCGTGTCGCTCTTGTCCCGGCCCGCCGCAGCGCGGACGTTCCGGCGGCGATCGGCTGGACGGGACCGGTCAACCACGAGGGCGACACCGCTCGCCTGTGCGCGGTGCTCCGCTCCTGGGAGGACCGCTTCGGCATACGGGTGGTGGCGCTCGGCTTCGACCACCTCCTCGTCTCCGTGGCGTTCCCGCCGGCCACCCTGGCCGAGGCGGAGGCCGTCGCCGCCGAGCACTTCGCGTTCTGCCCCGACAACCTCCTCCAGAGCGACGACACCACCGTCCGCGCCTACGCCGAGAACCGCCTCCTGAACCAGCCCGCCTGGCACTTCTGGTGGGACTGACCGGTGGCTGACGGGCCGCCCGGCCTCAGATCAGCAGCGTCATCCCGTCCGGTACGTCGATCCCGAACTCCTCGTCCAGCAGCCGCCGCGCCTCCGCTTCCCCCGTCACCTCCCGCTCGACGACCGTCCCGTCCACCCGCGTCTCGGTGAGCAGCCGGCCGTTGAGGAGGAGGTGGCGGTCGGCGCTGACGCGCTGGACGTAGACGCGCTGGGTGAACGGCGAGCGCGGATTGGTGCCGATGTGCCAGTTGACGACCTCGAAGTCGGGCTGCACGAAGGGCTCCAGCGTGAAGGCGTACTGGTCCGCCCAGTCGCCCTTCACCCGGTCGTGGGCCTGGAGCACCCACAGCGGGAGCGGCCCGTCGTGCGGCACATGGACGAGCCGGTGCCGGCGTTCCGCGTCCCGGAACTCCACACCGGCCGTCAACGGCACCGGCTCCAGCAGCGCCCCGATCGCGCCGAAGCCGACGTCCGCGAGATACGGCTGCGGGTCGCCCGGAGCCTCGACGAGCAGCGCCATGTGGGTGCGCGGCCGGCTCCCGATCCGGTCGGCTCCGACCGCGACCCGCGCGCCCAGCCCGGTCACCTTGAAGCCGAGCGCGACCAGGGCGCCCGCGAGGAGCGTGTTGTGCTCGTAGCAGTAGCCGCCGCGCCTGCTGTGCACCATCTTGGCCATCAGGTCGGCCAGGTCCAGGGAGGGGGCGATGCGCCGCAGGGCGTCCAGGTTCTCGAAGGGGATGCCCCGCGTGTGCGCCAGATGCACGCCCCGCAGTGTGGCCGGATCGGCCCGCCGCTCCCCCTCCCAGCCGATGTGCCGGAGATAGCCGTCGAGGTCGAACCGCAAGGTGTCGGACATGTCCTCCAGCCTAGGAAAGTCCGCTCCGGCCCGTCCGCGGTCCGTGGCCCGAACCGCCCTGGACCGTTCGCCCTAGGACCACGACCGCAGCCCCCGGCCCAGCCGCCGCAGCCCCTCCTCGATCTCCGGCGGCGTCTGCGTCACGAAGCACAGCCGCAGCGTCGACCGGTCCGGCTCGCCGGCGTAGAAGGGCGCGCCGGGGACGTAGGCGACATCGTGCCGCACCACCTCGGGCAGCAGGGCCGTGGCGTCGTAGGACTCCGGGAGCCGGACCCAGACGAACATGCCGCCCTCGGGCCGGTTCCAGACCGCCCCCTCCGGGAGAGCGCCGGGCAGCCCCGCCAGCATGGCGTCTCGGCGTTCGCGGTAGACGTCCCGCACGCGGGCCACATGGGGGTCGAGGGCGTCCAGGCAGCGGGCGGCGGCGAGTTGGTTGACGGTCGGGGTGTGCAGGTCGGCGGCCTGTTTGGCGACCGCGCAGGCCCGCAGCGCGGCGGCCGGCGCGCGCAGCCAGCCCAGCCGCAGCCCCGGCGCCATCACCTTGGAGAAGGAGCCGAGCAGCACCGTGCGGTCCTCGGCGCCCGGGTACGAGGCGATCCAGGGCACGGGCTCGCCCTCGTACCGCAGTTCGCTATACGGGTCGTCCTCGACGATCCACACCCCGGCGCGGGCGGCGGCCCGGGCGACGGCGGCCCGGCGCTCGGCGGGCAGGGTCCGGCCGGTCGGGTTCTGGAAGGTGGGCACGGTGTAGAAGAGCTTCGGCCGCTCCCGCACCACCAGTTCCTCCAGCGCGGCCGGATCCACCCCGTCCGCGTCGCCCGGCACGGCGACGACACGGGCTCCCGCGAGCCCGAAGACCTGAAGTGCCGCCAGATAACAGGGGTCTTCGACCAGGACCGTGTCCCCCGGGTCGAGCAGCGCGGTGGCCAGCAGCGACAGGCCCTGCTGGGAGCCGGTGGTGACGAGCAGGTCGTCGGCGTCGGTAGCGAGCCCGCGGGCTGTCATGCGGGCGGCGAGCCCGGCGCGCAGGCTCGGCTCGCCCTCGGTGGTGGAGTACTGGAGGGCGTGCGCCGGCGTCTCGGCGAGCACGTCCCGGAAGGCGGCCGCTATGCCCTCCCGGTCGAACAGTTCCGGCGCGGGCAGCCCGCCCGCGAAGTTGATGACCTCGGGACGGGCGGTGACGGCGAGGATCTCCCGCACGGGCGACCCGCCGACCGCCCCGGTCCGCGCCGCGAGCGGCGGCACGGGGGCGGTGCCAGGACGGGGCGCGGGCTCGATGACGGTCATGACACGGCTCCTCGGGCTGCGACGGCATGCGGGACGGCTCGTGACGGGCAGCCTAGAGAACTACCTGCCGCCTACAAGTGACTTTCCGGGATACGGACCCACCACCCCGTACGCGGGGAGCGTCCCCGCGCTCCGCACACCGCGAGGCGTCCCGCACCGAACCACCGGAACGCGGCATCCCCGCAGGTCAGCGAGGATCCCGCGGCTCGGGCGTCCCGAATTCGCCGTCGATGCTGGCGTGCGGGAGGGATGATCGCGCAGGCTGGTCACCGACCCCGACCCCCACGCAAGGAGAGGGCCACCCCATGCCGGCGTCCGCACCCCCCGCCCGTCACCCCCGCGCCCGGCTGCTCGCCGCCACGCTGGTGGCGGTCGCCGCGCTCGCGCTCACCGCGTGCGAGGACGGTCACGGCCTGCGCGACGAGGGCCCGTCGACCCCGACCAGCCCCACCGCCACCTCGCCCACGACACCGCCGGCGTCCGACGGCCCCTGAACCGGTGACCGCCGCCGCGGCCGCTACTGCCGACCGAGCTTCTGCGCGGCCTCGATCGCCCAGTAGGTGAGGATGTTGCGGGCGCCCGCCCGCTTGATGCCGGTCAGCGTCTCCAGGATGGCCCGGTCCCGGTCGATCCAGCCCTTCTCGGCGGCGGCCTCGACCATCGAGTACTCGCCGGAGATCTGGTAGGCGGCGACCGGCACGTCCACGGCGTCGGCGACCCGCGCCAGGATGTCGAGGTAGGGCCCGGCCGGCTTGACCATCACCATGTCGGCGCCCTCCTCCAGATCGAGGGCGAGTTCGCGCAGCGACTCCCGCGCGTTCGCCGGGTCCTGCTGATACGTCTTGCGGTCGCCCTTCAGCGACGAGCCGACGGCCTCACGGAAGGGCCCGTAGAAGGCGGAGGCGTACTTGGCGGTGTAGGCGAGGATCGCGACATCCTCCCGCCCGATCTGGTCGAGCGCGTCGCGGACGACCCCGATCTGCCCGTCCATCATCCCGCTGGGTCCTACGACATGGGCCCCGGCGTCGGCCTGGACCTGCGCCATCTCGGCGTACCGCTCCAGGGTGGCGTCGTTGTCGACGCGTCCCTCGGCGTCCAGCACCCCGCAGTGCCCGTGATCGGTGGTCTCGTCGAGGCACAGGTCGGACATGACGAGGAGGTCGTCGCCCACCTCGGCGCGCACGTCCCGGAGGGCGACCTGGAGAATCCCGTCGGGATCGGTCCCCGGCGTGCCGAGGGCGTCCTTCTTCTCCTCCTCCGGCACGCCGAACAGCATGATCCCGGAGATCCCGGCCGCCACCGCTTCCGCGGCAGCCTTCTTCAGGCTGTCCCGCGTGTGCTGGACGACACCCGGCATCGCGGCGATCGGCACCGGCTCGGCGGCACCCTCACGCACGAAGGCCGGGAGGATGAAGTCGGCGGGGTGCAGCCGGGTCTCGGCGACCATGCGCCGCATGACGGGGCTGGTCCGCAGACGCCGCGGCCGAGTACCGGGGAAGGATCCGTACGTCGTCATGCCCTCTACGCTACGCCCGCCCCGAGAGCACCTTTGCCGACTGTGCGTCGGGACGGCGCCCGGCATGCGGCGGCCCCGACCGCGGGTAATCCTGAAGGAAGCGCCCCCAGCCGATCCCTCCGTACCCGCACCGCGGAGGCCACGATGACCGCCACCCACCGCAACACTCCCGACCTCTTCGCCCTGTCCCAGATCCACGGCCCGGTCCTGCATCCCGGCGACGACGGCTACGCGGGCGAGGTCACCGGCTTCAACCTGGCCGCGCTGCACACCCCCGACGTGGTGGTGGGTGCGACCGGCGCCGACGACATCGTCACGGCACTGCGCTGGGCGACCGCCACCGGCACGCCGGTCGCGGTCCAGGCGACGGGCCACGGCGCGAACTTCCCCATCGACCACGGCCTGCTGATCAACACCTCCCGCATGACGGACGTGCACATCGACGCGGACCGGCGTGTGGCGACCGTCGGGGCGGGCGCGAAGTGGCGTCACGTCCTGGACGCGGCGGCACCGCACGGCCTCGCCCCGCTGTGCGGCAGCGCCTCGGGTGTGGGAGTGGTCGGCTACACGCTGGGCGGCGGCCTGCCGGTCGTGGGCCGCGCATACGGCTACGCGACCGACCTGGTCCGCTCCTTCCAGGTCGCCACACCCGACGGCACACTCCGCGTGTGCGACGCCGACCACGAACCGGAGCTGTTCTGGGCGCTGCGCGGCGGCAAGGGAAACGTAGGGGTGGTCACGTCCGTCACCTTCGATCTGCTGCGCCTGCCGACGATCCTGGGCGGCGGCATCTACTGCCCCGGCGAACACGCGCAGGCGCTGCTGACGACGTGGGCCGACTGGACCCGGGACGCCCCCGCGGAGATGTGCACGGCCTTCAGCCTCCTGCGCCTGCCCCCCATCCCGCAGATCCCGGAGCCCCTGCGCGGCGGCTTCTGGGCCAGGGTGGCGGTCGCGTACACGGGCGACGCGACGCAGGGCGAGAGCCTCCTGCGCCCGCTGCGTTCCGCGGCGCCGGTCACGGTCGACACGGTGGAGGAGATGCCGTACGCGGCACTGGACCGCGTCTTCATGGAACCCCAGGACCCGCTCCCCGCCCGGGAGGCCTGCACCCTCCTGCGCGAACTGGCCCCGCAGGCCCTCCGCACCTTCCTGACCCAGGTGGGCCCGGACGTCCCCGACTGCCCCCTGCTCTCGGTGGAGATCCGCCACCTGGGCGGCGCCCTGTCCCGCCCGGCCCGCGTGGCGGACGCGATCCCCGCCCGGGATGCGACCTACATGCTGGCATCGATTGGAGTCCCGGCGGCCCCACCTCAGGCAGAGGCGACGGAAAGAGCCACAGCGTCCTTGCACACGGCCATGACCCCCTACGGCACGGGCCACACCCTGATCAACATCCACGGCACCCCGGGCGACGCCCCGGACCGCGCCCGAGCCTGGACCCCGGACACCTACAACCGCCTACGCCAGACCAAGTCCACCTACGACCCAAGCAACTTGCTCCGCTTCGGCCACACGGTGGAGACATAGGAGCTCGCCTTATCAGCGCCGGTCGGCACTCCCAGCCCGTCCGGCGTTTGAGGACAAGGCCCTTTCGGGGCCGACGGGGGTCCAGGGGGCGCAGCCCCCTGGTGGGGTCGAAGGGGCGAAGCCCCTGGAGATGGGACGGGTAGGGGCGGCGGGGGCGAAACCCGTCCCGGCCCGCACCCGCACCCCCACACCAACCCCCCACAATCAACTACGTCGTGGACCGCCGCCGCCGAGCCCCCGGCCGCCGCTCACTGGGCCGAGTAACCGGATCCCCAGCCTCCACAGCCGCAGCCCTCCGCCGCAGCCCAAAGTCGGCAAGCGCCTCGGCCAACTTGTGCACAGACGGCTCCGGAGCCATCACATCCACCCGAAGCCCATGCTCCTCCGCGGTCTTCGCGGTGGCAGGACCGATACACGCGATCACCGTCACGTTGTGCGGCTTACCCGCGATCCCCACCAGATTCCGCACAGTCGACGACGACGTGAAGAGAACGGCATCGAAGCCACCCCCCTTGATCGCCTCCCGAGTCTCCGCCGGCGGCGGCGACGCCCGCACGGTCCGATAGGCCGTGACGTCGTCGACCTCCCAGCCCAGCTCGATGAGCCCGGCGACCAGAGTCTCCGTAGCGATGTCGGCCCTCGGCAGGAACACCCGGTCGATCGGGTCGAAGACGGGGTCGTAAGGAGGCCAGTCCTCCAACAGCCCCGCGGCCGACTGCTCCCCACTCGGCACGAGATCCGGCTTCACACCGAACGCGATCAGCGCCTTCGCCGTCTGCTCTCCCACCGCCGCGACCTTGATCCCGGCGAACGCACGAGCATCGAGCCCGTACTCCTCGAACTTCTCCCGAACCGCCTTGACGGCGTTCACCGAAGTGAAGGCGATCCACTCATAACGGCCCGTCACCAGGCCCTTGACCGCCCGCTCCATCTGCTGAGGCGTCCGCGGCGGCTCGACGGCGATCGTCGGCACCTCGTGCGGCACGGCCCCGTACGACCGCAACTGGTCGGAGAGCGAAGCCGCCTGCTCCTTGGTCCGCGGCACGAGCACCCGCCACCCGAAGAGCGGCTTGGACTCGAACCACGACAGCTGATCCCGCTGAGCAGCGGCAGAACGCTCACCGACCACGGCTATCACCGGCCGCCCGCCCTCGGGCGAGGGCAGCACCTTGGCCTGCTTGAGCGTCTGCGCGATCGTCCCCAGCGTCGCGGTCCACGTCCGCTGACGGGTCGTCGTACCGGCGACCGTGACCGTCAGCGGCGTATCGGGCTTGCGCCCCGCGGACACCAGCTCACCGGCGGCCGCGCCGACCGAGTCCAGCGTCGTCGAGACGACGACGGTCCCGTCGGACGCCCCGACCTCGGTCCAGCACCGGTCCGAAGCGGTGCGCGCGTCGACGAACCGCACGTCGGTGCCCTGCGCGTCCCGCAGCGGCACGCCGGCATACGCGGGCACGCCGACGGCGGCGGCGACACCCGGCACGACCTCGAACGGCACGCCCGCCGCGACGCACGCCAGCATCTCCTCGGTGGCGTACGTGTCGAGCCCGGGATCCCCGGACACCGCACGCACGACCCGCCTGCCGCTGCGCGCGGCCTCCATGACAAGATGTGCGGCATCCCGCACCGCGGGTAGCCCAGCGGTCGTTGACGCGCCGTCAACTACCGCTAGCTGAGGCGTGCCTGTGCCGGGCCCGGCGTCCCCGGAGGGACCCGTGTCCGTGTGCACTTCGGCTACGCCGACTCTGGCGTGCTTGCGCACCACGTCGAGCACCTCGTGCTCGGCGACGAGTACGTCCGCGTTCGCCAGCGCCTCTACGGCGCGCAGGGTCAGCAGCCCCGGATCCCCGGGTCCGGCACCGAGGAAGGTGACGTGCCCGTGTTCAAGGCCGGCGGGAAGGGTGGTGGGGCTCACTGTGCTCGCTCCCCCATCAGACCGGCCGCGCCCTGGGCAAGCATCTCGGTAGCGAGTTCGCGACCGAGCGCCAGCGCTTGGTCGTGCGTCTCGGGCACGGGACCGGTGGTGGACAGCTGCACCGTCCGCGAGCCGTCGGTCGTGCCGACGACGCCGCGCAGGCGCATTTCCTTGACAATCTGCCCGTCGGCCAGAAGGTCGGCCAGCGCGCCCACAGGGGCGGAGCAGCCGGCCTCCAGGGCGGCGAGCAGTGAGCGCTCCGCGGTCACGGCGACCCGAGTGAACGGGTCGTCGAGCTCGCCGAGCGCGGCGATCAGGTCCGCGTTGTCCGCGGTGCACTCGATCGCCAGTGCCCCCTGGCCGGGGGCGGGCAAAACTGTGTCGACCGACAGGAAGTCGGTCACCTCTTCGATGCGGCCGATGCGCTGCAAACCGGCCGCGGCCAGCACCACCGCGTCCAGCTCACCGTCGCGCACGTACCGGATCCGCGTGTCGACGTTCCCGCGGATCGCGACCGTCTCGAAGTCCAGCCCATGGCTGCGCGCGTACCCGTTCAGCTGGGCCATCCGGCGCGGCGAACCCGTACCGATGCGCGCGCCGCGCGGCAGGTCGGTGAGCTTCAGTGCGTCCCGGGCGACGATCACGTCGCGGGGGTCCTCGCGCTCGGGGACGGCCGCGACGGCCAGCTCCTCGGGCTGCGTGGTCGGCAGGTCCTTGAGCGAGTGCACCGCGAAGTCGACCTCGCCACGCAGCAGCGCGTCCCTCAGCGCGGTGACGAACACGCCCGTGCCGCCGATCTGCGCGAGGGCCTCGCGGGAGACATCGCCGTACGTGGTGATCTCGACGAGTTCGACGGGCCGTCCGGTCACCCGGCGCACGGCGTCCGCGACCTGCCCGGACTGGGCCATGGCGAGCTTGCTGCGCCTGGTCCCCAGCCGTAGTGCCTGCTGAGTCATCTTGGGCCTCGGTTCTTCTCGGTGCTGTCCTCGGCGCGGGAGACGGAGGCCACCGTCTCCGGGTCGAGGTCGAACAGGGTCCGCAGGGCGTCCGCGTACCCGGCGCCGCCGGGCTCGGCCGCGAGCTGCTTGACCCGCACGGTCGGCGCGTGCAGCAGCTTGTCGACCACGCGCCGCACGGTCTGCGTGATCTCGCCGCGGTGCTTGTCGTCGAGGCCCGGCAGACGGCCCTCCAGTCGGGCGATCTCGTTCGCCACGACATCGGCGGCCATCGCGCGCAGCGCGACCACGGTCGGCGTGATGTGCGCCGCCCGCAGCGCCGCCCCGAAGGCCGCGACCTCGTCGGAGACGATACGGCGGACCTGGTCGACGTCGGCCGCCATCGGAGCGTCGGCGGAGGCTTCGGCCAGCGACTCGATGTCCACCAGCCGCACGCCGGCCAGCCGGTGCACGGCCGCGTCGATGTCGCGCGGCATGGCGAGGTCGAGCAGCGACAGCGCCGGAGCCGGCCGGGGTACGTCGGCGACCGGTTCGGGCTTGCGGCGCTCGGGGATCCGGCCGACGGTGGCCGCGGTCGCGGCGAGCGCGGTGATCAGCTCGGCGTCGGCCTCGGGGCTGCGCCGGGCGGCCTCACGGCGGTCGACGGCACTGCCGGCGGCCCATGCCGCGTGCTGCTCCAGGGTGGCCGCGTCCATCCCCGCGACGGCGGCCTCGCCGAGCACAGAGAAACCTCCCTGCACGGCGGCGACGTCCAGCGGGCAGTTCTCGTCGGTGCCGACGCTGGTGGGCGGCAGCGGGGTCTGCCGTACGTCGGTGGAGTCGGCGTGCGTCCGGGGCGCGGGCGTGCCCGCCTCCGCGAAGGCGACCGGCTGACCGGTACGGCCCTCCACCGCGGCGGCGACCTCCTCGGCGCTCAGCACGAGGCCGGTCGCTCCGGTGCAGGAGACGGCGATGTCGGCACGTGTCAGCTCGACCGGCACCGAATCCATCGGTACCGCGCGGGCCAGCACGTCCGTGTCGTCGCCCTCGTCGAGGCCGTGTCCATATTGCTCGGCGAGCAGCGCGGCGAGGCGCTCGGCGCGGTCCTGGGTGCGGTTGGCGACGACGATCTCGGCGACTCCGACCCGCGCGAGCGTGGCCGCGGCCAGCGAGGACATCGAACCGGCGCCGATGACCAGGGCCTTCTTGCCGCGCGCCCAGGCGGAGACGTCCGCACCCTCGGACAGCTGCTCCAGGCCGAAGGTGACCAGGGACTGTCCGGCGCGGTCGATGCCGGTCTCGGAGTGGGCGCGCTTGCCGACCCGCAGGGCCTGCTGGAACAGGTCGTTCAGCAGCCGTCCGGCGCTGTGCAGCTCCTGCGCCTTGGCCAGGGAGTCCTTGATCTGCCCGAGGATCTGGCCCTCGCCGACGACCATGGAGTCGAGCCCGCAGGCCACCGAGAACAGGTGGTGGACGGCCCGGTCCTCGTAGTGCACATAGAGGTACGGCGTGAGCTCGTCGAGCCCCACTCCGCTGTGCTGGGCGAGCAGCGTGGACAGCTCGGCGACACCGGCGTGGAACTTGTCCACGTCGGCGTACAGCTCGATGCGGTTGCAGGTGGCCAGCACGGCGGCCTCGGTGGCCGGCTCGGCGGCGACCGTGTCCTGGAGCAGCTTGATCTGGGCGTCCGCGCTCAGCGCCGCGCGTTCCAGCACGCTGACCGGCGCGCTGCGGTGGCTCAGTCCGACGACGAGGAGACTCATGCCGGCATCACGGCGGGTACGTCCCCGTCTGGCCCCTGGTCGGCTGATGCGTCGGAATCACGGGTGACGGCGGCCGGTCCGGAGCCGTCCGAGTGGGCCTCCTCGCCGGCCTTGCGCTGCTCGTGGAAGGCGAGGATCTGCAACTCGATCGAGAGGTCGACCTTGCGCACGTCGACGCCGTCGGGGACGGTCAGCACGGTCGGCGCGAAGTTCAGGATGGAGGTCACCCCGGCGGCCACGAGCCGGTCGCAGACCGGCTGGGCGGCACCGGCGGGGGTGGCGATGACACCGATCGACACGCCGTTGTCCTGGATGATCTTCTCCAGGTCGTCGGAGTGCTGCACGGGGATGCCGGCGACGGGCTTGCCGGCCATGGACGGGTCGGCGTCGATGAGCGCGGCCACCCGGAAACCACGGGAGGCGAACCCGCCGTAGTTGGCGAGGGCGGCGCCGAGGTTACCGATACCGACGATCACAACCGGCCAGTCCTGGGTGAGGCCCAGTTCGCGGGAGATCTGGTAGACGAGATACTCGACGTCGTAGCCGACACCGCGCGTTCCGTACGACCCGAGGTACGAGAAGTCCTTGCGCAGCTTGGCGGAGTTGACCCCCGCCGCGGCCGCGAGCTCCTCGGAGGAGACCGTGGGTACCGAGCGCTCCGACAATGCGGTCAGGGCTCGGAGGTACAGCGGAAGCCGGGCGACGGTGGCCTCGGGAATCCCTCGGCTGCGGGTCGCCGGTCGGTGAGTTCGGCCAGTTGCCACGGTGCTCCTGCGGGTAGAGCGGGGCTGTAGGCGGTCACACGTCCCTACATGACCGCCCCGTCGAAAGCAGGCTATGTCTTTGTGAACGCGTGCACAAAGATGGTGTCCGATTTGCCCGCCCAACGTGACCGGGCTCACGCACGCCCGGCGCACAGGTATGGAACCGGCGCACACGCACCACCGTTCCTCAACTCTTGGGGGCAAAACCGCACACTCTCCTCTACGATCCCCGCCCCCGAGACCAAGTCGCCGTCGATCCTAAGCCGTTTCGCGAGCACTTTGGACTACCCGGTCAGTGCTTTGCGGAGGCGATCCTCGTTCACGCGCCAGAACGTGTGCTGGGCGCCGTCGACGAGGACGACGGGGATCTGTTCCCAGTACTGGTCGTGCAGTTGGGGATCCTGGTTGATGTCCTTCACCTCCCACGGAACCCCCAGTTCGCCACACACCTTCCGGACCGTGTCCTGTGCGGCATCACACAGATGACAGTCCGGTTTGCCGATGAGCGTGACCAGCCGGTCCTGCGGGGACTTGGCTGCGCCGCGACGAAAAAGGGGGCTCATGTCAGCCATTCTCGCGCGCCGGCGCCCGGAGGGTCGGCCGCTGCCCCACCACACTGTTTAACTGCGCGGTCGCGGAGAGTTCACAACCTCCAAACCTCTCCACTCCGGAAGCACCGAACAGAATGGCTATGCTCACGGTCATGGCCGCTCTTCGATGGCTCACTCCCCGTAGGCGCTCCGCCACGGCGCGAAGCGTGTTGGCTGGCGAGGCCTCGGCGGAGGCAGCGCGCAAGTCGTCGCAGGAAGCGACGGAGGTCCCCGAGGCCGAACCGGACTTCCCCGTACTCGGCGACGAGAAGGCCGCCGCGTTCTTCGACCTCGACAACACCGTGATGCAGGGCGCGGCGCTCTTCCACTTCGGGCGCGGCCTGTACAAGCGGAAGTTCTTCGAGACCCGCGACCTCGCGAGGTTCGCCTGGCAGCAGGCGTGGTTCCGGCTGGCCGGCGTCGAGGACCCGGAGCACATGCAGGACGCGCGCGACTCCGCTCTCTCCATCGTCAAGGGCCACCGCGTCGCCGAGCTCCAGTCGATCGGCGAGGAGATCTACGACGAGTACATGGCCGAGCGGATCTGGCCGGGCACCCGTGCCCTCGCCCAGGCCCACCTGGACGCGGGCCAGCGGGTCTGGCTGGTCACGGCCGCCCCCGTGGAGATCGCCCAGGTGATCGCCCGCCGCCTCGGCCTCACCGGGGCGCTGGGCACCGTGGCGGAGTCGGTGGACGGCGTCTACACCGGCAAGCTGGTCGGCGAGCCGCTGCACGGCCCGGCGAAGGCGGAGGCCGTTCGCGCCCTGGCCGCGGCGGAGGAACTGGACCTCTCCCGCTGCGCCGCCTACAGCGACTCGCACAACGACATCCCGATGCTCTCCCTGGTCGGCCACCCCTACGCCATCAACCCCGACACCAAGCTCCGCAAACACGCCCGCCAACTGGACTGGCGCCTACGCGACTACCGCACGGGCCGAAAGGCAGCGAAGGTCGGCATCCCGGCGGCTGCCGGCGTCGGCGCGGTGGCCGGCGGCACGGCAGCGGCGATCGCGCTCCACCGCCGCCGGCGGTAACGCCCGCACCCTTCACACACCACCGCCGGTCGCATCTCCCAGCCCGTCCGGCGTTTGAGGACAAGGCCCTTCAGGGGCCGACGGGGGGTCCAGGGGGCGCAGCCCCCTGGTGGGGTCGAAGGGGCAAAGCCCCTGGAGATGGGACGGGTAGGGGCGGCGGGGGCGAAAAAACCCGGGTCGGTCACAACCTGGCCACGCCCGACCACGCAGCCCAATCCGCACCTCATACCCCCACAACTCCCTGTCCAGTCCCCTTGGCTGCACACGGCCACAACACGCCCCGGAGTCAGCCGGAACGCGGACGAATTCGATCAACAATCGGTCACTCTCCGGCACTTGATCGGGCGTCAATCGGTTACAGAAGAGACGCAATCGGTGATTTGAGCAACTGGGCGTAGCAGTGCCTGCACGAAGCGTTATTCTCCTCAGACGCAAACCGGTACCTCTCCGTCGCTACGACGGGTGAACGGTTCCGCACTGCACGTGATGGAAGCTCTGCCTCTGGGAGTCCCGTGTACCCACACGTCGGGGTTGACGCCTCGGGCCTGGCTACGCTCCGCGCAACGGTCCAAGACCTGCTGCGCGGCTTCGTCCCCACCGCGTACGCCGTCCCCGCCCTCGCCGTAACCACCGCGCCCGTAGGCCCGTGCTACGCGCTCGCCGAAGGCAGCGCGGCAGTCGGCAGACGGGGACGGTCGGCCGGCACCACGACCGCTCGCCGCCCCGCGGCGGACAGCGACAGCGCTCGAATGATGGATCTAGTCGAACGCGCGCAGGCCGGCGAGGCCGACGCGTTCGGACGCCTCTACGACCAGTACAGCGACACCGTGTACCGGTACATCTACTACCGCGTCGGAGGGAAAGCCACCGCCGAGGACCTCACCAGCGAGACCTTTCTGCGCGCCCTGCGCCGCATCGGCACCTTCACCTGGCAGGGCCGCGACTTCGGGGCCTGGCTGGTCACCATCGCCCGCAACCTCGTCGCCGACCACTTCAAATCGAGCCGCTTCCGCCTTGAGGTGACCACGGGCGAGATGCTCGACGCCAACGAGGTCGAGCGCTCCCCGGAGGACTCCGTCCTGGAGTCCCTCTCCAACGCCGCACTCCTCGACGCCGTGCGACGTCTCAACCCCCAACAGCAGGAGTGCGTCACGCTCCGCTTCCTCCAGGGCCTCTCGGTCGCCGAGACGGCCCGTGTCATGGGCAAGAACGAGGGCGCCATCAAGACCCTCCAGTACCGGGCCGTCCGCACCCTCGCCCGACTGCTGCCGGACGACGCGCGCTGAGCGCGTCCAGGGCACCTGTCCAGTACGCTCCGCAACCTACAACTCACCCTCGGTGAAAGTCCGTTGACTTCGAGGTCCGTTCATCCGCCGTCCGTAACCCAAGTGCCGCGCCACTCGTTGTGCGGGATGCAGGCTCCCTGTGGTCACTCCCTGGCCGACTTCGATCACTCGATCGAGTGCATGTGGTCAGGGCGTGCAACCCTCAGGACCCCCTGGGGAGCCGACCGTCATCACGAGAGGAGGTGCCGCCAGTGATCGCGAACGTATCGGCACACCGGCGGGCGAACGCCTTCGCCCAGGCCATGGACGAGCTGACCGACCGGGGTTCGGCGGCCACGCAGCCCGAGCAGTCCGATGGAACGGCACCGGCACCGGCTGCCGCGGAACAGTCCGAGCAGGGGCGCCTGTTGGCCCTGACCGCAAGTCTCGGCGACCTGCCGAAACCCCAGCTCGACCCCGAGGTCAAGGTGGTCCAGCGGGCTCAGCTCGTGGCCGCGATGGAGGCCATGCTCCAGGAGGGCACCGCGGGCGGCGAGGCGAGCCCCGCCTTGCCCGGCCAGCGTTCGCAGCGGGGACGGGGAGCGCACCGCGCCTCCCCGCTCGGGAAGTTGCGCCCCCGGTCACGGCTCGCCAAGGGCCTCACCGCGGGCGGGCTCAGCGTCGGTGTAGCCGCCGGGGCCTTCGGCGGGGTCTCCGCCGCCAGCTCCGACGCCCTGCCCGGCGACTCCCTGTACGGCCTCAAGCGCGGCATCGAGGACTTCAAGCTCAACGTCCTGGCCGACGGCGACGACGAGCGTGGCCGCACCTACCTCGACCAGGCCTCCACCCGGCTGAGCGAGGCCCGGCGGCTGATGGAACGCGGTCGCGGCGGACAGCTCGACCACGAGTCGATGGCGGAGATCCGCCGCGCCCTGTACGGCATGCGGCACGACGCCTCCGAGGGCCACCGCCTGCTGCGCGAGGCGTACCACCGGGACCCGAACTCGCTGGGTCCCATCCAGGCGCTCTCCGCCTTCTCCCGCTCGCACCGCGTGGCCTGGGGCCACCTCCGTGAGCGGCTTCCGCTCCAGCTCGGGGACGTCGGTGACGAGGTCTCGTCGGTGTTCGACGCCATAGACGAAGAAGTCGCCCCGCTGGAGTCGCTGCTTCCGCAGCAGCCGCCCCAGAGCGGCGACGGCAAGCGGCGCGGCGGCTCGGGGTCGGCGTCCACCGGCACATCGGGCACGGACCGCTCGGCCCGCCCCAGCGCCGGCAGCAGCTCCTCCGACGGCAACCGCTCCAGCCGCCCGAGCAAGTCGGCCGAGAGCTCCGGCAGTGAGAACGAGGGCCTGCTCGGCGGAAGCACCGGCGGCCTCCTCGACCCCCCGAAGGACACCGGCAGCTCAGGCTCGTCGTCGTCCACCCCAACCCCCACCACCGAGCCTGCGGTAACCCTCCCACCCCTCCTCCCCGGCCTCCTCCCCGGCCTGGGCATCGACAGCGAGGACGCGAACTAGCCAGTACGACGATGGGGGTGCCCTCCGAGCGGAGGGCGCCCCCATCGTCGTAGAACGCTTCATGCGTCAGAAGAAAACCGACCGCCGCTGCACCAACAACTTGTACAACGTGTGCTGAATCTGCTCCCTGACCTGGTCCGTCAGGTTGAACATCAGCATCGGGTCCTCGGCCGCTTCCGGTGGATAGCCGTCCGTCGGGATCGGCTCGCCGAACTGGATCGTCCACTTCGTCGGGAGCGGGATCGCACCCAGCGGCCCCAGCCACGGGAAGGTCGGGGTCAGCGGGAAGTACGGGAAGCCCAGGAGGCGGGCCAGCGTCTTGGCGTTGCCGATCATCGGGTAGATCTCCTCCGCGCCGACGATCGAGCACGGGATGATCGGCGCGCCCTGGCGCAGAGCCGTCGAGACGAAGCCGCCGCGGCCGAAGCGCTGGAGCTTGTAGCGCTCGCTGAAGGGCTTGCCGATGCCCTTGAAGCCCTCCGGCATGACGCCGACCAACTCGCCCTGTGCGAGCAGCCGCTCCGCGTCCTCCGCGCAGGCCAGCGTATGGCCGAGCTTGCGGGCGAGTTCGTTGACCACCGGCAGGACGAAGACCAGGTCGGCGGCGAGCAGGCGCAGATGCCGGCCGGCCGGGTGGTTGTCGTGGACGGCGACCTGCATCATCAGGCCGTCCAGCGGCAGCGTGCCCGAGTGGTTGGCCACGATCAGCGCGCCACCGTCGGTCGGGATGTTCTCGATGCCCTTCACCTCGACCCGGAAGTACTTGTCGTACAACGGGCGCAGCAGCGACATCAGGACCTGGTCGGTGAGCTCCTCGTCGTAGCCGAAGTCGTCGACCTCGTAGTCCCCGGTGAGGCGGCGGCGCAGGAACGCCAGCCCGCTCGCGATGCGCCGCTCCAGGCCGCCGTTGTCGTCGTCCTGGTGCTTCACAGGGGCGGGCTCTTCCTCAGGTGTCACAGGAACATCATCCTGCGCGAAGGACCGTCCCGGGAGAGGCTGGACCTCACCCACCAGCGCGGATTCACCGCTCTTGCGCCGGCTCCCCCCGCTCCGGCGCCGCGACGGCCGCTGAACGGCGTTCCCGCGGGACCGGTCGTCGTCGAACGGAATGACCTTGGCGTCCGCCATCGTTGATGCGCTCCTCAGTTGGCGCTCTGCGTCGGGAGGTGACCGCCACCCAGGACGGGCAGCGCGGCGATCCGGTCGACGGCCCCGGCAAGGGCCTCCGGCGGCAGCAGACCCGGTCCGCGGCTGCGCGCGAACTCCGCGAAGGTCTCCGCCGTCGTGTACTTCGGCTGGAATCCGAGGGTCTCTCGCATCTGGTCCGTCGCCACCACCCGGCCGTGCGTGAGCAACCTGATCTGCTCCGGCGAGAAGTCCGACATACCCAGCGTACGCACCAGGGAGCCCGCCCAGGTGACGGCGGGCAGCAGCAGCGGCACGGTGGGCCGGCCCAGCCGCCGGGAGCACTGCGAGAGCAGCAGCACACCGTCGCCCGCGATGTTGAACGTGCCGCTGTTGAGCGTGCCCCGCGCCGGCTCGTGCGAGGCGATGCGCAGCACCTCGATCACGTCGTCCTCGTGCACGAACTGCAACCGTGGGTCGTAGCCGAGCACGGTCGGCAGCACCGGCAGCGAGAAGTACGAGGCGAGCGGAGTGTCCGCGCTCGGTCCGAGGATGTTGGCGAACCGCAGCACGCACACGGCGACATCGGGCCTGCGGCGCGCGAAGCCCCGCACATACCCCTCGACCTCGACCGCGTCCTTGGCGAAGCCGCCGCTGGGCAGGGACTTGGGCGGCGTGGTCTCGGTGAAGACGGCCGGGTCGCGGGGCGCGGACCCGTACACGTTGGTACTGGACTTGACCACGAGCCGTTTGACGGTAGGGGACTTCTGGCAGGCGCCGAGCAGCTGCATGGTCCCGATGACGTTGGTCTCCTTGACCGTGGTCCGGCTGCCGCTGCCGAGCGCGGTCCCGGTCACGTCCATGTGGACGACGGTGTCGGCGCCGCTCTCCGCCAGCACCCGCGCGATGGTGGGCTGCCGGATGTCGGCCTGGATGAAGTCGGCACCGCCCAGGTGGTGCTCGGGCGGGACCGCGTCCACGGCGACCACCCGGTCGACCTCCGGGTCACGCTGGATCCGTCGTACGAAACGGCCCCCCAGTTGACGGGCCACTCCGGTCACGAGCACGACCTTGCCCAAGATCAGCGCCTTCCTTCCAGCACTCGTACCCCTGCCGAGTTCCCCGTGTGCGGCCAACTTAGCGGGTCGATGTTGCGCTGTGATGACCGCCCAATGCACGAAGTGACGAGAAATCCCTGCGTACGACCGGATGGGTCAGCTCTTTGTCCAGGCATATGCATACGGTCGTCCCGTCCTACGCACACGGTACGGCTCCTCGCACACCGTCCCGGATACGCGTGTGGCCCCCCACCGGGTCTGGTGGGGGGCCACAATCACGCTGCTTTCGCGGCGTCGCTTACTTCTTGTTGCGACGCTGAACGCGCGTGCGCTTGAGCAGCTTGCGGTGCTTCTTCTTAGCCATCCGCTTGCGCCGCTTCTTGATAACAGAGCCCACGACTACCCTCGCTCACTTCTCATCACTCGGCGTTGGGCGCCATGGGCCCATACGACCTACGAGGGGCTAGCCTACCCGCCCGAGCGCTGAGGTCGTAATCGAGGGGACGAGGGGGAATCCTGAACAGCCCTGAGGATCCCCTCTCGCCCGTCGCTGTCAGGCGGTTTCCACCCCCACGTAGCTCTCGCGGAGATATTCGTGAACCGCTTGCTCCGGGACGCGGAATGACCGCCCCACACGGATCGCGGGCAGATGACCGCTGTGCACCAGCCGGTACACGGTCATCTTCGACACTCGCATCACCGAGGCGACTTCCGCCACGGTAAGGAACTGAACCTCGTTCAGAGGCC
Organism: Streptomyces sp. NPDC098781; assembly: GCF_044759995.1. Lineage (NCBI taxonomy): Bacteria > Bacillati > Actinomycetota > Actinomycetes > Kitasatosporales > Streptomycetaceae > Streptomyces > Streptomyces sp. NPDC098781. Next base: position 550,530 of record NZ_JBIWAK010000006.1, read on the forward strand.
TCTCGCCAGCTGCAGCCATGACACACCTGAACCTTCCGCACTCGACGGCCACCGGCTTCCCCTTCCGGTGACTCTTCGTCGCTGCGTGCTCACTCCCCAATGTAGGTGCCAGTGATGCGAGTGGGGAAGAGGTGCAGCCATCGGCGACCTACTGTGACAGACACGCTCGATTGAGTACGTAGCGGGTAAGCGGCCGGTAGTAATCAGACCGCACAGCGTCATCAAGTGGAACGACGACGGACACCGACCCCTCGGCCTGCCCCACAAAGAGCGCGGGGTCATTCGTATCGGCCGGACCAATGGCCTCAAACCCCAGCTGACCTGCCCCGCAGACCCAGCCGTGATCGCCGATCACCAGCTCCGGCATGGGCCCGCCGGCCTCCGCCGCGGCCGCCAGCGCGATGCGAACCGGGAGGGGTGAGTGCGTGTGTGCGCCGGGCTCACAACCGGGGCGAGAGGCGCCGGGTTCCCGCACCAGCGCGACTCCTCGTACGTAGGCAAGGTTGTACGTGCGTAGACCGAACCGGGTCGTTATGTCGACACAGCGACCATGCGCGGGAGTGAGGACGGCACACCCCGCCGCCGACAGCGCGTCCGCCAAGGCGGCGTAGAAACCGAGCAGTCGGTGGGGGTGCCCGGTGCCGAGCAGGACAGGGGCACTGCGCTGGGCGGCTGCCGCGAGACGTTCCGCGAAGGCATCCAGAGCGGTCAGAGTCAGCTCAGGATCGATCACATCATGACCTGTGGTGTGATGCGGATCGGCCGAAACCCCGCACTTCTCCGCCATCAACGCAATCAATTCGCGCACTCCCCAGCTCCCCGCGGGATCCAGCCCGAGCAGGGCGCGCGGATCGCGAGCGGCGAAGAGCCGGTAGCTCCGCAGACTCTCCTCACGGGAGGTGGCCACGGGACCGGCCAGGTGCGCGGCGAGAAGGTGGGCGCGCAGGGCTCCGGTGGTCAGCACGTGAGCGATGGTGACGGACCAGGCGGACGCCTACGCCTGGAACCGGGGAAACACCCCACAGTTGGCGTAACGGTGATCGTGACGGCGGTGACGGAACGGCTACAGAACCGCCCACAACCGACCGATGGGCTCCCTGGTCTCACAACACGTGTGCGGCGAAAGCCAGTTGACCGACGTCCCAGACGCCTCGCACACCGACCACCACCACAGGGGGAACACCATGAAGCTGACCCGTAGAACAGCCGCCACCGCCGCGACCCTCGCCGCCCTCACCCTCGGCGGCACGCTGGCCACGACGGCCCCGGCATCGGCGGCCACCACCGCGGGCGCGTACAACGGCAAGTGCGGCGAGGGCTATTACGTCCACGACTGGACGGAGATCCGCGACTCGGCCCGCAAGACCATCGGCACCGTGTACGTCACCTACAACCGGGACACCGAGCAGCACTGCGCCGTGCTGGTCCGCACGAACCCCGGGACCCGGATGTTCATGGAGGTCACCCTGGACACCGCGCCCACCTCGGGCAAGCCCGAGCGGGACTACGGCTCCTACTCCTCCTACGCCGGCCCGGTGTACCTGGACGCGTCGCAGTCCGACGCCCAGTGCCTGGAGTGGAGCGGCACGATCGACATCTACTACGACAGTGTGCAGGGCCTCTGCTCCTAGCCGGCCGGTCCGCCCGCTGCGGGGGCGCGGCTAAGGCAGCAGCCCCCGCAGCGGGAACGCCGCCCGCCGGGCAGCCAGTACGGCCTGGTCGAGCCGGTCCGCGGGGTCGTACCCCGACTCCCAGTCCTGCCAGGACAGCGGCCACCGTCCGTCGGTCATCCGCGCCGGCGCCAGTTGCCGCGTCCGCGCGAAGACCTCCTGCCGCCAGCTCTCCGGGATCATCGCCTCGGGCTCGACCGGCCGCCCCGCGGCGATGCCCACGAGATGCGTCCACGACCGCGGTACGACCTCCACCACGGCGTATCCGCCCCCACCGAGCGCGACCCACTTGCCGTCGGCGTGCTCGTGGGCGAGGTCGTGACAGGCCACCTGCACGGCCCGCTGCGCGTCCAGCGACACCGCCAGATGCGCCAGCGGGTCCTCGAAGTGCGTGTCGGCGCCGTGCTGGGTCACCAGCACCTGCGGCCGGAAGTCCGCGATCAGCTCCGGCACCACGCCATGGAACGCCCGCAGCCACCCGGCGTCCCCGGTGCCCGCCGGCAGCGCCACGTTCACCGCCGAGCCCTCGGCGTCCGGCGCACCGGTCTCCTCCGGCCACCCCGTCTGCGGGAACAGCGTGCGGGGGTGCTCGTGCAGGGAGATCGTCAGCACCCGCGGATCGTCCCAGAACGCCGCCTGCACCCCGTCCCCGTGATGCACGTCGACATCGATGTACGCCACCCGCTCGGCACCCAGTTCCAGCAGCCGAGCGATGGCCAGCGAGGCGTCGTTGTAGATGCAGAACCCCGAGGCGCCGCCCGGCATCGCGTGGTGCAGCCCGCCCGCGAAGTTCACGGCGTGCAGTGCCTCGCCGCGCCACACGGCCTCCGCCGCCCCGACCGACTGCCCGGCGATCAACGCCGACACCTCGTGCATGCCGGCGAACGCGGGGTCGTCCAGGGTGCCGAGCCCGTACGACTGGTCCGCCGCCCTCGGCTCAGCCGAAGCCGCCTTCACGGCCTCGATGTAGTCCTCCCGGTGGACGAGCCGCAACGTGGACTCCCCGGCCGGCTTGGCCGCGACGACCTCCAGCTCCCTATCGAGCCCGAAGGCATCGACGAGTCTCCGGGTCAGGGCCAGCCGGACCGGATCCATCGGATGCTCCGGCCCGAAGTCGTAGCCCGTTACTGCCTCATCCCACATCAGCTGTGCGCGGCCGCTCATGCCCGTCACCGTATCGGTCCGGTTGAGCGGCGAACGAACGGGCGTACACAAGCGTCACCAGCACCAACACCATCGGCACAAGCATGGCCCCGCGATAGTTCCAGGCGTCCCCCAACGCCCCCACCAACGGCGAACCGATCAAAAACCCCACATAGTTGAAAACATTGAGCCGCGCGACGGCCGTATCCGAAGCCCCCGGAAACAACCGCCCGGCCGCCGCGAAGGTCTGCGGCACCAGCACGCACAACCCCACCCCGACCAGCGTGAACCCGAGCATCCCGAACCAGGCGCCCGACGCCCCGGCCACCACCGCGAACCCGGCCGCCGCCACCAGCGCCCCGCCCCGCACGACCACCACGGCCCCGAACCGGCGCACCCCGAAGTCCCCGATGGCCCGCCCCAGCAGCGTGGTCACCATGTAGACGTTGTACGGCACGGTGGCCAGTTGCTCCGAGCTCCCCAGCACATCCTGGAGGTACTTGGCGCTCCAGTTGGAGACCGTCGAGTCGCCGATGTACGCGAAGGTCATCACCAGACACAGCGGCAACAGCATCTTGAAGACAACGGGCCCACCCTCGGCCGAAGCCTCCGACGCCACCGCCGGGTCACCGACGCCACCCCCGTCGACGTACCACCGACTCCCCACCAGCGCGGCCGGCAGCAGCACCACCACGACCGGCAGATACGACACGACCAACGCCAGATCCCAGTGCGCACCCACCCAGGCCAGCGAAGCCCCCACAATCCCGCCCAAGCTGTAAGCGGCGTGAAAACTGAGCATGATGCTGCGCCCGTACGACCGCTGGAGGCTCACCCCGAGCATGTTCATCGAGGCGTCCAGCGCCCCCACGGCCAGCCCGAACGCGGCCAGGGCCACCCCCAGCTCGACCATCCGGTCGCCCGCCCCGACCCCGAGCAGCGCCAGGAGCACGACGGGTTGGGACCAGCGCAGCACCCGGCTCGGCGGTATTCGCTTCACCAGCCGCTCGGTCGTGACACTGCCGACGCCGGCGAGCACCGGCACGGCGGCGAGGAAGGCGGGCAGCAGCGCGTCGGAGACGCCGTACCGGTCCTGGATGGCCGGAATCCGGGTCACCAGCAGGGCAAACGCAACACCCTGAGCGAAGAAGCTCAACGCCAACGAGGCCCTGCCGCGCCGCAGCACATCAGTCATGGCGGCGAGCGTAGGGCCCCGGCGTACCGGTGGGTAGATCCAGCCAAAGATGAGTTTCCCTCAGCTTCAGCGGGCGGTCACGAGGTTGGGGGTGTGGCGCCCGGACTCGGCCGACTCCCACCCCACCGGCGCCTCATCGCCCTGCGCCACCGCGGCCTTTGACCCGGCGCACTTCGCCTCCGCGACGACCATGGCGGCCATCGGACCGGCGCCCAGCGCACCACTGACCAGGAAGCCCAGGCCCATGGCCACGGCCATGATCACGTTCCCGACCCACACCATGGTGTCCACCGGCAGGGTGTAGGCCCCCACGATCCGCACCACGCACTCCGCCAGCAGTACGACGCCCCACACCAGCGAGAACACCCGCTCGGCCCGCCGGAACCGAGCCGAACCGGCGTGCAACCGCGCCCAGGCCGCCTCCCGGCCCGCGTCCCCCTTCACCACCCAGGGCTTCATCCCGGCCGTCATCATCGGCTTGCCGAGCACGACGGAGACGATGATCCCGATCCCGATCGTGCTGCTGACCGCACTGTCCTTGGCGAGCATCAAGCGAGGGTCGCCGGCCACGAAGCTGAGCAGCAGCGACACGACGTTCACGAACAGGATGAGGGCGGCGAGCCCGTTGACCTCGCGCGTCCTCCACACACCCCACCCCGTCCGCACCGCCGGCACCACACTGCTGAGGCCGAGCGCCATCAGGGTGCTCATCCCGAAGCCGTTCCTGAGGATGTAGTACGCCCCGAGGGGCACCGCGACGTCGATGATCAGCGGCGCGAAGTTCCGCAGCACGCTACGGCTCCTGGTGCTCCCGCCCTTGGTGTTCCCCGTGTTCGTCATGCCCTCAGCTTCGCGGCCGGCGCCGAGCCGCCGGTAGAAACGATCGTCCAGGGCTCGACGTGACAAATGTCAGTCTCGGACCACCCTCCCCGTCACACGAGCAGGTCAGCCAACTCACCCATGTCGGAGAACAGTTGATCTGCCTCGGCGAGCCTGGCCGCAGGGGTCATCGCGGTGAACCCGTACACCTCCATCCCGGCGGCGACGGCCGCCCGCACGCCCAGCGGACTGTCCTCGACCACGACACACCGCTCCGGCGCGACCCCCATCCGCTCCGCGGCATGGAGGAACAGATCCGGCGCGGGCTTCCCCCGTCCCACATCCTCCGAGCTGAAGATCCGCGAGTCGTCGAACCACCTGTCCAACCCGGTCGTCCGATGCCCCACCCGAATCCGCTCATGACTCCCGGACGACGCCACACAGAACGGCACCCCGTCCGCCACAAGCTTCTCCAGCACGTTCCCGACGCCGGGCACGGCCTTCAACTCCCGCTCGAACGCGGCGAACACCCTCCCGTGGAAGACATCATCGAAGTCCGCGGGCAACCGTCGCCCCGTCCGCTCCCACACCAGATCATGAATCCGGTGCATCGCCGACCCCATGTACTCCCGAATGGAGTCCTCGTACGACGTCGGATGCCCCAACTCGGTGAGGTAAGCGGCAAGGAGCCGGTTCGAAATGGACTCACTGTCGACGAGTACGCCGTCATTGTCGAAGATCACCAGGTCACATCGCATACGCCTGAGCTTAAACGCAAAAAGGCCCACGCCATATGGCGTGGGCCTTTTCCTAAAATTTGTTCGGCGGTGTCCTACTCTCCCACAGGGTCCCCCCTGCAGTACCATCGGCGCTGTAAGGCTTAGCTTCCGGGTTCGGAATGTAACCGGGCGTTT
>NZ_JBIWAK010000007.1:0-25456 GCF_044759995.1 Streptomyces sp. NPDC098781
CGTGATGGCCGGAGACGGGGTATCAACATATCTGGCGTTGATTTTTGGCACGCTGTTGAGTTCTCAAGGAACGGACGCTTCCTTTGTACTCACCCGAGAGACTCTCTCGCGGCTTTCCTCCGGGCGCTTCCCTTCGGTGTTCCAGACTCTATCAGTGTTTTTCCGGCCTCCTGACCACCGTTCCGCAGGCATGCAGAAGGTGACCCCGAGATAGGATCTGACAAGTTTGGTGCTGCCAGGCAAGGACGCCTAGTCGCGTCACTCAGCCCCAAGCAGGAGTACGACTGTACACGCGGCCGTGGAGCCGGTGCAAATCCATTTGCGGTATGGTCTAGACCACTCTGGAGTGCTCGCGCGGAACCGGCACTTCATGTGACATACCCTGCTGAACAGTGTGCCGTCCGGCACTGGCAGCGACGGCCCATAACGATCTCCACCCCTGGGAGGCTTCCCATGACCACCGTCACGTCCCCACTTGCAGGACGCGCCGTCGGACTGGCGTCCGTACCGGATCCCGTCTTCTCCGGGGCCATGGTCGGCCCGGGCACCGCGATCGACCCCGTGCGTGAGCCCTCCGAGGCCGTGTCTCCCGTGGACGGAGTCATCGTCTCTCTTCACCCGCACGCCTTTGTCGTCGTCGACGAGCAGGGTCACGGTGTACTCACTCACCTCGGTATCGACACCGTGCAGCTCAACGGCGAGGGCTTCGAACTGCTCGTGAAGAAGGGCGACACCGTCACGCGTGGCCAGAGCATCGTGCGCTGGAACCCCGCGGCGGTCGAGGCGGCCGGCAAGTCGCCGGTGTGCCCGGTCGTGGCGCTCGAGGCCACCGCCGAGGCCCTCTCCGAACTGCGTGACGACGGCGATGTGAAGGCCGGCGACAGTCTCTTCGTCTGGAAGTGACTCGAGTGCCGTCGTCGGACGGCATGTAGGGACGACAACCACCGCGGCGGCTGCACCCGCCGCACTATCGGAGACGGGTGAGATGGAGACAACGCTGCGAGGCGTCGGCGTGAGCCACGGTGTGGCCATCGGCGAGGTTCGGCACATGGGAACGGCGGTCCTCGAACCGCCCGCCAAGGCGATTCCGGCCGAGGACGCGGAGCGTGAACAGGGGCGCGCCCGCAAGGCCGTGGAGGCTGTGGCAGCCGACCTCATGGCGCGCGGCAATCTGGCGGGGGGTGAGGCCCAGGCGGTGCTCGAGGCGCAGGCCATGATGGCCCAGGACCCCGAGCTGATGTCGGATGTGGACCGGCGTATCGCCGTGGGCAGCACGGCCGAGCGTGCCGTGTACGACGCGTTCGCGGCGTACCGCGAGCTGCTGGCCGGTGCCGGTGAGTACCTCGCCGGTCGCGTCGCCGACCTCGATGACGTGCGGAATCGTATCGTCGCCCGGCTGCTGGGGGTCCCGATGCCGGGCGTCCCGGACAGCGACGAGCCCTATGTCCTGGTCGCTCGCGACCTGGCCCCGGCCGACACTGCGCTGCTGGACCCGACGCTCGTGCTCGGCTTCGTCACCGAGGAGGGTGGGCCGACCAGCCACAGCGCCATTCTCGCGAGGGCGCTCGGTGTGCCCGCCGTGGTCGCGCTGCCTGGCGCCGGTGAGCTGGCCGAGGGCACAGTCATCGCGGTCGACGGCAGCACCGGCGACATCTTCGTGAACCCGAGTGAGGGTAAGAAGGCCGAGCTGGAGGCAGCGGCGGCCGCGCGCAAGGCCGCGCTCGCGGCGTCGACGGGGCCGGGTGCCACCGCTGACGGCCACAAGGTGCCGCTGCTCGCCAACGTCGGCGGTCCCTCGGACGTTCCGGCCGCCGTCGAGGCGGGCGCCGAAGGTGTCGGTCTGTTCCGTACCGAGTTCCTGTTCCTCGACGACAGCAAGAAGGCGCCGTCGGAGGAGAAGCAGGTCGAGGCCTACCGGCAGGTTCTCGAGGCCTTTCCGGAGGGCCGGGTCGTCGTGCGTGTCCTGGATGCGGGTGCGGACAAGCCGCTGGACTTCCTGACGCCGGCCGATGAGCCGAACCCGGCGCTGGGTGTGCGTGGCCTGCGGACCCTGCTGGATCACCCCGAGGTGCTGCGGACGCAGCTGACGGCGCTTGCCAGGGCCGCGGAGGGGCTGCCCGTCTACCTCGAGGTCATGGCCCCGATGGTGGCGGACCGCACCGACGCCAAGGCGTTCTCCGACGCGTGCCGTGAGGCCGGGTTGCAGGCGAAGTTCGGTGCGATGGTGGAGATTCCGTCCGCTGCGCTGCGGGCCCGCTCGATCCTCCAGGAGGTCGAGTTCCTGTCGCTGGGCACCAACGACCTCGCTCAGTACACCTTCGCCGCGGACCGTCAGGTGGGTGCGGTGTCTCGACTTCAGGACCCGTGGCAGCCCGCGCTGCTCGACCTGGTCGCGCTGTCCGCGGAGGCCGCGAAGGCGGAGGGCAAGAGCTGTGGTGTGTGTGGTGAGGCCGCTTCGGACCCGTTGTTGGCGTGTGTGCTGACCGGTCTGGGTGTCACCTCCCTGTCCATGGGCTCGGCGTCCATTCCTTATGTCCGGGCGACGCTGGCGAAGTACACGCTGGCGCAGTGCGAGCGTGCCGCCGCGGCGGCACGGGCGGCGGACAGCGCCGAGGAAGCTCGCAATGCCGCGCAGGCGGTGCTGTCGGGCGAGTAGCCGACCGGCCGTATGGCTGCATGCCTTCTTGAGGGGCGCTCCGCCTACCGGTGGAGCGCCCCTTGTGCGTTCAGTGCTGGTGCCCGGGTGCCACTGAGTCACCTCCGAGGTCGGGCGGCACGCAGTAGTCGACTCCTGATTCCGGGGAGATGAGGTCTCCGGAATCGATGTCGGTGCAGTACGCGTCGAAGACCTCTCCGGCGGTGAGGGGTTCCAGCCCTTCCCCGCGGAGGCGCCATCCGTAGATCCGGTCGGAGGTGCCGGTCTCGCTGGTCCGCATCACGAGGCCGCCGGGGCTTCGGGTGGCGAGGCCGAGGGCGAGGACCGTGGTGAACTCCAGTGCTTCGGCCTCGTCGAGGCGTGTGCCGCCCTGGTCGTCCTCGTCGGCGTGCAGGACGGCGAGGAGGGTTTCCGGGGTTCCCGTGACGCTGCAAACGAGGTGCCGGTGGCCGGGCGGGGCAGTGTCGAGGATGCGTACGAGGAGGTGGGAGGCGCGGGTGAAGGCCGCGCGGCCGATGTCCTCGCCACAGGTGGCGCAGGAGCCGAGACGTGCCAGGAGTGTGGCGGCGTACTCCCAGGTGGCTTGTCGTACCGCCTCGTCGACCAGGGCCGGGACGAGGTCCGCCAGCGGTTGGCCGTCGTAGGCGATGGTGGGTCCGGTGGTCGCGAGTTCTGCCGTGAAGCGTGTCCGGCTGGACGGGATGTCGGGGTCGAGGCCGGCTGCCGTGCAGTACTCGGCGTATTCGTGTGGGTCGAAGAGGGCGATGGTCGTATGGCTGCCCTGGGAGGCCCGTGTCCTGAGCAGGGCCTCCATCTGTTCCAGATAGATCTTGTGGTCGTCGAAAGTGAAGGTGCGGTAGCGCCGCATGGCGGAGAAGTCGTGCTCGTCGGTCAGCAGGCCGATCGTGCCGGCGATCTCGCGGCGCAGGACGCGTCGCATCGTCTGGTGGTCGGTGCGCGCCATGTTTCCCCCTTGTGCACAGTCGATCAATGCTCACTCACAGTAACCGGCGGCACTGACAACGGCGTCGGGGCGAGGGGTCAGGCGCGCTTGCGGGCGAGGTCCTCGTAGAAGTGGAGGAGGTCGAGGTTGTCGATGGAGCCGGGGTTGACGGCCTTGTCCAGGGGTGTGCCCTGGAGGAGGCGCTTGACCGGGACCTCGATGCGCTTTCCGGTGAGGGTGTGGGGGACGCCGGGGACCTCGATGATCTCGTCGGGGACGTGCCGGGGGGAGAGCTGTTCGCGGATGGTCTGCTTGATGCGGTTGAGGAGGGACTCGTCGAGTGTGGCGCCGGGTGCCAGGTGGACGAACAGGGGCATCCAGTAGCCGCCGTCCGGCTGTTCGATGCCGATGACGAGGGATTCCTTGATCTCGGGGAGGCGTTCCACGGCTTCGTAGATGTCGGCCGATCCCATGCGGACGCCCTGGCGGTTGAGGGTCGAGTCCGAGCGGCCGTGGATGACGACGGAGCCGCGTGAGGTGACGGTGATCCAGTCGCCGTGGCGCCATACGCCGGGGTAGGTGTCGAAGTAGCTGTCGTGGTAGCGGCTGCCGTCGGGGTCGTTCCAGAAGTGGATGGGCATGGACGGCATGGGGTTGGTGACCACGAGTTCGCCCACCTCGTCGACCAGGGGTTTGCCACTGGGGTCCCAGGACTGGAGGTCGGTGCCCAGGCCGGGGGCCTGGAGCTCGCCGATGTACACGGGCAGCGTGGGCACGGCGCCCGCGAAGCAGGAGCACACGTCCGTGCCGCCGCTGACGGAGGCGATCCAGAGGTCGTCACGGACCTCGTCGTGCAGCCAGCGGAAGCCGTCGGGGGGCAGTGGCGATCCGGTGGTGGCGACGCACTGCACCTTGGTGAGGTCGAAGTCGCGCGCGGGGTGCACGCCGGCCTTGCGGCAGGCCATGACGTAGGCGGCCGAGGTGCCGTAGAGCGTGGCTCCCGTGCGTTCGGCGATGCGCCATTGGGCGCCGGTGTCGGGATAGCCCGGGCTGCCGTCGTAGAGGACGATCGTCGTTCCGGTGAGGAGGCCGGAGACGAGGAAGTTCCACATCATCCAGCCGGTCGAGGTGTACCAGAAGAAACGGTCCTCGGGGCCCAGGTCGCAGTGCAGGCCGAGTTGTTTGAGGTGCTCGACGAGGATGCCGCCCTGGGACTGGACGATGGCCTTGGGCAGGCCGGTCGTGCCGGAGGAGTACAGGACCCAGAGAGGGTGCTCGAAGGGCACCTGCTCGAAGACGGGTTCCTCGTCGGCGGCGGTCAGGGACGACCACTCCAGGGCGCCCTCGGGGGCCTCGGTGCCGAGGACCGGGATGTGCACCACGGCTCGTAGCGTGGGCAGTTCGCGACGCAGTTCGGCGACGATGTCGCGGCGGTCGTGTTCCTTGCCGCCGTAGCGGTAGCCGTCGACGGTGAACAGCACGACGGGTTCCACCTGCTGGAAGCGGTCGAGGACGCTGCGGGCGCCGAAGTCGGGGGCGCAGGAGGTCCACACGCCGCCGACGGCGGCCGTGGCGAGGAGTGCTACGACGGACTGCGGGATGTTCGGGAGGTAGCCGCTGACGCGGTCTCCGGGGCGTACGCCGAGGGCGCGCAGCTCGGCTGCGAGGGAGCCGACCTGGCGGCGCAGTTCGGCCCAGGTCACGGGGCGGGGCTCGTGGGATTCGTCGACGTGGAGGAGTGCGGGTTCGTCGGCTCGGGTGGCCGCGGCGCGCAGGGCGTGCTCGGCGTAGTTCAGGGTCGCGCCGGGGAACCACTGGGCGCCGGGCATGGAGCGGTCGCCCAGCACGCGCGCGAAGGGGGTGGAGAAACGTACGTCGAACCACTCGGTGACGGCTTTCCAGAAGGTTTCCAGTTCGTCGACCGACCAGCGGTGCAGGGCGGCGTAGCCGCCGTCGGCGGGGGCACCATGGTGTTCGGCGGCCCAGGCCTGGAACTCGCTGACCTGTGCTCGGGCGATGCGCTGCGGATCTGGCTGCCAGAGCGGTTGAGGGTTCACGATCGACATGGCGGCTCCCGGACTGTGCGCGTCGTGTGCGTCCTCCGCGCAAGGCTGGGGTGTGCGCGTGACGCGGATGACACGGACGATGCCATGTGATCGACTTCTGCACCAGGGTGCGCCCCACATAGTCGGTGTCGTGAAGATGTGCTCCCAGCACGGGTGAACGGCAGTTGAACGGCACGCGCGTGTGGGGCGGTCGGTGGCAGGCTGAGCAGCATGGACGGTCGTGACCTGGTGCGTTCGATGAAGGTGGTCGGTTCTGTGGGGGCGGCCCAGGGGTTGCGTACCGTACGAGCGGCGTGGCGAAGGAGGCGTGCGGACGCCGCGGGGCTGCCGCCCCGGGGTGCCGAGCGGGCTCGTGTGCCCGGGCCCGTGCAGGAGGTGCGGCCGGGTCCCGGCGGTGGTGTCATCCGGTTCAGCCGGTCCGAGCTGCGGGTCTCCGTGACGGTGACCGGTGCGGTCTTCTGGGGCTGGGACGGGGCGGCTCCGGAGCCGTCGTACGCGCTCGCGGGACGGTGTCCGGAACCGGATCCCCGGGCGGTGCTGGAACCCGACAAGGACGGCGGCTGGCGGGTGGTGGCCGAGCGGGTGACCGTCGTCATCTCGCGGCACGGCGCGGTGGAGGTGCAGACGCCCGGTGGTGTGACGTTGCGGCGCGACCTGCCGCCGCGCTGGTGGGAGCCCGTCGGGGGCGGTCAGGCTCGGTGGATGCAGCGGTCGGAGGTGGCCGCGGACGCCCGGTTCTTCGGGCTCGGCGGACGGTCGTCGGGGCCCCGGCTCAAGGACGGCACCTACCGGCTGTGGAACACCGACCCCGGCCGTCCGTTCGGTCCCGGTGACGACCCGCTGTACATCACCATGCCGGTACAGCTGGTCGTGGCCGACGCGGCCACGCACCTGGTGTTCCACGACAGCTCCTGGGACGGCACTGTGGCCCTGCGGGAAGGCGAGGAGGGCGCCGGCTCCGGCCATGATCGGCCGGGGACCAGCGAGCTGCGGATGGACGGCGGTCCGCTGCGCTGCTGGGTGATCGTGGGTACTCCCGCGCGCGTACTGCTCGTCTGGGCCTCCCTGACCGGTGCGGCCGCCCTGCCGCCCGCATGGGCGCTGGGCCACCATCACGCGCGGTGGGGGTTCGGCAGTGAGCAGGAGGTCCGGCGGATCGTTTCGGGGTACCAGGAGCGGGGACTGCCGCTGGACGCGGTCCATCTGGACATCGACCACTACGACGAGCACCAGGTGTTCACGGTCGACCATGAGGCGTTCCCCAAACTGCCTCAGCTCGCGGAGGACCTGCGGCAGGACGGGATCCGCCTGGTGTCGATCGTCGATCCCGCGGTCAAGGCCGCCCCGGGCAACGCCGTGTACGACAGCGGGACGGCCGAAGACGTGTTCGTACGGGACTCCTCGGAGCAGCTCGTGCGGGGTGTGGTGTGGGCCGGGGAGTCGGTCTATCCCGACTTCACGCACGCGCGCGTGCGTGAGTGGTGGGGTGGGCTGTACGAAGAGCGGTTGGCGCAGGGGTTCTCGGGTTTCTGGCACGACATGAACGAGCCCACTTCCTTCACCGCTTTCGGGGAGTCGACCTTGCCGCGCTCGGCCAGGCACTCCCTTGAGGGGCGGAGCGGCGACCACAGGGAGGCGCACAACGTCTTCGGCCTGTGCATGGCGAGGGCGGGCTACGAAGGGCTGCGTGAACTGGCGCCCGGGGAGCGGCCTTTCGTGTTCTCGCGTTCCGGCTGGGCCGGGATGCAGCGCTACGGGGGCACCTGGTCAGGGGACGTCGCCACGGGCTGGCCCGGGCTGCGGGCGTCGCTGTCGCTGGTGATGGGGCTCGGGCTGTGCGGCGTGCCGTACTCGGGGCCGGACGTGGGCGGGTTCGACGGGAGTCCCTCGGCGGAGCTGTATCTGCGGTGGTTCCAGCTTTCCGCGTACCTGCCGCTGTTCCGTACGCACGCGAGTCTTCGGGCGGGGCGCAGGGAGCCGTGGGAGTTCGGTCCGGAGGTTCTGGAGCACGCGCGCGTGGCGCTCGTCGAGCGACGGAGGCTGCTGCCGTACTTCGTGACGCTGGCGCATCTGGCGCGGCGCACGGGGGCGCCCTATGTGCGTCCGCTGTGGTGGTCGGCGCCCGAGGACCGTGTCCTGCGGGACTGCGAGGACGCGTTTCTGCTGGGCGACTGTCTGCTGGTGGCGCCGGTGCTGGATCCGGGCGCCGATCGGCGTGCGGTGCAGTTGCCGCGTGGGCGTTGGTACGACACGGCGACGGAGAGGGCGTACGAGGGTCCGGGGCAGGTTCTCCTCGACGCGCCCATGTCACGGGTCCCGGTGCTGGTGCGGTCGGGTGCCGTCGTCCCGGTACGTGGGGACGACGGCGGACTGGAATTGGAGGTGTGGGCGCCCGCCCAGGGACGTACCGGGGGCGGGCTGGTCGTGCCGGACGCGGGTGACGGTTGGGACGAGCCGGAGATCGAGCGTTACGTCACCCGCTGGGAGGGCTCCAAGGTGGTCGTCGAGCTCGACCACGAGGGCGGTCTGATCCCCTCGCCCCGGCCGGCACGCGTGCGCGGGCTCGGGTAGCGCCGGGATCAGACGGCCGGATCAGATGTAACGGCCCTCGAAGAACGCCCGTACGGCCAGCGTGTGCAGCGGGAAGGCAAGCTCCTCCGGCCTGCGCAGAAGGTGCCAGCCTTCGGTCTCGTCGGTGGCGGCCGAGGTCGGAAGGCGCTCGGCGGGCCGTTCCGGGAGGAGGCCGAACAGCAGCAGGTGCCCGTCGGGAGAGCTCATGGCGTCTACGAGGCGCACGTCGCGGCCGGCGGCGTCGATGCCGGTCTCCTCCCTGAGCTCGCGGACGACGGCCTGCCGCCAGTCCTCACGGTCATCCATGTAGCCGCCGGGCAGGGCGATGCCGCCGCGCGCGGGGGCGATGGTTCGGGTGATGACGACCAGGGCGGTGCCCTTCGTGTCGTACACGGGCTGGAGCGCGATGGCCACCGGCAGCGGATTGCGGTAGGCAACGGCCCCGCACACCGGGCAGGTGCGCGGCCAGCCGGAGACGCCCTCTCCGTAGGGCGCGCCGCAGCTCGAACAGTGTGAGTCCGCTGCGGAGTTGGGAACGGAGGCTTGAGATTCGGACACGCGGCGGACTGTATCCGATCAGTGGAAGGGCGTCTTCCGGGGGCCGGTCACTAGTGCCTCGTAAGGGCTTTCGAGGAGACAGGGAAGTCGAAGTAGGTGTCCGGATAGGGCTCCGGCTTGTACGTGTAGTGCCACCACTCCTCGGCGAGGTTCACGAATCCGAGGGCTTCGAGGGTGCCCTTGAGCAGCAGCCGGTTGGCGCGCTGTCGGCCCTGGATACGCGGATCGAGGGTGTGTGACAGGGTGTCGAAGCAGTCGAAGCCGGTGCCCATGTCGACGGAGTTGTCGGGGAAGCGCTCGCTCCGGGGCGCGTAGCAGGGCACCAGGGGCTCGCCCGGTAGGTACGGCCTGGTGGGCCTGGCCGGCAGCCTGACGACGGTCAGGTCCACCGTGGAGCCACGGCTGTGGCCGGATTTCTCGGCGATGTAGCCGTCCAGGAACAGCCGGGTCTTGTCGACGTTCGGGTAGAACTCGCCCTTCATGGCCTCGTCGACAAGGTCCTCGGCCCAGCGCACGAAGTGGTCGACCGCGCGCTGCGGCCGGTAGCAGTCGTACACCTTCAGTGTGTAGCCCTGGCGCACCAGCCGCTGTTGGGCCTTGTGGAGTGCTTCGGCCGCGGGTCGGGTGAGGATGCACAGGGGTTGGCGGTAGCCGTCGATGCGCTCGCCCACGAAGTTGTGCGGGGTGAAGTACCGCATCTCCTGGACGATGGTGGGGTCCACGCTTCTGAGCGCCACGAAGTCCTTCGGCGCCTTGGGCTCGGTCTTCGCCTGGGCGGTGGCGGGGGCTGCGGTCACGGCCAGCAGTGTGGCGAGCGTGGTGACCAGTCCTCGTACCGCGGTCGACAGTCGTGTCATGTCTCCTGCATCTATCAGGAGTTGGGCCGGACGGGGAAGCGGTCGCACCGCGGGTCCACCCTCAAGGCCGAACCTGTCGCACCCTGCCGCGTTCTCGTCGCCCATGACACACTTCTGACGTACCGTCAGATTCGATCGGGAGGGGCTCATGCCACGCACGCGCACACCTGTGGTGGCCGGGTGGTTCGCCGGTGAAGGGGAGAACTTCTGTCTCGTCGGCACCCGCTGCGCCGCCTGCGCCTCGGTCTTCTTCCCCCGTGAGGACGCCCACTGCCGCAACCCCGGTTGCCCGGGCGGCCATCTGGAGGAGGTGCCTCTCTCACGGCGCGGGCGTGTCTGGTCCTACACGGACAGCCGGTACCGGCCTCCGTCACCCTATGTGACCGATCCGGAACTTCCGTGGGAGCCGCACACGTTGATCGCTGTGGAGCTGGCACCCGAGCGCCTGGTGGTGCTGGGGCAGGCGACTCCCGGGGTCACCGTCGCCGATCTGACGGTGGGCATGGAGGTGGAGGTCGTTCCCGGCGTGCTCCATGAGGACGCGGAGACGATCTGGACGACGTGGCAGTGGCGGCCGACGGGGGTGACGGCATGACGGACGACGTGGTGGTGCTCGGCGCGGGCATGCATCCATGGGGCAAATGGGGGCGCAGTTTCGTCGAGTACGGCGCGGTCGCGGCCCGCGCGGCACTCGCCGACGCGGGACTGGAGTGGCGGGACATCGAGTCGATCGTCGGCGCGGACACCGTGCGAGGCGGCTACCCGGGGTATGTGGCCGGGGCGACCTTCGCCAAGGCGCTCGGTTGGCAGGGGGCCCGGGTCACGAGCGTCTACGCGGCGTGCGCGTCCGGGGCCCAGGCGATCAACACCGCGCGGGCGCAGATACTTTCGGGTCAAGCGGACGTGGTGCTCGTGGTGGGCGCCGACGCGGCCCCCAAGGGGTTCTTCCGGCCGGCGGGCGGGGACCGGCCGGACGATCCGGACTGGCTGCGCTTCCGCGTCCTCGGGGCGACGAATCCGACCTACTTCGGGCTGTACGCGCGTCGGCGGATGGCCGTACACGGAGACACACCGGAGGACTTCGCCCAGGTCAAGGTGAAGAACGCCGCCTCGGGCGCGCTCAATCCCTACGCCCGCTACCGCAAGCCGGTCACCGCCGAGGAGGTGGCCGCCTCCGCCGTGGTCGCCGACCCGCTGCGGCTGCTCGACATCTGCGCTACGTCGGACGGAGGGGCGGCGCTCGTGCTGGCCGGCACGGAGTTCGCACGTCGGCACGGCGGTGCGTACCCGGTGCGGATCCGGGCGGTCTCCACCGTGACACCGCGCTTCCCCAGCACCGTCCTGGACCTGCCGGACATGGCGACGGACTCCGCGGTGGCCGTACAGCCCGCAGCCGAGACGTTCCGGGAGTCGATCGCGCGCGTGGCCTACGAGGAGGCGGGCATCGGACCCGAGGACCTCTCGTTCGCGGAGGTCTACGACCTGTCCACCGCGCTGGAGTTGCAGTGGTACGAGGATCTGGGGCTGTGCGGCCGGGGAGAGGCCGTGAAACTCCTGCGGGAGGGCGCAACGGGTCCGGGAGGACGGATACCCGTGAACGTCAGCGGCGGTCTCGCCTCTTTCGGCGAGGCGGTCCCGGCTCAGGCCATCGCCCAGGTGTGCGAGCTCACTTGGCAGCTGCGGGGCGAGGCGGGCGACCGGCAGATCGCCGGGGCGCGCGTGGGCATCGCGGCGAACCAGGGGCTGTTCGGGCACGGGTCGGCGGTCGTCGCGCTGCGCTGAG
Source organism: Streptomyces sp. NPDC098781 (assembly GCF_044759995.1). Classification (NCBI taxonomy): domain Bacteria; kingdom Bacillati; phylum Actinomycetota; class Actinomycetes; order Kitasatosporales; family Streptomycetaceae; genus Streptomyces; species Streptomyces sp. NPDC098781. The sequence goes on from NZ_JBIWAK010000007.1 coordinate 11,435, forward strand.
GCGCGGCCGTGCGAGGGGCCTCGGGCCCGTTCCCACGGACGTGGCGGCGCCCTCGCGCGACCCACATCCATCAGCATTTATCTACGCTGTGTGAGCAGGCAGGAAGCCTGCGTGAACGTCTTATGAACTGGGCTCGGGCGTGCTTCGGCGGAGTCATCATTCTTCCGTGCAGTCCTGGACGGATACTCTCCGCTTCGCTTTCCAACCGGTGGTCAATCTGACGACCGGTGGAGTCGCGGGGCTGGAGATACTCGCCCGCCCGGAGACCGGCGACGTCCTGGCCGAGGCCCGCCGCAATCCCGAACTCGACGGCCGGCTCGCCGTGTTGGCGTTCCGTGCGGCGGCTCGCAAGGAAACCCTGTTCCCGCTGTACGTCAACGTGTTCGCCGGCACCCTCGCCGACCTCGGTGGGCTCACTCCGCTGCACGACGCCGTGCGGGCCGCGGGGCGGCTGCCCTGGGAGGTGACGATCGACATCTGCCCGCCGTACACGCATGTGCCGCAGCAGGCGCTCCTGGAGGCCGTCGGCGCGCTGCGGGAGCAGGGCTTTCGGATCAGCGCGGACGGCGTCGGCGACGGGGACATCCCCCTGCGGCTGCTCACTGACCTGGCGCCGGAGCTGGTGAAGCTCGACGCTTCGCTGCTGGCGCGGCCGGCGGCCGTAGGGGCGATGCGGACGCTGTGCGAGCGGCTAGGGGCGCTGCTGTGTGTCGAGGGCGTGGAGACGGAGCTCCAGTGCGCGTCCGCGCGGTCGGCGGGCGCTCAGCTGGCCCAGGGAGAGCTGTTCGCTCCGCCGGCCCGGCTGCCGGCGGCGGAGGTATACGTTCCGCCACGTTCGTCGGGACTGGCGGTGACACCTCGATCGGGGCCCTCCGTGCGGGAGTTCGTCCGGCCGGCCGCACTGCTGCCGGCCACCGCGTCGGCCGGCCAGGTACGGGCGCTGCTGACCGGGTCGCCGGACGTGTCCGGGGTCCTGTTGGTGGACACCTACGGCGTCCCGGTGCGGTCGATGCATCGCTCGCGGTTCCTGCTGTCGATGTCGGGGCGCTACGGCCATGCCCTCTACGCCGACCGGCCTGCGGCCAAGCTCGGCGACCCGCCGCGCACAGTCGGTGTCGACGCCACCGCGTGGGAGGTGCTGGACGTCGTGGCGGACGGTGGCCGGGACCGCACATCGGACGATGTCGCCGTGGTCGACGCCTACAGCCGGTGCGTGGGCGTCGTACGGCTCGCGGACCTTGTTCGAGCCCTTGCCGAGACCCGGGTCGAGGAGGCCGCCGGGCTCAATCCGCTGACCCGGCTGCCCGGATCGGACGTGATCACCGGTGAGGTGGACCGGCGGATCGCGGACGGGCGGACGTTCGCGCTCAGTTGGCTGGATGTGGACCATTTCAAGCGGGTCAACGACGGGGCCGGGTTCGCGGCGGGCGACGAGCTGATCCGTTCGGTCGGGCGCGCGCTTCAGCACGCGGCCTCGGACAGCACGCGCGTGGGCCATATCGGCGGGGACGACTTCCTGGTGCTCGCGGATCCGGAGGGGCTCCGGCCGCTGGCCACTTCCATGCTCGACGCGGCTTGGTCGGCGGGTGGGCTGCCGATCACGTTGTCCCTGGCCACGGTCCTGTGCGAACCCGGGAGCGTGGCTGACCACCGGCAGGCCGCCTCCTGTCTCGCGCCGCTCAAGAAGGCGGCGAAGTCCCTGAGAGGGGCGAGCTGGGTACTGGGCCGCGCCGGGCTGCCCGGACACGAGATCCTTCGCGGAGTGACGGCGGCCGCGGCCCCGGCCGGGTGCGCGGTGGCGGAGCCGGGCCGAGGGTGAGACGCTTTCCCTCGGGGCCGGCGGTGGCCGAAAGGTGACCGCAGGCCTCAGCACAGCAAGGGACTTCACCCCCTGCGGAGTCCAGCGGGAACTTGGCCTGCCCGTCGGTCTCAGCAGTGTCCAGCTGCCCGTCCCATCCGAGAGTGGGCGTGCCGCGAGCACGGCCGGCGTGGGTCCGTGACCCCTCGGCGCGCCCTGAACCATTGGCGTCGGCGACCTTGACGCCCCCTGGACGCCGGTGAACACTTCCCGGTGTCAGCCGACATCGCCGTACATTCTTGGCGTATTCCACGCACTGCGCCGCACGGTTCCGCCTGTACGAAGGCCTCCTCCCCCACGGGCGATTCGGTTTCGACGGCACGCTCGTCACGGACGCCGGGCGGGGCGCGGGACTTCCCTGCCTTCGGCCGAAGTCGCCATGGGAAACGCACCCCGCACGGAGAAACCGGGGCCGACAGTCCCGGCCAGGGCCTAGGAGCAGCCATGAGCAACGGAGACATCTTCCTCGGTGAGGTCATCGGGACGGCGATCCTGATCCTCTTCGGGGCCGGCGTGGTCGCCGCCGTCGTCCTGAACTACTCCAAGGCGAAGGACGCGGGGTGGATCGTCATCGCCTTCGGATGGGGCTTCGGCGTGATGGCCGGCGCCTACACCGCGGCACCGCTCTCCGGCGGACAGCTCAACCCCGCCGTGACGCTCGGCATCGCCATCGACACCGGGGACTGGGACAAGGTCCCGGTCTACATCGCGGGGCAGATGGTCGGCGCGATCCTCGGTGCGGTGCTGTGCTGGCTGGTCTATTTCGCGCAGTTCCAGGCCAACGCCGACGAGAAGATCGCCCAGCCGACCCTCGGGGTCTTCTCCACCACGCCGACGATCCGCAACACGGTGGCGAACCTGATGACGGAGATCATCGCGACCGTCGCGCTGGTGTTGCCGATCCTGGCGTTCGGCCTGACCGAAGGGCTCGGCGTGTCGGGAACCGCGATCCTGATCGTCTCGTTCCTGGTGGTCGGCATCGGTCTGTCGCTCGGCGGGCCCACCGGATACGCCATCAACCCGGCCCGTGACCTGGGCCCTCGCATCGTGCACTCCCTGCTCCCGATTCCCAACAAGGGCACTTCGGACTGGGGTTACGCGTGGATCCCGGTGGTGGGACCGCTGATCGGCGGAGCCCTGTCCGGGGTCATCTTCAACGCAGCGTTCTGAAGGATCCGACGAAGGGGACGTCATGACGGACAAGTTCGTCGCCGCAATCGACCAGGGCACCACCTCTAGCCGCTGCATCGTCTTCAACCAGGACGGCGCGATCGTCGCCGTCGATCAGCGGGAGCACCGCCAGATCTTCCCCAAACCGGGTTGGGTGGAGCACGACGCCACCGAGATCTGGTCCAAGGTGCAGGCGGTGGTCGCGGGAGCGATAGCGAAGGCCGGACTGCGGGCCGACCAGCTCAGTGCGCTCGGCATCACCAACCAGCGCGAGACGACGGTCCTGTGGGACCGCGCGACGGGCAAACCGGTGCACAACGCGATCGTGTGGCAGGACACGCGTACCGCGGCGCTGTGCAACCAGCTCGGCGGCTCGGACGGACAGGATCGTTTCCGCGAACAGACCGGACTGCCGCTGGCCAGCTACTTCTCGGGCCCCAAGGCGGCCTGGCTGCTGGACAACGTGCCGGGCCTGAGGGCCCGCGCCGAGCGGGGCGAGATCGCCTTCGGCACCATCGACTCCTGGCTGATCTGGAACCTCACCGGCGGCACGGACGGCGGGCAGCACGTCACCGATGTGACGAACGCCGGACGCACCATGCTGATGAACCTGGAGACCCTCCAGTGGGACCCGTCCATCCTGTCCGCCATGAACGTGCCCGAGGCCATCCTGCCGGAGATCAAATCCTCCGCCGAGGTGTACGGGAACGCGGTCGGCCAACTGGCCGGCGTGCCGGTCGCGTCGGCGCTGGGCGACCAGCAGGCGGCCGTGTTCGGGCAGGCCTGTTACGACGTGGGCTCGGCGAAGAACACGTACGGCACAGGCAGCTTCCTGCTGCTGAACACCGGCAACCGGCCGGTGCCGTCGAAGAGCGGGCTGCTCACGACGATGGGGTACAAGATCGGCAGTGAGGCTCCGGTGTACTGCCTGGAGGGCGCGATAGCCATAACGGGCGCGCTGGTCCAGTGGTTCCGCGACCAGCTCGGCATCATCAACACCGCCGACGACATCGAGCCACTGGCGAGGAGCGTCGACGACAACGGCGGCGCGTACATCGTCCCCGCCTTCTCCGGCCTGTTCGCCCCGTACTGGCGCTCCGACGCGCGCGGCGTCGTCACCGGCCTGACGCGGTACGTCACCAAGGGGCATCTGGCCCGGGCCGTACTGGAGGCGACGAGCTGGCAGACCCGCGAGGTCGTGGACGCCATGTTCCAGGACTCCGGGGTCCACATCACGAGCCTCAAGGTCGACGGCGGCATGACCAAGAACAACCTGCTCATGCAGCACCAGGCCGATGTCCTCGACGTGCCGGTGATCCGGCCCAAGATCTCCGAGACGACCTGTCTGGGCGCCGCGTACGCGGCGGGGCTGGCCACGGGCGTTTGGAACGACCTGGACGAGCTCAAGGCGCACTGGGCGAAGGACGCCGAGTGGACACCGTCCATGTCCGCCCAGGAGCGCGACCGCGAGTACCACAACTGGCGCAAGGCGGTGGAGAAGAGCTTCGGCTGGGAAGAGGACGGAGAGGGCTGAGACCACGGCTGAAGCCCGAGGAGGACCGGGCAAAGCCCAGGCTCGAACGCAGAAGTCCAAGAACGGTTCACGCGAGCGTGCTTCACGCGCGCGTGCCGGAGCCACGGCCCGTACCCCGGTCGGCGGGGGTACGGGCCGTGCCCGTACCCGGCGTCAGGTGGTCACGGTCTCCCGGCGATCCGCCTGATAGGCCATGGCGTGCTGGACGACGCCGATGAGGATCTCCTTGACGGACTCCCGGTCGCGGGCGTCGCACAGCAGCAGCGGTACGCCCGCGTCGAGGTCCAGGGCCTGCCTGATGTCCTCCGCCGGGTAACGGTCGGCCCCTTCGAAGCAGTTGACGCCGACGAGGAAAGGTATGGAGCGCCGCTCGAAGTAGTCGACGGCCGCGAAGCAGTCCTCCAGGCGGCGGGTGTCCGCGAGGACGACGGCGCCGAGCGCGCCCTCGGACAGCTCGTCCCACATGAACCAGAAGCGCTCCTGGCCGGGCGTGCCGAAGAGGTACAGCACCAGGTCCTCGCGCAGGGTGATACGGCCGAAGTCCATGGCCACGGTCGTGGTGCGCTTGCCCTCGACACCGCTCGTGTCGTCGACCGGGCGGCCGGCCTCGGTGAGCAGTTCCTCGGTACGCAGCGGCCTGATCTCGCTGACCGCGCCGACCAGGGTGGTCTTGCCCACGCCGAAGCCGCCGGCCACCAGGATCTTGAGCGTGACGGGCTCGACCGGAGGCTTCCCGCGCTCAGAACGCCCGAAGATCATCGATCTCTTCTCCTGCTTGATGGGGGTCGGGCGACGGTGGGCCGTAGCCTCCGCCGCCGGGGGTTTCGATGACGAGTACGTCGTCGAGTCCGACGTCCGCCGAGTCGCTGCCGTCGAGCGCGGTGACCGTGCCGTCGGCCCGTTCGACGCGATTGGCGCCAGGTGCGCCGGGCTCGCCGCCCGCCATGCCGTACGGCGGGACCCGACGGTGCTGGGACAGCGTGGAGACGGTCATCGGCTCCAGGAACCGGATGCGGCGCACGGCACCCTCTCCGCCGCGCCACTGTCCGGCGCCACCGCTGCCGCGCCGCACGGCGAACTCGTCGAGCCGCACGGGCAGTCGCCATTCCAGCACTTCGGGGTCGGTGAGCCGCGAGTTGGTCATATGGGTCTGGACGACGGGTGCGCCGGGGAAGCCGTCGCCCGCGCCGGACCCGGACGCCACGGTCTCGTAGTACTGGTGGCGTTCGTTGCCGAAGGTGACGTTGTTCATGGTGCCGGAGCCCTCGGCCTGGACGCCCAGTGCGGCGTAGAGGGCGCCGGTGATCGCCTGCGAGGTCTCGACGTTGCCGGCGACGACCGCCGCCGGGGGTTCCGGGGCGAGCATGGAGCCGGTCGGCACGATGATGTCGAGGGGGCGCAGGCAGCCGTCGTTGAGCGGGATGTCGTCGGCGACCAGGGTGCGGAAGACGTACAGGACCGCGGCGTTGACCACCGAGAAGGGGGCGTTGAAGTTGGTGGCGAGTTGCGGGGACGTACCGGTGAAGTCGACCGTCGCGGAGCGGTTCGCGCGGTTCACGCGCACGCGTACCCGGATGACGGCGCCGGAGTCGGCCTCGTAGGCGTACTCGCCGTCGTCCAGGGCGTCGATGACGCGGCGTACCGCTTCCTCGGCGTTGTCCTGGACGTGCTTCATGTAGGCCTGGACCACGTCGAGCCCGAAGTTGTCGATCATGCGGGCGACTTCGTCGACGCCCTTCTGGTTGGCGGCGATCTGGGCGCGCAGGTCGGCCAGGTTGGTCTTCGGGTTGCGGGACGGGTACGGCGCCTCGGTGAGCAGGCGGTGGGTCTCGTCCTCGCGGAAGCGGCCGCTCTCGGCGAGCAGCCAGTTGTCGAAGAGGATTCCCTCCTCGTCGATGGTGCGGCTGTTCGCGGGCATGGAGCCGGGGGCGATGCCGCCGATCTCGGCGTGGTGACCGCGTGAGGCGACGTAGAAGAGGATCCGCTGCTCACCCTCCGTGTTCGCCGTGAGTCCTGCGTCGAAGACCGGGGTGATCACGGTGACGTCGGGCAGGTGGGTGCCGCCGTGGTACGGGTCGTTGACGGCGTAGGTGTCACCGGGGCGCATCCGGGGGCCGCGGCGCCGGATGACCTCCTTGACGCTCGTACCCATCGAGCCCAGGTGGACGGGGATGTGTGGGGCGTTGGCCACCAGGTTTCCGTCGGGGTCGAAGAGGGCGCAGGAGAAGTCCAGCCGTTCCTTGATGTTGACGGACTGGGCCGTGGACTCGAGGCGGGCGCCCATCTGTTCGGCGATGGACATGAACAGGTTGTTGAAGACCTCCAGGAGAACCGGATCGGCTTTCGTGTCGAGATCGGAACTCTCCGTAATCGCCGTGCGTTCCATGACCAGATGCCCGTCGTCGGTCGTCGCGGCCTGCCAGCCGTCGTCGACGACGGTCGTGGCACTGGCCTCGGTGATGATCGCCGGGCCGGTGACGGTCTCGCCGGGAGGGAGGGATTCGCGGCGGTGGAGGGGCACGTCGCGCCAGGTGCCGCCGGTGTGGAGGCGGACCGGCTGCGGGGTGTCCGGGCTGCCCTCTTGGGTGGCCGTCGAGGTGGCTTTCGGGGTGGCTTCGCAAGGGGCGAGAGTGGAGAGGTCGGGGGGTTCGGTGATGCCGGTGGCTTCGACGGAGAGGGCTTCGACGACGATCGGTCGGTCGAGGGTGAAGGAGTACGTGGCGCGATGACGTTCTTCGAAAGCACGCCGCATCGTGTCGGGGTCGGTGAGTTCGACGGTGAGGGTGGTGTCGGTGCCGTCGTAACGGAGTTGGGCGCGTCGGGTGACCTGGATGCGGTCCTCGGGGACGTCCTCGTCGAGGAGTTCGCCGCGAGCCGCCGCTTCGAGGTCTTCCGCCGTCTTGTGGACGCCTGGCATCGAATCCGCCTCCAGGGTCGCCTCGACGGACTGTTCGCGCATGGCCGTGGTGTCGGCGAGGCCGATGCCGAGTGCGGAGAGGACGCCGGCCATGGGCGGCACGAGGACGGTACGGATGCCGAGCGAGTCGGCGACCATGCACGCGTGCTGGCCGCCCGCGCCACCGAAGGTGGTGAGGGCGTAGCGCGTGATGTCGTGTCCCTTCTGGACGGAGATCCGCTTCACGGCGTTGGCGATGTTGGCGACCGCGATCTGGAGGAAGCCCTCGGCGACCTGCTCGGGGGTGCGGTCGTCTCCGGTCTGTGCGCGGATCTCGCGTGTGAGGGCACTGAACCGTTCACGGACGAGGGCGTCGTCGAGGGGCTGGTCCCCGTCGGGGCCGAACACCGCGGGAAAATGGGCGGGCTGGATCCGGCCGAGCATGACATTGGCGTCGGTCACGGCCAGCGGGCCGCCGCCCCGGTAACAGGCGGGCCCCGGGTCCGCACCCGCCGAGTCCGGCCCTACGCGGTAGCGGGACCCGTCGAAGTGGAGGACCGAGCCTCCGCCGGCCGCCACGGTGTCGATGTCGAGCATGGGCGCGCGCAGCCGGACGCCGGCGATCCGCGTCGTGAAGACGCGTTCGTACTCGCCCGCGAAGTGCGAGACATCGGTGGATGTGCCGCCCATGTCGAAGCCGATGACACGGTCGAAGCCGGCGAGCTGCGACATCCGGGCCATGCCGACGATCCCGCCGGCGGGGCCGGAGAGGATGGCGTCCTTGCCGCGGAACTGCCCTGCTTCGGCGAGACCTCCGTTGGACTGCATGAACATCAGCCGCACGCCTTCGAGCTGGTCGGCGACGTGCCGGACGTAGCGGCGCAGCACGGGCGAGAGGTAGGCGTCGACGACGGCGGTGTCCCCGCGCGGGACGAGTTTCATCAGCGGGCTGACCTCGCTGGACAGCGAGATCTGCGGGAAGCCGATGCGGGCGGCGAGTTCTCCGACGGCCTGTTCGTGGGCGGGGTGGAGGTGGCTGTGCATACAGACCACGGCGACGGCGCGGATCCCGTCGTCGTACGCCTGCTGGAGAGGGCCGGCGAGAGCGTCCAGGTCGGGGGCGTGCAGGACGGTGCCGTCGGCGGCGATGCGTTCGTCGACCTCGATGACCCGTTCGTAGAGCAGCTCGGGCAGCTCGATGCGGCGGGCGAAGATGTGCGGGCGGTTCTGGTAGGCGATGCGCAGGGCGTCGCGGAAGCCGCGGGTGGTGAGCAGCAGGGTCCGCTCGCCCTTGCGCTCCAGGAGGGCGTTGGTCGCGACCGTGGTGCCCATGCGGACGGCGTCGATGGGGTCCTCGGAACCGTCCAGCAGCTGGTGTACGCCCGCGACGGCCGCGTCGGAGTAGCGAGCCGGGTTCTCCGACAGGAGCTTGTGCGTCAGCAGACGGCCGTCCGGGCGTCGCGCGACGATGTCCGTGAAGGTGCCGCCACGGTCGACCCAGAACTGCCAGCCTGTCACGTCACTACCCCGCTTCCGCGCCGCTCAGAGCGCCCGCAGGCCGTTGATCACGTCGCGCAGAATACTCTCGGCCACCATCTCGGCCGGTGGTACGGGCCGGTTCACATGGACGAATTCCCCGTCCACGAGGTCCCCCACGAGGACCCGCACGACTCCGATGGGCAGATCGAGCTCGGCGGAGAGTTCGGCGACGGACTGCGGGGCGTCACGGCACAGCTCCACGATGTCCACGTGTTCCGGGGACAGCGTCGAGTCGGCGTCCGGATCGTCCGCGTGCGGTTCCGCGACCACCACCGCGATCAGGTCCAGGCGGTGCTGGGCCGCGCTGGTGGTGCGGCCACGCGTCATGGCGTACGGACGGACGACCGGCCCGGCCTCGTCGTCGAACCAGTGGCTTCTTCCCTGACCGTCAGCGCTCATGCCATCCCACTACCCGCCCGAGGGCAGATCGGTGCGCGGAGCGGCGCCCAGATGTACGCCGACCCGCTTGACGAGCAGCGTCATCTCGTAGGCGACCTGGCCGACGTCGGAGTCGGCGTCGGAGAGCACCGCGAGGCAACTGCCGTCACCGGCGGCCGTCACGAACAGGAAAGCGTCGTCGAGCTCGACCACCGTCTGCCGGACGCTGCCCGCCTCGAAGTGACGGCCGACGCCCTTGGCGAGGCTGTGGAACCCGGACGCGACGGCGGCCAGGTGCTCGCTGTCCTCGCGGGTCAGGTCCTTGGACACACCCGTCGGGAGGCCGTCGCCGGAGAGCACGAGGGCCTTGCGGATGCTGGCGACGCGGTCCACCAGGTCGTCGAGGAGCCAGTTGAGCTCTCCGGACTGGTTGGTCGCGGTGTGGCCGGTCGCCTTCGGTGCGGTCATCGACCGTCCCCCTTAGTCGTTCCATGTGGTGCTGTGCCGCTGTGGGCGTCGTCGCCCTCGGCGTTCTCCCGACGGCCGCGCTGCCAGCCGCGCTGGAGTGAGGCCATTCGGCTGCGTACCTCGTCCGCGTCCCGGTCGGCGAGCTCCGGCTTGTCGTCGACACGCTGTGCGGGCCCCTGCTTGAGCTGCGGAGCCAAGTTGGCCTGCCGGACCCGCCGGGGCAGTGTCCCCGCGCCCGAGCCGGTCGGCCGCTCGGCGCCGGCCGAGGTCGGCGGGGAGTCGTCGGGTCCGCTCGACGCGATCGCCGTGCGGCGTGCGCGCATCGGAAGAGCCGGTGGCTCGGACTGTTCAGCGCGGTCACGTCCGGAGGAGGTGGCGGTCTCGGCGCGGTCGTGGACGCGGTCCTGCCCGCCGGAGGCCTCGCCACGGGGACCGTTCGGGCGGCGGCGGGTCGGCAGCGGAGCCAGACCGTTCGGCTCCGGACGGGTCGGGCCCGCCGGAGCCTCCGGTTCGGCCTTCTCCCGCCGGGAGCGCTGTTCGGTGACCGGACGTCCGTGCGAGCTGACCAGCTTGGGTGTACTGCGGCGGGGCAGCGACACCGGGGCGTCGGACCGGTCCGGCCCGCCGGGGATGCCGGTGACGGGGTGCGGTTCGCCGAGCGGACTCTCCGGCTCGGTCTCCGTGGTGGACAGGCCCCGGCGGGGACGGAAGAGACCGCCGCGCTCGGCGTCCTCGTCGTCGAGGTCGTCGGGGAAGTCGCTGAGGGCGTCGAGGTCGACCGGTGCCTCCAGCTCCACGGGGCCGTCCAGCAGGGAGGCGGGCAGGCCGGGCACGCGGGCGGGCACCTGGGTCAGGGCGACCCGGCGCGACTCCTCCAGCTCGGCTTCCTTCGAAGGCACGGGCCGGTCCAGACGGAATCCGATGCCGTTGGTGTCCGGCACGTCGTCGGTGAGCAGCGCGTCGGGGATGAAGACGACGGCGGTGGTGCCGCCGTACGGCGACGGCTGGAGCGAGACGCGGACGTTCTGGCGCTGGGCGAGCCGGCTGACCACGAACAGGCCGAGCCGGTCGGTGTCGGACAGTTCGAACTCGGGCGTCTCGGCGAGCCGGAGGTTGGCGTCCAGCAGGGAATCGGCAGCCATGCCCAGGCCGCGGTCGTGGATCTCCAGGGTGAAGCCGTTGGCGACCCGCTCGCCCAGGACCTGGACTGCGGTGTGCGGCGGGGAGAACACCGTGGCGTTCTCCAGGAGTTCGGCGACGAGGTGGGTGAGGTCGGCGACCGCGGGGCCGGTGACGGCGACGCGCGGCAGGCGCCGCACCTCGATGCGCTCGTAGTCCTCGACCTCGGCGACCGCGGCGCGGACGACGTCCATGAGCTGGACGGGCTTGCGCCACTGCCGGGAGGGGGCGGCGCCGGAGAGGATCACCAGGCCCTCGGCGTGCCGGCGCATACGGGTGGTCAGGTGGTCCAGGCGGAACAGGTCGGCGAGTTCGTCGGTGTCCTCGGTCCGGCGTTCCATGGTGTCGAGGAGGGTGAGCTGCTTGTGCAGCAGGACCTGGCTGCGGCGGGCGAGGTTGACGAAGACCTCGGAGACACCGGCGCGCAGTTCGGCCTGCTTGACCGCGGCCTCGACGGCGGCGCGCTGAAGGGAGTTGAGGGCCTGGCCGACCTCACCGATCTCGTTCTTGTCGTACTCCAGCCGCGGGACCTCGGTCTCCACGTCGACCTGTTCGCCCGCCGAGAGGCGGCGCATCACGCTGGGCAGCCGGACACCGGACGCCTCATGGGCGTCCAGGCGCAGCTGTCGAAGATCACGGATGAGGCTGCGGCCGATGCGTACGGACAGGACGAGCGAGAACAGCAGGGCGAGCAGCCCGAGTACGCCGGCGATGGCCGCCTTGACGATGACGCCCATCGCGACGGGCTGGACCCGCTCCTGATAGCGGCTGCCCGCTTCGTCGTTGAGCTTGCTGAGCTCTTCGAGGACGCTGCCGGCCGCGGTGTCCCAGCTCTTGGCGTCGACCGTGCTGGGCCTGCCGGGCTGGGCGAAGATGACGGCCTGCTCGGCGACGCGCAGCGGGGCGCTGGCCGCGTTCTTCCAGAAGCGCTCAAAACGCTCCCGCTCGGACGAGGGCAGGTCCGTGAGGCTGATGTCGTACATCAGGGTGCGCTGGGCCACGAGGTCGGAGACGTCGCGGGTCTCGTCACGGGTGAGCCTGCCGACCACGAGGGCGCTACTGAGCAGCGCGTCCTCACGGGAGAGCAGCTCGCGGGCCCGGGTGACGTTGAGCAGGGCGCGGGCCTGTTTGTCCATCGCGACGCTGTCGATGCCGTCGAGGGAACCCAGCAGGGCGTAGCAGGGGTCGACGAGCCGGTTGTAGAGGTCGAGTGCCTGGGAGCGGGTGACCGTCCCGTCCTCGACGCTGCGGCGCAGGGAGTTGATGCCGTCGAAGGCGTCCAGGACGGCGGTGAGGCGCTCGGCGTCCCCCGCGTCCATACCGTCGCGCACGTCGGGGTCCTTGGCGTTCTTGCGGATCTCGGAGATGGCGGCGTCGGTCGCGCTGCGAGTGACGCGCAGTGCGGTGAGCGCGTCGGACGCCCGGCGGTCGGCGAGATAGACGAGCGCCTGGCGGCGTTCCTGCTGGAGAACGCGGACGGCGTCCTCGCTGGAGTAGCCGAGCTTCTCGACGAGGGACGACACCGTGAACAGCTGCGCCACACCTCGTCCCGTGAGTACCGTGGCGAAACCCCAGATCGCGGTCAGGGACACCAGCGGCACGAGAAGCAGCGCCACCATCTTCCGGCGGATCGACTTCCCGCGAAAGCGCATGGCCTCCCCCAGCTCACACCCCCACCGGTCCAGGGGGCACACCTGTGCGTCAACAATCGGGCGCGAGCCTACTACCGACGCACAGTTAACTCGAAGAGCCGTCCGGAACCTGAACTTCCGCACTGGCGGCAAGACATGGGGAGTTGTCCGGGCATTGCGGGAGATTGCCTACCGTGATCGCGGAGCCCCGGGGTGGGGAGAACCGGCCGGTCTCCTTGGCCAGTTGGCTGGATTTTTATCTTTCCTGGGAATCTTCGGGCCACGCCATTCGTCCTTCTCTATGGGAAACGGGGGCGGAATGGGCCACAGGAGCCGCATCCTGCCTCCCGCGGGCGTAAATCAGCGCAAGCCGGGCAACCGCTGGGGAGTCGAGTCTTCGGACGCGGGCGAGCGGTCTGCCGGCGGTGGGGAGTGACACGGTGATGGGCACGGCGGAGCGGCGTGAGACGCCCGAGGAAGGCGCCACGGCGCAAGTGAGGGCGCGGCGTGGCCCCGAGGCGCTGGATCGCGACATTCCGGCGGGCGCACGCCCACGGACGCGAAGCCAGGAGTTCCCGGAGGGCGCGAGCGTGATGACGACGGAGGAGGACGACGCGGTGGCCGGCGCTCGTGGTGGGGTGGTGGCGAGGGACGAGGGCGGCGCCGATTCCGCCCGTGACGAGAGTCGGGGCGAGAGTCAGGGGTGGTCGACGTACCGGCCACTGTGGGTGGAGGAGCCCGCGCGGCGGCGCCGGATGCCCGATCCGGTGCGGACGTCGGCGGTGCGGGCCGTGCTGATCATCTCGGTGACGCTGATACAGGCGATGGTGGCCTTCCTGTGCACCCTGGCGGGATCGTGGCTGGCGTTCCCGATGGTGATCAGCAGTGTGGTCAGCACCGTGGTGGCCACCTGGGGTGCCCTGGACGTATGGGTGACCCGCCAGGTGTGGAACCAGCGCAACGGTGTGGTCTCGGCACCGAGCAGCACGGCACGGGCCCTGCGACGCGAGCGGCGCCGGGCGCGGCAGCAGGGGCGGGACGCGGAGCGCGCCCAGGAGCGGATACGTCAGCGGGGTGGGACCGGACAGTTGTCGCACCCCTGAGCCGTCGGACGCCGTGGTCCGGAGGCAGGCGGCTCCAGCCAGGGCGGTTCACGGATCACGCGACAGTCGTACTTCGAGGAACCGGCCTACGTCCCACTGCTGCTGCGCGCCTACGAGCTGTACGAGGATCTGGAGCGGGGGGGGGGGGGGGGGGGGGGGGGGGCGGGGGCCGGGGGGGGGGGGGGGGGGGGGGGGGGGGGGCCCCCCCCCCCCCCGGACGGGGCGTCGCGGTGCCGGGGCCGGGCGTCGCGGTGCCGGGGGCCGGT
>NZ_JBIWAK010000007.1:25465-505852 GCF_044759995.1 Streptomyces sp. NPDC098781
TCTGGGGTGTGTTATCGTTCGCTTCTACCGCATACTGTGGGCAAGCGGCAACGCCGCACTGTGCGGTGGGCGTGCCTGGTTTTATCTGGGGGGGGGGGGGGGGGGGGCCGGGGGGGGGCCCCCCCCCCGCTCCGGTTGCGTGATGGTGGGCCCGCCGGATTGACGCACCGTCGCCGGCTCGCAGGCTTCGGCGCGGGAGTGGGTCCACATTGCCGAGAACACCTACACCGCAGGCCAGTTGGTGATCTTCCTGGATGCCTGGGCTCCGCGGCTGCCGGCCGGCCTGGGGGGTGCCGGTCTCCATCGAGCGGCAGGTCGAGTACTGGTTCCGGCCGAAGCGAGGGGGCGCTTCACCGCGGCTGACGCGCCGCATTGACAGGTGTCCCGGCGCACTGACACCGTCCCGGCTCATTGATCCACACCCGCCCGAGCCACCGCCTCCCCTGCGCCGGCCCCCGAGGAGTCCGCTCATGCCGACAACGGAGCGATCTGCAAGCAGCGACAGTCACGACGACGCCGAACTCGCCGAGTTCGGCTACAAACCCGAACTCAAGCGCACCCTGGGCAACTTCCACACCTTCGCCGCCGGGATCAGCTACATCTCGATCCTGACGGGCACCTTCCAGCTGTTCTACTTCGGCTACGGCAGCGGCGGCCCCGCCTACTGGTGGTCGTGGCCGATGGTGTTCGTCGGCCAGTTCATGGTCGCCCTGTGCTTCGCGGAGCTCGCCGCCCGCTATCCCGTGGCGGGCTCGGTCTACAACTGGTCGAAGAAGATAGGCAACCCGCATCTGGGCTGGCTCGCCGGCTGGATGATGCTGGTCGCGTCCATCGTGTCCATCTCGGCCGTGGCACTGGCCTATCAGTTGACGCTCCCCCAGATCTCGTCGGCGTTCCAGTTCGTGGGGGACGGCACCGGCAAGTACGACGTGGCGACCAACGCGGTAGTCCTGGCCGCGGTGTTGATCCTGTTCACCACGCTGGTGAACGCCTTCGGCGTGAAGCTGATGGCGAGGATCAACACGGCGGGCGTGTTCATCGAGCTGATCGCCACCGTCGTACTGATCGTGCTGTTCGCCGTCCACATCACCCGCGGTCCGCAGGTCGTCCTGGACACGAACGGCACCGGCGCGGACTACGGCACCGGGTATCTGGGCGCGTTCCTCGTGGCCTCGCTGGCGTCCGCGTACGTCATGTACGGCTTCGACACCGCCTCCTCCCTCGGCGAGGAGTGCCTCGACCCGTCCCGCAACGCACCGCGTGCCATCATCCGCGCCATCGTGGCCTCGTTCGTCCTCGGCGGTCTGATCCTGCTGCTCGCGCTGATGAGTGTCTCCAGCCTGAAGGGCGAGGAGCTCTCCACGGACGGCCTTCAGTACGTGGTGCTCGACGTGCTCGGTCCCACGGCCGGCAAGGCGATGCTGTGGTGCGTGCTGATCGCCGTCACGGTGTGCGCGCTGGCGGTCCACACGGCCGCGATCCGGCTGGCGTTCGCGATGGCCCGGGACAACAACCTGCCGGCGTCGACCCAGCTCGCACGGGTCAGCCCGCGCTTCCAGACTCCGGTGCTGCCGACCGTGATCATCGGGATTCTGGCCCTGGCGATCCTGGTGGTCAACATCCGTCAGCCGCAGATCTTCACGGTCGTCACGAGCATCGGCATCATCATGATCTATCTGGCCTATCTGGGGGTGACCGCGCCGATGCTGGTGGCCCGGCTGCGGGGGCAATGGCAGCCCGCGGGTGAGGGCAAGTTTTCGCTGGGGCGGTGGGGGCTGCCGGTCAACATCGTCGCCGTGGTGTGGGGCGCGGGCATGACGATCAACCTGATCTGGCCACGCGCGTCGGTCTACAACGCGGCGGCTCCGTACCACTGGTACCTGCGGTGGGGCGCGGTGTTGTTCGTCGCCGTGATCGCGGGCGGCGGCTTCGCCTACTACTGGTTCGTCCAACGGCACCGCACAGGAGTCCTCGCCGAGCACAGCCTGGACACCCCGGCCACGCCCGGCACGCCGCTCGCGGAGCGGGCGACCGACTGAAGCCGACCGCCCCTCACACCGGGCCCGTCACACCAAGCCCCTTACACCGTGCCCCTCACGCCGCGCTCCTCAGGACGCGGCCGGCGCCGGGCGCTTGAACATGCGGGTCGCCGTGATCTCGCTGTGCACCGACTCCCCCGCCTGGGGCTGCTGCGGCAGTCCCGGGCGGAGGTGTTCCTCGACACTGATGTACTTCAGCCCCGCCCTGAGGTCGGCGTCATTGCGCAGGCGGATGACCAGCGGGAACTCCGCCAACGCCGTGGTGTCGAACAGGCCGGTGGTGTAGAGGAGCTGGACTCCGAGCGCATCCGACACCGCGCGCTGCAACTCCAGCAGATACGTCGCGTTGGCGCGGCCGATGGGATTGTCGAGGAACAGCGTGCCCGCGTGGCGGTGCTTGTCCCGGCCCCGGTCGTTGGACCTGAGCGCGGCCATCGTGCAGTACAGGGCGATGGCCGCCGTGAGCAGCTGCCCGCCGGAGAACACGTCGCCCATCTGGCCGACGGGCACCCGCTCGGCGCGCAGCACCGCGTCCGGCTTGAGGATCTCGACGGCGACGCCCTTCGGTTGCAGGGCGGCCGCGACTCCCCGCAGCAGCAACGACATCCCGTCACGCCTCAGGTCGGAGTTCTTCTTGACGGCCGCTCTGGTCGCCTCGTCGACGACCTCGCCGAGCCGCTCGGTCAGGGTCGCCTGGTCGGGCTCCTCGAACCGGATACGCAGGAACTCCTGCCCGGACCACTCACCGAGCCCCTCGGGCAGCCGGGACAGTCGCTGGGCCGACCGCAGGGTCGCCAGCGCCGACTCGACCAGGCCCCGCAGGCGGTCGACGATCGAGTCGCGGTTGCGCTCCAGCTGCGCCAACTCGTCGGTGAGCACCCGGAGCCGGGGGGCGAAGGCGTCCGCCCACTTCTGCGCGTGCTCCGGCAGCGCGGAGGCGGGCAGTTCGCGGATCTGCTGGCGGGCGGGGGTGCGGACCTGCTCGTAGCGCGTGGAGTTGGCGTGCCGTACCAGCACATCACTCGCCTCGCGTACGGCGGCCTCGGCGGCGGACAGGTCGGCCGCGCAGCCGCGCAGCGACCGGCGTGCCTCGGCGGCGGACTGCCGGGCCTCCTCCGTGCTGCCCGGATACGGTTCGGCCGCTTCCTGCTCCTCGTCCGCGATGTGCTCCCGCAGCAGGTCGCGCAGCATCGCGGCGATCTCGTCGAAGCCGCCGGCCGCGTCCTCGGCGGCGCGGTGGGACGCGAGCAGCTCGGCGTGCGCTTCCCGGGCCTGGGTCAATGCTTCGGTGCGCGAGGCGAGTTCCGTGCCGGCCGTGCGCAGCAGGGCCTGCGCGTGCTCGGCGTCGCGCGGCTGAAGCTCCTCGGACAGCTCGGTGTGCGCGTCGCCGTCCTCGGGCGCGTGCCGCTCGGCCTCGCCGCGCAGCCGGCCCAACTGCTCGCTCGCGCTGGACATCCGGGTCTCCAGCAGCTGGACCAGCTCCTCCGCGCGCGCGGCGGCGGCCTGGCGGGAGGGTCCGTCGGAGCCGTCGGGCGATTGCAGGAGCTGTTCGGCACGGGTGCGGACCTTGTTGCTCAGCCGGTCCAGTTCCGCGCGTGCCGCGCTCTCGTCGCTCTCCGCGCGGGCCTGCTCGGCGCGCAGGTCGGCGCCGACACCGACCTTCTCGTACACCTGGGAAGCGGCCCGGTACGCCTCGCGCAGCGCGGGCAGGGACGCCTCGGGGACATCCGCGCCCGGGTCGGCGTCCGGTACGTCGTCGGGGGCGCCGGCGATCTCGGACCGCTCGGCGCGCAGGGCACGCGCGGTGCGGCGCGCGTCGTCGGCGGCGCGCTGGGCGCCGCGGCGGTCCTCGTCGGCGGCGCGGGCACGCTCCAGGCAGGTCTGCGCCCGGACCTCGGACTCGGCGGCCTCGTCGGCCAGTTCGCGCAGCTTGACCTGCCAGCCGGCCCGTTCCCGCAGCCGGAAGGCCAGCCCGGCCAGGGCGTCGGCGGAGCGCCGTGCCTTCTGCGCGGCCTCCTGCCGCTCGTCGCGGATCTGGGCGGCCTCGGCGGCGGCTTCGTCGGCCTCGGCGCGCACGGTCCGTGCCTCGGCCAGCTCGGCCTCGGACTCCTCGGCGAACGCGCGCGTGTCCCGGGCGGCCTGCGCCAGCTCGACCAGGTGTCCGGCCGGGCATCCGGTGCGCCACGAGGCGAGTCGTGCGGCCAGCTCGCGGTCCTTGCCGAGTCGAGCGGCGAGGGTGCGGATCTCCTCGTCCCGCTCGGTCGCCCGCGCGCGCAGCGCCTGCCGCTCCTCGTCGGCGGCGTGCTCGTCGTGCATGGCGGGGTTCGGCGGTACGAGGAAGACGTCACCGTCCGGCTCGTCGGCGGCCGGGGTGGGGGCGAGCAGTGCGGCCGCCGTGCCCACCGCGACGGCCGAGCGGGGCAGCAGGGCCGCGTCGCCCAGCGCCTGGCGGGCACGCGCGTGGGTGGCGGGGTCGGTGATGATCACGCCGTCGACGAGTTCGGGCCGGGCGGCCAGCACGCGCGCGTGGTCGGCGGGGTCGACGGCCTGGGCGAGATAGCGCCAGCCGGGCAGCGCGGGGATGCCCTGTTCGCCGAGGAACTCCACGGTGGCCAACACGTCCGGGCCGGGCGGCAGCAGCCCGCCGTCGCCGAGGGCGCCCAGGATCCGGGCGTCGTCGGCGGCTGCCGTACGCAGTTCGAAGAGCTGACGCTCGGCGGCGGAGACGGCGTCGTCGAGCAGGTCCCGCAGTTCGTCGGCGAACCGGTCCAGTTCCTCGGGGCTGAGTGCGCCCTCGGCCGGGGCGGCACCGCTCTTGCCGCCGTCGCCCGAGCGCGGAGCGGGCACGGACCCGTGCTTCACGGCGGACTCGCCGGTCAGGCTGAGCAGTTCGGCGAGCCGCTCCTCTACTGCCAGGCCCTCGGCGAGCCGGCGCTCGGCGTCGTAGGCGCGCTCGGCGCCGGTGGCCGCGTCGGCCGCGCGGGCCGCGGTCAGCTCCGCGCGGGACTCGGTCGACGCCGCCTCGCGCGCGTGCTCCGAGGCACGTCGGGAGGCCTCACGGGCGCTGTCCCAGGCGGCGACGGCCGTCTTCTCGGCGTCGCTCGCGGCGAGGGCCGCGCGGGCCGGGTCGGCGTCGGGCGCGCTGTCGTCGAGCCAGCCCGCGCGGACGGCCTCGGCGGTCTCCTGCTCCACCTCGGTCAGTCGCTGACGCAAGTGCCCGACCTCGCTGCGGGCCCGCTGGGCGTCGGTGGCGGCGGCCGTGGAGTCCCGATGGGCCGACTCGCTGACCTCCTGGAGCGCGGCGGAGCGCTCCTCCCCCTCGTTGGCGAGGCTCTCGGCGCTCTCGGCGGCCGTGTGCAGGGCTCGTACGAGGTCGACGGCGGCCTTGGCGCGGGCGGCCAGCGCGGGGGCCGCGTCCCGTTCGGCCTCCTGGATGGCGGCGGCCACGCGCGCGACCCGGTCGGAGGCGGCGCGGTGCCGCAGAGCCGCCTCGGCGGCCTGCCAGGCGGAGTGCAGGGTGCGCGCGTCGGCCAGCTCACGCTTCTGTGCCGCCGCCGACTTCTCCGCCGCCGCGAGCGCCAACGAGGCGTGCCGGAAGGCCAGTTCGGCGGCGATCAGCGCGCTGCGCTCGCGCGCCGCCTCGGCATGGGTGACGGCGTACGCGGCGGCGGTGACCCGCTGGGCGAGGTCGGCGGCCCGCACCCGCTCCTGGACGCCCCGCGCGGTCAGCCGCCGGGCCAGGGTCCTGGTCCGGCGCTCGGCGCCGGCGTGGATGTCACGCGCGCGTGAGCGGGTGTCGGCCGCCTCGACGATCCGCCCCAGCAGTTCGACGGACCCGGCGGTGAAGTCCCGCTCGGCGATCAGCTCGGCGCGCCGGCCCAGCTTGTTGCCGAAGCCGCCGACCAGGTCGGCGAGGCCGTCGGTGTCGCGGGTGTCGGTGACGGCCCGCAGCAGCAGGTCGGTGAAGTCGGAGTCCTTCTTGACCGCGAAGAGGCCGGCCGCCTCACCCTCGTCGGCGTT
This sequence comes from Streptomyces sp. NPDC098781, assembly GCF_044759995.1. Classification (NCBI taxonomy): domain Bacteria; kingdom Bacillati; phylum Actinomycetota; class Actinomycetes; order Kitasatosporales; family Streptomycetaceae; genus Streptomyces; species Streptomyces sp. NPDC098781. Next base: position 31,525 of record NZ_JBIWAK010000007.1, read on the forward strand.
CATCTCCCGCTGGTAGCGGAAGAGTTCGGGGTCGAGGCCGAGGTCGCCGAGATGCTCGATCCAGCGGTCGTGGATCTCCTCCCAGTGGACCTCCAGATGCGGATAGGCCTTGCCCGCCTCCGTGATGGCGTCGCGGAAGCCCTTCATGGTGCGTCGGCGGCCCTGAGCGCCCGACTGGCCCTCGACGGGCGGCCGTACGGCGGTGGACTCGGCGACGGGCAGGTTGTCCAGGCTCAGTCCGGGGCCGGGGCGGAAGGAGTACCAGGCCTCGGCGAACTTGCGCGGGTCGTTGGAGACCTGGCGCCCGCGCCACTCGCTCACCTTGCCGACCACCACGCACTCGCCGGTGAGCGTGTGCTGCCACTCCAGCGCGACATGCCCGCAGTCGTCGGCGAGCAGGAACTTGCGCAGCACGCCGGAGCTGGCGCCGCCGAGGGTGTTGCGGTGGCCCGGCAGCATCACGGAGAAGATCAGCTTGAGCAGGACCGACTTGCCTCCGCCGTTCTCCAGGAAGAGCACTCCGGCGGGCGCGGGCCGGCGCGGCGGGCCGACGGGCTCCTCCTCGAAGAACTCCGCCTGTGTGGGCGCGGGGTCGGGCACGGGCTCGCCCACACCGCGCAGATCAAGCACGGTGTCGGCGTAGCGCGCACCGGCGGGTCCGATGGAGTAGAGGCGGACCCGGGACAGCTCGTACATGGCGGACTCTCGTAAGTCTTCGTCTAAGTCTTCGTGGGATGGGGGGAGTTCGGCCGTCAGGCGGAGTGGAACGGCAGCCCGGCGTCGGCCACCAGCTCCAGGTCGTCCGTCTCCTCGGCGGGCAGCAGGGTGGGCGTGCCGTCGGTGACCGGGACCACGCCCAGTTCCAGCAGCTCGGCCATGGCGGCGCTGCCCGCCATGTCGCGGACCTGGAGTTGGTAGCGGGCGGTCGTGCGGTAGGTGCCGCCGTGGTCGTCGCCCGTGCGCTGGAGGAATCCGGAGTCGGTGAGGAAGGCCACCGCCTTGCCGACGATGCCGGTGGTGGAGCCGGCGAGCCGACGGGCGTCCTTGGTGGCGCCGGTGGCGCTGCGTCTGACCCAGATCCGCCAGGCGGCCTCCAGGCCGGGCGCGTCCGTGGCCGGGTCGGTGTTCTCCCCCTGTTCCTCCGCGCGCTCCTCCAGCCGACGGCAGGCCTGCCGGACGAAGGCGTCGACGCCGTTGACGGTGACGCGGCCGATGTAGCCGTCGTCGGCGAGGTCCTCGGGGCGCGGGAACGCCATGGCGGCGACGGCGAGATGGGCCAGCCCGTGCAGGAACCGGTCGCTGCCGTCGGCGGACGTCCGGCGCGCGTAGTCGCCCATGCGCACGGCGAAGACCGAGTCCTCGGCGGCCGTCACCGCCATCCCCGCGCGTGCGGAGACCTCCAGCACGACCAGTCCCAGTCCGGCGGCCACGGCGTCCGCGAGCCGTGCGAAGGGCGGGTCCTCGCGGTAGCGGCGCAGCAGGTCGGTGTACTCCTGGTCGCGCGCGGGTTGCAGCTTCGGCTGGAGCCCGAAGGCGACGAGCCGCGCCGCGTCGGCGGCGTCGGCGGGAGTGACGGTGGCGGTCGCCGACGGGGCGGGGGCCTCCGGGTCGCTCCGATCGACGTGCTCGGTCACGGTTTCGGCTCCTTGATGCGGTGCAGCTGGGTCTCAGGGCCCACGAGGCCCGTTCGGTGCTCGGCGCGGTTCATGCCGCTTCCGTTCTGCCGGCGGCCATCCCCGCCGCGTCCAGCAGGGCCGTGCCGACGATGAGGTCGGCGCCGCCGAACTCGGGGTCGTCCAGCTCGGTCCCGTCGTCGACGGCGAACAGCAGCTTTTCCTCGCCCTGCCGATAGGCCGTGCCGACCGGCGGACTGGCCGCGTGCACGGCCAACAGCGCGACCAGGTAGGGCAGCTCGGGATCCCGTCGGCGTGCCTCGGTCAGCAGGCCCGACAGTCGGCGTGGGGCGTCGGCCGGGAGATCGAGCAGGGCGGTCGCCGCGGCCAACTGCTCCTCGCTGAACCGGCTGTCGTCCGGTGTCGCGATGAGGTCGGGTTCGGGCATCTCGGCGCCCAGGTGTTCCCGCTCCACGGGCGGCGTCAGCAGTATGTCGACGAGATCGCCCACCCGGACCGACACCGGAGTGCGCAGCCCGGTCCCGCGGGCGAAGAACGCGTCCGTGACCCGGACCGCGCGCTCCAGGGGCAACGGCAGGACGGGGGCGACGAGATGGCCGTACAGGTCGATCCCCGACGTGGTCATCGGTGTCGCGAAGGCCTGGCGGTCCTGCTCGGCCCGGAAGAGCGGTCCCGCCTCCAGCAGCCGCGACTGCAACTGGGTGTGGCGTCGGATGCAGTCCTTGACGATGTCGACCAGCTCGGCCGCGCGGCGCTTGTGCTCGGCGTCCTCGGTCTCGTCGCGTGCCTTGCGGATGTTGGTGAGGATCGCGTTCTCGTGGCGGTACCGGTCGGCGACGTGGTCGAGGGCCTCGGCGATCATGTCCGGTACGGCGCTCAGCCAGTCGACGGCCCGGACATTGCGCCTAGTCGCGTCCAGGGCCCGGCGGAGCGTCTCGGAGTACTGCACGGTGCGGTACCGGGCCTGTTCGGCGGCCAGTTGGGCGTCGGCGAGCCGCCCTCGGTTGATCAGCACCTCCAGCTTGACCTCCGCGGCGATCTGGGCGCTGGTCACGTCGGTGTCGAGGGCGCCGACGAGGACGTTGACCGCCTCGTCGGTCGTGCGCAGGTACACCGTGCCGCCCGGCCCCGGGACCTCCTCGATCAGCTTGAAGTCGTAGTCACGGCGGACATAGCTGCCGTCGGGCGCGAAGGTGCCGTACACGGCGCGGAAGCCGCGGTCCACGCTGCCGACGTTGATCAGGTTCTCCAGCACCCAGCGGGCCACCCGCTCGTGCTCGGCGACCGGGCGCCGCGGGGCCTGGGCGGCGATGCGGGGGATGAGGCGGGCGACTATCTGGTCGTGGTCGGCGCCCGTGTCGAAGTCCATGTTCAGTGTGACCAGGTCGATGGCGGCCAGCGCCACCTCCGCCATGCCGTACACCGAGTACTCGCCGGCGAGGTTGGCCTTGCGCGTGTCCAGGTCGTGCAGCGGCGCGGTGCAGGCGAGCGCGCGCAGCCGCCGCGCCAGGCCCTCGTCGGCGGCCGGGCCCAGAGCGGGGCGCGGCCCCGCGCTGAGCTGGGGCGGAACACGGTCCGTCGATGCAGGCGAAGTCACGGTGCACAGACTAGGTCCTGGGTCTGACATCGAACCAAACGACCGTACTCCGCCGGGTGTGCCCGGTAACCGGTGGCCGCGTCCCGGCGTCGGGCGGCCCGTGGCCGGCCGCGACCGCACAGGCGGGCTGGTCACACCCGCACGGGGGGCTGGTCACACCCGCACAGGGGCCCGTCACACCGCACAAGGGGGGCGCAGCCCGCGCCCCCCTCAGGACGCGCTCGTCACCCGGCGTCGGTAGACCTCCACGACCCGTTCGAGCGAGTCCTGGAGGTAGGTCCGCAGGAGCTGCTCCGCCTCGGCCTCGTCGCCCGCCTCCAACGCCCGCAGGATCTGCCGGTTGCGTGCGAGATACGGCTCGTGCAGCCGCTTCGGGTCGTCCACCACATGAAAAGCCAGCCGCAGCTCCGCGAACACGCTGCGCATCAGCTCGTCCGTGCGGGCGCTCCCGGCAAGGGCCACCAGCTCGCGGTGGAAGTGGATGTTGGCCGTACCCACACCTTTCCAGTCACCTTCGCGGGCCGCCCGCTGCCCCTCCTCGACCGCCGCGGCGAGCGCGTCCAGGCCGTACGGCGGTTCGCCGAGCCCTCGTACGACGGCGCATTCCACGAGCCCGCGCGTGCGGTAGATGTCCTCGACGTCCTCCACCGTCAGGACCCGGACGAAGACACCCCGGTTCAGCTCGTGGACGAGCAGCCGTTCATGGGTGAGCAGCCGGAACGCCTCGCGAAGTGTGTTGCGGGACACACCGAGTGCCCCTCCGATGCTGTCCTCCGACAGCCGGGTGCCGGGCGGGAAGAAGCCCTCGGCGATACGGCTCCTGAGGATGTCCGAGACGCGCTCCGCCGTGCTCGTGCGCCCCAGGAGGGCACGGTCGTCGGCCAGTCCGCCCAGCTGCTCTGCCATGCCCGGAATTCAATCGCAGACACGAGAACGAAACAACACGGGTATTGAAGGATCGTTCAACGATCCTCTACCTTGCTGCTCACCGTTCAGCTCAGTTCCGCAGCCTCCGTCCCCTCTCTGCGAGGTGCCCATGAGCACGACCCCTCCACCTCAGGCCCTGACCCAGCCCACCGCTGACGAACGCGCCGACGACGACGGCGCGTTCGCCTGGCTGCGCGCCCTCGGTCCGCGCGGCCGCCGCGCCTTCGCGGGCGCTTTCGGCGGCTATGCCCTGGATTCGTATGACTACTTCACCCTGCCGCTCAGCATGGTCGCGCTGGCCGCGTACTTCGGCCTCGACAGCGGTCAGACCGGCCTCTTCACCACGGTCACCCTCGTCGTCTCCGCGGTCGGCGGCGCCCTCGCCGGAGTGCTGGCCGACCGGATAGGCCGGGTCAAGGCGCTGATGATCACCGTGGTCACCTACGCGGTCTTCACCGTCGCCTGTGGCTTCGCGCCCAACTACGAGACGCTGCTGGTCTTCCGCGCCCTCCAGGGCCTCGGCTTCGGCGGCGAGTGGGCGGTCGGCGCGATCCTGGTCGCCGAGTACGCGAGCGCCAAGCACCGGGGCCGCACGCTCGGCGCGATCCAGAGCTCGTGGGCCGTCGGCTGGGCCCTGGCGGCGATCATGTACACGGTGGTCTTCTCGCTCGCCGACGACGACCTGGCCTGGCGGGTGATGTTCTGGACCGGCGCGCTGCCCGCACTGCTCGTCATCTGGATGCGGCGCCGGGTGCAGGACGCCCCGGAGGCCGTGGCCGTGCGCGAGCAGAGCGCCGAGAAGGGCTCCTTCGCCGCGATCTTCAAGCCCGGCCTGCTGCGTACGACGATCTTCGCGGGGCTGCTCTCCACCGGCGTCCAGGGCGGCTACTACACCCTCGCCACCTGGGTGCCGACCTACCTGAAGACCGAGCGCGACCTGTCGGTCGTCGGCACCGGGGGCTATCTGACATTCCTCATCTCGGGCGCCTTCATCGGCTATCTGACCGGCGGTTACCTCACCGACCGGCTGGGCCGGCGGCGCAACATCTGGCTGTTCGCGCTGCTCTCGGCGGTCTGCATCCTGGCGTACGCGAACATCCCCAGCGGCTCCAACACCCTGCTCCTGGTGCTCGGTTTCCCGCTCGGCTTCTGCATGTCGGCGATCTTCAGCGGCTTCGGGTCCTACCTGAGCGAGCTCTACCCGACGGCCGTGCGCGGGACGGGGCAGGGCTTCACGTACAACACCGGCCGCGCGGTGGGTGCCGTCTTCCCGACCACGGTCGGCTTCCTGGCGGACAGCTGGGGCGTGGGCGGCGCGCTGGTCTTCGGCGCGATCGGCTACGCCATTGCGGCGGTGGCCCTGCTCGGACTGCCGGAGACGCGCGGGAAGGAGCTGGCGTGAACCGCACCGGCGACCGACCGCCGGCCCTCGTGCCGGAGCCCCGCCCCGTCAGCGTCCGGACGCAGGACCGGCCCCTCACCCTCGTCGACGAGCACGCGCGCGCGTGGAGCCCGGAAACGGCCCGCGCCCGCTTCCGGGACGGCCTCACCGGCCCCACGGCCGGGGTCGCGGCGGGCCACACCCAGGTCAATCTGATCTCGGTGCCCGCCGACTGGGCGTACGAGATGCTGCTGTTCTGCCAGCGCAACCCCAAGCCCTGTCCGGTCCTGGACGTCACGGACGCCGGTTCCTGGACGACGCCGCTCGCCGAGGGCGCCGACCTGCGCACCGATCTGCCGCGCTACCGGGTGTGGCGGGACGGCGAGTTGGCCGACGAGCCGACGGATGTGCGGGCCCACTGGCGGGACGATCTGGTGTCGTTCCTGATCGGGTGCAGCTTCACCTTCGAGTGGGCGCTGGCCGAGGCCGGCGTCCCGATCCGGCACCTCGAGCAGGGCCGCAACGTGCCGATGTACGTGACCGGTCGCCAGTGCCGTCCGGCGGGGCGGCTGCACGGCCCGATGGTGGTGTCGATGCGTCCGGTGCCGCCGCGGCATCTGGCGGCCGCGCTGCGGGAGACCGGACTGCTCCCCGCGGTGCACGGCGGCCCGGTGCACTGCGGCGATCCCGCGGCGCTCGGCATCACCGACCTCGGGCGGCCCGACTTCGGCGATCCGGTGGACGCCGAGCCGGACGACATCCCGTTGTTCTGGGCGTGCGGAGTGACGCCGCAGGCTGCCGTGATGGCCTCCCGCCCGCCGTTCGCCATCACCCACGCGCCGGGCCAGATGTTCCTGACCGACGCCCGCGACGAGCAGTACCGCATCGTCGCCTGACCATCGTCTCCGGACTGGGGAAACGACCGACTCATGATCTCCATCGATCTCAACGCCGACCTCGGCGAGGGCTTCGGCCGCTGGCAGCTCACCGACGACGAACGGCTGCTGTCGGTCGTCACCAGCGCCAACGTGGCATGCGGCTTCCACGCCGGGGACGCGGCCACCATGCGACGGGTGTGCGCGCGGGCGGCCGAGCGCGGGGTACGGATCGGCGCCCAGGTCTCCTACCGGGACCTGGCCGGATTCGGGCGGCGCGCGATGGACGTGCCGCCCGCCGAGCTGGCGGCCGAAGTGGCCTACCAGATCGGCGCCCTGGAGGTGTTCGCGCGAGCGGCGGGCACGCGCGTGTCCTACGTCAAACCGCACGGCGCGCTCTACAACCGCGTCGTGCACGACGAGGAGCAGGCCGGTGCGGTCGTGGACGGCGTGCTCCTGGCCGACGCCACGCTCCCCGTGCTCGGCCTGCCCGGCTCCCGGCTGCTGGAAGTCGCCGCCAAGGCCGGGCTGCCGGCCGTCACGGAGGCGTTCGCGGACCGCGCGTACACCGACCGGGGCACACTCGTGCCGCGCGGCCAGGACGGCGCGGTGGTCACCGACCCCGAGGCCGTCGTGGAGCGTTCGGTGGGCCTCGCCCGCTCGGGCGCGGTCACCTCCCACTCCGGGGCTCGGATCGAGGTACGCGCGCGTTCCCTGTGCCTGCACGGGGACACACCCGGGGCGGTCGAGCTGGCCCGCCGGGTGCGGGCGCGGCTGGAGGAGTCGGGTGTCCGGGTGGAGGCCTTCGTATGAGGGCGCTGCCCGTCGGCGACCACGCCCTGCTCGTCGAGGTGGCCTCGGGCGAGGAGGCCCAGGCGCTGCACACGGAACTGCTGCGGCGGCGCGCCGAGGGCTCGCTGTCGGTCCGGGAGATCGTCCCCGCGGCCCGGACCGTCCTGCTCGACGGGCTCACCGACCCGGCCCGCCTCGCCTCCGAACTGACCCACGCCGAAGTGCCGCCGGCGCCCGCACGCGCGCGTGACGTCGTCGAACTCCCCGTGCACTACGACGGCCCGGACCTGGCCGACGTCGCCGCGCACTGGGGCGTGTCCAGCCAGGAGGTGGCCCAGATCCACGCGGGCACCGAATTCAGCGTCGCCTTCTGCGGCTTCGCCCCCGGATTCGGCTATCTCACCGGCCTCCCCGAGCGCTACGACGTCCCTCGCCGGGCCACGCCGCGCACGGCCGTCCCCGCGGGCGCGGTGGCTCTGGCGGGCCCGTACACGGGCGTGTACCCGCGTTCGTCACCGGGCGGCTGGCAGCTGATCGGCACCACGGACGCCGTGCTGTGGGACCACACACGGGTACCGGCCGCGCTGCTGTCACCGGGCACGCGCGTGCGGTTCGTTCCGGTGGGGAGCTCATGAGCGGCCTCGTGTGCTTCGTTCCGGACCCCGTGCGCCTCGTTCCGAAGGGGACCTCATGACCGGCCCCGTGTGCTTCGTTCCGGACCCCGTGCGACTCCTTCCGAACCTCGTGCGATCCCTTCCGGACCCCGTGCGCCTCGTTCCGAAGGGGACCTCATGACCGCCCCCGTTCCCTCCGTAGGCTCCGTGCGCCCCTTGAACCCCTTCCCGGCGAGGCCCTCATGACCGACCGCGCCCTCTCCGTCGTACGCGCGGGTCCACTGACCACCGTCCAGGACCTCGGCCGCCCCGGACACGCCCACCTCGGCGTGCCCCGCTCAGGCGCGCTCGACGGGCCCGCCGCCGCCCTGGTCAACCGCATGACCGGCAACGCTCCCGAGGCCGCGGTGCTGGAGACGACGCTGGGCGGCTGCGCGGTGCGGCCCCGTTCGGCGGTCACCGTGGCGGTCGGCGGCGCGCCCTGCCGGGTCACGGTGGACGGACGCCCGGTGGCGTGGGGCGCCCCGGTGCACGTGCCCGAGGGTGCGCTCCTGGAGGTGGGCGCGGCCGTGTCGGGCGTACGGAGCTATGTGGGCGTCTCCGGCGGCATCGCCGTGGAGCCGGTCCTCGGCAGCCGTTCCACCGACCTGCTGTCGGGCCTGGGCCCACCGCCCCTCACGGACGGCACGGTGCTGCCCCTGGGGCGACCGACGTGGCTGCACGCGCGCGTGGACGTCGCCCCGCAGCCGGCGGCTCCCGCCGAACTGGTGCTGCGTGTGACGCTCGGCCCGCGCGACGACTGGTTCACGCCGGAGGCCATGCGTGTCCTCACCTCCCGCGTGTACCGCGTCTCCCCCGCGAGCAACCGCATCGGGCTGCGCACCGAGGGCCCCGCGCTGGAACGGGCGCTCACCCGCGAACTCCCCAGCGAGGGCGTGGTCCTGGGCGCGGTCCAGGTGCCGCCCGACGGCCGGCCGGTCGTGTTCCTCGCCGACCACCCGACGACGGGCGGCTACCCCGTGATCGCCGTCGTCCGCACGGCCGACCTCGCGGCTGCCGCACAGGCGGCACCGGGCACCCCGGTCCGCTTCGTGGCCGTCCGTCGCCGCTGAGCCCCGCCGCACCGCGGGCCACGCGCCCCCGGCCGAGGCCGGCCCTCACTCCCCCAATGTCCTACGCGGCCTCCGGTTCGGGCTGGTGCTCCGAGACCGTGCGCTGGCCGGGCAGCGACAGCCCGTCCGGCAGGGACAGCTGACCCGGCATCGACAGCCCGTCCGGCAGCGTCAGTTGCGCCGCCAGGGACCGGTGCTCCGGCGCCGCACGGTGCTCGGCCGCCGGCCGGTGTTCGGGCAACGGCATCGGCTCCGGCACCGCCAGCGAGGCCAGCGCGAGGGACACCGCGTGTGCCGCGCGCAGGTCGAGCCGCCCGCAGGTGCCCCGCGCGCGGTGCCGCATCTCGGTGGCAGCGAGGCGCACCAGCTGGGGCAGCAGGTCGTTGCACCGCCGGATCACCCAGGCGGTACCTGCGGTGGCCAGCCACAGCATGCTCGCCGACTTGGTGGGCGGCGGGAACTCCGGCTCGGGCGAGGGCGGGGCGCCTGTCGCGAGGCCCCGGTCCGCCAGCATCGCGTGGAAGCGCAGGGCGATCTGCCGGTGCCCGCGCTCCCCCGGGTGCAGCCGGTCCGAGCTCCACATCGCGCGGTCGCTGATCCAGTCGTCGTCGACGGCGTGCAGATGCGTCGCCCCGTACCGCTCGGACAGGGTGTGGACCACCGTGTTGACCGCACGCTGCCGCCGGGCCAGCGGGTTGCCGAGGACGGTCGGCAGCCCGAGCATCGTGCCCGGGTCCGGCAGACAGGCGGTGAGCAGCGCGGTGCCCTGCCGGGAGAAGGACGCGAAGACCCTGTCGAGGCGTTCGGCGATCTTCTCGATGTCGTAGGTGCCGCGCAGCGTGTCGTTGACGCCCACGAGGACGGAGGCGACGTGCGGCCGCAGCGACAGCGCCGCGGGCAGCTGCCTCTCCAGCACATCGCGCGTCTGTGCCCCGCTCACCGCGAGGTTGGTGAACTCGGCGCCCGGCTCGGCCAGTCCGCCGGCGAGCAGCGCGGCCCAGCCACGCCACGCGTTGCCCACGCGATCGCCCACACCCTCGGTCAGCGAGTCCCCGAGGGCGACAAAACGGAGCGGTCTCATGCCGCGCCCTCCGCACGCATGAAGGGACGCGCCGGCAGCGCCGCGTCGTGGGCGGTGAGGAAGGCGTCCACCGCTGTGCCCCACCCGTAGCACTCCGCACGCGCGCGTGCGGTCTCACGGCGCTCGCGCTCCGGACGGTCGAGGATCATCTCCACGGCGTCCGCGAAGGCGTCCCCGTTGTCCGCGGCGGTGGCCCCGGCCGATCCGATCACCTCCGGCAGCGCGGAGGAAGCGCTCGCCACCACGGGCGTGCCACAGGCCATGGCCTCCAGCGCGGCGAGCCCGAAGGTCTCGGCGGGCCCGGGGGCCAGGGCCACGTCGGCGGAGGCCTGGAGCGCACCGAGCAGGCTGCGGTCGGCGACGTGCCCGAGGAAGGTCACCGGAAGATCCCGCTCCTGTGCCCGCTTCTCCAGCCCCGCGCGCAGCGGACCGTTCCCGGCGACCACGAGCACGGCGCGCACTCCACGCCGGCGCAGGGACTCCAGGGCGTCCAGCGCGGTGCCGGGCCGCTTCTCCACGGAGAGCCGGGAGCACATCACCAGCAGCGTCTCGTCCGCACGCGCGTGGGTGGCACGCAGGGCGGCGTCGCGCATGGTGGGACGCCGGTTCATCAGGTCGACGCCGAGCGGAGCCCGTACGACGTTGCGGACCCCGATCCGCACGAACTCGCGCTCGGCGAACTCCGTGGTGCACACGACCTTCGAGTAGGTGTGGGCGGTACGGAGGTTGATGGCGTCGGCGGCACGCCGGGACAGGTTCTCCGACAGTCCCCAGGTCCGCAGGACGCCGTCGGCGGTCTCGTGGGAGACCATCACGGCGGGGATCCGGTTGCGGCGGGCCCACTTGCCGGTCCACCGCAGGGTGGTGCGGTCGGAGACCTCCAGGCGGTCGGGGCCGAGGTGCTCCAGCAGGTTCTGCACCCGCCGCTTGTCGATGAGCACGCGGTAGCCACCGGTGCCGGGCAGCATCGGGCCGGGCAGGGTGATCACTCGGCCCTGCTCGGTCTCGCAGTCGCTGTACCGCTCACCGGGCACGATCAGGACCGGGTCGTGGCCCGCCAGCTTGAAGCCCTTGCCCAGCTCGCGCAGCGCCGTGCGCAGCCCACCGGAGGCGGGCGCCACGAAGTTGGCGAGCCGGACGATACGCAGACCGGTCATGCCGCCACCACCGTCCGGCGCGCGGCGACGACGTCCTTGTAGTGCCCGATCAGCTGGTCGCCGATGGCCGCCCAGGTGCGGCCCGCGACCTTGGCGAGTCCGGCGGCCCCGTACTCGGCACGCAGCGCCGGGTCGGCGACCAGGGACTGCACCGCGTCCCGTACGGCGTCGGCGTCGCGCGGCGGCACCAGCAGGCCGGTGCGGCCGTGGTCGACCAGGTCGAGCGGACCGCCGGCGGCGGGGGCGACGACCGGCACACCGCTGGCCATGGCCTCCTGCACGGTCTGGCAGAAGGTCTCGAACGGGCCGGTGTGGGCGAAGACGTCGAACGAGGCGAAGATCCGGGCGAGGTCGTCCCCGCCGCGCCGGCCCAGGAAGACCGCGCCGGGCAGCGCCTCGGCGAGCGCGGGCTGGCTCGGCCCGTCGCCGACGATGACGACCTTGACGCCCGCCAGCCGGCAGACGCCGGAGAGCAGCTCGATGTGCTTCTCCGGGGCGAGCCGCCCGACGTAGCCGACGATGACCTCGCCGTTCGGGGCGAGTTCGCGGCGCAGCTTCTCGTCCCGCAGTTCGGGGCGGAAGCGGGATGTTTCCACGCCGCGCGCCCACAGCTTGAGCCGGGGAACCCCGTGGGTCTCCAGATCGTTCATGGAAGCGCTGGACGGGACGAGGGTGAGGTCGGCGGCGGAGTGGACGGACCGTATGCGCCGCCAGGCGGCTGCCTCGCCGGCGCCCATGTAGGTGCGGGCGTATCCGGCCAGGTCGGTCTGGTAGACGGCCACGGCGGGGATGCCGAACTTGGCGGCGGCGGCCATGCCGCGCACGCCGAGGACGAAGGGGCTGGCCAGGTGCACGACGTCCGGGCGGTGCTGGACCATCGCTGCGGCGAGGCGCCGGCTGGGGAGGGCGACGCGGACCTGGGGATAGCCCGGGAGCGGGAGGGAGGGGACGTGGACGACCGGGCACGGCGCCGCGAGGGCGGCGAGCTTGTTCCCGGGCGCGGGGGCGGGTGCGACGACGAGGGGAGCGTGACCGCGATCGACGAGGTGTCGGGCGGTCTGGAGCGCGCAGTGGGCCACGCCGTTCACATCGGGGGGAAAGGATTCGGTCACGATGACGACACGCATACCGGTGTTGTCGCCGTGCTGGACGTGGCCGCGTCAAAGTGGATCTTTCTGAACGACAAACGTCCCATGAGCGTTCCGCTGCGCACCCGAGCGGGTCAGGCCACGTCCATGCGCGCCTGACCCGCTGGTCACCGCGTGTTCACCCGGCGGGCGGATCTCCCCGATGTTCACAGCGTGAACACATCTGACGCCGGGTGATCAGCCGGCGCTCGAGTCCGGTCCGATCCGGCTGCGTACGGCCGTCTGGACCTCGGCCTCCTCGGCCGGATCGGCGGCGAGCCGGCGCAGTCGCTCCACGACGCGGGTGTCACCGGTCTCGGCGTGCCGGGCGGCGATCTCGCGGGTGGTCTCCTCGCAGTCCCAGAGGCACTCGACGGCGAATCCGGACGCGAAGGAGGGGTCGGTGGCCGCGAGGGCGCGGGCGGTGCGTCCGCGCAGATGGGAGGAGGCGGTCTCGCGGTAGACGTGGCGCAGCACGGGGGCCGCGCAGGCGATGCCGAGCCGCCCGGTGCCGTCCACGAGGGTCCACAGGGTCGGCGCGTCGGGGCCTTCGCCGCGCACCGCCTCCCGTAGCGCGGCCAGCACCAGGTCCTTGTCCTCGGCTCCGCCCCGGCAGGCCAGCATGCGTCCGGCGGCGGCGCCCAGCGGGTCGGGCCGCCGGGCCCAGCCACGCGCGCGATCGACGGCGGCGACACTGCGCATACGTTCGAACGCGTCGACCGCGGCCTCCACGACGGTCACCGAGCCGGTGACCACCGCGACCTCGACCAGGTCGAGGGCCTGAGGATCGTTGCTGTCGGCGAGGTAGCGCAGGGCCGTACAGCGGGCTCCGTCGGTGCCGTCCTCGGCGGCGGCGACGATCTCGGGCCGGTCCTCGGGTCCCGCGACGGCCATGAGGCACCGCGCGGCCGGCACATGGAGCGCGACACCGCGTTCGATGCCCTCCTGGGCCCATTCGAAGACGGCCCGCACGCTCCACCCCGGACGGGGCCCGGTAGGTCGCATCTGGCGTTGCCAGCGGTCGAAACAGCCCGCTTCCTGAGCGGCACGCACGCGCGTGGCGATCGATTCGCGCGGATCGTCGGCCCACAGCCGCCACGGCCGTGGCTCAAAAGCATCGCGTACGGCGACGGCCAGCTCGGCCTCGCCCTCGGGATCGGCCGGGAATCGGGCCAGTACGGGCGCGGCCAGGGCGCGCAACCCGCTGTCGTCGTCCCTGAGCGCCAGTTCGTCCAGCGCCCAGGCCCAGTTCGAGCCCGAGGCGGCGTACCTGCGCAGCAGGGCGAGCGCGTCCCGCCTGCCGTAGGAGGCGAGGTGGCCGAGGACGGCTAGGGACAGCCCGGTGCGTGACTCGTCGGTGTCGAGGGCGTCCTCGACGTCGAAGAGGTGGGCCTCGATCTCGTCCAGCTCGCCGTTCAGATCGAGGTAGAGACGGGCGTAGTACAGGGAGCGGTTCTCCACCTGCCAGTCGTGGCGGGGGTCCCGCAGTACACAGTGGTTCAGAGCCGCGAGCGCCTCGGCGCGCGGGGCGGTGAGCGCGTGCAGTGTTCCGTCGCCACGGCCCCGCTGGAGCAGGCCGAGCAGCGTACCGCTGGGCGCTATGACCGGTTCGAACATGGGAAACAGCCTCACATCAAGCGTCGACGCAACCGGGGTTCTTGCTTCACCTGGCCGCGTGACAACACGTCGGGGCGCCCGCCGTTTCCTGCTTGCTGTAGACCATCTTCCTCTGCCTCTCGTCGGTGGCCCATGCGGACCGATCACGGCCCGCGCGGTGCGGCAACACCTGCCCGGCCATCGCGTCCGTGAATCACGACGTCATGATGACTCGGCACTTCCGTCTGCCGCGACCGAAATTTCGGCGGCCCTGTACCGCCTCCCCCGTTTTCTGTGTTCTCGCTGGTCAGAGCATTCGGCTCAGTGCGCGCCGAACAGTTCGAGCAATTCTGTCTTGCCGAACATCCGGGCCGTGTCGACGGCCGAGGGGGTGCCCGCGGCCGGATCGGCGCCGCCTTCCAGAAGGGCCTTGATCACGTCCGTCTCGCCCTTGAAGACCGCACCGGCGAGTGGCGTCTGGCCTCGGTCGTTGACACGGTCCGCCTCGGCGCCCCGGGCGAGCAGGGCGCGCACCGCCTCGGAGTGGCCGTGATAGGCGGCGAGCATCACGAGGGAGTCGCCGCGGTCGTTGGTGAGGTTGGCCGGAACGCCCGCGTCGACGTACGCCACGAGCGCCTCGGTCTGCCCCTGCCGGGCCAGATCGAAGATCTTGGTCGCCAGCTCCACGACCTCGGGGTCGGGGGCTTCGCTCATCGGCCGGACCGCCTCTCACTTACGAACGGGGACTGCGGGGAACCGCGGGGCAAGGGTACGGCCGGCGAGCGGCGTCGGCCGTACGGGTGATTCGCCAGGGTACTGGCTCGCGCGGCACATGACCCGGTGCGTCCGAGGCAAAGATCATCGCAGACACGACCGGAGGCGACACCCAAGCTCATCCGGTCAAGGACACTCCGCCACCCGAGGGAAATTCGCCGGTTTTCACTCAGTTGCACCTTTTATCGTATGGATACATCCTGTGAGCCTGGAAGTACTCATGGTGACTGTCCCCCCAAACCAGGAGCACTCAGATGATCCTCTCCATCTCCGGCGTCGTTCTGCTCGGCATCGTCGTCTTCATCTTCTTCCGCAAGGACGGGCTGAAGGCGTCGCACGCCCTGATCTCGGCTCTGTTCGGCTTCTACCTGGCGAGCACGGCCATCGCCCCGAGTATCAAGGCCGGCGGCGAGAGTCTCGCGAGCCTCCTGGGCGGCATCCAGTTCTGACGCCGTCCCACCCGCCCGTACGCACCTGTAGGAGACAGCAGTGGCCCGCCGCCCCCTCCCCCGCATCCTGAGCACAGGCAGCGCGCAGATCACCCGGAGCCGGGAATTGGCCCGGGCGCAGATCGCCCGAAGCCGGGAGCTGGCCCGGACGGCCGGCGACAGCGCCTCTGATGTCCTCCATCCACTGATCACGATCACCCGTGGTCTGCGCCGGCTGGCCTCGGCCGGGCGGCGCAGATGGGCCGAGACCCCCAAGGACAAGCGCGGACCGCTGCTGTTCCTGGTCGCCTCGATGATCCTGGTCGTGGCACTCGTTCCGTACGGACCGCTGCTCGCCGTCATCACCCTGATGGCGGCGGCAGCCTGGCAGGGCCGGGACCGCAAGCCGGCCACGCCCGAGGGACCCGACGAGTCCCAGCAGGAGCGGCTGAGGGCGCTGTACGAGGCGCTGGTGCCGTACTTCTCCACGGCCGACGACCCGGAGCCGCTGTACACCCACGGCGGCGAGTGGGAGAAGGCCTTCCCGGAGTACGAGTTCGACGGCACCGGACGCGTCAGCGGTCTGCTCGTCCGCTACCCGGCCTACTTCACCGACGGGGAGGCACCGGCCCGCGCGCGGATCGAGCACCTGCTGACCACCAAGTCGGGCCGCGGCCGGGAGTACCACTTCGACTGGGACGAGGAGGGCAACGAGCTCACCGTCACCGTCCTCGCCCCGCTGCCCACCGACATCGCCGCCCAGCCCTTCGTCACGGCCCCCGGCGAGACGGTCCTCGGCTTCACCGACCCCAGCCGCACCCAGCGCACGCTCCCCCTCACCCACGGCGAGGAGCGCCGCGACGTACCGCCGGTGGTCTGGCGCACCGGCATCCGCTCGACCGAGCCGCACCTGCTGGTCGTGGGCCAGCCGGGCAGCGGCACCTCGACCCTGCTGCGTTCCGTCGCGTTGCAGGCCCTGCGCCACGGCGACGTCGTCATCGTGGAGGGCGGCAGCACCGGCGAGTACGCCTGTCTGACCGGCCGTGACGGCGTCCTGGCCGTCGAGTGCGGGCTGGCCGGGGCGCTGGCCAGCATGGAGTGGGCGGCGACGGAGACGGAACGGCGGTTGATCGCCGTCAACCGCGCCCGTCAGGCGGGCAACCCGCCGCCGGACGACACCAAGCGGCCCCTGTGGCTGCTGCTGGACCGCCCGACCGCGTTCACCCACCTCGCCGCCGCGGACGACCGCAAGGACCCGCAGTCCCTGCTCCAGGTCCCCCTCCGGCACGGCCGCGCGGCGAACGTCACGGTGGTCGTGGCCGAGCAGTGGGACGCCCTGGACGCCCTGTCCGACGCGGTACGACAGCACACACGCGCGCGTGTCGTGCTCGGCCCGGCGACGGCCCGGCAACTGGAAACGGTCCTCGGCGCTCCCCCGCACACCACGCCGGTGGCGGACATCCCGCCCGGCCGTGGCTACGCCCGCCTCGGCAGCGGCCCCGTGCACCGCCTCCAGGTCCCGGCGACCCCGGACCCGTACGACGACGCGACCAGCGACGCGCACCGGCAGGCCGTACTGGAGCTGCTGCCGGAGCGGACCACGCCGGTGGAGGCGCAGGCGCCGGCCAGGCTGGAGAAGCCGCAGGAGGAACCGGAGCCGGTGCCCGCGGAGGCCGTGGTGGCGGAGACGTCGTAGCGGGCCGCGCGGCTCACGCCACGAACGGACGCACCGCGTCGCTCCCGCCACTGACCCCGCTCTCCACCAGCCGAGCCGCCGCGGCCAACCGCACCGCGGCCTCCTCCGCCACCGCGCCCCCCACGGTGAACGGCAGCCGCACATACCCCTCGAACGCCCCGTCCACCCCGAACCGGGGCCCTGACGGCACCCGGACGCCGACCCGCTCGCCCGCCTCCGCGAGCCGCGACCCCGACAGGCCACCGGTGCGCACCCACAGGGTGAGCCCGCCGTGCGGCACCTCGAACTCCCAGCCGGGCAGCTCCCGCCGCACCGCCGCCACGAGCGCGTCCCGGTTCTCCCGGGCCTGTCCGCGCCGCACCTCCACGGCCTGCTCCCAACCACCGGTGCCGAACAGCCAGTTCACCGCCAGCTGCTCCAGCACGGGCGTGCCCAGATCGGCGTACGCGCGCGCGGACACGAGGCTGCGGATGACGTCCGGAGCCGCCCGCACCCAGCCGATCCGCATGCCCGCCCAGAAGGCCTTGCTGGCCGATCCGACGGTGATGACGGTCGACCCTGCGGGGTCGAAGGCGCACACCGGACGCGGCATGTCGAGGTCCGGATCGAGCCACAGCTCGCTCATCGTCTCGTCGGCGACCAGCACGGTCCCGGCCGACCGGGCGGCGTCCACCAGCCGCCGCCGCTGGTCGTCGTCGGCCAGCGCGCCGGTGGGGTTGTGGAAGTCGGCGACGACGTACGCGAGCCGCGGCGCCGCCTCCCGCAGCACCTGCCGCCACCGGTCCATGTCCCAGCCGGCCAGCCCCGCGGCCATGGCGACCGGCACCAGCCGGGCGCCCGCCTCGCGCATCAGCTGAAGGATGTTGGCGTAGGACGGCGACTCGACCGCGATCCGCTCACCGCGCCCGGCGAAGAGATGACAGATCGCGTCGATGGCACCCATCGCGCCGGTCGTCACCATGATCTGCTCGGGCATGGTCGGGATCCCGCGCGCGGTGTACCGGTCGGCGATCATCGACCGCAGCGCCGGCAGCCCGGCCGGATAGTCACCGTGGGTGTGGGCGTACGGCGGCAGTTCCTCCAGGGCGCCCTGCACGGCACGGGTGAGCCAGGGCTCGGGCGCGGGCAGCGCCGCGCAGCCCAGGTCGATCATCGAGCCGAGCGCCTCCGGCGGCAGCGGCTCCAGCCCGCGCGCGGGCAGCGGGTTCCCGGCGGGTACGGCCGTCCAGCTCCCGGCGCCGCGCCGCGACTCCAGGAACCCCTCGGCGCGCAGCGCCTCGTACGCCGCCGCCACCGTGGTACGGCTCACCGACAGCGCCAGGGCCAGCTCACGCTCGGCGGGCAGCCGCGCGGCCACCGGGACGCGGCCCTCCAGGACGAGCAGCCGGATACCGTCGGCGAGGGCCCGGTAGGCGGGCGGGCGCTTGCTGCCGGGCCCGGCCGGGCGGTCCTGCTGGGAGGTGAGGAGCCGGGCGAGCTGCGCGGCACCCACCGCCGAAGTCCACTGCGGCATGATTCCAGTCCACCTTCTCCGAATTGGCCATGGATGGCATGGCCTCCCAAGCCACAGGGTGTCATGGAGCAGGCCACTACGACCACAGGGGGCACTCCTTGTCCGCACAAGGGACCGGACAACGGCATCTGGTACGGCGGTTGTCACAGCTGTACGTCGGGCTCGCGCTCTACGGCGCGAGCTCGGCGCTGCTCGTCGAGGCGGGCCTGGGCCTGGAGCCCTGGAACGTGCTGCACCAGGGCCTGGCCGAACGCACCGGCCTGACGATCGGCGTGGTCTCGATCATCGTCGGCGCGGCGGTGCTGCTCCTGTGGATCCCGTTGCGCCAGCGCCCCGGCCTCGGCACGGTCTCCAACGTCTTCGTGGTCGGCATCGCGATGGACGGCACGCTCGCTCTGCTCCCCGAGGCGCACTCCCTGGCCGTACAGATCCCCCTCCTGCTGGCCGGCATCGTCCTCAACGGCGTGGCCACCGGCCTCTACATCGCCGCCCGATTCGGGCCGGGGCCCCGGGACGGTCTGATGACCGGCCTGCACCGGCGCACCGGCCGCTCGATCCGGCTGATGCGCACCGCCGTCGAGATCGCGGTGGTCGTGACCGGTTTCGCGCTCGGCGGCACGGTCGGTGTGGGCACCGTCCTGTACGCGGTGTCGATCGGCCCGCTCGCCCAGCTCTTCCTGCGCGTGTTCGCCGTCCCTCCGGCATCGGACGGCAGCACGGTCGTTGCCACCGGGCAACCCCGGGGAGCGATACTGCGTCCGTGAGCACCACGCGCATACGCCACCCTTACCTCGCCCACCCCGGCCCGATCCCGTTCGCCCACCGGGGCGGAGCGGCCGACGGCCTGGAGAACACCGCGCTTCAGTTCCGGCGGGCGGTCGACCTGGGCTACCGGTACATCGAGACCGACGTCCACACCACCCGCGACGGCAAGCTCGTCGCGTTCCACGACTCGACCCTGGACCGGGTGACGGACGGAGCGGGCCGGATCGCCGACCTGCCCTGGAACGACGTACGGCAGGCGCGCGTGGCCGGGCAGGAGCCGGTCCCGCTGTTCGAGGAGCTCCTGGAGACCTTCCCCGAGGTGCGCTGGAACGTCGACCTGAAGGCGGAGCCGACGCTCCACCCCTTCCTGGAGCTCATCGAGCGCACGAACGCCTGGGACCGCATCTGCGTCGGCTCCTTCTCCGAGGCGCGCGTCATCCGCGCCCAGCGCCTCGCCGGACCGCGCCTGGCGACCTCCTACGGCACCCGGGGTGTGCTCAATCTGCGGCTGCGCTCCTGGGGCGTGCCGGCCGCGCTGCGCCGTTCGGCCGTCGCCGCCCAGGTGCCCGAGACGCAGTCCGGCATCCAGTTGGTCGACCACCGCTTCGTACGGGCCGCCCACGCGCGCGGGCTCCAGGTGCACGTGTGGACCATCAACGATCCCGATGCGATGCACCGGCTCCTGGACCTGGGAGTCGATGGCATCATGACCGATCACATCGACACGTTGCGCAAGGTCATGGAGGACCGGGACGTCTGGGTCTGACCCGGTCCGGCTCCGCCCTCGCGCGGGATCACCAGGAAAGAAGCGAGGGCGCGGGGTGGGCACCGATACCGTGCGGGCGGACGCGGCCGACGAGGCGGCCGGCCGCCGCCGCGAGCAACGCGGCTGGTACTTCTACGACTGGGCGTGCTCCGTCTACTCGACGAGCGTGCTCACCGTGTTCCTCGGCCCGTATCTGACGTCGGTCGCCGAGGAGGCGGCGGACGCGGACGGGTTCGTCCACCCCTTGGGCATCCCGGTGCGCGCGGGCTCCTTCTTCGCGTACTCGGTGTCCCTGTCGGTGATCGTGGCCGTCCTGGTGATGCCTCTGGTGGGGGCCGCCGCCGACCGCACGGGCCGCAAGAAGCCGCTGCTCGCGGTCGCGGCATATCTGGGGGCCACGGCGACCATCGCCATGTTCTTCCTGGACGGCGACCGCTATCTGCTCGGCGGTCTGCTGCTGATCGTGGCGAACGCGGCCCAGTCGGTCGCGATGATGCTCTACAACTCCTACCTCCCGCAGATCGCCCCGCCCGAGGAGCGCGACGCGGTGTCCTCCAGGGGCTGGGCCTTCGGTTACGCCGCCGGCTCGCTGATGCTGATCGTGAACCTGGTCCTGTACCTGGCGCACGACTCCTTCGGCGTCTCCGAGAGCACCGCCGTCCGCATCTGTCTCGCCTCGGCCGGCCTGTGGTGGGGCGCGTTCGCGCTCATCCCGCTTCGACGGCTGCGCGACCGGCCGGCCACGACCGGCAGAACCGAGAAGACAACGGGCGCGATGGGCTTCCGCCAGCTCGCGGCGACGGTCCGCGACATGCGCCGCCACCCCCTGACGCTCGCCTTCCTGCTCGCCTACCTGATCTACAACGACGGCATCCAGACCGTGATCTCCCAGGCGTCGATCTACGGCTCCGAGGAACTGGGCCTCGGACAGTCCACCCTCATCGGCGCCGTGCTGCTGGTCCAGGTGCTCGCGGTGGCGGGGGCGCTGGCCATGGGCCGGCTGGCCCG
This sequence comes from Streptomyces sp. NPDC098781, assembly GCF_044759995.1. Taxonomy (NCBI): domain Bacteria; kingdom Bacillati; phylum Actinomycetota; class Actinomycetes; order Kitasatosporales; family Streptomycetaceae; genus Streptomyces; species Streptomyces sp. NPDC098781. The sequence goes on from NZ_JBIWAK010000007.1 coordinate 52,368, forward strand.
CATCTACGGCGCGAAGCGGACGATCCTCGGCTCGCTCGTCGCCTGGACGGTGACGCTGGCCGCCGGGTACTTCCTGCCGGCCGGGGCGCCGGTGTGGTTCTTCGTGCTGGCGGGCGGCATCGGGCTGGTCCTGGGCGGCAGCCAGGCCCTGTCCCGCTCCCTGTTCTCGCATCTCGTCCCGCCGGGCAAGGAGGCCGAGTACTTCTCGGCGTACGAGATGAGCGACCGCGGCATGAGCTGGCTCGGCCCCCTGCTGTTCGGGCTCACCTACCAGCTGACGGGAAGCTACCGGGACGCGATCATCTCGCTCGTCGCCTTCTTCGTCATCGGGTTCGCCCTGCTCGCGCGGGTTCCGGTGCGCCGGGCCATCAGCGACGCGGGCAATCCGGTGCCGACGACGATTTAGCGTTCAGCGTGAAAGGGCGGTAGTGTACGCGTTTGGCCTGCCAGGCGTACCGTTACTGCGCGTCAAAGATGCCGAAACGCTGGGTTACATCTGCTAGCAGATGTGACAAACCGGGCGCCGGTGGGTACGACATTGGTCAGCAAGGCTGCGGCTACGACGGCGACGCACGACCCGGGACGTGACGCGGAACGGGAATCTTTACCGCCGACCGGACGTTGACCGGATGACGACGACAGCGACACCTGTCCTGTGGGCGACAAGCCCGGGAGGCACGATTCATGAGTGAGCGAGCTCTTCGCGGCACGCGCCTCGTGGTGACCAGCTACGAGACGGACCGCGGTATCGACCTGGCCCCGCGCCAGGCCGTGGAGTACGCATGCGAGAAGGGGCACCGCTTCGAGATGCCCTTCTCGGTCGAGGCGGAGATCCCGCCGGAGTGGGAGTGCAAGGTCTGCGGAGCCCAGGCACTCCTCGTGGACGGCGACGGCCCTGAGGAGAAGAAGGCCAAGCCCGCGCGTACGCATTGGGACATGTTGATGGAGCGGCGCACCCGCGAGGAACTCGAAGAGGTCCTCGAGGAGCGTCTCGCCGTACTGCGGTCCGGGGCGATGAACATCGCGGTTCACCCCCGGGACAGCCGTAAGTCCGCATAGTCCCTGAACGGCTTGGACGGTTCCACCAGGCAAGCAAAAAGCGAACAACCGCGGGCGCCGTACGTGATCTCTACGTACGGCGCCCGCGGTTTCGTGTGCTCAAATCCGGATCGGCGCCGGGCCGGCTCGGCACCGGCGCCCAAATCGCTCAGCCGGTCAGCGGCGGCCTCGGACCCTGCGGGGCGTCCCCGGGCTCGTCCCTGATGACCTCACCCTGCACGACCTTGCCGTCGGGGCGGTGAATGCGGGCCTGCTGAAAGGCATCGCCGAATGAACCAGGCGTCGCCTGGCGCAGCCGCTTGTCGAAGGCCCGCTCGGTGTACGCGCTCAGCGCCTTCTGGACCGGCGGGATCAGCAGGACCAACCCCAGCGCGTCCGAGACCAGGCCCGGCAGCATGATCAGCAGGCCGCCGAGCATCATCAGACCGTTGCCCCCGCCGCGCTCCGGGGTGCCGCCCCGTTGCAGCGCTTCGTTCAGCGCCTGGAAGGCGCGTCGCCCGGCCCGCTTGATGACCACCGAGCCCAGCACGAGACCGGCGATCAGCAGCAGGAACACCACGAGCCCGCTCGTCGCGTCCGCGACCACGGTCAGCAGCCAGATCTCCAGCACCAGCCACGCGGCGATGCCCAACGGCAGGAAGGTGCGCAGCCGGGAGCGCCGGGGCGGGGCGGGAGAGGTGGGGGTCGGTGCGCCAGTCGTCATGCGTCCAGTGTGCCTGGACCGTGCTCAGAGCGGGATAAGCGGACCACCCGGGCCCGCCTGCGCTCTCGTGGACCTACGCCTGCGAGCGCGGCTGTGAGGGCTTGCCGCGGCCCAGCAGCTTACCGACCCGCTCCTGCGCCCCCCAGGTGGTGACCCGCCACAGCGCCTCGACCAGGATGTCGCGGCTCATCTTCGAGTCCCCCAGCTCGCGTTCGACGAAGGTGATCGGCACCTCGACGACGTGATAGCCGGCCTTCACCGCGCGGCGGGCGAGGTCGACCTGGAAGCAGTAGCCCTGGGAGGCGACGTCGGCCAGGCCGAGGCCCTCCAGCGTCTCGCGGCGGAAGGCGCGGTAGCCACCGGTGATGTCACGCAGCGGGAGGTCCAGCGCGAGCCGGGAGTAGAGGCTGCCGCCGCGGGAGATGAACTCGCGGGACTTGGGCCAGTTCACCACCCGGCCGCCGGGCACCCAGCGGGAACCGAGGACCAGGTCGGCGCTCTTGAGGGCGGTCAGCAGCCGGGGCAGTTCCTCGGGCTGGTGGCTGCCGTCGGCGTCCATCTCGATCAGGACGCCGTAGTCGTGCTCGATGCCCCAGCGGAAGCCCGCGAGGTAGGCGGCGCCCAGGCCCTCCTTGCCCTTGCGGTGCAGGACCTGCACATGGTCGTCCTCGGCGGCCAGTTCGTCCGCGAGCTTGCCGGTGCCGTCGGGGCTGTTGTCGTCGGCCACCAGCACATGCGCCTCGGGGACCGCCTTGCGGACCCGGCCGACGATGCTCTTGATGTTCTCCGCCTCGTTGTAGGTCGGAATGATCACCAACGCCGTGCCGAGCGGCCCGAACCGCCTCCCGCGGTCCTGCACCCCGAGGGTCCCGTCGCCGTCGTTCACTGCTGCCCCTTCACTTCCGTACGCAGGCGTCCACCATAGTGGGCGCGGCCTGCGCTGACGTGACAGCACGTTCGTATGCCGGTGCCGATTGCACAAGAGCGGGGTGAGTGCGACTTCCGCGTGACCGGCTGCGGGGTGCGCTCCCGCTGCGGATGGGGGCCCGGCGCCCTTCGGGCCGACCTGGGACCCGCTGGCTGCGGGTCGACCGAAAGCCGTTGTCTACTGAGCGCCCGGCCCCATCCGGGTCACACCTCCCCGACCGGCCGGGAAGTTCCGTCGTCGCCGCGCGAGCGCTGAGCCTGGCTCCCAGTGACGGTGCCCCGGTGCGGCACACCATCCCTGACCCAGCGGCGTTGCGACGTGTTCCCGGAAGTTCCCCGGTTGCCCGGTCGGGCGTCCGGTGGTGGACTCGGCCGAACCTACCGGCCATCGGCCTCCGCCTGTCAACAGCCGTTTGACCTGCGGTTTTTCACCCCTTCCGCTGGTCGGCGCAGAGGATGCGCAGGTCGCGCGACGGGGCGGCGCGAAGTAATCGGGTTCGCGCCACCCCGGGAGATCACTCGCCCGGCCGTACGAAGACCGTTCGTCCGCCCACCACCGTGCGCAGGCAGACCGGCAGGTCACGGCCCGGGGTGAGATCGGGCAGGCCGGGGGTGCCGGAACGGGGGTCGGTGGACCAGCGCGCGACGCGGTCGTCGGGGGCCTGGACGACCAGTTCGTCGGTGCGCCACACGGCGTAGTCGGCGGGCGCGCCCGGTACCAGGACACCCGCGTCGTCGCGCCCGACGGCCCGCCAGCCGCCGCGGGTGTGCGCCGTGAAGGCGGCGCGGACCGAGACCCGGTGCTCGGGCGTGCGGTGGAACGCCGCCGCGCGGACCGTGCCCCAGGGATCGAGGGGTGTGACGGGGCTGTCGGAGCCGAAGGCGAGCGGGACGCCGGCGCGCAGCAGGGCCGCGAAGGGGTTGAGGGAACGGGCGCGTTCGGCGCCGAGGCGCCGGGCGTACATGCCGTCCGCACCGCCCCACAGCGCGTCGAACATGGGCTGCACGGAGGCCGTCAGGCCCAGCTCGGCGAAGGCCGCGACGGAGTCCGGGGTGAGCATCTCGGCGTGCTCGACGCGGTGTCGGGCGGCGCGGACCCGGGCGAGGCCGATCTTGTCGGCGGCGGCGCGCACGCCCTCCACGACGGCGGTCACGGCGGCGTCGCCGATCGCGTGGAAGCCCGCCTGGAGGCCGGCCTCGGTGCAGGCGGCGACATGGCCGGCGACGGCGGCCGCGTCCAGGTAGGCGGTGCCGGTGTGGGCGGCGTCGGCGTACGGCTGGTGCAGACAGGCGGTGTGCGAGCCGAGGGCGCCGTCGACGAAGAGGTCACCGGCCGCGCCGATCGCGCCCAGCTCACGCGCCTTGGCCACGCCCTCGTCGCCCTGCTCCGCCCAGTACCCGACGACCCGTGGCCCGGCCTCCTCGGTGGCGAGCCGGAGCAGGCCGGCGAAGTCGTCCTCGGAGGAGATCTCCGGCCCACCGCACTCGTGGACGGTGCCGATGCCGAGGGCGGCGGCGCGGGCGAGTGCGGCACGCTGGGCCTCGACACGCTGGGCCGGGGTGATGGAGGCCAGCGCGGTGGCGCGTACGGCGTGGTGGGCGTCGGCGACGAGCGGGGCGTCAGTGGCGCCCTGGTCGCCCGGCGTCATGTCCAGCAGGGCCGTGCTGACGACCGCCGAGTGGACGTCGATGCGGGAGAGGTAGAGGGGGCGTCCGCCGGTGGCGGCGTCGAGTTCGGCGCGGGTCGGCGGGCGGCCTCCGGGCCAGCGGGCGGCGTCCCAGCCGTGCCCGAGCAGGACGCGGTCGTCCGGCCGGGCGGCGGCGAAGTCCCGGACGAGGGCCAGGGCGGCCTCCAGGGAGGGGGCGTCGGACAGATCGAGGCCGGTCAGGGCGAGGCCCGTGGCCGTGGTGTGCACATGGGCGTCGGTGAACGCGGGGGTGACCAGCGCGCCGTCCAGATCGACCACCTCGTCCACACCGTCGGCGAAGGCGTCCGCGGCCCCCTCGGACCCGACCCAGGCGACCTGGCCGCGCTCCACGACCATCGCGGTGGCGAAGGGGTCGGCGGGGCTGTGGACTTCTCCTCGGCGCAGGAGGACGGTCTGCTGCTGGGCGGTGGGCTCACTCATGGGAACAGTCTCGCGCCTCGCCCCGCTCGCACCGGCCACGGGGCCACCCAGGGCCCGGCTGCGCGGGACCCGGCGTTTCAGATACGCGGCGGCCGGGCCTCGTACGGCGTCGACAGCACCACCGTCGTCCGGGTGGAGACCCCCGCCAGCGCCCGCACCCGTCCGAGCAGTTCCTCCAGTTCGTGCGGCGTGGCCACGCGGACCTTGAGGATGTAGTTCTCGTCGCCCGCGACGCTGTGGCAGGCCTCCAGCTCGGGCACGTCGGCCAGCCGGTCCGCGATGTCGTCCGGCGCGCTGGGGTCGAACGGTTTCACCGAGATGAACGCGGTCATGGGCAGCCCCACCGCCTCGGGGTCCACGACCGCGGCATAGCCGCGGATGACGCCACGCTGCTCCAGCCGCCGCACCCGCTGGTGCACGGCAGACGTGGACAGGCCGGTGGCCTTGCCCAGGTCGGTGTAGCTCATCCGCCCGTCCTTGACGAGCAGCTGCACGATTTGTCGGTCCAGCTCCTCCATGGCGCAAGAACCTACAGTGCGCCTGATCTCCTCGGATACCTGAGCGGCCCAGGTCATGCCCGGTTCGTGATGTGTCCGGCAGCCGGCTGTGCGCCGGCCGAGGGACAAACCGGCCGCGAGGGGCACCTGCGCGCGGCATGTGACGAAGGCCACAGGCCCCGAACAGGACCCGTGATGTTCCCGTGATTAACGCCGAGATCAGGCGGGAAGTGCTTGCTGTGGTCGAGGCCGCAGTGCCTTCACGGCCCAGCCCGAGGGGGAGAATCCCATGCAGAGTCTTAAGCGCCCTGGTCGTACTACGCCCAAGCGCCCGCAGCCGGTCGTCGAGCCCGCTCCGGAGGGTGTCGAACCCGACGCCCTGGAGGAGGACTACGAACTCGACGCGTACGACACCTACGAGATGTACCGGGTGATCTGCCCGGACTGCGCGCAGCCCATCGCCCTGCTGGCGGAGGAGGAGGTCCTCCCGGAGCACGCGCTGTGCGCCTCGCCGTGGAACCCGTTCGGCCTCACGGTCTGTGCCGGTACGGGCCGCAGGGCCGTCGACGCCCGCTCCGCGGACGAGTCGACGGAGCCCCAGGAGCAGGACACCGCCTTGCTGTTGACGCTCCCTCAGGGGCTCGACTGGCGGACTCAGCCCTTCTCGCACGTCGGTGGCCCGGGCTCGCGTCCCATCCGGGTGCCGGAGTTGCGCGCCCAGGCCGCCTGAGCCGCCTCGCTCAATCCCAGTAGCTGCCCTGCACCATGGCTCGCAGGCTGCCGTGGTGCAGGATCAGTGTGTCCGGGTCGGCCGGGACGGCGACTTCGCCGAAGTAGGCCTGGCGGTAGGCGATCCGCAGCATGACGACCCCGTGCCGCAGGGCGGCGTACAGCGTGTAGAAGTCCATGTCGCGCGGGGTGTGTCCGGTGAGGTCGGCGTAGCGGGCCTCGACCCGGTCGCGGCGCAGGAAGTCCGGCAGGCCGCGCTGTCCGAACGCGACCGTCAGGTCGTGGAAGAAGCGGTGCAGATAGACGGTCCAGCCGAGGTCGACCTCGCGCGGGGCCAGTGCCGCCATCTCCCAGTCCAGGACGGCCCTGGGGTCGAACCCGTCGTAGACGATGTTTCCGATGCGCGCGTCGCCCCAGTTGAGCACGGGTGTGCCCGGATCGCGGGGCCAGAGCTCCTCCAGGCGGTCGAAGGCGTCCTCGATCAGCGGTGAGCGGGCGAGTCCGTCAACCACCCATTCGTAGTAGGCGCGTTGGGTCGTGACGTGCCGCCTCAGTGCGTCGCCCTCGCCAGGAAGCGCGAGGAACCCCGCCTCCTCCAGCGGCACTTGGTCGTGCAGCCGAGCCAACAGCCCGACCGTCGAGGCCTCCAGCCGCTCGCGCTGCTCGTCGCTCGCCGCGTGCAGCCAGTTGCCCTCGTAGGTGTAGGGCATCACGTCCGGCGGCACCCTCCCCTCGACGCGCTCCATGACGAAGAAGGGCGCCCCGAGCGGGCCCGGGTCCTCCTCCAGCCACAGCACCTTCGGTACGGGCAGGTCGGACCGCTCGGCGACCAGGCGCATCGTCCGGTACTGGCGCGGCATGTCGTACACCGGGAACACGGTGTACGCCGCCGGGTCGGCCGCGAGCCGCAACGCGCAGGCGTGCGCGGGAGGTTGGGGGTGATCGATGTCGAAGAGCAGGGTCTCGCTGGAGAGGCCGTTCGACTCGGGGACCGTCACGCCGACCGCCCGCGCGCCGGGCAGCCGGGCGTCGAGCCAGGCGGTGAGGCGGCGGGTGAGCGCCTCGAGGTCACGGGTGGTGGTGCGTGGGCGGGGTGCTGTCGCTGCCATGTCCCGAACCTCCTACGGTGCGACCGACGTGAAGTCCGCGAAGCCGCTCGGGTCGTGCCGCCCGAACGTGCCGTGCTCGAAGATCCCGCGACCGATCCGCCCGTCGAGGCGGAAGCGTGCCGCGTGGTCGGTGACGCCGTACGCGGCCAGCGGGTGGGCCTGGTCGAGGTCGTAGGTGCGCCGGTCGGTCCAGCCGCGGCCGCGCCAGGTGCCGTGCTGCCAGTCGTCGGCGGGCGGGTAGCCGGCGCCGACGGCGAGCGGGGAGGAGGTGAGGATCTCCACCTCCAGCTCCCGGGGCTTGCGGACGTCGCCGAGGTGGATGAGGGCGCGCTCGGGGTGGCGGGTGCCGGGGCGGTAGGTGATCTCGGCCTGGGGCCAGCCGAGTTGGCGGTCTCGGTGGCCGGGGCGGACCAGCGTCGCCTCGTTCAGCGAGCGGTGGCCGTCCGCGTCCTCCTGGACGATCACCATCAGGAACCGGTCCTCGAAGCGGACCGGGCACCAGATCCAGTGGAAGCCCTCGGTCGGATGCTCCTCGGCGAGCCGTCCGCCCTCCTCCCCCGGTACGGGCCGCACACCCCAACTGCGGTCCCGGGTGCCGGTCCACTCCCCGGCGGTGACCCGGAACTCCTCCCCGGCCGCGCGGATCACGCCCGCCACCCTTCCGGCCTGCACGAAGCGGCGCCCTTCGAGGGTGAGCCGGTCGCCGCGGCGCTGGAGGTGATGGGGTTCCCACAGCGCCGGGAAGTCCGCGGTCCAGGTGAGGTCGTACGTCAGGGAGTCAGCCGTCCGGGCGTCGCCGTCGCACACCAGGCGCAGCCTTCGCAGCGGCTCCTCGACCTCGATCCGCAGCGGTCCGACGGCGAGCCGCATCCGGTCGTCGCCGAGCGCGTCGGAGGCCCGGACCGCGTGCAGGGTGTGCCCCACCCGAAGGGTCGCGTAGGCGTCGATCACCCCGAGGTTCGGGTAGACCCCGAGGCCGAGGATCAGCAGGGCGCGTCCGCGGTGGTCGAGGACGTGGAAGATGCAGCGGTCGTAGGCGTTCCGGTCGCCGGTGGCGACGTGTTTCATGGACAGGGGAACCTGGTGCACCGGGTACTCGTCGAGCGGTACCGGGCGGTCGTCGTCGGCCACGGCAAACCTCCCTGGACGCGGGCTGGGCTGACGGTACGTCAGACAGCCTCGGGTGACCAGAGAGGGAACCGGACGCGGGTGAACTCACGCCCGAATCCGACCGGGGGTGACTTGTCCGCCCACCTCCGCGTTGCCCTGGTATGCCCCACACCTACTACGGGACCGGGCCCCAGCGCCGCGTGTTCGTTCCCCGTCCCACAGGAACGCTTCAGCCGCCGGCACCCCCGCAGCAGCCGGATCCGCCGATCTACCGCGATCTGATGCGGATGTGGGCCGACCGGGGCCGCACCTTGCCGGGGCGCCACGACCCGGAGTGGATCCGGCTCGCGGCGCCGCAGGTCAAGCACGGCCAGTTCAGCGTCCCTCGGGACCCGCTAGGTGACGGGCGATGACCATCCGCTGGATCTGGTTGGTGCCCTCGACGATCTGGAGGACCTTGGCCTCGCGCATATAGCGCTCGGCCGGGAAGTCGGCGGTGTAGCCGTATCCGCCGAGGACCTGGACGGCGTCGGTGGTGACCTTCATCGCCGTGTCGGTGCAGTGCAGCTTGGCCATCGCCGCCTGCTTGGCGAAGGGGCGGCCCGCGTCGCGCAGCCGGGCCGCCGCGAGGTACAGCGCACGGCCCGCCTCGATCTGGGTGGCCATGTCGGCGAGCATGAAGCGCAGGCCCTGGAAGTCGGCGATCGGCTTGCCGAACTGCCGTCGCTCGGTCGCGTAGGTCACCGCCTCGTCCAGCGCGGCCTGGGCCACGCCGATCGCGCAGGCGGCGATGCCGAGCCGCCCCGAGTCGAGCGCGGACAGGGCGATGGCGAAGCCCTGGCCCTCCTCACCGAGCCGCCGGTCGTCGCCGACCCGGACGCCGTCGAGGTGGACCTGGGCCGTGGGCGATCCCTTCATGCCCATCTTCTTCTCGGGCGCCGCCGCGCTCAGGCCGGCCGCGTCCCCGGGCACCAGGAACGCGGTGATCCCGCGCGGGCCGTCCTCGCCGGTGCGGGCCATGACGGTGTAGAAGTCGGCGATGCCGCCGTGGGTGATCCAGGCCTTGTTGCCGGTGATGACCCAGTCGTCGCCGTCGCGGACGGCCTTGGTCCGCAGGGAGGCCGCGTCGGAGCCGGACGCCGGCTCGGAGAGGCAGTACGCGCCGAGCAGTCCGCCGCCGAGCATCGCGGGCAGGTGCTCGACCTGCTGCTGCTTGCTGCCGTAGGTGGCGAGGGCGTACGAGGCGAGGGTGTGGACGCTGACACCGAGGCCGACCGTGAGGCGGGCCGCCGCGAGCTCTTCGAGGACCTGGAGGTAGACCTCGTACGGCTGGTCGCCGCCGCCGTACTCGGCGTCGTAGGGCAGGCCGAGCAGTCCGGATTCGGAGAGCAGGGTGAAGACCTCGCGCGGGAAGCGTCCGGCGTCCTCCTCCTCGGCCGCATTCGGGGCGATCTCGCGCTGCGCGATGTCGCGGACGAGCGAGAGCAGATCCCGGGCCTCGTCCGTGGGCAGTTGACGGTCCACCGGCTGCGGGGCGCGGTCGGGCATGGCGACGATCCTCCCTGTCGGGCACGTCGGCGGTCGTTCGCCTTGGGTGGGGCGGCTCCGCCAGATCTCACTGGTGCCGGGCCGATGCTCGCATTCCCGGGTCTCGGAAGCTGCTGACCAGCGGCTGTGCGCTGTGAGTATGCCCGATCGGAGGCATCCAGTCACCAGTTAACGACCGCTCACTCCAAGAAGTGTCCGACATGTTGTCCATGGCGCCGAAATTGGTCCGAACCATTGACGTACTGGTCTAGTCCTCCTACGGTGACGGATCAACGCATCAGCGCGTTCATGCCAATCGGAGCATGCTCCCCTCTCCCCCACGAGGAGACACCCGATGCACCTCTCGCACCGCCCCCGCATCCGGCTGCGGGCACTCGTTTCCGCCGCGTGCGCGGCCGTCCTCGGCGCCGGACTGCTCGCCGGCGCGGGCACCGCCACCGCCGAACCCGCCTCCGCACCGAAGCTGGCCGCCGGCTCCAAGGTCGTCGGCTACTTCACCGAATGGGGCACCTACGACCGCAAGTACTACGTCAAGAACATCGAGACCTCGGGCTCGGCGGCCAAGCTGACCCACATCAACTACGCCTTCGGCAACGTCACCGGCGGCAAGTGCGCGATGGGCGACTCCTACGCCGCGACCGAACGCACCTACACCGCAGCCGAGTCGGTGGACGGCGTCGCCGACACCTGGGACCAGCCGCTGCGCGGCACCTTCAACCAGCTGCGCGAGCTGAAGAAGAAGCACCCCGGCCTGAAGGTCCTCTATTCCTTCGGCGGCTGGACCTGGTCGAGCGGCTTCGGCGAGGCGTCGCGCAACCCGGCCGCGTTCGCCCAGTCCTGCTACGACCTGGTCGAGAACTCCAAGTGGAAGGACGTCTTCGACGGCATCGACATCGACTGGGAGTACCCGAACGCCTGCGGCGCCACCTGTGACACCAGCGGTCGCGAGGCCTACAAGAACCTGATGTCCGCGGTGCGCGCCAAGTTCGGCTCCGGCAATCTGGTCACCGCCGCGATCACCGCCGACGCGACCAGCGGCGGCAAGATCGACGCGGCGAACTACGCGGGCGCCGCCCAGTACGTCGACTGGTACAACCCGATGACGTACGACTTCTTCGGCGCCTGGGACGCGACCGGTCCGACGGCTCCGCACTCGGCGCTGAACTCCTACTCCGGCATCCCGAAGGCGAACTTCCACACCTCGGCGACCATCGCCAAGCTCAAGGGCCTCGGCATCCCCTCGGCCAAGCTGCTGCTCGGCATCGGCTTCTACGGCCGCGGCTGGACCGGCGTCACCCAGGCGGCGCCCGGCGGTACGGCGACCGGCGCGGCCGCCGGCACCTATGAGGCGGGCATCGAGGACTACAAGGTCCTCAAGTCCAAGTGCCCGGCGACCGGGACGGTGGGCGGTACCGCGTACGCCAAGTGCGGGAGCAATTGGTGGAGTTACGACACCCCGGCGACCATCGGCACCAAGATGACGTACAAGAACCAGCAGGGGCTGGGCGGGACGTTCTTCTGGGAGCTGAGCGGGGACACGGCCAACGGTGAGCTGATCAAGTCCATCAACTGACCGGTCCCACGGGGGGCTTGGGGCGGAGGGCCACGAGACCTCCGCCCCATGCGCGTGCCGTCAGTCGCCCCGGCGGGCCGGCTGCGGGGCCCGGTAGGAGGGGTCGAGCTCCTCGATGGAGCGCATGGCACCGCCGAGCATCTTCACCAGCAGCTCGCGCATGGTGTCACGGGGCAGTTCGGGGCGGTCTATCCAGTCCAGGGTGGCGCCCTCGACACTGCACACCCAGGCGAGCAGACCCATCCGGGCCAGCGGGGCGATGTCGGTACGGCCGTACGCGCCCTCGGCGATGGTCGCGACGATGGCCTCGCGCACGCCGTCCCGGATGGCGTGCACCTCGGCGTCGAAGCCGACTCCGCCGCTGACGATGGTGCGGTAGGACGCCTGGTTGTGCTCGGCGTAGCGCAGATAGCTGTCGATGGTGCGGTGGACCCGGTCCACCGGCTTCAGTTCGAGTCCGCTCGCCGCGTAGGAGACCAGGTCGACGACGGAGTCCTGGATGATCGCCAGGTAGTAGCCGCGCTTTGACTGGAAGTAGTAGTAGATGAGCCCCTTGGCGACATGGGCCTGCCTGGCGATGTCGTCCATGGAGAGGGCGTCGTACGACGTGTCCGCGAACAACTTCCGCCCGATGGCGATGAGTTCGGCACGACGCGCCACAGAACGCTCGGTGCCGCGGGCCCGGGGACGGGCCGCGTCGCGCTGCTGACTGATATTCAATTTCGACCCTGTTGTTCAACGGGCGGCGGGACATCGGCAGTATGGCAGACCTTCACCCACTGCTCGTTCGAGTGTGATCGACTCTGAAACGTTCGCCAGCCGTCGGGTCGGTAAATGTTCGATCAAAGCGCCCCGTGTGCGTCAGCTCACAGCAGACCGAGCTGGGCCACCAGCATCGCGACGACCACGACAAGGGTCCAGCCCATGATGTGCTCGGCGATCTTCGGGCCGTCTTCCCTGGGGCCGCCCGTCCGGACACGGGCGGCCGCGGTGGTGTGCGTGGTCATATGCCCACCCTGCCACCGGGACGTGCCTTTGCGGCCGAGACGTTCCTCACGTGACCCCGGCTCAGCGCACCCCCACCGCCGCGAGCGCGGCCCGCTGGCTCGGGGTGGGATCAGCGGGGAAGTAGAGGTAGCAGACGCCGCCGGTGCCGGAGACGACCTTGCCGCTCGCGTTGTACCGCTTGGTCCGCAGCCAGATGTTCTCCCACTCGCGCCGCTGGTAGACGCGCCGCACCGCCTCGTTGCTCGGTGAGTTCGGGTCGTTGGCGATCACGTCGCCGTCGGCGGTGAACCCTATGACCGTCATCAGATGACCGGCGGTGCCGTACCCGGCCCCGGTGAGCTCCGCCTCCAGGAAGGACTGGGACGTTATGGCCGGGATGCCGGCCGCGATCAGTGTCTCCAGGTCGGTGAGCGAGCCGAGGCGGGTGACGACTCCCTGGAGGCCGTCGAAGGTGGCCGCGTAGGCGGCGTTGAACGGCCAGTTCCCGCAGCCGTCGTACTGGTGGTCGAAGGTGAACCGGGCCGCGTGGCAGACCTGCGGGTCGGCGAAGGAGGGGTCGACCCAGGCCAGCTGCTCGGGGGTGAGCCGGCCGCCCCAGTACTCGACGATCATCTGCGAGGAGGTGGGGCTGCACCAGGCTTCGCCGCCGTTGTCGTACTCGGGGTACTGGCCGACGTGGATCTCCTGCGAGTAGCGCGGGACCGCGAGCTCCTGGGCGAGGCCGGGGGTGGAGGCCGGGACGGTGAAGCGGTCGGGGACGTCGGAGCCCATCGCCCCGACCCGCCAGACCTGCGGGGTGCTCTGCGTGCCGGGCGTGCGGTAGAGGGTCAGCCGCAGCCGGTACGAGGCGAGCCGCAGCCCGCTCGCCGGGTCGTCGATGGCGAAGGTGTCCGTCCAGACGCTGCTCCTGCCGTCGCTCTGGTCGTCGACCGAGGTCCGCCGGATGTCCTGGTCGCCGGCCGCCCAGCGGCCCATCACGTACCAGGGGGTCTCGGTGCCGTCGGAGTAGATCCCCGACAGTTCGATCTGGAGCCAGGTGCCGGCCGGGGTGTGGGCGTTCCAGGAGGCGATCACCTCGGTCGCGGGGACGCCGAGCCGGTGGACGGGGGAGGTCCAGGTCGCGTACTCCCAGCGGGCGGTGCGGCCGGTGTGCGGGTCCGTGTAGTCGGTGGTGCCCGCGGGTGTGCCGATCACGATGCCGGGGCGGGTGCCCGCGACGGCGGTGGTGCCGTCGGCGATGCCGCAGCGCCAGTCGGCGTACGTCGTCCAGGCGCGGTTGTCGACAGTCCGCGCCGGGGTGTCGGCGGGGGCGTCGGCGGCGGCGGGGCCCGCGCCACCGGCGACGGCCGCGGCGACCGCGGCGGCGAGGACGGTTCTGCGGGACGGCTGTTCGGCTCTGCTCATGGGCGGAAGACCCCCAGGTGTCCGAGTCGGGCGGATCCTGTGCACGGCTGTCCGCCAACTATGGCCCCAGGTGTCACTGTCGGCCAGCACTTCGGTTCCTGGCGCGCCCAAGAACATTGGTGTCGACCACTGGAGTGAGAGGGGGCGTCAGCGGCCCCGGTGCCCACCGCCTCGACGGCGTGCACCGGGGCCACTGACGACGCGTCGGACCAGGTGCGTCAGACCAGGTCCATCGCCGCGACCTCGTCCGGACGGCCGTAACTCACCGGGCCGTGGAAGCGGCGGCGGGCCGTGGTGAACCACCACACCGTGGCCACGGTCAGGACGACGGCCAGGGCGACCGGCGCGTAGTTGAACGAGGTGGCGGTGACCGGCGAGGCCTGCGGCAGCATGAACAGGACACTGCTGAGCAGGATCCAGCTCACCGCGACGATCCCGACCGGCCTGCCCCAGCGGCCCAGATGCCAGGGCCCCGGCTGGAACTCGTCGCCGAGCCGCAGGCGCAGCAGGATCGGGACGGCGTAGGCGAGGAAGAGCCCCACGACGTTGACGCTGACGATGGCCGTGAACGCCGTGTGCGACCACCAGCCGGGCACCACCAGCGTCAGCGAGCAGCCGACCGCCAGCCAGACCGCCTTGACGGGGGTGCGGGTGCGCGGCGAGACCGAGTGCCACCAGCGCGACCCGGGCATCGCGCCGTCCCGGGAGAAGGCGAAGATCTGCCGGGTGTTGCTGGTGAGGTTGGCGAGACCACAGAAGAGCATCGCGCCGATCACGATCAGCAGCAGCGCCTTCGCACCGCCCACGCCGAGCCCGTCGATCAGGATCTGCACGGGCGGGGCGTCGGCGCTCGCCACACGGTCGTAGTCACGAATGCTGTAGACCAGTGCCAGCATCAGCAGCAGCCCGGCGATAGCCGAGTAACCGATCGCCCTGGTGATCCCCTTCGGGGCGTTGACCGTCGCCCGGACCGTTTCCTCGGACATGTGGAAGCTGCCGTCGAAGCCGGTGAAGGTCCAGCTGGTCACCAGCAGGCCGAGCATCCCGCCGTAAAGCGCGCTCGTGAAACCGGTGTTGTTCGCGAAATGCGTGACGTACGAGGCCGGCTGATGGTGATCGGGAATCACGATCAGGGCGGTCACGATGATCACGAGTCCGGTGAGCAGCCACCACACGGAGATCCGGTTCAGGACGGCGACCAGCTGCACCGTGTAGGTGTTGGCGAGCCCCTGCAACACGATGATCAGCGCGGTGATCAGCACCGTGCGGTGGCCGCTCGGCTGGTACGAGGGCCACTGGAGGACGATCAGGGCCTGGACGAAGGTGGCGGCGGCGTACCCGGTGGCGGCCGTGCCGCCCACCTGGCCGACGAAGTTCAGCCAGCCGGTGTACCAGGACCAGGCTCCCTTGTGCCGTTTGGCGAGTTTCCCGGCGGAGAAATACAGCGCGCCGCTCGTCGGATAGGCCGAGGCGACTTCCGCCATTGCTGCTCCCACGAAGAGCACCATGACCGATACGCCGATCCAGCCGAAGACGAGAATGCTCGGGCCGCCCGCGTTCAGACCGAACCCGAAGCCCGAGAAAATTCCCGAGATGATGTTGATGATGGTGAATGAGATGGCGAAATTGTCGAATGCCTGAAAGCGCCGTGTGAGTTTTCTCGGATAACCCATCGCGTGCAGCGTGGCGTCGTCGTCCAGTGCGCTCGGATCCGCTCCCCCGCGTGCTCGGGCACGCGGCGCGGATAACCGTTGTGACACGGGCCGGACCTCTCTCTCGGTGGGGGGTTGTGGTGCGTCAGGCGGCCGGTACGGGCAGCCCGCAGGCGCGCCGCGCCCGGGACAGCTGCTCGGCCGGGTCGCCGAAGACGGACCAGGGCATGCGCGAGGCGTAGGGCCCCATCGCCGTGAAGACGGTGTGCGCCTGCGGCTCGCACCCGGCCATGACCAGGGCATGTGCGAGATAGGCCAGGTCGAGGACGGGAGTGAAGGGGTAGCCGGCCACCGTGGGCAGCCAGTGGTGGTGGATCGACAGCGCGGTCGAGCGCCACTGCGGCTGCTCCCAGACCCGGTCGGCGAGCAGCTGGGTGGGGTCGTAGCACTCGACCAGGGCGACAAGCGGGAGCAGGCGCAGCGGCGAGTCGGCGGGGGCACGCTGGCCGAGGAAGGCGGCGACGTCCCAGGCGGCGGTGACGGAGCCGCCGTACCGGGGGAAGAAGCAGGCCAGAAAGCGATGATGGGCCTCGCGGTGCCACGGGTCGAACGAGAGGACGTGGACGAACAGGCGCCACGGCCCGGCCGATGCGGTGAGCAGCCCGCGCGGGGCCTGGTCGCTCAGCCGGTGCAGCCGGGCCATGGCCAGTTTGGCCACCCACGGCGTCGGGTCGGCGGGGTCCGCCGCGGTGGCACGCTCGCAGGCGGCCAGCGCTATCCGCTCCAGCGCCTCGGTCCGCGGGTCGCGTGCGTCGGCCGCGCGCAGCGCCCGCAGCACGGCCACCCGCGCCCACATCAGGGCCGCCTCCGGGCCGGGTTCCTCGGCCTGCCAGCGCTCGACGAGGTCGGAGTCGGCGGCCTCCGAGGCGAGCACGAGGGAGCGGTGGGCCCTGCGTTCGACGTCACCGCGGGTTTCGGCCAGGGCGTCGCGGGCGCTCAGCCAACGCCCGGCCCGGACATCGACGCATACGCTCGCCAGCACACGGTCGTCGGCCGCCGGATGCCAGAGATACTGCCCTTCGAATAAGCCCGCGGCCATGTGTCCCAGCCCATCCCCGTTACGTCACCTCACAGTTGCGCACCAGCACCTTACTCAGCGTGGGCCTCAACCGGAACGTGGATTTCACTGGCGTGGCCGGAGTTTTTCGGCGGCATTGCGACGAGCCGCGGGCAGTTCGAGCGGAGAACCGCCGGCCCGCCCCAGCGGACAACCTTCGGCTAGTTCAAAGCGACACCTTTTCCGTCTCGCTCTCATCCCCATCCCCGTCCCGCCGCGCCACCCGCTTTCGCCCGCTACTAGAATGTTCCAACGAAATATGCCCACCGCCCCGGCCCACTTCAGGAAAAACGATTCACGACCTCGCCTCCCGGCTCCGCCGGCTCCCCCCGTCCTGCGGACCGGTCCGTCTGATCGGCGTCGACGGACACGCCGGCTCCGGAAAGTCCACGTTCGCCGGGCAGTTGGCCCGGGCGCTGGGCGACGCCCCGGTGCTGCGCCTCGACGACATCGCCAGCCATGACGAACTCTTCGCGTGGACGGAGCGGCTGCGGACCCAGGTCATCGAACCGCTCGCACACGGCCGCACCGCCCGCTACACCCCCTACGACTGGCGGGCCCGCGACTTCGGACCGCCCCTCGCACTGCCGCCCGCCCCGGTGATGATCGTCGAGGGCGTCGGCGCCGGCCGCCGTGCGCTGCGATCCCATCTCGCCCGACTGCTGTGGATGGAGTTGCCGCGCGAGGAGTCCTGGGCCCGGGGCCGCTCACGGGACGGGGAGGAGCAGCGGGAGTTCTGGGACGGGTGGGTCAGGGCGGAGCGAGAACACTTCGCCGGCGACCCTTCCCGGCCCTTCGCCGACCTTCTGGTTCGGCAGTGCGGCAAGGGATATGAGGTGGTTCCCGGGCCTGCCGGGACAGTTGGACCGGACCAGTCCATCACACACGGTGACGACCCATCGGCAATGTGCTGAACTTGTGAAGAGCCTTGTCGGGCAAGTTCCCGGAGTGCCTCAACTCGGCTTGACCCGGGGGCCGTACAGGACTTACGTTCTGAATGTGCGGTCATTCGAGACCGCCCCAGGACGCGAAGCCCCCGGTTGTTCCCCCGTGATCGGGGGCTTCGTTCTGCCCGCACTTCTCTTTTCGGGCGCCGAGCGGCGTGATTTGCTCACCCTCGGTCACCGCCCGAACTCCCCCTGATCTGCTCCCACCTCGCCAATGGGCCGGTGCGGCACCCTGGGGCGGGCCATGCCCTCGCAGGTACGATGCCCTCGGTGCGACCTACGGACCGCCGCTCTGCGCACCGCTGCAACTCCGGTCCGCGGTACGGCGGTTCGACCGAGCTGATCACGGCGGCCGACGTGCGGGCGGCCGGCCAACCGACGGGGGCACGGTTTGTGGGGGACGTGATGGACTTCGGCACGCAGGGCCCCGAGGCCCCGGCCGACCTCGCCTGGCTGCGAGGTGTGGATGCCTACACGATGGGGGCGTATCCGCAGGCGGAGGAGGAGTTCCGCACCGCGGTACGGATCGATCCGGGGATGGCCGACGGCTGGCTCGGACTGCACGCGCTGCGCGTGGACACGACGACCGCGCTGCTGCGGATGTTCCGGCACCGGGACCGCTTCGGGGAACAGCGCACCCGGCACCGGCGGACCCTGAACTCCTGGTACTGGCTGGGCTGGTGGGTGCAGCCGGTGCTGGAGAGCCCGCGCGATCTGCTGCTCGCCCACGCCTCGCACTGGCTGGACGGCCGGCACGTCCCCGAGCTGGACCGGGCGCTGGCCGGGCTGCCACCCGTGGACACCGACCACCAGGTCCGCTTCCTGCACGCCTGCCGCGCCTATCTGGTCAAGGACTGGGAGCAGCTCGTACGGCACACCGATCCGCTGCTCGACGACGCGCTGCTCGGTATCGAGGCCGGCCTGTTCGGCGGCATGGCGCGGGTACGGCTGGAAATGTACGGCCAGGCCGAACCCCTGCTGTCGGCCGCGCTGATGCGGTGCCGCAGCGAGCAGCCACAGCGCAAGGAGCTGCGGTACTGGCTGGCCCGGGCGCACGAGGGCACCGGCCGCTCCGCCGCCGCCCTCCCGCTCTACCGCGCGGTGCACCGCGTCGACCCCGCCTTCATGGACACCTCGGCCCGGCTCGCGGCCATCGCCGAAGGCGACGGCTACGACGACCCCAACGACCTCGCGGCGATCACGCTCACCGGGTTCGGCGGGGACCTGGCCGACGGCCCCGACGGGCTCGACCCGCTCTTCGGTACCGAGGGGCGGGACCTGAAGTTGTCCGACCCCGATCTGCCGCCGACAGGGCCGCTGCCGTCGGTGGTGGATCCGGCGGTGCGCGAGAAGACGGCCGTGTCGTCGCAGCCGCTGCCGGCCGGGCCGACGGACCCCCGGTTACTCGAGGAGGCGCTCGCCGAGCTCGAGCGCATGGTGGGGCTCGAACCCGTCAAGCGCCAGGTCAAGGCGCTGTCCGCCCAGTTGAACATGGCCCGGCTGCGAGCGGGGCAGGGGCTGCCGGTGCAGCCGCCGAAACGGCACTTCGTCTTCTCCGGCCCCTCCGGTACCGGCAAGACCACGGTGGCCCGCATCCTGGGCCGCGTCTTCTACGCCCTCGGGCTGCTCGGCGGCGACCATCTCGTGGAGGCCCAGCGCGCCGACCTGGTCGGCGAGTATCTGGGCCAGACGGCCGTGAAGGCCAATGAGCTCATCGACTCCGCGCTCGGCGGGGTCCTGTTCGTGGACGAGGCGTACTCCCTCTCCAACACCGGCTACGGCAAGGGCGACGCGTACGGCGACGAGGCCCTTCAGGTGCTGCTGAAGCGGGCCGAGGACAACCGGGACCACCTGGTGGTGATCCTCGCCGGCTACCCCGAGGGCATGGACCGCCTGCTGGCGGCGAACCCCGGCCTCTCCTCGCGCTTCACGACCCGCGTCGACTTCCCCTCGTACCGCCCCCTCGAACTGACCTCGATCGGCGAGGTGCTCGCCGCCGAGAACGGGGACGCGTGGGACGAGGAGGCACTGGAGGAGCTGCGTTCCATCGCCGGCCACGTGGTCGACCAGGGCTGGATCGACGAGCTGGGCAACGGCCGGTTCCTGCGAACGCTGTACGAGAAGAGCTGCGCGTACCGGGATCTTCGGTTGACGACCTATCCCGGGGCGCTGACAAGGGACGACTTGTCGACACTCCGGCTCCCGGACCTGATGCAGGCGTACGGCGAGGTGCTGTCGGGACGGGCCCCGCAGGATCCGTCGGCGATGTAGGGGGCGACGGAGTGGGTGAAAAGCGGCCCGCGCAGGACCGCGCCGTCACTCACCCGCCGACAGCCCGGCGCCGCCCAGGACCCCCGGTCCCAGGCGGCGCCGGCCCTCAGCTCGCCAGTACCTCCTCGGGCTCCCCGCTGCTCACCCGCGGTGCCGTGACCCGTACCTCCGGGAGTTCCCGGTGTGCCGGGTCGCGTACCTCGCCCACCAGTAGCTCCAGTACGTCCTCCAGGGCGACCAGGCCCAGGACCTTGCCGGACGCGTCGGCGACCTGGGCCAGGTGGGTCGCGGCGCGGCGCATCACCGTGAGGGCGTCGTCCAGGGGGAGTTCCGAACGCAGGGTCGTCATCGGGTGCCAGACGTGCTGCGGCACGGCTCGTTCCGATTCCTCCAGGTCCAGTACGTCCTTGACGTGCAGATAGCCCATGAAGGCGCCGTTGTCCGCCGCGACCGGGAAGCGGGAGTACCCGGTGCGGGCGGTGAGCGCGACGATCTGGCCGGGGGTGACCGACGGGCTGACCGTCACGAGGGACTCGCGGCCCAGGAGCACGTCCGTCACCGGGCGCGAGCCCAGCTCCAGGGCGTCCTCCAGACGCTCCTGCTCCTCCGGGTCGAGCAGACCGGCCTGGCCGGAGTCCTCCACGAGCCGGTTGAGCTGCTCGCTGGTGAACACCGCCTCGACCTCGTCCTTGGGCTCGACGCCGAACAGCCTGAGGATGGCCCGGGCGACTGCGCCGAGGGCCACGGTGATCGGCTTGCAGAACCGGGCGAAGTAGACCAGCCCGGGGCTGAGCCACAGCGCGACCTTCTCCGGCGCAGCCATCGCCAGGTTCTTCGGCAGCATCTCGCCGATGACCAGGTGGAAGAAGACGACGGCCGCGAGCGCGATGACGTAGGTGAGCGGGTGGATCACGCCGTCCGGCAGATGGATCCACTCGAACACCGGCTCCAGGAGATGCGCCACCGTCGGCTCGGCGACCGCGCCCAGCGTCAGCGAGCACACGGTGATGCCGAACTGGGCCGCCGCCATCATCTGCGGCAGCCGCTCCAGGCCGTACAGGACCTGGCGGGACCGTGCCGTGCCCAGCGGCTCGATCTGGCTGCGGCGGACCGAGACGAGAGCGAACTCGGCACCGACGAAGAATCCGTTGGCCAGCACCAGCAGCGCGGCGAAGACGAGTTGGAGCACGCTCATCGGGCGACCTCCACCACGGCCCCGGTCCGCACCAGCCGTACACGCTCGGCGCGGTAGTGGCCGACCCGGCGCACCGACAGCCGCCAGCCCGGCAGCTCCGCCCGGTCACCGACGGCCGGAATGCGTCCGAGCAGGTCCGCCACGAGTCCGGCGACGGTCTCGTACGGCCCCTCGGGCACGTCGAGTCCTATGCGCTGGAGGATGTCGACCCGGCAGCTGCCGTCGGCGTCCCAGGTGGGCCTGCCGTCCTCCGGCGGGGCGGCGGCGAGTTCGGGCAGATCCAGCCCGTCGTGCTCGTCGCGGACCTCGCCGACGAGCTCCTCGACGATGTCCTCCAGCGTCACCACGCCGGCCGTACCGCCGTACTCGTCGACGACGACGGCGATGGGCTGCTCGCTGCGCAGCTGGGCGAGGAGGGGCTGGACCGGCAGGGTCTCGGGGACGAGCAGCGCCGGACGGGCGATACGGCCGACCGGGGTGCGCAGACGATCACTCGAACGGATCGCCAGGGCGTCCTTCAGATGGACCATGCCGACGATCTCGTCGATCCGCTCCCGGTAGACCGGGAAACGGGACAGACCGGTGGCACGGGTCAGGTTGACCACGTCCTCGGCCGTCGCCGACGACTGGAGTGCGCTGACCTTGACCCGCGGGGTCATCACATGCTGCGCGGTCAGCTCGGCGAGCGACAGGGTCCGTACGAACAGGTCCGCGGTGTCCTGTTCCAGGGCGCCTGCCTGGGCGGAGTGCCGGGCCAGGGAGACGAGTTCGCCGGGGGTGCGGGCGGAGGCCAGCTCCTCGGCGGGCTCGATGCCGAGCGACCGGACGAGACGGTTGGCGACGGCGTTCAGCCCGGCGATCACCGGGCGGAACAGCCGGGCGAACGCGTGCTGCGGGCCGGCGACGAAACGCGCGACCTGCATCGGCCGGGACACCGCCCAGTTCTTGGGCACGAGTTCGCCGATCACCATCTGCACGGCCGAGGCCAGCAGCATGCCGACGACCACGGCGACACCGGACACCGCGCCCTCGGGGACACCGATCGCGGTGAAGGGGCCGCCCAGCAGCTCCGCGAGCGCCGGCTCGGCGAGCATGCCGACGACGAGGGAGGTGATGGTGATGCCGAGCTGGGTGCCGGAGAGCTGGAAGGACAGTTCCTTGAGCGACTCGACGACCCGGTGGGCCCTTCGGTCGCCCTCCGCGGCGGCCTTCTCGGCGTCCGTCGCCTCGACCGTGACCAGGCCGAACTCGGCGGCCACGAAGAAGCCGTTGGCGAGAATCAGGAGGAACGCGGCTGCCAGGAGCAGCAAGGGGATGCTCATGATGCGGCCGCCCCGGTATGTCGGGAGGGGGCGGCGCAGGTACTACAGGACGATCCGTCCATCGCTGGAGGGAATCACTCCTCGGGTAGTCGGGGGCCTCTGAGGGCCATGCGGAACATCAGAGGCGGAGGCGTCACGAAAACGCCTCCGCCAACAGATTAATCAAGACATCGCGGTTTACGGCAGGGCGAGCGGTACCGAGTCAGCCCTCATGGCCCTCGGGCTCCCTGATGCCATGGGCCTCGGCGAGCGCCCGCAGGGCACGCGCGTCGGCGATGGCCCGCTGCTTGGCGATGCCCGGCTGGATGCCGAGCGCGGGCAGGCTGGTGCCGTCGCTGAGGTTGAGGAACACCCAGGGGTCACCCGGTCGGAGGTTCACCTGGAGGATCTCGGGCCATGCCAGCCGGCGCCTGGTGGCGATGTTCACCACAGTGACGCCGGCCTCGTCGGCGACGACCTTGACCCGCGCCAGCATGGCCAGCACGCCGAACATGAGGGCGCCGGTGACGATGAAGCTGAGGCGCTCCCCCGGGCCGAGCTTGTCCAGCAGCAGTGCGACGGCCGTGATGACCACGAAGATCGCGACGCCGGCGGTGAGCAGGACCGCCCGGGTGCGGCCCGGCCGGAAGGTGACGGGAAGAGCGGGAAGTTCGGACATCTCGGTGCTCTCAGAGGCGGCAGGCGTGGATGGCCGTGGTCAGGATGGCCCGGGCGCCGATGTCGTACAGGTCGTCCATGATCCGCTGGGCCTCCTTCGCCGGCACCATGGCTCGGACGGCGACCCAGCCTTCGTTGTGCAGCGGGGAGACGGTCGGGGACTCCAGACCGGGCGTCAGGGCGACGGCCTTCTCCAGCTGCTCGACCCGGCAGTCGTAGTCCATCATCACGTACGTCCGGGCCACGAGGACGCCCTGGAGGCGGCGCAGGAACTGCTGCACCTTGGAGTCCTCGGCGTCCGCGCCGACCCGGCGGATGACGACGGCCTCGGACTTCATGATCGGCTCGCCGACGACCTCCAGTCCGGCGTTGCGCAGCGAGGTGCCGGTCTCCACGACGTCCGCGATGACCTGGGCGACACCGAGCTGGATGGCGGTCTCGACGGCCCCGTCGAGGTGGACGACGGAGGCGTCGATGCCGTGGTCGGCGAGGTGCTTGGCGACGATGCCCTCGTAGGAGGTGGCGACCGTCTTGCCCTTCAGGTCCGCCAGGTCGTCGCCGACGGTGCCCGGCTTGGTGGCGAAGCGGAAGGTGGAGCGGGCGAAGCCGAGCGGCAGGATCTCCTCGGCGTCGGCGGCGGAGTCGATCAGCAGGTCGCGGCCGGTGATGCCGATGTCGAGCTGGCCGGAGGCGACGTAGATGGCGATGTCGCGGGGGCGGAGGTAGAAGAACTCGACGTCGTTCTCCGGGTCGACGATCCGCAGTTCCTTGGACTCGCGCCGCTGCTGGTAGCCGGCCTCATGCAGCATGTCCGCCGCAGGGCCGGACAGGGAACCCTTGTTGGGGACGGCGATGCGCAGCATGAGGTCGGCTTCCTTCGTTCGCTCTTACGGGGTGTGCTGGGTTGCTGGTGCTCAGAGGTGGGCGTACACGTCGTCCAGGGAGATGCCGCGGGCGACCATCATCACCTGGACGTGGTACAGCAGCTGCGAGATCTCCTCGGCGGCGGCTTCCTTGCCCTCGTACTCGGCGGCCATCCAGACCTCGGCGGCCTCCTCGACGACCTTCTTGCCGATGGCGTGGACGCCCTTCTCGACGAGTTCGGCGGTACGGGAGGTGGCGGGATCGCCGGTGGCGGCCTTGTGCTGGAGCTCGGTGAAGAGCTCCTCGAACGTCTTCTTGGACATGGTGACGCTCAGCCTATGCCACATACGCCTTTCGTCAGCGCCAGGGTTCGGATACTGAGCGGAGGGTCGCCGCCGTGGCCACGGCGGCCGTCACCGCCTCGTGCCCCTTGTCCTCGTGGGAGCCCTCGATGCCGGCCCGGTCCAGGGCCTGCTCCTCGGTGTCGCAGGTCAGCACGCCGAAGCCGACGGGGACGCCGGTCTCGACGGAGACCTGGGTCAGGCCCTGGGTCACGCCCTGGCACACGTACTCGAAGTGCGGGGTGCCACCGCGGATGACGACGCCGAGGGCCACGATCGCGTCGTAGCCACGGCCCGCGAGGACCTTCGCGACCACCGGGAGTTCCCAGCTGCCGGGGACCCTCAGCAGGGTCGGCTCGTCGATCCCCAGGTCGTGCAGGGCGCGCAGCGCGCCGTCCACCAGTCCGTCCATCACCTTCTCGTGCCACTGTGCCGCGATGACCGCGACCCGCAGGTCGCCCACATTGCGTACGGACAGCTCCGGTGCGCCCTTGCCGCTCACGTTCTTGCGTCTCCTCGGTGTGCTGTTACTGGTTGGTGCAGGTGGACAGGGGGGCCGGCGCCTCGGGGGCCGGGTCCAGCCAGGGCAGGTCGTGGCCCATCCGGTCCCGCTTGGTGCGCAGGTACGTCAGATTGTGCTCGCCGGCCTGTACGGGCATCGGTTCCCGTTCGGTGACCTTCAGACCGTGGGCGAGGAGCGCGTCGGTCTTGTCGGGGTTGTTGGTCAGCAGGCGCACGCTGCGCACGCCCAGGTCGGACAGGATCCGCGCGCCGACACCGTAGTCGCGGGCGTCGGCGGGCAGGCCCAGTTCGAGGTTGGCGTCGAGGGTGTCGCGGCCGCGCTCCTGGAGTTCGTAGGCGCGCAGCTTCGACATCAGGCCGATGCCCCGGCCCTCGTGTCCGCGCAGGTAGACGACGACTCCGCGGCCCTCGGCCTGGATGCGCTCCAGCGACGACTCCAGCTGGGGGCCGCAGTCGCAGCGCAGCGAGTGGAAGACGTCGCCGGTGAGGCACTCGGAGTGGACGCGGACGACGACGTCCTCGCCGTCGCCGATCTCGCCGTGGACGAGGGCGACGTGCTCGACTCCGTCGACGGTCGAGCGGTAGCCGTACGCCGTGAAGACGCCGTGGGCGGTGGGCAGCTGGACCTCGGCCTCGCGGCGGACGACGGGCTCGGCCCGGAGGTCCTCCTTCCGGACCGTGCGCTGCTCGACCGGCGCCGGCCGCTCGGCCCCGCGCCGGTAGGCGATCAGGTCCTCGATGGAGATGATCGTCAGGCCGTGCTTGCGGGCGAACGGGACCAGCTCGGGCAGCCGCAGCATCTCGCCGTCCTCGCCGGCGATCTCGACGATGGCACCGGCCGGGCGCAGCCCCGCGAGCCGGGCGAGGTCGACGGCTGCCTCGGTGTGGCCGTCGCGTACGAGGACACCGCCGGGCCTGGCGCGCAGCGGGAAGATGTGGCCCGGGCGGACCAGGTCGGACGGCTCGGCCTTGCCGCTGGCGAGCAGTTGCAGCGTGGTCGAGCGGTCGGAGGCCGAGATGCCGGTGGTCACGCCGTGCGCGGCGGAGGCGTCCACGGAGACCGTGAAGGCGGTCTTCATCGACTCGGTGTTGTCCGCGACCATCTGCGGCAGTTCCAGCCGGTCCAGCTCCGCCGGTTCCATCGGCGCGCAGATCAGGCCGCGGCACTCGCTCATCATGAAGGCGACGATCTCGGGGGTGGCGTGCTCGGCGGCGATGACGAGATCGCCCTCGTTCTCCCGGTCCTCGTCGTCGACGACCACGACCGGGCGGCCGGCCGCGATGTCGGCGATGGCCTGCTCGATCGGGTCGAGCGTGAGGTCCTCGACTTCTTCGGTGCGGTACAGGATCGGTGCCGTCGTCATGCCGGCGCTCCTTCCAGGACGGGCCGCGCGTCCCTGCGGGAGCGCAGCCACCAGTCGCGCATGCCCCACAGGACGAGTGCGCCGTAGATGACGTAGACGAAGCCGGAGAAGGCGTAGCCGTTGGCGAAGTTGAGGGGGACGCCGACCAGGTCGACGAGCAGCCAGGCGAACCAGAACTCGACCATGCCGCGTGCCTGGGCGTACATGGCGACGACCGTGCCGACGAAGATGTAGGCGTCGGGCCAGGGGTCCCAGGACAGGGTCGGGTACGCCTTGAAGAGCAGCGCCACCGCGACGGTGCCGGCGGCGGCCGCGGCGACCATCGCGCCGCGCTCGCGCCAGGTGGCGAACCGGACGCTGATGTGGCCGTCCTCGGCCTCCCCCTTGCCGCGCTGCCACTGCCACCAGCCGTACAGCGCGACGACCATGACGACCGCCTGCTTGCCCGCGCTGCCGGTGAGATGGCCGAAGAAGGCGCCGAAGAGGATCAGACCGGCCAGGAACTGCACGGGCCAGGTCCATATGGAGCGCCGCCAGCCGAGGGCGAGGGCGGCGAGGCCGAAGAGGTTGCCGATCATGTCCGACCAGAGGATGTGCTGGCCGAATAGGGTGAAGGCCTCGGAGTTCAGCGAGTTCACTGCGCCGCCGCCCCTTCCGAGGAGAGCCGGTCGCCCAGCATCCGCTCGACGTACTTGGCGATGACGTCGACCTCGAGGTTGACCGGGTCGCCGGGCTGCTTGAGGCCGAGCGTGGTCAGGGCGAGGGTGGTGGGGATCAGGCTGACGGTGAAGTGGTCGGGGCCGGCGTCGACCACGGTGAGGCTGATGCCGTCGACCGTGATGGAGCCCTTCTCGACGACGTACCGGGAGAGGTCCGCGGGGAGCGAGATCTTCACGATCTCCCAGTTGTCGGACGGCTTGCGCTCCAGCACCTCGGCGGTGCCGTCGACGTGTCCCTGCACGATGTGCCCGCCGAGGCGGGCGCCCACGGCGGTGGGGCGTTCGAGGTTGACGCGGGAGCCGGCGGTGAGGACGCCCAGGCTGGAGCGGTTCAGGGTCTCGGCCATGACGTCGGCGGTGAACTCGTCGCCCTCGTGGTCGACGACCGTGAGGCAGACACCGTTGACCGCGATCGAGTCGCCGTGCTGCGCGCCGTCGGTGACGACGGGGCCGCGCACTCGGAAGCGACAGGCGTCGTCGAGGGTCTCGACGGCGGTGATCTCGCCCAGCTCTTCGACGATTCCGGTGAACACTTCCCGGGTCCTCCTGCCACATCGGGGCACGGACTCCGGGGCCTGTCGAAGACGACAGAATGTACGAGCAGGGACACCGAGGACGACGCCGGACAGGGCTCGCCCATGGACGAACCGGTACGGCGGCGCGCACGAATGCCCGCCCGCCGCGCACTGCCTCCCATCCGGACTTTAACCGTCGGTCCAGGAATTTCACCTGGTCAACCGGTCGCTGGAGGCGACCGGGTCGCGGACTGTAACCGCCGGTTCGGACTTTCACCGACCCCGGAGTGCGCTGCTTCTGGTACAGGGCCAGTGTGCCACGCCTGATCGACGTCCATGCAGGCGAGTCCTGTGTGGTGCCTCACAGGCCGACGCGCTGGACTTCCACGACCGCCCTCGGCCGCCCAACTCCCGCATCTCGGAACGACCTTGAGATTGGTCCATACCTATTGACGCTATGGTCTAGTCCTCTCTATGGTCGGCGCAGCTGACGACGGTACGGGAACCCCCTCGCCCGCTGGGAACTCTTCGAGTGAGCCAGGGGCACGCAGACGGCCCGGCGGCGGTGACGACGGCCCTTGCCCGCCGCCGGGTCCCCCAATCCCGCGTCCGGCGGCCCGGTCCCCCAAGGTGGTCATGATGGGGGCGCCGCGGACCTGTTCCGGCAGGGGTACTCGGTCCCGGCCCGCGAGGAGCGCGCCGATCCGGAGCGCCCGCGTCCGAAGGGGCTGACCAGCATGACCACGATCCTGGTGACCGGCGGCACCGGCACACTCGGCCGGCTCGTCACGGAGCGGCTGCGCACGGGCGGGCACGAGGTACGGGTGCTCAGCCGGCACGCCCAGCCGTATGCGGTCGATCTGCGCAAGGGCGGCCCTGGTCTGGACGCCGCCTTGGCGGGCGTGGAGACGGTCGTGCACTGCGCCAGCTCGCCGAGCGGCGGTGACGAGCAGGCGGCGGGGCGTCTGATCGCGGCCGCGCGCAGGGCGGGCGTACGGCATCTGGTCTACATCTCCATCGTCGGCGTCGACCGCGTGCCGCTCGGCTACTACAAGGCCAAGCTCGCCGTCGAAGGGCTCGTCGAGGAGTCGGGCCTGGGCTGGACGGTACTGCGGGCGACCCAGTTCCATGACCTGGTCGTCCAGGTGTTGGGGACGATGGCGAAGCTGCCGGTCATGCTGCTGCCGGCCGGTGCGAAGGACCAGCCCGTCGAGGTGGCGGAGGTCGCGGACCGGCTCGCCGAACTGGCCGTGGCGGCCCCGGCCGGACGGGTCGAGGACATGGGCGGCCCGGAGGTGCGGACCTTCGACTCGCTAGCGCGCGCCTACCTCAAGGCGACCGGCCGCAGGCGGCCCGTGCTGCACGTGCCACTGCGCGGCAAGACGTACCGGGCCTTCCGCGCGGGCGGGCATCTGGCCCCGGAGCACGCGGTCGGCAAGGGGACGTTCGAGGAGTACCTGACTCGCCGGCGGGCCGGCAGCAGCTGACGGGGCGGGGCGGCGCCGAGGCCGCCGTACGCCCCGGCGATCAGTGGTCCGCCGGTGCGAACAGCTCGTCCTGCGCGGCGTCGCGGGCGGTGAGCAGTGCCCCGCGCAGGACCGCGCCGCCACCCAGGCCGCTCGGCCGAACCACCGTGGCCAGCGGCGACATCCGCCGGATCCGCTCCTCCACCCGCGCGGCCAGCACCTCGCCACCGGCCTGCCCGACCTCGCCGCCGAGCACCACGCAACCGGGGTCGAGGACGGCGACCACGGAGGCGACGCCGATGGCGAGGCGGTCGGCGAGGGCGTCGAGGAAATGGTCGGCGGCGGAGCCGTGTGCCGCTTCGGTCCGGGCCCGTCGGACAACGCCCGCCGCGACCGGCTCGCGCACCTCCCGGGTCCCCGCGGTCAGTCCGTGCGCCGCCGCCAGCTCCACGATCGCCGCCGAGCCCGCGAGCGAATGGAAGCCGCCCTCGCAGTCCACCGCCGACGGCAGCCCGGCCGTGCCCGGCACGGGCAGGAAGCCGATCTCGCCGGTCCCGCCGGAGGCACCGCGACGCAGGGCGCCGTCGAGGACCACGGCCGCACCCGTGCCGTGGCCCAGCCACAGCAGGACGAAGGTGTCCCGGTCCTGGGCCACGCCGTCGCGCTGTTCGGCCAGGGCGGCGAGGTTGGTCTCGTTCTCGACGCTGACACGGGCCTCGGGGAGCCGTTCCTGAAGGGTCGCGACCAGGCGGCGATGCCATTCCGGCAGGCCGGTCGAGTCGCGCAGCTCGCCGCTCGCCGGGTCGATCAGGCCCGGGGCTCCTATGCCCACCGTGTGCAGCCGGTCGGCGCCCGCCTCCTTGACGACCCGTTCCACCAGCCCCACCGCCTGCTCCACGGCGGGCCCCGTCCCGTTGTCGCCGCGGATCGGCACCGACGCCGCGGCGAGCACCGCCCCGACCAGGTCGGACACGACCACCGAGACGCCCTCGGTACGGACGTCCAGCGCGGCGAGGTGGGCGCGGTCGGCGACGATGCCGTACAGCTTGGCGTTGGGTCCCCGGCGCTGCTCGCCGGCCTCGCCGACGACCGCTATCAGGCCGGCGTCCGTGAGGCGCTCGACCAGGTCGGCGACGGTGGGCCTGGACAGTCCGGTCAGCTGCTTCAACTGCCCCGCCGTCAACGGGCCCTCCTGCTGGAGCAGGCGCAGGGCGAGCCGGTCGTTGATGGCCCGGGCGGTGCTCGGGGATGCGGGCATGCCGGGATCCTTCCAGATCGGCGGGGCCGTGCGGCGGGACGGCCCGGAAGGCACTCTATCTATCAGGCAGGGTTCCTGATAGTTTACGGCCGACCCGAGCACAGAGCGAGGACCGGGAGGGGTCGCACAATGGGTGGGATGGTCTACGACCTGCGCGAGGTCAGGCGGGCCCGGTATGCCGTGGCCGCCGTGTTCGCCGTGCACGGCGCCGTCACCGGCTCCTTCGCGACGCGCGTGCCGTGGATTCAGGACCATGCCGGGGTCAGCGCCGGCCAGTTGGGGCTCGCGCTCGCCTTCCCGGCGCTCGGCGCGTCGGTGGCGATGCCGCTGGCCGGCAGCATCACCCACCGCTTCGGCGCCCGGAACGCGCTGCGCGGGCTGATCGCGATGTGGACGCTCGCCCTGATCCTGCCCTCCCTCGCCCCGAATCTGCTGACCCTGTGTCTGGCCCTGTTCGTGTACGGCGCCACGGCGGGCATGTCGGACGTGGCGATGAACGCGCTCGGCGTCGAGGTCGAGACGCGGCTGGGCCGGTCGATCATGTCGGGTCTGCACGGCATGTGGAGCGCGGGCGCCCTGATCGGCTCGGCGGCCGGCACGCTCGCCGCGCACCTGGGGGCCGACGCCCGGGTGCACCACGCGCTCGCGGCCGCTGCCCTCACCGTGCTCGGCCTGGTGGCCTGCCAGTGGGTGCTCGACCTCCAGCCGGCCGAGGACGAGGAGCCGCCGCCGCGGTTCGCGCTGCCGCCCAGGTCGGCGTTGCTCATCGGCGCGGTCGGGTTCTGCGCGGTCTTCGCGGAGGGCGCGAGCCTGGACTGGTCGGCGGTGTATCTGCGGGACCAGCTGAACACCTCGGCCGGCCTCGCGGCCGCCTGCACCACCGGGTTCACGCTCACCATGGCGGTGGCCCGAATCGCCGGTGACAAGGTGGTGGACCGCTACGGTGCCGTGCGCACGGTCCGGTCCGGCGGTTTCCTCGCCACGCTCGGCGGGCTGCTCATCGTCGTGACGGACTCGCCGGCCGTGGCGATGACCGGGTTCGCGCTGCTGGGTCTGGGCATCGCGGTGGTCGTACCGCTGTGCTTCGCCGCGGCGGGCCGCAGCGGCCCCAACCCCTCCCTCGCCATAGCGGGTGTCGCGACGATCACCTACACCTCGGGGCTGGTCGCCCCCAGCGCGATCGGCGGGCTCGCCCAGGTCACCAGCCTGGTGGTGTCCTTCTGCCTGGTCACCGTGCTGGCCTCCGGGCTCGCCGTCTTCGCGGGCGTGCTGCGCGCCGGCGACCGGGACCGCCCGAAGGTCAGCCGGCCGGACGCAGCAGTTCCCGACCCGCGGCCCTGAAGCCCTCGCTCCACGGCGCCGGGCGCAGCGTCCCGGCGTCCAGCCGTACCAGGACCCGGGCGCCGTGGGCGTAGGTCACCGCGCCGTCGGCCGAGCAGAACCGGAAGCCGTAGGTCAGACCGGTGGTGCCGAGCCGCTCCAGCCAGAGGTGGACGGCGTAGCCGCCGGGGCTGGTGACCGGGGCCTCGTAGCTGATGCGCAGTTCCTTGACCGCGTTGCAGGCGTCGCCGGCCGCCACCCAGTCGCCCTCGAAGCGGAAGCCGTGCTCCTGCCACAACTCGGCCCAGGCCCGCTCGACCATCAGCGGGTAGCGGGCGTTGTGCAGCAGCCCGAGGGCGTCCAGGTCGTCGAAGTGAACGGTGACGGGGACGAGCCGGCCGTAGGACAGGGCGGGCGCGAGGGGGGCTTCGGCGGTCACGTGCGGGCTCCTGGGACGTACGAGTGGACTGGTCCCATTCTAAGCGGTCGCTCAGTATGTTCGACCCGGGGTGGGTCGGCGCCATCTGCGACGTACCTGACAATGGTCCGGACCCGCACCGCACGACGAAAGCGAAACCGCACCATGGATCTCGGCGTCCGCTGGAAACTGCACGGCGACGGACGCACGCCGGCGCCCGGAGCGGTCGTCCGCCCCGACGAACGGCTCTCCTGGCCCCGCACGTTCGGGCTCGGCGCCCAGCACGTGGTGGCGATGTTCGGCGCCTCCTTCGTGGCGCCGGTGCTGATGGGGCTGGACCCCAATCTGGCGATCATGATGTCGGGCGTCGCCACGGTCCTCTTCCTGCTCGCCACGCGGGGGCGGGTCCCGAGCTACCTCGGCTGCTCGCTCTCCTTCGTGGGTGTCGCGGCGGTCATCCGGGCCGACGGCGGTTCGAGCGCCACTGTGACCGGCGCGGTCCTCGTCGTCGGCGCCGTGCTGTTCCTGGTCGGACTCGCCGTACGGCGTTTCGGGGCGCGGATCATCCACGCCACGATGCCGCCGATCGTCACCGGCGCGGTCGTCATGCTGATCGGCTTCAACCTCGCGCCGGTGACGGCCTCGACGTACTGGCCGCAGGACCAGTGGACGGCGTTGCTGGTGATGCTGTTCACCGGTCTGGCGGTGGTCTGTCTGCGCGGCTTCTGGTCCCGGATCGCGATCTTCCTGGGCCTGGTCTTCGGCTATGGCGTCTCCTGGGCCCTCGACCGGATCTTCGGCAAGATCCACTCGGTGGACGCGAGCGGCAAGCTCACGGACCACTGGCGGCTCGACCTCTCCGGCGTCGGCAAGGCCGACTGGGTCGGGCTGCCGGACCTGCACGGACCGTCCTTCCAGTGGTCGGCGATCCTCGTCGCGCTCCCCGTCGTGATCGCCCTGGTCGCCGAGAACGCCGGGCATGTGAAGGCGGTCGGCGAGATGACCGGCGACAACCTGGACGACAAGCTCGGCACTGCCATCGCCGCGGACGGCGCCGCCTCGGTGCTCTCCACGGCGGTGGGCGGCCCGCCCAACACCACGTACTCCGAGAACATCGGCGTGATGGCCGCGACCCGCGTCTACTCCACCGCCGCCTACTGGGCCGCCGCCGGTTTCGCGCTGCTCTTCGGCGTCTGCCCCAAGTTCGGCGCGGTCGTGGCCGCCATCCCCGGCGGCGTACTCGGCGGCATCACCGTCATCCTGTACGGCATGATCGGCCTGCTGGGCGCGCAGATCTGGATCAACGCCGAGGTGGACCTGCGCAATCCGCTCAACCTGGTGCCGGCCGCGGCAGGCATCATCATCGGCGTCGGCAACGTGACGATGGAGTTCACGGACAGCTTCGAGCTGAGCGGCATCGCGCTGGGCACCCTCGTCGTCATCACCGGCTACCACGCGCTGCGAGCGTTCGCCCCGGCCCACCTCAAGACGTCGGAGCCGCTGCTCGACGAGGGGACGTCGACCTACGACGACGGCTCTCAGCGCGCCAAGTCGTAGGCGTACGACGCCGTGAAGGTCCCCGGCCTACCCTTGCAGCCGTCCGACTCCCCCGGCAGCTTCACCCACAGATAGGCGTCGATGCGTGCCTCCCCCGTGGCGAGCGTCGGCGCCCGGCCCAGCTTGCGGCCCGCCGGGTCGCACCACTCGCCGTCGGCCGGGGGGCCGGCGCCGTTGCGGCTGGTGTCGATGACGGCACCCAGGCCGGGCGGGCCACCGAGGGCGTCTAGGACCTGGCGGTCGTAGGCGATCTCGTCGGCGGTGGCATGGAAGTTGGAGACGTTGCTGAAGACCCCGTCGGAGGACGCGGCCGAGGCGGCGCCGGCCTGCTTCAGCCACTGCGCCTGCTTGGCGGGCGCGTTCCAGCCGGAGTGCCCGGCGTCGTAGTAGACGCGCGCCCTGGGGTTGGCCTCCTTGAGGACGCGGCCCGCACGGGCGAGCGAGGCGAAGCGGTCGGCACGCGCCCCGGCGGAGAGGCACTCGGACTGGGCGACGGAGTCGGGCTCCAGGACGACGATGACGTCGCCGGAGCCGAGCCCGGCGGCGAAGCGGTCGATCCACGCGTCGTACGCGTCGAGGCTGGGCGCCCCGCCCTCGGAGTACCCGCCGCAGTCCCGGTCCGGCACGGCGTACGGCACGACCACCGGCACCCGCCCCAGCGCCGACCCGCCCGAGGTGACCGCGCGGACCCGGTCGGTGATGGTGTCCGGCGTGAAGTCGGCGAACCACACGGCGGCCGGCTGGGCGGCGATCCTGGACCGGATGAGGGTGTGGCGCGGGTCGGCGGGGTGGTCGCGGACCCAGTCCAGCACCTGGGAGTCGGGATGGCGGTAGAGGCGGGAGGACACCACGGTCGGCTGCTGTTTCCTCTCGGTCATCGGCGGCGAGGGCGTAGATGTGGTCCGCCGCGGAGTCGGCTTCGGCGAAGCGGACTCCGGCGAGGCGGACTTCGTGGCCGACGGGGAAGCGGACGGCACGACCGGCAGGTACCGCAGGCTCGGCGAACGCGTCACCTCCGGCGGGCGGGCCTCGTCGGCGCCGCCCCTCGTGTCGTCGAACGCGGACAGCAGGCCCGTCGCCGCGCCGACGGCGATCACGACCGAGGCCGCCATGACCATGGCGCCCCGCCGGGCGGCCCTCCTGCGCTCGGCCCTGCGTACGGCCAGCCGCCGGGCACGTGAGCCTGGCACGGTCCTGCTCCCCTCCCCCACAGCGAGCCGGTTCCCCCGTTCTGGGGAAGCGCCGGGCCCGCCGACAACTCCGCCAGCGTAAAGCTGGGACATTGCCCCCATGGCGCAATGCGAACAACTCACCACAACCGTGGACGCGGTCGTCCTCCGTATGCGCGCCCTCGACGCGACCCTGCCCGAACACGACGGCGTCGCCGTCTTCAACCGCGTCTACCTCGCCGTCACCGAGGCGGTCGACCGGCACATCGACGGCGGCCGGTTCCCGGACGCGCGGGCGGCGATCACGCTGGACGTGCGGTTCGCGGAGCGCTATCTCGCGGCGGTGGCGGCCGACGAGGAGCGCCGTCCGCCCGCGTGCTGGCGCCCCCTTTTCCAGATGCGCCGGCATCCGGGCGTACGACCGTTGCAGTTCGCGCTGGCGGGCATCAACGCGCACATCGGCCACGATCTGGCGCTCGCCGTGGTGGACGCCTGTCGTAGCCTCGGCTGCGAACCCGTCGATCTGGAGGACGAGTTCGACCGAGTGGGTGATCTCCTCGTCTCGCTGGAGGAGCGCATCCGCGAAGATCTGATGCCGGGCCCCGATCTGCTCCAGATCGCCGACCCGCTCACCCATCTGCTCGGCTCCTGGAGCCTGGAGCGCGCCCGGGACGCCACCTGGTCGGCGGCGCGGGCGCTGTGGGCGCTGCGCCGACTCCCGGACCTCGCCGAGGAGTTCACCGCGCGGCTGGACGCGGCGGTGGGTTTCGCGGGACGCATGCTGCTCACGCCACTGCCGGACTGAATCGAACCCTCACAGAAGGAGCGCACTCATGACCATCAGACTGGGGCTCAGCCTCCCCCAGGCTCAGCAGTACGACATCGGCCGTGACGTCCCCGACGTCGCGCGCACCGCCGAGCAGATCGGCTACGAGAGCCTCTGGGTCTACGAGCGGGCCCTGTTCCCCGAACCCGCGACCCAGGGCCTGTACGGCGTCGAAGGGCTGGCGTGGCCCGACATGTACCGCGGCGTCCCCGAGCCCCTGGTGACGCTCACCCTCGCGGTGACGGCCACCGAGCGGGCCCGGCTCGGCACCAGCGTCCTGGTGGCCCCGCTGCACAACCCGTTCCAGCTGGCCAAGTCCCTGGCCACACTGGACGCGGCGAGCGGCGGGCGGGTCGTGGCGGGATTCGGCACCGGGTGGTCACTCGACGAGTACGCGGCCGCGGGCATCGCCCCCTTCGAGGAGCGGGGAAAGATCCTGGACGAGGTCATCGACGTGTGCCGCGGGCTGTGGGGACCGGACCCGGTGAGTTACGAGGGCCGCCACTCCAAGATCGCGTCGGCCGTCGTCGCGCCCAAGCCCGCGCGGCCGATCCCGATCCTGGTGCCGACCAACAGCAAGAAGGCGATGACCCGGCTCGTCGACCGCCTCGACGGCTGGATGCCGATCGCCATGGGGGCCGAGCAACTGGCCACGCAGTGGCGGCAGTTGCAGGACCTCGCGGCCGAGCGCGGACGCACCGCGCCGATCGAGACGGTGGTCCGGGTCAACGCGGTGGCCACCGCCAAGGCGTACGACGGCGCCGACCGCTCCCCGTTCCAGGGCAGCGTCGACCAGATCGTCGAGGACCTGGCCGCTCACGTCGTGGAGGGGCTCGACGAGTTCTTCTTCGAGCTCCAGGGCCAGGCTCGGGACGCCCAGGAACTCAAGGACGTCGCCGCGGAGGTGTACGAGAAGGTGCGGGCCGCCGGGCTCTAGTCCTCCGGCAGTTCGACCGGCGCGATCTCGTCGTACACGTCACCCGGCCCGGGGTTGCTCGCGTCGGTCGCCCCGCCGAGGTGGTGCATCACGCCCCAGACCGCGTTCAGCGCGGTCTGGACGGCGCCCTCGGCCCAGCCGGCAGTCCAGGAGATGTCGTCGCCGGCGAGGAAGATGGCCCGCTTGTCCTCGGGCAGCCGGTCCTGCATGAAGTGCGTGAACAGGCGGCGCTGGTAGCGGTAGTGGCCGGGCAGGTTGGCCTTGAACGCGCCCATGAAGTAGGGCTCGTTCTCCCAGGAGACGGTCACCGGGTTGCCGATGATGTGCTTCCTGATGTCGACCTTCGGGTAGATCTCGCCGAGCGACTTCAGCATGACCTCCATCCGCTCGTTCGCGGACAGCGGCAGCCACTTCAGGCTGTCGTCGCACCAGGTGTACGAGAGGCAGATGACGGCGGGCTTGTCCGGGCCGTCGTCCAGGAGGTAGGTGCCGCGGGTCATCCGGTCGGTGAGCGTCATCGACATGACGTCCCGGCCGGTCTCCTCGTCCTTGTCCAGCCAGAACGGCCGGTCGACGGGCACGAACAGCTTCGAGGACTCCATGTAGTGGGTGCGCTCGATCGCGGTCCAGTGGTCGATCGGGAAGAGCGAGTCGTCGCAGGCGATCTTCGACAGCAGCATCCAGGACTGGGCGGTGAAGATCGCCGCCTGGTAGGTACGGATGTCGCCGTTCGCGTCGGTCACGGTGATCCGGTTGCCCGCGGCGCGGTGCAGCCGGGTCACGGCCGGGCGGGGCTCGCCGTTCTCGTGCAGGGACGCCAGCGAGGTGCCGTAGGACCAGTGGACGATCTTCTCCGGCTCACGCTCCCACAGCCGCAGCGGCAGCTGCTGGGAGCCGCCGACGATGCCGCGGTGGTGGTCGTCGGCCTCGGTGTAGACGACGCGCAGGATCTCCAGGATGGAGTTCGGGAAGTCGGTGTCCCAGCCGCCGGTGCCGAACCCGACCTGGCCGAAGATCTCGCGGTGCCGGAAGGACTTGAAGGCCTCCGAGTCGCAGAGGAAGCCGTAGAAGGTCTGGTTGTCGAGCTTCTCGACGAGCTTCGCCCAGATCTCCCGGATGCGCGGCACGTCCCGCTCGCGCATGGCCCGGTTCATGTCGGAGAAGTCGGCGCCTTCTTCGAGGCACTTGTTCCAGGCCTCGGCGACGTCGCGGTAGACCTGCGGGAGATCGTCGATCGTCTCGGCGTAGTGGCTCTCGCCCTTGAGGTCGACGACCGTCGAGGGGGTCGCCTCGGCAAGGGGGTTGGGGAACGGCTCGGTCTTGAGGTCCACCAGGTCGATGTAGTGCTGAAGGGCGGTGGAGGACGGCGGGAAGCGCATCGCGCCCAACTCGGCGGTCAGCCCCTCGGTGCTGGGACCGTCGAAGCCGACCGTGCGCAGTCGGCCGCCGATCTTGTCGGCCTCGTACACCACCGGCTTGAGGCCCATCTTCATCAGCTCGTAGGCGGCGATGACGCCGGACAGGCCGCCGCCGATGACGGCGACCTCGGTGCCGTGCTCGGTCGCGGGTATCTGACCGAGCCCCGCGGGGTGGGCGAGGAAGTCGTCGTAGGCGTACGGGAAGTCCGGGCCGAACATGGTGATCGGCGGCTGCTGCTGCTCGTCGGCGTGCTCGACGGCGTTGGGCACCATGGACGTCATGGGGTACGGACTCCTTGCGGGGGCTGGTGAAGGCTGGGGGTTCAGACGAGCGACCCGTAGAGGCCGGGGCGGCGGTCCGTCAGATACGGGTTGGCCTCGCGGGACGCCGCGACGAAGGCGGGGTCGACGTCGGCGAGGACGAGTTCCTCCTCGCGGCCGGCGCGGGTGCGGGCGACTCCGTCGGGGCCGGCGAGCGTGGAGAGGCCGACGAACTCGAACTCCCCTTCCTGGCCGACCCGGTTGACGTACGCCACGTACATCTGGTTCTCGAAGGCCCGCACAGGGATCATCGACTCGGCGACGAACTGGAACGGGTGCATCTGGGCCGTCGGGACGATCAGCAGGTCGGTGCCGGCGAGGGCGTGGGCCCGGACGTTCTCCGGGAACTCGACGTCGTAGCAGATCAGGATGCCGACCCGGACCCCGTCGAGCTCGGCCTGGACGACCTGCTGCTCGCCGGGCGTGAAGTGGTCGCGCTCGAAGCAGCCGAAGAGGTGGGTCTTGCGGTAGTTCGCGAGGCGCGTGCCGTCGGCGGAGATCAGCTGGGCGGAGTTGTACACGGTCTCGCCGGACCGCTCGGGGTAGCCGTAGGCGACCGCCAGGCCGTGCTGCGTCGCGATCTCGGCGACGGCGTCCGCGCAGTCGCCGTCGGCGGGCTCGGCGAGGCGGGCGATGTCGTCGCCGATCGCGTACCCGGTGAGGAACATCTCCGGCGCCACCAGCAGCCCGGCACCCGCGGCGGCGGCGCGGCCCGCGGCCTCGTCGAGGACCTTGAGGTTCTCGACGGTGGAGCCGGGGCGGCCGGAGCTCTGGAGCAGGGCGGTGCGCATGCGTGTCCTCACCGGGGCGAAGGGTGGTTGTGGGGGCCACCTAGAAGGTACGGGCGGCTGACCAGGCCGGACAAGCGGGAGCCGTTGCGCGCCGGTGAGCGGTTCGTTGCGCGGGTCGGGGGGTGCGCGGCGATTCGTTGCGCGTCCGCAGGCGTAGGTCCGCTCCTCCTCGGGGCGCAGCGCGCGACGGGGTCCCCGCCGGGCGGCGGAGGCGGGGTCCCGCCCTCGGTGCGATGTGTGGCGGGCGCGGCGCCGGGAGAGTGGTGAACGTCCACTTGACCTGCGGAAAGGACCGCTATGAACCGCCGTACGAAGATCGTCGTGCTCGGCTCCGCACTGCTGCTCACCGCCGGGGCGGCCTCCGTCGCCACCGCGTCCGACGACGCACCGCGCCAGCGTGAGGCCGCCGCGCTCACCGGCACCGCCAAGCTGTACCGCTCGGCAGGCGACGACATCACGTTCTCGTTCGACGCGCATCTGGCGGCGAAGGACACCGCCGACCCGACGAAGGCCACCGGCACCTTCGAGTTCAGCCACTATCTGAACGGCGAGGGCGCGCGGGCGAAGGCGAAGGTCGACTGCCTGCTGACCGGCGGGAAGGTCGCCGTGGTCTCCGGGGTGATCACCGACTCCGACCTGCCGGGCGCCGAGGGCAAGCGGGTCGGTGTCACCGTCCACGACGCCGGCCGCCACGACCGTCTCGGCTACAGCTGGGCCTCCACGGGCAACCCCGCCGAGACGAAGGGGCTGCCCAAGTGTGTGAGCTCCGCCCCCTTCGAGAAGGTGAAGAAGGGGACGGGCGACTTCACGGTCGTGCCCTGGCGGCCCGACTTCTAGCCGACGCCGATACCGACGCCGACCCCAGCGCCAGCGCGGTCACCAGGTAGGGGATCGCCAGCACCGCGAAGACCGTGCTGTGTGCCGCGTCGGCGCCGAGCAGGACGTATGCGCCGAAGGTGGCGACCGTGGCCAGCTCGGTGCCCAGGCTCGCCACCGAGGTGAGTGTGGCCCGGCGGGACTCGTCGATGCGGTGCTGGAGCCGCACGTCGGCCAGGATCTCGGCCAGCTGGAACCCGGCGAAGGCGAGGCTCACCAGTGCGATGCCGGTCAGTGAGCGGGCCGCGGCGCCGACGGCCAGGGCGAGCGCCGCGCCCGCGAGCAGTGCGGCGAGTCCCTTGGGGCCGAGGCGTTCGGCCGGTCCGGTCAGGAAGCTGCCGAGGGTGACGCCCGCCCAGATCAGCATGATCAGGTAGGGCACGGTCGCCTCGGCGAAGCCGATCTCCCGGATCAGCAGCGGGGTGTACTCGTCGAGCGCCCCCCATACGGCGGCGACGGCGGGGATCAGCAGTAGCGCGCCCCGCACCGAACGGTCCCTGCGGACCTCGGCCAGTCCGGTCCGCAGGGTCGTCGCCCAGCTGTCACCGCCGGTCTCCGGCCGCACCCGGTGCTCCGGGAACCGGGTCGCCGTGACGGCGGTCAGCACACAGGCCACGAAGCTCGCGGCACCCACGGCCGGGTAGCCACCCCGGGCGAAGACGGGTCCGGCGAGGCCGATGGAGGCGACGGCGCCCAGCAGCCGCGCGGCCCGGGACCGGCCCATCACCCGGGCGTACCGGTCTGCGGCGCCGAGGTGGTCCAGTTCGTCGTAGACCAGCGCCTCCAGCGCACCGGAGCCGAGCGCTCCGCCGGCGCCCCACAGGACGAACCCGGCCGCGAAGGCCCAGTAGGACGGGACGGCCACCCACAGCGCGAAGCCGGCGGCGGTGAGCAGTGGGCCGATCCACAGCAGCCGGCGCCGCGAGACGGCGTCGGCCCAGGCACCGGAGGGCACCTCCAGCACCACCGCTGTGATCGACCACAGGGCGAACAGGGAGGAGATCTGCCAGAGCGACAGGCCGGTGTCGGCGAACAGCAGCGCGTACACCGGGTAGAGCAGGACGAAGTCGTCCAGGAACGAGTAGCCGTACAGCGTGGTCGTCAGCCGCCGTACCCCGACGGCGGGCACACGCGCAGGTGAGAGTGTCATGAGGCCTTCCCGAAGGGACTGTTCGGACGCCGGGAGTAGGGCGGCCGAGGCGGCCCTCGGGAGGCACGGCTGGTGGATCAATGTCGCCAGGTCATGACACCGATGGTAGGCGGGTCCGGCCCATCCGTGCAGGGCCTTTGTGGTCTCACCTGTGCAGGGCGAAGGTGGTGACGACGGCGGCGTGGTCGGACGGCCAGTCGTTGTCCTCGACGTCCGGCCAGGGGCGCGGCCGCCCGCAGACGTACGTCTCGGAGGCGAGCACCCGCAGCCCTCGGTGCAGGACGAAGTCGATCCGGTCCTGGGGCTCGGGGCGCCCGCTGCCGTCCTCGCGCACGGGGTGGATCGGGGACCAGGTGTGGCCGCGGTGGGTGGCCGGGTCCGGGTGGGCCTCGCGGTAGGAGTCGCGCAGCCCGGCCTCCTCGGCGGCCTTCGTCACCGGCCACTCGGCGTCGGGCCGGTCCAGGTGGGAGGGGCTGTTGAAGTCGCCGACGAGGACGACGGGCACGGCCGACTCCTCGACCTCGCGCAGGGCGTCCCGCATCTGGGCGAGCCGTACGCCTTCGTGGGCGGTCGGGTCGCCGTCCGTCACGTAGGGGCCGTAGGACCGGTAGTCGAGGTGGACCGTCCAGATCTCGATCTCCCGGTCCCCCACGGCGATCCGGGCTCCGGCCGCGCCGTAGAAGCCGACGTCCGGGTCGCCGAGCCGGGCCGTGATCGGGTACCGGCTGATGATCCCGAGGTTCTCCCCCGCCCGGTGGTGGTACCAGCCGAGCGCGTCGGCGAGTTCCTCGGCCGCGCTGCCGTACGTCTCCTGCAAGCCCACCACGTCCACCCCTGTCTCGGCGATGGCCTTGAGCTGCTTGGCCCGGTGGTCGTGGACCTTGGTGCCGCCGAACCAGAGGTTCCAGCTCATGACGCGGAGCTCGTGCGGCAGCAGGGCGCGCAGCCGGTCCGGGGTGACGTCGGTCAGACCGGACACGACGGTCCGGCCGGGCGCGGCTTCGATCGGGGCGAGCGAGGGCACCGCGAGCACCGTGCAGCCGGCCGCCTCGGCGGAGCTGACGCCGGTCTGGGTGTCCTCGACCGCGACGCAGGCCGTCGGGTCGACGCCGAGGGCGTGGCAGGCGGCGAGGTAGGGGTCGGGGGCGGGCTTGGTGCGGTCGGTGTCGTCGGCGGTGACGGAGACCGCGAAGCGGCTCGCGCCGAGGGCTGCGAGGACGGTGTCGGCGACGGCCCGGGGCGACGCCGTGACCAGGGCCGTGGGGACGCCGTCGCGGGCCAGGGCGTCGAGCAGGGCCAGCGCGCCGGGGCGCGGGACGATGCCGGCGCGGACCCGGTCGGCGAACTCGCGGTGCAGCACGTCGGCGAGGTCGGCGGCCGGGGTGCCGGTGGCGGCGGCCAGCCAGTCGGCGGTGTGCTCGACGGGCCGGCCGAGCACCTCCGGCTCGTCCGCCTCGGTCAGCGCCCGGCCGGCCACCTGCTCCACCGCCTCCCACCACAGTCGCTCGGTGTCGACGAGCGTGCCGTCCATGTCGAACAGAACGGCTTGGAGCGGGAGTCGAGTCACGGTTGCGGTCTCTTTCGTGCGTGGGGGGATCAGTGGAGGAACAGGTCGTACGGGGTCAGCGGCCGCGTTCGGCCACCAGCACCGGTCGCTCCGGCAGCGACACGCTCACCGCGGACCCGGCGCCGAGCGCGGCGCCCTCGTGTGCGGGCAGGTCGGCCTTGATCTCGGTGCCGTCGGCAAGCCGTACGGTCACCCGGGTGGTGGCGCCGAGGAACGCGGTGGCGAGCACCCGGGCGTCGGAGGCGTCGTCGGCGCGCACGGTGACCGCCTCCGGCCGTACCAGCACGTCGACCTCGGCCACCGACGGTACGTCGCCGTCGACGGGCAGCCGCCGGCCCAGTACCTCGACACCGCCGTCGACGAGCCTGCCCGGGATCCGGCTCATCGTGCCGACGAACTCGGCGACGAAGGCGGTGGCGGGTCGGCCGTACAACTCGGCGGGCGCGGCGCACTGTTCGAGCCGCCCGGACCGCATCACGGCGACCCGGTCGGCCATCGACAGGGCCTCCTCCTGGTCGTGGGTGACGAAGAGCGTGGTGATGCCGAGTTCCTGCTGGAGCCGGCGGATCTCCTCGCGGAGCGTCAGGCGCACCTTGGCGTCGAGCGCGGACAGCGGCTCGTCGAGTAGCAGGACGCGCGGGCGCAGGGCGAGGGCGCGGGCCAGGGCGATGCGCTGCTGCTGGCCGCCGGAGAGCTGGTGCGGGAAACGCTCGCCCTTGTCGGCGAGGCCGACCAGCTCCAGCAACTCGGCGGCGCGGGAACGCCGTTCGGCGGTGCGCACCTTGCGCATGCGCAGCCCGAACGCCACGTTGTCGAGGGCGCTCAGATGCGGGAAGAGGCTGTACGACTGGAAGACCATCCCGGCGTCGCGGCGGTGCGCGGGGATGCCGGTGACGTCCTGGCCGTCGACCAGCACCTGGCCGGAGTCGGGGTGTTCGAACCCGGCGAGCATGCGCAGGGCGGTGGTCTTGCCGCAGCCGGACGGACCGAGCAGGGCGAGGAGTTCGCCGGGCTCGACGGTCAGGTCGAGTCCGTCGAGGGCGACGGTGGGTCCGAACTCCCGGCGCAGGCCGCGGAATTCGACGGTGGCGGCCTTGATCGCCGTGTCTTCGGCGGTCTTCTCAAGCACGGTCATGGTGGTTCATCCCCGGGAGGTAGGACGGGTACGGCCGCCGAAGCCGGCGAGCACGAGGAGCAGCACCCAGGTCACGAGCAGGCTGAGCACGGACACGGCGACGGACAGCTGGGCCTGTGAGCCGCTGACGTTCACGATCCACACGGCGAAGGGCTGGAAGCCCAGCAGCTGCGCGACGGTGAACTCGCCGAGTACCAGGGCGAGGGTGAGGAAGGAGGCGTTGAGCAGGGCTCCGCGCAGGTTCGGCAGGACGGCCTGGAGCAGCGCCTGCGGCCAGCCGGCGCCGCAGCTGCGGGCGGCCTCCACGAGGGTGGGTACGTCGATGGCGCGCAGCCCGGCGTCCAGGGCCCGGTACACGAAGGGCAGCGCCATCACGACGTACGCCAGGACCAGCACGAACGGGAAGTCCGGGTTCTGGATCGCGACGAACGTCTGGAACAGCGGTGTACGGGACAGATGCTCCGGCCCCCACTTCAGCACCGTCCCGATCCCGGCGACGAACGCGATCGGCGGCACGACCAGCGGCAGCGAGCAGACGATCTCGACGACCGGCCGCAGCCGGGGCGCGCCGAGCCGCAGCGCGACCATGGCGGGCACCATCAGCAGCAGGACGACGACGATGGTCGCGGCGGCCAGTTCCAGCGAGAGCAGCAGGCTGGAGACGAAGCCCTCGGTGGAGAAGATCCGGGTGTAGGCGTCGAGGGTGAGGCCCTGCCCCGGCACGTCGACGGTGAAGACGACCGACGCGGCGAGCGGCACCAGGAAGTACAGGCCGGCGAGGCCGAGCACGCCCCACCGCCACAGGTTCAGGCGAGCCATCGCGCGCTCCGTCGTTGCAGGGGCAGATACACGGCCATCACCAGGCCGGCGACCAGGACCATGTCGAGGCTGAGGGCGAGCGCCACGTTCTCCTGGCCGACCAGGACGTTGCCCGAGAGCGCGTCGGCGATCTGGAGGGTGACCAGCGGGATGGAGCTGCCCACCATGGCGGCGGCGGTGGCGTACGCGGCGAAGGCGCTGCCGAAGAGCAGGACGAATCCGCCGAGCAGCGTGGGCAGGAGCACCGGGAGGGCCACGTGCCGCCAGTACTGCACGCTCGTGGCGCCGTTGTTCTGCGCGGCCTCGCGCCACTGGGAGCGCAGGCCGTCCAGCGCCGGGGTGATGGTGAGCACCATCAGCGGGATCAGGAAGTACAGGTAGACGAGGACCAGTCCCCAGAAGCTGTACAGGTCCCAGCCCTTGTCGGTCAGGCCCAGGTGCCGGGTCAGCACACCGGCGTTGCCGAGCGTGGCGACGAAGGCGAAGGCCAGCGGGACGCCGCCGAAGTTGGCGAGGACCCCGGACGCGGTGAGCACGGCCTCGCGCAGGGCGCGGAAGCGGGAGGTCACCACGGCCTGGGCGAGCGGCAGCCCGAGCAGGGTGCCGAGGGCGGCGGACACGGCGGACAGCT
This sequence comes from Streptomyces sp. NPDC098781, assembly GCF_044759995.1. Taxonomy (NCBI): domain Bacteria; kingdom Bacillati; phylum Actinomycetota; class Actinomycetes; order Kitasatosporales; family Streptomycetaceae; genus Streptomyces; species Streptomyces sp. NPDC098781. The sequence goes on from NZ_JBIWAK010000007.1 coordinate 97,309, forward strand.
TGACGCTGCCGAGCAGGGCCGTGAGGTAGGCGCCCTGGAGCGAGTTCGTCAGGTTGTCGGCGCTGTACGAGGTCGCCCCCGTGGCCGGGTCCTTGACGGTGAAGGCGCCGTCCAGCATGGCCAGGGCGGGCAGCCCGAAGGCGAGCGCGGTGAAGACGAGCAGCGGGACGACGGCGAGCGAGCCGCCGAGGGCACGGCGCCGCCGCTTGCGCGGAGCGGCGGTCGCCGTGTCGACCCCGGTGAGGGTGGTCGTCATCCGGAGACGGCCTTCGCCCAGCCCTGTCCGAGCACCGTCTTGGCCTTGTTCTGCTGTTCCTCGGTCGGGAAGGACGGCGTCCCGGAGACCTCGGGCAGCTTGGCCGCGGCCGTCTTGTCGAGGGTGCCGGCCTTCTCCATCGCGACCATCAGCGCCGGACGCGCGAAGCCCTTGAGCCACAGGTTCTGGCCCTCGGCGCTGTAGAGGTACTCCTGCCACAGGCGGGCGGCCGCGGGATGCGGGGCGTCCTTGTTGATGGCCTGGGAGTAGTACTGGGCGTAGTTGCCGTCGGAGGGGATGGCCACCTGCCAGTCGACGCCCTTGGACTTGAACTCCTCGGCGTACCCGGCGTTCAGGTAGTCCCAGTCGATGCTGATCGGCGTCTCGCCCTTCTCGACGGTGGCCGGCGTCGACTCGACGGGCGTGTAGTTGCCGTTCTTCTTCAGCTTGCCGAAGAAGTCGAGGCCGGGCTGGATGTCGTCGAAGGAGCCGCCGTTCGCGAGCGCCGCCGCGTAGACGCCGCCGAAGGCCGAGCCGGACTTGGTGGGGTTGCCGTTGAGGGCGACCTGGCCCTTGTACTGCGGCTTCAGCAGGTCGGCGAAGGTCTTCGGGCACTCCTTGACGCGCCCCGCGTCGCAGCCGATCGAGATGTAGCCGCCGTAGTCGTTGAACCAGCGGGCCTGCGCGTCCTTCTGGCCCTCGGGGATGTCGGCGAACGCCTCGACCTTGTACGGGGCGAGGAGCCCCTGCTGGGCGGCGCTGATCGCGAAGGAGCTGCCGAGGTCCAGCACGTCGGGGGCGCGGTCCTGCCCCTTGCGCGAGGTCACGGCGTTGATCTCGTCCTGGCTGGAGCCGTCGGGGTTCTCGACCTCGATCTTGATGCCGTACTTCTTCTGGAAGCCGTCGATGAGGGCGCCGTAGTTGGCCCAGTCGCGAGGAAGCGCGATGGCGTGCAGCGTGCCCTCCTTCTTGGCCGCCTCGACCAGCTTGTCCAGGCCGCCGAACTCCTCGGCGGAGGTGGCGGCGGCGGCGCTCTTGCCGTCGGCGGTGGTGGACGCGTTGTCGGGGGCGGCACCGCACGCGCTCAGGGCGAGCGCGGCGAGGACGGCGAGGGCGCCGCTCAGGGCGGCGTTTCTCGGCAGGGACACGGACACGGTTGCTCCAGGGGACGCGCGAGGGTGGAGGAGGCCCACGGGGCCAACTTGTCTGAACAAGTTGGCCTCAGTACGCCCGGCCTCGGTGTCTCGAAAGTGAACGAGGATGAAACCCTGACCCCAGAATTCGTGCACAATCCCGGCTGACACGGATCACCATCGGATCTCGTTTACCCTGGTCACGCTGTGCACAGCAACCGGCTCAGAGGGGAAGCATGGCGGCACGACACGAGGAGATCGCCGACGAACTGCGTCGGGCGATCGACCGCGAGGAGTACACGGTCGGCAGTCTGCTGCCCGCCGAGACCGACCTCGCGGCCCACTACGGCGTCTCCCGCGGCACGGTCCGCCAGGCCGTCGCCGCCCTGACCGCCGAGGGCCTCATCGGCTCCCGCCAGGGCGCCCGCCGCGTGGTGCTGGCCAGCCGCCGCAGCCAGAGCTTCGCCGAACTGCGCAGCTTCGCCCAGTGGGCGCACGCGATGGGCCGCGAGGCGACCGGCCATGTCGTCACGCAGGAGTACCGCCCGGCGACGAAGGAGGACGCGGTGCGCCTCCAACTGAGCCCCGGCACCGAGGTGTTGCACGTCCTGCGGGTGCGCGGCCTGGACGGCGAGCCGGTGCTGCTGGAACGCACGGTGTACGCGGACTGGATCTCCCCGGCGGTCGAGGCCATAGAGCCCGACTGCGCCTCCGTCACCCAACGCCTGTACGACGACACGGGGTTGGTCTTCGCCTACGGCGAGCACGTCATCGACGCGGTGTCAGCGGGCGCCCAGGACGCGGAGTTGCTCGGGATCCGCCGGACCAGTCCGCTCCTGCGGGTGCGGCGCGTGACGACCACGCGCGAGGGGCGCCCCGTGGAGTGGTCGGACGACCGCTACCGCTCCGACGCGGTGAGCTTCAGCGTCCACAACTCGATCGACAACAACGCGCTGGCACGGAAGACGGCGGACTGACGCCCGCCGCCGCGCGGGTCGGCCTGCCGGAAAAGGCACCTTCAGGGGCGCGGGGAACTGCGCGAGCAGCCCCCCAGCCGACGAGCTACGTGGGCGACCCGGACGAGAACCGCCGCAACAACGGGGACAGCACCAGCACGGACTTGGTCCGCTCCACGAACGGCTCCCCGGCGATCCGCTCGAGAACCCGCTCGAAGTGCCGCATGTCAGAGGCGAAGACCTGCACCACCGCATCCGCGTCCCCGGTGACGGTGGAGGCCGCCACGACCTCCTGATACCGCTCCAACCCCCGCCGGATCGTGTCCGGCGAGGTGTTGTGGCGGCAGTAGATCTCGACGAACCCCTCGGTCTCCCACCCGAGGGCCGACGGATCCACCCGTACGGTGAACCCGGTGATCGCCCCGGTCGCCCGCAGCCGGTCCACGCGCCGCTTCACGGCGGGCGCGGACAGGCCGACGAGCTGCCCGATGTCCGCGTAGGAGCGGCGGGCGTCCTCGGCGAGGGCGTGCACGATGCGTTCGTCGAGATCGTTCAGCACTGCGGGGTGTTCACTTCACTTCTGGCGTTGCGAGAGCTTCGTCCGTCGCAAGACGGGAACGGCGATAGCCGTACAGGAAGTAGAACACGAGACCGGCGGCCATCCAGCACCCGAAGACCACCCAGGTGACGGTGTCGAGGCTGAACATGTTGTACGCGCAGAACAGGAAGCCCAGCACCGGCAGCACCGGCCCGAACGGCACCCTGAACGTGCGCTCGAGCTCCGGCCGCTTCACGCGCAGCACGATCACCGCGATGTTGACCAGCGCGAAGGCGAACAGCGTGCCGATGCTGGTGGCGTCGACGAGCTTGCCCAGCGGGATGAGGGCGGCGAGGGCACCGCAGAACAGGGACACGAGGACCGTGTTCAGGCGCGGGGTGCCGGTCTTCCGGTCGACCTTGCCGAGCGCCTTGGGCACCAGCCCGTCTCGGGACATCGCGAAGAGGATGCGGGTCTGGCCGTAGAGCACGGTGAGGACCACGCTCGCGATGGAGATGACCGCGCCGAGGGCGAGCAGCGTGCCGTAGAAGCTCTGGCCGCTGACGTCGTTCATGATCGCGGCGAGGGACGCCTCGGAGCCCTCGAACTTGGTCCAGTTCCAGGCGCCGACGGCGACACCCGCGACCAGGACGTACAGCGCGGTCACGATGATCAGCGACAGCATGATCGCCCGCGGCAGGTCCCGCTTGGGGTCCTTGGCCTCCTCACCGGCGGTGGAGGCGGCGTCGAAGCCGATGTAGGAGAAGAACAGCGTGGCACCCGCGGCGCTCACGCCGGCCATGCCGAGCGGCATGAAGTCCTCGTAATTGCCCGACTTGAAGCCCATGAAGCCGACCGCGCAGAACAGCACCAGCGCGGCGATCTTCACGGCGACCATGATCGTGTTGGCGCGGGCGGACTCCCGGACGCCACCGAGCAGGAACACCATCGCCAGCAGGACGACGATCAGCGCGGGCAGGTTGATGATCCCGCCCTCGCCGGGCGCCGAGGACAGCACCGACGGGATGGTGACGCCTATGGTCCCGTCGAGCAGCTCGTTGAGGTACTCGCCCCACCCGACCGCGACCGCGGCCACCGACACGCCGTACTCCAGCACCAGACACCAGCCGCACACCCAGGCGACCAGCTCGCCCATCGTTGCGTACGCATACGAGTACGAGGAGCCCGCGACCGGGATGCTGCCCGCCAGCTCGGCGTACGACAGGGCCGAGAAGAGCGCCGTGAGACCGGCGATCACGAACGCGAGGGTGACGGCCGGACCGGCCTCCGGGACGGCGTCGCCGAGGACGACGAAGATGCCGGTGCCGAGGGTGGCACCGATGCTGATCATGGTGAGCTGCCACAGGCCGAGGGAGCGCCGCAGGGACCCTCCCTCACCCTGCCCACCCTCCGCGACCAGGTGTTCCACGGGCTTGCGGCGCAGCAGGCGCGCGCCGACCCCCTGGGAGGAGGGGGCGGCTGTCTGGCCTGGGGCTTGCGGGGGTGCGCCTTGGTCGAGCACGCGCTGGCTCCTTATCGCTGCCGGTCAGGGCGGCAGGGACCGGCGGCACCCCTTCGGACAGGGACCCACCGAGCGGGGTCCCTGCCACGCCACGTACGAGGCGACAGCCTACGAGGAACGGCGTTGCTGGTGAAATGCAGCAACCTTGCGTGTACGTGCAAGATCATTGCGTACGTCGGGCCCGGGTGGGTGTTCATTGCGCGGCGGTGTTCGACCGTTGCGATCGGCCCTTCAGCACAGGTCCTTGATCAGGAACGTGCACGCGTCGACGCAGTCACGCAGGCGCCCCTGATCGTCCTCGTAGGTCCAGCGGTCGTAGTAGTCGGTCAACGGCTCGTACCCCAGCCGCGTGTACAGGTCGGCCGCACGTGGATTGTCCTTCGCGACACCGAGGCCGACGACCGTGATGCCTCGCTCCCGGACCAGTTCCTCGGCGGCGAGCACGAGAGCCGTGCCGATGCCCCGTGAGCGGAGCTCCTGCGGCCGGACACCCAGCCCGTTGATCTCCGGGCACCCGGGCCGCGCGTCCCGCACTTCGCGGGCGTCGCAGCCGATCCAGCGCACCTCGGCGTGCCCCACGGGCCGTTCATCCAGCCAGGCGACGAGGTACGTGCTCTCACCGCGCTCCTGACGGGCGAACCGGCGCGCATGGAAGGACAGGGCACCCGACGAGCCGATGTGACGGTCGAGCAGCGCCACGTCGTCGGGTCCGCAGACGGCGATCTCCATGTCGCCGACAGTACGTCCGACGGCATGGGTACGGCCCCCGGATTTCCCGTCGGTCGGGACAACGGGGGCCGTGGGCACAGCAGTTGTCGTCAGCTCCAGCTGGCGTGCAGCGGCTTGCCCTCCGCGTAGCCCGCGGCGCTCTGGATGCCGACGACCGCCTTCTCGGCGAACTCCTCCAGGGAGCCGGCACCCGCGTAGGTGCAGGACGACCGCACGCCCGCGATGATCGAGTCGATCAGGTCCTCGACGCCGGGGCGAGTCGGGTCGAGGAACATGCGGGAGGTGGAGATGCCCTCCTCGAACAGCGCCTTGCGGGCGCGGTCGTACGACGACTCGTCGGACGTGCGGTTGGCCACGGCCCGCGCCGACGCCATCCCGAAGGACTCCTTGTAGGCACGCCCCTGGGCGTCGTGGTGAAGGTCGCCCGGCGACTCGTACGTGCCCGCGAACCAGGACCCGACCATCACGTTGGACGCACCGGCGGCCAGCGCCATGGCGACGTCACGCGGGTGCCGGACGCCACCGTCGGCCCACACGTGCTTGCCGTACTTCTTCGCCTCGGCGGCGCACTCCAGGACCGCGGAGAACTGCGGCCGGCCCACGCCGGTCATCATGCGGGTCGTGCACATGGCGCCGGGACCGACACCGACCTTGATGATGTCCGCGCCGGCCTCGATCAGATCCCGCACGCCCTCGGCGGCCACGATGTTCCCGGCCACGATCGGCACCTGGGGGTCGAGCGCCCGCACGGTCCGGATCGCGGTGATCATCGACTCCTGGTGGCCGTGCGCCGTGTCGATGACGAGCGTGTCGACGCCCGCGTCGAGCAGTTGCTTGGCCTTGCCGGCGACGTCGCCGTTGATGCCTACGGCGGCCGCTATGCGCAGCTTGCCGTCGGCGTCGACGGCCGGCGTGTACAGCGTGGCGCGCAGGGCGCCCTTGCGGGTCAGGATGCCCGCGAGACGGCCCTCGGAGTCGACGGCCGGGGCGTAGCGCCGGTTGTGGCCGTCGAGGGTGTTGAAGGCCTCGCGCGGGTCGATGTCGGCGTCGAGGAGCAGCAGGTCGCGGGACATGACCACTTCGAGCTGGGTGAAGCGGTCCACGCCGGAGAGGTCCGCGTCCGTGACCACGCCGACCGGCTTGTGGTTCTCGTCGACGACCACACCGGCGTTGTGCGCGCGCTTGGGCAGCAGGGCCAGCGCGTCGGCGACGGTCTGGTGCGGAGCCAGCACGATCGGCGTGTCGAGGACGTGGTGCCGGCTCTTCACCCAGGTGACGACCTCGGTGACGACGTCGATCGGGATGTCCTGCGGAATGACCACCAGGCCGCCGCGCCGGGCCATCGTCTCGGCCATACGGCGGCCGGCGATGGCGGTCATGTTGGCGACGACCAGCGGGATGGTGGTGCCCGTGCCGTCCGGGGAGCTGAGGTCCACCCCCTGCCGCGAGCCGACCGCGCTGCGGCTCGGGACCATGAAGACGTCGTCGTACGTCAGGTCGTAGGCGGGCTGGATGTCATTGAGGAAACGCACGTGCTGCACATCCCAGTCGATCAGAGGTGGCCCCCGGACAGGTCAGCCAGGGGGAAGAGCACGTACTTCATTGTCCCATGCTGACCGGAATGCGCTGTACGGTCACATCGTCCAAGCAGGTCAGGGGCCGTCTAGGAGGATCCTCCAAGGGCCAGCAGCACGGAGAGCGCCGGCGTCCGGTCCGTCACCTCGGTGAAGAGCTCCTCGGCGATCCGCCACTCGTCGGGCCGCGCCTCGGCATAGGGCTGCCAGTTCCGTACGACGATCCGCAGACCCTGCTCCGCGGCGCCCTGCGGCCACACGGCACGGTCGGAGAGGGAGTCGGCCAGCGCGTCCCAGTTGCGCCCGAACCAGTCGGGCAGCCGCAGATCGCGGGCGCAGCGGTCCATCAGGCCCGCCTTGTCCGTGACTCCGTCGAGGTCCAGCGTGACGACGAACTCCGTCATCCCAGCACCGCCCAGGTCGTCGTGATCGGCCATGAACGAAGGGGACGACCCTGGGCCGTCCCCTTCTGAATCTTCGTCAGTTCCCGTCCGGATCGGCCCTGTTGAGGGTGTTCTTCGGCGTCGGCCCGGCCGTCATCAGATAGTCCGCCGCCGATGTGTCCGTCACCAGGGACGTGACGAGCCCGGACCGCAGCACCGCGTCGATCGCGGCCGCCTTGCGCTGTCCGCCCGCGATGGCGACGACCTCGGGGATACGGCGGAGCTGGTCGGCCTTGACCGTGATGCACCGCTCCTGGAGGTCCCGCCCCACGCGGCGCCCCTCGACGTCGAAGAGGTGCGCGGACATCTCGGCGGCGACGCCGAGCGAGGCGTAGTGCGCCCGCTCCTCGTCGCTGAGCATGTCGTGCACCGTCGAGATGCCCGGCTCCCAGGAGCCGATGGAGACACAGGCGACCGTGACCTTGTCGAAGTACTCGAAGGCCCGGGCGATTCCGGTCTGGTGGCGCAGTGCCGCCGCGGTGGCCACGTCCGGCAGCAGCATCGGCGCGTAGATGGGGTGCGCGTCGCCGCCGGAGACCTGCGCGGCGCGGCGGACGGCCTCGACCGAGCCGCGCTCGGCGGTCCCGGCGTCGTACACGCCCGTCAGCTGCACCACCGTGCAGGGCGGCAGCCGGTCCAGGGCGGCCGCCATGTGGATCGTGGACCGGCCCCAGGCCAGGCCCAGCACATCACCCTCGTTCACGAGCTCGCCGAGCAGGTCGGCGGCCACTTCTCCCAGGTTCTCCGGGTCGGGCGACTCCTCGGCCTCGACCGGGGCCTCGACCACGACGGCGTGCCGGAGGCCGTACCGGGCGCGCAGCGCGTCGGAGCGCTCGGCGTCCAGCTCGGCCGGCACACGGATCTCGATGCGCACCAGATCCCGTTCGAGAGCGGTCTCCAGGACCCGGGCCACCTTGAAGCGGCTGACGCCGAACTCCTCCGCGATCTGGATCTTGGACTTGCCCTCGAGGTAGAAGCGGCGGGCCATGGCCGCCGCCTGCACCAGCTCAGCGGGTCCCATCCGCATGGCTGACCGGCCCGCCGACATACCCGACACGGCGATCTCCTCACTGCTGTTCACACTCTGGATTCGCCGTTCATCCTTGCAGATCCGGCGCTCTTGATCCGCCCTGATGGCGGCCGTTCACGTTCCCTTGGCTCAGTGGTCGCATGCCCAGGCCGCGGACTTGGTCACGCCGTCGGCCTGAGCGCGCAACCTACGCACCGCCTCGGCCGGATCGTCCGCGCCGTACACCGCCGAACCGGCGACGAAGACGTCCGCGCCCGCCTCCGCGCACCGCTCGATGGTCGTGGCCGACACACCGCCGTCGACCTGGAGCCACAGGTCGAGGCCGTGCTTGCTGATCAACTCGCGGGTCCGGCGAATCTTAGGAAGCATGATGTCGAGAAACGCCTGACCACCGAAGCCCGGCTCGACCGTCATGATCAGCAGCATGTCGAGTTCCGGCAGCAGATCCTCGTACGGCTCGATGGGTGTCGCGGGCTTGAGTGCCATGGAGGCACGAGCGCCCTTGGCCCTGATCTCCCGAGCCAGCCGCACCGGGGCGGCGGCCGCCTCGACATGGAAGGTGACGGAGGAGGCCCCCGCTTCCACGTACTGGGGCGCCCACCGATCGGGGGCCTCGATCATCAGATGGCAGTCCAGCGGAGTGTCCGTCGCACGGGCCAGAGACTCTACGACCGGCACGCCGAGGGTGAGGTTCGGGACGAAATGGTTGTCCATGACGTCGACATGGAGCCAGTCGGCTCCCTCCACCGCCTTGGCCTCGTCCGCGAGGCGGGCGAAGTCGGCGGACAGGATGCTGGGGTTGATCTGCGCGGCCATGACCCAAGCCTGCCATGTCCGGGCACGAATGTTCGCCCCGGTCCAGACCTGAGCCGTTCATCGGATGTTGTGTCCGCGCACAGCGTGCCATGCTGGGCGGCCCATCGGATCGTCGTACGGCACGGCCCTTTCGTAGGTCCACCGTGGTCCGCCGGCAGGGCGGGCCCTGCGAGGGCGTCGCGGCACCCGCATGACGGCGGCGCACAGCGGGCGGACGGCCCGCGACCGGGCACAAGGGGGCGGCCATGACGGAGACCCAGGAGAAGGAGCGGCCCCCGGGGGAGGGACAGCGGGGGATCGCGCATCTGGTCTGCGGGCGCCGGGCCAAGTGGGTGGTGCTCGTCCTGTGGCTGGTGGCGCTCTTCGTGACCGCCCCGCTCGCGCAGAAGCTGAGCGACGCGCAGGACAACGACGCCGCCTCCTGGCTGCCCGGATCCGCGGAATCCACCCAAGTCCTGGAGATCTCCGAGGACTTCAGGCCGGAACAGATCCCCGCGGTCGTCGTCTACGCCCGTGCCGACGGCCTCACGGCACAGGACCGCGCCGCGATCACCGAGGACGTGGCCCAGCTCAAGCAACTGTCGGACCACGGTATTCGGGGCGCCGAGACGCGGGGCCCGGTCTTCGACCGCGAGGTGGATCCGCGCGCGGCCCAGGTCCAGGTTCCGATCACGATGGACGAGCAGGGCTGGGACCGTATCGCCCCGGCCGTCGACTCCATCCAGGACGTCGTCGGGAAGGGCGGCGGCGGACTGAGCGTGTACATCACGGGTCCGGGCGGCACGTCGGCGGACTTCGCCGAGGCGTTCGAGGGCATCGACTCCACGCTCCTGCTCTCGGCGATGGCGGTCGTCATCGTCATGCTCCTGATCACCTACCGCAGCCCGACCCTGCTGCTGGTGCCGCTGGTCGCCGTGATCGTCGCCCTGTTCACCGCGCAGGCCCTCATCTACCTCCTGGCGGAACACGCGGGCCTGACGGTCAACGGCCAGAGCGCCGGCATCCTCACGGTCCTGGTGTTCGGCGCGGGCACCGACTACGCCCTGCTGCTCGTCGCCCGCTACCGGGAAGAGCTACGCCATCACGAGGACCGCCACGAGGCGATGGCCCTTGCCCTGCACCGGGCGGGCCCGGCGGTGCTCGCCTCCGGCGCGACGGTCGTGCTGAGCATGCTGGTGCTGCTGGCCGCGGAGATGAACTCCACGAGCGGTCTCGGCCCGGTGGCCGCGATCGGTGTGGGAGTGGGTCTGCTGGCGATGATGACCCTCTTCCCCGCGCTCCTCGTGATCTGCGGCCGCTGGATCTTCTGGCCGGTGATCCCGCATGTCGGCGCGGAGAACCCGCACGAACGCGGCATCTGGGCCCGCATGGGCCGCAACATCGCCCGCCGCCCCCGCATGACCTGGGCCATCACGGCCGCGGTCCTCGCGGTCTGCTCCCTGGGCCTGATCCAACTGCGCGCCGAGGGTCTGAGCAACGCCGACGCGTTCACCGACAAGCCGGAGTCGATCACCGGCCAGGAGATCTCCGAACGCTACTTCCCGGCCGGCAGCGGCGACCCGCTGGTCGTCGTCAGCAACCAGGCCCAGGCGCAACAGGTGGGCCGCGCGGTCGCCGACACCGAGGGCGTGGTCCCCGAATCCCTGGGCCTGCCGCCCGGGACCAAACCGGTGTTCGACGGCAAGGTGCTCTTCGAGGCGACGATGACCGCACCGGCCGACAGCGAGGCCGCCAAGCAGACGGTCGAACGGGTACGGGACGCCGTCCACGCCGTCCCGGACGCGGACGCCCAGGTGGGCGGCGGTACGGCAGCCCTGCTGGACGCCGACGAGGCGACCACGCACGACAACATCCTGATCATCCCGCTGGTGCTGGTCGTGGTGATGCTGATCCTCGCGGCCCTGCTGCGTGCCGTCGTCGCGCCCCTGTTGCTGATCGGCACGGTGATCCTGTCCTTCGCGGCGGCGTTGGGCATCAGCGCGCTGGCCTTCAGGCACCTTTTCGACTACGCGGGCGAGTCGACCGACTTCCCTCTGTTCGTCTTCGTCTTCCTGGTGGCCCTGGGCATCGACTACAACATCTTCCTCACCACCCGCATCCGCGAGGAGGCCGCCCACCAGGGCACCCGCCAAGGCGTCATCACCGGTCTCGCCGCCACGGGAGCGGTCATCACCTCGGCCGGCCTGGTCCTGGCCGGCACCTTCGCCGCCCTCGGCACCCTCCCCATGGTCGCCTTCGCCGAAATCGGCTTCGCGGTGGCACTCGGGGTGCTACTGGACACCTTCATCGTGCGATCGGTACTGGTGACGTCCCTGTTCCTGGACGTGGGCCCGAACATCTGGTGGCCACATCGGCTGGCTCGGGAGGATGGGGGTGCGCGGGTGGTCGCGGAGGTGGGGCAGAGTGCGGGACGGCGGGAAACGTAGTCCCTGCCTCGCCAACGCCGGTCCGCGTGACGTCCCAGCCCGTCCGGCGCTTGAGGACAAGGCCCCTTCAGGGCCGGAGCGGGGCCTGGGGCGGCAGTCCCAGCGGGGTCCAGGGGCGGAGACCCTGGCGGCGGTCGAAAGGGCGGAGCCCCCGGGCAGGTCGGACCCACGAGCCCCCGGCCGCCTCTCCAACGGCCACCCGCCCCAGCCCGTCCGGCGCTTGAGGACAAGGCCCCTTCAGGGCCGGAGCGGGGCCTGAGGCGGCAGCCCCAGCAGGGTCCAGGGGCGGAGACCCTGGCGGCGGTCGAAAGGGCGGAGCCCCCGGCAGGTCGGACCCACGGCCCCCGCCGCCTCTCCAACGGCCACCCGCCCCAGCCCGTCCGGCGCTTGAGGACAAGGCCCCTTCAGGACCGGAGCGGAGCCTGAGGCGGCAGCCCCAGCAGGGTCCAGGGGCGGAGACCCTGGCGGCGGTCGAAAGGGCGGAGCCCCCGGCAGGTCGGACCCACGGCCCCCGCCGCCTCTCCAACGGCCACCCGCCCCAGCCCGTCCGGCGCTTGAGGACAAGGCCCCTTCAGGGCCGGAGCGGGGCCTGGGGCGGCAGCCCCAGCGGGGTCCAGGGGCGGGGCCCCTAGCGGGGTCGAAGGGGCGGAGCCCCTGGGGATGGGACGGGTAGGGGCGGCGGGGGCGAAAACCCCCAGGCCCCACGAACCCCGCTCAGCCCACCCGCCGCATCAACGCCAAATACATCGCATCCGTCCCATGCACATGAGGCCACAACTGCACATCAGGCCCCTCCCCCAACTCCGGCACCCCCGGCAACAACCCCCGAGCATCCACCAGTTCCACCCCACCCCGCTCCTTCAGCACGTCGTCCACGACCACCCGAGTCTCGGCAAGATGCGGCGAACACGTGGCGTACCCGACCACACCCCCCACCCGCACGGAGTCGATCGCATTACGCAACAACGCCCGCTGCAACGGACCGAACCCGTCCAGATCCTCCGGCCGCCGCCGCCACCGCGCCTCCGGCCGCCGCCGCAACGCCCCGAGCCCGGTACAAGGCACATCCACCAGCGCCCGGTCAAAACTCCCGGCCCGCCAGGGCGGCCGAGTCCCATCGGCGGCGATGACCTGATACGGCCCCGGATTCCCGTCCAACGCCCTGGCCACCAACCCCGCCCGATGCGGCTGCTTCTCGGAGGCGAGCAACACGGCCCCCCGCTCAGCGGCCAGCGCACCGAGCAGCGCCGCCTTCCCCCCGGGCCCCGCACACCCGTCGAGCCACTTCTCGTCCCGCCCGTCGAGCGGAGCATTGGCGAGGGCAACGGCGACCAACTGGCTCCCCTCGTCCTGCACCCCCGCCCGCCCCTCCCGCACGGCCTCGATCGCCCCCGGCTCCCCGCCCTCGGCGAGCCGCACGGCATACGGCGACCAGCGCCCCGGCACCGCGGCCTCCTCACCGAGCAGCTCGTCACGCGTCGACCGCCCGGGCCGCGCGACCAGCGTCACCTCGGGCCGCTCGTTGTCGGCCTCCAGCAGCGCCTCGATCCCGGCCCGTCCACCACCGAGCGAGTCCCACAGCGCGGAGACGACCCACCGCGGATGCGAGTGCACGACGGCGAGATGGTCCTCCGCGTCCTCCTCGTACGGCGGCGCGATCCGCTGGATCCACCCGTCGAGATCGTCCTGAGCGACCTTCCGCAGCACGGCGTTGACGAACTTCGCACGCCCGTCACCGAGCACCACCCGGGCGAGCTCGACGGACGCCGACACCGCGGCATGCGTGGGAATGCGCGTCCCCAGCAGCTGATGCACACCCAGACCGAGCACATCGAGCACCGGCGGGTCGACCTCCCGCAACGGCCGGTCCACACACGCCGCGATGATCGCGTCGTACGTCCCCTGCCGCCGCAGCGTCCCGTACACCAGCTCGGTCGCGAGCGCGGCGTCCCGCCCGTCGAAGTCACCCTTCTCGCGCGCCTTGCGCAGCAGCGGCGGCAGCACGAGATTGGCGTAGGCGTCCCGCTCGTCCACGGCGCGCAGCGCGTCGAAGGCGAGGATGCGGACGGGGTCCTTCTTGGGCCGTCGGTAGGGCTTGCCGGTTCTACGGGGCCGACGGGAGGTGTCGCTCACGAAAAGGTGCTCCGGATTGCTGGTCGAGATGTACGCCCAGCCTACGTCGCACCCCCATCGCGGCGTACGCCCGGTTACGCCCCGAGGCTCTCCCCGTCGGCGATCCGCACACCGCGCGCCCAGTCCGCGGCCCGCATCGGCTTCTTGCCCTGTGCCTGCACCCACAGCAACTCGACGGCGTACGACCCCGTCCCGACGTACACGTCGTTCTTCCCGACGGACAGCGCACCGGGCGCGAGGTCGTCCCGTCCCGGTACCGGCCGCACCTGGATGAGCTTGAGCCGCTCACCGCGGAAGACGGTCCAGGCACCCGGCGCGGGCGTGCACCCCCGCACGAGCCGGTCGACGCGCAGGGAGGGGGCGCTCCAGTCGATATGGGCGTCCTCGACGTTGACCTTGGGAGCGAGGGTGATCCCGTCGGACGGCTGCGGTACGGCCTTCAGCGTGCCGTCCTCGATCCCGTCCATGGTCGCGGCGAGCAGCCCGGCGCCCGCGAAGGCGAGCCGGGTCAGCAGGTCACCGCTGGTGTCGGTGGGCCGGATCGACTCGGTGACCGTGCCGTAGACGGGTCCGGAGTCGAGGCCCTCCTCGATCAGGAAGGTCGAGGCGCCCGTGATCTCGTCGCCCGCCATGATGGAGTGCTGCACGGGCGCGGCCCCGCGCCAGGCGGGCAGCAGCGAGAAGTGCAGGTTGACCCAGCCATGGGCCGGAACGTCGAGGGCGACGCGCGGCAGCAGGGCTCCGTACGCGACGACCGGGCAGCAGTCCGGCGCGATCTCCCGGAGCCGCTCCAGGAATTCGGGGTCCCGCGGCTTGGCGGGCTTCAGCACCTCGATGCCGGCCTCCTCGGCCCGCTCGGCCACCGGGCTCGCCACGAGCCGGCGCCCACGCCCGGCCGGCGCGTCGGGCCGCGTGACGACGGCGGCCACGTCGTGCCGCCCGGAGGCGATCAGAGCGTCCAGAGCGGGAACGGCGACCTCGGGGGTACCGGCGAAGACAAGCTTCATGGGTGGGCACGGGCCTCTCGGGCGGGCTGACAGGGGCAACGCACAAGTCTATTGCCGTACGGCGCACGGACTCACCAGGAGGCGCACGGACGCTCGGGTCCACTACATACGCCCGGACGGGTGACATGCCGAATCGGCAGGCAGAAGCCCGAGGTGGCAAGGCGTGCGTGCCCCCGCCCAGGGCGTAGGCATATGCCCACACGCCCCCACTGCGTGACCCGCGGAGCGCTGCCGCGTTGGTCAAGAAAGAGTTGACCACAAAGGGCCGCAAGCGCCGCATCCGTATTCGCGGCCCACTCCTTCAACGCCGGTTCGAGAGGCTTGTTCATGGCCGACCACGCAACCCACGACGCCCAGGCTCGGGCCAGCCTGCACTTGCTGGTGCGGGACATCGAGCGGGTCCGCCGGCAGGTGGACGCACTGCGCACGCTCACCGCGCAACTGGGCAACGTCTACCGCCCGCGCCGCTCCGGCCCCTCCACGGGCTTCGTCGTCTACGGACGCGCACCCGCCCCGACGGTCCGTCTCGCCCAGGAGCTTCGGGACAGTGTCGAGACCCTGGTCACGGCAGCCGTGGACTTCGACCGCTCGCTCGGCTTCTCCTGGGACGCGGTGGGCAGCGCCCTCGGCGTCACCAAGCAGGCTGTCCACCGCCGCTACGGCGCCCGTCGCGCGGCCACCCAGGCCGCGGCGGAGGCCGAGCGGACCACCGAGCCCTCGGGCACCCGGACGGTCAACGTCTCCACCACCCTCCCCACGGTGCCGACGGTCCCCGCCGCCCGCTCCATGCCGACCCAGCCGACGGCGGGCAGCCCCGGCCTGCGCGACGAGGCCAGGCCCACGGCGTTCCCGGGCCCGCGCAACGGCTGACCCCCCTGAACTCTGCCCTCCCGGAGCGCACCCGGGAGGGCAGAACCATGCCCGGCCCCTCGCGGTCTGCCGGAACCGGCGGGCCGCAGGGAAACTCAAGCAAGCACGGCGCCCCCCACCCTGACCTGGTGTCAGCTTCCCCGGCCGTCACCCGATATCCGGCGGATCGATCCGAACCCGCACGGCCGCGACCTCCCCCGCTCCGGCGCCACTCCCCCCACGCGCCATTCGCGCGGCCTGCGCGGTCTTGAGCGCGGCTGCCAACGCGGCCCCGCTCCCCGGCGGAACCCGCACCAGCGCCCGTTCCCAGTGCTCCCCCGGCGGCGGCGCCCCCACGCGCCGAGGCCGGCCTGCCGCGGTGACGGGCATGGGCACGGGCCCCAACACCTCGGCGTCCGGCGGCAGTTCCGCCGTACGCAGAAACTCGGCGATCGCGTCCCCGGGCCCGGCCACGGACGCCATCCGGGACACCGGCGGAAACCCCAGCTCGGCCCGCTCGGCGAGCTCCCGCACCGCGTGCCCGACGGGATCCCAGCGCACCAGCGCCTGTACGGGGCGCAGGGTGGGCTCGGCGACGACGACCACCGTCCCCCCGGCGCCCTGCGGCCGTACCAGCGCGGCGGCCGCGATCCAACGCCGCAACGCGTCCTCGCCGGCCCGCAGATCGGGCCGCCCGAGCATCGCCCAGCCGTCCAGCAGCAGGGCCGCGGCATATCCGCCCTCGGCGACGGGCTCGGCGCCCGGTGTGCTCACCACCAGCGAAGGTGTGCCCGGCACGGTGTCCAGGACATGCTCACGGCCGGAGGTCCGCACCGGCACGGCGGGAAAGGCCCGCCCCAACTCCTCGGCGGTCCGCCGCGCCCCCACCACCTGGGCCCGCAGCCGGAACCCGCCGCACTCCGGGCAGTGCCAGCCGCCCTCCTCGCGCCCGCACCACCCACACCGCAGATCGGCCCCGGATCCGTGTGCCTCCAGCGGCCCGGCACAGTGTCGGCATCTGGCGGGGGCACGGCAGTTGGCGCAGGCCATCCGTGGCACGTACCCCCGCCGGGGCACCTGCACGAGCACCGGCCCGTGCCGCAGCCCTTCCCGCACCGCCTGCCAGGCGAGAGTGGGCAACCGGGCGGCCCGCGCGGCCTCGTCACGCGCGAGATCCTGGTCCCCCACGGTCCGTACCAGCGGAGCGGCACCGCGTACCTGCTCCCGCGCGGCGACCAGCGGCCGGGCCCAGCCGCTCTCCACGAGCTGCGCGGCCTCGACCGTGCAGCTCCAACTCCCCAGCAGAAAGCCGCACTTGTCCTGCGCGGCCCGCAGCAACAACACCTCGCGGGCATGAGGCTGCGGAGCATGCTGCTCACTGTGGCTGTCGTCGCCGTCGTCCCAGAGAGCGACCAGCCCGAGGTTCTGCACGGGCGCGAACATGGCGGCCCGGGTCCCGACGACGGCCCGCACGCTCCCCCGCCGTACGGCGAGCCACTCCCGATACCGCTTCTCGGGCCCGGCGTCGGCGGTCAGCACCGCGTGCCGTCCCTCGCCCATCAGCGAGGTCAGGGCGGCGTCTAGGCGGGCGACGGCCCGACCGTCCGGCAGCACGACGAGCGCCCCGCGGCCGGACGCCAGCGTGGCGACGACGGCCCTCGCCAGCTCCTCACTCCACTCCGGCCCGGGCAGCGCGTTCCACACGGCCCGCGGCGCACCCCCGGAGGCGAGCGCCTCCAGAAACCCGGCTCCTCGCTCGTACCGCCCCCACGACCCCACCTCGGGCCTGCCGGGCACGGGCAGCGGCTCCGGCGAAGGCCGCTGCTCGGCCCGGGCGCTGCGCGGCGGCACGGCCAGCTGCAAGACATCGGCGAGTCCCCCGGCGTAGCGGTCGGCAACGGCCCGAGTGAGCCCCAAGAGCTCTTCGCTCAGCACCCGCTCGGGCGAAACGACCTGAGCCAGAGCGGCCAGCGGTCCCGCGTAGTCGGACTCGGCAACCCGCTCCACGAGAAACCCGTCGATGAGCCCGCCGCCCTCGCGCCGCCCGTCCCGCACCCGGTGCCGCCCGGCCCCGAACCGCACCCGCACCCGCACCCCGGGCTGCGCGTCGGCGTCGAGCTCCTCGGGCACGGCGTAGTCGAAGTACCGGTCAAGGTGCAGCACACCCTTGTCGACCAGCACCCGCGCGACCGGCAACTCTTTGGCGAGACTGGCTCCCCGCCACGTCCTCGGCTTGGCCCGCGGAGCCTTGCGCACACTCTCCCGAATGAGCGCGAGCTGCTCCGGCGACGCCCCCTCGGCCCCGCCGTCCCCAGTCCCGTTCTCGCTGCTCACCCTTGCATTCTTACCAAACCGCACTGACATCGGACGCCGGCCCGGGGTCACCTCAGGACATCATCGGCCGCCCGACGGGCACCTACGACGACGGGGTGGCCGACAGCGCGAGGCCCGGCGCCCCCGAAGGGGAACCGGGCCTCGCGAAAGAACGACGGGTCAGGCCGAGGACCTACAGCCCCGCGGCCTGGCGCAGCGCGTCCACCCGATCCGTCCGCTCCCAGGTGAACTCCGGCAGCTCTCGGCCGAAGTGCCCGTACGCCGCGGTCTGGGCGTAGATCGGGCGGAGCAGGTCCAGGTCGCGGATGATCGCGGCCGGGCGGAGGTCGAAGACCTCGTCGATGGCCTTCTCGATCTTCTCGGCGTCGATCTTGGCCGTGCCGAACGTCTCGACGAACAGACCGACCGGCTCGGCCTTGCCGATCGCGTACGCCACCTGCACCTCGCAACGGGAGGCGAGACCGGCCGCTACGACGTTCTTGGCGACCCAGCGCATCGCGTACGCCGCCGAACGGTCCACCTTGGACGGGTCCTTGCCGGAGAACGCGCCACCGCCGTGGCGGGCCATGCCGCCGTAGGTGTCGATGATGATCTTTCGGCCGGTCAGCCCCGCGTCGCCCATCGGACCGCCGATCTCGAAGCGGCCGGTCGGGTTGACCAGAAGGCGGTAGTTCTCGGTGTCCAGCTTGATGCCGTCGTCCAGCAGGGCCTTCAGCTCCGGCTCGACCACGAACTCCTGGATGTCGGGCGCCAGGAGCGAGTCCAGGTCGATGTCCGAGGCGTGCTGGGAGGAGACGACGACCGTGTCCAGGCGGACCGCCTTGTCACCGTCGTACTCGATGGTGACCTGCGTCTTGCCGTCGGGGCGCAGGTACGGGATGGTGCCGTTCTTGCGGACCTCGGACAGGCGCTTGGACAGGCGGTGCGCCAGGAAGATCGGCAGCGGCATCAGGGTGGGCGTCTCGTCCGACGCGTAGCCGAACATCAGGCCCTGGTCACCGGCGCCCTGGCGGTCCAGCTCGTCCTCGTCGCCCTCGACCCGCGACTCGTACGCCGTGTCCACACCCTGCGCGATGTCCGGGGACTGCGCGCCGATCGAGACCGAGACACCGCAGGAGGCGCCGTCGAAGCCCTTCTTCGAGGAGTCGTAGCCGATCTCGAGGATCTTGCTCCGGACCAGCGTCGCGATGTCCGCGTACGTCTTGGTGGTGACCTCTCCGGCCACGTGCACCAGGCCGGTGGTGATCAGGGTCTCGACAGCGACCCGGGATGACGGGTCCTCGCGCAGAAGCGCGTCGAGAATGGTGTCGCTGATCTGGTCAGCGATCTTGTCGGGGTGACCCTCGGTCACGGACTCCGAGGTGAACAGGCGACGGGACACAACGCTCCCTGGGGTTGCAGCGGCTGCTGGCTGATCATTGGCGGACGGGACGGGGGCTGCGCCCGGCGTCGTCCTAGGACAGTTTATCTGTCGTGCCCGGTCACGGACCCCCTGTCTCGCCTCTCGGGAGCGCTGTGACCTGCGGCACGGGCATTCTGCCCACTCTCACACACCCTTGACCAGGGACGCCACACCCGAATCCAGCGAGCCACGAGAGAAGCCCGAGCGCATCAAACAATTCACCCCAACCGTCGCGCCACCAGGTCCCACACGATTTCGGCCAGGGCTTCCTTCGGACCGTGCGGCACGGGTGTCTCGCTGCCGTCGGCGCCCAGCACGACCGCCTCGTTCTCCTCGGATCCGAAGGTCTTGCGCTCCCCCACCTCGTTCACCACGAGGAGGTCGCAGCCCTTGCGCTCCAGCTTCTTGCGACCGTTGGCGAGGACGTCGTCCGTCTCGGCGGCGAACCCGACGATCACCTGGCCGGGACGGGCACGGTCGGTCGAGATCTCCGCGAGGATGTCCGGATTACGCACCAGGACGATGGGCTCCGGCTCCTGGCCGTCCTTCTTCTTGATCTTCCCGGCGGCGTACGTCGCCGGGCGGAAGTCGGCGACCGCCGCAGCCATGACCACCGCGTCGGCGTCCGAGGCCGCCTTGAGGACCGCCTCCCGCAGCTGTACGGCCGTGCCCACCGGCACTACGTCCACACCCGCCGGGTCGGGCAGCGCGGTGTTCGCGGCGATCAGCGTGACGCGGGCACCGCGGGCGGCGGCGGTGCGGGCGAGGGCGTAGCCCTGCTTGCCGGAGGACCGGTTGCCGAGGAAGCGGACGGGGTCGAGGGGCTCGCGGGTGCCGCCGGCGCTGACCACGATGTGCCGGCCCTTGAGGTCCGGCTCGGTGACGCCCCGGGCCAGCACCCGGCGGCAGACCTCGAAGATCTCCGCGGGGTCGGGCAACCGCCCCTTGCCGGTGTCGACGCCGGTGAGGCGGCCGACGGCGGGCTCGATGACGACGGCGCCGCGGCGGCGCAGGGTCGCCACGTTCTCCTGGGTGGCCGGGTGCTCCCACATCTCGGTGTGCATGGCGGGGGCGAAGACCACCGGGCAGCGGGCGGTGAGCAGGGTGTTGGTCAGCAGGTCGTCGGCGAGGCCGTGGGCGGCCTTGGCGAGGATGTCCGCTGTGGCCGGGGCGACCACCACCAGGTCGGCGTGCTGTCCGATGCGGACGTGCGGCACCTCGTGGACGTCGTCCCAGACCTCCGTCGAGACGGGGTGGCCGGACAGCGCGGACCAGGTGGCGGCGCCGACGAAGTGCAGCGCGGAGGCGGTGGGGACGACGCGTGCGTCGTGTCCCGACTCCGTCAGCCGCCGCAGCAGCTCACAGGCCTTGTACGCGGCAATGCCGCCGCTGACCCCCAGAACGACCTTCGGCTTGTCCACCGGGCCTCCCACTCGTTGAACCGACAACCCCATGACACACCACAGGCCCGACAGTCGGGCTGCCGGGCCTGTGGAAAAGCCAGCTCAAAGCTGAAAATACTACTTACTGCGCCGGGCCCTCGACGGCCTCGGAGGTCAGGAGACCCGCGTTGATCTCGCGCAGGGCGATCGAGAGCGGCTTCTCGTGCACGTGGGTGTCGACGAGCGGACCGACGTACTCGAGGAGGCCCTCGCCGAGCTGCGAGTAGTACGCGTTGATCTGGCGGGCCCGCTTGGCCGCGTAGATCACGAGGCTGTACTTCGAGTCGGTGGCCTCGAGGAGCTCGTCGATCGGCGGGTTGATGATGCCCTCGGGCGCGGAGATGGAAGAGGACACGCTCTACCTTCCGATGGATGGGAAAGATTCAGTGTAAATGATCAAACCTGAACGATCAGGCACGATCACACAACGTCCATCAAGGCTAGCAGCTCGCGCGCCACGTCCTCGACGGAGGTGTTGACCAAGGTCATGTCGAACTCCGGCTCGGCCGCCAGCTCGACCTTCGCCGCGTCCAGGCGGCGTTCGATCACCTCGGGCGGCTCGGTGCCACGTCCGGTGAGCCGGCGCACCAGCTCCTCCCAGGAGGGAGGGGCGAGGAACACCAGCCGGGCGTCGGCCATGGACTCGCGGACCTGCCGCGCACCCTGGAGGTCGATCTCCAGCAGCACGGGCTCGCCCGCCTCCAGCCGCTCCAGCACGGCCGCGCGCGGTGTGCCGTAGCGGTTGCCGGCGAACTCGGCCCACTCCAGCAGCTCCCCGTTGGCGATCAGCTTGTCCATCTCGTCGTCGGTGACGAAGAAGTAGTGGACTCCATGCCGCTCACCGGGGCGGGGCTTGCGGGTCGTCGCCGACACCGAGAGCCAGACCTCGGGGTGTTCCTTGCGCATATGGGCGACGACCGTGCTCTTGCCGACCCCGGAGGGGCCGGAGAGCACGGTCAGCCGCGGACGTACGTCCGGGGGCTCGGGGGTCGTCCCCCGGAATGTTGCAGCCATGCAGCGATTATTCCAGCAATCCCGGAGTGCCCGGGACTCCCTGTCCCAACAGCACGGGACTCAGGAGCCGGTGCTGCCGAACTCACGCTCCAGGGAGGCGATCTGGTTCGAGCCGAGGCCACGCACGCGGCGGCTCTCGGAGATGCCGAGTCGCTCCATGATCTGCTTGGCGCGGACCTTGCCCACGCCCGGCAGGGACTCGAGCAGTGCGGAGACCTTCATCTTGCCGATGACGTCGTTCTCCTGGCCCTGCTTGATGACCTCGTGAAGGGAGGCGCCGGAGTGCTTGAGTCGATTCTTGACCTCGGCCCGCTCCCGGCGAGCCGCGGCGGCCTTTTCGAGCGCGGCTGCGCGCTGTTCAGGGGTAAGGGGCGGAAGAGCCACGCCTACGTCACCTCGGATGTCGAACTGTCGGATACGGACCGGTGAGGAACCTAGTCGCCCCACACCTGGGGAGCCACGAGCAACACGCTGCCCGTTCTCCCCCACTGCCGGAAGGGCGTGGGAGGCTCCCTCACTCGTCGGAGACTAGCGGTCAAGTCCGCCAGAGTCAGCGAGAACAGCGGAAAAGTCCTGGTCAGCCTCCGTCAGGCCGGATATTTAGGACATAATGCCCAGGATTTGAGGATGTATTCAGACTCAAGTCGGCCGCCGACCGCACGTCGGAGCACTCCCCGACCGGCTCGAACGCGTCCGACGGCGGTCAGGCGCCCGACACAGCACCGGCGATCTCGTCGGCGAAGCGTGACGCGGCGTCACGCAGCGCGACGACGTCCGGTCCGTGCCGCAGCACACCGCGACTGACATTCGGGACGACATTGCGCACCGCCGCGCCGAAGACCCGCGGCAGATCGGCCGGCGTGGCGCCCTGGGCGCCGATGCCGGGGGCGAGGAGCGGACCGTTGATGGCGAGGTCGTACGAGGACAGGTCACCGAGCGTGGCACCGACGACGGCCCCGAAGGAGCCCATGGGCGCCTCACCCTCGTTCTCGGCCGCCAGGTGGGCCAGCATCGTCGCGCCGACGCTCCGACCGTCCGCGCGGACCGCGTGCTGCACCTCGCCGCCCTCCGGATTCGAGGTCAGCGCGAGCACGAACAGACCCGAGCCGCTCTCCCGCGCCAAAGCGATCGCCGGCGAGAGCGAGCCGTAGCCGAGGTACGGCGACACGGTCAGCGCGTCGGAGAACAGCGGAGAGTCCTTGCGCAGGAAGGACTCCGCGTACGCGGCCATGGTCGAGCCGATGTCGCCGCGCTTGGCGTCCATCACGACCAGCGCGCCGGCCGCCCGCGCCTCCTCGACCGACTTCTCCAGGACGGCGACGCCGCGCGACCCGAAACGCTCGAAGAACGCGCTCTGCGGCTTCAGCACCGCGACCCGGTCGGCCATCGCCTCGACGACCGTACGGCTGAACCTCTCCAGGCCGGCCACGTCGTCGTTCAGGCCCCACTCGGCGAGCAGGGAGGCGTGCGGGTCGATGCCGACGCACAGGGGGCCGCGCTCGTCCATGGAGTGGCGCAGTCGTGCTCCGAAGGACTCGGTCATACCGTCTTCCTCACGTCGGCGCCGACGGCGTCGGCGAGGGTGGCGTGCGGGCTGGTGCGCAGACGCGCGGCGAGCCCCTTGTGGATGGCACGGCCCCAGAAGGGCCCTTCGTAGATGAAGGCGCTGTATCCCTGCACGAGCGTGGCGCCGGCGAGGATGCGCTGCCAGGCGTCCTCGGCGTTCTCGATGCCGCCGACGCCCACCAGGGTGATGCGGTCGCCCACGCGCGCGTAGAGGCGCCTGAGCACCTCCAGGGAGCGCGCCTTCAGCGGGGCGCCGGAGAGACCGCCGGTCTCCTTGACCAGCGTGGGTTCGGATCCCAAACCGAGTCCCTCGCGCGCGATGGTGGTGTTCGTGGCGATGATCCCGTCCAGGCCGAGCTCGACGGCCAGGTCGGCGACGGCGTCGACGTCCTCGTCGGCGAGGTCCGGCGCGATCTTCACCAGCAGCGGCACACGGCGGGTGGTGACCGTGCGGTCGGCGGCCTGGCGCACCGCGCTCAGCAGCGGTCGCAGGACCTCGGTGGCCTGGAGGTTGCGCAGGCCGGGCGTGTTGGGCGAGGAGACGTTCACGACCAGGTAGTCGGCGTACGGCGCGAGCCGCTCGGTCGACTTCACGTAGTCGCCGGTGGCCTCCGCCTCCGGGACGATCTTGGTCTTGCCGATGTTGACGCCGACGACCGTCCTGAAGACCGGCTCCCGGGACGCCAGGCGGGCCGCCACGGCCAGCGAGCCGTCGTTGTTGAAGCCCATTCGGTTGATCAGCGCCCGGTCCTTCACAAGGCGGAACAGCCGCTTCGTGGGGTTGCCCGGCTGCGCCTCCCCGGTCACCGTGCCGATCTCGACGTGGTCGAAGCCCAGCATCGACATCCCGTCGATCGCGACCGCGTTCTTGTCGAAGCCGGCGGCGAGCCCGAAGGGACCGTGCATGCGCAGGCCGAAGGCCTCGGTGCGCAGTTCCTTGTACCGGGGCGCGAGCGCGGCGGCGACGAAGGTGCGCAGCACCGGGACGCGGACGGCGAGTCGGATCCAGCGGAACGCCAGGTGATGCGCCTGCTCCGGATCCATCCGTTTGAAGACCAGACGGAAGAAAAGCTTGTACATGTGGGTGTCCTCATGAAGAGGGGGACACCGTCTCCGGTGTCCCCCTCAGGGCTGCTAGTCGCGGGCCGCGGTCAGATGCTCGGCGTGTTCCTGCAAGGAACGCACGCCCACGTCACCGTGGTTGAGGGCGTCGATGCCCTGGACGGCGGCGGCGAGCGCCTGGACCGTCGTCAGACAGGGCACGGAGCGCGCCACGGCCGCCGTACGGATGTCGTAGCCGTCGAGGCGGCCACCGGTGCCGTACGGGGTGTTGACGATGAGGTCGACATCGCCGTCGTGGATGAGCTGGACGATGGTCCGCTCGCCGTTCGGGCCGGTGCCCTCGGACTGCTTGCGCACGACGGTGGCGTTGATGCCGTTGCGCTTGAGCACCTCGGCCGTGCCGGACGTGGCGAGCAGCTCGAAGCCGTGGGCGACGAGCTCGCGGGCCGGGAAGATCATCGAGCGCTTGTCACGGTTCGCGACCGAGATGAAGGCACGGCCCTTGGTCGGCAGCGGACCGTACGCGCCCGCCTGCGACTTGGCGTACGCCGTGCCGAAGACCGAGTCGATGCCCATGACCTCGCCGGTGGAGCGCATCTCCGGGCCGAGGACGGTGTCGACGCCGCGGCCGTGGATGTCGCGGAAGCGCGACCACGGCATGACGGCCTCCTTGACGGAGATCGGCGCGTCGAGCGGGAGCTCGCCGCCGTCGCCGGTCGCCGGGAGCAGCCCCTCGGCCCGCAGTTCGGCGATGGTCGCGCCCAGCGAGATCCTGGCGGCGGCCTTCGCCAGCGGCACCGCGGTCGCCTTCGAGGTGAAGGGGACGGTACGGGACGCGCGCGGGTTGGCCTCCAGGACGTACAGGATGTCGCCGGCCATCGCGAACTGGATGTTGATCAGGCCGCGTACGCCGACGCCCTTGGCGATGGCCTCGGTGGAGGCCCGCAGGCGCTTGATGTCGAACCCGCCGAGCGTGATCGGGGGCAGGGCGCACGCCGAGTCGCCGGAGTGGATACCGGCCTCCTCGATGTGCTCCATGACGCCGCCGAGGTAGAGCTCCTCGCCGTCGTAGAGGGCGTCGACGTCGATCTCGATGGCGTCGTCCAGGAACCGGTCGACGAGCACCGGCCGCGAGGGGCTGATCTCGGTCGACTCGGCGATGTAGGACTCCAGCCGGGTCTCGTCGTAGACGATCTCCATGCCGCGTCCGCCGAGGACGTACGACGGCCGCACGAGGACCGGGTAGCCGATCTCGTCCGCGATGGCCTTGGCGCCGGCGAAGGTGGTCGCGGTGCCGTGCTTGGGGGCCGGGAGGCCCGCCTCGGAGAGGACCCGCCCGAAGGCGCCCCGGTCCTCGGCGGCGTGGATGGCCTCCGGGGACGTACCGACGATCGGCACGCCGTTGTCCTTCAGCGCCTGCGACAGCCCCAGCGGGGTCTGGCCGCCGAGCTGCACGACGACACCCGCCACCGGGCCGGCCTGCTGCTCCGCGTGGACGATCTCCAGCACGTCCTCGAGCGTCAGCGGCTCGAAGTACAGGCGGTCGGAGGTGTCGTAGTCCGTGGAGACGGTCTCCGGGTTGCAGTTGACCATCACGGTCTCGTACCCGGCGTCGCTCAGCGCGAAGGAGGCGTGGACGCAGGAGTAGTCGAACTCGATGCCCTGGCCGATGCGGTTGGGACCGGAGCCCAGGATGATGACGGCCGGCTTCTCGCGCGGGGCGACCTCGGTCTCCTCGTCGTAGGAGGAGTAGAAGTACGGCGTCCTGGCGGCGAACTCGGCGGCGCAGGTGTCGACCGTCTTGTAGACCGGCCGGATGCCCAGCGCGTGCCGCACCTCGCGCACGACGTCCTCGCGCAGGCCGCGGATCTCGCCGATCTGCTGGTCGGAGAAGCCGTGCCGCTTGGCCTCGGCGAGCAGCTCGCGGGTGAGCTCCGGGGCCTCGGCGATCTCGTCGGCGATCTCCTTGATGAGGAAGAGCTGGTCGACGAACCAGGGGTCGATCTTCGTGTACTCGAAGACCTCCTCGGGCGTGGCACCCGCGCGGATGGCCTGCATGACGGCGTTGATCCGGCCGTCGGTCGGGCGGACTGCCTCTTCGAGGAGCAGGGTCTTGTCGCCGGGCTCGCCGACGAAGGTGAACTGGCTGCCCTTCTTCTCCAGCGAGCGCAGCGCCTTCTGGAAGGCCTCGGTGAAGTTGCGGCCGATGGCCATGGCCTCGCCGACGGACTTCATGGTGGTCGTCAGCGTGGAGTCGGCCTGCGGGAACTTCTCGAAGGCGAACCGGGGCGCCTTCACGACCACGTAGTCGAGCGTCGGCTCGAAGGAGGCCGGCGTCTCCTGCGTGATGTCGTTCGGGATCTCGTCGAGGGTGTAGCCGACGGCCAGCTTGGCGGCGATCTTGGCGATCGGGAAGCCGGTGGCCTTGGAGGCGAGCGCCGAGGACCGCGACACGCGCGGGTTCATCTCGATGACGATCACCCGGCCGTCCTCGGGGTTCACCGCGAACTGGATGTTGCAGCCGCCGGTGTCGACGCCGACCTCGCGGATCACCGCGATGCCGATGTCGCGCAGGATCTGGTACTCGCGGTCGGTGAGCGTCATCGCGGGCGCGACGGTGATCGAGTCGCCGGTGTGCACGCCCATCGGGTCGAAGTTCTCGATGGAGCAGACGACCACGACGTTGTCGTGCTTGTCGCGCATCAGCTCCAGCTCGTACTCCTTCCAGCCGAGGATGGACTCCTCCAGAAGCACCTCGGTGGTGGGAGACAGGGTCAGGCCCTGGCCGGCGATGCGGCGCAGCTCCTCCTCGTCGTGCGCGAAGCCGGAGCCGGCGCCGCCCATGGTGAAGGAGGGGCGGACGACGACCGGGTATCCGCCGAGCGTCTCGACGCCGGCCAGGACGTCGTCCATGGAGTGGCAGATGACCGAGCGG
The DNA here is from genome assembly GCF_044759995.1 of Streptomyces sp. NPDC098781. Lineage (NCBI taxonomy): Bacteria > Bacillati > Actinomycetota > Actinomycetes > Kitasatosporales > Streptomycetaceae > Streptomyces > Streptomyces sp. NPDC098781. The sequence goes on from NZ_JBIWAK010000007.1 coordinate 124,476, forward strand.
GCGGACTCGCCGTGCCCGATCTTGCCGCGGACGGCCTCGACGACGTCCTTGAAGAGGTCGCGGTCCTCGCCCTTGTGGATGGCCTCGACGTTGGCGCCGATCAGCTCGACGCCGTACTTCTCCAGCGTGCCCGCCTCGTTCAGCGAGATGGCCGTGTTGAGGGCCGTCTGGCCGCCCAGGGTGGGCAGCAGGGCGTCCGGCCGCTCCTTGGCGATGATCTTCTCGACGAACTCCGGGGTGATCGGCTCGACGTAGGTGGCGTCGGCGATCTCCGGGTCGGTCATGATCGTCGCCGGGTTGGAGTTCACGAGGATGACCCTGAGGCCCTCGGACTTCAGGACGCGGCACGCCTGGGTGCCGGAGTAGTCGAACTCGGCGGCCTGGCCGATGACGATCGGGCCGGAGCCGATGACCAGGACGGACTGGATATCGGTGCGCTTAGGCACGCTGGCCCTCCATCAGGGATACGAAGCGGTCGAACAGGTAGGCGGCGTCGTGCGGGCCGGCTGCCGCTTCGGGGTGGTACTGGACGCTGAAGGCCGGCTTGTCGAGGAGGTGGAGGCCCTCCACCACGTTGTCGTTGAGGCAGACGTGGGAGACCTCGGCGCGGCCGTAGGGGGTCTCGGAGACCTGGTCGAGCGGTGCGTCCACGGCGAAGCCGTGGTTGTGCGCGGTGACCTCGACCTTGCCGGTCGTACGGTCCTGCACCGGCTGGTTGATGCCTCGGTGGCCGTACTTCAGCTTGTAGGTGCCGAAGCCGAGGGCGCGGCCGAGGATCTGGTTGCCGAAGCAGATGCCGAAGAGCGGGGTGCCGCGCTCCAGGACCGCCTGCATGACGGAGACCGGGTGGTCGGCGGTGGCCGGGTCGCCGGGGCCGTTGGAGAAGAACACACCGTCCGGGTTCACGGCGAACACCTCATCGGCGGTCGCCGTCGCGGGCAGCACATGCACCTCGATGCCGCGCTCGGCCATGCGGTGCGGGGTCATGCCCTTGATGCCGAGGTCGACGGCCGCGACGGTGAACTTCTTCTCGCCGATCGCCGGGACGACGTACGCCTCCTTGGTGGCGACCTCGGCGGAGAGGTCGGCGCCCTTCATCTCGGGGGCCTGGCGGACCTCGGCGAGCATGGTGCCGTCGTCGGGCAGCGCGTTGCCGGAGAAGATGCCGACGCGCATCGCGCCGCGCTCGCGCAGATGGCGGGTGAGCGCGCGGGTGTCGATGCCGGAGATCCCGACGACGCCCTGGTGGCGCAGTTCGTCGTCGAGCGAGCGGCGGGAGCGCCAGTTGGACGGCACGCGCGCGGGGTCGCGGACGACGTAGCCGGCGACCCAGATCTGCTTGCTCTCCGGGTCCTCGTCGTTGACGCCGGTGTTGCCGACGTGCGGCGCGGTCATCACGACGACCTGGCGGTGGTACGACGGGTCGGTGAGGGTCTCCTGGTAGCCGGTCATGCCGGTGGAGAACACGGCCTCGCCGAAGGTCACCCCCACGGCCCCGTAGGCACGGCCGCGGAAGATCCGGCCGTCCTCCAGGACGAGTACCGCGGGAACCTTCTCGGCTCCCCTTGTGGAGGTCGTCATCGTTCGGCGCCTTCCGTGCTGTTGTTCTTGATCATGGAGTTAATGACGTCGACCCACTCGTTGTGCTCCGCCGCGCGGTCCGAGCGGAACCCGGAGTCGATGAGCCGCTCGCCGTGCGCCCAGGTGACGACGAGCAGGCCGCCCTCGGTCAGGACCTTGCCGGCGATGCCCTTGTCGAGCCTGGCCTCGCGCAGTTGCGCGGCGGGGACGAAGAAGTCGGCCGCGCCGGGGCGTACGACGTCCAGTCCCGCGTCCGTCAGTGTGAGCTCGACCCGGCTGCGGGTGCCGAGGCCGTGCGCCACGATGCGGTCCAGCCACTGACCGGCGGTGGTCGAGCCGTGGTAGCGGCCGCTCATGCTCAGTCTGGCCGGGCCGGGGTCGTCCGGCGCGCTGGGCAGCTCGGGCAGATCGCCCTGGAGGGTGCCGCGCCACTTCCAGCCCTCGCGCATCAGCCAGTAGACGAGCGCGATGAAGAGAGCGAGTCCGACGACCCAGCCGATGCGGGCGGCCCAGTCGGTCACGTCGGCCGACTTCTGTTCAGCGGCGAGTCCGGCTGCGAGGAGTGTTGCAGGTGTCACGTGAGCTTCCCGTCGACGAGCGTGGCCTTGCCCCGGAGCCACGTATGCGTCACACGGCCCGGCAGCTCACGTCCCTCGTACGGAGTGTTGCGGCTGCGCGAGGCGAAGCCCGCGGGGTCCACGGACCCACGGTATTCCGTGTCGACGAGCGTGAGGTTGGCGGGCTCACCAGCCGAGACGGGACGGCCGTGGCCCTTGGCCTGCCCGATCCGGGCGGGCTTGATGGACATGCGGTCGGCGACCCCGGCCCAGGTGAGGAGCCCGGTGTCCACCATGGTCTCCTGCACCACTGACAACGCGGTCTCCAGGCCGACCATCCCCATGGCGGCCGCGGCCCACTCGCAGTCCTTGTCCTCGTGCGGGTGCGGGGCGTGGTCGGTGGCGACGATGTCGATCGTGCCGTCGGCGAGCGCCTCGCGCAGGGCCATGACGTCACGCTCGGTGCGCAGCGGCGGGTTGACCTTGTAGACCGGGTTGTAGCTGCGCACCATCTCGTCGGTGAGCAGCAGGTGGTGCGGGGTGACCTCGGCGGTGACGTCGATCCCGCGGGACTTGGCCCAGCGGACGATCTCGACGGACCCGGCGGTCGACAGGTGGCAGATGTGGACTCGGGAGCCGACGTGCTCGGCGAGCAGGACGTCCCGGGCGATGATCGACTCCTCGGCCACCGCAGGCCAGCCGCCGAGGCCCAGCTCGGCGGAGACGACGCCCTCGTTCATCTGGGCGCCCTCGGTCAGCCGCGGCTCCTGCGCGTGCTGGGCGACCACGCCGCCGAAGGCCTTCACGTACTCCAGCGCGCGCCGCATGATCACGGCGTCGTCGACGCACTTGCCGTCGTCGGAGAAGACGGTGACCCCGGCGGCCGACTCGTGCATGGCACCCAGCTCGGCGAGCTTCTTGCCCTCCAGGCCGACGGTGACGGCGCCGATCGGCTGGACGTCGCAGTAGCCGTGCTCCTGCCCGAGCCGGTAGACCTGCTCGACCACGCCGGCGGTGTCGGCGACGGGGAAGGTGTTGGCCATGGCGAACACGGCCGTGAAGCCGCCGGAGGCCGCCGCGCGCGTGCCGGTCAGCACGGTCTCGGAGTCCTCGCGGCCGGGCTCGCGCAGGTGGGTGTGCAGGTCGACCAGGCCGGGCAGCAGCACCTTGCCGGCCGCCTCGACGACCTGGGCGCCCTCGTCCGACAGTCCCGTGCCTACGGCCTCGATGACGGCACCGTCGATCAGCACGTCCTGCGGCTCGTCGCCGAGCACCTTCGCACCACGGATCAGGATCTTGCTCATCTGTCTTACTTCTCCTCGGTACGGGTGTTGGTGACGGCGGGCTCGTTGCCACCGAGCAGCAGGTACAGAACGGCCATCCGGATGGAGACTCCGTTTGCGACCTGCTCGATGGCGGTGCAGCGCTCCGAGTCGGCGACCTCGGCGGTGATCTCCATGCCGCGGACCATCGGGCCGGGGTGCATCACGATGGAGTGCTCGGGCATCCGCGCCATCCGGTCGCCGTCGAGGCCGTAGCGCCGCGAGTACTCGCGCTCGGTCGGGAAGAACGCGGCGTTCATACGCTCGCGCTGTACGCGCAGCATCATCACCGCGTCGGACTTCGGCAGGGTGCTGTCGAGGTCGTACGACACCTCGCAGGGCCAGGTCTCGACGCCGACCGGCACCAGGGTCGGCGGCGCCACCAGGGTGACCTCGGCGCCGAGGGTGTGCAGCAGGTCGACGTTGGAGCGGGCGACCCGGCTGTGCAGGACGTCGCCGACGATCGTGATGCGCCGCCCGGCGAGATCCTGGCCGATCCCGGCGTCCCGGCCGACGAGCCGGCGCCGCATGGTGAAGGCGTCCAGGAGGGCCTGGGTGGGGTGCTGGTGGGTGCCGTCGCCGGCGTTGATCACGGCGGCGTCGATCCAGCCGGAGTTGGCGAGGCGGTAGGGCGCTCCGGAGGCGCCGTGCCGGATGACCACGGCGTCGACGCCCATGGCCTCCAGGGTCTGGGCGGTGTCCTTCAGGGACTCGCCCTTGGACACGCTCGACCCCTTGGCGGTGAAGTTGATGACGTCCGCCGACAGCCGCTTCTCGGCGGCCTCGAAGGAGATACGCGTGCGCGTGGAGTCCTCGAAGAAGAGGTTCACGACGGTGCGGCCGCGCAGGGTCGGCAACTTCTTGATCGGCCGGTCGGCGACCCGGGCCATCTCCTCGGCGGTGTCGAGGATCAGGACGGCGTCGTCGCGGGTGAGGTCGGCGGCCGAGATGAGATGACGCTGCATCTGTCAGGCTCCGTAAGGCAGTTGATTCAGGAGGAATCGGGGCAGACGGGTGCGCGCGAGGGCGCACTGAGCGGGCGTACGACAGTGGCGTACGCCGAGGGCGCTACTGGGAGGTCCGCTTGGCACCGAGCAGCACGGTGTCCCGACCGTCCTCCTCGGCGAGCTGGACCTTGACCGTCTCCCGCAACGACGTGGGGATGTTCTTGCCGACGTAGTCGGCGCGGATGGGCAGTTCGCGGTGGCCCCGGTCGACGAGGACCGCGAGCTGGACCGCGCGCGGCCGGCCGATGTCGTTCAGGGCGTCGAGAGCGGCGCGGATGGTGCGGCCGGAGAAGAGCACGTCGTCGACGAGGATGACGAGCCGGCCGTCGATGCCGTCACCGGGGATCTCGGTGCGGGCGAGCGCACGGGGCGGGTGCATGCGCAGGTCGTCGCGGTACATGGTGATGTCCAGCGAGCCGACCGGCATCTTCCGCTCGGTGATCTCCTCCAGCTTGGCGGCTAGCCGCTGGGCGAGGAAGACGCCTCGGGTGGGGATGCCGAGGAGCACCACGTCGTCGGCGCCCTTGGCGCGTTCGACGATCTCGTGGGCGATGCGGGTCAACACCCGCGCGATGTCAGGGCCTTCGAGCACGGGCCTGGCGTCGGACGCTTGCGTGTCCTGGTGCCTGTCCATACGAAAGGGACCTCCTTCTCCGCCTCACGGGACGGACCTTAAAGGACGTCTGGTTTGCGCCATCCACCGTAGCAGGCCGCCGGGGCGGGTCTCGTCACCCCCTTGGCCCAATCGGCCACCGATAGCACGGAAGCGTCGGTGTGGACCATTCGGCTTGACGCGCCAGAGTAACGCTGCGTAACCTCACAGTGAGTTACCAAACCGCGCGGCATGGAACCCAATGCCAGTCGCGTCGACACAGTGTCCGGGGAGCTATATGTCCAGCGAATACGCCAAACAGCTCGGGGCCAAACTCCGGGCCATCCGCACCCAGCAGGGCCTTTCCCTCCACGGTGTCGAGGAGAAGTCCCAGGGACGCTGGAAGGCCGTCGTGGTCGGTTCGTACGAGCGCGGCGACCGCGCCGTGACCGTGCAGCGCCTTGCCGAGTTGGCGGATTTCTACGGCGTTCCGGTGCAGGAGCTGCTGCCGGGCACCACGCCGGGCGGGGCCGCCGAGCCGCCGCCGAAGCTGGTCCTGGACCTGGAGCGGCTCGCCCATGTGCCGGCCGAGAAGGCGGGTCCGCTTCAGCGCTATGCCGCGACCATCCAGTCGCAGCGCGGTGACTACAACGGCAAGGTGCTCTCGATCCGCCAGGACGACCTGCGCACACTCGCCGTCATCTACGACCAGTCGCCCTCGGTCCTCACCGAGCAGCTGATCAGCTGGGGCGTGCTCGACGCCGACGCGCGTCGCGCGGTCTCCCACGCCGAAGAGGGCTGAGCGCTCCACGACTGAGCAGAAACGTACCGCCGGGGTGGCCGGGACCCATGAGGTCGCGGCCGCCCCGGCGGCGTTCTGCCGTCCCGGCAGACCCCAGAGGTACAGAAAGACGCGGGAGGGGCCGCAGCGGTTGCTGCGGCCCCTCCCGCGTCTTCGGGCACGCCCTTACGCTTCCTCGCGGCGCAGCGAGGGCTTGAGGTCCTTGAGCCGGCCGAGAAGACCGTTCACGAACGAGGGCGACTCGTCCGTGGAGAACTCCTTCGCCAGCTGCACCATCTCGTCCAGCACGACGGCGTCCGGGGTCTCGTCGACCCAGATCAGCTCGTAGGTGCCGAGGCGCAGGATGTTGCGGTCCACGACCGGCATCCGGTCGAGCGTCCAGCCCACGGAGTACTGCGCGATCAGCTCGTCGATACGCCTCGCGCGCTGCGCGTAGCCCTCGACCAGCTGCATCGTGTACTCGCTCACCGGCGGCTGCCGGGTGTCGGACCGGGAGAGCCGGATCCAGTCGGCGAGGACCGTGAGGACATCGGCGCCGCGCTGGTCACCCTCGAAGAGGATCTGGAAGGCTCGCTTGCGGGCCGTGTTGCGGGCAGCCAATTTAGCTGTTCACCCGGCCGAGGTAGTCGCTCGTGCGGGTGTCGACCTTGATCTTCTCACCGGTGGTGATGAAGAGCGGCACGTTGATCTGGTGGCCCGTCTCCAGGATGGCGGGCTTGGTGCCGCCGGTGGAGCGGTCGCCCTGGACGCCCGGCTCGGTCTCCTGGATGGTCAGCTCGACGGCGGCCGGGAGCTCGACGAAGAGCACCTCGCCCTCGTGCTGGGCGACGGTGGCCATGAAGCCCTCGATGAGGAAGTTGGCGGCGTCACCGACGGCCTTGCGGTCGACCATGAGCTGGTCGTAGGTCTCCATGTCCATGAAGACGAAGTACTCGCCGTCCATGTAGGAGAACTGCATGTCCCGCTTGTCGACGGTGGCCGTCTCGACCTTCACGCCGGCGTTGAAGGTCTTGTCGACGACCTTCCCGGAGAGCACATTCTTGAGCTTGGTGCGCACGAAGGCCGGGCCCTTGCCGGGCTTGACGTGCTGGAACTCGACGACGGACCACAGCTGGCCGCCTTCGAGCTTGAGCACCATGCCGTTCTTGAGGTCGTTCGTGGAAGCCACGGTTGCGGAATCTCCTGGACTGACGTGGACGACCCCGGCGCACGCTCCTGTTCTAAAGGGCGAGCAGCTCCTTGGTCGTGATGGTGAGTAGCTCTGGTCCGCCGTCCGCCTCGGGGCGGACGACGAGCGTGTCATCGATCCGGACGCCGCCCCGGCCCGGGAGGTGAACCCCCGGTTCGACGGTGACCGGCACGCAAGCGTCCAGTTTACCCATGGCCGCCGGGGCCAACTGCGGGTCCTCGTCGATTTCGAGTCCCACACCGTGTCCAGTGAGCGCCGGAAGCCGCTCCGCGTACCCCGCGGAGTCCAGCACCTGGCGGGCCGCACGGTCCACGTCACGGTAGGCGGCACCGGGAGCCAGGCTCTCCCTTCCGGCGCGCTGAGCGGCGAAGACGAGGTCGTACAGCTCGATCTGCCAGTCCGCGGGGGACGTACCGATCACGAAGGTACGGCCGATCTCGCAGCGGTAGCCGCGATACGTGGCCCCCAGACAGACGGAGAGGAAATCGCCCTCCTCGACCCGGCGATCGGTGGGCCGATGGGCCGGCCGGCCGGAGTTCGGGCCGGTGGCGACGGCCGTCGGGAAGGCAGGGCCGTCGGCGCCGTGGTCGACGAGGCGCCGTTCGAGTTCGAGGGCCAGGTGGCGCTCCGTGCGGCCCACGAGGATGGATTCGAGCAGCTCGCCGAGGGCCTGGTCGGCGATCTCCGCGCCGATGCGGAGGCAGGAGATCTCCTCCTCGTCCTTGACCACGCGGAGCTGCTCGACCGCGCCACCGAGGTCGGTGAGACGCAGCCGGGTCACGACGGAGCGAATGGCTCGGTGGCGGGCGACGGTGAGGTGGTGTTCCTCCACCGCCAGCGCGTCGGCGCCCTGGGCCGCCGCGAGGTCGGCGGCGGCGACGGCAGCGTCGCCGCCGTTGCCGGGCAGCGTCTGGACGCGCAGCGCCTCGTCGGGGCGGCCCTCGGTGGGCCGGTTCTCCGGCGGGCCGGCGCACACCAGCAGGTCCTCGGTCCTGCCGAGGAGCAGAACGGCGCCCTGCGGGGCGGCGCCCGCGAGGTAGCGCACATTGGCGGGGCGGGAGATCAGCGCGGTGGCGCTGCCGCCGGCTTGGCAGCGTTCCCGTACCCGGGCTCGGCGGGCGGCGTACACCTCTGACATGACACGAGCGTAGGAGCTCTGCCGGTTTGGCGCCGGTTGAGGGCGTCTGAGTGGGCGGTGCCCCCTTCGTGCGGGCCGGTCCGGTTGCCGTCCGGGGGACGGGGTGCCACGTCCGGTTGTGTGCCGGCTGCCAGTGAGTGGGGGTTTGTCGCGCAGTTCCCCGCGCCCCTGAGGGCGCTCCACTTACGTTGGCTACCAGTTCGGGGGGCTTGCTATTGATCTTGCCAGTACGTCGTCCAGGACCCGAGCCGTCTGTGGCACGTCCAGCTGGGAATTGTCGATGATCGGCAGACCCGAGCCGTACCAGCCCGCCATACGGCCGTGGATACGGGCGACCTCCTCGTCGGTGAGGCGGCGGTTGCCCGAGCGCTCGGCGTTGCGCTCCAGCACGATCTCCAGGCCCGGGAGCAGGACCACCGGCAGCAACCCGGGACCGACGTGACGCTTCCAGCCGCCGAGGCCGACGACCGGACGGTCGGGGAAGACGGCGTCGTCGAGGATGCAGGAGATCCCGTTGGCCAGGAAGTTCCGCGCGGCGAAGCCGCAGGTGCGGCGGGCCAGGCGGTACTGGGCCTCGGAGTTGTCGTTCCACCCGGACTGGGGGTCGGCGAAGCCCGAGCGGACCCATTCGCGGACGTCGTCGAGGCTGATGTGGGCCGTGGGGACGCGGCGGTGCTCCGCCCAGTACTTCGCGACGCTCGTCTTGCCGGCGCCGGCCGGGCCGATGAGCAGCACCGCGATGGTCGTGGTCGCCGGGTCGGGGACGCTCGTGGGCGGGGCGCTCGGCATGCCGACGGGACCGCCGGGCGGCAGCGGGACATGACCCGTCGTGTCAGGGACAGGCGGGACCGGCGGGACCGGGGCGGGCTGCGGGGACTGTGGCGCGTGCACGGCCGGTCCGGGCGGGGTGAAGCCCGGTGCCGGGGGCGGCGGGGGCACCGGAGCGGAGCCCTGGTGCGGGGCGGGTCCCTGGTGGCCCGGGTGGTGCGCACCCGGGGGCTGTCCGGCCGGCGACCAGCCGTGCCCCGACTCGTGGGGCGGCGGCAGCGGAGAACCCACTGCGTGCTGCATCCGGTGCCACTCCGTCTCGTCTTCCATGGCCATTGGCGCTGGCAGCGGGGCTCCTGCCCGCTCCCTACCGAACGGTACCGCCCCCGGCCGCCGTTTGGTGAACGGCCGGTGGCGGTCCGAAGTGCCCATCGCCACAGGCGAATCGGACGGAAGGGTGGTTCGACGGACTTACTGGCCGACTTCGCCGTACGCGGCGAGCAGCACCGCCGGGTCCGGCCCCTCCATGACGGTCGGCTTGGCGAGGCCGTCCAGGACGATGAAGCGCAGCAGGTCACCGCGGGACTTCTTGTCGACCTTCATCGTCTCCAGCAGCTTGGGCCACTGGTCGTAGCGGTAGTGCAGCGGCAGGCCCACCGATTCCAGGACGGTGCGGTGCCGGTCCGCCGTCGCATCGTCCAACCGCCCCGCGAGACGCCCGAGTTCGGCGGCGAAGTGCATGCCGACGGCCACCGCCGCGCCGTGCCGCCACTTGTAGCGCTCGTTCTTCTCGATGGCGTGGCCGAGCGTGTGGCCGTAGTTGAGGATCTCCCTGAGGCCCGACTCCTTCAGGTCCGAGGAGACGACCTCGGCCTTGACCCGGATCGAGCGCTCGATGAGCTCGGCGGTGTGCGGGCCCGCCGGGGTGCGCGCGGCCTGCGGGTCGGCCTCGATCAGCTCCAGGATCGCCGGGTCGGCGATGAAACCGGCCTTGATGATCTCCGCGAGGCCCGAGACGTAGTCGTTGACCGGGAGGGACTCCAGGGCCGCCAGGTCGCACAGCACGCCGGCCGGCGGGTGGAAGGCGCCCACGAGGTTCTTGCCCTCGGCGGTGTTGATGCCGGTCTTGCCGCCGACGGCCGCATCGACCATGGCCAGCACGGTGGTCGGGACCGCGATCCAGCGCACCCCGCGCAGCCAGGTCGCCGCCACGAACCCGGCGAGGTCGGTGGTCGCGCCGCCGCCGACCCCGACGATCACGTCGGAGCGGGTGAACCCGGACTGGCCCAGCGCCTTCCAGCAGTAGGCCGCGACCTCGGCGGTCTTCGCCTCTTCCGCGTTCGGCACCTGGATGGCGACCGCCTCGTAGCCCTGCTCGGCCAGATCGGCCCGCAGCGCCTCGCCGGTCTCGGCCAGCGCCTCGGGGTGGATCACGGCGACCCGCTTGGCCCGGCCACCGACCAACCCGCCCAGCTCGCCCAGGAGCTGATGGCCCACCAGGACCTCGTACGGCTCGCTGCCCGCCGTACCACCGACCTGGATCCGCGTCACTGCCTCAGTCATGCGTCCTTCAACTCCAGTGCGTCCAGGGCGGCTTGAGTCACCTCTTCAGGTGTCCGGCCATCGGTCGCCACGACCGCCGTGGCCACCGACTCGTACAGATGCCGACGGGCCTCCATCAGCTCCCGCCACTGCTTGCGCGGGTTGACCGCGAGTAGCGGGCGGGCGGCGTTCAGGCCGGTGCGCTTGACCGCTTCCTCGACGTCCATCGACAGGTACACGACCCGCTGCCCTTCCAGCAGCGCCCGCGTCTCCTCGTCCAGGATCGAGCCGCCGCCCAGCGCGAGGACACCGTCGTGCTCGGCGAGCGCCCGGCCCACGGCCAGCTTCTCGAGGGACCGGAAGGCCGGCTCGCCCTCGTCGACGAAGATCTCGGCGATGGTCCGGCCCTGCTCGGTCACGATGTCGTCGTCGGTGTCCCGGTAGGCGACCCCGAGCCGGTCGGCCAGCAGCTGCCCGACCGTGGACTTGCCCACGCCCATCGGCCCGACCAGCACGATCACAGGCGTTGCGCTCACCGGATGGCCAGGTTGTCGAGGTAGGAGGCCACATTGCGGCGGGTCTCGGCCACGCTGTCGCCACCGAACTTCTCCGCCACCGCGTCCGCGACGACCAGCGCCACCATGGCCTCGGCGACGATGCCGGCCGCCGGAACGGCCGAGACGTCGGAGCGCTGGTGGTGGGCCTGCGTCGCCTCACCGGTCGTCACGTCGACCGTCTGAAGAGCGCGCGGCACGGTCGCGATCGGCTTCATCGCGGCGCGGACCCGCAGCAGCTCACCCGTGGTCAGGCCGCCCTCGGTACCGCCCGAGCGGCCGGAGACGCGGCGGATGCCTTCCGGCGTGTTCACGATCTCGTCGTGCGCCTTGGAGCCCGGCACCCGTGCCAGCTCGAAGCCGTCGCCGACCTCGACGCCCTTGATGGCCTGGATGCCCATGAGCGCGCCGGCGAGGCGGGCGTCCAGCTTGCGGTCCCAGTGGACGTGCGAGCCGAGGCCGACGGGTACGCCATAGGCCAGGATCTCGACCACACCGCCGAGGGTGTCGCCGTCCTTGTGGGCCTGGTCGACCTCGGCGACCATCGCCTTCGAGGCGTCCGCGTCCAGGCAGCGTAGCGGGTCGGCGTCCAGCTTCTCGACGTCGGCCGGCGTCGGGTACACACCCTGCGGGGCCTTCACGGAGCACAGCTCGACGACATGGCTGACGATCTCGATGCCGGCCGTCTCCTTGATGTACGACCGGGCCACCGCGCCCAGCGCCACCCGGGCGGCGGTCTCTCGTGCGGAGGCGCGCTCCAGGATCGGCCGGGCCTCGTCGAAGCCGTACTTCTGCATACCGGCGAGGTCGGCGTGGCCGGGCCGCGGCCGGGTCAGCGGCGCGTTGCGGGCGAGGCCGGCCAGGATCTCCGGGTCGACCGGGTCGGCCGACATGACCTGCTCCCACTTGGGCCACTCGGTGTTGCCCACCATGATCGCGACCGGGGAACCGAGGGTGAGACCGTGCCGGACGCCGCCGATGAAGGTGACCTCGTCGCGCTCGAACTTCATGCGCGCACCGCGTCCATAGCCGAGCCGGCGCCGGGCCAGGTGGTCCGCCACCATCTCCGTGGTGATCGGCACGCCGGCGGGAAGGCCCTCCAGCGTCGCCACGAGTGCGGGACCGTGGGACTCCCCCGCGGTCAGCCAGCGCAACCTGCTCAACGGTGCTCCTCAGTGCTCGCGCCCTGGTACTGCCCTGCGTACGCGCGTCCTCGCGTACGTCGACGGCGTGACCAGGTGCGCGGCCCCGGCCCGCCACCTTCGATCCTCCCACGTCCAGCGGCCGTCACCGGCCGCCGGTCCACCAGACGGACGGAAAGCTGACATGGCCGGCGCCGGCCGTGTCAGGCGGGGCTGTTGCCCCCCGGCCGCTGCGGGGCGTACGCGCCGAGGAAGTCGGCACCGCTCGGCTCGGCGGTCTGCCGCTGGGGCGCGTACGGGCCCAGGAAGTCGGCGCCCCGCTCCTCGCCGTGCGGCACCACCACCTGGACGGTCTGTCCCTGGCGCCTCGCACGTCGGCGGTCGATCTTGCGCTTCAGCTTGAAGACCCACGACCCGACGACGAGCAGCACGATCAGGACGAGCACAGGGATCTGCACCCAGTCCGGCATGAACTGAAGGACGACCTCGAATATCTCGCTCTTGCCGGACGCCAGCGGCACACCAGTGGACACTGCTCGAACTCCCCCTCGGATCCTCTCCGCCCCCTGCGGAACTCAGCGGATCTTAGCGGTTCGCGAGAGCGCGCTCCCCCGCTTTTCGCATGGCCTCCAGGGGTGCCGGAGCCCGGCCGGTCATCTGCTCCACCTGGAGCACGGCCTGGTGCACCAGCAGGTCGAGCCCGCTGACGACGGCTCCGCCGAACATCGACCAGCGGGCCGCCAGCGCGGTGGGCCAGGGGTCGTAGAGCACGTCGAACAGGGTGGCGGGGCGCTCCGGTACGGCGGCGGCGAGCGCGTCGGTCGTACCGGCCGGGGTGGTCGCGATCACCAGCGGGGCGTGCAGCGCCCGTTCCGCGTCGGCCCAGTCCGCGGTACGGACGTCCACGTCGAGCCGCTCGCCCCACTGCCGCATCTCGGCGGCGCGGGCCTCGCTGCGTACGTACGCCACGACCTCGCCGGTGCAGACGCGGGCCAGCGCGGCCAGCGCGGAGGACGCCGTGGCGCCGGCGCCGAGGATCGCGGCCGAGTCGACCTGCTCGATGCCGTGTTCGCGCAGCGCCGCGATGATGCCCGGGATGTCGGTGTTGTCGCCGACGCGACGGCCGTCCTCGGCGCACACGACCGTGTTGACGGCATCGACGGAGGCCGCCGTCTCGCTGATCTCGTCCAGCAGCGGGATGACCGCCCGCTTGAGCGGCATGGTCAGCGACAGTCCGGCCCACTCCGGGCCGAGTTCCGCGAAGAACCCTGGCAGCGCGGCCTCGTCGATCTCGAACCGGTCGTACGACCAGTCGGTGAGCCCCAGTTCCTCGTAGGCGGCCCGGTGCAGCACCGGGGAGAGGGAGTGGGCGATGGGCTTGCCGAGTACGGCGGCCCGGCGGGCGTCAGTTGCCCGAGCTCTCATTGAACTTGTCCTTGAGCTTCTGGAATTCCGCGTGGGTCTTGGCGAATTCGGTCTTGCTCACGCCGTCGACCGCGACGAAGTAGTACCAGCCCTGGTCGGTCGGGCTCAGTGCCCCCTTGATCGCGCCCTCGCCCGGGTTGCCGATCGGCCCGGGCGGCAGACCCTTCTGCGTGTACGTGTTGTACGGGTCCTGGTTCTTGTTGATCTCGGATTCGCTGATATTGATGTTGCTCTCGCCCTTCAGGTAATTGAAGGTCGAGTCGAACTGGAGCAGACCGTAGGTCTCGGGGTTCGCGCGGTCGAGGCGGTTGTAGACCACTTCCGCCATCTTGCGGTAGTCGTCGTCGGTCTTTCCCTCGGCCTGGACGAGGCTGGCGACCGTGATGAGCTGCAAGGGGCTGTCCAGCTTGAGCGCCTTGGCCTTGGCCTCCAGGTCGAGCGCCTCGTACTTGTCGGCGGCCTGGGACACCATTCCCTTGAGCACGGCCTCGGGCTTCATGCCCTTGGCGGCGGGATAGGTGCCCGGATAGAGGAAGCCCTCCAGGGGGTCCTTGATTTCACTGTTGTCGTTGGCCCAGCTCGGCAGTCCGAGGCTCTCGTATTTCTGCTCGGCGACCTTCTTGGTGGTGCCGGACGAGAGATCGAGCTGTTCATCGATGGCCTTGTAGACGGCCACATTGCGATCGCCCGGCCGGACCAGAACGTTGTTCTGGCTCTTCGGGTCGAGCATCATCGCGACGGCGCTCTCGGCGGACATCTGCTTGTGCAGCAGATAGGCGCCGGCCTGGATCGACTTGCCCTCGGGATTCTGCGACTGGGCGGCGACGAAGGCATCGACGCTCTTGACGACGCCGGCCTGCTTGAGCGCCTGGCCGATCTGATTGCCGAGCGCGCCCTTCGGGATCTCGACGGTGACGGTCTCGCCCGTGCCGTCCCCGGCATAGTCGGGGGCCGTGCCGAAACGATCCTGGTAAAACTGGTACCCGAAATATCCGACTCCGGCGACGACTCCGCCGAACACGCCCACGATCACCAGACAGGCGAGTCCGCTGCGCCGTTTCTTGGGCTTGCCGCCCCGCCGGTCGCCGCGACCGCGGCCGCCGCCCGACTCGTCGTCGGAGTCGTCGTCGTCATCGCCGCCACCGGCGAAGAAGGCGTGTTCGCCCTGGTCCGGGCCCGGATCCCACTCGGTCTCGGGCGGCTCGGGCTCGGCCCGCCGACGGCTCGGCGGTGCCGGCGGCGGGTACGCCTCGGGCGTGCCGTAGTAGTCGGCCTGCTCACCGCCGTACCCCGCGGACTGCTGCTGCCCGTACGGGTCGCCGGGGTCGGGGTACTGGACGTGCGAGTGACTGCCGGTCGCCCAGCCGTTGTTGTCGTACGACTGCTGTCCGTGACCCGCGTAGTGCTGCTGGTCGTACTGCTGCGGGTACTGCTGGCCCTGCTGCGGGTACTGCTGACCCTGCTGCGGATAGTGCTGACCCTGCTGCTGGTACTGCTGCTGCGCCTGACCGTACGGGGCCTGCTGGCCGTCGGCCCAGTCGCCGTAGTGGCCTGACTGCTGCGGCTGCTGCGGATAGTGCTGCTGCTGGCCGCCGTAGGCAGCCTGCTGGCCCGTGTGGGCCTGCTGCCCTTCCCATCCGCCGTCCCCGAACAACGGGTCCTCGGGATGCCACGGTTCGGAGCCTGGGCCCCGGCCATACTCAGTCATCGATCCCCTAGAGCCGCGAGGCGGCGGTCACGCGGCTGCTGTAGATCCGGCTCCCGTCCCGCCTCTCTTTGTGCGCCGGCTGTTCGAACACCGGCGCATCGCGCGGAACGTTACCGTATCGCGATCAGATAACCACTTCGACGCTCTCTCCCGGAGCTTTACCTGACACCCGTTCGGATTCGAGCGCCTGCTGAAGGATGATCACGGCGGCAGCCTGGTCGATGACCGATCTGCCCTTCTTCGATTTCACGCCCGAGGCACGCAGTCCCTGACTGGCCGTCACGGTCGTCATCCGCTCGTCCACGAGCCTGACCGGTACGGGCGCGATCATGCGGGCCAGTTCCTGGGCGAAGCCCCTGACCTTGACCGCGGCAGGGCCCTCGCCGCCCTTGAGGGAGCGGGGCAGGCCGACGACGACCTCAAGGGGCTCGTACTCCTCGACGAGTTGCTTCAGGCGCCTGTGAGCTGCGGGGACGTCCCGGCCCGGGACCGTCTCCACCGGGGTGGCGAGGATTCCGTCGGGGTCGCACGAGGCGACGCCGATACGGGCGTCGCCCACGTCGATGGCCAGACGACGGCCGCGGCGCATGCCCCGGCCGTCGCCCCTTGCCTGTGTGTCTTCGCTCACTTGGCCGTTTCCGCCACGAGCCGCTCGACGGCGTCGACGGCCTCGCCGACGGCGGCCGGGTTCTGGCCGCCGCCCTGGGCGACGTCCGGCTTGCCGCCACCGCCGCCGCCGAGGGTCTTGGCGGCGGTGCGGACCAGGTCACCGGCCTTGAGGCCGCGGTCACGGGCGGCGTCGTTGGTGGCGATGACCGTCAGCGGCTTGCCGTTGTTCACGGTGAACAGTGCGACCACGGCGGCACGTCCGCCCTGGATGCGGCCGCGCACGTCGAGGACCAGCTTGCGCAGGTCGTCCGGCGTGGTGCCGTCCGGCACCTGACCGGTGACGACGGCGATGCCGCGCACGTCCTTGGCGGACTCGGCGAGACCGGCGGCAGCCTGGAGCACCTTCTCCGCGCGGAACTTCTCGATCTCCTTCTCGGCGTCCTTCAGCTTGCCGAGCATGGCGGAGACCTTCTCCGGGAGCTCCTCCGGACGGCCCTTGATCAGCTCCTGGAGCTGGGCGACGACCGTGTGCTCCCGGGCGAGGAAGTTGTAGGCGTCCACGCCGACGAGGGCCTCGATACGGCGCACACCGGAGCCGATGGACGACTCGCCCAGCAGCTTCACCAGGCCGAGCTGGGCGGTGTTGTGCACGTGGGTGCCGCCGCACAGCTCCTTGGAGAAGTCGCCGATGGTCACCACACGGACCCGCTCGCCGTACTTCTCACCGAACTCGGCGATGGCGCCCTGCTTCTTGGCGTCGTCGATGCCCATGACCTCGGCGTGCACGTCGAGGTCGCGGGCGAGCACCTCGTTGATCTTCTGCTCGACGTCGGTCATCACGGCCGTCGGCACGGCGGCCGGAGAACCGAAGTCGAAGCGGAAGCGACCCGGCTGGTTCTCGGAACCGGCCTGGGCGGCCGTCGGGCCGAGGGCGTCACGCAGGGCCTGGTGGGTGAGGTGCGTGGCCGAGTGGGCGCGGGCGATGGCGCGGCGGCGCAGCGAGTCGATCGAGGCGTGGGCCTTGGCACCGACCGTGACCTCGCCGACCTGGACGACGCCCTTGTGGACGTAGACGCCCGGGACCGGCTTCTGGCAGTCGCGGATCTCGATCACGGCACCGGTGTCCACCTTGATGCGGCCGGTGTCGCCGATCTGACCGCCGCCCTCGGCGTAGAACGGGGTGCGGTCGAGGACGATCTCGACCTCGTCGCCCTCGGTGGCGGCCGGGGAGGAGGCGCCGTCGACGAGGATGCCGACGATCGTGGACTCGCCCTCGGTGTCGCTGTAGCCGATGAACTCGGTCGCGCCGGTCTTGTCGGCGATCTCCCGGTAGGCGCCGGCGCCGGCGTGCCCGGTCTTCTTGGCCTGGGCGTCGGCCTTGGCGCGCTCCCGCTGCTCCTTCATCAGGCGCCGGAAGCCGTCCTCGTCCACGGAGAGGCCCTGCTCGGCGGCCATCTCCAGGGTGAGGTCGATCGGGAAGCCCCAGGTGTCGTGGAGCAGGAAGGCCTTGTCGCCGGCCAGCACGCTGGAGCCCGCGGCCTTGGTGTCGGAGACGGCCGTGTCGAGGATGTTGGTGCCGGCCTTCAGCGTCTTGAGGAAGGCGTTCTCCTCCGCGAGGGCAACCTTCTCGATGCGCTCGCGGTCGGTGATCAGCTCAGGGTACTGCTGGCCCATCATGGCGATCACGACGTCGATGAGGTCCTTGACGACCGGACCGGTGGCACCGAGCAGACGCATGTTGCGGATGGCGCGACGCATGATGCGGCGCAGCACGTAGCCGCGGCCCTCGTTGCCGGGGGTGACGCCGTCGCCGATGAGCATCACGGACGTCCGCATGTGGTCGGTGACCACGCGCAGGGAGACGTCCGAGCCGTGGGCGTCGCCGTAGGCGACACCGGTCAGCTCGGTGGCCTTGTTGATGACCGCCATGGACGTGTCGATCTCGTACATGTTCTGCACGCCTTGCAGAATCATGGCGAGTCGCTCCAGGCCGAGGCCCGTGTCGATGTTCTTGCTCGGGAGCTCGCCGAGGATCTCGAAGTTGTCCTTGCCGATGCCCTCGCCACGCTCGTACTGCATGAAGACGAGGTTCCAGATCTCCACGTACCGCTCGTCGTTGACGGCGGGGCCGCCCTCGACGCCGAACTCGGGGCCGCGGTCGTAGTTGATCTCGGAGCAGGGGCCGCAGGGTCCGGGGACGCCCATCGACCAGTAGTTGTCCTTCATGCCGAGGCGCTGGATGCGCTCCTTCGGCACGCCGACGACGTCGTGCCAGATGCGCTCGGCCTCGTCGTCGTCCTTGTAGACGGTGATCCAGAGCTTCTCCGGCTCCAGGCCGTAACCACCCTTGTCCTGGGGGCTGGTGAGCAGCTCCCAGGCGTACTTGATGGCGCCTTCCTTGAAGTAGTCACCGAAGGAGAAGTTGCCGCACATCTGGAAGAAGGTGCCGTGCCGGGTGGTCTTGCCGACCTCTTCGATGTCCGGCGTGCGCACGCACTTCTGCACGCTGGTGGCGCGGTCGAAGGGCGGCTTGACCTCACCCAGGAAGTAGGGCTTGAAGGGCACCATGCCGGCGGGGACGAGGAGCAGAGTCGGGTCGTCCGCGATGAGCGACGCCGAAGGGACGACGGTGTGCCCGCGCTCCTCGAAGAAGCTCAGCCAGCGGCGGCGAATCTCAGCCGACTCCATCAGTGGTCCTCGTTTCGGTTGTACGAGTACGTCTGGTTGTCGACGTACTTCGGGTTGTTGCGGTCGTTCTCGATGGCGGCGTACCGCCGGGGCTCGGGGAGTTCGGGGTTGTCCTGGATGCCGAGCGCGTCCTCCAGCTCGGCCTCCCGCTGGGCCATGTTGTCGCGGACGTCGAGCGCGAAGCCGACCGCGCGGTCCTTCAGGCGCTGACCGGTCTCCAGGGCCTTGTTCGCCGCGGTCGCGGCGAGGCTCTCCGGGGTCAGCTGCTTGAGCTTGCGGTTGACCTTGGTGGTGGCCCAGACACCGGCGGCGACACCCGTGCTGAACCAGAACGTACGGCGGAACATCGCTCGGTCTCAGTCCTTACTTCCGCTTGCGTCGTGCGGTGGGGACCGTCCGGCCCACGATCACGTTACGCCGGGGCGACTTCGCGGGCAGGTCCTCCTGCTTGCGGCCGCCGAGGGCCCGGCGCACGCCGTAGCCGAAGGCCGCGACCTTGACCAGGGGGCCGCCGAAGGTGGAGGCGACGGTGGTCGACAGGGCGGAGGCGTTCGACGTGACCTCCTGGACGTCGGAGGCGATGGCGTCGACCCGGTCGATCTGGGTCTGCGCGGAGCGCACCGCCGTGGACGCCTCTGCCAGGAGCGGGACCGCCTGATCGGTCACATCCGCGACGAGCTTGGTGGTCGCCTTGAGCGTCTGGGCCAGCCTCGCCAACGCGACGGCGAGGAAGGAGACCAGGATCGCCCAGAAGACGGCCACCAGGATCCCGGCAACCTCTCCACCGGACACTGTGTGCACCCGCTCCCTGAAACGTGCCTCTGCATCGGTCTACATCGAAAAAGTCGTGCACCGAGCCTATCGCGCCGACGACGCCGTTCCACACCGGATCGGCGCCCGCGGGGGGCCGGGTCACGCGAAGCGATTGTACGGAGTGATTACGGTTGAGTACGCTCCGTATCTCATGCGGGATCAACGGCGCCCCCACTCCCCCGACTCCGGCGATCTGCCCCTGGAACTGAGCACGTTCGTGGGCCGCACGGCGGAACTCGCCGAGCTGACCGCGGCGCTCGGCGCCGGGCGGCTGGTGACGGTGACCGGAGCCGGCGGGGTCGGCAAGTCACGGCTGGCCACGCGGGCCGCCTCGCGGTGTGCTCCCCGGGACGGCGTGCGGCACGTGGAGTTGGCGCCGGTCCGCGACCCGGAGTTCGTCGGTTACGCGGTCGTGGAGGCGCTGGGTCTGACCGACCACACCACGCGCCTCCCCCGCGAGACGCTGCTGGCGCATCTCGCGGGGCGTGAAGTCCTGCTGATCCTGGACGGCTTCGAGCACCTGGTCGAGGCCTGCGCGCGGCTGGCGACGGATCTGCTGCGCCGGGTGCCGGGGCTGAGCGTGCTCGCCGTGGGGCGGCGACCGCTGGGTGTGGCGGGCGAGCGGCTGTTCCCGCTGGCGCCACTGGGCGAGGACGACGCGGTGGAGCTCTTCGTGGAGCGGGCGGGCCGGCACGGTACGCCCGTGCGGGACGACGGGGACGTACGGGAGTTGTGCCGGCGTCTGGACGGGATCCCGCTCGCGATCGAGCTGGCGGCGGGGCGGCTGCGGATGCTGTCGCCGGGGCAGCTGCTCGAGCGGCTCGACGACCGGTTCCGGCTGCTGACCGGGGGCGGGCAGGACGCCCTGCCGCGGCATCGGACGCTGCGCACGACGGTCGGCTGGAGCCACGAACTGTGCACGCCCGAGGAGCGGTTGCTGTGGGCGCGGCTGTCGGTGTTCGCGGACCGGTTCGACCTGGACGCGGTCGAGTACGTGTGCGGCGGGCAGGGTCTGCACGCCGATGACGTTCTCGACGTGCTCTCGGCGTTGCTGGCCCAGTCCGTGGTCGCGCGCGAGGAGACCGGGGAGGGTGTGCGCTACCGGATGCTGGACACGATCCGGGCCTACGGCGCGGACTGGCTGGCGGCGACCGGGGACGCGGCCCGGCTGCGGCGCCGGCACCGCGACTGGTACCTGGGTCTGACGACGTGGTGCGAGCTGGAGTGGTTCTCGCCGCGGCAGGGCGAGGTGGCCACGCGCGTCGAGGCGGAGCTGCCGAATCTGCGGCGCGCCCTGGAGCACTGCCTGAGCGAGCCGGACGAGGCCCATCTGGGGCAGCATCTCGCGGGCTCCCTGTGGTTCCACTGGGTCGGCTGCGGCCGGCTGTCGGAGGGGCGGCGCTGGCTGGAGCAGGCGGTGGAGCTGGGCTCCGGGTGGGGGCGGTCGCGGCTGAAGGCGTTGTGGGTGCTCGGCTATGTGGCGATCCTGCAAGGCGACTCGGTGCCCGCTCTCAGGGTGCTCCTGGAGTGCCGGGAGGAGGCGGAACAGGCGGGCGACCTCACGGCGCTGGCCTACGCGGAGCACCGCATGGGCTGTCTGGCGCTGCTCTCGGACGACATGGAACGCGCGGAGGCGCTGCTGCGTTCGGCGCTCGACCGCTATCAGGAGATCGGTGAGCTCAACAGCAATGTGCTGATGGGCCAGGTCGAGCTGGCGATGACACGGGCGTTCCAGGGCGATCTGCCGGACGCGGTGCGGTGGTGCGAGGACGTGCGCCAGGTGTGCGAGGACCACGGCGAGCGCTGGGCGCGCTCCTACGCGCTGTACGTCCTGGCGTACGCCGCCTGGGCCGACGGCGGCCTGTCCGACGCCCGCGCCCTGCTGACGGACTGCCTGACCAGCGCCCACTCCTTCCACGACCTGCTCGGCTCGGTGCTGGCCGTGGAACTGCTGGCACTGGTCACCGGTGCGGAGGGCGATGCCGCGGAGGCCGCCCTGCTCCAGGGCGCGGCGGCCGGGATGTGGCCGTCGGTCGGTGTGCCGCTGTTCGGCTCGGCCTCTTTCAACGCCCCGCACGAGCTGTGCGAGAGGGCGGCGCGGACGGCGCTCGGCGACGACCGGTACGAGGAGTGCGTACGGCAGGGCAGGGCGCTCGGCCGGGAGGCGGCGGTGCGCAGGGCGCTGGGCAGGCCGTCTTCGGACGTGCCGCCGCACGACTCGGTTCGGCATGTCAGGGCGATTCTGACCATGCGAAAGCCCGCCGGCTCCCCCACCCGGAAGGGCGGGGAGACGACGGGCTGAGGCGCAGGTGTCCTACGACCGCTGAAGGATCAACGGGCGTAGTACTCGACGACGAGCTGCTCGTCGCAGATCACCGGGATCTCCTTGCGGTTCGGCTCACGGTCCAGGCGGAACGCCAGGGCCTTGAGGTTCACCTGGAGGTAGCGCGGGATCTCGCCGTCGGGGGCGAAGCCACCCTCACGGGAGATGGAGAAGAGGGTCTTCTCGCGGCTGCGCTCGCGGACCATCACGACGTCGTCGGGACGGACGCGGAACGACGGCTTGTCGACCTTCTGGCCGTTGACCTCGATGTGGCCGTGAACGACCATCTGACGGGCCTGGTAGATGGTGCGGGCGATGCCCGAACGCAGGACCAGGGCGTCGAGACGACGCTCGAGCTCGATGATCAGGGCCTCACCGGTCTTGCCCTGAACCTTGGAGGCACGCTCGTAGGCGCGAACGAGCTGACGCTCGGACACGTCGTACTGCGCACGCAGACGCTGCTTCTCCAGCAGACGGACCTTGTAGTCCGAGTTCTGCTTGCGGCCACGGCCGTGCTCACCCGGCGGGTAGGGACGGGCCTCGAAGTACTTGACGGCCTTCGGGGTCAGCGCGATGCCGAGGGCACGCGACTTCTTGACCTTGGGGCGGGACTGGTTCGCCACAATCTCTCATTTCTCAGTGTTCGGCTCGTCAGGGTTGAGGGAGGTCGCATCCGCAGCCGGGGAAACCCTTGAGGTCCGAGGACCTCCCGGGCAGCCGCTCCCCTGGTCTGGGCACATACGTGCAGCACGCGAGTGGCCCACCGACCGGTCCCGTCCTGCGACGAGTGGTGGTGGGCTGCCCGCGACACCGATCGACGGTGCGCGACGCTCCTGGAACCGCTCCGGGACGTGTCCTGAACCGGCTCCGGCTGACCGTCCCGTTCTGACAGCACAGGACACAGCACTTCGGAGAAGTTTACAGGGTGCTCAGGACCGCTTGCGACCGAGGCGTTTCCTGGTCCACTCCACCGCGTCCGCGTACCGCGCCTCGGCGCCGTGCCGGGTCGGGGTGTAGTACTCGCTGTCCTTGAGGGCGTCCGGGGCGTACTGCTGCTCGGCGATGCCCTCCGCCAGGTCGTGCGGATACACGTACCCCTGCGCGTGCCCGAGCTTGGCGGCGCCCTTGTAGTGCCCGTCACGCAGGTGAGGCGGGACCGGGCCCGCCAGTCCCTTGCGTACGTCGTCCAGGGCGGCGCCGATCGCGGTGGTCGCGGCGTTGGACTTGGGGGCGAGCGCGAGCGCGATGGTGGCGTGGCTGAGGGTGAGGGCGGCTTCGGGGAAGCCGATCATGGCGACGGCCTGGGCCGCGGCGACCGCGATCGGCAGGGCGTTCGGATCGGCGAGGCCGATGTCCTCGCTGGCGGAGATCATCAGGCGGCGGGCGATGAACCGGGGGTCCTCGCCGGCCTCGATCATCCGGGCCAGATAGTGCAGGGCGGCGTCGACGTCGGAGCCCCGGATGGACTTGATCAGGGCGCTGGCCACGTCGTAGTGCTGGTCGCCGTCGCGGTCGTACTTCACGGCGGCCCGGTCGACGGTCTGCTCCAGCGTCTGGAGGCTGACCTCGCGCTCGCCCTGGTCCAGTGCGGCTCCGGCGGCGGCTTCCAGGGCGGTCAGGGCGCGGCGGGCGTCACCGCCGGCGATCCGCAGCAGGTGCGCCTCGGTGTCCTCGGGGAGTGCGACGGCGTCCTTCAGGCCGCGTTCGTCACTCAGGGCGCGCCGCAGCAGGTCCCGGATGTCGTCGTCGGTGAGGGGTTCGAGGGTGAGCAGGAGGGAGCGGGAGAGCAGCGGCGAGATGATCGAGAAGTACGGGTTCTCGGTGGTCGCCGCGATCAGGGTCACCCAGCGGTTCTCGACGGCCGGGAGAAGGGAGTCCTGCTGTGCCTTGCTGAAGCGGTGGATCTCGTCGAGGAAGAGGACGGTCTCCTTGCCGAAGCCGCCGGTGGCGCGGCGGGCGCCGTCGATGACCGCGCGGACCTCCTTGACGCCGGCGGTGATCGCGGAGAGCTCCACGAAGCGCTTGTTGGTGGCCTTGGAGACGACGTAGGCCAGGGTGGTCTTGCCGGTGCCGGGCGGGCCCCAGAGGATCACCGACGACGGACCCGCGGGGCCCTTGGCTCCCTCGCCGACCAGTCGGCGCAGGGGTGAGCCGGGCTTGAGCAGGTGCTGCTGGCCCACCACCTCGTCGAGGGTGCGCGGGCGCATCCGCACCGCCAGGGGACTTCCGGCTGGGTCCTTCTCCTGGCGTTCTTCTGCGGCGGCGGTGAACAGGTCGGGCTCCACGCTGGAAACCCTAAATCACCGCACTGACATCGGGCCCGGGGCGGGTCAGGCGGCCCAGAGCTGGCTGCCCCAGCGGGTCAGGATCAGCATCACGATGACACCGCAGTGCGTCACCGGGAGCACCCACGTGAACTCGGAGAGGAAGCTCTTCAGCGCCCCCGGGGCACGCAGGAAGCCGTTGCGGATGTTGAAGGAGGTCACGTACCAGAACATGGTGATCGTCGCGGCCCAGGCCAGCGAGCACCACAGGCAGAGCGCGTTGATGTTGTAGAGCGACTGGTACATCAGCCAGGTGCAGAAGACGACGCCGAAGAGCGTGCCGAAGTTGAAGGTCAGCCAGTACCAGCGCGGAAAGCGGGCGCCGGCGAGCAGGCTCATGCCGACGCAGACGACGATGCCGTAACAGACGAGGCCGAGCATGGGGTTGGGGAACCCGAAGGCGGCCGCCTGCTTGCTCTCCATGATGCTGCCGCAGGACACGATCGGGTTGAGGCTACAGCCGGGCGTGAAGGTCTCGCCCGCGACCTTCGCCTCGAGGATCTTGAACTTGTCGATCGTGATGACCCACGCGGCGAGCAGTCCGGCCGCGCCGGTGATCACCAGCAGCAGCGCGAACGCACGGCCGGAGCCCAGCGTTTGCGGCGCCTCGGCGCGCTTCGGCTCGGGCTCGGTGGAGACGTCTTTGACTGTCGTCTTGCTCATCACGCCGATTCCGTCACTTGAGACCTGGAGTTTCTCCGGACAGGGCACATTGTGCCGCACACCCACGCGTGCCCACCGTTCGCTGCGTATAAGGAAATACGCGCGATCACGCCGAAGCACTCGGTTCAGGACACCACGGAACGGCTGAGGGCGGGGACCCGTCGGCCCCCGCCCTCCCGGAAATTCAGCCCAGACGAGCTTCCAGTTCCGCCACGATCTCGTTGACGCCGATGGCCGCCTGTTCGCCGGACTCCATGTCCTTGAGCTGGACGACGCCGTCGGCGAGGTCACGCTCGCCGGCCACGATCGTGTAGCGGGCGCCGCTGCGGTTGGCGTTCTTCATGGCGCCCTTGAGGCCCTTGGCGCCGTAGGAGAAGTCCGTCGCGATACCGACCTTGCGCAGCTCGGTCACCTTGGCGAACAGCACCCGGCGGGCCTCCTCGCCGAGCGGCACCGCGAACACGCTGGTGGACGCCGGGAGTTCGAGCTCCACGCCCTCCGCCTCCAGGGCGAGCACGGTGCGGTCGACGCCGAGCGCCCAGCCGACAGACGGCAGCGCGGGGCCGCCGATCATCTCGGACAGCCCGTCGTAGCGGCCGCCGCCGCCGACCGCGGACTGGGAGCCCAGACCGTTGTGGACGAACTCGAAGGTCGTACGCGTGTAGTAGTCCAGGCCGCGGACCAGCTTCGGGTCGTCCTCGAAGGAGACGCCCGCCGCCGTGATCAGCTCGCGGACCTCCTCGTGGTATGCCTTGCAGGCGTCGCAGAGGTAGTCGCGCAGGAGCGGGGCGTCCCCGAGCTGCTTCTGGACCGACTCGCGCTTGTCGTCGAGGACGCGCAGCGGGTTGATCTCCGCGCGGCGCAGGGTGTCCTCGTCGAGGTCCAGGCCCCGCAGGAAGTCCTGGAGCGCGGCCCGGTAGACCGGCCGGCACTCCTGGTCGCCCAGGCTGTTGAGCAGGATCCGGAACTGGCTCAGGCCGAGCGAGCGGTAGGCCTGGTCGGCCAGGATGATCAACTCGGCGTCCAGCGCCGGGTCCTCGGCACCGATCGCCTCGGCGCCGACCTGCGAGAAGTGCCTGTAGCGGCCCTTCTGGGGGCGCTCGTAGCGGTAGTACGAGCCCGAGTACCAGAGCTTGACCGGGAGGTTGCCGACCTTGTGGAGGTTGGCCTCCAGCGCCGCGCGCAGGACCGAGGCCGTGCCCTCGGGGCGCAGGGCGAGCTTGTCGCCGCCCTTGGTCTCGAAGGCGTACATCTCCTTGGTGACGATGTCGGTGGACTCGCCCACGCCTCGTGCGAACAGCTCGACGCTCTCGAAACCGGGCGTCTCGATGTAGCCGTAGCCGGAGTTGCGCAGGGGCGCGGCGATCGCCTCGCGGACGGCCAGGTACTTGGCGCTCTCCGGCGGGATCAGGTCGTACGTGCCCTTGGGGGCCTTGAAGGTGCTCACGGAGGGTCTCGTCACATTCCTCGTCGGGGAGCTTCCTGAGCTCCCGGGCCGGCGGCCACCTGCCGCAGATAGGGGTTGGTGGCGCGCTCCTGGCCGATGGTCGTCTGGGGGCCGTGGCCGGACAGCACCACGGTCGAGTCGTCGAGCGGCAGGCACACGCGGGCCAGCGAGTCGAGGATCTCGGCCGTGTCACCGCCGGGCAGGTCGGTGCGTCCGATGGAGCCGGCGAACAGCAGGTCGCCCGAGAACAGGATCGGCGGGACGTCCGCCGCCTCGGGCATGCCGAAGGTCACCGACCCCTTGGTATGGCCCGGCGCGTGCGCCACGGTCAGCTCCAGGCCGGCCAGCTCCAGCTTGGCGCCGTCGGTCAGCTCCTTGACGTCGTCCGGCTCCCCGACGGTCAGCTCGCCCATCAGCTGCGCGCCGATGGAGCGGCCGAGCGCCTTCTCGGGGTCGCTCATCATGTACCGGTCCTCGGGGTGGATCCAGGCCGGCACGTCGTGGGCGCCGCACACCGGGACGACCGAGGCCACATGGTCGAGGTGGCCGTGGGTGAGGACGACGGCAACGGGCTTGAGCCGATGCTTGCGCAGTGCTTCCTCGACTCCTGGGGCCGCCTCGTGGCCCGGGTCGATGATCACGCACTCCTCACCGGCGGCGGGGGCGACGAGATAACAGTTCGTCCCCCAGGCCCCGGCGGGGAACCCGGCAATGAGCACGATCGTCCTTCGTTTGTGTCGACACGAGTGGTTTGTCGGCGGACTCCGCCTGCCGTCAGAGCCTACCGGCGCTGCCGATTCCTCAGCGAACCCATATACGGTACGGGGCACACACAGGCGGTCGGCTCAATGAACACACGCGTACCGGTCGACACTTACGACGCATGAGGAGAGAACCCGGTGGTCAGCCAGGAACAGCGGCGGCGTCAGCTCGCCCGGGAGAAGTTCTTGCGGCAGCAGCAGCGGCGCACGTCCGCCCGACGCAAATCGCGCATGCGCAACTCGGTGATCGCGTCGGTGCTCGGAGTCGTCGTCATCGGCAGCCTCGCGTTGTACACGACGGGCGTCCTCAAGGACGACGACAGCAAGGAGAACGCCGGCGCGGAGGTCACGCCGAGCGCGAGCCCGACCAGCAAGGCCCCGGACCCGTGCGAGAAGCCCGCCGAGGGCAAGGCCAAGACGGCTACCTGGAAGAAGGAGCCGGAGCTGACGGTCGACAAGTCGGCCAAGTACACGATGAAGCTCGAGACGACGTGCGGTGACATAGATGTCGACCTGAAGGCGTCGGCCGCACCGCACACGGTGAACTCTTTCGAGTTCCTGGCCGGCAAGGGGTACTTCGACCACACCAAGTGCCACCGGCTCACCGACAGCGGCATCTACGTGCTCCAGTGCGGCGACCCGAAGGGCACCGGCATGGGCGGACCAGGGTACACGATCCCGGACGAGAACCTCAAGGACAAGAGCCTCAAGGGCGGCGTGTACCCGGCCGGCACGGTCGCGATGGCCAACCAGTACAACCCGCAGACGAAGGAGGGGAGCAACTCCGGAGGCAGCCAGTTCTTCCTCGTCTACCAGGACAGTCAGTTGCCGGCCTACTACACACCGTTCGGAACGGTGTCCGAGGCGGGCATGAAGGTCCTGAAGAAGATCGCCGGTGCCGGAGCGCAGCCCGCGGATCCCACAACCGGGAACACCGCCCCCAATGCGACGGTTGTGATCAACAAGGCCACGGTCACGAAATCCTGACCGCCAACTGCGAAATTTCGGTCGCGCGGGATGCGGACAGGCAACCTGCCGGTCGCCTATGTTGGCCGTGACGAAACTGTGGACGATGCCCGGGGGAACACGAGCCCCTCGCAGGCATCATGTGGAGGAGGCGCTGTGAGCAGCGACCCGTGGGGCCGCGTCGACGAGACGGGGACCGTGTACGTGCGTACGGCCGACGGCGAGCAGGTTGTCGGCTCTTGGCAGGCAGGCACCCCTGATGAGGCGCTGGCCTATTTCGAGCGCAAGTACGAGGGCCTGGTTGTCGAGATCGGCCTCCTCGAGAAGCGAGTGAAGACCACCGACCTGTCGGCGAAGGACGCGCAGACCGCGATCGACCACATTCGTGAGCAGGTCGACGCCCATCACGCGGTCGGTGATCTGGACGCCCTGCGGACCCGGCTGGACAAGCTCGTCGAGACGGTCGACAAGCGCCGCGAGGAGCGCAAGCAGCAGCGGGCGAAGCAGTCCGACGAGGCGCGCCACGCGAAGGAGGCGCTGGTCGTCGAGGCCGAGGAGCTGGCCCAGTCCGACCAGTGGCGGGCCGCCGGTGAGCGGCTGCGTTCCCTGGTGGACACCTGGAAGGGCCTGCCGCGGCTGGACCGCAAGTCGGACGACGAGCTGTGGCACCGCTTCTCGCATGCCCGCTCGGCGTTCTCCAAGCGGCGCAAGGCGCACTTCGCGCATCTGGACGCGCAGCGCGAGGAGGCCCGCAAGACCAAGGAGCGGCTGGTCTCCGAGGCCGAGTCGCTGTCCGGGTCGACGGACTGGGGTCCGACGGCGGCGCGTTACCGCGAGCTGATGTCGGAGTGGAAGGCCGCGGGGCGGGCCCAGCGGGAGCACGAGGACGACCTGTGGAACCGCTTCCGCGGCGCCCAGGACATCTTCTTCGCCGCCCGCAGCTCGGTCTTCGCCGAGCGGGACGCCGAGCAGTCGGAGAACCTGAAGCTGAAGGAGGAGCTGGCCGAGGAGGCCGAGAAGCTCCTGCCGATCGGCGACCTGAAGGGCACGCGTGCCGCCTTCCGCTCGATCAACGAGCGCTGGGAGGCCATCGGCCATGTGCCTCGTGACGCCCGCCCGAAGGTCGAGGGCCGGATGCACGCCGTCGAGCGCGCCATCCAGGACGCCGAGGAGAACGAGTGGCGCCGGACCAACCCGGAGGCACGCGCGCGTGCCGAGGGGCTGACCGGTCAGCTCCAGGCCGCCGTGGACAAGCTCAGGGGCCAGATCGAGCAGGCGCGCGCCCAGGGCAACAACGCGAAGGCCGACAAGCTGGAGCGTGAGCTGGAGGGCCGCCAGGCGCTGCTGGACCAGGCGCTGAAGGGGCTGGAGGAGTTCGGCGGCTGACGCCGGGTCGGCATGACGGAGAAGGGGCTCCCCGCGGGGAGCCCCTTCTCCGTGCCTGTACGGCGGTCTACGACCGGCTGCGCGCCGACGTCACGCGGTACACGTCGTACACGCCCTCGACGCCCCGGACCGCCTTCAGGACGTGGCCGAGGTGCTTGGGGTCGCCCATCTCGAAGGTGAAGCGGGAGGTGGCCACCCGGTCGCGGGAGGTCTGTACGGCCGCGGAGAGGATGTTGACGTGCTGGTCGGACAGGACGCGGGTGACGTCCGAGAGGAGCCGGGAGCGGTCCAGGGCCTCGACCTGGATGGCGACCAGGAAGACCGAGGACTGGGTGGGCGCCCACTCGACCTCGAGGATGCGCTCGGGCTCGCGGGAGAGTGACTCCACGTTCACACAGTCGCTGCGGTGAACCGATACACCGCTTCCCCGCGTGACGAAGCCGATGATCGGGTCGCCCGGCACCGGCGTACAGCAGCGGGCCAGCTTGACCCACACGTCCTCGACGCCCTTGACGATGACGCCCGGGTCGGCGCTGGAGCGGCGCTTGCGGCGTCGGCCGTGGGCCGGCGGGACCGTCTCGTCGATCTCCTCGGTGGCGGCTTCCTCGCCGCCGAGGGCCTGGACGAGCTTCTGCACGATGTTCTGCGCGGAGACATGGCCCTCGCCGATCGCCGCGTACAGCGCGGAGATGTCCGCGTAGCGCATCTCGTGCGCCAGCGTGACCAGTGAGTCGCCGGTCAGGATGCGCTGGATCGGCAGGTTCTGCTTGCGCATCGCGCGGACGATGGCGTCCTTGCCCTGCTCGATGGCCTCGTCGCGGCGCTCCTTGGAGAACCACGCGCGGATCTTGTTGCGGGCGCGTGGCGACTTCACGAAGCCGAGCCAGTCGCGGGAGGGGCCCGCGCCGGGTGCCTTGGAGGTGAAGACCTCGACGAGGTCGCCGTTGTCCAGGGTCGATTCGAGCGGTACGAGACGCCCGTTGACCCGTGCTCCTATGGTGCGGTGGCCGACCTCGGTGTGGACGGCGTACGCGAAGTCGACGGGGGTGGCGCCGGCCGGCAGCGCTATGACGTCGCCCTTGGGGGTGAAGACGAAGACCTCGTTGCGGGACAGGTCGAAGCGCAGGGACTCCAGGAACTCGCCCGGGTCCTCGGTCTCCTTCTGCCAGTCCAGCAGTTGGCGCAGCCACGCCATGTCGTTGAGGTGGTCGTCCTTGCCCTTGCCGGACTTGGGTACGTCGGTGCGGACCTTGGAGGCACCGGCGACGGCCTCCTGCTTGTACTTCCAGTGCGCCGCGATGCCGTACTCGGCGCGGCGGTGCATGTCGAACGTGCGGATCTGGAGTTCGACCGGCTTGCCGTTGGGGCCGATGACCGTCGTGTGCAGCGACTGGTACATGTTGAACTTGGGCATCGCGATGTAGTCCTTGAACCGGCCGGGGACCGGGTTCCATCGCGCGTGCACGGTGCCGAGGGCGGCGTAGCAGTCGCGGACCGTGTCGACAAGTACACGAATCCCCACCAGGTCGTAGATCTCCGCGAAGTCACGGCCGCGGACGATCATCTTCTGGTAGACGCTGTAGTAGTGCTTCGGGCGGCCGGTGACGGTCGCCTTGATGCGGGCGGCCCGCAGGTCCTGCTGGACCTCGTCGGTCACTATGGCCAGATACTCGTCACGCTTCGGTGCCCGCTCGGCCACCAGCCGTACGATCTCGTCGTACATCTTGGGGTAGAGGATCGCGAAGGCGAGGTCCTCCAGTTCCCACTTGATGGTGTTCATGCCGAGGCGGTGGGCGAGCGGCGCGTAGATCTCCAGCGTCTCACGCGCCTTCTTCTCCTGCTTCTCGCGCTTGAGGTAACGCATGGTGCGCATGTTGTGCAGGCGGTCGGCGAGCTTGATGACCAGGACGCGCGGGTCCTTGGCCATCGCCACGACCATCTTGCGCACGGTCTCGGCCTGCGCGGCCTCGCCGAACTTGACCTTGTCCAGCTTGGTCACGCCGTCGACGAGCAGCGCGACGGAGTCACCGAAGTCGCGGCGGAGCTGGTCGAGGCCGTACTCGGTGTCCTCGACGGTGTCGTGCAGCAGGCCCGCCATCAGGGTGGCCGGATCCATGCCGAGCTCGGCGAGGATCGTGGTGACGGCGAGGGGGTGCGTGATGTACGGGTCGCCGCTCTTGCGCTTCTGGCCGCGGTGCCAGCGCTCGGCGACCTGGTAGGCCTTCTCGATCTGGCGGAGCGTCGCGGTCTCGATCTTCGGGTCGTTGCTGCGGACTATGCGCAGCAGCGGCTCCAGGACCGGGTTGTACGGGTTGGAGCGCTGGACGCCGAGGCGGGCCAGGCGGGCGCGGACGCGGTTGGAGGAGCCGGAGCGGGCGGGCTGGCCGGTGTTCGGGCGCACCGCGGGAGCCGAGGACGCGGGCTTGGGGCGAGGCGGCTCGGCAGGCTTGTCGACGGGCGCGGGGGCATGCTCGACCGTCGCACGCGTGTCGTTCTTCGCGTGCGGCGCGTTCGGCGCCGGCTTCGCCGCGGGGGCCGAGGCGGACTCGGGCTTGGCGGCGGTCAGGTGCTGGGCCTCGTCTGGCAAGAGGACTCCTCGTGCGCGATCCGGGTCCCCCGGTCAGGCTCCGGAGACCCCATGGTAGCGATCCTGCGGCACAGGATCGCCTTCAGGCCGATGTGAGGGCCGTCTACCGAAGGAACGCCAGGGGCTCCCGCCGGATTCCATGGCGGCTTCCGGGCCGTGTCCTGCGGGTGGCGCGAGCGTTTCCGGTGGCTGTCGGCGGGCTTGCGTCGGTGGATCTCGCGGGGTGCCGGTGGGCCTGGTCGGGCTCGCTCGGGGCGACGGTTTTGGGCCATGGGTGGGGTGGGCGGGGGCGAGCCAGCCCCGGACCGTGACGCCCGCCAGCGCCGGACCATGGCACCCGCCACCGCCGGATCAAGGCGCAGCGCTGTGGACGTGTGCGCCCGGGCGCACAGGCCCGGCCTCGCTCCGGATACGCCAATGCCGCGCGCCCTCCGTTGCGGGCGCGCGGCATTGCGCGGCGGGACAGGTCCTCGCTCAGACCGTGAGCAGTGACTCCAGCGGGGCTCCGGCCAGGGCCGGCTCCAGGCGGGCTCGGCCGTTGAGGAAGCCCAGTTCCATCAGGACCGCGAGGCCGGCCACCTCGGCGCCGGCCCGGCGGATCAGCTGGATCGAGGCCTCCGCGGTGCCGCCCGTCGCCAGGACGTCGTCGATGACGAGGACGCGGTCGGCGGCGCTCAGGTCCTCTGCGTGGACCTCGATCTCCGCCGAGCCGTACTCCAGGTCGTAGGCCTGGCTGAGGGTGGCTCCGGGGAGCTTGCCCGCCTTGCGCACCGGGATGAAGCCGACGCCCGCGCGAACCGCGACCGGAGCGCCGAGGATGAAGCCGCGGGCCTCCAGGCCGACGATCTTCGTGGCGCCGGTGCTCCCGACGATCTCCGCCAGCGCGTCGGTGAGCGCCGTGAAGGCCGCCGGGTCCGCCAGGAGCGGGGTGATGTCCTTGAACATCACGCCCGGCTCCGGGTAGTCCGCGACATCACGGATACGGCTGAGCAGCAGCTCCCTGATGTCGGTCATCGGCGCTTCCCCGAGGGACGGCCCCGGCCCCGGTTGCGGGACGCGGGCTGGTTGCGCGGGCCGACGACCGCGGGGGCGGCGTCCTCCGGATCGTCGTCCAGCGAGTCGTCGGTGACCGGGGCGTCCGGGGACTCACCCTGCGCGGCGGCCTGCGCACGCTTGGCGAGGACCCGCTTCTTCAGGGCCTTCATCTGCGGCTCGCGCTCCTTGAGGTCGGCGACGAGCGGCGTGGCGATGAAGATCGAGGAGTACGCACCGGCGGCGAGACCGACGAACAGCGACAGCGAGATGTCGTTGAGCATGCCGGCGCCGAGGAAGCCGCCACCGATGAACAGCAGGCCCGCCACCGGCAGCAGCGCGACCACCGTGGTGTTGATGGAGCGGACCAGGGTGCTGTTGATCGAGCGGTTGGCGATGTCGCTGTAGGTCCAGCGGGTCTGCCGGGTGATGTCCTTCGTCTGCTCCTTGAGGCTGTCGAAGACGACGACCGTGTCGTAGAGCGAGTAACCGAGGATGGTCAGCAGACCGATCACCGTACCCGGTGTGACCTCGAAGCCGACGAGGGCGTAGATGCCGACCGTGATGGTGATGTCGTGGATCAGCGCGACGAACGCGGCGAGTGCCATGCGCCACTCGAACGCGATCGCCAGATAGATCACCACAAGGACCAGGAAGATCCCGAGACCCTGCCAGGCCTTGTTGGCGATCTGTTCACCCCAGCTCGGGCCGACCAGCTCGCCGGTGACGTCGTTCTCGTTGACGCCGAGCTTCTCGGCCAGCTCGGCCGAGACCTTGTCCGCCTGCTTGGTGTCGATGCCCGAGACCTGGATGCGCAGCTTGGCGTCGTCCCCGCTGCCCAGCTTCTGGACGATCGCGTCGTGGCCGGAGGCCTCCTCCGCGTACTCCTGCGCCTGGGCGACCGAGACGGTGGTCTTCGGGGTGTTGAAGACGGCTCCGCCCTGGAACTCGATGCCCATGTTCAGGCCGCGCACCGCCAGGCCGACGATGGCCGTGATGGTGATCAGGATCGACAGGCCGTACCAGAGCTTGCGGTTGCCGACGAAGTCGTAGCCGACCTCGCCACGGTGCAGTCGGGCGCCGAGGTTGCCGAGCTTCGACATCTCACGCCTCCTTCGGGTCGACGGGGGCGGAAGGTCGGCGGGTGCGGCGCAGCGGCGGCTTGGCACCGAGTCGCTTGGGATCGAGGCCGGACCACGGGTGACCGCTCGCGAAGAACTTGGTGCGGGCCAGAAGCGTCAGCAGCGGCTTGGTGAACAGGAACACGACCACCACGTCGAGCAGGGTGGTCAGACCCAGCGTGAACGCGAAGCCCTGGACCTTGCCGACGGTGACGATGAAGAGCACCGCCGCGGCGAGGAACGACACGAAGTCGGAGACCAGGATGGTGCGCCGGGCACGCGGCCAGGCCCGCTCCACGGCGGGGCGCAGCGAGCGGCCCTCGCGGATCTCGTCCCGGACGCGTTCGAAGTACACGATGAACGAGTCCGCTGTGATGCCGATCGCGACGATGGCACCGCAGACGGCCGGCAGGTTCAGCGCGAAGCCGATGGCCGGGCCGAGCAGCGCCATGATCGTGTAGGTCAGGGCCGCGGAGACCAGCAGCGACAGCAGGGCGATCACCGACAGGCCGCGGTAGTAGACCA
This sequence comes from Streptomyces sp. NPDC098781, assembly GCF_044759995.1. Taxonomy (NCBI): domain Bacteria; kingdom Bacillati; phylum Actinomycetota; class Actinomycetes; order Kitasatosporales; family Streptomycetaceae; genus Streptomyces; species Streptomyces sp. NPDC098781. The sequence goes on from NZ_JBIWAK010000007.1 coordinate 159,048, forward strand.
GCAGGTAGATCACGACCAGGCCGAGGCCGATCGCACCGGCGATCAGACCGGCGTGCAGCTGCTCACCGCCGAGCGCGGCGGTCACCGTGGTGACGCTGTCCTCCTGGAAGGACAGCGGCAGGGCGCCGTACGACAGCATGTTGGCGAGGCTCTGGGCCTCCTCCTGGGTGAAGCTGCCGGAGATCTGCGCCTTGCCACCGGCGATGGCTCCCTGGACGAACGGGTGGGAGACCACCTCGTCGTCCAGAACGATCGCGAACTCGTTCTGCGGGCTGGTCTGCTGCGCCAGCTTGGAGGTGGTGCTGGCGAACTTCTTGGCGCCGGCCGAGTTGAAGGTCATGTCGACCTGCCAGCCCGAGGCGCCCTGGGTGTCGAGGGTCGCCTTGGCCTTCTCGATCTCGGTGCCGTCGACGTCGACCGGGCCGAGCAGGAACTTGCTCCACACCTTGCCGTCCTGGCCACAGGCGATGGTGGACTCGCCCTGCTTGGCTCCCTGGCCGGCGGTGGCGCGCTGCTTCGGGTCGGCGCAGTTGAGCGCCGCGTACTGCTTCTCCAGCCCGCTCGACGAGGTGCTGGGCGCCGAAGGGCTGCCGGAGGCCTCGGGGCTGGCGCTCGCGGACGGGGTGGCATCCGCCTTCAGCGCGTCGGTGGCGGCGCGGCCCTGCGTGGTGGCGGTGGCAGAGGGGGTGCCGGAGCCGGACGTCGCGGAGTCCTCGGCCTTGTCGGTGCCGGACGCGCTCGGGGAGCCGGTTCCGCTGGGGCTGGCGCTCGGGGTGGGCGCCGCCTCGCCGACGGCCTCGCGCTGGAGCACCGGGCGGAAGTAGAGCTTGGCGGTGGTACCGACCTGGTCCCGGGCTTCCTTGGAATTCGTGCCCTTGGGGATGTTGACGATGATGTTCTTGTCGCCCTGGGTCTGTACCTCGGCCTCCGAGACACCCAGACCATTGACACGGCGTTCCATGATCTCGACCGCGGTGTCCATGTTGGTCTTGTTGATCGCGGATTCCTGGCCGGGCTCGGCGACCGCGCGAAGCGTGATGCTCGTGCCGCCGGCCAGGTCGATGCCGAGTCGCGGAGTGGTGTGCCCCGAGGCGAACATCCCCCCGGTGAGCGCCGCGATGGCGATCAGGATGAGGGCCAGCGAGCGCCCTGGCTTGCTCTGGGCGCTCGCGTTCCGGCCCTTCTTAGGTGCTGCCACCTTCTCGTACTCCCTCTCGGGCCGCCTCGCTCCGGGTCAATGGACGGGCGACCATGACATGGTGTCGGGATCCCGGCGAAGTCGGCATGCCCCAGGGCGCGCAGGGGTGACCCGCGCGCCCCGGAACATGGCTACTTCGCGTCGGAGTCGCCGCCGGACTTCTTCGAGTCGTCGTCGGCCTTCGCCTCGGCGGCCACGGCGTCGGACGGCTCCTCGGCCTCGTCGTCCTCGTCCTTCTTACCGAGGTCGACGGACTTCTCGTCGGAGGCGGCAGCGGCGGGCTCGTCGGAGGCGGTGAGGGAGGAGGCGTCGTCCGGGACGACGTCGGACTTCAGGTCGTGCTCGATGCCGTGCACGATGCGGTTGTACTCGTCGTCGGAGAGGACGGCACCGATCGCGTTCTTGGCGAAGAGAAGCTCCACGCCCGGGCCGGCGTCAAGAAGGACGGTGTCGTCGCTGACCTCCTTGACGGTGCCGTACATGCCACCGATGGTGCGGACACCGGATCCGGGCTGCATCTGGTTCCGCATGTCGGCGGCCTGCTGCTGCTTCTTCTTCGCAGACCGGGTCATCAGGAACATGGCCCCGATGAGCACGATGAACGGGAGGAGGGTCACGAGACTCACGGGTCGGAACTTCCTTCACACGACCGCGATGGTGAGCGGCCTGATGGTTGGGGGATTTTCTGCCGCCGACAAGGGCGGCATCGGCGGAGTCTAAGCGAGTCTCCGCGCATGGAACAACGCTCAGCATGGCACCGGGGTTCCTGGTCCGGCCACTGAGCTCGCCGTCACCGTCCCATCACGCCCCGAACAGGTCCTGTTGTCCGTTTCCCGTAGCTGACGGGCGGGGCGGGGTGAGGCCGAGGTGCGCCCAGGCGGCGGGGGTGGCGACGCGTCCGCGCGGGGTGCGGGCGAGCAGGCCCTCCCGGACGAGGAAGGGTTCGGCGACCTCCTCGACGGTCTCGCGCTCCTCCCCCACCGCGACGGCGAGCGTGGACAGGCCGACGGGACCGCCGCCGAACAGCTTGAGCAGGGCCTCCAGGACACCGCGGTCGAGCCGGTCGAGGCCCCGGGCGTCGACCTCGTACACCGCGAGGGCGGCCCCGGCGATGTCACGGGTGATGATCCCGTCGGCCTTGACCTGGGCGTAGTCGCGGACGCGGCGCAGCAGACGGTTGGCGATCCGGGGCGTGCCCCGGGAGCGTCCGGCGATCTCCGCGGCACCGTCGGCCTCGATCTCGACGTCGAGCAGGCCGGCCGAGCGGTGGATGACCCGCTCCAGCTCGGCGGGCTCGTAGAACTCCATGTGCGCGGTGAAGCCGAAGCGGTCGCGCAGCGGGGGCGGCAGCAGGCCCGCGCGCGTGGTGGCGCCGACCAGGGTGAAGGGGGGCAGTTCGAGCGGGATGGCGGTGGCGCCCGGGCCCTTGCCGACGATCACATCGACGCGGAAGTCCTCCATCGCCATGTACAGCATCTCCTCGGCGGGCCGGGACATGCGGTGGATCTCATCCAGGAAGAGGACCTCGCCCTCCTGGAGGGAGGAGAGGATCGCGGCGAGATCGCCGGCGTGCTGGATGGCGGGGCCCGATGTGATGCGGATGGGGGCGCCCATCTCGGCCGCGATGATCATCGAGAGAGTGGTCTTGCCCAGGCCGGGGGCGCCGGAGAGCAGCACATGGTCGGCGGTGGCGCCACGCGCGCGTGCGGCCCGCAGGACCAGGTCCAGCTGTTCACGGACCTTCTCCTGACCGATGAACTCGCCCAGGTCCTTCGGGCGCAGCGCGACCTCGACGGCCTGGTCCTCACGGTCGGCGGACGCACCGACGAGCCGCTCGGCGGCGGTGGTGTCGGTGGTGTCGTCCCAGTTCATGGAGTTGCCTCACGGGTCGCGATGGGTGGCATACGTGCGGGGCGTCGGGTCCGCCGGTCAGCGGGCTCTGTTCAGGGTCTGGAGAGCCGCCTTCAGCAGCGGGCCCACCTGCGGAGCGCCTTCGGCGGCCTCGGCCTGCGGGGCCACGGCGGCGACCGCCTCGTCGGCCTCGCGGGTCGCGTAGCCGAGGCCGATCAGGGCGGCGTGCAGCTGGTCGCGCCAGCCCTGGGTGACCGGGGCGCCGATCGCGGGTGCGCCGAGGGGCTCGCCCAGGCGGTCCTTCAGCTCCAGGAGCAGCTTCTGGGCGCCCTTCTTCCCGATGCCGGGGACGGCGGTGAGCGACTTCTCGTCGGCGGTCGCGACGGCTCGGCGCAGGGCGTCGGGCGAGTGCACCGCCAGCATCGCCTGGGCCAGGCGCGGGCCGACTCCGCTCGCGGTCTGGAGCAGCTCGAAGGTCTGCCGTTCGTCGTCGGCGGCGAAGCCGTACAGCGTGAGGGAGTCCTCGCGGACCACCAGCGAGGTGTGCAGCTTCGCGGGCTTGCCGAGGCGCAGGGTGGACAGCGTGTTCGGCGTGCACTGGACCGCCATGCCGACCCCGCCCACCTCGACGACCGCGGCGTCCGGAGCGAGTGCGGCGACTGTGCCGTTGACGAAGGCGATCATGCCGTGCGGCCTTTCGGTGCTTTGGCGGTGTGCAGGGCGACGGCCTGCTGGAGTCGGTTCTGCGCGGGGGCGCGCCAGATGTGGCAGATGGCGAGCGCGAGGGCGTCGGCGGCGTCGGCCGGCTTGGGCGGGGCGCTGAGCCGCAGCAGGCGGGTGACCATGGCGCCGACCTGGGCCTTGTCGGCGCGGCCGCTGCCGGTGACGGCGGCCTTGACCTCGCTGGGGGTGTGCAGCGCGACGGGGATGCCACGGCGGGCGGCGCAGAGCATGGCGACGGCGCTGGCCTGTGCGGTGCCCATGACCGTGCGGACGTTGTGCTGGCTGAACACCCGCTCCACGGCGACGACTTCGGGCCGGTGCTCGTCGAGCCACTGCTCGATGCCCTGCTCGACGGCGACCAGGCGGTGTCCCAACTCGGCGTCCGCGGAGGTGCGTACGACACCGACGCCGAGCATCGTCAGCGGGCGTCCGGCGACGCCTTCGACCACGCCGACACCGCATCGCGTCAGCCCCGGGTCCACCCCCAGTACGCGCACCCCACACCCCTTCTTCGATCGCCTGTTTGTGCAGGCTATCTGCTGCCACCGACAACGGCGGCGGGGGGGGGGGGGGGGGGGGGGGGGGGGCCCCCCCCCCCCCCCCCCCAAGGATGGGACGGGTAGGGGCGGCGGGGGCGAGGAACATCCCGGCCCCCCCCCCCCCCCCCCCCCCCCCCCCCCCGTTTTCCCTGCCTTTTTGGGGGGGGGCGGGCGGCCCCCCCCCCCGGGGGGGGGGGGGGGGGGGGGGGGCCCCCCCCCCCCCGCCGGATCCGCTCAACTCGCGGCAGCGTTACGCGTCGACCTTCTCCATGATCTCGTCGCTGACATCGAAGTTGGCGAAGACGTTCTGCACGTCGTCGCTGTCCTCGAGCGCGTCGATCAGCTTGAAGATCTTCTTGGCGCCCTCCTCGTCCAGCTCGACCTGGACGGACGGCACGAAGCTGGAGTCGGCGGAGTCGTAGTCGATGCCGGCCTCCTGGAGGGCGGTGCGGACCGCGACCAGGTCGGTGGCCTCGCTGATGACCTCGTAGGACTCACCGAGGTCGTTGACCTCCTCGGCGCCCGCGTCCAGGACGGCACCCAGGACGTCGTCCTCGGACAGCTCGCCCTTGGGGACGATGACGACGCCCTTGCGGCTGAACATGTACGACACCGAGCCCGGATCGGCCATGTTGCCACCGTTGCGGGTCATGGCGACGCGGACGTCGGAGGCGGCGCGGTTGCGGTTGTCGGTGAGGCACTCGATGAGCACGGCGACACCGTTCGGGCCGTAGCCCTCGTACATGATCGTCTCGTAGTCGGCGCCGCCGGCCTCGAGACCGCCGCCGCGCTTGACCGCGGAGTCGATGTTCTTGTTCGGGACGGACTGCTTCTTCGCCTTCTGGATGGCGTCGTAGAGCGTCGGGTTGCCCTCGATGTCAACGCCACCCATGCGGGCCGCGACCTCGATGTTCTTGATCAGCTTCGCGAAGAGCTTGCCGCGCTTGGCATCGATCACGGCCTTCTTGTGCTTCGTCGTAGCCCATTTAGAGTGGCCGGACATCTGCCTGTCTCCTTCGCGTAACCCATCCAAACAACGAACGCAGAGATCCTACAAGGACTCGGCTGTCCGGTTCGCGCGCACCAGGTCGACGAACAGGCCGTGCACGCGGTGGTCGCCGGTCAGTTCCGGGTGGAACGACGTGGCGAGCGCGTTGCCCTGGCGAACGGCGACGATATGGCCGTCGTGCTCGGCGAGGACCTCGGCCTGGGCGCCGACGGACTCGACCCAGGGGGCACGGATGAAGACCCCCTCCACAGGATCGCCCGCGATGCCCCGCACGTCGACCGCCGCTTCGAAGGACTCGTTCTGCCGCCCGAAGGCGTTGCGGCGCACGATCATGTCGATGCCGCCGATCGTCTCCTGGCCCGAGCGCGGGTCGAGGATCTTGTCGGCGAGCATGATCATGCCGGCGCAGGTGCCGTAGACGGGCATGCCGTCCCGCACACGCGCGCGCAGCGGCTCCATCACGCCGAAGAGGACGGCCAGCTTGGAGATGGTCGTGGACTCGCCGCCGGGGATGACCAGGCCGTCGACCTCGGCGAGCTCCTCGGGGCGCCGCACCGGCCTGGCCACGGCGTCGGCCGCGGCCAGGGCGATGAGGTGCTCCCGTACGTCGCCCTGAAGGGCCAGGACGCCTATGACGGGGGTGTTGCTCATGGGATGCAGTGCCTTACCAGCCGCGGTTGGCGTAGCGCTCGGTCTCGGGGAGGGTGTCGCAGTTGATGCCGACCATGGCCTCGCCGAGGTTGCGGGACGCGTCCGCGATGATCTTCGGGTCGTCGTAGAAGGTGGTCGCCTTGACGATGGCGGCGGCGCGCTTGGCCGGGTCGCCCGACTTGAAGATGCCGGAGCCGACGAAGACGCCCTCGGCGCCGAGCTGACGCATCAGCGCGGCGTCGGCCGGAGTGGCCACACCACCGGCGGAGAACAGCACCACCGGGAGCTTGCCGAGCTCGGAGACTTCCTTGACCAGCTCGTACGGGGCGCGCAGGTCCTTGGCGGCGGCGTACAGCTCGTTGTTGTCGAAGCCGCGCAGCTTGGCGATCTCGTTCTTGATCTGGCGCAGGTGACGGACGGCCTCGACGACGTTGCCGGTGCCGGCCTCACCCTTGGAGCGGATCATCGCCGCGCCCTCGGCGATGCGGCGCAGGGCCTCGCCCAGGTTGGTGGCGCCACAGACGAAGGGCGTGGTGAAGGCGAACTTGTCGCTGTGGTTGACCTCGTCGGCCGGGGTGAGGACCTCGGACTCGTCGATGTAGTCGACGCCGAGCGACTGAAGGACCTGGGCCTCGACGAAGTGGCCGATGCGGGACTTGGCCATGACCGGGATGGAGACGGCGTCGATGATGCCCTCGATCATGTCCGGGTCGGACATCCGGGCCACGCCGCCGTCCTTGCGGATGTCGGCGGGGACCCGCTCCAGGGCCATGACGGCGACGGCGCCCGCGTCCTCGGCGATCTTCGCCTGCTCCGGGGTGACGACGTCCATGATCACGCCGCCCTTGAGCTGCTCGGCCATGCCGCGCTTCACACGGGCGGTGCCGGTCTCGGGAGACTGGTTTTCGGAGATGGACACGGGTGACCTCACTCGGTGAAAAAGAGGGTTACAGCAAGCAACGAGGAAACGTGAGCGGACCAGGCCACTGCAAGGGCCAATGCGGAGCCCGTGGATCGTTTTCCGGCCCGATCGAGCGAAGGCGCAGGTCAGGCGGCTCTTTCGGCGAGTGCCGTGGGCGGCTCGTCGTCCATCTCGAAGGCCATCGGGAAGGGCGCGTGCCCGGCCAGCCGGAACCAGCGCACCTTGCGGTGCCTGCGCAGCGCCCTGGCCGCCCCTACGGCGTCGTTGTGGAACCGGCGGGCCATCGGTACCCGCCGCACCGCCTCGGTCAGCTCACGGGCCGCCTCCTCGCCGCCGGGCGCCTCCCGTACGGCCTCCACCTGCTGGGGCTCGGCGAACACGGCCCGCAGCGCCTGGCTCAGCTCGCTCTCGGCGACCTCCCGCTGCTCCTCCTCGGCCTGCCGGGCGGCGTGGGCCGACTCGTACAGCACGATCGACGCGGCCGGATCCAGCACGCCGGAGGTGGCCACCTCCTGGGCCACCGAGGCACGGCGCAGCAACTGTGCGTCGAGTGCGGCGCGCGCCGCGTCGATCCTGGCGTGGAGCCGGTCGAGCCGGCCCGCGGTCCAGCTCAGGTAGAGCCCGATGACGACGAGGGCTACGAGGATCCAGATGAGGGTTGCGGTCACGGGCGGAAAGACTACGGGGACGCCCCGCCGGGTGGACCGGGCGGCCTACCCGTGCCGTACGCGCCCGTGCCCGGCGCTCAGTCCCGCGCGAGCCTCAACCGCGCCCGCAGCCCGCTCCCGCCGCCCCCGGTCCGGTCGTCGGCCGCCACCGCCGCCGCACCGTCGGTCACCGTCTCGTACACCGACAGGATGTCCGCGCCGACCGTCGACCAGTCGAAGCGGCGGACGTGCGCGCTCCCCCGCTCGCTCAGCTCGGCCCGGCGCACCGGATCCTCCAGCAGGCGTACGGCCGCCTCGGCGAGGGCGTCCGCGTCCTCGTTGGCGAAGAGTTCGCCGGCCGCGCCCTGGTCCAGGACCTGGGCGAAGGCGTCGAGGTCGGAGGCGAGGACCGGGGCGCCGGCCGACATCGCCTCGACCAGGATGATCCCGAAGCTCTCGCCGCCGGTGTTGGGGGCGACGTACACGTCGACGCTGCGCAGGAAGCGGGCCTTGTCCTCGTCGCTGACCATGCCGAGGAACTCCACGCGGGAGCGCAGCTCGGCGGGCAGGGACGCCACGGCCTCCTTCTCGTCGCCCCGGCCCGCGACCAGCAGCCTGGTCCCGGGGCGGGCGGCGAGGATCTTCGGCAGCGCCCTCATCAGGACCGGCAGGCCCTTGCGCGGTTCGTCGATGCGGCCGACGAAGCCGAGCGTGTCCCCCTGCCAGTCGGGGTTGGGCTCGGCCTTGGCGAAGAAGTCGACGTCGACACCGTTGGGGATCACCACCGCGTCGCCGCCGAGGTGTTCGACGAGGGTGCGGCGGGCGTACTCGCTCACCGCGATGCGCGCGCTGATCTTCTCCAGGGCCGCCTGGAGGATCGCGTACGCCGCGATCATCGCCCGGGAGCGGGGGTTGGAGGTGTGGAAGGTGGCCACGATGGGGCCCTGGGCGGCCCAGCAGGTCAGCAGGCCGAGGGACGGCGACGCCGGCTCGTGGATGTGGATGACGTCGAACCGGCCGTCGTGCAGCCAGCGGCGCACCCGGGCCGCCGAGAGGAAGCCGAAGTTCAGCCGGGCCACCGAGCCGTTGTACGGCACCGGGACCGCGCGGCCCGCCGAGACGACGTACGGCGGCAGCGGGGTGTCGTCGTCGGCGGGGGCGAGGACGGACACCTCGTGGCCGAGCCGGATGAAGTAATCGGCGAGGTCGCGGATGTGGAACTGGACGCCGCCCGGCACGTCCCAGGAGTACGGGCAGACGATCCCGATCTTCACGGACGCTCCCCGGCGGAACTGTCGGCAGGCCGTGGTTCCAGGTCGGCGACCCACAAGCGCTGGAGCATGTGCCAGTCCTCCGGATGTTCGGCGATCCCCGAGGCGAAGGCATCGGCCAACGCCTGTGTCATGACAGACGTCTTCTCGGGCCGGGTACCTGAGTCGGGTACCTCGATCGGGGGATGGACTCGGCCCTGCATGACCGGGGAGTCGTCGTACCAGAGCGTGACCGGGAGCAGCAGCGCCCCCGTCTGCTGGGCGAGCAGCGCCGGTCCCGCGGGCATGCGGGCGGTGGCGCCGAAGAAGTCCACTTCGACACCGGAGGCGGACAGGTCGCGGTCGGCGACCAGGCAGACCAGGCCGCCGTCGCGCAGCCTGCGGGCCAGCGTGCCGAAGGCGGTGCCGCCGCTGTGCGGCAGGACCTCCATGCCGAGGCCCTCGCGGTAGGCGACGAAGCGGTCGTAGAGCGTCTCGGGCTTGAGGCGCTCGGCGACCGTCGTGAACGGTGTCTCCAGCTTCGTGGTGACCCAGGCGCCGGCGAGGTCCCAGTTGGCCAGGTGCGGCAGGGCGAGTATCACGCCGTTGCCCGCGGCCAGGCCGTCGGTCAGATGGTGGAGGTCCTTGGGATCGAAGCCGCCCTTGACACGCTCGGCGCTCCAGGCCGGCAGTCGGAAGGACTCCATCCAGTAGCGCAGGTACGAGCGCATGCCCGCGCGCGAGAGCTCGGCGAGGCGCTCCGGGCTCGCGTCGGGCACCACGCGCGCGTAGTTGCTCTCCAGCCGCTGGACGCCCTTGCCGCGCTGCTTCCAGGCGAGGTCGGCGATGGTGCGGCCGAGGCGGACGGCGACCGGTTCGGGGAGCTTCTTGACGGTGCCCCAGCCGAGCCCGTACAGCGCGTCCGTGAGGCGGTCCTGGGCGCTCACTTGGCCGCCTCGCTCCCGTGGGAGGCGTTCTGCGGCTTGTCCTGCCCGGCAGTCGCCTCCCCCTCTGCCTCTGCCTCTGCCTCCGCGGACTCGCGACGGACCGTGACGACGCGCTGGACGAGCGTGACGAGACTGCCCACGGCGACGATCCACAGGGCGACCGGCAGCAGGTACTGGATGCCGGGCACCCCGAACTTGTGCAGGCCCGCGAAACCGGCCGCGACCAGCGAGATCACCAGGCGCTCGGCGCGCTCGACCAGGCCGTTGACCGCGACCGGCAGCCCGATCGACTCGCCGCGGGCCTTGGTGTACGACACCACCTGTCCGCTGGCCAGGCAGAAGATCGACACCGCGCACAGCACGAGGTCGTCGCCGCCACCGGCGTACCAGAGGGCGAAGCCGCCGAAGATCGCGCCGTCGGCGACGCGGTCGAGGGTGGAGTCCAGGAAGGCGCCCCAGCGGCTGGAGCGGCCGAGCTGGCGGGCCATGTTGCCGTCGACGAGGTCGGAGAACACGAACAGCGTGATCACGACCGTGCCCCAGAAGAACTCGCCCATGGGGTAGAAGACCAGCGCTCCCACGACCACACCGGCGGTGCCGATCAGGGTGACCGTGTCAGGGCTGACGCCCCGCCTGATCAGAAACGCGGCGAACGGCGTGAGAACACGCGTGAAGAAAGCACGCGCGTACTTGTTCAGCATGGCCTTCCCGAGGGTCGGTGTGGCGCCGTGCGGCCCCTGCTGGCCACCGGCTGGCCCATCGTAGCCACGCGCGCGTGAGTGCGACCGCCGGGCACTCGTACACGGGACCGATGGCTTGGACTACCGGTGCCCGGTGGCGCGATCACGTCCGCCGTATGGACGCACCGTGACGGGAGTGGAAAGCTCGAAGGACCGCGGGCGTCATCGGAGCCGCTATCGCACGCGGATCCGTATGTCCGCGCCCACAGTGACCTCACCGTGCACGGGAGGCAGGATCATGGGCGACAAGGCGAACGCACACCCCGGAGCCGCCGGCAGGGCTACGGCGGCCGACCACCCCGCGTCCGTACGGAATGTGGTGCTGGTCGGCCACTCCGGATCGGGCAAGACCACGCTGGTGGAAGCCCTCGCGCTCACCGCGGGGGCGGTGAATCGGGCGGGCCGCGTCGAGGACGGCGGCACGGTATCCGACTACGACGAGATCGAGCACCGGCAGCAACGCTCGGTGCAGCTCTCCCTGGTGCCGGTCGAATGGGACGGCATCAAGGTCAACCTTCTGGACACCCCCGGATACGCCGACTTCGTCGGGGAACTCAGGGCCGGTCTGCGAGCGGCGGACGCGGCCCTTTTCGTCGTCTCCGCCTCGGACGGCGTGGACGGCTCGACCCGCATGGTGTGGGAGGAGTGCGCGGCCGTCGGCATGCCGCGTGCGATCGTCGTCACGCACCTGGAGGCCGCGCGGGCCGACTACGAGGAGATGACGCGGATCTGCGCGGAGGCCTTCGGCGCGGACGACCCCGACGCCGTGCTGCCGCTGTATCTGCCGCTGCACGGACCGCAGGCCCCGGACGGGCACGCGCCCGTGACCGGGCTCATCGGGCTGCTGTCGCAGAAGCTGTTCGAGTACGCCTCCGGGGAGCGCAAGGAGTCCGAGCCGGGCGAGGACCAGCTGCCCGGGATCGAGGAGGCCCGCAACCGGCTGATCGAGGGGATCATCGCGGAGAGCGAGGACGAGACCCTCATGGACCGCTATCTCGGCGGCGAGCAGGTCGACGTCAAGACGCTGATCGAGGACCTGGAGCGGGCCGTCGCGCGCGGCTCGTTCTTCCCCGTACTGGCCGCCGCTCCGGCCACCGACGGTGCCCGGCAGGGCCTGGGCACGGTGGAGGTCCTGGAGCTGATCACCCGGGGCTTCCCGACGCCGCTGGAGCGCGAGGCACCCCGGGTCACCACGGTGAACGGCGAGCCGCGCGAGCTGAAACTGTGCGATCCGGACGGGCCGCTGGTCGCCGAGGTCGTGAAGACGGCGTCCGATCCGTATGTGGGCCGGGTGTCGCTGGTGCGCGTGTTCTCCGGCACCCTGCGCCCCGACGAGACGGTGCATGTCTCCGGGCACGGGCTGGCCGACCGCGGCCACGAGGACCACGACGTCGACGAGCGGATCGGCGCCCTGTCCGCACCCTTCGGCAAACAGCAGCGCACACTCAGCCACTGCATCGCCGGTGACCTGGCGTGCGTGGCGAAGCTGAGCCGCGCGGAGACCGGCGACACCCTGTCGGCCAAGGACGACCCGCTGTTGATGGAGCCCTGGCAGATGCCGGATCCGCTGCTGCCGCTCGCCATCCAGGCCCACAGCAAGGCGGACGAGGACAAGCTGTCACAGGGCCTCGCCCGGCTGGTCGCCGAGGATCCGACCATGCGGCTGGAGCAGAACCAGTCCACCCACCAGGTCGTGCTGTGGGCTCTGGGCGAGGCGCACGCGGACGTCGCGCTCGAACGGCTGCGCAACCGCTACGGCGTGCAGGTCGACGTCGTACCGCACAAGGTGTCGCTGCGGGAGACGTTCGCGAACAAGGCGGCGGGCCGCGGCCGGCATGTGAAGCAGTCCGGTGGCCACGGGCAGTACGCCATCTGCGAGATCGAGGTGGAGCCGCTGCCGGGCGGTTCGGGCATCGAGTTCGTGGACAAGGTGGTCGGCGGCGCGGTGCCCCGGCAGTTCATCCCGTCGGTGGAGAAGGGTGTGCGGGCCCAGGCCGCCAGAGGCGTCGCGGCGGGCCATCCGCTCGTCGACATCCGGGTCACCCTGCTCGACGGAAAGGCGCACTCGGTGGACTCCTCCGACGCCGCGTTCCAGACGGCCGGCGCGCTCGCGCTGCGGGAGGCGGCCGCCGACACGAAGATCCATCTGCTGGAGCCCGTGGCCGAGGTGTCCGTGCTCGTCGGGGACGACTACGTCGGAGCCGTGATGAGCGACCTGTCCGGGCGGCGCGGCCGGGTCCTCGGCACCGAGCAGACCAGCGGAAGCCGCACCCTCATCAAGGCCGAGGTGCCCGAGATCGAGATCGGCCGGTACGCGGTCGATCTGCGGTCGCTGTCGCACGGCACCGCGCGCTTCAACCGTGCGTACGCGCGGCACGAACCGATGCCGGCGCAGATCGCCGAAAGGATCCGTGAAGAGGCGCGCGCCGCCTCGTAGTTGGCGCCGGGCGCCCTCCCGGCGCAACCGGGTTGCACGCGGAATGCTCCCCTCCGCGTCGGCGGGCGGCTTCGGCCGTCCGCCGACGATTGTCAGTGGCGGGGGATACTCTGATCATTGATCAACAGGTGTGCGCGGTACGGAAGTCGGGAAGGCCGCAGAAGCGACAGTGCGGCGATCGGGGGCGGGAATGACCGTTGAGAGCGGTTACGCGGACATCTTCGGTCCGCAGGTGCCTCGCACGGCCGGTGAGGGGCAGACGGCGACGTTCGCGCTGGCCTCGGCGGCCTATCGGGACAACCCGTACGAGGACATCAAGAAGGCCGACAACGAGTGGCACCAGACCGACATCAAGGCAGGCCGCAGCTGGGCGAAGATCTTCCGCCCCAACCTCGGTGAGGCCTACTCGCGGGCTGTCGTCGACCGCATGCTCGGCGGTGGCCGCAAGCCCCTGATCCAGTCCTTCGGCACCGAGCCGCAGGTCGTCGTCGAGCACTGTCTGGCCGCCAACAACATCCGCAAGGCCCGCGACCGGATGCTCAGCGCCATCACCGTCATCTGCGGTGTGCTGTTCCTGCCCGGGCTCCTGCTCTGGCTGCTGATCTTCCAACTGCGCACCACCATCGTGAAACGGGACGCCAAGCGGGGCGGCGCGCTCGGCTCCGTGCTGCTCGTCGCGGCGGGCGCGCTGGCCGTGATCTTCCTGATCCGGATGCCGTTCACCGGCTTCTGGGCGTGGTACGCGCGTGCGTCGGTCGTGATGCCGGTGCTCGGCTGGTTCTGGGCCAAGCAGGTCTGCGAGCGCACCGCGAAGGACCTGCGGGAGCGCTGGGACAGCCTGCTGGCCGGCAGCAGCGTCGGTGCCAAGGTGCCCGAGGCCGTGCCGACCAGCCCGACCGAGACCCAGGCCGAGCAACTGCGTCAGTCGCTCGCCAAGCTCAGCGCCGAGCAGCAGTCCAACTCCGTGTTCTACGCCGGGCCCAAGGGGATACTGGGCATGGGCACCCGCTGGGGCAGCTGGCAGCTGGCGGAGGATCTGGTGCCCGCCGACCCCACCCGGGAGATCCACCCCTTCCGCAGCTGGGACGTGATCCGGTCGATCCACGACCAACTGCGCATGCTGGAGCGCGGCCCGCTGAACACCGGCGGCTTCCCGAAGCCGTCGATACGGCACTGGGTGGTCACGCCGATCGCCGAGGGCGCCAAGGCGGTGTCCCGGCCGGAGGGCACGGACGTCGAGGCCTACCAGGTCAAGCAGCACGCGATACAGGACATCTGCAACAAGCAGCAGTTCGGCAGCGGCGACCGGCACTACCTGGGCGTCCAGTGGACGCTGTGGGACGGCCAGTTGATCATCACCATGCTGATCACGGTGACCGTGCTGCACGAGACGCTGCGCATCGAGGTGACCGGTCACGCCCTCGGTCCGGTGAACGGGCTGTTCCAGGAGAAGCCCGAGGCACCGACCAAGGAGGTCACCAAGTCCTTCAAGCCCTGGGAGACCCGCAAGGTGAAGCTTCCGCTGGTCAACACCGACGAGGTGGTACGGCTGGCGGTGCGGGCACCGATCTCCTGGTATCCGCCGATGCTGAACTGGCTCGGCGGCACGATGGGACTCCCCGAGCCGTTCGGGCTGCGGCACGCGTGGGCGGATCAGCCCTGGCGCCACCGGTTCATGGCCGACGACGCGCTGCGGGCGGCCACGCCGGTGCTGCGGGTGGTGCATGCCGCGGCGATCAAGGTCCTCGGCGAGAACGGCGTGGACACCGAGAAGTTCGGCACGCGGTCGTCGTTCCTCAGCACGGCTGTGCAGGATCCGACGCCCAGGAAGGCAGACCTGTACGACGCGTAGGTGCGGTGCCCTCGGCCTTCGAGGGCACCTGCACCAGGGGGTGCCGGGTCAAGCCGCCGGCCAGGCCTCCGCCAGCATCTTCCGCGTGTCCGCGAGCAGCTGAGGCAGCACCCGCGTGTGCCCGACCACCGGCATGAAGTTCGTGTCGCCGCCCCACCTCGGGACGATGTGCTGGTGCAGGTGGGCCGCGATGCCGGCGCCCGCGACGGTGCCCTGGTTCATGCCGATGTTGAAGCCGTGGGCGCCGGAGGCGGTGCGCAGGGCGGTCATCGCCTGCTTGGTCAGCTCGGCGAGCTCGCCGGTCTCCGGCTCGGTGAGATCGGTGTAGTCGGCGACATGGCGGTAGGGCACGACCATCAGGTGGCCGCCGTTGTACGGGTAGAGGTTGAGGACCGCGTACACCTGCTCGCCACGCTTGACGATCAGGCCGTCCTCGTCGGACTTGGCCGGGATCGAGCAGAAGGGGCAGCCGTCGTCCGCACCAGGACCGGTCGGCTTGTTCTCACCCTGGATGTAGGCCATCCGATGAGGCGTCCACAGACGCTGGAACGCGTCCTGGATCCCCACTCCCCACTGCTGCTCCGGCTCACTCGTCATGCGTGCAGCATATGGCTTCGTCCGTTCGCGGCGTGTCGCCGGGGCGACGGGACGGAGATCACCGGCCAAGCTGGGCCGGTGGACGACGACAGCCCTTCAGCCCGCTGGGAGCAGCGCACCGAGATCCCCTTGTTCTTGGCGTCTCTGATCTTCCTGGGCGCCTATGCCGCCCGCGTTCTCGCTGTGAGCATGCCGGACGCCTGGAAAGACCTGTGCCTGTTCACGATGCTCGCGCTCTGGGTGCTGTTCGCCATCGACTACGTGGTGCGCTGGCGCCTGAGCGGGCAGCGCTTCCCGCGCTTCGCCAGGACCCACTTCCTGCACACGGTCGTCGTCATCCTGCCGTTGCTCCGGCCGCTGCGGATCGTGCCGCTCTACGACGTGATCCAGCGCCGCCAGGGCCAGCCCCGCCTCTCGCTGCACGCACGTGTGATCGCCTACGCGAGCCTGGCGACCATGCTGCTCGGCTTCGCCGGTGCCCTGGCGGTCTACCAGGCCGAACGCGGAGCGCCCGGAGCCACCATGCGGACCTTCGGGGACGCGCTGTGGTGGACCGCGGCCACCCTCACCACGGTCGGATACGGCGACATCACCCCGGTGACCACCCGTGGCCGGACGATCGCGACCGGGATGATGGCCGGCGGACTGGCCCTGCTCGGCGCGGTGACGGGGTCGTTCTCGTCCTGGCTGCTCGAGATCTTCTCCCGCGAGAGCGACACGAAGCCCCCGGAGAGCTGAGCTCCCGGGGGCCTGGTCGCGTCATGCCCGCGCGATCGTGATCGGCCGGATCAGACCTGCGCGCGCTCCTCGACGACCTGCGCGATCTTCGCGATGGCGTCGTCGAACGGAATGCCGTTCTCCTGCGAGCCGTCGCGGAAGCGGAAGGAGACGGCGTTGTTGGCCATGTCCTCGTCGCCCGCGATGACCATGAACGGCACCTTCTGCTTCTGGGCGTTGCGGATCTTCTTCTGCATCCGGTCCGAGGAGGAGTCGACCTCGACCCGCAGGCCCTTCTTCTTGGCCGCCGCGGCGAACTTCTCCAGGTAGTCCACGTGCCCGTCGCCGATCGGGATGCCGATCGCCTGGACCGGGGCCAGCCACGCCGGGAAGGCGCCCGCGTAGTGCTCCAGGAGCACCGCGAAGAACCGCTCGATGGAGCCGAACAGCGCGCGGTGGATCATGACCGGACGCTGCTTGGAGCCGTCCGCGGAGGTGTACTCCAGGTCGAAGCGCTCGGGCAGGTTGAAGTCGAGCTGGATGGTCGACATCTGCCAGGTGCGGCCGATGGCGTCCTTGGTCTGCACGGAGATCTTCGGGCCGTAGAAGGCGGCGCCGCCCGGGTCCGGGACCAGGGGCAGGCCCTGCTTCTCGGCGACCTGGCGGAGCGTCTCCGTGGCCTCCTCCCAGACCTCGTCCGAGCCGACGAACTTCTCCGGGTCCTTGGTGGACAGCTCCAGGTAGAAGTCGGTCAGGCCGTAGTCGCGCAGCAGGCCGAGGACGAAGGTGAGCGTCTTGTCGAGCTCCTCCGACATCTGCTCGCGGGTGCAGTAGATGTGCGCGTCGTCCTGCGTGAAGCCCCGCGCGCGGGTGAGGCCGTGCACGACGCCCGACTTCTCGTACCGGTACACGGTCCCGAACTCGAAGAGGCGCAGCGGCAGTTCACGGTAGGACCGGCCGCGCGCGTCGAAGATCAGGTTGTGCATCGGGCAGTTCATGGGCTTGAGGTAGTAGTCCACGCCCTCGTCGAGCTGCATGGGCGGGTACATGCCGTCGGCGTACCAGTCCAGGTGCCCGGACGTCTCGAAGAGCTTCCCCTTCGTGGCGTGCGGGGTGTAGACGAACTCGTAGCCCTCCTCCTCGTGCCGGCGGCGCGAGTAGTCCTCCATGACCCGGCGGATGATGCCGCCCTTGGGGTGGAAGACGGCGAGGCCGGAGCCGATCTGCTCGGGGATCGAGAACAGGTCGAGTTCGTTGCCCAGCTTGCGGTGGTCACGCTTCTCGGCCTCGGCGAGGAAGTCCAGGTACGCCTTCAGCTCGTCCTTGGACGGCCAGGCGGTGCCGTAGATGCGCTGGAGCATCGGGTTCTTCTCGCTGCCGCGCCAGTAGGCGGCGGCGTTGCGCATCAGCTTGAACGCCGGGATCGCGCGGGTCGACGGCAGGTGCGGACCGCGGCAGAGGTCCTTCCAGCACAGGTCGCCGGTCTTGGCGTCCAGGTTGTCGTAGATCGTCAGCTCACCGGCGCCGACCTCGACGTCCGCGCCGTCGTCGGACGAGGCGGAGCCCTTGAGGCCGATCAGTTCCAGCTTGTACGGCTCACCGGCCAGCTCCTCGCGGGCGGCCTCGTCGGTGACGACGCGACGGGCGAAGCGCTGCCCCCGCTTCTGGATCTCCTGCATCTTCTTCTCGATGGCCTTGAGATCCTCGGGCGTGAACGGCTTCTCGACGTCGAAGTCGTAGTAGAAGCCGTCCTTGACCGGCGGGCCGATGCCCAGCTTGGCCTCGGGGAACAGCTCCTGCACGGCCTGGGCCATCACATGCGCGGTGGAGTGGCGCAGGATGTTGAGACCGTCCTCGGAGGAGATCTCGACGCCCTCGACCTCCTCACCGTCGGAGACCGCGTACGACAGATCCCTGAGCTCGCCGCCCACGCGCGCGGCGATGATCGAGCGCTCGCCGGCGAAGAGGTCGGCGGCTGTAGTGCCCGTCGTCACCACGCGCTCTTCCCGCTCGGAATCGCGTTGGATGATCACACGGACGTCTGACACCGGTCTCTCCTGACTGAAGGTGGATCGCGGCGCCATACCAGGAGCGCGCGCATTACGCGATCGTACCGACCCCGGCCGCCCGACCGCGAAACGGTCACGAAGGACGCCTCCCGCGGACCGGCCGGCCCCCACCGGCGCGGAGCAACGGCCCACCGACGGTCACCGGTCCGACGCGCCGGCCGCGAGGGAGCCGGAGGGGCGCGCCGGTGTCGAGAGCGCGAGCGCGCGGAGGCCCGAAGGGCTGAGCACGGTCGTGCTCTCGACACCGGCATGTGGCGCCCCGCAGGCGACCGAGCCAGAAATTCGGCACACCGGCTACAGCACGTCGCCCCACAACCGACGCTCGTCAGTCCCCCGCAGCGCGACCTCCCTCAGTCGCGCCCCTCAGTCCCCGCAAAGCGCCCCCCACGTCCCCCGAAACCGCCCCTCAGTCCCCCGCATCCTCCCCACCACAAGCCTCCTCGAAGAAGTCCAGGTCCTCCTGGAGCGACTTCATCAGCCGGTCCCGCTCCGCCTCGTCCACCTGTACCGGCACGACCCCCGACACCGCGGTGATCTTGCGGAAGCCGCCCCGGCTCTCCAGCCGCCCGTGCACCCGCACCGGCAGCCCGACGAGGTGTGCGTGTCCGGCTATGCGGTACGACTCCTCGTCCAGGGTCAGCCGGACGTGCGGGACCTCGGCGCCCGCGAGCACGCGCAGCCGTACCGTGCCCTCCCCGCGCGGCCCCGACCTGCGCATCCGTACGACCGCGCCGGTGATCCGGACCGGCACGGACGGCTCCTCGCGCAGATAGCGGGCGCCGGCCTCACGCAGCACCGGCAGGTCGCCCGGCGAGAACTCGACGGGCTCGACACCGGCCCCGCAGTCCTCCGGCACCCCGGCCGCGGGCGCCCACTCGACGGCGATGCGCGCCCCCTCCGTACCGCGGACGAGCGCGATCAGAGCCTCGGTGAGCTCGCGGCTGACACCAGCCTCCACGGCGCCGTCGAAGGCGTCCATGCCGCCGGTGGCCCGCTGGTAGTCGATGGCCTCGCGGGCGGCGTACAGCGCCTGGTGGAGGCGTACCGCGAGCGGACGTCCGGCGCCGACGGGCACGAAGGCGGCGAGGCCGCGCCCGCCCGACCCGGCGCCGACGAGGACGCTCTCCAGCATCGCGGCGGCCGAGCGGCGGTGCCGGGCGCCGTAGTAGCCGGCCCGCGCGCGCGTGGCGAGCGCGGCGGCGAGCAGCATCTGGCGGGCGGCGGTGCGCAGTTCCTCCTCGACGGTCCAGGGCGCGGCCCCGGCCGGTCCGCTGGGCGTGTCCCGCCACCAGCGGATCTCGTCGCTGGGCACGGCGAGACCGACCAGCACCTCGCGCGCGGACGGCATGCCGCTGCGGGACAGGGCGACGAGCGCCTCGCCCAGCAGGTCGTCGCTGTCGGGGAAGGCCCGGGACTCGGGGACGAGCAGGCTCGTGCCGCCGCCACCGGGACCGGGCGGGGTCCAGCGGCCGTAGCGCCCCGCCGCTCCCCCGCGCCGCTGCCAGCCGTGCCGGTGCAGCAGGGCGCTGAGCACGGCGGGGTCGACCTCGCCCGGCTCGGGGGGACGGTCCCAGGACGCGTCGACCGGGTGCGGCCGCGCTGGTCGTACCGGCTCCTCCAGGGGGCGGTGCGTCATGGTTTGCCTCCCGTCCCGACCCGCGTCATGATCTCGCAGAGCGCCCGGTCGTCGAAGATGCGTGAGGTCGGTATCCGCACGGTGGTGCGGCGCCGCCCGGTGATCGGGTGTCCGGCCAGGTTGACCCAGTAGCAGCAGTGCCGCAGGTCGAGCCGGTCGTGGCTGGCGCGCAGCCAGTCGTCCTGGGTGCGCGGGACGAGCATCACGACCATGATCTTGTGCACCGAGACCGGGGTGCGCGCGAGCTTCGCCAGGTGGTCGTTGTCGAGCGTGAACGAGAAGAAGCGGCCGGGTGGGTTCGGCGCGATCTGGTACGTCGCCTTCAGCTGCACCTTGATGGTGACCTCGTCGTCGACCGTGTGCCCGGGCGCGCTGTGGCTGACGTGCCAGTCGATGCCGTTGTCCGGAAAGGGCTGGGACAGCGAGCATCCGGCCGCCGCGGCGACGGCGTGCAGATAGCCCACCTGCAATGTCTCCATGCAGGCGGTGGTGGCGAGTGAACCGCGATGGGGGCCCGTGCGTTCGGGCAGCAGCCCGCCCCGCTCGGGCTGCGCTATCGCCATGACCAAACAGCCTTCCAAGCCTAGTGAATCCCCGTACCGGGCCGCTGAACTGCAAAGACCCGCACTCCTGTTGTGTCCTTCCGGCGTACGCCGCAAACAGGCCGGGTATCACCAAACGGGCAGAAGACGGTACGTCAGCTGCCGTGGGTGAACGAGGGGTTGTGTAGGTATGGCGTGCTGGTATGAAGGCCCGCTGGCGGCATTCGACACGGAGACGACAGGTGTGGACGTCGAGACCGACCGGATCGTTTCGGCGGCCGTCGTCGTCCAGGACGCCCCGGGCACCCGGCCGCGGGTGACCCAGTGGCTGGTCAACCCGGGTGTGCCGGTGCCCGAGGCGGCGACGGCGATACACGGACTGACGGAGGATCATCTCCAGCGCAACGGCCGCTGGCCGGCGCCGGTGATGCAGGAGATAGCCGAGGAACTGGCCGGACAAGCGGCGCTGTCCAGGCCCATAGTGGTGATGAACGCGCCGTTCGATCTGACGTTGCTGGATCGCGAGTTGCGCCGGCATCGCGCGTCGTCCCTGGACCGCTGGTTCGAGACGACGCCGATGCTGGTGCTGGACCCACGTGTTATCGACAAGCATCTGGACCGCTATCGCAAGGGCCGGCGCACGCTGACCGACCTGTGCGCGCACTACGGCGTCACGCTGGACGGCGCGCATGACGCGGCGGCCGACGCGCTCGCCTCGCTGGAAGTCGTGCGGGCCGTGGGCCGCCGGTTCGCGGCCCGTCTGGAACGCCTGTCCCCCGCCGAGCTGCATCCCCTCCAGGCGGTGTGGCACGCGGCCCAGGCACGCGGCTTGCAGGCGTGGTTCGCCCGCAGCGGCAACGACGAGGCGGTGGACCCGGCGTGGCCACTGCGCCCGGACCTGCCGGCGGCCGCTTAGGGCGTCGCGCACAAAAAAGCCGGTCCGCAGTGGCGGACCGGCTTTCCCCGGTGGGCGATACTGGGTTCGAACCAGTGACCTCTTCGGTGTGAACGAAGCGCTCTCCCACTGAGCTAATCGCCCGGGAACGGACTGAACAATACAGGTCCCCGCGTGTTTCCTTCAAACCGCTTGATGACCTCCGGCCAGATGCGCCAGCAGTCCGCGCCGCCCGGCGCGCATCATCAGCCAGTGGTTGGCCCGGAAGACCGGCCGACCGGGCACGGCGAACCGTCTGAGCAACGGCTTGTTCACGTCGACGACCTGGTCGTAGCGGGCGAGGCTGCCGGGACCGCCCGCGCTGACGGTCCAGCGCGCCCAGCCGTCGAGGTCCCCGGACATGGCGATCTCCAGCACGCCGCCCTCCCGGTCCCGTCTGACTTCGCGCGCGGTGAAGACCATGTCGTACGGCAGGACCGAGCGGATCGTGATCACGCCGGTGGTCTCGTCGAGTTTGGTCACCTTCCGCACCTGCGGCCACCAGCGGGGGTAGTCCTCGGCCTGTTCCAGCACGTCGTAGACGGCGGTGGGCGGCGCGGGCAGGGCCCACAGGCTGCGGAAGCGGTAGTGGCTCCAATCCATGGGCCGAGTCTGCCCGCACACAGCGGGTTCGCGGCACATCTGAGTAGGTTCTGAGTACGCGCACTCATGCCGCACGACGTGACGCGGACCACACTCCAGGCATGACGCCCTTTCCGCCGCCGGCCGAGGAGTTGCGGCTCCTCGATCTGGAGCTGCGCCAACTGGACGCCCGCCGGGCCCAGTTGCTGCACCGCCGGGCCTGGCTGGTCACCGCACTGCAAGCGGCGCCCCGCCCGACCGCACCGGCCCCTGTGCCATCCCCGCGCCCCGAGGCCTCGCCGCCCCGGGTCCAGAACGTCCTGCTGGTGCTCGGCGGTGTCCTGCTGACCATCGCCGCCATGGCGTTCACGCTGGTCAGCTGGGGGCACTTGGGGATCGCCGGGCGTGCCCTGGTGCTCGGCGCGGTCACGGTGGCGGTGCTCGCCGCGCCGGTGCCGCT
Source organism: Streptomyces sp. NPDC098781 (assembly GCF_044759995.1). Classification (NCBI taxonomy): domain Bacteria; kingdom Bacillati; phylum Actinomycetota; class Actinomycetes; order Kitasatosporales; family Streptomycetaceae; genus Streptomyces; species Streptomyces sp. NPDC098781. The sequence continues at coordinate 181,351 of NZ_JBIWAK010000007.1, forward strand.
GCTGAGGCACGGGCTGCGGTCGACGGCCGAGGCGATGGCGGGCCTCGGGTTCGCGCTGACCGTGCTGGACGCGTACGCCCTGCACCAGGTCGCTCTGGCCGACTCGGACCCCCTGGGTTTCGTCGCCGCCGCGTCGGCCGCACTGGCGACCCTCTGGGCGGCGTACGGCCTGCTGCCGCGGACCTCCGAACTGCGTCTGCCCCTGCCCGCCGCGCTGGTCGCCGCCCAACTGCCCCTCGCCCTCTGGGCGGTGGCGGCCGGCGCGAGCCCGTCCGTGATCACGGCCGCCGTCCTGGTGACGGCCGGGCTCGACGGGGGTGTGGCGCTCCGGGCGCCGGCCGGGTCCGTACGGTTGACCGCCGCGATCGGCGCGTACGGCCTGGGTGCCTGGGGCGTGTGGGCCGCCGGCTGGCTGTCGTTGACGGCCACCGGCCCGAGCGCCGCCGCCCGTGCGGCGGCGCTCCTCCTCTTGGCCGCGGGCATCGCGCTCTCGGCGGCGTGGCAGGGGACCGCCGAGAAGCAGGCGGGCGGCCTCGCTGTCACCGCCGGCCTGCTCATCGCCGGCGCGCTGGGCGGCACGGCCCGCTCGGTGCTGCCGGACGCGTGGACGGTTCCGACGTATCTGGCGTGCGGGATCGCGCTGCTCGCGGCGGTACGGGTGGAGCGGCTGCCGGAGAGGGTACGGACCGGGTTCGGTCGCGCCTCCGCAGCCGTACAGGGCCTTGCCGTGCTGTGGACATTGCCGCTGGTGGGTATCGCGCTGCTGGGTCCGGTCGGGTGGGCGCAGCGGGTGTGGTCGGGGGCGCCCGGCGGCATCCGCGAGGCGGTGACGGTGGATGTGCCGTGGCCGCCGGACGCGGAGACGGTGCCGGTCGTTCTGGTGGTCGTCGCCGTCGGTCTGCTGCTGTCGGCCCGGCGCCCCTGGACCCTGACCGGTGTGCTGATCCTGGCGTGGGCGACGGCGCTGGTCCTTCCGCCGGTGCTCGAAGTCCCGTATGCCGTCGGTCTGATGGCGTTCGGACTCACGACGGCGGGCGTGCTCGCGGCGGCCGCGTGGATACGGCTGCCGGAACGCCCGGCGTCCACCGAGCCGGCCTTCCCGTCCCCCGGCCCGACCGCCACGGTGCTCGCCCTCCTCACCTCCCTCCCTCTGGTCTTCCTCTCCCTCACCACCGAACGCGCCACTCTGGGTGTGCTCGCGACGCTGACGGCGCTCTTCGCGGCGGCCTCCTGGAAGCCGCACCTCGCGCCGGTCACGGCCCCGGCCGCGCTCGCGTTCGCCGCGGCGCTGGCCTGCGCGACGGGTGCCGCGGCCGGCTGGGAGCCGCAGCACACCGCCCTGCTGGTCCTGGCGGTGCCGGTGGCCGCGGCCCTGCTCGCGGCGCGGCTCGACCAGGCGCGGGCGACGATCCCGGTCGAGGTCACGGGCGCGCTCGCCGCGCTGCTCGCCGTCGGGCTGGCCGCGGCCACGGCCGACCTGCCGATGCTCGCCCTGGTCCTCGCGCTCTGCGGTGTGATCACCGCCGGTACGGCGGCCCGCCCGGACCGCCGTACCGTCTCCTACGCCGCCGCGGCCCTGTTCGTCCTGGCCACCTGGGTACGCCTCGCGGCCTGGGACGTCGGGACACCGGAGGCGTACACGCTGCCGGTCAGCGTCCCGGCGCTGCTCGTCGGCGTCCTGCGCAGGCGCCGCGACCCCGAGGCGTCGTCCTGGACGGCGTACGGCCCCGGTCTGGCCGCCACGCTCGTGCCCAGCCTCCTCGCGGCCTGGGGCGACCCGCAGTGGACGCGTCCCTTGCTGCTGGGCCTCGCGGCCCTGGCGGTCACCCTGGTGGGCGCCCGCCACCATCTCAAGGCCCCGCTGCTGCTGGGCAGCACAGTGCTCGCGCTGGACGCCCTGCACGAACTCGCCCCGTACATCGCCCAGGTGACCGACTCGCTCCCCCGCTGGGTACCTCCGGCGCTGGCAGGCCTGCTGCTGCTCGCAGTCGGGGCGACGTACGAGCGGCGCATCAGCGATGTCCGCCGAGTACGGGACGTATTGACGAGGATGGACTGAAGCGGCCCGTCAGGGGCGCGGGGAACTGCGCGACCAGCCACGACGAACCCGCAGCTCCCCAAGAACCCCTAAGGCATTCTGTCCCCGAGCAGCGCGAGGTTCTCGATGGCCGCAAGCCCGTACAACGCAGTGTCATTCGTGGACACCCAGGCAGCCTCACTCCCCGGCACCAAAGCAGCCGGTCCGCTCAGCTCCTCCGTCCTCCAGGGCGCCGACTCCTTGTACCCGTCGGAGTTGTAGAACTTCTCCCACGCGCGGGCGGCGAGCTTCTCGTCCCCCGTCCGCACGGCCGCGTACGCGTCCAGCCGCGAGTGCCCCTGGAACAGCAGCAACGTACCGAAGTTGGCCCCGTAACGCGCCGCCTGCTCCGCCTTGGTGGCGTTGAAATAGCGGCAGTAGTCGAAGTACGCCTCGTTGAACTTCGGCATGTCGACGAGGTCGATCAACTCCGCGCACAACTCGTTGAGGCCGAAGACGGCGGAGAGATGGGAGACGCCGACCACCGCCTTGTCCGCGACAGCGAACCGGCCCGTGTCGAGGTCGTACAGCCCGCTCCCCTGCACGAACCCGTTCGGCTGGGCGGCGATCGTCTCCATCGTGGACAGCACCCGCGCCTTGGCCTTCTCCCACTTGGGGCCCTTGCGCTCCCACTCGGTCAGCCACGCCGACACGAGCCCGCTCCAGTCCGTGCCGAACCCGATCGACAGGGCGTGCCGGTCGGGTGTGTACGGCTCGGTGCGGATCTTGCGGATCGGGTCGAGGACGAGGAAGGTCTCGTCGGAGTCCACGTTGGCGTGCATGAGGTCGCCGACCCGCTCGTCGGCGGTGAGGAAGTAGTAGTAGCGCCGGTACGTGGTGTTGGCGATGCGCTGCTGCTTGGCGCTGTCGGCGTAGTGCTGCACCCCGTGCCGGGTGCCGAGGCCCGCCCACTCCCCCAGGTGATACACATCGACCTCGCCGGTGTGCCGCGTCATGGCCTCCGCGAACCGGAAGATGTCGGCACGCCCCGACCGCAGATACGCGAACCACAGCCACAGGTCGGGCGACAGCTCGGAGTTGTCCCAGGCGTAGCCGCCGATGTCGTACCGCCACTGGTGTCTGACGGTGTCGTAGGTGTGCATGATGTCGCCGTAGTCCCAGAAGCCGTACCAACGGCGTTGCTCCACCTGGTCCTTGTAGTAGGTGAAGAGGAAGTCGAGGTGGTCCTCGATCTTCGCCTTGGCGGGGGTCGAGCGGTCCGGCTCGGAGTACAGCCCCGGCCCGAACACCTTGGCCTTGATGAGCTGCTGGGGCGGGGCGGCGAGCTGCGGCAACACCCGTACGGCGTCCACCTGTTGGGCGAGGGCATCCGCCGACGGCGTGGACTCGTTGGCCCAGAAGAGGAGTTCGGAGGTGCGGGCGATGCCGTACGGCGTCCCGAACTCCGGCTCGTAGTCCTCGTAGGTGATGTTGAGGCCTTCGAGCTGCTCGGGGTAGGTGTCCTGCCCCATGCCGTCGTGGTAGAAGCGCAGGTCCATGGGCTGCGCCTCGGGCGACCAGAGCCATACGGTCACCTCGGCCCGGTCGGTGTGGGCGTCGCGGATGTCGAGCTGGGCGGGGAACTTCTCCCAGAAGTCCCGCAGCCCGAAGGAGAGTCCGCCGCTGACGCCGCCCACGTAGCCGAACCCGGAGGCCCGCCGGCCACCGCCGGCGCCGATCCAGCCGTAGCCCTTCTTGGTCCTCTTGCGCAGGGTGAATCCGTCGGCGGAGAGCTGGGAGAGGGTGTAGTCGCCCCACTCGGGGATGTACTGGAGGCGGGTGGTGACCCGCTGGTCCCAGGTGGCCGGGTCGGGCAGCTTCTCCCCCGCGAACTGCGCCTCCTGGACGGCGGCCCCGGGGTCGCGGCGCAGTCCGGTGATGCCCTTGACGGCCTCGCGGAGCATGCCGGTGCCCTCGCCGCCGATGCGGATGTGGCGGTCGTAGGACTGGTCGCGCATCGGCACGGTGAAGCGCACGCCGATGCCACGGATGAAGTCACCGCTCGCCTTGCCCGGTTCCTGGGTGCCGTCGAACGTGATGGTGTGCACCATGCGGAAGGAGTCGGCGCCCGCGTAGAAGTAGAGCCGGATGGAGAACGGCAGCCAACTCCGGTGGCCCTTGCGGTGCTTGCCGTCGATCCGGACGACCGCGCGGACCGGGCCCTCCTGCTCGACGGTGACCTCGGAGATCGCTCCCTCGAAGCGCTCGGTCCTGACGGCGCCCTGGTCCTCGTCCTCGATCTCGGGCTGGCGGATCAGCACCAGCCGGCCGTCCCTGGCGATCTCGGTGGAGCCCCTGGTCACCGACTTGATCAGGGTGGCGCCGGACTTGCCGATCCTCGCGGAGATGACGCCGGTCGAGACGTCGACCGTGCCGCCGCCCTGGTGGACGGTGACCTTCTCGGCGGGTACGGCGGCCTCGCCGGCGGCCAGGGTGAGCTTGCCGTTGCCCGAACCGACCGCGTGTGCCGTCCACTTGAGGGACCCGTCGGGCCAGTAGGCGATCGGCCAGGACTGCACGGGGACGGCCTTGCCGTCGGCGTCCGTCAGCGCGAACGACTGGTCCGGCTGGTACACGCCCTTCGGCCAGGGGACGCCGACGGTGGAGCCGGGGGCGGCGCCCAGACCGCCGTCCTCCAGCCAGTCCAGGGTCACCGGATCGGCGTCGGCGGCCTCGGCTCCGGGCGCGGCCTGCGCGTCCTTCGCCCCTAGTGCCCAACTGAAGTGCGCTGCCGCTCCGGCGACCGCGGCCGCCTTGAGAAGGGACCTGCGAGGGATGGGGGACATGGCCTTTCCTTTCCGTGCGGGTGCGAGGGGATGGTCAGGGACATGACAGAGAGAGGGACGGCGCTCGGCGCACCAACCTTGAAAGAGGCACCGCCCGTCAGCGGTGCCGGTACCGCTCCTCCACGGCGACGGCCGCCGCCACGACGGCCCCGAGGACGGGCACCGCCAGCGGCGCGGCGAACCAGGCGGAGGCGGCCACGACGGCCAGCCCGCCGACGATCAGGAAGGACCCCGCGGGGTCGAGCACGGTCCGCCGCCCGGCACCGGCCAGCAGCGCCCGCCAGCCGGCGCCGGGGGTCCAGAGGGCCGCCGCCCGCAGCAGGGTCACGACGGCACCGATCAGGGCGGACACGCCGATGGCCCCGACGAGCGGCCCACCGGGAATCCCGGCCCGCGCGGCCTGGACGTCGACCCAGACCGCGCCCACCGCGGCCCACCCGGCGAGTCCGACGGCCCACCCGCCGCGCACGGCGGCCTGGAAGTCGGCGACGAACTCCCGCAGACCGCCGTCCTCGTGCGCGATACGGCGACGCAGATGCCGTGCCCCGGCGGCCAGGGCGGCCGGACCAGTGAGCAGACCGAGGCAGCCCACGGCGATCCACACACCGGTGAGCAGGCACTCGGCGAACACGGCGAACCGTTCCCCGAAGACCGATTCCCTGCGCGCTCTCACCCGTGTCCCGGCCATCGTCACCGCCTCAGCCCTTCAGTCCGGACGTCGCCATACCGTCGATCAGATACCGCTGGAAGGCCAGGAAGAAGGCGAGGACCGGCAGCAGGGCGACCAGCGACATGGCGATCATGCCGCCGTAGTTCGCCAGGCCCTCCTGGTCGACGAACATCTTCAGACCGAGGGAGACGGTGTACTTGTCGGGCTCGTTGAGATAGATCAGCGGGCCCATGAAGTCGTTCCAGGCGTTGATGAAGGTGAAGATCGCGCTGGTGATCAGGGCCGGCCGGCACAGCGGCAGCATGATCGACCAGTAGATCCGCAGGTGCCCGCAGCCGTCGAGCCGGGCCGCCTCGTCGAGTTCCTTGGGCAGGTTCCGCATGAACTGCACCATCAGGAAGACGAAGAACGCCTCCGTGGCGAGGTACTTCCCCAGCAGCAGCGGGGTGTACGTGTTGATCATCTCCATGTTGCGGAACAGCACGTACTGCGGGATCAGCAGGACGTGGTACGGCAGCAGGAGCGTGCCGATCATCAGCGTGAACAGCAGGTTCCGGCCGGCGAACCTGATCCTCGCGAAGGCGTAGGCGGTCAGCGAGCAGGACACCAGGATCCCGATCACCGAGCCGACCGCGAGGAAGAGCGAGTTGAGGAAGAAGGTCGAGATGGAGATGTCGGCGATGCCGTCGGCGAGGCTCGTGTAGTTGGCCAGGGTCGGGTCGCCCGGGAACAGGTCGAGGCTGCCGACGACGTCCTCGCTGTTCTTGAAGGAGCCGCCGATGACCCAGACGACCGGGTAGAGGATGACCGCGAGAACGAGCAGGGAGCCCAGGTGCCAGGCGACGGAACCGGGCAGCCTGCGGCGCAGCGCCCCGGCCCGCGTGGTCACGGGATCGGCGGTACTCATCAGGCGCCCTCCTCGTAGTGCACCCAGCGCTTCTGGGACCAGAACAGCACCGCGGTGACCAGGGCGACCGCGACGAGCAGCATCCACGCCATGGCGGAGGCCAGGCCCATCCGGCTGTTCTCGAAGCCCTGGACGTACAGATAGCAGGTGTAGACCATGGAGCCGTCCGCCGGACCGCAGGCGTTGCCTCCGGCGCCGCCGCCGACGATGTAGGCCGAGCTGAAGATCTGGAAGGAGTGGATGGTCTCCAGCAGGACGTTGAAGAAGAGCACCGGGGAGATCATCGGCAGGGTGATGTTCCAGAACCGCCGCAGCTTGCCGGCCCCGTCGACCTCGGCCGCCTCGTACAGCGCGCGCGGCACCTGCTTGAGTCCGGCGAGGAAGATGACCATGGGGGCGCCGAACTGCCAGACGGTGAGCGCCACCAGGCTGTAGATGATCAGGTCCGGGTCACCGGTCCAGCCGCCGACGTCGATCCCGAAGACCTTCTGGGTACGGTCGACGATCGCGTCGTCCGAGAAGATCGCCTTCCAGACGATGGCTACGGAGACGCTCGCGCCGATCAGCGACGGGGCGTAGAAGGCGGCTCGGTAGAAGGCCTGGCCGCGTCGCTTCTGCGCGAGGAGCAGGGCCACGCCGAGCGCCGCGAGCAGCTTCAGGGGTGTGCCGACGACGACGTACCAGAGCGTCACCCGCACCGAGTGGCGCCAGCGCGGGTCGCCGAACATCTCGGAGAAGTTGTCCAGGCCGATCCATCGGGGCGCGTCGAAGAGGTTGTAGTCGGTGAAGGCGAAGTAGAGCGAGGCGATCATCGGGCCGGCGGTGAGCAGCAGGAACCCGGCGATCCAGGGGGACATGAAGAGATAGCCGGCCAGGTTCTCCCGGCGGACCCGCCGCTTGAGGGCGGCGGGTCGCTCGGGCTTCACCGGTCCGTGCCGCGGCTCGGCGTCCCTGGCCGGGCCCTCCAGCGCGGGGGCGTGTGTCACGGTCGTTCCCATCAGACGACGAGAGCCGTCTTCGACTCGGTGAAGAACTGCTGGACGGCCTCGTCGACCGAGCGCTTGCCGAGCGCGAGCTCCTCGGCGATGCGCAGGAAGGCGGCCTCACAGATGTCGGCGCCGTTCGGGTGCGGGGTGATCGGCTCCAGGACGCCCGCCTCGACGAGGGACGTCTCGTAGGCGGCGATCCCCTTGTTGACCTCGTCCGTCGGCTGGAACGCGTCGAACTGAGCCTGGGTGGCGGGCACACCCCGGTCGTAGCCCATGATCTTGGCGACCTCGGGGTCGTGCACCATGAAGTCGATGAACTGGGCGACCTCCTTGGGGTGCTCGGTGCGCTTGGAGGCGCTGAGCATCAGGGAGCCGAGGTACTGGCCGGTCTTCTTGCCGTCCGTCGTCGGGATGGGCGCGAGGCCGTACTCGCTCCTGCCCTCGGAGGTGTAGCGGACCGTGAAGTTGTCCCAGGTGAACTCGCCGCCGGCGAGCTCGGCGGAGACGGCCGACTTGGGCTTGATCTGGGCGACCTTCTTGGCGTCGGCGTAGACGCCCTCCTTGACGCCCTTCTCGGCCTTGGTCCACCAGTCCGTCAGATCCGCCTCGGTGAAGCCGAGTCCGTCCTCGGTGAAGAAGGCCTTGCCGTTCTGGCGGAGGTAGAGGTCGTAGAGGTACATCACCCCGTACATGCCGCTGTCGCCGGCCCGCCCCGCCCTGTCGCGGATCTTCTTCATCGCCGCGTCGAAGTCGTCCCAGGTCCAGCCCTGTTCCGGCTTGACGCCGGCCTTGGTGTAGACGGGCTTGTCGATGACCAGGGCCATGGAGTTCGAGCCGACCGGGACACCGAGGAGCTTGCCGTCGATCTCGCCGAACTTGTCCAGGCCCGCGCGGAAGCCGTCCATGGAGAGATTGCCCGCCTCGACCTGCTCACCGAGATCGAGCAGCACATTCTTGGCGTCGTATTTGCGCAGGAATCCAATCGCATTCTGGAACACGTCCGGCGGATTCCCCCCGGAGGCCTGGGTGTTGAACTTCTTCCAGAAGTCGCTGTACGGCTGAAAGTCCGTCTTGACCTTGATCTTCGGGTACTTCTTCTCGAAGAGCGCGATGGTCTTGTTGATGCGCTGGGCACGATCCTCGGCACCCCACCATGCGTAACGGATCGTCACCGTCCCGTCGGCGGAGGCACCCCCGTCGCCCCCGCACGCCGTGGTCGAGGCGAGCCCGATCGTGGCAGCCGTGGCACCGGCCGCCTTCAGGATCGTGCGCCTGTCGACATTCCTGTTGGTTCCCACAGTCGGGCCCTCCCCGCAGCGTCGTCGCCGCCTGCATGAATCGTTTCAAGTAAGCGCTTGCTGGCACAAGCTACGGAGGGCCTCGGGGTGCGTCAATGATTCGGACAGGAATTTCTTGCGGGCCGCCGGGGCCAGTTGACGGCCCGTGAGGGCGGGGCGACGGGGCCGGCGATGCGATGTCGCAGGTGAGCGGCGTGCGGTCGGTGGACCGAACCGAAGCCGCGCTTCGGCCGGCCGAGAACCGTACGACCACCGACGGGCCGACGAGCATCCCAGGGGCGTCACCCGCGCGGACGCGGATCGCGGTGCGCGGCGGACAAAAGCCGACGGCCCGTCTGCACTGTCGCAGACGGGCCGTCGGATCCGGGTGGGCGATACTGGGTTCGAACCAGTGACCTCTTCGGTGTGAACGAAGCGCTCTCCCACTGAGCTAATCGCCCGGACGCAGGAAGAACATTACCCCATGTCAGGGGGTGCGTGTGACCAGCAGGAACCGGCGCCGGCCGCCGTCCGCACCCCCTCCTGGATCACTGGTCCTTGATGTTCCAGGGCATGACGATGCCGAACTTCCAAAGGTAGAAGCCGAGTATGGCTCCGATGAGCACGAGGCCGATCGTGGTCAGGATGATGTTGCGACGCCGCACCTTGGGATCCAGGGCCCGCTGAGCCGCCTCGGTGACCTTGCGCTTGGTCCAGCGCAGCACCAGTTGGGCCCATACGAACTCGGTCGCCCAGACCGCCATGCCACCGAAGATGATCACCCAGCCGGGACCCGGCAACGGCAGCAGGATGATGCCGGTGACGACTATCGCCAGACCGATGATGAAGACACCGACCTGCCAGCTCAGATGCAGCGCTCTACGCGCCTTGATGAACTCCGGCGCTCGCGACCCGAGCCCCTGTTCCCCGTCGTCCTTCACACCATCCACTTCGATCTTGTCGGCAGCCACGGCAACCACGCCAGGCTCGTTACTCCCCGTATTCATACGGCCAAACCCTACCGGACCGATTCGAGTCACCGGAATGGGCGTACCTCGCGAACCGGTTCTCGGCCGGAAGAGTGTCGTAAAGGCACGCAAAACACTCAGAGGGGTTTACAACGGCACCGTAGGTGGCATGTCGATTTCGCCGACGTGCGAATCCCCGAGCGCACACTGAGCGAAAGGCCCTGGCGCTTATGAACACCACGGTCAGCTGCGAGCTGCACCTGCGCCTCGTTGTGTCGAGCGAGTCATCCCTGCCTGTCCCCGCAGGCCTGCGGTACGACACGGCCGACCCCTACGCCGTGCACGCCACCTTCCACACCGGAGCCGAGGAGACCGTCGAGTGGGTGTTCGCCCGCGACCTCCTCGCCGAGGGTCTGCACCGGCCCACCGGTACCGGCGACGTCCGCGTCTGGCCATCGCGCAGTCATGGTCAGGGCGTCGTTTGCATCGCGCTGAGCTCTCCGGAGGGCGAAGCGCTGCTCGAGGCCCCTGCACGGGCCCTGGAGTCGTTCCTGAAGCGGACGGACGCCGCCGTGCCTCCCGGCACGGAGCATCGGCATTTCGACCTCGACCAGGAGCTCTCCCACATCCTGGCGGAAAGCTAGGGCGAGGCCCCACGAAGCCGCCCGGCGCCGTCGACTCGGGGAGACGGCTCGGGCCAAGACAACCGCATACGGCACACAGCAGCGCCGCCTCCGCTCCACGGGGGCGGCGTTGGTGCGCGTGTGGGTGATGAGGGCCGCGATGCGCCAGGGGGGCTCGGGAGCCCATACGGGCGGTCGGGCCCGGGACGGCGGGAACCGTCGGGGCCGCCGCGGCGTTGTAATCGAAGCCGCGTGCGGGCGCGGCCCGTGTGTGGCCGCCGTGAGCCACTACCATCGGCCAGCATCGGCGGGCACCCCGCCCGACCACCAGGCCAGGGAGCGAAACGTGCTGATCACCCATGACACTCGGTGTGCGCTCGATGCCGTGGTGGATCTGGTGAACACCGCACCGGAGGACGACGAGACCCCGGACGGGCTGCCGGACGTCGCCACTCTCGAAGATTTCGTACGAAAGCACGAAATCAGTGATGTCGGGGTGCTGTCCGAGTTCGATCTGTCCGCCGTGCGCAAGGTACGCGGGCGGTTCGCCGCGATCTTCGCGGCGCCGGACGCCCGCAGCGCCGCGTCGCTGATCAACGAACTGGTCGCCGCCGCGGGCACCACCCCGCGACTCACGGACCACGACGGCTACGACTGGCATGTGCACTACTTCGCCCCCGGCGCCTCCGTCGCCGACCATCTGGCGGCGGACTGCGGCATGGCACTGGCCTTCTTCGTGGTGGCCGGCGAGGAGGAGCGGCTGCGGCGGTGCGAGGCGCCGGACTGCCGGCACGCCTTCGTGGATCTCTCCCGCAACCGCTCACGGCGGTACTGCGACAGCCGTACCTGCGGAAACCGTCTGCATGTGGCCGCCTACCGGGCGCGGCGCAAAGAAGCGGCCGGCTGAGCGGCGGGACACCCGGAGTGTCGACGCGGGCCCCGGCGGGTGACGCCGGGGGCCGCGGGTACGGCTCAGAGCAGCAGCAGATCGTGCAGCGCAGCCATGAGCAGCAGACACCCGATCACCGCAAGGAAGATCATCAGCGGTGGCTGGGAAAGGGCGAAGAGGCACCCGCGAGGCTCGTCCTGAGGTGGCGCGGCCTCGCTTTGTGTCGTGTCCAGCATCTCGCGGCGATGATGGCGCAATCACGCCGTCCCGCGCGATCAACACGCCCGGAATGAGCGGGAGTTCGCCGGATTCCGTGATGTCCGGTTCGAGTCTTGATCGCTTACGGCCGGGCGGCGACCCACTGTGTCGTTTCAGCCCGGTCCGCCGAGGTCAGATGCCGTGCTTCTTGAGGATGGCCTCGATGTCGCTGAAGTCGTCCGATGCCTCCGCGCGGGGCGCGGTCGCGGGCCGGGTCGACTGGCGGGTGCCCGCGCCGAGCGAGGGCGCCGAGGCCGCCGGGGCCACCGCATCGCGCTGTGCCGCGGCGCGGGCCTCCTTGCGCTCCTTGCGGGTGCCGCCGCGGCGGCGCTCCACCGCACGGGTGGTCGCGAAGAGCAGCCAGGACACACCGAGGACGCCGAAGCCCGCCCAGGCCGTCGGGCTGAACGCGGTGTCCGCCAGCCACTCCACGACTCCGGTCATGACCAGGCCGAGCGGCACCAGTGAGTACGCGGCGATGCGCGTGGCCGTGAGGAAACGCTTGCGGTACGCCGTGACCGCCGCGATGCCCAGGCCGGCCGCGGCGACGGCTGAACAGACGGTCTCGGCAATCATCCGGGCCTCCAGGCATGCTGGGTCGGGTCAGGGCACTTCGTCCCTTCCATCCTGCACCGTGGCCACCCCGCCCGGCCATGCCTGGGCCCGACATCAGGGACATCTCCGGGTCACCTCCTCCGCAGGTGCCGGTCGGCGCCGTACCGGCCGCCCCCGTCCGAAGCCCCAGGTCGGATTGGGTCGTGCGGGCCGGGGCTGGGAGACTGGGGCCATGAGCGACTCCTCCCCCGACCGTCCCGCCGCCCCCGTCCTCGAGGTCTGGTGCGAGCTCCAGTGCCCCGACTGCCGCACCGCCCTGGACGATCTCCGCGCCCTGCGCGCCCGCTACGGCGACCGGATGGAGCTGCGGCTGCGGCACTTCCCGCTGGAGAAGCACAAGCACGCCTTCGCCGCGGCTCAGGCAGCCGAGGAGGCGCTCGAGCAGGGGCAGGGGTGGCCGTACGTCGAGGCCGTGCTGGGCCGGGTCGAGGAACTGGACCGTGAGGGCGAGGCCTTCCTGGTCGAGGTGGCCCGGGAACTCGGCCTGGACGCCGAGGAGTTCGACACCGCGCTGATCGACGGCCGGCACATCCTGATCGTCGACGCCGACCAGGCCGAGGGCAAGGCGATCGGCGTGACCGGCACACCGACGTATGTGATCGACGGTGAGCGGCTCGACGGCGGCAAGAGCCAGGAGGGTCTGCGCGAGCGCGTCGAGGAGATCGCGGACCGGCTGCTGGCCCAGCGGAACGCCTGACGCCGACCCGGGACCGCTAGAGCAACGTCTTGTACAGGGCGTACTGCGTCGTCCCGTAGCCGAGTGAGTCGTAGAGCCGCTCGGCCGGGGCGTTGCCTGTGAGGACGTTGAGGCCGATGGTCCGGTGCCCGGCGGCGATCGCCTGGGCCTCGGCCAGCAGCATCAGCGTGCGCCCGTGCCCCTTGCCGCGGTGGGCCGCGTCGGCCTCGACGTCGTACACGAACGCGACGCCGTCACGCTCCGCCCACCACAGGGTGCCCACGGGGGTGCCCTCGTGCTCGACGACGCTCAAGTGCACACCGGGGGTGCGCGGGCCGTTCGGCAGCAGGGCCGCGTGGTCACGCTCCGACTTGGCCCGGGCCTCGGCCTCCGGGACCCCGCCGTCGATCCATCTGCGGGCGTAGGACGCGCGTCCCCTGTCCAGCCAGGGTCCGTATTCGGCCTCCGTCATGGGCCGTGCGCGGCTGCCGGGGGGCAGGGTGGGCGGGGTGCCGCCGAGCGACTTCTCCATGCCGCGGTTGCGCAGGACGTAGCCGAGCGCCGTGGCCAGCCGCAGCGCCGGTCCGGCGTCGGCGGGGACGGTCACCTCGATGCGCCGACAACCCCAGCCGCGGGCCACCTCCTCGGCGGCGAGGGCGGCCACCGTGCCCCGGCCGCGGCGCCGGTCGGGCTCCTCGATCCGCAGCTCCGGTATCCGGGCCACCGCGTCACCGAAGACCGGATGCGTGCCCAGGTGAACGGCGCCCACCGGACGGCCGTTCACACACACCTGAAAGCGGCGCGAACGGGTCCCGTCCTCGTGGTGCTGAAGCGGCTCGGTCGGCCGCAGGGTCGTGGTCATCAGAGGTGTTCTACCCACCCTGCCGACCGACGGCAGCCCATTTTCCGCTGCCGCTACGGATCGAGGTCGTTCCCGGAGCGCTCCTCGAAGACCCGCATGGCCTTGGCCGTCACCGGGCCCGGTGCGCCCGGCAGTTCGCGGTCGTCGACGCGGTGCACGGCCTGGACGTCCCGCAGGGTGGAGGTGAGGAAGACCTCCTCGGCCCGCTCCAGGGCGTCCAGCGGCAGATCGGTCTCCCTGGCGCCGGTCCAGTCGATCGTGAGCGCGCGCGTGATGCCCGCGAGGCAGCCGGAGGCGAGCGGCGGGGTGTGGATCTCGCCGTCGAGGACGACGAAGACGTTCGAGCCCGTGCCCTCGCAGAGTTGACCGACGGTGTTCGCGAACAGGGCCTCGGTGGCGCCGTGTTCATGGGCGCGCGCCAGGGCGACGACGTTCTCGCCGTACGAGGTGGTCTTCAGGCCGGTCAGCGCGCCACGCTCGTTACGCGTCCAGGGGACCGTGATCACGGCCGTCGAGTCGGGCCGGCGCGTGGTCTCGCCGAGGGCGACGACCAGGGTGGGGCCGTGTTCGCCACGGTCGGAGCCGAGTGGGCCGTGGCCACCGGTGTAGGTGATGCGCAGCCGGCCGAGCGGCATCGGGTTGGCCTCCAGGACGGCGGCGCAGGCGCGGCGGAGCTCGTCGTGGTCGGGGTCGGGCAGCCCGAGTCCCCGCGCCGAGCGCGTCAGCCGGTCGAGGTGCCGGGTCAGCGCGAACGGTCGGCCGTGCACCGCCTTCACCGTCTCGAAGATGCCGTCGCCCACGGTCAGCCCGTGGTCGAAGACGGAGACGCGGGCGGACTCGCTGTCCTGGAGCCCGCCGTCGAGCCAGATCCTCACGATTGCAGTCCCTCTCCACTCACCTCGTACGCCCCCGACGCTACCGCGAGCAGCCGGGCCGCCTTCAGTTCGGTCTCCCGCCACTCTCCCTCGGGGTCCGACCCCCAGGTGATCCCCGCGCCGGTGCCGAACCGCAGCATCCCCTCGCCGCGGTCGATCCAGAAGGTACGGATGCCGACGGCCAGCTCACCTACGCCCCGATCGGCGTCGACCCACCCGATCCCACCGCAGTACGGCCCGCGGGGTGCCGTCTCCAGCGCGTCGATGATCCGCAGCGCGCTCGACTTGGGCGCGCCGGTGACCGAGCCGGGTGGGAAGGCGGCGTCGAACAGCTCGGGCCAGCCGGTGCCCTCGCGCAGTTCACCGCGGACCGTGGAGACCAGATGCACCAGCCCGGGATGCTTCTCGACGGCGCACAGATCGGGCACGCTCACGGTCCCGGTGGCGCACACCCGCCCGATGTCGTTGCGTACCAGGTCCACGATCATCACGTTCTCGGCGAAGTCCTTCTCCAGCAGGTCCGCCTCGGTGCGCCCGGTTCCCTTGATCGGCCCGGACTCGACGACCCGCCCGGCACGCCGCAGGAACAGCTCGGGTGACGCGGTGGCCGTCTCCAAGCCGTGTTCCGGCAGACGGATCGTTCCTGCGTACGGCGCCGGATTGCCGCGGGCCAACAGCGCGGTCAGCGCGTCCACGTCGGCGTCCGGTCCGACTCGCGCGCTGAGCACCCGGCACAGGTTGGCCTGATAGACCTCGCCGGCCGCGATGTGCTCACGGATCCGCCGTACGCCCCTCATGTACGCGGCGCGATCGAGCGAGGACGTCCAGTCACCGACCGCCGGGCCCCGCCACTGCCCCGGCACCGGCGCGGGCACCGGCTCCTCGCGCACGTCCCGGAAGCGGGCGCAGGTCAGACCGCCCTCGAAGTCGGCGCAGACGGCCCAGAAGCCACGGGAGTCAAGAGCCGCGGGATCGCTGGTGACATCGAGGAGGCCGGTGGCGACGCGGTCGCCGAAGCGGGCGAGAGGTGGGAGGTCGGACACGCAGTCGAGTCTATGGCGGGTGTCCTGCGGGTGACCTGGCCATGTCGGTTCGGCGGGCTTCGAGGGGTCCCTGAGCAGGTGAGGCGCAGCACGCTGCACAAACGCGTTTTTGTGCTGGCCCCGGAATCCGCTAGAGTTCAACTCGTCGCCGGGCCGCGAGAGCGGAACGAAACGACAAGCGGACGTAGCTCAGTTGGTAGAGCGCAACCTTGCCAAGGTTGAGGTCGCGAGTTCGAGCCTCGTCGTCCGCTCGAAGGAACAGGGGATCTTCCCGGACCCCTACACTCCTGGTGGAGTGGCCGAGAGGCGAGGCAACGGCCTGCAAAGCCGTCTACACGGGTTCAAATCCCGTCTCCACCTCCAAGGACGATTAGCTCAGCGGGAGAGCGCTTCCCTGACACGGAAGAGGTCACTGGTTCAATCCCAGTATCGTCCACTGGATCTTCGGATCCTCCCGCGCGATTAGCTCAGCGGGAGAGCGCTTCCCTGACACGGAAGAGGTCACTGGTTCAATCCCAGTATCGCGCACGCAGCACTCACGACCTGTGCGTCGTGGTCCCGAGGACGATTAGCTCAGCGGGAGAGCGCTTCCCTGACACGGAAGAGGTCACTGGTTCAATCCCAGTATCGTCCACACACCGAAGCCCCCGGTCCTGCGACCGGGGGCTTCTTGCTGACTCGCCGTGGGTCAGCTGGAGAACAGCATGTGGCCGAAGCTCTTGTGACGCTTGTGGCCGTAGTGACCGCCGTGGTGACCGCCGTGCGGGGCGCCCCAGGCCGGGGCCTGCGGGGCGGGGGCCGGGTAGGCCTGCGGGGCGCCCGGGGGCGGCGGGGCGGGCTGGGACCACTGGCCCTCCATGCGGGTCAGCGCCTCCAGCTCGCCGTAGTCGAGAAAGATCCCACGGCAGCCACTGCACTGCTCGATCTGAACGCCGTTGCGGTTGTAGGTGTGCATCGGCGCATGGCACTTCGGACACTGCATGGTCGGCTCAACTCCTCGCCGGTCGGTCCTGCTTCGCGTCTCGCCAGGACAGACTCTGTCCGGCTGCGGTCGGTTGCACCCTACTTCGCCGGTTCGTGGACCAACTCCGGGGGGACGGAGCCCATTCGGTCACAGGCGTCGATCAGAGCCTGCTCCACTTCGTCCAGGGCACGTCCCTCGGCCAGGGCCTTGGTGATCGCGCGGGCCGCGGTCTGCACGGTGAGGGCGCGGGCGGGGACGTCCAGCGTGGGCCAGGGGTCGCCGTCGGCGGGGACGACCGGGCCGCCGGCGGCGCGGTAGGCGGCCAGGAACCGGTGCCATTCCTCGGGCGGGAGCAGTCCGCAGGCGTACCAGGCGGCCGGGCGCCCCAGGTCCCAGGCGGCGACGCCCACGCCGAGATCGTCGACGTCTATGAGCCGCCACGGACCGTCCGGCGCGGGATGCCGGACCAGCTGGCCGAGATGGAGGTCGCCGTGGCAGAGGGTGGAGCGGTCGGGCTGGGGGGCCTCGGCGCGGGCCCAGGGCGGGAGCGTGGCCCATGCGCGCAGGACGGCGCCCGTGGCGGGACCGTCGGCGGCGCCGGTCCGGAGCCGGGACATGGCGAGCGCGGCCTTGACCGGTCCCCGCATGGCGGGCAGCGGGGCCGGTGCCGGGGTGCGATGGAGCCGCGCGAGCAGGTCCGCGGCCGCCTCCCAGGGGGCCGCGTCCGGATCATCCGGGTCCACGGGGGTGCCGTACGGCCAGAAGCTCACGAGCCGGCCGTGCAGGTCGGCGGGCGTGGCGTCGAGCGGGGAGAGGAAGAGGCCGGGGAGGTGGGCCGCGGCGGTGAGGCGCGGGGTCAACTCGGTGGGGGTGAGGTCCGGGGCGTGGGCCTTGGCCACGGTCCCGGCATGCCGGACGACGGTGGCGTCGGGCCGGTCGGCGAGCGTGACGGTGGCTCCGCAGGGACAGGCGGACGTACGGGAGTGAGCCTCGGACCTGACTCTTACGGTGAGGTCGGGCAGGAGAGGGTTCGGCGTCACGGGCGTCCCTTGGGTGCGGATGGTCTCGCCCGAGGGTACGACCGGCCGTCCGCGCGTCTGCCGGGCCGGTGGTCGCAGGGGGCGTCCCCGCCCGGCGGCTGGGAGAAAAGCAATGCCGGCGCAGCTCCCCAGCTGCGCCGGCATTTGTGCCGTCCGCCGCACCCCCGTCCCCACGGGGTTTCATGGGTGGATGTCCCCGCCCGGACCGCTCTTCCGGGCCTGGGGTCGCCGCTCAGCGCCCCAGCATCACACCCACGGACGACGCCTGTGTGGCCACTGTCTCCCAGCCGTCGAAGACGACCAGGAGCAGGACCGCCAGGGGAAGGGCCATGAGCGTCGCCACCAAGGGGTGGCGGCGGCCCTGGCGGCGCGGGCGCAGCAGGGTGTGCTGCTGGGTGCGGATCAGTGTCCGCGGTGCCGTCTGGGCCATGGTCCCTCTCCTGACCTGTGTCAGTTGTCGTTGGCAGCGGCGGGTGTCTGACCTCGGGGGACGAGTGCTGCACCCGCCGCTTGACCTCAAATCTAGGCCCGCGACCACCCCGGGCACGTCATGCCCTCGTACCGATTGCCGGGCCTCCCGGAGGATGAGCCACCACCTGCGGAGTACTCCCCTGGGTGGAGACACGGTCCCCGGTCTCGGGGTCTTCCCGGAGGGGACGCCCGGTCTACCCTGTTTTCTCCGAGCTGTCCTCCCTCGGCACCGGCTGTTCGACCAGCGCGAGGACCCGGTTCGCCATGAACCGAGCCGTACGCACCACAGTGCCGCTTCGGGTGACTTCGCTCACTTCCACGACGCCTCGACGCACCGCCGTCTCCACCCGGCGCCCCGCTCTGCTCGCCACCACTTCATAGGTACGCGTCGTGTCCCCTGCGTCCACGACTATCTCCACGCGATCACCCTTCACGGGTCCAATCCCCCTTCAGCGACGGACGGTTGGGGGTCGCCACCGACTTAAGTCGCCCTGCTCACCGACCCCCTGACCACCCTTCAATTCTCCCACCCCCCACTGACAATCCATCACGCCGAGAGGGCGCGGCCTCTGCGCACGGCGGCCCACGGAAACGTAAGCTGTGGCTCGTCACACGGACCGGGCAGCGGGGATGAACATGGCGATGATGCGCCTGAGGCGCGAGGACCCGCGCGTCGTCGGCTCGTTCAGGCTTCACAGACGGCTCGGCGCGGGCGGAATGGGCGTCGTCTACCTGGGCTCCGACAAGAAGGGGCAGCGGGTCGCGCTGAAGGTGATCCGGCCCGATCTGGCGGAGGACCAGGAGTTCCGTTCGCGGTTCGCGCGTGAGGTCTCGGCGGCCCGGCGGATTCGCGGGGGCTGTACGGCACGGCTCGTGGCCGCGGACCTGGAGGCGGAGCGCCCCTGGTTCGCCACCCAGTACGTGCCCGGACCGTCCCTGCACGACAAGGTCGCCGACGAGGGCGCGCTCGGCGCCGCGGAGGTCGCAGCCGTCGGGGCCGCGCTGTCCGAGGGGCTGGTCGCCGTCCATGAGGCGGGCGTCGTCCACCGGGACCTCAAGCCGTCCAACATCCTGCTGTCCCCCAAGGGCCCGAGGATCATCGACTTCGGCATCGCCTGGGCGACGGGAGCCTCGACCCTCACCCATGTGGGCACGGCCGTCGGCTCGCCCGGCTTCCTCGCCCCCGAGCAGGTGCGCGGCGCCGCCGTCACCCCGGCCACGGACGTCTTCTCGCTCGGCGCCACGCTCGCCTACGCGTCGATGGGTGACTCGCCCTTCGGGCACGGCAGTTCCGAGGTGATGCTGTATCGCGTCGTGCACGAGGAGGCGCAGCTGCACGGCGTACCGGACGCCTTGGCCCCGCTCGTGCGCGCCTGCCTCGCGAAGGACCCGGAGGACCGGCCCAGCACGCTTCAGCTCTCGCTGCGGCTGAAGGAGATCGCGGCCCGGGAGGCGCAGGGCTTCGCGGACGTACGTCCGCCCGCGCCCCGTTCCGGCGACGCGGACCGGCCGACCGGGCGGCTCGCCGACACCTACGCCGACCAGCAGCGTGCGCAGCGGCGCGCGCAGGGCACTCCGCCGCCCCGCGGGGCCGGCCTGCCGAGGGGCAACGGCACCTCGCGCGGCCCCGGCCCGGCGCGGGACGTGGCCCCTTCGAGGGGCGGTGGCGCTCCGCAGAACGGGACGACGCCGTCCCGCTCCGGGGCCCGGCAGATGCCCGGCCCCCGCACCACCCCCCGCTCGCCCAACGGCGGCAGGCCCGTCCAGCGCGGCGGCAACGGACGTCCGGCGCCCCGGAACACGGGGACCGGACGGCGTCCCGCCAACCCTCAACTGCTGCGGCAGCGGCTGTTCGTGTTCGTGGTGGTGACGCTGCTCGTGGCGCTGGGCATCGCGGCGGCGCAGGGCTGCCAGGGCCCGGACCGGGGGCTCGGCGGCGCGGAGGACGTCGTACAGCCGCAGCAGGGACAGGTGGACCCCGGGGACTCTCCGGTGGACGGGGACCCTGTCTGACGGCGGTTCTTCGACGGTCCCACCGACTCGCCGCCGATCAGGCCGGCTCGCTGTTAGGCGGCTCCGGCAGCCCGCGCACGGCCGAGGTCGGCCGCGAACGCGACGCTAGAGCTGCGGGCGCCCCGTGGCCACCGCGTAGAAGGCGACCGCGGCCGCCGCGCCGACGTTGAGGGAGTCGACGCCGTGGGACATCGGGATGCGGACCCATTCGTCGGCGGCCACCAGGGCCTGGGTGGACAGGCCGTCGCCCTCGGCGCCCAGCATCAGCGCGACCCGGTCCATCCGGTGCGGGGCGGCCTCGTCGAGGCTCTTGGCCTTCTCGTCGGGGGTGAGGGCGAGCAGCGTGAAGCCGGCCTCGCGGACCGAGTCCAGGCCCTTCGGCCAGGTCTCCAGGCGGGCGTACGGCACCGAGAAGACCGCGCCCATGGAGACCTTGACGCTACGGCGGTACAGGGGGTCCGCGCAGTCCGGCGAGAGCAGGACCGCGTCCATGCCGAGGGCGGCGGCCGAGCGGAAGATGGCGCCGATGTTGGTGTGGTCGTTGACCGACTCCATGACGACCACGCGGCGGGTGCTCCGCAACAGCTCGGTCGCCGTCGGCAGCGGCTTGCGCTGCATCGAAGCGAGCGCCCCGCGGTGCACGTGATAGCCGGTGACCTGCTCGGCGAGCTCCGGGCTGACGGCGTACACCGGGGCGGGGAGTTCGTCGATGACGTCGCGCATGACGTCGACCCACTTGGCCGAGAGCAGCATCGACCGCATCTCGTACCCGGCTTCCTTCGCGCGTCTGATGACCTTCTCGCCCTCGGCGATGAACAGGCCCTCGGCCGGCTCGCGCTTGCGCCGCAGATCGACGTCGGTCAGGCCCGTGTAGTCGCGCAGGCGCGGGTCGGCGGGGTCGTCGACGGTGATGAGATCGGCCACAGAGTGATACTGCCTTGTCCTGGGTGCGGTGCCAACGGTTCGGTACGGGTCGCGTTACCCGCGGTTACTGCGAGGTGCCCGGTCCCACTGTCACGACCTCGCCGATGACGATGACCGCCGGCGGTTTCACCTCGTGTTCGAGCACCGCCCGGCCCGCGGTGGCGAGGGTGGCGTCGACCCGGCGCTGAGCGGCCGTGGTGCCCTCCTGGACCAGTGCGACGGGGGTGTCGGGGGACTTGCCGTGGGCGATGAGCGTCTCGGCGACCTTCCCGATCGTGCCGACGCCCATGAGGATCACCAGCGTGCCGGTCAGCTGGGCGAGGGCCGGCCAGTCGACCAGGGAACGCTCGTCGTCGGGTGCGATGTGGCCGCTGACCACGGTGAACTCATGGGCGACGCCCCGGTGCGTGACCGGGATGCCGGCGGCGCCCGGTACCGAGATCGAGCTGGAGATGCCGGGCACGACCGTGTACGGCACACCGGCCTCGGCCAGCGCCTGGGCCTCCTCCATGCCACGGCCGTAGACGAAGGGGTCGCCGCCCTTGAGACGTACGACGGACTTGCCCTGCTTGGCATGCTCGATGAGCGCCTCGTTGATGGCCTCCTGGGCCATGAAGCGGCCGTACGGCAGCTTCGCCGCGTCGATCACCTCGACGCTCGGGGGGAGTTCGGCGAGCAGGTCGCGCGGGCCCAGGTGGTCGGTGATGACCACGTCCGCCTCGGCGAGCAGGCGCCGGCCGCGCACGGTGATGAGGTCGGGGTCGCCGGGGCCACCGCCGACCAGGGCGACGCCGGCCGTGCGGGTGCGGTGGTGCGGGGCGACGAGGGTGCCGTCGCGCAGGCCCTCGACGACCGCGTCGCGGATGGCGGCGGTGTGGCGGGGGTCGCGGCCACGGGCCTCGGTGGTGAGGACGGCGACGGTGACGCCCTCGCTGTGCCCGGTGGCGGGGGTCCAGGCGGTGGCCTGGTCCGCGTCGTCGGAGCGGACGCACCAGACGCGGTTGCGCTCCGCCTCGGCCGAGGCCGCGCCGTTCGCCGTCGCGTCACTGGTGGCGATCAGGGCGTACCAGGCATCCGCGAGGTCACCGTCCTCGTAGGGGCGCTTGTGCCAGGTGATCTCGCCCGCGTCCACCATGGCCTCGACCGACGGGGTCGCCTCGGGGGACACGAGGATGACGTCGGCGCCCGCCGCGATGAGGGCCGGGAGGCGGCGCTGGGCGACCTG
Organism: Streptomyces sp. NPDC098781; assembly: GCF_044759995.1. Lineage (NCBI taxonomy): Bacteria > Bacillati > Actinomycetota > Actinomycetes > Kitasatosporales > Streptomycetaceae > Streptomyces > Streptomyces sp. NPDC098781. The sequence goes on from NZ_JBIWAK010000007.1 coordinate 203,503, forward strand.
ACCGCCGCCCAGGACGACGACCCGGCGGCCGGTAAGGCGGAGGCCTACGGGGTAGGCGGGGTTCTCGGCCATGAGGGTACGGCTCCTCTTTACGGCGGTGCGGGGCCCTGACGTGCGGATTTTACGGGGCCCGTGAGGGTGGCGGCACAGGTGTCCGGTGGCTGGGCCTCACCGCCGGGTGCGGGTGCTGGCGTGTGGCGGCACAGGTGTCCGGTGGCTGGGCCTCGCCGCCGGGTGCGGGTGCGGGGATGTGGCGGCACAGGTGTCCGGTGGCTGGGCCTCGCCGCCGGGGCCGGGTGCGGGGGGCCGGAGTCGTCGCTCCGGCCCCCCGCCCGGCATCTACTTCTCGGTGACGCCCGCCGAATCGAACGTCGCCACCTCGTGCATCGCCCGCGCCGTGCTCTGTACCAGCGGCAGGGCGAGGAGCGCGCCCGTGCCCTCCCCCAGTCTCAGGTCCAGGTCGACCAGCGGACGCAGGCCCAGCTTGTTGAGGGCGGCCACATGGCCGGGCTCGGCGCTGCGGTGGCCCGCGATGCAGGCGGCCAGGACCTCGGGGGCGATGGCGCGGGCGACCAGGGCCGCGGCGCCGGCGCTGACGCCGTCCAGGATCACCGGCGTACGCAGGGACGCACCGCCCAGCAGCAGGCCGACGATCGCGGCGTGTTCGAAGCCGCCGACCGCCGCGAGGACGCCGATGGGGTCGGCCGGGTCGGGCTGGTGGACCTCGATGGCCCGGCGCACGACCTCTGTCTTGCGGGCGAGGGTCTCGTCGTTGATGCCGGTGCCGCGACCGGTGACCTCGGCGGGTTCGGCACCCGTGTAGACGGAGATGAGCGCGGCGGACGCCGTGGTGTTCGCGATGCCCATCTCGCCCGTCAGCAGCGCCTTGTTGCCGGCCGCCACCAGGTCGCGGGCGGTCTCGATGCCGACCTCGATGGCCTGCTTGGCCTCCTCGCGGCTCATCGCGGGGCCGGTCGTCATGTCGGACGTGCCCGCGCGGACCTTGCGGGGCAGCAGACCCGGGGTGGCGGGCAGGTCGGCGGCCACGCCGACGTCCACCACGCACACCTCGGCGCCCACCTGGCTCGCGAAGGCGTTGCAGACCGCGCCGCCGCCGAGGAAGTTGGCGACCATCTGGGCCGTCACCTCCTGGGGCCAGGGGGTGACGCCCTGGGCGTGCACACCGTGGTCGCCGGCGAAGATCGCGACGGCCGCGGGCTCCGGGATCGGCGGCGGGCACTGCCGGGAGAGCCCGGACAGCTGCGCGGAGATGATCTCCAGCATGCCGAGCGCACCGGCCGGCTTGGTCATCCGCTTCTGCCGTTCCCACGCCTCGCCGAGCGCCTTGGCGTCGAGCGGGCGGATCTGGGCGACGGTCTCGGCGAGCAGGTCGTGCGGCTCCTCGCCGGGCAGCGCGCGACGGCCGTACGTCTCCTCGTGCACGACCCACGACAGCGGGCGGCGCTTGGACCAGCCGGCCTGCATCAGCTCGGGCTCTTCCGGGAACTCGTCGACGTACCCGACGCACAGGTAGGCGATGACCTCCAGGTGCTCGGGCAGGCCGAGGGCGCGGACCATCTCGCGCTCGTCGAAGAAGCTGACCCAGCCGACGCCGAGGCCCTCGGCGCGGGCGGCGAGCCAGAGGTTCTCGACGGCGAGCGCGGCCGAGTAGGGCGCCATCTGCGGCTGGGTGTGCCGGCCGAGGGTGTGGCGGCCGCCGCGGGTCGGGTCGGCGGTGACGACGATGTTGACCGGGGTGTCGAGGATGGCCTCGATCTTCAATTCCTTGAACTGCTTCGCCCGGCCCTTGGGCAGCGACTTGGCGTACGCCTCGCGCTGGCGCGTCGCCAGCTCGTGCATGGTGCGCCGGGTGTCGGCGGAGCGGATGACGACGAAGTCCCAGGGCTGCGAGTGGCCCACGGAGGGCGCGGTGTGGGCGGCCTCGAGAACCCTGAGCAGCACCTCGTGCGGGATCGGGTCGCTGCGGAAGCCGTTGCGGATGTCCCGGCGCTCGCGCATGACCTTGAGAACGGCCTCGCGTTCGGCGTCGTCGTACGCGGGCGCCGCCGGTCCGGTGGACTGTCGTGTTTCCTCGACCACGGCCGTGCCCTCTTCCGCCTGGTCCTCCTGGTCGGCGGCCCGGGTGTCCAGGTCGTCCGCGTGCTGTACGAGTCCGGGGTCGCCGTCGCGCGGCGCCGGGACCGTGGGGACGTGGCCCGGCCCCTGCTCGACGGGCAGCACGATCGGCTGCGGCGGGGTCGGAGCGAGGTGCGGGGCGGTCGGCACCGTGCCCTCGACCGCCACGAACTGGCCGAGCGGCTGCTCGGGCGCCGGCTCCTGGGGAACGCCGTTCGGGACCATGGCCGTGGCCTCACCCTCGCCGGACGGCGCGAGATGGACGGGCGGTTGGGCCGGGGTGTCAGTGGCCTGGACGGGCCGGAGCTGCGGGCCCGCGGGTTCGGCGACGAAGGGCTCGGGGGCCTCGGCCGGAGCCACGGCAGCGTCAGCGGTGACGTCCGGTGCCTGGACGGCGGGCGCCGGTTCGGCCAGGGGGGCTTCCCCCTCCGCGGCGGGCGCGTGCATGGCCGCCTCGGCCTCGGGCTCCGCGGCAGCGCTGTCCTGCGTCGGCTGCTGCGCCTGCGCGGAATGGGGGTCCATGACGGCCTCCGGGGCGACCTGAGCGGGCGGCTCGGCCGGGGCGAGGGGGCTGCTCTGCTGCTGCACGGCCTGATCGGCGTCCACCGGCTGCGGCACCGGCTCGGGCGCTACGACGACGGAGTCGCCGTCGGCGGGAACGGGGCCGGCGTCGATGGGCTGCGCGGCAGGTACGCCGGGCTCGGCGTCCGCGTACTGCGGGGCCTGAGCGACCAGGACCGTCTCCGGGACCGCCTGGGCGGCGTCCGGCAGGGCCTCGACGGTCTCGGGGACAGGAGGCTCGGAAACCTGCGGCGCGGCAGCGTCGAAGACCTGGACGGCTTCGGGCGCGGGAGCGTGCGCGAGCGGCGGCACCGGCTCGGCCGGCGGGGCGTCCGGAAGCTGGACCGTCTCCGGCGCAGGGACTTCGGTGGGGTGCGCGGCCTCGGGGGCGAACGCCTCGGGCAGCGGCTCGCCCTCGGGGGCGGCATCCATGACCGCCTCGGGGACAGCGCCCTCGGCGGCACGCATCTCGCCAGTCCGACCGGCCTCGGCGGCGGGCATCTGGTCGGCGGGGCCGGCCTCGGCGGCGGACGGCGCCTCGGGCTGACCGAGCTCGGCGGCGGAGGGTGCCTCGGCAACCCCACCGGCCTCGGAGACCGGCACCTCGGCGACCTGCCCGGTCTCCGCCGCGAAGGCGTCGGCGCCTTCGCCACCGGTGGCCTGCCCGGCACCGGCGTCAGTCGCTGCCTCGCCCCCGTCGGAAGCTGTCGCGTCCATGGCGGCGTGGTCGACGGCCGGAACGGACCCGGCCCCGGCGACCTCGTCGGCACCCGGAACTCCGGTGCCACCCGCCGAGGGCCCCTGACCGCCGTACACACCGTCCGGTACGGCGGGCGTGCCGGCCTCCTGAACCGTGCCGGCCTCGGTGGCGACCCGTGCCAGGACGGCCTCGGCGACGCCCAGGGGCGGCTCGTCGGGGACAACCGTTTCGGCAGCCGCCGCCTCGGTGCTCACCGGCGCAGCGGCCGGGACCTGGGCCGGGACGCCGGCCCCGGCGACCGGCCAGGGAATCGCCGGCTGCGGGACCGTGGCGTCGAGGTACTCGGGGCCGGGCTGGCGGGCCGGTGCGGCGACGGCGCCACGGTCGGCGAGGGAGCGGACCGGGCTGGCGGAGGCGTCCGGGATCGGCGGGCCGAGATGCAGGGGGCGCCGGGGAGTGATCGGCGGGATCGGTGCCGTGGGGGCCGCCGGCGTCGAGGCGCCCGGGAGGCGGACGCCGCTGAGGTCGACCGAACCGCTGTCCCTGCCGGACATCTCATGGGCCTCCGGCTGGTGCACGGCCTCGACGACCGGCTCCGGCGCGGGCGGGGCGACCTCGTTGCCCCAGGCGCCGTGGGAGCCGGGCATCAGCAGGTCTTCGTCCTCGGCGGGGGTCTCGGAGAGGTAGCCGTACGCACCGTGCGCCTCGGGGACGCCCGGCTGCTCCGCCATGCCTGCGCTCTCCGGCAGTCCCTCGCCCGGGACCTGGCCGGTGTCGGTCATGCGTACCCCTCGCCCATCGGTTAGTGCTTATACGACCAGCTCACCGGGAACGGCGCACCGACCGCCCCCGCAGTGAAGAACGAGCGTGCGTGCTCAGCGGCACGAACGACCCGCGCCAAAATGGCGACAAAGCCATTGAGTGGCATTGTCGTGGCCGTTCGGCCGTCGCGACAGCTTGATCCGCGACAGGCCGCTGTGGACTGCGCCACGTTGCGCGTCCTCCGGTTCCGCCGTACCACACCCACCCCAAACGGGGCACGTTTTTCCGGACATTGACCGACGAAAAGCCGGGCGACCGAGTGCGGTACAACGATCGGCCAGCCTACCGCGCGCGGTACGACAACCCGATCACGGGGAGGGGTGGGCGGTCACCCTGCGCGGTCGGGCAGTACCGCGCTGAGCAGGAAGACGACGCTGCGCTCGCGCTCCGTCCAGGCCCGCGTGTCGAGTTCGACGGACTGGAGCAGGGCGCACTCGACGTCGTAGCCGTGCTCGGTGAGGTCGCGGCCGAGGAGTTCGGCGTCGTCGCGGGTGGCGGCGTGGGTGACGATGCGCTGCGGGCGTCGGTCGGCCACGGCGGAGACGACGGCCGCTCCCCCGCCGCCGACGCGGACCACGTCCGGTTCGGGGAGGTTCTCCAGGATGTGCGGGGCATTGCCGTGGACGATCTGGAGCTGGACGCCGAAGGCACGTGCGTTGGCCTCGGTGCGGGAGCAGGCCTGCGGGTCGCGGTCGACGGCGATGACGGCGGCGCCGGCCCGCGCGGCCTCGGTGGCGAAGGCGCCGCTGGCGCAGCCGATGTCCCACACCAGGTCGCCGACGCGCGGGCCGAGCCGGGCGAGTTGGGCGGCGCGCAGAGGTTCCAGTTCGCTCTCGCCCATCAGGCCGCCGTAGGACTCGGCGGGCAGTGTCCAGCCGCGCGGTCCGGCGCTCGGGTCGCGTCCGGCGATCCAGCCGCCGCCTTCCGGGGCGGCCGCCGTGCCGCCGACGACGATGACGACGTTCGGGTCGCGCCAGGTGTGGTCGGCGGCCTTGTCGGAGGTGACGACGGTGACCTGCTCGCGCTCGGTGCCCAGTTCCTCGCAGATGACGAAGGTGCGGTGGACGCCTTCCAGGAGCAGGCCGAGTTCGGCGGGGCCGGCGCCGGGTGAGGTGAGGACGGCCACTTTGGTGTGGGCACGGCACGCGTTCACCGCGCGTCGCAGGGTGCGCGGGTGTGCGACGACCACCTGCGCGTCGTCCCAGGGCATGCCGGCCCGGGCGAAGGCGGCGGCGACCGAGGAGACGGCGGGGACGACCTCGACCTCCAGGCCGAACTCGGGTGCGCGCAGGGTCCGTACGACTCCGAAGAAGGCGGGGTCGCCGTCGGCCAGTACGACCGCGGTCCCGCGGTGCCCGGCGATGCGGCGGGCGGCCAGGGCGACGCTGCCGAGGCGGATGCGCTCGGCGGCGGGTGGCACCTCGGTCAGCGCCAGATGGTGGGCGGCACCGGCCACGAGCGTGGCGGCGCCGAGGGCGGAGCGTGCCGCGGCGGTCAGCGGCGAGCCGTCCCAGCCGATCACCGTGACGCGGTCGGCCATCGTCGTCAGTCTCCAGTGTTTGCGCAGGTCGTTGCCACAGCTGCCCTGGGCGGGCTCCGTGAGGGTACCTGGTGTCAGTTCCAGTCGCCGAACGACGTGAAGCCGTCGCCGGACTGGTCGCCCACGCCTTCCAGGTCCTCGGGCAGCAGGCTCCAGACGATGAGGTCGGTGCGGACGTCGGTCCACACGCCGCTGTCCGTCCTGGTGCGGGCTATCCAGGCGCCGCGCAGGACTCCCTCGCTGATGCAGCCGATCTTCTGCGCCACCTGCTGGGAGGCGGTGTTGTCGGCGGCGGTGCGCAACTCCAGCCGTTCGAACTTCTGGTCGTGGAAGAGCCAGTGCGCGGTGGCGAGAGCCGCCTCGGAGGCATAGCCCTCGCCGCGGGCCCAGGGAGCGATGACGTAGGACATCTCGCCGGCGCGCACGCGCCAGTCGGTGTTCCGCAGGTGCACGATGCCGACCAGGCGCTGGGTGAGGAACTCGGTGACGGCGAACACGATGCCGCGTCCCTCGGTGCGTTCGGCGGGGGCGCGATCGGTGATCCAGGCGCGGGCGTCGGCCTCGGTGTAGGGCTGCGGCACGGTGGTCCAGGCGGTGACGAGTTCGTCGTTCATCATCTCGGCGAAGGCCTGGATGTCCGGTTCCTCGAAGGGCCGCAGCACCAACCGCTCCGTGCTGATGGAGATGTTGGGGAAGGTGCTAGTCATGCGCCACTCCGTAACCTTCGACGAACGTTCAAGACCCGCTGAACTGCCCAGCATGCAGCATGAAAGCACTGAACCGCACCACGGGGTCCACACCAGGTGAAGGTGTGGACCCCGTGCGTGGTGATACGCCGTATACGCGCCGTCAGAAGGCGGCGACGACCGCTCCGTCGTACTTGTCCGCGATGAACTTCTTCACCTCGGGCGAGGTGAGCAGCTTCGCGAGCTTCTTGACGCGCGGGTCGCTCTCGTCGCCCTTCTTCACGGCGAGGAAGTTGCCGTACGGGTTGTCCTTGGGCGACTCGGCGACGAGGGCGTCCTTCGCCGGGCTGAGGTCGGCCTCCAGGGCGTAGTTGCCGTTGATCACGGCGGCGTCGACGTCGCCGAGGGAGCGCGGCAGCTGGGCCGCCTCCAGCTCCTTGAACTGAAGGTTCCTCGGGTTGGCGGCGATGTCCTTCGGGGTCGCCTCGTAGCCGACGCCCGCCTTCAGCTCGATCACACCGTTGGCCTCCAGCAGCTTCAGCGCGCGGGCCTCGTTGGTGGTGTCGTTCGGCAGGGCGATCGTGGCGCCCTTCTTCAGGTCCGTCAGCTTCTTGACGCCCTGGGAGTACACGCCGAGCGGCTCCAGGTGCACCGTGGCGTTCGGCACGGCGACGATGTCGGTGCCGTTCTTCTTGTTGAAGTCGTCCAGGTACGGCTGGTGCTGGAAGTAGTTGGCGTCGACCTCACCCTGCTGGACGGCCGTGTTGGGCGTCACGTAGTCGGTGAACTCCTTGACCTCCAGGTCGAGGCCGGCCTTCTTCGCGAGGTTGTCCTTGACGTAGGTGAGGATCTCGCCCTGCGGGGTGGGGGTGGCGGCGACCTTCAGCGGGGCGTTCGCGTCGGAACCGGAGTCCTTGTCCGAGCCGCAGGCGGAGAGCCCGAGGGTGAGGGCTCCGGCGGCGAGGACAGCAGTGGTGATCTTGGCGGTGTTACGCACGAAAAGTGCCTTTCCTTATGGGTGGTGCGACCCCGACATGGGTGTTCGGGGAGATCAGGGGACCTAGACGGTCTTGCTCGTGGCGGTCGACGCCTTCAGCAGCCGCAGCTTCGGCGCCGGGCCCGACTGGCCGCCGCGCCGGTGCAGGGAGCGGGCGGCGTAGTCGCCGGCGGCCTGGATGAGGGAGATGACGACGGCGAGGATCGCCACCGTGATCCACATCAGCTCGGTCTCGAACCGCTGGAAGCCGTAGCGGATGGCGATGTCGCCGAGCCCGCCCGCGCCGACCGTGCCGGCCATGGCCGAGTAGCCGATGAGGGCGACGATGGTGGTCGTGGTGCCGGCGATGACCGACGGCAGGGACTCGGGGACCAGAACCTTGCGTACGACGGTCCAGGTGTTGCCGCCCATCGACTGCACGGCCTCCACGAGCCCGCCGTCCACCTCGCGGACAGCCGTCTCGACCAGGCGCGCGAAGAACGGGATCGCGCCGATCGCGAGCGGCACGATGGCGGCCTCGCGGCCGATCGTGGTCCCGGTGACCCAGCGGGTGAAGCTCATCAGCGCGACCATCAGGATGATGAACGGCATCGACCGGGCGACGTTCACGATCTGCCCGATGACCTTGTTGGCCAGCACGTTCTGGAGCAGGCCGCCGCGGTCGGTGAGGACGAGCAGGATGCCCAGCGGAAGGCCGCCGGCGACGGCGATGAGGGTGGACCAGCCGACCATGTAGAGGGTGTCCCAACACGCCTGCTCCAGCAGGGGCTGCATCTCGGACCAGGTCACTTGGCACCTTCCTTCAGCAGAACGGGCTCCTGGCCCAGTACGTCGATCTGGAGGCCCTGTTCGCGCAGGAAGCCGATCGGCACGACGTTGTCCTCGTAGCGGCCGGGCAGTTCGATGCGCATCCGGCCGACCTGGAGGCCGCCGACGGTGTCGATGGCCGCGCCGAGGATCGAGATGTCGATGTTGTAGGTGCGTGAGAGCTGCGAGATGACCGGCTGGGTGGCGGCCTCGCCGTGGAAGGTGACGTCCACGACGGTGCGGTCGTCGCCGGAGGCCTCGCCGCCCACCGGGAAGAGCGCGGAGGCGAGTTCCGAGCCGGGGGTCGCGAGCAGTTCGCTGACCGTGCCGGACTCGACGATGCGGCCGTTCTCCATCAGCGCGGCCGAGTCGCAGATCGACTTCACGACGTCCATCTCGTGCGTGATGAGCAGGACGGTGAGGCCCAGCTGCCGGTTCAGGTCGCGCAGCAGCTGGAGGATGGAGCGGGTGGTCTCCGGGTCGAGGGCGCTGGTGGCCTCGTCGGAGAGCAGCACCTTGGGGTCGCCGGCCAGGGCGCGGGCGATGCCGACGCGCTGCTTCTGGCCGCCGGAGAGCTGGGAGGGGTAGGCCTTGGCCTTGTCGGCGAGCCCGACGAGGTCGAGCAGTTCCAGCGCCTTGGTCGAGCGCTCCTTGCCCGACTTGCCGAGGATCTCCAGCGGAAGCTCGACGTTGTCCTGGACGGTCCGGGAGGACAGCAGGTTGAAGTGCTGGAAGACCATGCCGATCCGGCTGCGCGCCCGGCGCAGGTCCCGGCCGGCGCGCGGACCCCGGCCGGCGAGGGCGGTGAGGTCCTGTCCGGCGACGGTCACGCTGCCCGCGGTGGGGCGCTCCAGCAGATTGACGCAGCGGATGAGCGAGGACTTGCCGGCGCCGGACTGGCCGATGACGCCGTACACCTCGCCTTCGCGGACGTGCAGGTCGACGCCGTTCAGAGCGGTGACCTCGCGGCCGCGCGAGCGGTAGACCTTGGTCAGGCCCGATGTGGTGATCACTGGGGTTTCCGTCACTGTCGAGTACGCGGGCATGGGTGTGCCCTGGTACGGGAGGGGGGATGTGCGCGGGCACGATGGTCACGTACGGGCAAAGGCGTACGGACATGCCACGGCGGCTCGCTTCGGGGCGCGAGGCTCAGGGAGTGGTGCGGGGGCCCTCTAGAAGGCGCACATTCGGCACATGCGACACATACAACGAGCACCGGGCGTCATCGTCGCCTCGGTCGCAGGGGTGCGGTAGCTCGTCGTGGTCATGCGATCAGTAAACCAGACGTACGGTCCTTACCGACCGCCGCTGTCCGCATGCTGGACAGCGGCGGACAGCCGTCAGACGCGGACGGAGATCTCCACGCCCGCGTCGCTGACCAGCGCGGACAGGGCGGAGAGGTCCGGCACGACGAGGTCGGCGTCGACCTCGTGGGCCTGGTGGGTTGTGGTCAACGCCACGGTGGTCATTCCGGCGGCGCGACCTGCCGCGAGGCCGGCCGGGGCGTCCTCGAAGACGACGCAGTGGGCCGGGTCGACGCCGAGTTCACGGGCGGCGAGGAGGTAGGGCTCGGGGTCGGGCTTGCCGCGCGTGATGTCGTCGGCGGTGACCATGGTCTTGGGGAGGATGCCGACGGCGTCGAGCCGGGCCTCGGCGAGCCGCCGGGTGGCGGAGGTGACGACGGCCCAGCGGTCGGCGGGCAGCGAGTCGAGGAAGGCCTTCGTGCCGGGCAGCAGTCGTACGCCGTCGTTGGGCACGTCCTCCACCTCCAGCGTCTCGATCCGGGCGAGCGCCTCCGGCACGACATCGGCGGGGAGCAGCTCGGCGACTATCTCCACGGCCGGCCGCCCGTGCAGCTCGACCCGGCCGAACTCCTCGCTGATGCCGTACTCCTCGGCCCAGCGCGCCCAGCAGCGGCCCACGGAGTCGAGGGAGGAGACGAGGGTGCCGTCGTTGTCGAACAGAAGGGCTCGTGCATGGATCGTCATGCTCCCGACCCTACGGGCCGGGGGGAGCCGTCCGGACACGGCCTCCGGCGCGGCCCCCGCGGCGGCCGCCGTGACCGGTGGGCGCGTCACCGGCCGGACGATCGCCGGACGGACAGGGGCGGCGGCATCGGGGCTTTTGGCCCGTCATAGGCTTGCCGCATGCTTGCTGTCCTGACACTGGTGACCGGTGTCGCCGCGCTGTTGCTCGCCGCCTGGTGCGGCTGGGCGGCCTACCGTGACCAGCCGACCAAGGACTGGCACTTCATCGGGATGGCCGTGGTGACGGTACTGGCCCTGGTGCAGTTGGTGGTCGGGATCGTGCTGCTGGCGCGGGGCGACAAGCCGGAGCAGGGCACGACGATCTTCGTGGCGTATCTGCTGGGTTCGTTCGCGTGCATCCCGGCCGCCGGGTTCATGTCGCTCGCCGAGCGCTCGAAGTGGGGTTCGGTGACGGTCGCCGCCGGCGGTGTGGTGCTGGCCGTGCTGGAGGTGCGGCTCTATGACATCTGGGGAGGCTGAGGTGGCCGTGACCGAGGAGAAGCCCGCCAGGACACGGCTGATCAGCGGGCCCGGGATCGTGCTGGTGTGGCTGTACGGCGTGATGGTGGTCGGGGCCGTGTCGCGGTCCGTCTACCAGATCGCGACCGAGTTCGACCGGGCGCCGCTCGCCTACGCGCTGTCGGCGGTCGCCGGGCTCGTGTACGGCTTCATCACGTACACGCTGGTCCGCGGTGGCGAGAAGGCCCGCAAGGCGGCGCTGGTGTGCTGCGCCGCCGAGCTCGCGGGCGTACTGATCGTCGGGACCTGGACGCTGGTCGATCCCTCGGCGTTCCCCGACGCGACCGTGTGGTCCGACTACGGGATGGGCTACCTCTTCATCCCCGTCCTGCTGCCGGTGTCGGCCCTGTACTGGCTCCGCAAGGCACGAGCCGTCAAGCCGTAGCCGCGTAGGCCCCGGCCGGCTTCTCCAGGACGATCATCGGCACTCCGTCCGCGCCCTCCGCCGTGCCCACCGCCTCGTAGCCGACCTTGCGGTACAGGCGGAGGTTGCCCTCGCTGCGCCGGCCGGCCTCCAGGCGGAACCGCTTGGCGCCGCGCTGTTCGGTGAGGGCGGCTTCCGCGGCGCGCAGCAGGCGGGCGCCGATGCCGTGCCCCTGGAGGCGGGGGTGGACGCAGAGCTTGCCGATGGCCGCCGAGCCGTCCTCGGTGCTGCTGCCGCGGACGGAGCCGACCACCTCCTCGCCGAGCCGGGCCACGAAGACGCAGTCCGCGGCGACTTCGGCCCTGACCGAGTCCAGGGTTTGGACCAGGGGGTCGATGCGGTAGTTCCCGTACAGCGCTGCCTCGCTCTGGAAGCACAGGTACTGAAGCCTGAAGATCTGCTCCGCGTCCTGCTCGGTCGCCGCAGAAATGGTCACGCTCATGCCCATATGCGCACGCCTCCCGCTCACCTGATCGCCTGTCGTCCCCCACTCCTATCCCCGCGCGCCGCGGGCCGCAACCTCCGGTGTGAGCAATCGGCGCAGACATCCCAGGCATCTGGAACGTTCCGGGCCGAGACTGCCCTGTGAGATACCCAACTCCCCCGCGATTTCCCGGTATGTCGGGTCGTGCGGCGCGAGCAGCGCGGCCACCAGCCGGGGGCAGCGGCCCGGCAGCCGGCGCACGGCGTCGCGCAGGTCGCGGTGGCGGGCGGCCGTCAGGGCGAGGTGCTCGGGATCGTGCCGGTCGGCGTCGGCGGCGGGCTCGTGCTCGTGCTCGTAGGGCCGTTCCCGGCGATGCGTACGGCGGCTTCGGCGGGCCTCGGAGCGCACGGCCCGGCGCAGCCAGCCCGGGGGGTCCGGGGGCGGGCCGTCGGAGTCGAGGCGTTCCAGGAGGCGGAGCCAGACCGCCTGTTCCAGGTCGCCCGGCTCCGCTCCGGAGGCGGGCGCCTCGGCGGAGGCCTCCGCGATGAGCAGGGGACGCAGGGCGGCAACCAGGTCGTCCGTCATATGCGGCACGACGCGGCCGCCCGGGCGTGAGGTTGCCCGGGCGGCCGACTGTCACCCCAACCGGGGCGGGAGGCTCAGCCGTTGACGAAGTCCTGGCGGGCCAGCAGGCCGGTGTCGGGGTTGTCGGTGAAGACACCGTCGATGCCGGTCGCGAAGTACGTCCGGTAGGCGCCGAAGACGTCGCCGTAGGCGTCCGCGTCGGTGCCCTTGCGGAAGTTCGCGGGGAGGAAGGGGTTCTCGTTGCGCATCGTGTAGGGGTGCAGGATCAGGCCCACCTTGTGCGCGTCGGCGACCAGCGTGGTGGGCTGGGTGAGGTTGCCGTTCGCGTCCTTCGGGATGATCAGGTCCAGCGTGGGGCCGATGCCCTGGGCGTAGGAGGCGATCTCCCTCAGGCCCGCCGGCCTGATCAGGTCGGCGACCGTGCGCGGGTCGCCCGTCTCGACGAAGTCCCAGGGGCGGGTCGTCGCGCCGGAGAGCAGGACCACCAGCGGGTTGTCGACCAGCTTGTTCAGGCGCTGGATGCTGGTCGGCTCGAAGGACTGGAGGATGACCGGCGAGTTCCGCTTGTCGCGGCCGTACTTGTGCAGCACCTTGGCGACCCGCTCCTCCAGGGCGAGGCCCTGCTTGCGGAAGTAGGTAGGGTGCTTGAGCTCGGGATAGATCCAGACCTGCTTGCCGCGCTTGCGGGTCTGCTCCTCCTGCCACCGCAGGACCTCTTCGAAGGTCGGGATCTCCCAGCGACCGTTGTAGAGGGTGTTGTGCGGGCGGTTGGCCGGGATGCGCTCGGTCGCGCGCAGCGTCTTCAGCTCGGCGAGCGTGAAGTCCTCGGTGAACCACCCGGTGGTGGCGACGCCGTCGAGGGACTTGGTCTTCCTGCGGTCGGCGAACTCGGGATGGTCGGCGACATCGGTGGTGCCGCCGATCTCCGGCTCGTGCCGGCAGACGAGATGGCCGTCCTTGGTGGGCACCAGGTCGCCGGCCTCGACGATGTCGGCGCCCATGTCGAGGGCCAGCTGATAGGAGCCGAGGGTGTGCTCGGGCCGGTAGCCGCTGGCTCCGCGGTGGCCGATGATCGTCGGCTTGGGCAGGCTCTTCACGCCACCGCCTCCGTGCCGGGCCTCCGCGGCCCCCGCCGTACCGGACAGCCCGAGGACCGCGCCGCCCGCGCCGAACACGGCAGCGCCGAGAAGCTTCCGCCGTCCGGTCCCGGACGTCTGCTCGTTCTCCTGCGTTCCCATGAGCGCCCTTCCTGACGTCTCCTCATCGATGCGGGCCGATCGTAGGTGCGCGTCCATGACAGGTGGGAGACCCGGGGCGGAACTCGCGGGTGACACCGGATGTCGTGTGAGAACAGCGAGGTGACGGGCCATCGGATCCCGGCGGATTCGTATGCGGCCGGACGGGGCACCCGTCCGGCGGGCCTCCGAGCGATGTCCGTCACATCGTTGCGAGCGCGTTACGGACGGTCCACGGCGCGTCACCGCAGGTAAACGTGGGTCAACGGCGAGTAAGACCTGAGTGAAGTCGGCCCACCCGATGTGCGGGATCCCCTGGACCGCGAGTATCGTCCTCACCTGCACAGACTTATACGAATCCCTTGACACCGGAGGGCACGTTGTCCCGCTTCGCGCTCATCAAGGCAGTGCTCGGACCGATCATGCGCTTGATGTTCCGCCCACAGGTGGAGGGCGCGGAGCACATCCCCGGCGACGGTCCGGTCATCCTGGCCGGCAACCACCTCACGTTCATCGACTCGATGATCCTGCCGCTGGTCTGCGACCGTCAGGTCTTCTTCATCGGCAAGGACGAGTACGTCACCGGCAAGGGCTTCAAGGGCCGGCTGATGGCCTGGTTCTTCACCGGCGTCGGCATGATCCCGGTCGACCGCGACGGCGGCCGGGGCGGTGTGGCGGCGCTGATGACCGGGCGTCGGATCCTGGAGGAGGGCAAGGTCTTCGGCATCTACCCCGAGGGCACCCGCTCCCCCGACGGGCGGCTGTACCGGGGGCGTACCGGGATCGCCCGGCTGACCCTGATGACGGGTGCGCCCGTCGTCCCCTTCGCGATGATCGGCACCGACAAGATCCAGCCGGGCGGGGCGGGCATGCCTCGGCCGCGCAAGGTGCAGGTGCGCTTCGGTGAGGCCATGGAGTTCTCCCGGTACGAGGGGATGGACCGGGACCGCTATGTGCTGCGGGCGGTGACCGACTCCGTGATGGCGGAGGTCATGCGGCTGTCGGGGCAGGAGTACGTGGACATGTACGCGAGCAAGGCGAAAGAGGCGGCGTAACTCCGCCCGCAGGTCGCCGGCTGCGATGTCGCGGGGCCCGGTCGAGTGGTTCTCCGGGCCCCCGCGTCGCCGCTTCCTAGTGGTCCAACCGCTGGCCGCGCAGCAGGAACCACGCCGCCACCGCCGCGGCCAGCAGGACCGCCGCGCCCGCGCCCGACGCGATCGCCAGGCCGTCGACGAAGGAACCGCGCGCCGCGTCCAGCATCGCCTCGGACGTCTGCGCCGGCATCCCGGCCGCCGCCTCCACCGCGCCGCCCAGCGACTCGTGCGCCTCGGCCGGTGTCCCCGCCGGACCCGTGAAGTCGCGGTACACCCCGGTCACGATCGAGCCGAGCACCGCGATGCCGAGCGCCGCGCCCAGTTCGTACGCCGTCTCCGACACCGCGGACGCCGCGCCCGCCTGCTCCTTCGGTACGGAGGACAGGATCACGTCGGACGTCACCGTGAAGGAGAAGCCGGCGCCGACGCCGACCACCAGAAGGGCGGCACCCAGCAGGGGGTAGCCCGTCGAGCGGTCGATCACCGTGAGCGCGGCCAGGGCGAGGCCGATCGCCGCGAGGCCGCCGGAGACCACGGCGCGGACCGAGTAGCGCCGGGCCGTGCGACCGGCGATCAGACCGGCCACCACCGCGCCGATCGCGGCGGGCAGTTCGGCCAGGCCCGCCTCCAACGGCCCCCGGCCCTGCACGAGTTGCAGGAACTGGGAGAGGAAGAAGACCAGGCCGGACAGGCCGAGGATGGTCAGCAGGTCGGCCAGGACCGCACCGCTGAACCCACGGCGGCGGAACAGCCGCATGTCCAGCAGCGGGGCCGGCAGGGTGAGCTGGCGGCGCACGAAGCCGTACAGCGCGGCCGCGCCCAGCAGGCCCGTGGCGAGCGTGATCCAGGTGAAGCCATGTGCGGCCGCCTCCTTGACGGCGTACACGACACCGATCATGCCGACGAGGGACAGCGTCACGCTGATCATGTCCCACGGACCGGGACTCGGGTTCCGGGACTCGGGCAGCAGCTTGATGCCGACGAGGACCAGGACCACCATCACCGGCAGGTTGATCAGGAAGACCGAACCCCACCAGAAGTGCTCGAGCAGGAAGCCGCCGACGATCGGACCGACGGCCGTGCCGGCGGAGGCGGTCGCGCCCCAGATGCCGATGGCCAGGCTGCGTTCGCGCGGGTCGTGGAAGAGGTTGCGGATCAGGGCGAGGGTGGCCGGCATCAGGGTCGCGCCCGCGACACCGAGCAGCGCCCGGGCGACGATCATCATCTCCGGGGTCGTCGCGTAGGCGTTCAGGACGGATATCGCGCCGAACGCCGTGGCGCCGACGAGCAGGATCCGCTTGCGGCCGATGCGGTCGCCGAGGCTGCCCATCGACACCAGCAGACCGGCGATGACGAAGGAGTAGACGTCGCCTATCCAGAGGAGCTGGGTGCCGGAGGGCTTCAGGTCCTCGCTGATGTAAGGGGTCGCGAGGCCGAGGACGGTCGCGTCGACGGCCACCAGCAGCACGGCGAGCACGAGGACGGACAGCGCCAGCCAGCGACCGGGGCGCTTCGTCACCGCCTCGGTCGTGGTCGTCGCCTGCACGGTGCTGGTCATGATTCCTCTCTCCGGAGTGCGCCGCCGAGCAACAGCTCGACGATCATGTGGGTGAAGTCGTTGCGGGCGACGCGGCCTTCCGCGACCGCCCAGGCCCCCGAGCCCAGCAGGCCGTAGAGGGCCTCGGTGAGCCAGACCGGGCTGAGGTCGATGCGGAACTCGCCGCCGCGCTGGCCGCGTCGGAAGAGCGCGGCGATGCGGTCGTCGATGCGCGCCCAGCCCTCGTTCTGCTGCTCGCCCTCGAACAGCTGGTTCTCCGTGTAGAGGAAGGCGAGCAGTCCGGCCGACGGCTCGATCTCGCGGACCAGCCGGTGCACGGCGTCGCGTGCCGTGCCCTCGTCGAGCCGGGCCGCGTCCAGCGCGGCCTCGCACTCGTCGATGCCGAGCGACTCCAGCGCCCTGATGAGCGCGTCCCGCCCGGCGAACTGCCGGTGCAGCGTGGCACGGCTGATCCCGGCCGCCTTGGCGACCTCGTCCATGGTCGCGGTGGCTTTTCGGGTCAGCAGCGCCGCGGCGCTGCGCAGTACGTGGTCACGATCAACGGCCATGAGACAAGAGTAACGCATGTGAGACATGAATGTCTCACACTGGGCATGCGTGACTCATTCCCGCTGATCAACAGAGCTGATCAACAGAGCTGATCAACAGGAGTGATCAATAGGGGTGATCGACAGGGGTGGATCAGTGCCAGGGCAGCCGACCGCGCCGCTCCCAGTACGCGCCCGGCTCCTCCGTCAGCGTGGCCAGCCGCTCCAGCTGCTCCTCGTCGAGGTCCACGGCGGCGGCGTGCAGGTTGGACGCGAGCTGTACGGTCGTCGCGGCGCCGGAGAGGACCACGCCGGCCCAGGGTTGGCGCAGGATCAGCGCGAGGGCGACGGCGTCACAGCCCAGGTCCGTCCGCGCGGCCACGGCCTTCAGCGCGTCCGGGGCGTACGGGTCCGCGAGCCGCCCGTTGGCCATGCCCTCCTTGACGATCACCGTGAGCCCGGCGTCGTGGGCCTCGGCGAGTGCGGGGGCGGCGGAGGTCTCCAGGGCGTTGTACGTCGACTGGACGGTGCGGAAGAGGGGCTCGCCGTCGACGGTCACGGCCAGGGCGGCACGGACGGCGTCGGCCTGGGCGGGGCCGCTGGTGGAGAAGCCGATGGTGAGGCCCTGCGCCGCGGCTTCGGCGAGCCTCGCGTGGAGGTCCTTGTCGGTGAGGGCGGGGCTGTCCGGGGTCACCGAGTGGATCTGGTAGAGGTCGAGGCGGTCGCCGAGGAGGTCGTCGGACTCGGCGCGCTGGCGCTCGTAGGTCGCGAGGCCGTGGTCCTTGACCTCGTGCGTCTCGGCGTCGGTCGACCAGTCGGCGGTGTAGGTGTAGCCCCATTTGCTGCCGACGACCACGTCGTCCCGGCCGGGGTTCGCGTTGAGCCAGTCCGCGAGGAACTCCTCGGAACGACCGTAGGAGCGAGCGACGTCGAAGTAGCGGACGCCCTGCGCGTAGGCGGCGTCGAGGAGTTCGTGGGTCCGGTCGCGCAGGGCCTCGACGCCCCGGGCCTCGCCGAGGTCCTCGTCCCGGCCGAGGTTGATGTAGCCGGGGCGGCCGACGGCTGCGAGGCCGAGTCCGATGTGGCAGGTGGGGGTCGTCGCTGTTGCCAGTCGGGCGAAGGGCATCGCGGGCTCCGTTCGGTCGGTTCCGGTACGGCTTGCGACCAACGTAACCCGTGATGACCTTCGCCTCGGAGATCGGGCTGTGCGGCAGTTCGGCGAGTGCGCGGACGCGGTGGCCTGTCGCGCACATCCCGCGCCCCGAGCCCCGAGCCCCGCGCCCCTACGAGCGATTCGCCCACCGGTGCTGGGCCGCGACGTCCTGCTTCACCTCTGCCAGCTGGACGGCCACCGCGCTCGGCGCCGTGCCGCCACGGCCGTTGCGCGAGGCGAGCGCGCCCGGCACGTTGAGCACCGTCCGCACTTCGGGCGTCAGATGGGCCGAGATCTTCGCGAACTGCTCGTCCGTCAGGCCGTCCAGTTCCTTGCCCTCGGCCTCGGCGACCTTGACGCACTCGCCGGCGACCTCGTGCGCGACACGGAACGGGACGCCCTGCTTGACCAGCCACTCGGCGATGTCGGTGGCAAGGGAGAAGCCGGCCGGGGCCAGTTCCTCCATGCGCTCGCGGTGGATGGTGAGGGTGGCCATCATGCCGGTGAAGGCGGGGAGCAGGACCTCCAATTGGTCGCAGGAGTCGAAGACCGGCTCCTTGTCCTCCTGGAGGTCGCGGTTGTAGGCGAGCGGCAGCGCCTTGAGGGTGGCCATCAGGCCCGTCAGGTTGCCGATCAGACGGCCGGACTTGCCGCGCGCCAGCTCGGCGATGTCCGGGTTCTTCTTCTGCGGCATGATCGACGAGCCGGTGGAGAACGCGTCGTGCAGGGTCACGAAGGAGAACTCCTTCGTGTTCCAGATGATGACCTCCTCGGCGATCCGGGAGAGGTTCACCCCGATCATCGCGGTGATGAAGGCGAACTCGGCGGCGAAGTCCCGTGAGGCCGTGCCGTCGATCGAGTTGGCGGCGGAGCCGTGCTCGAAGCCGAGGTCCTTGGCGACCGCCTCCGGGTCCAGGCCGAGGGAGGAGCCGGCCAGGGCTCCGGAGCCGTACGGGGAGACCGCGGTGCGCTCGTCCCACTGGCGCAACCGCTCGGCGTCCCGGGACAGGGACTGGACGTGCGCCAGGACATGGTGGGCGAAGAGCACCGGCTGGGCGTGCTGGAGGTGGGTGCGGCCGGGCATCGCCACGTCCGGGTGGGCCTCGGCCAGGCCCACCAGCGCGTCCTGGAGGTCGGCGATCAGACCGCCGATGATCCGGGCATGGTCGCGCAGATACATCCGGAAGAGGGTCGCCACCTGGTCGTTGCGGGAGCGGCCCGCGCGCAGCTTGCCGCCGAGGTCGGGGCCGAGGCGCTCCAGCAGGCCGCGCTCCAGGGCGGTGTGCACGTCCTCGTCGGCGATCGTGCCCACGAAGTCGCCGGACGCGACGTCCGCCTCCAGCCGGTCCAGCCCGGCGATCATGCGCTGGAGCTCGTCCTCGGTGAGCAGGCCCGCCTTGTGCAGCACGCGCGCGTGGGCACGCGAACCGGCGATGTCGTAGGGCGCCAGCCGCCAGTCGAAGTGGACGGACGCGGACAGCTTGGCCAGGGCCTCGGCGGGACCGTCTGCGAAACGGCCGCCCCAGAGCCGTACGTCACCGCTGTTGCTGCTCACTCGCTGTGCTCCTCGGGAGGGTCCGGGTGTGGCACCGCCTCCCCGTGGCGTGAACGGGGAGGCGGCCGTCAGGCTGATGCGCGCCGCCACACATCTATTGCATGAGTATGCAGAGCTCTGCATGATTCGTCAATCCGACTTCGGCCGGGCCGGAAATCGGGACACTCTTTGAACGCGAGAAACCGCTTACCCGTATCTCTCGCCGAACGCAGGCGCCGCGTTTGTAAACGACGACACCCCCCGACCCGAGTGAGGCATCCGCATGTCCAGGGCTCTTCCGAAGTACAACAAGCGCCGCGTCGCGTTCATCGGCGGCGCCGCCGCGGTGGCGCTGTCCGGCACGGTGATCGCCGGTTTCGCGCTCGCCGGGGAGACCACGGCGTCTTCGAAGAGCGGCGGCACGAACGCCCGGACCCTGGCCGGGCCCGGCACCGTCTCCTGCCCCGACGTGAAGTCGAAGCTCCCGGCGGTCCCCGCGACGGCGAAGGCCGAGGTCGACCGCAACCTCGCGCTGCTCAACACCCAGATCCAGGAAGCGAACAAGCGACTGGTCGACACCGTGGGCCAGGGCGGGCCCAACTTCGTCCAGAACGCCATCCTCGGCCCCCTCAAGGACAAGCGGGTGGCGACGATCAACCGCATGGCGACGGCCATCGGGCGCACGGCCGCCAGACCGCAGGGCCTGGACGCGCTGGCGCCGTGCACCCTCAATGCGAACGGGAGCGCGGCCGCCGCGACCCCGACCCAGCAGGCAGGCGGCAACACAGGGAACAGCGCAAACGCCGGCAATGCCGGCAATGCCGGCAACACGGGTAAGGGCAACGCCGCCGGGGCCATCTCCTGCCCGGACGTGAAGTCGAAGCTCCCGGCCGTCCCCGCGACCGCGAAGGCCGAGGTCGACCGCAACCTCGCCCTCCTCAACACCCAGATCCAGGAGGCGAACAACCGACTCGCCTCCTCGGTCGGCCAGGGCGGGCCCAACTTCGTCCAGAACGCGATCCTCGGCCCGCTGAAGGACAAGCGGGTGTCGACGATCGACCGCATCGCCATCTCCATCGGCCGTACGGCGGCCAAGCCGCAGGGGCTCGGCTCCCTGGCCGCCTGCACGCTCACCCGGTGACGTGACAGGCAGCCATGGCCGCCCCGTTGGCACGCCGGCCGGGGCGGCCATGGTGACACCGACTGGACCCGGCAATTCCTTAGACACGCGAACGATCCACGTCCATACTCGGTGGACGTGGGAAAAACCTATGAACGCATCGACGGCAGGCTCCGCACCTTCATCGAGAAGCAGCCGCTCTTCTTCACCGCGACCGCTCCCCTGTCGGCCGACGGGACGGTCAACCTCTCCCCCAAGGGCCTCAAGGGCTCCTTCGTGATCCTCGACGAACTCACGCTGGCCTACCTCGACTTCGCCGGCTCCAACGCCGAGACCGTCGCCCATCTGCGGGAGAACGGCCGGATCACCCTCATGTGGTGCGCCTTCCAGGGCCCGCCCAACATCGTCCGGGTGCACGGCCGCGGCGAGGCCGTCTTCCGCGACGACCCACGGTTCGGGGAACTGCTCGCGCACTTCCCCGACATCGACCCGTCCTCGCACGGGCTGCGCGCGATCATCGTGGTACGGGCCGAGCACGTGCGCGACTCCTGCGGCTACGCCGTCCCCCTGATGACGTACGACGAGGACCGCGATCTGCACGGCAAGCGGTTCGCCAGGGAGGACGACGACTCGCTCAGCGCGTACTTCACCAGGAAGGAGTACATCGCGACGAGCCTGGACGGGCTGCCCGGGCTGCCGTTGCCGCTGCCCCCGTCTAGCGTCTGAGCCATGCGCCCCGGTGTCCTCGCCCTAGCGTCCGTGTCCCTCCTCCTGCTCGGCGCCGCGCCGGCCGGCGGGCCGCCTCAGCCGCTGCCCGCGCGGATGGCCGACACCGGGGGCGGCAGCCAGCTGATCACCGCCGTGGCACCCAAGCCGGGCTCGACGTCGGGGACGGTCACGTGGTGGGACCGGGTCGACGGGCGGTGGGTGCGGGCGGGTTCGGCGCCGGCCCGCTTCGGCGCGAAGGGGCTCGTCGAGGGGGCGAAGCGCAAGCAGAGCACGAACACCACGCCGACGGGGCTGTACGGGCTGCCGTACGCCTTCGGCATCAAGGCGGCGCCGAGCGGGACGACGTACAAGTACCGCCGTGTCCACCAGGACTCCTGGTGGTGCCAGGACAACGACTCGCGCGCGTACAACCGCTGGAGCGAGCCACTGGCGCGCGACTGCCGGGCCGCCGAGTCCGAGCACCTGGTCTCCTACGGGGCGCTCTACGCGCACGCGCTGGTCATCGGCTTCAACTACGAGCACCCGGTCCAGCGGCGCGGCGCCGGAATCTTCCTCCATGTGAAGGGGCGCGGGGCGACGGCCGGTTGTGTGTCGGTCCCCGCGGACGCGATGCGGCGGATCCTCAAGTGGGCGGTTCCGGGGCACAGGCCGCACATCGCGATCGGGACGGCGAGCGGGCCGACGGCCATCACCCGGTACTGATCGCGGACGACTGAACACACGGACCTCCCCGCACGTATCTCTGGGCCAAGGGACCACGCCCACGCACTCCCCTTGCTCCCGTCCCCGGAGGAACCGTGACCACCACGCTCGCGGGCGGCCGTGCCGCCCGACGCCAGACGATGCGCCGCATCCGTCCGCGCCGCTCCCCGGCCGTACCGTTGGTGATCGCCCTGTGGGCGGGCGCGGCGGCGGTGCTGTGGCTGTGGTGGGACAACACGCCGTCCCTCGCCGACAACACGGCCAAGATCCTCGCGGCGGGCCGGATCACCGGTCTGCTGGCCGGCTATCTGATGGCGCTGGTGGTGCTCCAGATGGCACGGGTGCCCGCGCTGGAGCGGCGGGTGGGCTCGGACCGGGTGGCGCGCTGGCACGCGATGAGCGGCCGGTACACGATCTGCCTGGTCATCGCGCATGTGTTCCTCACCATGTGGGCGTACGCGCTCCAGGCCGGCAAGACCCTCGGTGACGTCGTCCAGCAGACGATCGACTCGGTCAACACACTGCCGGACATGGGCAAGGCGGCCATCGGCACCGGTCTGCTGTTCCTCATCGCGTTCATCTCGATCGGGGGCATCCGCCGGCGCATCCCGTACGACACCTGGTACCACGTGCACCTGCTGACGTACGCGGCGGTGTACCTGACGTTCTGGCACCAGATCTCCACCGGCAACGAGTTCGCCGTCGAGCCCGCCGCGAAGACCTTCTGGTACGGGCTCTACGGCGCCGTGACCGCGGCCGTCGTCTGGTACCGGGTCCTCACCCCGATCCGCCTCAATCTGCGGCACCGGATGTACGTGGAGGCGGTCATCGAGGAGACGCCGGGCATCGTGTCGGTGCTGATCGGCGGGCGCAAGCTGCATCGCATGGGGGCGCAGGCCGGGCAGTTCTTCCGGTGGCGGTTCAAGGCGCCGGGCATGCGGTTCAGCTCCCACCCCTACTCGCTGTCGGCGGCGCCCCGACCCGACATGCTGCGCATCACCGTCAAGGCGATCGGCGACCACACGTCCCGGCTGCGTGACCTCAAGCCCGGCACCAAGGTGTGGGCCGAGGGCCCGTACGGCGCCCTGACCGCCCAGCGCCGCAGCCGGGGCAAGGTGCTGCTGGTGGCGGGCGGCGTCGGGATCACGCCGATGCGGGCCCTGTTCGAGACACTGCCCGGCGCGTCCGGTGACATCACCCTGCTCTACCGGGCCAACAGCACCCAGGATCTGGCGCTGTGGGACGAGCTCGCGGCCATCGCCGACGAGCGCGGTGCCCGGCTGATGTACGCGGTCAACAGCCCCGACGGCGAGCGGCCCGACATCTCCGCGGAACGGCTGAAGCAGAAGCTGCCCGACATCGACGACCACGACGTGTTCATGTGCGGGCCGGCCGGCTTCGCACAGTCCGTCTACGAAGCACTGCGCGGCGCGGGTGTCCCTGCCCGCCGTATCCATCACGAGTCGTTCGAGATGTGAGCGACGGGACTTCAAGACTCCAGGAGCTGTAGGACCGATGAGGAAGAGTCATCCCATCCGGCGGGTCGTGCTGGCGGGCGCCGCCACCGTGTCCGGGATCGTGCTGCTGCTGTCGCTGAAGCCGGCGTCCGACCCGGGTTCCGCACAGGCGGCGGGCGTCGGCGCACCACCGGCGGCCTCGGCCCAGGGCGGCGCCGAGGCCGCCGGGTCCGGCACGATCACCGGTGACGCGGCGCAGACCCAGTACGGTGCCGTGCAGGTCCGGCTGACCCTGGACAACGGAAAGATCATCCAGGCGGCGGCCGTCCAGGCCCCCAAGGGCGGCCAGAGCGACCAGATCACCGCGAACGCCGTGCCGAAGCTCAACCAGGCGGCGCTCGCCGCGCAGAGCGCGGACATCGACGCGGTGTCCGGGGCGACGTACACCAGCGCCGGCTACAAGAAGTCCCTCCAGTCGGCGATCGACAAGGCGAAGGCGAGCGCGGGCTCGCAGGGTTCGGGCGCCGCCCAGGCAGCCACGGTGACAGGCGCTGTCGCCCAGACCCAGTACGGGCCGGTCCAGGTCCGGATCACCGTCAGCGGCGGGAAGATCACCAAGGCCGAAGCCGTCCAGACACCCAAGGGCGGCCAGAGCGACCAGGTCACCGCCAACGCCGTACCCAAACTCAACCAAGCCGCCGTAACCGCCGGCAGCGCGGACATCGACGCGGTCTCCGGGGCGACGTACACCAGCGCCGGCTACAAGGAATCACTCCAGTCGGCGATCGACAAGGCGAAGGCGAGCGCGGGCTCGTCGCAAGGCTCGCAGGAATCGCAGGGGTCCGGTTCGCAGGGGTCGGGTGCCGCGCAGGCCCGTACCGTCACCGGCGGTGTCTCCCAGACCCAGTACGGGCCGGTCCAGGTCCGCATCACCGTCAGCGGCGGAAAGATCACCAAGGCCGAAGCCGTCCAGACACCCAAGGGCGGCCAGAGCGACCAGGTCACCGCCAACGCCGTACCCAAACTCAACCAAGCCGCCGTAGCCGCCGGCAGCGCCGACATCGACGCGGTCTCCGGCGCCACCTACACCAGCGCCGGCTACAAGGAATCACTCCAGTCGGCCCTGGACCAGGCCGGTGGCTGACACGGTGGTGGAACCGACAGAGGCTCCCGCCGCGGTACGTCGGGCGGAGGAGGTCATGGGGACGGTCTTCTCCTTCGACGTCCGCGGCGGGGACACCGGTGTCGTGCAGACGGCACTGGAAGAGGCGGTCGCCGGGCTGCACCGGGTCGACGAGGTGTTCAGCACCTACCGGGACGACAGCGAGATATCCCGCCTGGTGCGCGGCGAGCTGACCGTCGGCGACTGTGCGGCGGAGGTCGCCGAGGTCCTCGACCTGGGCGCCGAGGCGGAACGGCTCAGCGAGGGCTGGTTCAGCACGACGTACGAGGGCCGTCTCGACCCGACGGGCATCGTCAAGGGCTGGTCGGTCGAGCGGGCGGCACGTGCGCTCGCGGACGTCCCGGGCGTGACCGGGGTGAGCGTGAACGGCGGCGGCGACGTGCAGTTGCTGGGGGTGCCGGGCCCGGAGCGCCCGTGGCGGGTGGGCGTGTCCGACCCGTTGCGCCCGGGTGGCCTCGCGGCGGTCATCTCCGCCGCCGGCCTCGACGAACTGGCGGTGGCCACCTCCGGTACGGCGGAACGCGGCACCCACATCGTGGACCCCCGCACGGGCCGCTCAGCGGTGACGGACCTGGTCGCGGTGACGGTGGTGGCCCCCCGACTGACCTGGGCCGACTGCTGGGCGACGGCGGCGTTCGCGATGGGCTCACGGCAGGGGTTGCGGTGGCTGGAGTCGCTTCCGGAGGTGGAGGCACTGCTGATCACAGCCGGCGACGAGGTTCGCTGCACAGGAGGCTTGGCGGCTCGACTCGGGTGAGCGAGCCACCTCAGGGGCACCGGGGCTGTGCCGGCCTGCGGCTCCGCACTCAGTGGCCGTTCTGAGCCAACCGGAGCAGATGATCGGCCAAGGCCTGACCGCCCGTGGGATTCCGACTGATCAGCAGCAAGGTGTCGTCACCGGCGATCGTCCCCAGAATGTCCTGCAACTCGGCCTGGTCGATGGCCGACGCAAGAAACTGCGCCGCCCCCGGAGGGGTACGCAGCACCACGAGATTCGCCGATGCCTCCGCGGAGATGAGCAGTTCCTGCGACAGCCGCCGCATCCGCTCTTCCTTCGCCGACTCCCCCAGCGGCGCCCGAGGCGTACGGAACCCGCCCTCGCTCGGCACCGCGTAGATCAGGTCGCCGTCGTTGTTACGGATCTTCACCGCGTTCAGCTCGTCCAGATCCCGGGAGAGCGTCGCCTGAGTGACGCTCAGCCCGTCGTCCGCGAGCAGCTTGGCCAGCTGACTCTGCGACCGCACCGGCTGCCGGTTGAGGATGTCCACGATCCGGCGGTGGCGCGCGGTGCGGGTCTGCGGCACGGCAGGCCCGGCGGCCCCGTTGTGCTCGTGGTCCTGCGCCTGACTCATCGTCGTCTCATTCCCCGGATCATCCGTCCCCGTCGGCCACGTCAAGGATGCCGGGAAGCCCCTGAAGAAGCGCCTCCACTTCATCGTCTCCGAGGTTCAGCGGCGGCATGAGCCGTACGACATCGGGGGCGGGCGCGTTCACCAGGAAACCGGCGTCCTGAGCTGCCTGCTGCACCTTGGCGGCGAGCGGCTCGGTGAGCACGATACCCAGGAGCAGGCCCGCGCCCCGGACATAATCGATCAACGGGTGGCCAAGAGCGTCGATTCCGTCGCGCAACTTCTCGCTCTGCTGCTTGACGTTCTCCAGCAACCCTTCGTTCTCGATCGTGTCGAGAACCGCCAGTCCGGCCGCGCACGCGACCGGGTTGCCGCCGAAGGTCGTCCCGTGCTGACCGGGCTGGAGCAGCTCCGCCGCCCGCCCGAAGGCGACCGTCGCGCCCAGCGGCAGCCCGCCGCCGAGCTGCTTGGCGAGGGTGACGACGTCCGGCAGGACGCCCTCGTGGGCCTGGTAGGCGAACCAGTGACCGGTGCGGCCGACACCGGTCTGCACCTCGTCCAGGACCAGCAGGGCGCCGGTGGCGGCGGTGATCGCCCGCGCCGCCTTGAGATAGCCGGGCGGCGGGACCACGACGCCGTTCTCGCCCTGGACCGGCTCGATGATCACCAGAGCCGTCTCCTCCGTCACCGCCGCGGCCAGCGCCTGCGCGTCGCCGTACGGCACATGCGTGACGTCACCGGGCAGCGGACGGAAGGGTTCCTGCTTGGCGGGCTGACCGGTCATCGCGAGGGCGCCCATCGTGCGGCCGTGGAAGCCGCCCTCGGTGGCGACGACATGGGTCCGCCCGGTGAGCCGGCCGATCTTGAACGCGGCCTCGTTGGCCTCGGCGCCGGAGTTGCAGAAGAAGACCTTGCCGTCCCGCCCGAAGAGCTCCAGCAGCCGTTCGGCGAGGGCGAGGGTCGGCTCGGCCATGAAGAAGTTGGAGATGTGGCCGAGGGACGCGATCTGCGTGCTCACGGCCTCGACGATCGCGGGGTGGGCGTGGCCCAGCGCGTTGGTCGCGATCCCGCCGACGAAGTCGAGGTACTGCTTGCCGTCGGCGTCCCAGACCTTCAGGCCCGCACCGCGCACGAGCGGCAGCCGCGGGGTGCCGTAGTTGTTCATCAGCGAGCCCTGCCACCGCTGGGCGTACTCCTGATTCCCGGTCATTCGGCGTCCCCCTCTGGCGCGTCCGGCACGACCATCGTGCCGATTCCCTCGTCGGTGAAGATCTCCAGCAGGATCGAGTGCTGGACCCGGCCGTCGATGACGCGGGCGGTCGTCACGCCATTGCGGACGGCGTGCAGACAGCCCTCCATCTTCGGCACCATGCCGGAGCTCAGATCGGGCAGCAGCTTCTCCAGCTGGGTGGCGGTGAGGCGGCTGATCACCTCGTCGGAGTGGGGCCAGTCCTCGTAGAGGCCCTCGACGTCCGTGAGGACCATGAGGGTTTCGGCGCCCAGCGCAGCAGCGAGTGCCGCAGCCGCCGTATCAGCATTGACGTTGTAGACATGGTGGTCGTCCTGGCTTCGGGCGATCGACGAGACGACCGGGATCCGGCCGTCGGCCAGCAGGGCCTCGATCGCGCCCGTGTCGATGTCGGTGATCTCGCCGACCCGCCCGATGTCGACGAGTTCGCCGTCGATCTGGGGCTGGTGCCGGGTGGCGGTGATGGTGTGCGCGTCCTCGCCGGTCAGGCCGACGGCCAGCGGGCCGTGCTGATTGAGCAGCCCGACCAGTTCACGCTGGACCTGTCCGGCCAGCACCATCCGTACGACGTCCATGGCGTCCTCGGTGGTGACCCGGAGCCCCGCCTTGAACTCGCTGACGATGCCGTGCTTGTCGAGGGCGGCGCTGATCTGCGGGCCGCCGCCGTGCACGACGACCGGCTTGAGGCCGGCGTGGTGCAGGAACACGACGTCCTGGGCGAACGCGGCCTTCAGTTCCTCGTCGACCATGGCGTTGCCGCCGAATTTGATGACGACGGTCTTGCCGTTGTGCCGGACCAGCCAGGGCAGCGCCTCGATGAGGATCTGGGCCTTGGGGAGCGCGGTGTGCTTGCGCGCGGGTGGGTTGCTCATGAGGAGTAGGCGCTGTTCTCGTGGACGTAGTCGGCGGTGAGGTCGTTGGTCCAGATGGTCGCGGTCTCGGAGCCGGCGGCGAGGTCGGCCACGATGTGCACCTCGCGGTAGCGCATGTCGACCTTCTCGCGGTCCTCGCCCACCCCGCCGTTCTTGCACACCCAGACGCCGTTGATGGCGACGTTCAGCTGGTCGGGCTCGAAGGCGGCGGCCGTCGTGCCGATCGCGGACAGGACACGGCCCCAGTTGGGGTCCTCGCCGTGGATGGCGCACTTGAGGAGGTTGTTGCGGGCGATGGACCGTCCCACCTCGACGGCGTCGTCCTCGGTCGCGGCGTTGATCACCTCGACCTTGATGTCCTTGCTGGCGCCCTCGGCGTCCCGGATCAGCTGCTGACCGAGGTCGTCGCACACCTGCCGTACCGCCTCGGCGAACTCCTCGTACCCCGGGGTGACTTCGGCCGCGCCGGAGGCGAGCAGCAGCACGGTGTCGTTGGTGGACATGCAGCCGTCGGAGTCGACGCGGTCGAAGGTCGTGCGGGTGGCCGCCCGGAGCGCCTTGTCCAGTACGTCGCTGTCGAGGGCGGCGTCGGTGGTGAGGACGACGAGCATGGTGGCGAGGCCGGGGGCGAGCATGCCGGCGCCCTTCGCCATCCCGCCCACGGTCCAGCCGTCCTTGGTCACGACGGACGTCTTGTGGACGGTGTCGGTGGTCTTGATGGCGATGGCGGCCTTCTCGCCACCGTGCTCGGAAAGCTGCTCAGCGGCGGTCTCGACGCCGGGGAGCAGCTTGTCCATGGGCAGCAGCACACCGATGAGGCCGGTCGAGCACACGGCGACCTCGATCGCGCCCCGGCCCAGGACCTCGGCGGCCTTCTCGGCGGTGGCGTGCGTGTCCTGGAAGCCCTTGGGTCCGGTGCAGGCGTTGGCGCCGCCGGAGTTGAGGACGACGGCCGACACCTGGCCGCCCTTGAGGACCTGCTCGGACCACAGCACCGGCGCGGCCTTGACGCGGTTGGAGGTGAAGACGCCCGCGGCGGAGCGGCGGGGCCCGTTGTTGACCACGAGGGCCAGGTCCGGATTGCCGTTCTCCTTGATCCCGGCGGCGATGCCCGCCGCCGTGAATCCCTTGGCTGCCGTGACGCTCACGGTGCGACTCCGATCGTGGAAAGCCCGGTGTTCTCGTGAAACCCGAGGGCGATGTTCATGCTCTGGACGGCGCCGCCGGCCGTCCCCTTGGTCAGGTTGTCGATGGCGCTGATCGCGATGATGCGGTTCGCGGCGGCGTCGAAAGCGACCTGGACCTGAACTGCGTTCGAACCGTAGACGGACGCCGTGGCCGGCCACTGGCCCTCGGGGAGCAGGTGGACGAAGGGTTCGTCGGCGAACGCCTTCTCGTAGGCGGCGCGCACGGCCTCGCCGGTGACCCCCGGCCTCGCGGACGCGGTGCAGGTGGCGAGGATGCCGCGCGGCATCGGGGCGAGGGTCGGCGTGAAGGAGACGGAGACCCGCTCGCCCGCGGCCGCGCTGAGGTTCTGGATCATCTCGGGCGTGTGCCGGTGGCCGCCACCGACGCCGTACGGCGACATGGAGCCCATGACCTCGCTGCCCAGCAGATGCGGCTTGAGCGCCTTGCCCGCGCCCGACGTCCCGGAGGCGGCGACGATCACGGCCTCGGGCTCGGCGAGGCCGGCGGTGTAGGCCGGGAAGAGGGCCAGCGACACGGCGGTCGGGTAGCAACCGGGTACCGCGATGCGCTTGGACCCCTCCAGCGCGGCGCGGGCACCCGGAAGTTCGGGGAGCCCGTACGGCCAGGTGCCGGCGTGCGGGGAGCCGTAGAACGTCTCCCAGTCCCCCGCGTCCTTCAGCCGGAAGTCGGCACCCATGTCGACGACCAGCACCTCCGGGCCGAGCTGCTCGGCGACGGCGGCGGACTGGCCGTGCGGCAGGGCGAGGAAGACGACGTCGTGCCCTGCCAGCACCTCGGCCGTGGTCTCCTGGAGCACGCGGTCGGCCAGGGGCACCAGATGCGGTTGCAGCGCACCGAGCCGCTGTCCGGCGTTCGAGTTGCCGGTCAGGGCTCCGGTCTCGACCTCGGGGTGCGCCAGGAGCAGACGCAGCAGTTCCCCGCCCGCGTATCCGCTCGCTCCGGCCACTGCCGCACGTACCGCCATGGGTTCCTCCTCCTAGACGGCATGACTATACGTAACGCCGCAGTTTTATGCAATCGGGTTCGGCCGGATGCGGAGACCGGACCGATCGACGCATGCCGAGGACCGATGGTGGGCCACAACCCCGCCATACGCCAGCCGCGGATGCGGCCCGCCGCTCAGGCGTTCCAGGTCCAGTCGGCGACCTCGGGCAGGTCGGTGCCGTGTTCGCGGATCCAGTCGTGGTGGCGGGTGCGGGCGTCGGCCATGGTCTGCCGTACGGCGGCGGCACGCACCGCGAGGCCGGGGACGCGGTCGATGACGTCCATGACGAGCCGGTAGCGGTCGAGGTTGTTGCGGACGACCATGTCGAACGGTGTGGTCGTGGTGCCGGACTCCTTGTAGCCGCGCACGTGCAGGTTGTCGTGGCCGGTGCGGCTGTAGGCGAGGCGGTGGATCAGCCAGGGATAGCCGTGGTAGGCGAAGATCACCGGCTTGTCCGTCGTGAACAGGCCGTCGTACTCGAACTCGGTCATCCCGTGCGGATGGTCCTCGCGCGGCAGCAGCCGGGTCATGTCGACGACGTTGACCACGCGGACGGCGAGTTGCGGCAGGTGTCGGCGCAGGAGCTGGGCGGCGGCCAGGATCTCCTGGGTGGGCACGTCCCCGGCGCAGGCGAGGACGACGTCCGGCTCGTCACCGTTCTCCGTTCCGGCCCAGTCCCAGATGCCGGCGCCGCGGGCGCAGTGGGCGCGGGCGGCGTCCATGGACAGCCAGTCGAAGCAGGGCTGCTTGCCGGCGACGATCACGTTGACGTAGTCGCGGCTGCGCAGGGCGTGGTCGGCCACGGACAGAAGGGTGTTGGCGTCCGGCGGCAGGTAGACCCGTACGACCTCGGGGCTCTTGTTGAGGACGTGGTCGACGAAGCCGGGGTCCTGGTGGGAGAAGCCGTTGTGGTCCTGGCGCCACACGTGGGAGGTCAGCAGGTAGTTCAGGGAGGCGATGGGAGCCCGCCAGGGCAGCTGCCGGGACGTCTTCAGCCACTTGATGTGCTGGTTGACCATGGAGTCGACGATGTGCACGAAGGCCTCGTAGCACGAGAACAGCCCGTGCCGGCCGGTCAGGAGGTAGCCCTCCAGCCAGCCCTGGCACATGTGCTCGGAGAGGATCTCCATCACCCGGCCGTGCCGGTCCAGATGCTCGTCCACCGGCAGGGTCTCCGCCTGCCAGGCCTTGCCGCTGGCGTCGTAGACGGCCTGGAGCCGGTTGGAGGCAGTCTCGTCCGGGCCCACCAGCCGGAAGTCACGCCGGTCGGCGGTGTCCTTCATGACCTGCTCCAGCAGATCCCCGAGGACCCGGGTCGGCTCGTGCAGGGTCGTGCCGGGCTTGTCGACCGGTACGGCGAAGGTGTCGAGGGACCGGATGGGCAGGTCGCGCGTGAGGAGACCGCCGTTGGCGTGCGGGGTGGCACCCAGACGCCGAGCACCCTCGGGGACGCAGGCCAGGACGTCGGCAACGGGACGGCCGTCCGCCTGGAACAGCTCCTCAGGCCGGTACGAGCGCAGCCACGCCTCCAGCTGCCTCAGATGCTCCGGGTTGTCCCGCACGCCGGCCAGCGGGACCTGATGGGAACGCCACGTCCCCTCCACGGGCAGGCCGTCGACCTCGACCGGACCGGTCCAGCCCTTCGGCGTACGCAGCACGATCATCGGCCAGTGGACGCGCTCGCTGACGCCACCCTCCCGGGCGGTGCGCTGCATCAGGGCGATGCGGTCCAGCACCTCGTCCAGGGCGCGTGCCATCGCCCGGTGGACGGCGGCCGGATCGTCGCCGCTGACATGGACCGGCTCGTGGCCGTATCCCCGCAGCAGGGCGTCGAGTTCGGCCTCGGGCAGCCGGGACAGCACGCTCGGGTTGGCGATCTTGTAGCCGTTCAGGTGCAGGATCGGCAGCACGGCGCCGTCGTGGACCGGGTCGAGAAACTTGTTGGAGTGCCAGGACGCGGCCAGCGGACCGGTCTCCGCCTCACCGTCGCCGACCACGCAGGTGACGAGCAGGCCCGGGTTGTCGAAGGCCGCGCCATAGGCGTGGGCGAGCGAGTAGCCCAGCTCACCGCCCTCATGGATGGACCCCGGGACCTCCGGGGCGACATGGCTCGGCACACCGCCCGGGAAGGAGAACTGCCGGAACAGCCGCTCCATCCCCTCGCCGTCCCGCGACACATCCGGGTAGATCTCGCTGTAGCTGCCGTCCAGCCAGGAGCCGGCGAGCACCGACGGCCCGCCGTGCCCCGGCCCCCACACGCACAACGCGTCGAGGCCGCGCGCCTTGATGACCCGGTTGAGGTGGGTGTACACGAGGTTCAGGCCCGGTGAGGTGCCCCAGTGGCCGAGCAGCCGCGGCTTGATGTGCTCGGGAGTCAGGGGCTCGGTCAGCAGCGGGTTCGCCATCAGATAGATCTGGCCCGCGGCGAGATAGTTCGCGGCACGCCAGTGGGCATCCAGGGTGCGCAGTTCCTCGTCGGAGAGTGCGGTGGCGTTGCGGTGTTCGGCCTTGGACATCGGAGGGCTCCGTGGGTAGGTCATCGAGCGGTGCTGGGCCGACCGGCGACCACACGGCGGCACTGCCGCACGAGTCGTCGCCGCTCCCACGCTTACCGCCGCGCGGGCCCGACGGCTACCGGACGGGCCGAGTGGGGCAGCGCCCCTTCCAGTACCTCCGCGGCCTGCCCTTCATGCATCCGGGTGCTTCCGCCAGGCGTGAGACAGAAGAGCGGCGGCCCCGTCGCTCGTGACGGGGCCGCCGCGGGAACCGACCGGAGTTACCTCTGCCTGATCCTCAGGAACGTCACCGAGTTCGCCGGGAAGGTGTACGTGAACTTGTCGGCGACCCCCGAGAAGGTCGACGTCACCGGTGTGACCGGCGCGTCCGTCTCGGTGTTCACCGCGTCCTGGTCGGCGGCCAGGGTGGTGACCCGGGCCCGGGAGGCGACCTCGGCGCCGCCCAGGTCGACGGCGGTGCGGGCGGCCGAGGGCTGGGCGTTGACGACCTTGACGATCAGGTCACCCGTGGCGGCGTCGCGGGTGACGACCTGGCGGAACGGCTCGGCCGGCTTGTCGTCGGTGAAGCTGCCCCACTCCTGGCCGTCCAGGTACAGGGTGACCTGGCGGCCGCGCACCTTGATGTCGATGTCGTAGGCGCGGCCCGTCTCGATCGACCCGGCCTTGCTGATCAGCGTGCCCTTGCCGCCGTCCACGGCCTGCTCGACGGCGGACTGGGTGTTCTTCCAGCCGCCCAGGTTCCACCAGTAGTAGGTGCCGGTGTCCTTGACGCCGAAGGCGACGAGGAAGCCCTCCTTGCCGGACTTCTTGGTGGCCTTCACATGCAGGTCGTAGTCATGCCAGGACGGGTCGCCGGCCTGGACCATGGTGTTCTCGGCGGCGGCGTCCGTCTGGACGTACTGGCCGTCCTGCACGCTCCAGCTGCCGGTGCCGGTGTGCGTCCATTGCGAGGCGTCACCGGAGAAGTCGTCACCGAGCAGCGTCGAGCCGTCCGCCGCCGTGACCCTCACGTCGTCGTAGGCGGCACTGGTCGCCCAGGTCGACAGGCCGACGGCCCCGGCGATCGGGCCGCTGACGTCCGGTGTGGTGGTGGCCTTCGAGGGGACCACCCGGTCGCCGACGTTGTTCATGAACAGCTTCTGGACCTCGTAGTTCGTCGAGTTCCAGGAGGCGCGGTTGTTGAACCAGATCAGGTCCGGCCGCCACTGCACGTAGTCCTCGTTGGCGAGCAGCGGGGCGTACGAGGCCAGCTTGACGACGTCCGCGTTGCGCTCCAGGCCGGTCATGAACGCGGCTTCGGACAGGCCGTTCTTCCAGGCGTTGCCCTGCGAGGCGTACTCGCCGAGGAAGACCTTGGGGCCGGAGCGGTCGTAGGAGTCGTAGCGGTCGTTGTTCTGGAGGAACCAGTTGGGGCTGTTGTAGTAGTGCTCGTCGACCATGTCGACCTTCGCCTCCCGGTTCAGCTTCCAGGCGGTGTCGAAGGTCGTGCCGCTGTCGTCGGGGCCGGAGTTGGAGATGACCGTGATGTCCGGGTACTTCGCCTCGATCGCGGTGCGGAACCGCTGGAAGCGGGTGAAGAACTCGTTGGGCAGGTTCTCCTCGTTGCCGACCTCGATGTGCGTGAGGTGGAAGGGCCTCGGGTGGCCCATCCCGGCGCGCACCTTGCCCCATTCGGAGGTGG
This sequence comes from Streptomyces sp. NPDC098781, assembly GCF_044759995.1. Lineage (NCBI taxonomy): Bacteria > Bacillati > Actinomycetota > Actinomycetes > Kitasatosporales > Streptomycetaceae > Streptomyces > Streptomyces sp. NPDC098781. The sequence continues at coordinate 237,884 of NZ_JBIWAK010000007.1, forward strand.
CCGGGCCGTTGGCGAACTCGATGAGGTCGAGGGTGTCCTGGATGTGCCGCTTCAGCAGCGCCTCGTCGTCGACGGCCTTGTTCTGGCCGCAGCCGGTCACCAGGGCCGGGACGACGGGCAGCGGCATGGCGCCGATGTCCTCGGAGAAGCGGAAGTACTCGTAGTAGCCGAGGCCGTAGGACTGGTTGTAGCCCCAGAAGTTGGCGTTGGTGGCGCGCTTCTCGACCGGGCCGACGGTGTCCTTCCACTGGTAGGAGCGCTTGCGCTGCCAGCCCGAGGCCTCGCTGTAGCCCTCCATGGAACCGGTGTTGACCAGGCAGCCGCCTGGGAAGCGCACAAAGCCCGGGTGCAGGGCGGCGATCTTCTCGGCGAGGTCCTTGCGCAGGCCGTTCGGCTGGTTCTTGTAGGTGTCGCGCGGGAACAGCGACACCATGTCGAGGGCCGTCGCGTCGGTGGCGGCGACGGCGAGCCGGCCGCGGCTGCTGGTGCGGGTCGCGGTGAACGTGGCCCTGTACTGGGCCCAGCCGCCCCGTACGGCCACCTGGCGGGTGGTCGCGAGCGCGCCGGCGGTGTCCTTGAGGGTGACGCTCAGCCTGGTACCGCTGTCGGTCCGGGCCCACACCGAGAAGTCGTACCGCTGGCCCTGCTCGACGCGGATGCCGGTGTTGTATCCGGCGTTCACGACGGACGAACCGGCGCCGAGGGAGAGGTAGTTGCGGTTGCGCTCGTCGAGGCGGCCGGCGTCGTTCACGACCTGGGCGGTGCCCTCGACCGTCCAGGAGGTGAGCGGGGTGTAGGAGCCGTTGTCGGCGGTGGAGTACTCGAAGGACCGGTTCTGCACGAGTTCGGCGTACAGACCGCCGTCGGCGGCCCGGTTGATGTCCTCGAAGAAGACGCCGTACATCGTGTCGTCGATCCTCGCGCCCTCGGCGGCCCGGTCGACGGTGATCGAGTAGTCGGTGACGTCCTCGGCGTGGGCGGTGGTGGGGACGAGGCCGGCTGCCATCAGAAGGGCGGTGGCGGCTGTGCCGTATCTCCAGCGCGTGCGTGACATGGATACTCCGCGGCTCGTTGTTCGAAATATCAGACACTGATCAGCACTTCGAACGGCAAGATAGGGAGGGGAATCCGGAGCGTCAACGGGTCGCGCGGTTCCGAAAGTGTCGGAAGGGTCGGGCGGTGGAACGGACGGGCGAGTTCTGGCCGGTACCGGATGCGTTGCGGTATCTGGCCGGGAGCTGGCGGGCCGAACGGTCCGTGCGGGATCTCGCGAGCGGGGAGACGGGCGAGTTCACCGGCACCACGGCTTTCGGTCCGCTTCCGGACGGCGGGCTGCTGCACCACGAGTCCGGTCTGTTCGTCTGGCAGGGCGTCGGCCGCCCCGCCGAGCGGACGCTGCGCTTCCTGCCCGGGAGTCCACCGGGAACGGCGGATGTGCGCTTCGCGGACGGCCGCCCGTTCCACGACCTGGATCTGACGTCCGGCCACCACATCGCGGACCACCCCTGCGTGGCCGACCTCTACCGGGGCGAGTTCACCGTCCTCGACGAGGACCACTGGCGGAGCGTGTGGCGGGTGCGCGGCCCGGCCAAGGATCTGCTCCTCACCACCGACTACGCCCGCGAGGGCTGAACCGACGCCCCGTCGAAGCGGAGGTTCCAGCGGCCCCCGTGCCCGGTGACGGTGGTCGTCGACAGGGGACGTACGTCGATGTTCCAGTACGTCGACGGTGGCGCCTTGAGCGCGTACACGAGCGCGGCGCGGATGACCGACGGCTCGGCCACGGCGACGATCCGGCCGCCGTCCTCCACCGGCCGGGTGTCGAGCCAGCCGCCGACCCGGGAGATGAAGGCGATCAGTGACTCGCCGCCGTGCGGAGTGCCGCGCGGGTCGGCCAGCCAGGCGTCCACCGCGTCCGGCTCGCGGGCCATCGCCTCGCCCAGTGTCAGCCCGCGCCAGCGGCCCATGTCACAGTCCCGCAGGGCCAGTTGCACCAGCGGCGCGTAGCCGAGCGCGTCGCCGGTCGCACGGCTGCGCGGGGTGGGCGAGCAGTAGCGCAGCTCGGCCGCGGCCAGCGGCACCAGGTCGCGCGCCGCGACCTGGATCTCGTCCCAGCCGGCCTGGTCCAACGGCCGGTCGTCCTCGAAGCGCTCCGCGAGCAGCGAGGAGCTGCGCGCGGCAGCGACGAACGTGACCCGAAGTGACATGCGGCGATGGTGTGTCGCGAGAGTGCGCAGGTCAAGAGGTGTTGTGCAGGTGTCACCGAGGGTTGGCGAATCCTTACCCCGAGGTCAGGACCAGGCGGACAAGCCGCCGAAATCGAGCAGTTGGAAGTTTCAAGCACCGGCAGGGTCTAGGAGGTCCGGAAGTACAGGGCCATCCACTGGTCCGGCTTCTCCAGCGGCCCGAACCCGAGCTTCTCGTAGACCCCGTGCGCGTCGTGCGTGGCCAGCAGGATCCGCTTCATTCCGTACGGCCGCAGATGGTCCCGCACGGCCGCGACGAACGCCGTCCCGATCCCCTTGCCGCGCACCGCCGGATCGACGTACACGTCGCACAGCCAGGCGAAGGTGGCCCGGTCGGTGATGACCCGGGCGTACGCCACCTGCTCCCCGGAGACCGTGTCGTACACCCCGAAGTTCAGGGACCCGTCGATCGCCCGGTCCTGCTGCTCCCGCTCCCGCCCGAGCGCCCAGTACGCGTCGGTGGACAGCCACCGGTGCACCCGCTCCCGGTCGATGCGGTCGCGGTCGACGGAGATCTCGTATCCCTCGGCGAGAGGTGGGGTGTCGGTCATACGGCGAGGCTCGCAGGGCGGGGGTACCGACGTCGAGTGGTTTCCGGCGGGCTAGAGCACCTCGTCGAAGGCGGCCCGCAACCGCCGTACCCCTTCCGCGATCTCCGCCACCCCCGCCACGGCCGCGAAGCTCAGCCGCATCTGGCCGGCCGGGGGCTCCGCGCTGAAGTAGGGGCGGCCGGGCGTGAGGGCGACGCCGGTGCGCAGGGCGGCCGAGGTCAGGGCGTACTCGTCGGTGCCGTCGGGCAGGCGCAGCCACAGGTGGTAGCCGCCGGACGGGATGTGCGGGAGGGCGAGTTCGGGCAGGTGCAGGCGCAGGCCCGCGGTCATGGCGTCCCGGCGGGTCCTGAGCGCGGCGGACAGGGCGCGCAGATGCCGGGGCCAGGCGGGCGAGCCGACCAGTTCGAGGGCCGCCTCCTGGAGCGGTCGGGGGACGAAGAAGGTGTCGACGATCTGGATCGCGCGCAGCCGTTCCAGCACCGGTCCGCGCGCGGCGAGGGCCCCGACCCGGAAACTGGGCGAGGTCGCCTTGGTGAGCGAGGAGACGTGGACGACGACGCCGTCGGAGTCGTCGGCGGCGAGCGGACGCGGCAGCGGGCCCGCGTCCTCGTGCACCAGCCGTCGTACGTAGTCGTCCTCCACGACGAAGGCACCGGCCTCCCGCGCGATGCGCAGCACCTCCGGACGCCGCTCGGGCGCGAGGACGGCGCCGGTCGGGTTCTGGAAGAGCGGCTGGCACACGAAGACCCGGGCGCCGGTGGCCCGGAACGCGTCGGCGAGCAGGGCCGGTCGCACCCCGCCCGCGTCCACCGGCACGGGTACCGGACGCAGCCCCGCGGCGCGGGCGATGGCCAGCATGCCCGGGTAGGTGGGCGATTCGACCAGCACCGGCGCGCCGGGCGGGGCGAGCGCGCGCAGCGCGGTGGTCAGCGCGGACTGGCCGCCGGCGGCGATCAGCACCTCGGCGGCGGTGACGGTGCCGCCGATCTCGCGTGCGAACCACTCGCGCAGCTCGGGCAGCCCCTCCAGCGGCGGCCGGCCCCAGGCACCGGGACGGCGGCCCGCCCGGGACAGCGCGGCGGCCATGGCCTTCTCAGGCTGGAGCGTGGGGTGGGGATAGCCGCCGTTGAACTCGATCACTCCGGGCGGAGGCGTGGCGAGACAGACCGTGACACCGGAGGCGTCCACCGTGCGCGGTACGACGTCGGCGGCCCCGTCGGCGCTGAGCGCGACCTCCTGCCAGGAGGTGTCCCCCGCCGCCGCGACCGGGGTGCGCGGCCGGGCCCGGAAGGCGCCGGCGCCGGGCCGGGTGACGACGAGTCCCTCGGCGGCGAGCTGGGCGAGGGCGCGGGAGACGGTCACCGGGCTCACCCGGAACCGCTCGACCAGCGCCCTGCTAGACGGCAGCTTTCCACCTGGAGAGTAGCGGTCAAGCTCTCTCCGCAGCTGTTCCGCCAGGTCACCCACACTGCTACGCTCTTGCATGAGAACACAGAGTAGCGCTATCGCCCCGACCGGGATAGCGGTCAGCGGTCGGACCGGCCACTCGTTCGGCACGCTTCAGGCCGCCCTCGGTGTGGCGGCCTTCTCCCTCACCTTCCCCGCCACCGCCTGGGGCCTGGAGGGCTTCGGCCCCTGGTCCCTGGTCGCCGTGCGCAGCCTGCTGGCCGCTCTCATCGCGGGCAGTTGTCTGCTGGCGCTGCGGGTACCGCTGCCCGCCCGACGCCACTGGCCGGGCCTCGCGGTGGTCGCCGCCGGAGTCGTCATCGGGTTCCCGCTGCTCACGACGCTCGCGCTCCAGACGTCCACCACCGCGCACGCGGCCGTGGTGGTCGGCCTGCTCCCCCTGACCACGGCCCTGTTCTCCGCGCTGCGCGTCGGCACCCGCCCGTCCCGCACCTTCTGGACGGCGGCGCTCGCGGGCGCCGCCGCGGTGGTCGCCTTCACCGTGCAGCAGAGCGGCGGCGCCCTCAGCACCGCCGACCTGTATCTCTTCGCCGCGCTGCTGGTGTGCGCGGCCGGCTACACCGAGGGCGGCCGGCTGGCCCGGGTCATGCCGGGCTGGCAGGTGATCGGCTGGGCCCTGGTGCTGTGTCTGCCGATCGGCGTGCCGGCCGCCGTGGTCGCGCTGTCGTACGAGCCCGTGCAGCTGACCTGGCACGGGGTGACCGGGCTGCTGTGGGTCGCGGCGGGCTCCCAGTTCCTCGGCATGGTCGTCTGGTACCGGGGCATGGCGGCCATCGGCATCCCGAAGGCCAGCCAGTTGCAGTTGGCCCAGCCCCTGCTCACACTGGTGTGGTCGGTGCTGCTACTGGGCGAGCACCTGACAGTGGCCGCCCCGCTGACGGCCGCGGCGGTGCTCGTGTGTATCGCCGTGACCCAGCGGGCGCGAGGCTGAGCGGGCCTGACGACCCCCTTCCAACCACCGCTCCGCGCCGTAGACTCAAGGCCACGGACCGCTGCTCCCACACCTGGTGAGGAGGACCGACAGATGCGTGCAACCGTGGGCGACCAGCTTGTCCAGCACGGCAGGGTGGTCGGGCAAAACGACAAGGTCGGTGAGATCGTCGAAGTCCTGGGCCAGCAGGGCAATCCGCCCTACCGCGTCCGCTTCGAGGACGGGCACGAGGGCCTGTGCTCCCCCGGCCCCGACACCGAGATCCGCCACAGGAACACGACGAGGTAACCCGGCGCGCCGGCCGGCCGGGCGGCCGGGCCGAGGAGCGGGGCCGAAGGGTCAGCGCGGAGGGATCGCCGGCTGCTCGTAGTGGTCGGCGACCACCCTTGCCATGGCCCCGATCCGGTCCGCCGCCACCTCCTTGGCCGCGAAGTAGATGTGCCCGCGTGCCTCCGGGTGGTCCTTGGCCAGCGTCAGATGCCGGGACAGCTCGGCCGGGTCCTGCCAGGCGGCCGGCTGTGCGGGATCGCCGGCCTTGTACAGGGCCTCGCCCAGGTAGAGGTGGGTCCTGCTGCCCCGCGCGACCTCGGCCCACCAGGGCAGCAGCTTGGCGTAGTCGGCGACGGCGAAGCCGATGTTCCAGTACAGCTGCGGGCAGATGTAGTCGATCCAGCCCTCGCGGACCCAGGTGCGGGTGTCCGCGTACAGGTCGTCGTAGGTCTCGACACCGCCCTGGGTGTCCGAGCCGAGCGGGTCGGTGCCGGCGTTGCGCCACACACCGAACGGGCTGATCCCGAACTGCGTGGTGGGCCTGATCCGCCTGATCGCGTCCGCCATCTCCTGGATCAGCTTGTCGATGTTGTCGCGCCGCCAGTCGGCCCGCACCGCGAAGCCGCCGCCGTAGGTGTCGAAGGCCTCGTCGTCGTCGAAGTTCTGGCCCGCGACCGGGTAGGGGTAGAAGTAGTCGTCGAAGTGGACGGCGTCGACCGGGTACTTCTCCACCGCGTCGAGCATCGCCCGCTGCACGAAGGCCCGGACGTCCGGCAGCCCCGGGTTGTAATAGAGCTTGCCGCCGTACGCCACCACCCAGTCGGGATGCGTACGGGCGGGGTGGGTGTCGGCCAGCCGGCCGAGGTCCGTGTGGTTGGCGATGCGGTACGGGTTGAACCAGGCGTGCAGCTGAAGTCCGCGGGCGTGGGCCTCCGCGACGGCCGTGCCGAGCGGGTCCCAGCCGGGGTCCTGGCCCTGGGTGCCGGTGAGGACCTGCGACCACGGCTCGTGTGGCGAGGGCCACAGGGCGTCGGCGGTGGGCCGCACCTGGAGGACCACGGTGTTCAGCCCGCGGCTCACGGCCGTGTCCAGGTGGGCCAGCAACTGGGCGCGCTGCTCGTCCGGGGGCAGCCCCTGCCTGGCGGGCCAGTCCCGGTTCGCCACGGTCGCCACCCACACCCCGCGCATCTCCCGGTCCGCGAACCGCCGCTTCCGGTTCGTCGCGCCGGCCGAGGCGGCACCGGCCATCATCGCCCCGCCCGCCGCCATGACCGCCGACAGGGCGGTCAGCGAGAACGCCCGCCGTGACATCCGTGACCTGCGGTGCAGCATCGTCTTCGTACCTCCGTGTGCCGTGGTCAAGGGCCCCGTCCAGGGACAGATCAGTGCGTTTCGGACCAGCTCGGCGTCAGCCTTTCATGAGGCACCCGAACGATCGATCAAGCTGCGCCGAAGGTAACGTGCAGGTTTGGAGCAGGCGTCGAACAACGGCGGACCTGCCGCAGTCGTGGACCAGCGAAGGGGTCGATGTGACCGGCATCTCCGGAGATATTGCACGCGTCGGTGTGGTGGGCTGCGGCCAGATGGGGGCGGGCATCGCCGAGGTGTGCGCCCGCGCCGGGCTGGAGGTGAAGGTCGCCGAGACCACCGGCGAGGCCCTGGAGATCGGTCGCACCCGGCTGTTCAACTCGCTGGACAAGGCCGCCGAGCGCGGCAAGATCAGCGAGGAGGAGCGGGACGCCACGCAGGCGCGGCTGACGTTCACCACCGATCTCGGTGAGTTCGCCGACCGTGACCTGGTGATCGAGGCGGTCGTCGAGAGCGAGCAGGTGAAGACCGAGATCTTCCAGGTGCTCGACCAGGTCGTGACCCGGCCGGACGCGATCCTCGCCTCCAACACCTCCTCCATCCCGCTGGTGAAGCTGGCGGTCGCCACCTCGCGTCCCGACCATGTCATCGGCATCCACTTCTTCAACCCGGCCCCGGTGCAGCAGCTCGTCGAGCTGATCCCGGCGCTCACCACCTCCGAGGGCACGCTCGCCCGCGCCGAGGACTTCGCCGAGAAGCTGCTGGGCAAGCACGCCATCCGCGCCCAGGACCGCTCCGGGTTCGTCGTGAACGCGCTGCTGATCCCTTACCTCCTCTCCGCGATCCGGATGTTCGAGACGGGCATCGCCAGCCGCGAGGACATCGACAACGGCATGGAGCTCGGCTGCGCCCACCCGATGGGCCCGCTGAAGCTGTCCGACCTCATCGGCCTGGACACGGTCGCCTCGGTGGCCCAGAGCATGTACGACGAGTTCAAGGAGCCGCTGTACGCCGCTCCCCCGCTGCTCCAGCGCATGGTGGACGCGGGCCGGCTGGGGCGCAAGACGGGCTCCGGCTTCTACACCTACGGCTGATCACCTCCACGGCTGATTACGGTCGGTCAGATTTCGGCCAAGTACCCGGGCCCGGCACCGAGAAAGGTGCCGGGCCCGCGTCATTCACACACCGTGTGCGCCCCGGGCTCGCATATGCCCCTCGCACACTCTCCCCATGCGCCCACCAGGCGAGTTCACTTTCCCTGCGCCACAAGGGATTTGAGATGACTACGGAAAGGAGCGGACAAGTGACCGCCGATCCCGAGCATCCCGTCGTACAAGGGGAACTCGCAGAGTTACGACGCCGCCTCGACGTCGCCTACGCCCGCGTGGAGGGCGGGCTGGCTCTGCTCACGCACCGCACCGAGGAGGCCGCCAAGGAGGTCGACGAGCTGAACACCCGGATCAAGTCCCTGGAGCACGCGCGCTGGCCGCTGCCCGCGGTCGCCGCCCTCACCGCCGTGGGTGCTCTCGTCGTGGCGATCTGGCAGGCGGTGGGGCGCTAGCCCCGGTGGACTGCGACCAGGGACGTCTCATCAGCGCAAGACGTCCTGCCCCAGCCTGAGATGGTGCAGCATCAGTAACGCGGCCGCCATGTTGGCGGCCGGGACCTCCCCACGGGCGACCATGTCGGGGACCAGCTTCAGCGGGACCCACTCCCGGCGGTCCGACTCGAAGTCGTCCACGGGGTGACCGACGTACTCGCCCTCGTCGGACCAGTAGATGTGGTGCCGGGCGTCGGTGAGCCCGTTGGAGGGCTCCACGCTCATGAGGTGGTGCAGGGGTCCCGGCCGCCAGCCGGTCTCCTCCTCCAGTTCCCTGGCGGCCGCGTGGGCGATGTCCTCACCGTCCTCCACGACCCCCGCCGCGAGTTCCCACCCCCAGCTGTCGGTGATGAAGCGATGGCGCCACAGCAGGAGGACTTCATTGGCCTCGTTGACCACTGTGGCCACGGCGACCGGCCGCAGCCGGATGAGGAAGTGGTCCAGGTGCCGGCCGTCGGGCAGCTCCACATCTGCCAGGTTGACGGTGAACCAGCGGTTTTCATACACAGTTTGTTCGTTCTGTTTCGTCCACTGCACGGTTCTGCCACCTTCCGTCGAGTAAGTGGCAATATCGCAGCAGGGACTATGAGGTGTCGGTGTTCGCGTACCCACCAGCACCGGACTACAGCGGTACGCGCAGTGCTCCGTCGATGAGTTTGGCGGCCTCCGCGGTTCCCGCGCTGCCGCTGCGCACCAGGTGTTCGCGCACCGCCCGGAGTCTGTCGCGCAGGCGCTGGGACTCCATCCCCCGGGCCTGCTCGGCCATCTGCACCGCCGTGGCCACCGCCTTGTCGGCGTTGCCCTGACGCAACTCGATCGTGCTGAGCATGGCCAGCCGGTGCACCCGGCCCCGGTCGTGGGCGGGGTTGTCGACGGCCGCGGCCGCGTGCTCCCCCGCCGCCGCCAGCTCCCCGAGGCTGAGCAATGCCTCGGCCACCTGGACGTTGACGAGTCCGGGCTGGACATAGCCCGTTTCGTCGGGTTCGTATCCGCGGTGGATACGATCGGCGGCCTGCTCGGCACGCCGGATGCAGGACAACGCGCTCGTGCCGTCGCCGAGGTGGGCGTACGCCTTCGCCTGCATCGCGTACAGGTCGGAGGCGAGAGCGGGGGTGATGTGCTTGCCGGCGGCCCGCAGCGCCGCCTCGGCGAAGGCCACGGCCTGCCGGAACTCCCGCATGAACAAAGCCTGGTTGACGAGCAGGGCGATCACATACGCGCCCAGCCCCCGGTCCCCGCTGGCCTTCGCCAGCCGCAGCGCCTGATGGAAGTAGCGCTGGGCGAGCCCGTGCGCGTCGGAGTCGTACGCGCAGATCCCGGCGATGGCCACCAACCCGCCGGTGGCCCGGTGCAGTTGACGCCCCGTCGCATCGGTGTAGCTGCCGCGCAGCAGCGGCGCGGCTTCGGCGTTGAGGAAGCCGACGATCCGGGTGCGGGTCGCTATGCCGCCCGCCTTGCGGTACATCTGCTCGTAGTGGGTGCGGGCGGCGCGCAGCATGTCGATGTCGGCCGAGGTGACCCGGTGCCGGCCTCCGCGTGAGACGTCCACGTCCTCCGGCGGGTTCTCCCACTCCCACACCGGCATCACGGCGGGTGTGCCGGTGACCGCGGGTGCGCCCAGTATGTGGGGCCGTTGCTGCTCGTCGGATCGCCACAGGGCGGTCGCCCGCTCCACGAAGCCGGACAGCGAGGTGGTGTGCGCGGCCGACGGTTCGCCGGGGACGCCGAGGCCGATGTCGTCGAGCGTGACGGTACGGTGCAGTCGGCCGGCGAGCACCTCGCAGATCAGGTCGGGCACCTGGCCGCGTGGCCGCTGGCCCTTCAACCACCGTGCGACGGCGGTGTGTTCATATCTCAGTGCGAGCCCTCGCGCCCGCCCCGCCTGGTTCACGTGTGCTGCCAGCCCCGCGTGCGAGATCCCGGCCTCGTCCAGGATCGCGTCGAGCAGAGTGTTGGGCTGCATATATGCCCCCCGGGTGGCTCGGTGTCGTCAGAGTAGTGCGAACCGGTTCACACGGGGTGTGAACGGAGTGCCCGAATCCGTAGGGTGCGCGCACTGTTGCGGAGAGTTTCCAACCGGTTGACTGAAATGCCTCGCAAGAGGCCGGCCGGGCCGCCGGCTCCCCCTCGTACAGTGCGGCGGCCCGCATCCGCCGTCCGCCCAGCTGCCTGCCCGACACTCCGTGGCGGGGCGGACGGCCTGCCGGCGGCTGGACCGGGCGACTGCACGGCGTTGCGGTGCAGGTGGTTCGTCGACTGCGGGCCGTGCGTGCCTGTTCGCGTGATTCCCCGCGCCCCTGGGGAACCACAGTCGACCGGCGTCCGGTCGTTCCGTAGGACCAGTAGCGCCATGTCGTCCGCCGGTCGGCCCCTCGTGTGGCGCAGCAAGGCGGTGAAAAGGGTGCGCAGGATCGTCTGTGGAGTGATCGGCTGGTTTCGTACGGCGCCGATGAGCGCCGCCCGGAGCGAAAAGAACCGGCCTCTCGCGTCCCTCGCGTCCTCGACTCCGTCCGTGTACAGGACCAGGGAGTCGCCGGGAAGCAGGGTGCCGCACGGCAGCGGCGTCAGGTCGGCGGGGAGGGGGAACGGGCCGAGGGGCGGGAAGGGGTCGGCGCGGGCGAGGGGCTCGACGGACGGGCCGCTCAGCAGATAGGGCCACGGGTGACCGCAGTTGAGCACCAGGATCTCGCCGTCCCGGCCGATCTCCAGCAGCATGACGGTGACGAACTCCTCGGGGTGCTCGTCGTGCGCCCGTTCGCGCAGGTGCCTGGCCAGGGCGCGGTCCAGTCTGTGCAGCACCCGGCCGAGATCGGGTTCGTCATGGACGGCCTCGCGGAAACTGCCGAGGATCGCCGCCACGGTACCGAGGGCGGCGATGCCGTGGCCGCACACATCGCCCATGACCGCCCGTACGCCGTGCTCGGTGGCGATGACCTCGTACAGGTCGCCGCCGACCCGGGCACCGCGATCCGCGGAGAGCTGGGCCGCGGCGACGTTCAGCCCGTCGATGCGCGGTGGCAGCGGACGCAGCAGCACGCTCTGTGCGGCACCGGCCACCGCACGGGCCTGCCGGAGCTCACGCACCAGGGCCCGCCGGGCGTGCAGGATCAGGCCGGTCCCCACGGCCAGGAAGACGGCACTGGTCACGAGCCGGGCGCCGAGGCCGTCCTCGTCGGCGAGCGGACAGGCCAGCTTGTAGGCGACGGCCAGCGCGCCCCAGCCGAGGGGCAGCCCCATCGCGAGCACCTTGCGGGGAACCCGAGCAGCCTTGAAGCGGAACATGCCGATGGCCCCCCATTAGGCCCTGACAACGCAGAATCGGACCGGCCTCGGAAGGCCGGTCCGATTCTGTCGAGCACATGGTCCGGAAGGACCAGATCACCCGGGCATATCACCCAAACGAGTGAGGTGACCGGATGGGGTGGTGCGGGGCTTGCCCCAGAAGGGGCGCGGGGAACCGCGCGACCAGCCACGACGAACCCGCAGCCGCCGAACGAACGGCAGTCCCCCGCCCCTTGGGCGAACTAGCCCCGCAGAACCGCTCCCGTACGCTCCCCCGCGAGGGCGACCGCCGCGTCCCTGGCGGCCGACGCCTCATCGACGGTGAGCGTCCGGTCACCCGCGCGGAAGCGCAGCGCGTACGCCAGCGACTTCTTGCCGTCACCGAGCTGCTCGTCGTTGACGTACACGTCGAACAGCCGGATCCCCTCGAGGAGTTCACCGGCTCCGTCACGCAGCGCGGCCTCGACCTCGGCGGCCGGCACCGGCTTGTCCACCACGAGGGCGACGTCCTGCGTGGCGACCGGGAACGTGGAGATGCTCGGCGCCTGCGGCGTACCGTCGCCGACCTGCTCCAGCGCGTCCAGGTCGAGCTCCATCGCACAGGTGCGCGCGGGCAGCCCCAGCGCCTTCAGCACCCGCGGGTGCAGCTCGCCGGCGTGCCCGATGACCCGCTCGGCACCGGCCACGGTGATCGCCAGCTCGGCGCAGCGACCGGGGTGCCACGGCCCGTACTGGCCACCGCGCACGAGGAGTTCGGCCCCGGCCTCGGCCGCCACCAGCCGTGCCGCCTCGATGGCGTCGGCCCAGTCGGCCGGACGGCCCTTGCCCCACCAGCCTGCCTGCTCACGGGCGCCGGCGAGGACGACGGCCACGTGCCGCGGCTGCTCCGGCAGCACGGCGTTCAGCGCGGCGATCTCCTCGTCGGTCGGGCGGCGGTCGACCGGCAGATGACCGGCGGCACGCCGCTCCTCCAGCGGCTGGAAGACCAGGCCCGTCTCGAACAGGGCCAGATCGTGCGAGCCCCGCCCGTCATTGCGCCGCAGGGCGCCGAGCAGACCCGGCAGCAGCGAGGTGCGCAGCGCGGGCTCCTCGTCGTTGAGCGGGTTGACCAGCCTGACGACCCGGCGGGCCGGGTCGTCGGCCGCCAGACCGAGCTGGTCGAAGACCTGCTCGCTGACGAAGGGGTAGTTCGGGGCCTCGACGTAACCGGCCCCGGCCAGCGCCCGGCCGACCCGGCGGTGCAGCCGCTGACGGTGGGTCAGCCCGCGGCCGGAGGGCAGCTTGGGCAGCGTGGAGGGCAGGTTCTCGTAGCCCTCCAGCCGGATGACCTCTTCGGCCAGGTCGTTCGGCTCGACGAGGTCGGGCCGCCAGGACGGGACGGTGACGATCAGCTCGTCCTGCCCGTACACGTCACAGCCGATCTCCTGCAACCGGCGTACGACGGTCTCGCGGCCGTACTCGACACCGGCGACCTTGTCCGGGTGGTCGGCCGGCGTGGCGATGGTGTGCGGCGCGGAGGGGGCGATGACCTCGGTGACGCCGCCTTCGGCCGTACCGCCCGCGAGCAGCACCAGCAGGTCGACCGTGCGCTGGGCCGCCGCGGCCGCCGCGGCCGGGTCGACACCGCGCTCGAAGCGGCGGGACGCCTCGGACGACAGCTTGTGGCGGCGGGCCGTGCGCGCGACGGAGATCTGGTCGAAGTGGGCGGCCTCGATCACGACGTCGGTCGTCGCGTTCTCCAGATCGTCGTGGTCGGCGATCTCCGTGTCGGCGCCGCCCATGACGCCCGCGAGGCCGATCGGGCCGCGCTCGTCGGTGATGACCAGGTCCTCGGCGTGCAGCTTGCGCTCGGTGCCGTCGAGGGTGACGAGCTTCTCGCCCTCCTCGGCGCGGCGGACGCCGATGGTGCCCTGGACCAGGTTGCGGTCGTAGGCGTGCAGCGGCTGGCCGAGCTCCATCATCACGTAGTTGGTGATGTCGACGGCGAGCGAGATGGGGCGCATGCCGACCTTCTGGAGGCGGCGCTGGAGCCAGATCGGGGAGCGCGCCTCGGGGCTGAGGCCGGTCACCGTGCGGGCGGTGAAACGGTCGCAGCCGAGCGGGTCCGAGACCTGCACCGGGTAGCCGAAGGCGTTCGGGCCGGGCACGTCGATGAGGGCCGGGTCGCGCAGCGGGAGGCCGTAGGCGATGGCGGTCTCGCGGGCGACGCCGCGGATGGACAGACAGTCGCCGCGGTTGGCGGTGACGGCGATGTCCAGCACCTCGTCGACCAGTTCCAGGAGCTCGATGGCGTCCCTGCCGACCTCGGTCTCCGGCGGCAGCACGATGATGCCGTGGGTGCCGTCGTCGCCCATGCCCAGCTCGGTGCTGGAGCAGATCATGCCGTGCGAGACCCGGCCGTAGGTCTTGCGCGCGGCGATCGCGAAGCCGCCGGGCAGCTCGGCGCCGGGCAGGACGACGACGACCTTGTCGCCGACGGCGAAGTTCCGGGCGCCACAGATGAGTTCCTGGGGTTCGCCCGTGCCGTTGGCCTGGCCGACGTCGACGGTGCAGAAGCGGATCGGCTTCTTGAACTCCGTCAGCTCCTCGATGGTCAGCACCTGGCCGACGACGAGGGGGCCCTTGAGGCCGTCGCCGAGCTGCTCGACCGTCTCGACCTCGAGACCGGCCGCGATGAGCTTGGCCTGGACGTCACGACCGGTCTCGGTGGCCGGCAGGTCGACGTACTCCCGCAGCCAAGAAAGCGGGACCCGCATCAGATCTCCATCCCGAACGGCCGGGTGAACCGGACGTCACCCTCGACCATGTCTCGCATGTCCTCGACGTTGTGGCGGAACATCAGCATCCGCTCGATGCCGAACCCGAAGGCGAAGCCGCTGTACTTCTCCGGGTCGACGCCGCAGGCGGTGAGCACCCGCGGGTTGACCATGCCGCAGCCGCCGAGCTCGATCCAGCCCTCGGAGGAGCAGGTTCGGCAGGGCCGGTCGGGGTTGCCGACGGACTCGCCCTTGCAGACGTAGCAGAGCATGTCCATCTCGGCGCTGGGCTCGGTGAAGGGGAAGAAGTTCGGCCGCAGCCGCGTCTTCATGCCCTCGCCGAACAGGGACTGGACCATGTGGTCCAGGGTGCCCTTGAGGTCCGACATGGTCAGGCCCTCGTCCACGGCGAGCAGCTCGACCTGGTGGAAGACCGGGGTGTGGGTGGCGTCCAGCTCGTCGGTGCGGTACACCCGGCCGGGGCAGATCACGTACACCGGCAGCTCGCGGTCGAGCAGGGAGCGGATCTGCACGGGCGAGGTGTGGGTGCGCAGGACGACACCGGAATCGGCGGTGCCGTCCGGTCCCTCGACGAAGAAGGTGTCCTGCTCGCCGCGGGCCGGGTGGTCCGGGCCGATGTTGAGGGCGTCGAAGTTGAACCACTCGGCCTCGACCTGCGGGCCCTCGGCGACCTCGTAGCCCATGGCCACGAAGATGTCCTCGATGCGCTCGGAGAGCGTGGTCAGCGGGTGGCGGGCGCCGGCCGGCACGCGGTCGTACGGCAGTGTGACGTCCACGGCCTCCTCGACCAGCACCCGCTGGTCGCGCTCGGCCTCCAGCTCGGCCTGGCGGGCGGCGAGGCCCTTGTTCACGGCGCCCCGGGCCTGGCCCACGCGCTTGCCGGCCTCGGCCTTGGCCTGCGGGGGCAGGGCGCCGATCTCGCGGTTGGCGAGGGCCAGCGGGGAGGTGCCCCCGGTGTGGGCGACCTTGGCCTCCTGGAGCGCGTCGAGGGAGTCCGCGGCGGCGAAGGCGGCGAGCGCCTCGTCCCGCATGCGCTCGATCTCTTCCGGTTTCAAGGCCTCGACCTCTACAGGGTCGTACGACTTATTCGGTGCCGACATCTCTTCCCGTGCTTCCGATTGGCTGGCGGATGGTCCCCGTACCGACTCGTGGACAGTTCGTCACGGTTTTTGGGACACAAAGGTGCCAAAGGCCGAGTCTAACGGGGTTGAGGAATGCGAATGCGCCCGTGGTGCCTCAGGCCATGAAGGCCGGTGCCGCCACGGGCAACGTAAATCGGAACTGCGCGCCGCCGCCGGGGGCGCGGCCGACCTCGATGGTGCCGCCGTGGGCCTCGACGATGCCCTTGACGATGTAGAGCCCGAGGCCCGTGCCACCGCGCTTGCTGCCCCGCCAGAAGCGGGTGAAGACGCGGTTCATGGACTCCTCCGGGATGCCGGGCCCCTCGTCGCTCACGGTGACCGACGTGCCGACGTCCTCTCCCTCGCGGGGTGACGTCGTGGCCGTGATGTCAATGGTGACCGTTCCGTCGCCGTGCCGCACCGCATTTTCGATCAGGTTGCTGAGCACCTGGTCGATCTTGTCGGGGTCGGCCCACAGGTCGGGCAGCGGCTGTTCCATGCGCAGCAGGAACCGGTCGGCCGGCTGGCCCGCGGCGACGTACGCCTGGATGTGCCGTCCGACGGCCGCGCCCATGTCCACCGGCTGGCGGCGCACCTCCAGGCGTCCCGAGTCGATCCGGGAGATGTCGAGCAGCTCGGCGATGAGCCGGGTGACGCGGTCGGCGTCGGCGTCGACGGTCTCCAGCATCAGCCGCTTCTGGTCGTCGGTGAACCGTTCCCACTTGGCGAGGAGCGTCGCGGTGAAGCCCTTGACCGAGGTCAGCGGGGAGCGCAGCTCATGGGCCACGGTCGCGATCAGCTCGGCGTGGCTGCGCTCGGTGCGGCGGCGGGCCTCGGTGTCCCGCAAGGAGACGACGACGCGGCTGACCGGCCCGGTCGGCCCGGTGCGCACGAAGCGGGCGGAGACGAGCACCTCGCGCCCGCCGGGCAGGAGCAGATTGCGCTCGGGCTGCCTGCGCCGGATGGCCAGCCCGCCGTACGGGTCGGTCAGCTGCCACCAGCGACGGCCTTCCAGATCCTCCAAGGGCAGGGCCTTCTCCAGGCGCTGTCCGAGGGCGTCGGCGGCACGGACGGCGGTGATGCGCTCGGCGGCGGCGTTGAAGCAGATGACATGCCCGTGCTCGTCGGCGACGACGAGACCGTCGGGAAGGTCGTCGGGATCGAATCCGAGCTCGGCGGGATCGTCGGACCGGGACGCGGACTGCCCTCGCACCTCCCGTGCCCCCGGTGCACTGCTCGTGCCGACAGTCATCCCCGTACCCCACCTCTCACGACGGCTGAGGGGCCCCCGAGCTGGTCACCCTACTAGCTCTCGGTGACGGTGCGGCACCCTCCGGAGGCGCGCTGTGCACGGGCCGACGCATAGAGACATACGGCCGCGGCGGTGGCCAGGTTCAGGCTCTCGGCCTTCCCGTGGATCGGGACGCGCACGACGGCGTCGGCCAGCGCGCGGGTCTCCTCCGGGAGCCCCCACGCCTCGTTGCCGAACACCCAGGCGGTCGGCCCGCCCATGCTCCCCTTGTCGAGCTCGTCGTCGAGGTCCCGGTCCCCGGCTCCGTCGGCGGCGAGGATCCGCACCCCGGCGTCCTTGAGCCCGGCCACGGCCCGCTCGACGGGCACGCCCACGGCGACGGGCAGGTGGAACAGCGACCCCACGGAGGCCCGTACGGCCTTGGGGTTGTAGAGGTCGACGGAGGCGTCGGTCAGTACGACGGCTTCGGCGCCGGCGGCGTCGGCGCACCGCAGCACGGTCCCGGCGTTACCGGGATCGCGCACATGGGCGAGTACGGCGACGAGCTTCGGCCGGGCGGCGAGGATCTCCTCGAAGGGCGTGTCGACGAACCGGCAGACCCCGACGAGACCCTGGGGCGTCACGGTGGTCGAGATGTCGGCGATCACCTGCTCGTCGGCGAGATGCACCTTCGCCCCCGCCGCGCGGGCCTCGCCGACGAGGTCGGCGTAGCGGTCCGCGGCGTCGACGGTGGTGAACAGCTCCACCAGGGTGGACCCGTACGCGGCGGCCTCCCGCACGGCCTGCGGCCCCTCCGCGAGAAACAGCCGCTCCTTGCTCCGGAAGTTCCGCCTGGCGAGCCGCCGGGCGGCGGAGACGCGGGGGGAACGGGGGGAGATCAGCTCGGGGCTGGCGGGAGGCATGGGTTCACCTTGGGGTTCTGAAGTTCACGGACACAGCAGGACCCGCAGGCCTTTTCGGCCTGCGGGTCCCTTCAGTCACGTCTGCCTAGAGCAGCCGGGGCTTCACGCCGCCTTGGGGGCGTTGACGTCGCTCGGCAGCGCCTTCTGCGCGACCTCGACGAGCGCGGCGAACGCGTTCGCGTCGTTGACGGCCAGCTCGGCCAGGATCTTGCGGTCGACCTCGACGTTCGCGGCCTTCAGACCCTGGATGAAGCGGTTGTACGTGATGCCGTTGGCGCGGGCAGCGGCGTTGATGCGCTGGATCCACAGCTGGCGGAAGTCACCCTTGCGCTTCTTGCGGTCGTTGTAGTTGTAGACCAGCGAGTGGGTGACCTGCTCCTTGGCCTTGCGGTACAGGCGCGAACGCTGACCGCGGTAGCCGGAGGCCTGCTCGAGGATCGCCCGGCGCTTCTTGTGGGCGTTCACTGCCCGCTTGACGCGTGCCACTTTTTAACTCCTTGTAGCGGGGCCGCGGTTGGACTCACACGGCCCGGTATCGATTGGGTCCCGGTCCAGACGTACGGCGCTCTGTGCTCCGAGTGGAGCGGGCGCCGCGAACGTCACTTGCCGAGAAGCTTCTTGATCTTCGCGGCGTCGCCCGGGGCCATCTCGGCGTTGCCGGTCAGGCGGCGCGTCACGCGGGACGACTTGTGCTCGAGCAGGTGGCGCTTGCCAGCGCGCTCACGGAGCACCTTGCCGGAGCCGGTGATCTTGAAGCGCTTGCTGGCACCGCTGTGCGACTTGTTCTTCGGCATAGCGCCGTTCTCTCCTCGTCGGTGGCGTTCCGGTGCCCGGTCGTGAAACCGGGCACGGTGGAACGTCGCTGTTGTATCCGTTACGTCCTGGGGACTGGCGTCCCCCGGGATCACGCCTCGGCGGAAGCCTCGGCAGGCGCCTCGGCAGGGGCCTCGGCACTCTCGGTCTCCGCGGCGTTCTGCGACTTGCCGGGGTTGGCCTTCGCGTCAGCCTTGCGGGCTTCCTGCGCCTGGCGAGCCTCGGCCATCGCCTCGGTCTTCTTCTTGTGCGGACCGAGAACCATGATCATGTTCCGGCCGTCCTGCTTCGGGTTCGACTCCACGAAACCGAGGTCCTGGACGTCCTCCGCGAGCCGCTGGAGCAGTCGGTAGCCCAGCTCGGGCCGGGACTGCTCGCGACCACGGAACATGATCGTGATCTTGACCTTGTCGCCCTGCTTGAGGAACCGGACGACGTGACCCTTCTTGGTGTCATAGTCGTGCGGGTCGATCTTCGGCCGGAGCTTCATCTCCTTGATGACCGTGTGCGCCTGGTTCTTGCGCGCCTCACGGGCCTTCATGGCCGACTCGTACTTGAACTTCCCGTAGTCCATGAGCTTGCACACGGGCGGACGGGCGTTCGCCGCGACCTCGACCAGGTCCAGGTCGTACTCCTGCGCAAGCTCCAGTGCCTTGGCCAGCGGGACAATGCCCACCTGCTCGCCACTGGGACCGACAAGTCGCACCTCGGGAACGCGAATCCGGTCGTTGATGCGGGGCTCGGCGCTGATGGATCCTCCTCGGTTAGCACCACACGGCAGTCTGGCGGACGGCCGCGTATGTCTCTGTTCGACAGACCTAACCGCGCCGAAGCACAAAAAATGCCCCGGACGATCACAGGCGGGGCTCCAAAGCACTACCGGAGCACCGCCGCTTTTGATCGCGGGGCGCGCTTTCGGGCGACTCCATCGTCCGTACGGAACGATGGTGGCCGCCTGACCGGGGTGACCCGCCGTCCCGGGGGACGGTCAGGTGGGAGATCGGAGCCTCCACTTGTGGGCCGGACACTCGAGTATCCAGCCGGTCGTCACACAAGGTTAGCAGCAACCCGGGGGTGGTGCGAACCGGCGGACAGCGGGCCCTATCGTGTGGGACATGAGTGACACCCCTCCCGAGTCCCCCGGTTCCCCCCACTTCGACGACATGACCCGCGACATCGCCGAGGTCCCCGCCGTCGAGGTGATCGTGACGGTCGCCGTCAACCTGATGAGCGCGGCCGCCGTGAAGCTCGGTCTGACCGAGGAGGGCGACAAATACAAGGACCTCGACGAGGCCCGCAAGCTGATCCACGCGCTGGCCGGCCTCCTGGACGGCAGCGCGACCGAGATCAGCTCCTTCCACGCGGCCCCGCTGCGCGACGGCCTGAAGTCGCTCCAGCTGGCCTTCCGCGAGGCGTCGGTCGTCCGGGACGAGCCGGGTCAGGGGCCGGGCGAGAAGTACACCGGCCCGATCTACGGCTAGTTCATCCGCGTACGTACAGGGGCTCGCCCGGAGGCGTCGTCCCGGCCGGCAGCAGTGCCAGGTCGAGACCGCGCACCAGGCGGGCCCTCAGCGTTTCGTCGGCGGCCAGCCGCTCGGCGACCGCACGGGCGGCCTCGGCGGGTACTGCGTCGGAGTCCAGCACCAGCGCGAGCGTCCCGTCGGCCTGGCCGGGCCCGAGGTGGGCCCGGCGCACACCGGGTGCGGCGGCCACCGCGGCCCGCACCGCCTCCCGCACGGCCGGGTCGGCCAGCGGATCCGTGGTCGTACGCCCCTCGGCCAGCGCGAGCAGCGCGCGCCCCGTCAGCTCGTAGGGCACCGGACCTGCCATGTCCAGCACGACCGTGTCCGCCTTCTCGTGCGCCGCGGCCTGGAGCGCCTGGTGCAGGGGTACGGCGACGGGGCGGGCGGCCGGGTCCCAGCGGGCGAGGGACTCGGTGGAGGTGAAGGCGGGCAGGGCGGTGCGGTCGCCGGCCTTCAGGGTGGGGACGGCCATGTCGCTGGTCTTCTCGCGGCGCAACCCGTTCTCGTCCTCCTCGACCTCGCCGAGCACCGCCACGACGGGCACGAGCAGCCGGGCGCCCTTGAGCGCCTCCAGGACCGGGCTCTCCGCGGTGCGGTCCTCGGCCCAGGCCGCGAGCGCGGCGCTCAGCCGGGGGTCGGCGGTGCCGTCGTCGTCGGAGAAGAGGGAGTCGGGAATGTTCTTGTTCGCCACGGTCACCGACCCTATCGGGGGGATGCTGCTGGGCTTGTGCGGCCCCGGAAACGCGGATGTGACACCCGACCCCGAACGCCCTGTTTCTCTGACACAGATCTAACGTCCGTCTCACGGCAGGCACAGACACCGCCCCGACGATCGCGGGCATGGAGTCCTCCAGAGCCCGCCGCGGCCGGCGCGCCCACCCGGCCGGAAGCCGCCCCCTGCTGTACGGCGCCCTCGCCACCGCCGTCGTTCTGGGCGCCACGGCGATGGGGACGGCGTATGTGAAGGCGCGGGCGCACTCCGGGGTGAGGGCCGTATCGTCGGCGGCGTCGCCGTCGGCCTCGGCGACCGAAAGCGAGGAGGCTTCGGTGGAACCCGTGGCGCGGCCGACGACGGACTACGACGAACTGCTGGCGTCGGCCATGAAGGCGGTGGACGTCCCGGACGGTGCCGAGGTGTCGGTGGCGGTGCTGGACCTGGAGTCCGGCGCGAGCGCCACGCACGGGGACGGCGCGTTCGACACGGCGAGCATCGTGAAGGTCGACATCCTGGCCGCGTTGCTGCTCCAGGCGCAGGACGAGGGTCGGCAGCTGACGGCGGCGGAGGAGGCGTACGCCACCGCGATGATCGAGCACAGCGACAACGCCTCCGCGTCCCGGCTGTGGAGCGCGATCGGCGAGGCGGAGGGGCTCGACGCGGCGAACGAGCGCTTCGGGCTCACCGGGACCGAGGGTGGCGACGGGATGCTGTGGGGGCTGACCCAGACCACCGCCGCCGATCAACTCCGGCTGCTGCGCCAGGTGTTCGGGGAGGACTCGGAGCTGACCGGGGCCTCGCGGACGTATCTGCGCGGGCTGATGGAGCGGATCGCCGTGGACCAGCGGTGGGGGGTGTCGGCGGCGGGCGGCGGTTCGGGGTGGGCGCTGAAGAACGGCTGGCTGCCGCGGACGGCGACCGGGCTGTGGGACATCAACAGCGTCGGACGCGTGACGGTCGACGGCCGTGCGTGTCTGGTGGCCGTGCTGTCGGACGGCAACGCGACGCAGGCGAAGGGGATTTCACTCGTCGAGGCGGCCGCCGTGGCGGCGGTGTCGGTGTTCGTGGGACAGGACGCCTCCGCTTCCGAAGCGCCGGTGTCCGCCACCGCCTCCTCCTAGTTTCGCGCGGCGCTCCGGAACCCGAAACGGCCGCGGCCCCGCCACACGACGACCGCCGACACCAGCAGCAGCCCGCCCGCGCCGCCCGCGAGCCAGGCGGTCCAGCCCGTCGCGTCGTTCTCCGAGGCGGCGGCGTCGGGGCCCGAGCCGAAGTACTCCTCGCCGTACGCCGCCGGCTTGAGGTTCCCCGGCCCCAGGTCGGCGGCCTTCTCGATGGCGGCGGCCGGGTCGATGAAGCCGTAGCCGCGGGAGTCGTCACGGCCGTCCGCGGGGGCGTTGCGGGCCGTGTCCTCCAGGAGCTTCTTGATCTGGGGCGGGGTCAGGCCGGGGTGGGCCGCCTTGACCAGGGCGACGGCGCCGGAGACGAAGGCGGCGGCGGCACTCGTGCCCCAGCCCTCGTAGTACTTCTCGTCGGGGTCCGCGATGACGACGTTGACGCCGGGGGCGCTGACCGTGGCGTACCAGCGGCGGGTGGAGAAGGAGGCGCGGGTGCCGTAGCGGTCGACGGCGGTCGCGGCGATCACGCCCGGGTAGGCGGCCGGGTAGGAGATGTGGTCGCCCTTCTCGCCGCCGTTGCCGGCCGAGGCGACGACCACGGCGCCCTTCTTCAGCGCGTACTGAACGGCTTCGTCCTCGCCGGCCTCGGGGTGGGCGGACTTGGAGTCGTCGCCGAGGGAGAGGTTGATGACGTCGGCGCCGTGGTCGGCGGCCCAGCGGATGCCCTCGGCGAGGGCGTTGCCCCGGGTGCTGCGGGCCTTGGCGCGGGCCGGGTCGCCGTCCTCCAGGATGACGCGGACGGGCATGATCTTGGCCTCGGGGGCGATGCCGAGCACGCCTTCGCCGTTCCCGGCGCCGTGTCCGTGGCCGGCGATGATGCCGGCCATCGCGGTGCCGTGCCGGGCCCAGGCGCGGTCGCCGCGCTCGGCGCCGAAGCCGACCATGTCCTTGCCCTGGAGGACGTTGCCCGCGAGGTCGGGGTGGTCGGCCGCGACGCCGGTGTCGAGCACGGCGACGGTGACGCCCTCGCCCTTGGTGGTCTGCCAGGCCTCGTCGGTGTGCATGGCCTCCAGGGCCCACTGCTGGGCGCGTATGGAGTCGGCGTGCGCGGTGGTGGGGGGCAGGAGGGCGAGGCCGGCGGCGAGCAGTACGGCGAGGGGGCCGGTGCGGCGGGGCAGGCGGGTCTTCCGGGCTCTGCTGACCGCGCCGCGTGCCGCGCTGTTCGTACCGGTGTTCATGACGGCTGCTCCGTGGACGGGCCGACGTTCTTGCGCAGGGCGCGTTCGACGCGGTCGGCGAGGCCCTGCGCCTCGTGGCCGAGGCCGGCCTGGGCGACGGACGTGGTGGCGCCGGACTCCATGGCCTCCTCGGCGGGCTGGGGGTCGTCGACGGCCCGGTCGTCGGCCCAGCCGGAGACGGCGTAGACGACGACGGGGGCGTCGGTGAGCACGGAGACGGTCCAGGCGGCGCGCTGTTCGTCACCGAATCCGGCGGCCGGGGTGCCCTTGGCGGCGTACGGGCGGGGCATGAGATCCGTACGGCGGTCCAGGCCCTCCTTGGCGAAGCGGGCGTCGAGGGAGCGCATCGCGGTGGCGTCGGCCGTGGTGAAGAGCAGTCCGACGGTGGTGACGTAGCTCTGGGTGGCGTCGATGTAAGTGGCACGCAGGAGGCGCTCGCAGCCGACGGGGGCGAGGGCCTTGCGCAGGAGCGGGTCGAAGGCGTTCGCGCAGCCGGTGTCCGGTGCGACGGCGATCCGGGTCCAGATGCGGTCGGCTCCGCCGGGGCCCGCGCCCGTGCCGCTCACGGTGGGTGGGAAGAGCTGGTCGACGGGCACGCTGTGCCACAGGCCGCCGGCTTCGGTGAAGGTGTCCCGCGCACCGCCGTCACCGCTGTCCCCGACCAGCCAACTGCCGGTCACGGCCCCGCCGATGAGCCCGGCACCGAGCACGACACAGGCGGCGGCCACGGCGATCCGGGGCCGGATCCGCATCCCGAGGGGACGCGGCCGTGCCTGCTCGTCGTACCCCTCGGGCTCCGCGAACGACACGACGGGCCGCCCGGAACCGGGCGACAACGGGGCGCTCCAGGAGTGGGAGGGGTCGGGCGCGAACGCGGCGGCGCCGGGCGTACCCCGGGCAGGGCCGGCAGGCGCCGAGCCCGCGTACCCGGACCCGCCGGAGGGCGGGGGTTCGTGCGCGGGTCGCATGGGCGGAAGGGGAGCGGACACGCCGGAGTGCCGGTCGGTGGAGGGGCGGTTGCCGGAGCCGCGCGCCGGGTCCGCCGGGATCGGCCGGAGACGGAACGTGGTCTCCGCCGCCGTCTCGGCCGGTGCGGCCGTACGACGGGATGCCGAGGGGCGGGGAGCAGGCGCGCCGGGGGCGGGCTGGGCTGGGCGGGGCGGAGTCGCGCCGGGTGCGGGCTGGGCAGGGCGGGGCGGAGTCGCGCCGGGTGCGGACTGTCCAGAGCGGGGCGGAGTCGTGCGGGGCGCGGACGGGGTGGAGCGAGGGGCAGTCGTGCCGGGCGCGGGCTGGCCCTGGTGGGGCGCGGTCGCCCCGGACGCGGACAGGCCCTGGTGGGGCGCGGTCGCCCCGGACGCGGACAGGCCCTGGTGGGGCGCGGTCGTGCCGGGCGCGGGCTGGCCCTGGTGGGGCGCGGTCACCCCGGACGCGGACAGGCCGGAGCGAGGGGCAGTCGTGCCAGGCGCGGGCTGGCCCTGGTGGGGCGCGGTCGCCCCGGGCGCGGACAGGCCGGAGCGAGGGGCAGTCGTGCCGGGGGCGGGCTGGCCCGCGCGGGGCAGCGCCGTGCCAGGCGCGGGCTGGCCGGGGCGAGGCGCGGGGGAGCTGGGTGGCGTGGCGGCAGGGGCCGGGTGGCCCGTGCTTTCAGGGCGCGGCGGCAGAGTGCCCGGCCCCGCCTGGCCGTGGCCCTGACCCTCGGCGCGCGGTGATCCATCGGCGTCCGCATGCCCGGCCGTCGGCGGGGTGTCCGGGAAGCGGGCCGAGGCCCGGGGCGGAGGCGGGGGCGTGGCGGTGCCGGGGGCCGGGGTGCGCTGAGGCTGCGTGTCCGAGGGCGCGGGCGTACGGCGGCGTGGGGCGGGCACGTCCGGGAAGTCCCGTCGCGCGTCGACTCCGCCCGACACCGCGCCCTCCGTTCGTGTGCTTTCGCCGGTCGGCCGTGGGATCGCCGTGCCCGGTGTGTCCGTCGCCTCGTCCCGCGCGTCACCGGTCCTCGGCGGTTCCGCCGGCCTGGGCGGGGTCGTGGGGCGCGGCGGGGCGGCGGGCGGGGGCGGGGTCGCCGGGCGTGGTGGGATGGGGGCGCGACGCGCTTCCGTGCTCATGCACCCCCCGTTTCCTCGTGCCCCGGGCCCGTCCTCGTGCGCGGGCCGCTGTCCCGTTCTCCGGCTGCTTCGCCCGGCACGGACTCCTCCGACCAGGCACGCATACCCGCGCCGAGGGAGCGTCATCCCGGCGCGAGCGTGCGACCGGGGACGTTTCCACGTGCGTGCGCGTCACTCTACGGGTTGAACCTGCGCGAACGGGAACCAGTCCACGACCCCGTGCACATCTGCCCGGAACGTCCCCCTACCCTGCGGTAATCCGGTCTGGCAGGCTGCGTTCATGACTGCGCGCGCCGCTGACCGGGCCCGTTACGACCGGGCCACCGCCCATCTCGAAGCCCCATTCGCGATCGTGGACCTGGACGCCTTCGACGCGAACGCGGACGACATGCGCCGCCGGGCCGGCGGCAAGCCGATCCGCGTGGCCAGCAAGTCCGTACGCTGCCGGGCCCTGCTGGAACGCGTCCTCGCGAAGGACGGCTTCGCGGGCCTGATGTCCTTCACGCTCGCCGAGTCCCTGTGGCTGGCGCGGTCCGGGTTCGACGACGTGCTGCTCGCCTATCCGTCGGCGGACCGCGCCGGTTTCGCCGAGCTGACGAGCGATCCCAAGCTGGCGTCCGCCGTCACCGTGATGATCGACGACCCGGCGCAGCTCCGGCTGATCGACGGGGCACGCAACGGCGGCCGCGAAGTGGTGCGGGTCTGCCTGGAGTTGGACACCTCGCTGCGGCTGCTGGGCGGACGGGTGCGGGTCGGCGCCCGACGCTCCCCGCTGCACTCGCCCGCGCAGGTCGCCGACCTGGCCCGGACCGTCTCCCGGCGGCCCGGTTTCCAGGTCGTCGGGATCATGGCGTACGAGGGTCACATCGCCGGCGTCGGGGACGCGGTGCCGGGGCGGCCGTTGCGGTCGCGTGCCGTGCGGCTGATGCAGGCCGCGGCACGGCGGGAGCTCGCCGAGCGGCGGGCCGCGGTGGTGCGGGCGCTGCGGGCCGTGGTGCCGGAGCTGGAGTTCGTCAACGGCGGCGGGACCGGCAGTGTGCAGTTCACGGCCGCCGAGGACGCCGTGACCGAGATCGGGGCCGGGTCGGGGCTGTACGTACCGCGGCTGTTCGACAACTACACCTCGTTCAGCGGGCGTCCGGCCGCGCTGTTCGCCCAGCCGGTCGTGCGCCGCCCGGGCGTCGGTGTCGTGACCGTCCTCGGCGGCGGGTATCCGGCCTCGGGTGTGGCCGGGCCGGACCGGCTGCCGGTGCCGTACCTGCCGGAAGGGCTGCGCTACGACCCCCAGGAGGGGCCCGGCGAGGTGCAGACGCCGCTGCTGGGCTCCCCCGCCGACGATCTGCTGATCGGCGACAAGGTGTGGTTCCGGCACGCCAAGGCCGGTGAGATGTGTGAGCGGTTCGACGCGCTGCACCTGGTCGAGGGCACCGCGGTGACGGCGACCGTGCCGACCTACCGGGGCGAGGGCCACACGTTCCTGTAGGCCGCGCGCCCGCCGGGTCAGTCCGCCGTGGAGCGGATGCCCCGTGTGAAGCGGTCCATGTCGGCCAGCGGCGGTCCGTCCTCGCCCGCGTCGAAGACGTAGCGCAGGATGACCGGCGACTCGGTGCCGACGCGGGACGGGAAGGCCAGCGACTGGACGTAGCCGCCCGGTCCCTCGGCCGTCGTGACCCGCCAGCGCACGAAGTAGCCCGCGCGCCCCGACACCTTGACCGGGCCGGACGCCACGACCTGGTGGGACTCGACGCCGCCGAAGGGGCGCCGGCCGACGAGGTCGCGGTCGTAGGCGTCGTCGGCCGCGTCCTGGATGTCCGTCTTGGCGATGGCCTCCGGGGTGGGTCCGTCGTCGGCGGTCGCGGTGCGCGAGCTGACCTTGCCGTGCCGGCAGTAGCCGAAGTCGGCGGGGCACTCGTAGGTGCCGTCCGTGGTCATGAGGACGTCCGGCTCGGGCAGGTTGCGCGGCCTGACCCAGCCGTCGAGCAGCGGCAGGGTGATGCCGTTGAGCTGGTCCGTCACCACGGCCGGGTCGTCAACGGGAGGCTCGGAGGCGGAGTCCGTCGGGGTGGGGGTGTCGGAGGCCGGCTCGCGGTCCACGGGCGCCGAGGTCGCGAGCGTGGGCGCGGTGTCCACGTCCGCGCCCCCGTCGTCCTTCCCGAGGACGATCACGCCGGTGACGATCGCCGTGAGCAGGACGGCCCCCGCGGCGACCAGGGCGACGACCTTGGGCGCCCGCCCGGAGGCGGTGCCGGCCGTCGGCCGCCCGGGCGTCATCGGCACGGTCGCGTGCGGCTCGTGGCCCGGTGCCCCGTACCCCGGTGTTCCGTACCCCTGCGGACCGGGCACCGGCGGCGTCGCGGACTGCGGTGCCGTCGCCTCGGGGGCGCGCCGGTGCTCGGTCCAGGCCGTTCCGTCCCACCAGCGTTCCGCGTGCGGGACGGAGGGGTCGCGGTACCAGCCGGGCGGGGGCGTCATGCTCATTCCGGCAACTGTAGGGCGCCTACAGCGGCGTGACGTACGCCCCCGAGATTCCGCCGTCGACCAGGAAGTCGGTGGCGTTCACGAAGGACGAGTCGTCGCTGGCCAGGAAGGCGACGGCGGCGGCGATCTCGTCGGCGTCGGCGAAGCGGCCGACCGGGATGTGCACGAGCCGGCGTGCGGCGCGCTCCGGGTCCTTGGCGAACAGCTCTTGGAGGAGGGGGGTGTTGACCGGTCCCGGGCACAGGGCGTTGACCCGGATGCCGTCGCGGGCGAACTGCACGCCCAGTTCGCGGGACATGGCCAGCACGCCGCCCTTGGAGGCGGTGTACGAGATCTGGGACGTGGCGGCGCCCATCCTCGCCACGAATGAGGCCGTGTTGATGATGGAGCCCTTGCCCTGCTGCCGCATGTAGGGGATGGCGGCCTTGCAGCACAGGTAGACGGAGGTGAGGTTGACCTCCTGGACGCGCTTCCAGGCCTCCAGGCCGGTCTCCAGGATGGAGTCGTCGTCGGGCGGCGAGATACCGGCGTTGTTGAAGGCGATGTCGACGCTGCCGTAGGTGTCGAACGCCGTCTTGAACAGCGCCTCGACCTGCTCGGGGTCGGTGACGTCCACGCTCACGAAGATCCCGCCGACCTCCTCGGCGGCCGCCTTGCCGCGCTGCTCGTCGACGTCGCCGCAGACGACGTGCGCGCCTTCGGAGGCGAGCCGGCGGGCGGTGGCGAGGCCGATGCCGCTGCCGGCGCCGGTGATGACGGCCGTACGTCCGACGAGACGCCGGCAAATGTTCTCTGCGGTCACTGTGCGGGGCCTTCCGTGCTGATGAAGACGTTCTTGGTCTCGGTGAATGCGGTCAGGGCGTCGGGGCCCAGCTCACGGCCGATGCCGGACTGCTTGAAGCCGCCGAACGGGGTCCAGTAGCGGACGCTGGAGTGGGAGTTGACGGACAGGTTTCCGGCCCGGACGTGCTGGGAGACGCGCAGGGCGCGGCCGACGTCACGGGTCCAGATGGAGCCGGAGAGGCCGTAGTCGGTGCCGTTGGCGAGGGCGACCGCCTCGGCCTCGTCCTCGAAGGGCAGGACGACGGCGACGGGGCCGAAGACCTCCTCGACGGCCACGCGCGCGTGCGGGTCGACGCCGGTGAGGACGGTGGGCGGGAACCAGAAGCCGGGGCCCTCGGGGGCCTTGCCGCGCACGCCGTCGAGGTCGTCGGTGACGTAGGAACGGACCCGGTCCAGCTGGACCTTGGAGATGAGCGGGCCCATGTCGGTCGTCTCGTCGGCCGGGTCGCCGACCGTCACCGCCTCGATCGCGGGGCCCAGCAGCTCCATGAAGCGGTCGTAGGCGGAGCGCTGGACGAGGATGCGGGTGCGGGCGCAGCAGTCCTGGCCGGAGTTGTCGAGGAAGGACATGGGGGTGGCCGCCGCGGCGGCTTCGAGGTCGGCGTCGGCGAAGACGATGTTGGGGCTCTTGCCGCCGAGTTCGAGGGTGACGCGCTTGAGGAGCGCGGAGCCCTTCGCCAACACCTGTTTGCCCACGGCCGTGGACCCGGTGAAGACGATCTTCGCGACGCCGGGGTGCTCGACGAGGGCGTTGCCGGCGACGGAACCGTGGCCGGGCAGGACCTGGAACAGGCCCTCCGGAAGCCCGGCTTCCAGGGCCAGCTCCGCCAGCCGCAGCGCCGTCAGCGGCGTCGTCTCGGCGGGCTTGAGGATCACCGCGTTGCCGGCCGCGAGTGCCGGGGCCGTACCCCAGGCCGCGATCGGCATCGGGAAGTTCCAGGGGGCGATGACGCCTACGACGCCCAGCGGTTCGAGGATCGTGACGTTCAGGCCGCCCGGGACCGGGATCTGACGTCCGGTCAGCCGCTCCACTCCCCCGGCCGCGTAGTCGAGGAGGTCGCGGACGTTGCCCGCCTCCCAGCGGGCGTTGCCGATGGTGTGCCCGGCTTCCCGGACCTCCGACTGGGCGAGTTCTTCGAGGTGTTCGTCGACGGCGACGGCGAACCGGCGCAGCAGTCGCGCGCGTTCGCCGGGCGCGAGCGCGGACCACACGGCCTGCGCCCTCGTGGCCCGTACGACCGCCGCGTCGACGTCGGCCGCGGTGGCGGCCGGGACGGTGGCGACGACCTCTTCGGTGGCGGGGTTCAGTACCTGGAGCTGGTCGGACAAGAGGTGCCTCACATGCGTTCGAAGGAGCGGCGCAGCTCCCAGTCGGTCACCGCGGCGTCGAAGGCTTCGAGCTCGACGCGGGCCATGTTGCGATAGTGGGCGACGACCTCGTCGCCGAAGGCGGCCTTGGCGATGGGGCTGTTCTCCCAGAGCTCGGCGGCCTCCCTCAGGGTCGTGGGGACGTGCTCGAAGTCGGCGGTGTAGGCGTTGCCGGGGCAGGGCTCGGGCAGCTCCAGCTTGTGTTCGATGCCGTACAGCCCGGCGGCGACCAGTCCGGCGACGGCGAGGTGCGGGTTGACGTCGCCGCCGGGGAGCCGGTTCTCGAAGCGCATCGAGCGACCGTGGCCGACGACGCGCAGGGAGCAGGTGCGGTTGTCGTGGCCCCAGGCGACGGCGGTCGGCGCGAAGGAGCCCGGCTGGAACCGCTTGTAGGAGTTGATGTTCGGGGCGTAGAGCAGGGAGAAGTCGCGCAGCGCGGCCAGCTGACCGGCCAGGAAGTGCCGCATGACGTCGGACATGCCGCCTTCGCCGTCCCCGGCCATGGCGTTGTCCCCGCCCGCGTCCGCGAGCGAGAGATGGATGTGGCAGGAGTTGCCCTCGCGCTCGTTGTACTTGGCCATGAAGGTGATCGAGACGCCCTCCTGGGCGGCGATCTCCTTCGCGCCGGTCTTGTAGATCGCGTGCTGGTCGCAGGTGACCAGGGCGTCGTCGTACTTGAAGGCGATCTCGTGCTGGCCGGGGTTGCACTCGCCCTTGGCGGACTCGACGGTGAGCCCGGCGCCCGCCATCTCGTTGCGGATCCGGCGCAGCAGCGGCTCGATCCGCCCGGTGCCGAGCACCGAGTAGTCGATGTTGTACTGGTTCGCCGGCGTGAGCCCTCGGTAGTTCGCGTCCCAGGCCTGCTCGTAGGTGTCCTTGAAGACGATGAACTCCAGCTCGGTGCCGACGTTCGCGGTGTACCCGAGCTCGGCGAGGCGCTCCAGCTGGCGGCGCAGCACCTGGCGGGGCGCGGCGACGACGGGCGAGCCGTCGTTCCAGGCGAGGTCGGCGACGAGCATGGCCGTACCGGCGTTCCACGGGACGCGGCGCAGGGTGGCCAGGTCGGGGTGCATGGCGAAGTCGCCGTAGCCGCGGTCCCAGGAGGACATCTCGTAGCCGTCGACCGTGTTCATCTCCGTGTCGACGGCGAGGAGGTAGTTGCAGCCCTCGGTGCCGTGGTGCAGGACCTCGTCGAGGAAGAAGCGGGCGGCGAACCGCTTGCCCTGGAGCCGCCCTTGCATATCGGGGAAGGCCAGGACGACAGTGTCGATCTCACCGCTCGCGACGAGGGCGTGCAGCTCCTCGACGCTCAGCGGGGGTGTGCGGTCTGCCACGGGAGAGCCTCCATTCGGCTACTTCGGTCAGCCGGGAGCCATAAGGTATTGCGCAGGACCATTGATTGGGAAGGGGGTCCGACCACATGTCGCAGACGGGCACGGAGCAAGGGGCGCCCGGGGCCGACGACCGGCTGACGTCGGTGCTGCGGCCGGTGCGGGCCGGCAACGGCTTCGAGGAGGCCCTGGAGCAGATCCTCCAGGTGGTCCGGCTCGGTCTGGTGCCGGGCGGCGAACGGCTGCCCGCCGAGCGCGAGCTGGCGGACCGGCTGGGGATCAGCCGGGTGACGCTGCGCGAGGTGCTGAAGGTGCTCCAGGACCAGGGTCTGGTGGAGTCGCGGCGCGGCCGCTACGGCGGAACGTTCGTGCTGCCCCGCTCCGAGACGCCCGGCGAGGAGGAGCTGCGCCGGCGCCTGAAGGACGTCGACGTCGAGGACACACTGCGCTTCCGCGAGGTGCTGGAGGTGGGCGCGGCCGGGCTGTGCGCGGCGCACGGGCTGGAGGCGGGGCAGGCCGACCGGCTGCGCGAGGCACTGGCGCGCACGCACGACGCCCCGCTCGCCGACTACCGCCGCCTCGACACGCTGCTGCACCTGACCCTGGCCGAGCTGTCCGGCTCCCCCTCGCTCACCGCCCAGTACGCGGCCGTGCGCGCCACCGTGAACGACCTGCTCGACTGCATCCCGCTCCTGGTCCGCAACCTGGAGCACTCCCAGCGCCAGCACACGGCTCTCGTCGAGGCCGTGATCGAGGGCGACGCCGACCAGGCGCGGGAGATCATGCGGGAGCACTGCGGGGGTACGGCGGCGCTGCTGCGGGGCTTCCTGGGCTGAGCGCGCCCCGTCCCCGACGCGGGTGGATTTACCGGCGATTAACGCAGGGGTATTGCGTTCGAGCGACCGACCCGGCAAAGGTATGCATCCATTCCATTGAACCGGAGCCCGGTCGACCCACCCCACCGTGCCCGGAGAACGCCCGGTGTCCACCGCACGTGGGGAGTTGGCCATGTCCCAGGAATCCACGAACACACCACCCGCCGCCGGGGAGGCGGACGACTATCTGGAGCGCAGAGCCCTGCGCCGCGGCAGCGCCGGCTGGGTACTGCTGACCGGACTAGGTGTCGCCTACGTCGTCTCCGGCGACTACTCGGGCTGGAACTTCGGCCTGGCCGAGGGCGGCTTCGGCGGCCTGGCGATCGCCATGGTGCTCATGGGCACCATGTACGCCTGTATGGTCTTCGCCCTCGCCGAACTGTCCTCGATCCTGCCGACGGCCGGCGGCGGCTACGGCTTCGCCCGCCGGGCGCTCGGCCCCTGGGGCGGGTTCCTCACCGGCACGGCGATCCTCATCGAATACGTCCTCGCACCCGCCGCCATCGTCATCTTCATCGGCGACTACGTCGAGTCGCTGGGCCTGTTCGGCCTGGAGTCCGGCTGGCCGATGTACCTGGTCTGCTTCGCGATCTTCCTCGGCATCCATCTGTGGGGCGTGGGCGAGGCCCTGCGCTTCAGCTTCGTGGTCACCGGTATCGCGGTGGTGGCCCTGATCGTGTTCGCGCTCGCGGCACTGCCCGACTTCTCCATCGGGTCGCTCGACGACATCCCGGTCGACACGTCGGCGGCGGGGTCGAGCTCCTGGCTGCCCTTCGGCCTGCTCGGCATCTGGGCGGCGTTCCCGTTCGGCATGTGGTTCTTCCTGGGTGTCGAGGGGGTGCCGCTGGCCGCCGAGGAGACCCGGGAACCGGCCCGTACGCTGCCGAAGGCGATCCGCTGGTCGATGGGCATCCTGGTGGTGCTGGCCGTGGTGACCTTCTTCGCCGCGGCCGGTGCGCGCGGCTCGGCGGCGATCCAGGAGGCCGGCAACCCGCTGGTCGAGGCGCTCCAGCCGGACGGCGAGGCGACGACGCTGAGCCGGATCGTGAACTACGCGGGTCTGGCGGGCCTGGTGGCGTCGTTCTTCTCCCTGATCTACGCGGGCTCGCGGCAGCTGTTCGCCCTGTCCCGCGCCGGCTACCTCCCCCGCTTCCTGTCGCTCACCAGCCGCCGCAAGGCGCCGTACCTGGGCCTGCTGGTGCCCGGCACGGTCGGCTTCCTGCTGGCGGCGGTGTCGGGCGACGGTGCCCGGATGCTGAACATCGCGGTCTTCGGCGCGACCATCTCGTACGCCCTGATGTCCCTGTCGCACATCGTGCTGCGCCGCCGGGAGCCGGAGCTGGCGCGGCCGTACCGGACGCCGGGCGGGGTGCTGACGTCCTCGGTCGCGCTGGTGCTGGCGTGTGCGGCGCTGGTGGCGACGTTCCTGGTGGATGTGACGGCGGCGTTGATCGCGCTGGCGGTGTACGTGGTCGCGATCGGGTACTTCGGCCTGTACAGCCGTAAGCGCCTGGTGGCGAAGGCGCCGGAGGAGGAGTTCGCGGCGCTGGCGGCGGCCGAGGCAGAGTTGGCACGGGACTGAGGCGTGCGTGCGTCGAGTGTGAGGGAGTTTCGGTGGCCAGGCCGTTGATCGGAGTCAGCACCTACCTGGAGTCCGGTGCGCGCTGGGGCGTGTGGGAGCTGGAGGCGGCGCTGCTGCCGATCGGCTATCCGCGGCTGGTGCAGCGGGCGGGGGGACTGGCGGCGATGCTTCCGCCGGACGACCCGCAGCGCGCTCCGGAGGCCGTGGCCCGGCTGGACGGCCTGGTCATCGCGGGCGGGCCGGACGTGGAGCCGGCCCGCTACGGGGCGGAGCGCGATCCGCGCACCGGGCCGTCGGCGCGGGAGCGGGACGCGTGGGAACTGGCCCTGATCGACGCGGCGCTGTCCGCCGATGTGCCGCTGCTGGGCATCTGCCGGGGCATGCAGCTGCTGAACGTGGCCCTGGGCGGCACGCTCGTCCAGCACCTGGAGGGGCACGCGGAGGTCGTGGGCGTCTTCGGCGGCCATCCGGTGAAGCCGGTGCCGGGGAGTCTGTACGGCACTCTGGTGCCGGAGGAGACATCGGTGCCGACGTATCACCACCAGTCCGTGGACCGGCTGGGTGAGGGGCTGGTGGCGTCGGCGTACGCGGCGGACGGGACGGTGGAGGCGGTGGAACTGCCGTCCGCGGGCTGGGTGTTGGGGGTGCAGTGGCATCCGGAGATGGGGACGGATGTGCGGGTGATGCAGGGGTTGGTGCGGGCCGCGGGTGGGTGAAGCGGGTCCGCCCCCGCCGCCCCTGCCCTTGCCCTTGCCCTTGCGGCGGGGGCGAGCAGAACTACCCTCGCGTCAGCGACAGCAGGTCCCGTGCGGGCCCCGCCGGCCGATGCCCCGTGGGCCACACCGCCCGCAGATCCCTCGCCAGCGACACACCCGCCACCGGCACCCTCACCAGCCGCCGCATGGACAGCTCCTCCCCCACCGCCAGTTCACTCAGCACCGCCGGCCCCGCCCCGCCCACCGCCGCCGCCTTCACCGCGGTCGTCGACGACAGCTCGATCAACGGCCGCGCCAGACCACCCAGCGCCGCGTCCAGGACCTGCCGGGTTCCCGACCCCTTCTCCCGCAGGATCAACGGCGTGGCCGCCAGCTCCGACGCCTCCAGCGGCCGCCGCCGACGCGACCACAGATGATCCGGCGCGGTCACCACGATCAGGCTGTCGTGGGCGATGACGACCGAGTCCAGCCCGGTCGGCACCGTGAGCCCCTCCACGAACCCCAGATCCGCCTCGTCCGCCAGCAACCGCTCCGCGACCGCCGCCGAGTTCCCGGCCAGCAACGACACCGCCGTGTCCGGCCGCTGCGCGCGCAGCGCCAGCAGCCACCCCGGCAGCAGGTACTCCGCGATCGTCATGCTCGCCGCCACCCGCAACCGCGAGTCCCGCCGGTCGCGCAGCGCCTGCGCCCCCACGTCGAACGCCTCCGCCGCCTCCACGATCCGCCGCGCCCAGTCCGTCACCAGCGCCCCGGCGTCCGTCAGCCGCGAGCCCCGCGGCGACCGGTCGACCAGCGCCACCCCCAGCTGGCGTTCCATCGACCGGATCCGGCTGCTCGCCGCCGGCTGGGTGATCCCCAACTCACGCGCCGCCCCGCCGAGACTCCCCAGCCGCGCCACCGCCAGCAGCAGCTCCAACGCGCCGAGTTCCGGGACGCGGTGCGACAAGGACCCCGCGCGAAACTGCCCCTCCGCCGCCTCTGTCATAAGCCCAGTTTATGTCGCCATAGAGGCAAACTCCCTGGTGGGGAGGAATCAACGAGGAGACGCTGAGGGCATGGTCACCGCCGTCCGTCACCTCGGACCCAACTGGTATGCCGCCGTCATGGGCACCGCCGCCGTCGCCACGGCCGGAGCCGGGCTGCCGCTCCACGTCCCCGGTCTGCGCACGATCTGCGCAGCCGTCTGGACGCTCTCCCTCCTGCTGCTCCTCACCCTCCTCGCCGCCCGGGTCCTGCACTGGACCCATCACCGCGACCAGGCCCGCGCCCACCTTCTCGACGCGGCCATGGCGCCCTTCTACGGCTGCCTGGCCATGGCCCTGCTGGCCGTGGGCGGCGGTGCCGTCGTCGTCGGGAGGGACTGGATCGGGACCGGCGCCGCGGTCGCGCTCGACGCCGTGCTGTTCTGCGCCGGTACGGTCGTCGGGCTGGCGGCCGCCGTCGCCGTCCCGTACCTCATGGCCGTACGCCACCGGCCGGAGCCGGCACAGGCGACGCCCGTGTGGCTGCTGCCGCTGGTCGCGCCGATGGTGTCCGCCGCGCTCGGGCCCCTGCTGGTGCCGCATCTGCCGCCGGGGCAGGCCCGGGAGACGCTGCTCCTCGCCTGTGTCGCCATGTTCGGGCTGAGCCTGTTCGCCACCCTGCTGATGCTGCCGCTGGTCTTCGCCCGGCTGGTCACCGGCGGCCCCCTTCCCCTGGCCCTCGCCCCGAGCCTGTTCCTGGTGCTGGGCCCGCTCGGGCAGTCCACCACCGCCGTGGGCATCTTCGGCGACGTCGCCCCGGGGGTGGTCCCGCCGCCGTACAGCGAGGGCTTCGGGATGCTCGCCGTCCTGTACGGCGTCCCCGTCATGGGCTTCGCACTGCTGTGGCTGGGCCTCGCCACCGCCCACGTGCTGCGCGCCCGACGGCACGGCATGGGCTTCGCGATGACCTGGTGGGCGTTCACCTTCCCGGTCGGCACCTGCGTCACCGGCGCCGCCGCCCTGGCCCGGCACACCGGACTCGCCGTCTACGAGGGACTCGCCGTCGGCCTGTACGCCGTGCTGGTCGCGGCCTGGGCTGTCACGTCCTTCCACACCGTCCGCGGCCTGCTGACCGGCACCCTGCTCGCGGCGCCCCGGACAGCAGCCATGGCCCCTCTACCAGCGCCGGTCGCTGCCGCGACCCCTAACCGGCCGCTCCTCGAAGTGCCTGCGACAACACCCGGGGCGCCTCGGCCAGCGACGGCCCGTACCACGTCAGATGCCGTCCGCTGACCAGCGCGCAGGGCAGACCGGGGAACGCCTCCGGGCCGTCGTCCGGCGTGAAGCGGTACGGCTCGTCAGGGAGGACGACGATGTCGGGGGCGGCGGCCCGGAGGTCGTCGAGGGGGATGCGGGGGTAGCGGTCCTCGTGCCCGGCGTACAGGTGGTCCACGCCCAGGCGGGCCAGCACGTCGCCCGCGAAGGTGTCACGGCCCAGCACCATCCAGGGCCGCCGCCAGATCGGGACCACGGCCGTCGTACGGCGCTCGGGAAGCGGGGGCGACGACCAGGCCCGCTCCGCCTCGTCCAGCCAGCGCGGGCGTGCCGTGACGCCGCAGGCGGCGAGCACGCGGGCCAGCTCACCGAAGGCCCCCGGTACGTCCCGTACCTCGGTCACCAGGACCTCGACGCCGGCCGCGCGCAGGGCGGCGAGGTCGGGTTCGCGGTTCTCCTCCTCGTTGGCGATCACCAGATCGGGGGCGAGGGTGAGGATGCGGTCGACCTCGGGGTTCTTGGTACCGCCGACACGGGTGACGTCCAGCGCGGCCGGGTGGCTGCACCAGTCCGTGGCGCCGACCAGACGGCCGGGTGCCGACACGGCCACGGCCTCCGTCAGCGACGGCACCAGGGAGACGACACGCATCAGCGCCCCGGCCGGTCCCGGACCGCCTCGATGTGCTCCGCCACCGCGACGACGACCACGCGTGTGTCCGGCACGGTCGCCCGCCAGCGGTGGCGCACCCCGCCGGTCAGGTACAAGGTGTCGCCGCGGCCCAGGCGATAGGCGCGGCCCTCCGCCTCGATCTCCACGGCACCGTCGGCCACATACATCAACTGGTCGTTGCGGTACTGGAATTCACGGCCGGCGTCATGGTCGCCGGTGAACTCCGAGGCGTGCATCTGATGGTGACCGCGCACCAGGGAACGCACCCGCGGTTCCGGCTCCAGTTCGGTGGTGTCGGAGCGTACGACGTCGACGCTGCACGCCGGGTCGGCGGCGGCGAGGAGTTCCACGGCGGTCGTGCGCAAGGCGTCGGCGACCTTCTCGAGGGAGCTTCTGCTGGGGCGCGCCCGGTCGTTCTCGACCTGGCTCAGGAAGGGCACCGAAAGGCCGCTGCGTTCGGCCACGACGGCGAGCGTGAGGTCCAGCGCGCGGCGCCGCCGCCGTACGGCCGCGCCCACTCGAAGGGGCTGTTCTTTGTGGTCGCCCATCGCTCCGGCTCCCTCCCTCGCTCGTCGGTCCAGAGTCCTCGCGCCCGCCGTCCGGCGCACACCTTCTGTTGAGTTCCTTGCACCCTACGCATGTTCGGCAAACCGTTTCATGCGCCCGTCACATCGACGACACATCGGGGGGAGTACGACCCACCGGTTCGCGCCAGCGGATCGGCTCCCGAGGAGCCCCGGCGCCCCCGCGCCGCCCCTGACTCCCGCTCAGCGGACGAGAGCCGCTGTTCGGTTCAATACTCCCGCACTCTCCTGTGTTCCCGCGCCCGCTCCGACTCACGTGCCTGGTCAGAGGGGTGATGGCGGGCCACTCCCGCGGCCGGGAAATGGGCACCGGCCGTGGGGAGTTCGCACCGGCCACCTCAGGTGCGGGGATAGCGCTGCGTGGTTGGCCGGATCCTGCCCGTAGGCAATGCCGGGGGACTATGCGCGGACACCACGAAGGGCGGGCCCGCCGTACGGAGGGGAAAAACGTACGGCGTGACCCGCCCCTCGGGCGGCGGTCCGGGCCCGTCAGGTCACCCGGCCGCCTGGCTCTTGCGGTCCGCTCCGTCGACCGGGGCCCACTTGTCCAGCAGTCCCGGGTTCTGCTTGAGCCAGGTGCGGACGGCGTCCTGCTCCTTGCCCTTGCCGGCCTTCGTGATCTGCGACTCCAGGTCGGTGAGCTGCTTCTCGGTCATGGAGAAGTTCTTCAGCCACTCGCCGACCTCGGGGTTGTCGTCCGCGAAGCCCTTGCGGGCGAGGGTGTGCACACCGTCGCCCTTGCCCCAGGCACCCTTGGGGTCCTTGAGCTTCTTCAGGCCGTAGTCGCTGTACGCCCAGTGCGGCGACCAGAGCGTGACGAGGACCGGCTCCTTCTTGGCGTAGGCGCGCTTGAGCTCGGCGAGCATCGCGGGCGTCGAGCCGTCCACGACCTCGTACGTGCCCTCCAGGCCGTACTCCTTGAGCACCTTGTCCTTGAGCATGCCCATCATTCCGGCGCTCGGCTCGATGCCGACGATCTTGCCCTTGAACTTGGAGGCGTTGTTCTTGAGGTCCTCCAGGGAGTCCACGCCCTTGACGTAGGACGGGACGGTGAGCTCCAGGGAGGTCGGGCCGTACCAGGAGCCGAGGTCCTCCAGCTGCTTCCCGAACTTCTTCCAGTACTCGGCGTGCGTGGTGGGCAGCCAGGAGTCCGTCTCGAAGTCGATCTGGCCGGTGGCGAGGCCGGTGTAGAGGGGCCCGGCGGCGTACTGGCTGGTGGTGACCTCGAAGCCGCGTCGCTCCAGCAGTTCCTTCCACAGGTAGGTGGAGGCGATGCCCTCGTCCCACGGGATGTAGCCCAGCTTGATCTCCTTGCCCTTGCCGATGTTCGTGGCGGAGGCCTCGGCGGTGCCGGAGGTGGGGCCGAAGACGCCCATGCCGCCCGCGACGAGGGCCAGGGCGGCCACACCGGCCACGGCGACGACCGGACGCGGCCGGTAGTTCCAGACCTTGACCCCGCCGGCGGCGCGGACCTTGGCGGCGGCGCGGCGGCCCAGCGGGGAGATCTGCTCGCCGAGCGCGCCGGTGATGCGGTCCAGGTAGATGGCGAGGACGACGATGCCGACGCCCGCCTCGAAACCGAAGCCGATGTCGAGCTGGCCGATGGCCTCGTTGACCGCGCCGCCGAGGCCGCCGGTGCCGACCATGCCGGCGATGACGACCATCGACAGGCTCAGCATGATCACCTGGTTGATGCCCGCCATGATCGTCGGCAGGGCGAGCGGCAGCTGGACGCGCAGCAGGGTGTCGCGCGGTGTGGTGCCGAACGCCTCGGCGGCCTCGACCAGCTCGGCGTCGACCTGCCGGATGCCGAGCTCGGTCATACGGACACCGGGGGCGAGCGCGAAGATCAGCGTGGCGATGACGCCGGCGGCGGTGCCCAGGCCGAAGAAGAGGATGGCCGGGATCAGCAGCACCATCGACGGCATCGTCTGGAGCAGGTCCAGCACGGGCCGCACGGCGGCACTGACGGTCCTGGAGCGGGCCGCCCAGATGCCGAGCGGGATGGAGAGCACCAGCGCGATCACGGTGGCGACCAGCACCAGGGCCAGCGTCGACATGGCCCGGTCCCACAGGTCGAGCGAGTCGACCAGCGCGAAACCGGCGAAGGCGAGGACACCCGCGACGACGCCCCGCAGCCACCAGGCGAGCACGGCGAAGATGCCCGCGAGGAGCAGCGCCTCGGGTGCCGTCAGGAGCGCGTTGACACCGTCGTACATGCCCTCGACGACGGCCTTGATCGCGTCGAAGAGCCAGCCCATGTGGGCGACGAGCCAGTCCACACCGGAGTCGACCCAGTCGCCGAGATGCAGCCTAGGCACGGGCGATCACCTTCCCGTCCGCGTCGTCGCAGGGCGTGGGGTCGGCACTCTCGTCGCCGAGGAAGCCGACCAGCCGCTGCCGCGGTACGACGCCTATGACCCGGTTGTCCTCGTCCACGACCGTCACGCGGTGGGAGAGACGGGCACTGATCGCGCACAGCTCCACGAACGGCGTCTCGCTGGTCGCGGTCTCGCAGGCGCACAGCGGGGCGTCGGCGGTGACCGAGGTGTCCATGAGGGCGCCCGCGGTCAGCACGCGGGAGCGGTCGACGTCCTGGATGAAGGAGGCGACGTACTCGTTGGCGGGGCGCAGCAGGATGTCCTCGGCGCTGCCGGTCTGGACGATGCGTCCGTCGCGCATGACGGCGATGCGGTCGCCGAGGCGCATGGCCTCGTTCAGGTCGTGGGTGATGAAGACGATGGTCTTCTTCAGGGTCTGCTGGAGCTGGAGCAGCTGGTCCTGCATGTCACGGCGGATCAGCGGGTCGAGCGCGCTGAAGGACTCGTCCATCAGGAGCAGGTCGGCGTCGGTGGCGAGGGCGCGGGCGAGGCCCACGCGCTGCTGCATACCGCCGGACAGCTCGTCGGGCCAGGACTTCTCCCAGCCGGCCAGACCGCACAGCTCCAGGGCCTCGGTGGCACGCTTCTCGCGCTCGGCGCGGGGCACGCCCTGGACGGCGAGCCCGTAGGCGGCGTTCTCCAGGACACTGCGGTGCGGGAACAGCGCGAAGTGCTGGAAAACCATGCTGATCTTCTTCGCACGGACCTCGCGCAGCCCGCGGTCGCCGATGGCCGTCAGGTCCTGGCCGTCGAAGCGGACGTGACCCGCGGTCGGCTCCAGCAGCCCGTTCAGCATGCGCAGCAGGGTGGACTTGCCGGATCCGGACAGGCCCATGACGACGAAGATCTGGCCGGGTTCCACGGTGAAGGAGGCGTCGATCACGGCGGCGGTGGTGCCGTCGGCGCGCAGCTCCTCCCGGTCGGCTCCTTGGCGGAGCCGCTCGACAGCCTCGTTCGGTCGTCTGCCGAACACCTTGTACAGATGGTCGGCCTCAAGCCTGGATGACACGGGTACCTCTTGTCTCGACGGCAGATGAACGGAGCGACGGGCGCAAGTTGAAAACGCAACCGATGCCGCTCCGGGAGCGCGCCTGCCCTGGTTGCCTGGGGGCAAACGCGCAAGTGGTGCAGACCACAGGGGGGGTGACAGGGGGCTCTCGTCGCCGACGTCGGCCGGTCGGTCGGTGTGGTCGCGCGGGACGCTGAGGCGCAGGGTGCTCCCGCAGCGTCGCGAATCGCATCACTGTCAGTGCCGTACGGCATGATGCGTGGCGTGACCGGACGACTGATGCTCCTCGACACCGCCTCGCTCTACTTCCGCGCCTATTTCGGCGTCCCGGACTCCGTGAAGGCCCCGGACGGCAGCCCGGTGAACGCCGTGCGCGGGCTTCTCGACTTCATCGACC
Source organism: Streptomyces sp. NPDC098781 (assembly GCF_044759995.1). Taxonomy (NCBI): domain Bacteria; kingdom Bacillati; phylum Actinomycetota; class Actinomycetes; order Kitasatosporales; family Streptomycetaceae; genus Streptomyces; species Streptomyces sp. NPDC098781. The sequence continues at coordinate 279,565 of NZ_JBIWAK010000007.1, forward strand.
GCCTGGTCAAGGATCACCACCCGGACGCGCTGGTGGCCTGCATGGACGCCGACTGGCGGCCCCAGTGGCGGGTCGACCTGATCCCCTCCTACAAGGCGCACCGCGTCGCCGAGGAGCGCGAGGTGGGGCCGGACGAGGAGGAGGTGCCGGACACGCTGTCGCCGCAGGTGCCGGTGATCGAGGCGGTCCTGGACGCGCTGGGCATCGCGCGCGTGGGCGTGGCCGGGTACGAGGCGGACGACGTGATCGGCACGTTCACGGCACGGGCGAAGGGCCCGGTCGACATCGTCACGGGCGACCGCGACCTGTACCAGCTGGTGGACGACGAGCGCGGGGTGCGGGTGCTGTACCCGCTCAAGGGCGTCGGCACCCTCCAGCTCACCGACGAGGCGTGGCTGCGCGAGAAGTACGGCGTCGTCGGCCGCGGTTACGCGGATCTGGCGCTGCTGCGGGGCGACCCCAGCGACGGTCTGCCCGGGGTGCCGGGGATCGGCGAGAAGACGGCCGCGAAGCTGCTGACCGAGTTCGGCGACCTGGCCGGGATCATGGCGGCGGTCGACGACCCGAAGGCGAAGCTGACGCCGTCGCAGCGCAAGCGACTGGACGAGTCGCGCCCGTATGTCGCCGTGGCGCCGAAGGTGGTCCGGGTCGCGGCCGACGTACCGCTGCCGGACGTCGACACGACCCTGCCGCGCACGCCCCGGGATCCCGCGGGGCTGGACGAGCTCGCGCTGCGCTGGGGGCTCGGCGGGTCGTTGCAGCGACTGCTCGTGACGCTGGGGGCGTGAGCGCACCGGGGGCGTGAAGGGGGCCCCGATCGCGCGCATGGGGCTCGTGGCGTGGGGAAGTCGGTCCCCGTGTGCGCGACATGCACCATTTCATGAACGTTCATAGCGGCATTCACCGGGGGAAGGTGCTAACTTAGGTAAACCTAAGCTTGGAACGAGGGAGGCCAGTGATGGCGCTACGCCCTGCCCGCAAGCCGCGGAAGCCCCACTCCGCGCAGGTCATCCGTACCGAACGGCTGACCCCGCACATGCAGCGTGTGGTGCTGGGCGGTGACGGGCTCGCCGAGTTCGCGGCGGACACCTGCACGGACCATTACGTCAAGATGCTGTTCTCCCCCGCCGGTGTGTCCTACCCCGAGCCCTTCGACCTGGAACGCATCCGCGAGGAACTGCCCCGTGAGCAGTGGCCGGTGACGCGGACGTACACCGTGCGGGCCTGGGACCCGGAGCACCGCGAGCTGACGCTGGACTTCGTCCTGCACGGCGACGAGGGCCTGGCCGGCCCCTGGGCGATGCGCGCCCAGCCGGGAGAGACCGTACGTTTCATGGGCCCCGGCGGCGCCTACGCCCCCGACCCGGACGCCGACTGGCATCTTCTGGTCGGCGACGAGAGCGCGCTGCCCGCCATCGCCCGCTCCCTGGAGTCGCTGCCCGACGGCGCCACGGCGTACGCCTTCGTGGAGATCTCCGGCCCCGAGGAGGAGCAGAAGATCGACTCCGATGTGGACGTCATCTGGCTGCACCGCGGCTCCCGCCCGGTGGGCGAGGCCCTGGTGGAGGCGGTGCGCGCGCTGGAGTTCCCCGAGGGCAGGGTGCACGCGTTCGTGCACGGCGAGGCGCACTTCGTGAAGGAACTCCGCCAGCTCCTGCGCGTCGAGCGCAATGTGGCCCGCGAGGACCTGTCGATCTCCGGCTACTGGCGACTCGGCCACAACGAGGACGGCTGGCAGGCCTCCAAGCGGGACTGGAACGCACGGATCGAGGCGGAGCAGGAGGGGGCGGCGCCGGCGGCGTAGGCGTTGCGATGCACGACGGAAGGGGCGGCACCCTCGAAGGTGCCGCCCCTTCCGTCGTACCCGACGTCGAGATCCGCCATGACCGCGCCCGACTCGAAGCCCAGACGCTATCGAGCGACGGGTGTGAGGTTTGCCGGGTGAAGCTGGCCGGTCACGTTCGAACTCAGCGCGCTGGCGGTGCGCGGGGAATAGCGGCCGTTGTTGCGGCTCCAGTCGTAACTGCCGCGTATCCATGTGAACATGGCGGCCGCATACCTCTGGACCTTCTCGGATTCCGCGTCAGTGAGCCGAAGGCGGGAGCAGAATTGAGGGATCCAGCTCACCTGCTCGCCCAGCTGATCGACCGCCGCCTGAACGAGGGTGACGGCCATTCTGATGGCTTCCTGCCGGGAGCAGTCGCTCTCCCGCATGAGGCAGTGCACCAGATTGGGGTCACCTCGGGCGTCGTCGTTCTCCAGGGACATCACCTCGTTGATGAGTTTGACGGCCCGGACAGCTGCTCGTCGCATCGAATCCAGGTGACTGCTGTGCCAAATGACCTGTGGGATCTCGAAGTTCCCCACTCTCTCGGCCAGGTCGAGCGAAGGTATCAGTCCCAGCGTGCGGTGCCCGACCCTCATCCGGGTGGCGAAGTCCTTGGGGACCCAGGTACGACGGTCCATTTCCTCAGTGAGGTTTCCCGTCAGGTAGTCCACCCAATTGTGAGCGGCCCGTGAGCGCCATTCCGCGGACATGCCCATCCCCGATCGACGCCAGATGTCCGCGAATGCCCTCACCAGCGGTGCGTCGTGGTCGACGGCCCTGGGCCAGGGGTGGCTGACGATCTCGATGAGCTGCTTGCACACGTCGACGGCTTCATCCGCCTCGTGGCTCTCGGGGACGTCAAACAGGTCGTCGAACAGGAAGAACCAGCCCATCGTGTCAAAGGCCAGATCGAGGTCGTCTTCCTCGGCGTCCGGGTAGCTGTAGGCGGCCAAATCCGCCACAGCGGAGAATATGTAGCGCCGAGCTGCAACGTCTCCCATCACCAGTGCCTGCCGACGCATCCATTCCAGATTCCGCTCCCTGGCGGCCGCCAAACCGGAGTTCAGCCGGGGAGCTATAGGTAATTCTATGGTGACGTTCTGGGGCATGACTCTCTCTCCAAGTTCTGCCTCAGCATGCTTAATGACCCAGCGGGCCCGTCGCTGACGCCTCCGGACGGAAGGAAGCGGTGTAGCGCTGCGACGCCGGAAAATCCACGAACATGTCAGAAAGTCGCAATAGGTACCCTGTCACGTTCCGCTCCGATCACTGTTGCGGGAGCACGGATTGAGGCATCCGGCGAGCGGCCGCACTCGTTGATCATGGCCTCTGACACATCGGGCTCGCGCTGCGCAACCTCCCGACGGTCAACTCGCGGGGCACCGCGAAGCGTTCGCCTGCCGCCTCGCCGGCCCTGACACCGACCTCGCTGCTGTCCTTCAACCGGGTCTGCTCGACATCGTTGGCGGAACCGACCAGGTGCACATGGCGCATCCGCCTGCTGAGGGTCTCGATCATGCGCTTTGAGCCGGAGCGGTTGCGCGAGTCGACAACGATCACGAGACCGCCTCGGTTGCGAGAACTTTCACAATCCGCTGGCGATTTTACGCGGCATGACAAAAGTCGCCACCAGATTGGCGACAGTATGTTCGGAAATTTATCTCTCCCGGAGCACCACGGAGTCTCCCCGCCCCGCCAGGCTTGCCGTCCCGCGACGGGGCGGGGGCCTATCTCGCGATCCTGGCCTCCGGGCCATGACCAGGGCGATTGCCGCCACATGCACGACTCGCCCGTCCGGTAGTCGGCCTCTGATCCACAGACATCACCCCACGCGTCGGGCCCGCAGGAAGAGCAGGCCGCTACAAGTCCGGTTGTACGACGTGGACGAGCACCGTAACTGTCTCAGCCACAAACCGATCAGGGGAGGGCGCACGCGTCTACTTACTGATGCGTACGCGACCAACGATGCGCCCCCGGTCCGTCGCAATCGACAAGGCGACAGTCATTTCAAGTCTCCTCAGAACAACGCGACGCTCGCCCGAGGCGCCGCGCCGCCTCGACTCCGCGCTGCCCGTCGCACCCTCGTAGGCTTGATCGTGATGAGACGCCGCACCCCGCCCCCGCCCTCTCCCCTGCCGCAGCGCGAGGGGGTGGATCCGGTGCGGGTGCGACTTCCGGCCGGGAACGCATGGGCGACCGTCCGGGATCATCTCGTGGCGCGGCTCGCCGCCGGGGCCGGGGTGATCGACAGCATGCTCGACGAGGGACGCATCGTGGACGCGGCCGGACGGCCGGTGCCGGGCGACATGGCGTACGTGCCCGGGATGTACCTGTGGTTCCACCGCGAACTGCCCCACGAGGAGCGGGTGCCGTTCCCGGTCGACGTCGTCTACCGGGACGAACACATGGTGGTGGCCGACAAGCCGCACTTTCTGGCCACGACGCCACGCGGCAGCCATGTCGCCGAGACGGCCCTGGCGCGGCTGCGTCGGCAGCTGGGCATCCCGACGCTGGGCGCGGCCCACCGCCTGGACCGGCTGACGGCCGGGCTGGTGCTCTTCACCGTACGACCGGAGGAGCGCGGCGCGTACCAGTCGCTCTTCGGCGACAGGCAGGTGGCGAAGGAGTACGAGGCGCTGGCCCCGTTCGACCCGGCGCTCTCCCTCCCGCGCACCGTGCGCAGCCGGATCGTCAAGGAGCGCGGGGTGATGGCGGCCCGCGAGGTGGAAGGCGAGCCCAATGCCGTCAGCAGGGTCGAGCTGCTGGAACACCGAGACGGGCGCGCCCGGTACCGGTTGACACCACGTACCGGGCAGACCCACCAGCTGAGGGTGCACATGAGCGCCTTGGGGGTGCCGATCCTCGGCGATCCCCTCTATCCCGTGGTGACCGACCCCGTGGCGGCCGGTGATTTCCGGCGTCCGCTCCAACTGCTGGCGCGCGTGCTGGAGTTCACCGATCCGATCACGGGGTGCGAGCACCGGTTCGTCAGCCCGCGTGTGCTGCGGGCCTGGTCGTCATACGACGAGTGGGCCGCCGGCCAGCCCTGATGAACCGGCTCAGTAGCCACGCCACCAGCGCAGCAGACGCCGGAACACACCGGGCCGGACGGCCGGTTCGGGCGTCGGCGCCGGCTCCGGTGCGGTCGACGCAGCGACGGGCTCCGGGGCCGGCGTCTGCGGCTCGTACAGGGTGGCCTGTCGCTGGCTGGGACGCTGGGACTCCAGCGGGTGGGAGGGCCGTGCCATGACGTCCTGCTGGGGCTTGGGGGCGAACTTCACCGGCAGCTCCACCAGGTGCCGGTTCGAGATGGACCCTCGCCAGTGCAGTTCGTCCTCCTCGCAGGCGAGCTGGACGTCCGGTAGGCGGGTCAGCAGCGCGTCGACGCCGACGTCGGCGATGGCGCGCCCGATTTCCTGCCCCGGGCACTCGTGCGGGCCGCCGCCGAAGGCGAGATGGGAGCGGTTGCCCTGCATGTTGGCCTTGAGGTCGGGCCGGACGCGCGGGTCGACGTTGCCCGGCGCGATGCCGAGGATGAGGCCGTCACTCTTGTGAATGTGCTGCCCGCCCAGCTCGATGTCCTGCTTGGCGACATAGGGAAGGACGGTGCTGAACGGCGGCTCGTCCCACAGGGACTGCTCGACCGCCTCGGGGACCGTCATCTGGCCCCCGTTGAGCTGGGCGCGGAACCGCGGATCGGTGAGCACCACCCGCAGCACGTTGGCGAGCAGGTTGGCGGTGGCCTCGTACGCGGCGACCAGGATGATGCGCAGGTGCTGGCCGACCTCCTCGTCGGTGAGCCGCGCCGGGTGGTTGATCAGGTGGCTGGTGAAGTCGTCCTTGGGCTCGGCCCGGCGGCGGGCGGTGAGCCGCATCAGGACGTCCATGAGGTAGGCGTTGCTGGCGATCGCGGTCTCGGTGCCCTTGGGCATGTCGCGAGCGGCCTGCACGATCTGGTCGTTGTACTCGTCGGGCATGCCGAGGATCTCGCACATCACCACCATCGGCAGGTGCTCGGCGAACTGGCTGACCAGCTCGGCCTGGCCCTCCTCGCAGAACTTGTTGACGAGGTGCTGGGTCGCACGGTTGATGTGCCGGCGGATGCCCCGGTGGTCGATGGTCGACACGGCTCCGTTGACCGCGCCGCGCAGCCGAAGGTGTTCGTCGCCCTCGGCGTGACTACAGATGGGCTGCCAGGCGAAGTGCGGCATCAGCGGATGGTCGGGCTTGACCGTCCCGTCCTGCAAGGCCGACCACAACCGGGTGTCACGGCAGAACTGCGAGGGTGTGCGCACCATGTGCATGTTCTCGCTGTGGCCGAGGACCACCCAGATCGGCACGTCGTCGTGCAGCAGCGCGGGAGCCACCGGGCCGTACTCTGCACGGAGTTTCTCGTACACAGCACCCAGGTCCTCCGCCTCGGGTCCGTACAGCCGGCGCAGCCCGCCGGGGCCGATGCCGTGGGCGGGGCAGCCGGGGGGCGGGGCTGCCGTGGGGTCGTCCGTGCCGGTCGGGGAGAGGGATTCAGGCGTCACGATGCAAGCTCCGAAGCTGAATTGAATCCGGTGTTCGGGAGGTGAGGGGGGTGGGGGTGTCAGGGGTGGACGTGCGTGCGGGCAGGCGTGCCGCTCAGGCCGGGGCCTTCGCCAACGCCAGCCTGTGCAGGAACTGCAACAGCGTCATCAGCACATCCCGGCTGGACGCCCGGCGACGTACGTCGCACTCGAGGATGGGGATCTCCTCGGGCAGATCGAGCGCCGTGCGGAGTTCGGAGACGGGGTAACGGGGGGCGTCGGGGAAGGTGTTGACGGCCACGACGAAGGGCACACCGCGCTCCTCCAGCCGCCCCATGACGTCGAAGCTGACCTCGAGACGTCGGGTGTCGATCAGTACGACCGCGCCGAGCGCACCGTCGAACAACCCGTTCCACAGAAACCAGAAGCGCTCCTGGCCGGGCGTACCGAAGAGGTACAGCACGAGCTGTTCGGTGATGCTGATACGGCCGAAGTCCATCGCGACCGTGGTGGCGGTCTTGGTGTCCGAGCCGAAGTTGTCGTCGACGCCGATACCCGCCTGCGTCATGGTCTCTTCGGTGGTCAGCGGCCTGATCTCGCTGACCGAGCCGACCATCGTGGTCTTGCCGACACCGAAGCCGCCCACGATCACGATCTTGACCGCGGTCTCGGCCGTATGCGGCAACTGGTCCTCGGTGCGTGGGCCGGGGACGGTGTCAGAGCCTTTGTAGTCCATGCATCACCGCTTCGAGGATTGAACGGTCGGCGACGGTCTGACGCACGACCGGATTGCGTGCCGTCACCAGCCCGGCCGTCAGCATGTCGGTGAGCAGGACCGTCATCACGCTGAACGGCAGGTTCAGATAGGCCGACAGCTCGGCCACGGACAGAGGGGAGGTACAGAGCCGGAGCAGCGCCGACTGCTCGGGCGTGGGGGAAGGCGGGGGGTCGGCGCGCGCCACGATTAAGGTGACGAGGTCGAGGTCGCCGTCGCGCTCGCCGCCGTCCGGTCCGGCCACCACGAACAGCCGCTCCGGGTTCTTCTGCTTCCCGGTCTGCGGGTCCGTCCTCTTGCCGGTCTGGCTCCCGGTCTGCTTCCCGGGCTGGGGACGCGGTGACGGTCGTTGGTCCTTCGGGTATCGCCGCCGGCGTTGCGGAGGAGTCATACGGTCTGCCCGTTGCGCCGAGGCGGACTGGTGAGATGGGCGCCGATGCGGGCGACGAGGTCGCACATGCGGTTGCTCATGAGGCCGGGTTCGGCGAACGTGTCGGAGAGCACGGCGAGGTAGGCGTTGGCGCCCGCGGCCATCAGGTAGAAGTAGCCGCCCTTGATCTCGATCAGGACCATCTTCATCGTGCCGTCGCTGTTGGGGATCTCCGTGGCTACGGCGCTCGCCAGGCTCTGTAGGCCCGCGCACGCCGCGGCGACGCGGTCGGCGGTGTCGGGGTCACCGCCGTAGCGGGCGATGCGCAGACCGTCGGCGGAGAGCACGACGATCATCTCGATGCCCGGTACGCCGTCGTGGAGCTCCTTGAGCATCCAGTCGAAGTTGGCGCGCTGCTGGATCACTTGGTGTCCCCCTCGTCTTCGGCCTCGGGGCGGGCCGGTTGAGTTCGCGGCTGGAGTGTGTAGGGGTCGGGCTTGTCCTTGAGTCCGTTCCAGAACGCCTCCACCCACGCTCCGGGAGCGGGCTCGTCGTCCTTCTCCGGCTCGGGCTCGGGCTCGGGCTTGCGCGTCGACCAGACGGTCGGCCTGCCCTCCCGCTCGGCCTGCTCGATGGCCGCCTGTTCGGCGATGCGCTTGCTGAGCGGCGTCTTGACCCGGCTGCGGCGCTGCGGCAGTCCGCCCGCGGTCCACTCGGTGACCACGGGGACGTCGTCCTCCATGGAGAGCGTGGCGGCGATCTTCGGGCTGGTCGGACGGCGCTTCTTCGGAGCGCGCTTGGGGCCTTCGAGGGCGTCGTCGCCGGCCTTGGGCGCCGCCGCGGCGCCGATGCCGTGGGCGAGTCCGGGCGCGGGGTCGTTGGTCATCATCTCGCGCGGCACCACGAGGACGGCGCGTACACCGCCGTACGCGGAGGAGCGCAGCGAGACCTGCATGTTGAACGCCGTGCACAGCCGGCCCACGACGGCCAGGCCCAGGCGCGGGGACTCGCCGAGGTCCTGGAGGTCGGTGCCCAGCTTGGCGCGTTCGAGCATGCCCTCGACTCTGGCGCGCGCTTCCTCGCTGAGGCTGACGCCGGAGTCCTCGATCTCGATGGCGATTCCGGTCTGCACCTCGGTGGCGGTGACGTGCACCTTGGTCTGTGGCGGCGAGTAGCGCGTGGCGTTGTCGAGGAGTTCGGCCGCGGCGTGGATGACCGGCTCGACGGAGATGCCGGCGATGTTGACCTGGGCGATGGAGTCCAGGCTGATGCGGCGGTACTCCAGGATCCGCGACATGGCGCCGCGCAGCACGCTGTACAGCGGGACGGGTTCGGGCCACTGACGTCCGGGGCGGCCGCCGCCGAGCACGGAGATGGAGTCGGCGAGGCGGCCGATCAGCATGGTGCCGTGGTCGATGCGCAGCAGGTCGTCGAAGACTTCGGGGTTACGGCCGTGGTCCTCTTCCATCTCCCGGAGTTCCACGGCCTGTTGGTGGACGATCGCCTGGACCCGGCGCGCGATGTTGACGAACGACCGCTGGGAGGAGTCGCGGAGGGCTTCCTCGTGGTCGACGATGTCGAGCATCGACTGCACGAACGCGGTTTCCGTCCGGGACAGTTGGGCGTAGGACGGATCGATCTGAGCGAGGTCGCGCATCACCTCGTACGGCGAACTGCCGCACTGGAGCTTGTGGATGGCGGCGGGCGTGATCTCCGTGGCGAGCCGGGTGATCTCCTCGTCATGGGCGGCGATACGCCGTTCCAGATACGCGCTGTGACGGGCGTGCTCGGCCCGGAGGTCACGCAGGGCGCGGCCGCGACGTACGGCTTCGGCCGCGGCGGCGAGCACAAGCAGGATGGCCACGGCACCGCACACGCCGACGGCCGTCCGGGCCGGCTCCGCCACCACGGCGACGGCGGCTCCGGTCGCCGCGGCCATCACTATGGCCGGCAGCAACAGCACACGTGCGTACGGCAGTTCACGGCGACGGGGCGGGGATTGAACGCTCACCATGTGGGCCCTCTGAAACTGATCGGATGGGTGTAGGGGGAGCTAGCAGCGGGGTACGTCATGGGTATGTCGGGATCTTCTGCTTGTTTGGGAACAAGCGCACGAATATGCCTCAACTCGGTGCGCTGCGGGCGAGCTTAGTCCGACCGGATCATCGCCGTGTCATATTCAGCAAGCACCTGAAATGGGGTGCGGGGCAGGAGTACGCTCGGGCCCATTTGCACGCTCCGGTAGCGTTCGAACACGGCGAGTAGCGGCGTACACGCGTGCGATGAGTACTCACCGTGACGAGTGAAGATCGGATTCCGGATCGCACCCACGGGCTGATTCGAGCCCCGCGTGCGGGTCGCAGACGGCCGTGGCAGAGAGGCGTGCGGCCGGGGGTGGGCGCGCGAGAAGGCGCGCGGCCGGAGGCGGGATACCCGGTCAGAGGCGCAAAAGCAAAGGCAAGGAGGTCTCCCACTCCTTGCCACTCTCAACTTATAGCGCACCGGGGGGCTTGCGGCAAGGCCCCCGTCGTACCGCAGAATCTCCGGCCTAGGCCGAGGACCTGCGGAAACGGGAGTCGTGGAAGTGCGTGTGCTGTCGATGTCGTTCGCGGGCCCGCCGCCAGGTGCCCGATGCCCCTCCCCTGACCGGGACCTCGCCGCACACCCCACCGCACCCACTGGTCGCACTCGACCGACCTTCGGAGCCACCCCGTGAATCCAGTCAGCACCAGCGTGTTCGCCCTCCCCGAACGTCTCTCCCCCAAGGCCGACCCATCCCTGATCGCCGCCGACGAGGAGCACTTCACGGCCATCGCCCGATGCATCGACCAGTCGATCGCCGAACTCTCCGACCGCCTCACCGCCGCACGCAGAGCGCCCGGTGGGACCGGCCGCGAGGCGATGGACCGGGACCTGGAGATCCACCGGCTGACCGCCCGGCTGCGCACCCTGCGCCGCTTCGGCCTGGACCTGTGCCTGGGCCGCATGGTGGGCACGGACAGCTCCGAGCCGCTGTACGTCGGACGCCTCGGCCTGACCGACAGCACGGGCCGCCGGCTGCTGGTCGACTGGCGCTCCCCCGCCGCCGAGCCGTTCTTCGGAGCCACCCACGCCAACCCGATGGGGCTGGCCGCCCGCCGCAGGTACCGCTGGACCGGCGGCCGGATCAGCGACTACTGGGACGAGGTGTTCACCCCGGACGGCTTCGCCGGGCACGCCGCGCTCGACGACCAGTCCGCGTTCATCGCCGCCCTCGGCACCAACCGCTCGCCCCGAATGCGGGACGTGCTCGGCACCATCCAGGCCGACCAGGACGCCGTCATCCGCGCCGGATCCCGGGGCGCGCTCGTCGTCGACGGCGGTCCGGGCACGGGCAAGACCGTCGTCGCCCTGCACCGCTCCGCCTACCTGCTCTACTCCGACCCCCGCGTCGACCACCGCCGTGGCGGCGTCCTGTTCGTCGGCCCGCACCGGCCGTACCTGGCCTACGTCTCCGACGTGCTGCCGAGCCTGGGCGAGGAGGGCGTGCAGACCTGCCTCCTGCGGGACCTCGTCCCCGAGGGGGCCGCCGCACGGGTCGAGGCGGACCCGGAGGTGGCCCGTCTGAAGTCGTCGGCGGACCTGGTGCGGGCGATCGAGAAGGCCGTCCGGTTCTACGAGGAGCCGCCCACCGAGACCATGACGGTCTCGACCCACTGGTCCGAGGTACGGCTGAGCGCCGACGACTGGGCCGTGGCGTTCGCGGCGGCCGAGCCCGGCACACCGCACAACGAGGCACGCGACCAGGTCTGGGAGGAGCTGCTGACGATCCTGGTGGACCGGCACGAGGAGGACGCCTCGGGAGACGACGGCGAGGTCTCCACGGAGCTGGTGCGCAGGTCGCTGACGCAGAACAGGGACCTGCTGGCGGCCTTCGGCCGGGCGTGGCCGGTCCTTGAGGCGACCGACCTCGTCTCCGACCTGTGGTCCGTCCCGGCGTACCTGCGGATGTGCGCGCCCTGGCTGAGCCGTGCGGAGGTTGAGCGGCTCCAGCGCGTGGACGCCCAGGCGTGGACGGTGTCCGACCTGCCGCTGCTGGACGCGGCCCGGCAGCGGCTCGGCGACCCGGAAACGACACGGCGGCGGCGCCGGCAGGAGACCGTCCTCGCCGCCCAGCGCGAGCGGATGACGCAGGTCGTGGACAACCTGATCGAGGCCGCGTCCGACTCCGGCGCCGACACGGACGAGGGCGAGGGGCTGGTGACGATGCTGCGCGGCCAGGACGCCCAGGTCAGCCTGGTCGACGAGGCCGAGCTGACCATGGCCGCCCGGGACCGCCTCGCCGGCCCGTTCGCGCACATCGTCGTCGACGAGGCGCAGGAACTCACCGACGCCGAGTGGCAGATGCTGCTGCTGCGCTGTCCGTCCCGCAGCTTCACCATCGTCGGGGACCGCGCGCAGGCCCGCCACGGGTTCACGGAGTCCTGGCGGGAACGGCTCGAACGGGTCGGCTTCGACCGGATCGAACTGGCCTCGCTGACCATCAACTACCGCACCCCGGAAGAGATCATGACGGAGGCCGAGCCGGTGATCCGCGCGGCGCTTCCCGACGCCAACGTCCCTACGTCGATCCGCAGCGGCGGCGTCCCCGTCGTCCACGGATCCGTACGCGACCTCGACTCGGTCCTCGACACCTGGCTGGCCGCCCACGCCGAGGGAACCGCCTGCGTGATCGGCGCCCCCACGTTCCGCCCGACGGACCGCGTCCGGTCACTGACACCACAGCTGTCGAAGGGGCTCGAGTTCGACCTGGTGGTCCTCATCGACCCGGAGGGGTTCGGCGAGGGAGTCGAGGGAGCGGTGGACCGCTATGTGGCGATGACCCGAGCGACACAGCAACTGGTCGTCCTGCGGTGAGCGCACACCGGTCAGGGGCGCGGGACCGGATCGACCCGCGGCCCCGCCGCGTGGGCGCGACCCAGTCCCGACGCCCCTGTACCTACCGGCGATCCGGCTACCCCACCGACGAGTAGGCGACGACCCCGCGCAGCAACCCGTCGACGGCCTTCCGCGCGTTCTTGGCCACGGTGGAGCCCTCGGCGGGAGAAGCCGCGGCGATCTGCCCGAGCACATCGATCACCTGCTTGCACCACCGTACGAAGTCGCCGGCCGGCATCTCCGCCTCGCGCAGCACCTCGTCCAGCCCCTTGCCGTTGGCCCACATGTACGCCGCCCAGGCGAAGCCCAGGTCGGGTTCACGCTGCCCGACGCCCTCGGACTGGGTGATCCGGAAGTCCTCCTCCAGAGCGTCCAGCCGGCCCCAGATCCGCACCATCTCCCCCATCGCGGCCTTGGCCTGGCCGGACGGCAGCTTCGGGGCCATCGCGTCGTCCCCGACCCGTGCCTCGTACACCAACGCCGAGACGCAGGCGGCCAGTTCGGCCGGGCCGAGGCCCTCCCACACCCGCTCGCGCAGGCATTCGCTGGCCAGCAGGTCGAGTTCGCCGTAGAGCCGGGCGAGCCGCTTGCCGTGTTCGGTGACCTCGTCGCCGCGCAGATAGTCCAGCTCGGTCAGCAGCGCGACGATGCGGTCGAAGGTGCGCGCGATGGTGTTCGTGCGTCCTTCGATACGGCGCTCCAGCTGCGAGGTGTCCCGCAGCAGCCGGTGATAGCGCTCGGCCCAACGGGCGTGGTCCTCACGGTCGTTGCAACCGTGGCAGGGGTGGGCCCGCAGGGCCTTGCGCAGCCGGTCGATCTCGCGGTCGTCCGCGGCCTGGGAGCGCCGCTTGCGGTGTCGGTCCGGGTTGATGTGCCCGGCCTTGCTGCGCAGCGCGGACGCCAGGTCCCGACGGGACTGCGGGGAGCGCGGGTTGAAGGACTTGGGGATCCGCATCCGCTCCAGTGCCTCCACGGGCAGGGGGAAGTCCATCGACGCCAGCCGCTTGACCTGCCGTTCGGCGGTCAGGACCAGCGGGCGCGGCCCGTCGTGCTGCTCGTAGCCGCGGTGACCGTTGGAGCGGCCGGCCGGCAGCCCCGGGTCGAGCACCAGCGCGAGCCCGGCGTACTTGCCGGTCGGCACATGGATGACGTCGCCCGGCTTGAGCTTCTCCAGCGCCACGGCGGCCTCCGCGCGCCGCTCCGCCGCGCCCTGCCGGGCCAACTCGTTCTCGCGGTCCTTCAGTTCGCGGCGCAGCTGCGCGTACTCCTCGAAGTTCCCGAGGTGGCAGGTCATCGACTCCTTGTAGCCCTCCAGCCCCTCCTCGTTGCGCTGCACCTGCCGCGAGATCCCGACGACCGACTTGTCGGCCTGGAACTGCGCGAAGGACGTCTCCAGCAGCTCACGCGAGCGGTGCCGCCCGAACTGCTCGACGAGGTTGACCGCCATGTTGTACGACGGCTTGAAGCTGGAGCGCAGCGGATAGGTGCGGGTGCCGGCCAGGCCCGCGAGGTGGTCCGGGCTCATGCCGCGCTGCCACAGCACCACGGCGTGTCCCTCGACGTCGATGCCGCGGCGGCCCGCGCGTCCGGTCAGCTGGGTGTACTCGCCGGGGGTGATGTCGGCGTGCTGCTCGCCGTTCCACTTGACGAGCTTCTCCAACACCACCGAGCGCGCGGGCATGTTGATGCCGAGGGCCAGGGTCTCGGTGGCGAACACGGCCTTGACCAGCCCGCGTACGAAGAGCTCCTCGACGACCTCCTTGAAGGTCGGCAGCATGCCCGCGTGGTGGGCGGCTATGCCCCGCTCCAGGCCCTCCAGCCACTCGTAGTACCCGAGGACGTGCAGATCCTCGGTGGGGATGGAGGCGGTGCGCTCCTCGACGAGGGCGCGCACCTTGTCCCGCGCCTCCTCGTCGTTCAGCCGCAGACCCGCGTACAGGCACTGCTGTACGGCGGCCTCGCAGGCGGCGCGGCTGAAGATGAAGGTGATGGCGGGCAGCAGCCCCTCGGCGTCGAGGCGTTCGATGACTTCGGGCCGCCCGGGTGTCCACACCCTGGAGCGCTGCCGGCGCTCCCGCTCCCGGTCGGCCTCGCGCATGGCACGGCCGCGTCTGCGGTCCTGGTACGAGGGACGCTGGGCCTCCATCCGGGCCAGCCGTGTCAGGTCGGGGTTGACGGCCTTCTTGTGGCCCTCACCCTCCTCGAACAGGTCGTACATCCGCCGCCCGGCGAGCACGTGCTGGAACAGCGGCACGGGCCGGTGCTCGGAGACGATCACCTCGGTGTCGCCGCGGACGGTGTCGAGCCAGTCGCCGAACTCCTCGGCGTTGGACACGGTGGCCGACAGCGAGACGAGGGTGACCGACTCGGGGAGGTGGATGATCACCTCTTCCCAGACGGCACCGCGGAAGCGGTCGGAGAGGTAGTGCACCTCGTCCATGACGACGTAGCCGAGGCCGAGGAGGGTCTGCGACCCCGCGTACAGCATGTTCCGCAGCACCTCGGTGGTCATCACGACCACCGCGGCGTCCGGGTTGACGCTGTTGTCGCCGGTGAGCAGACCGACCTTGCCGTTGCCGTAACGGCGGCACAGGTCGGCGTACTTCTGGTTCGACAGCGCCTTGATGGGCGTCGTGTAGAAGCACTTCTTGCCCTGGGTCAGGGCGAGGTGGACGGCGAACTCGCCCACGATCGTCTTGCCGGAGCCGGTGGGCGCTGCCACCAGCACGCCCTTCCCCGCTTCGAGCGCCTGGCACGCCTCGATCTGGAAGGGGTCGAGGCCGAAGTCGTACATCTCGCGGAAGGAGGCGAGCGCGGTGGCCTGCTCGGCAGCGCGCGCACGTGCTGCCGCATACCGCTCGGCCGGTGAGAGGTCCTCTGTCATCGTGCTTTCGAGCGTACCGGGCCCCACTGACAACAGGACGATCATTATCCGGATCGGCACTCCGCAAACCCGGGATCCCCGCAGCTCACGACCGCGAAATGCGAGCGGCCGGGTGCGCCCCTCGGGCACCCGGCCGCGATGTCGCGAGATCCGTCTGTCAGGTCACGTCGTCGTATCCGTTGACGCGGTCCTTGGTCGCCTGCTCGGGCAGTGCCCGGCTCGCTGAGACCGTCTCCACGTCGCCGATGGCCTCGGGGGTGAGGTCCAGGTCGGAGGCCTCGTCGTCGTCGAGGGCCGCGTCGGGGTCGTTGCGGCGGCGTCGGCGGTCGTTCAGCAGGGAGATGCCGACCGCGATGAAGTACAGCACGACGATCGGGCCGGCCAGGGCCAGCATGCCGACCGGGTCGGTGGTGGGGGTCGCGACCGCGCCGAAGATGAAGACACCCATCACGACGCCGCGCCACCAGCCGACCATCCGGCGTCCCGTCACGACGCCCGTCAGGTTCAGCATGATCAGCAGCAGCGGCAGCTCGAAGGCCGCGCCGAAGACCAGGACCATCCGGACGCTGAAGTCGAGGATCTTGTCCATCGGCAGGATGTTCGCCGAACCGTCCGGCGTGATGCCGAGCAGGACGCGCATGCTGATCGGCATGATCGTGTAGGCGAGCCAGGCACCACCGAGGAACAGCGGCACCGCGGACGCCACGAAGTAGTACGTGTACTTCCGCTCGTGCTTGTGCAGTCCCGGCGCGACGAACGCCCACAGCTGGTACAGCCAGATCGGACTCGACAGGACGATGCCGGCCATGAGGCTCACCTTCACCGTTGTGGTGAAGGGAGAAAGCAGGTCGGTGTACGCGACGACCGCGCAGGCACCGCCCGTGGTCTCACCGAGCCCCTTGGTGCAGCGGGGCACCGGATCGGAGAGGAACTCCATCAGCTGCTGGTTGTAGAAGGCGGCCACGATGGTGACGACCGCGATCGCCAGCATCGCCTTCGCGAGCCGGTTGCGAAGCTCACGAAGGTGTTCCGCGAGGGGCATCCGCCCCTCGGGATCCTTCTCCGTCTTGCGGGCAGACTTCAGCAACCCACGTTCCCATTCTCGTACGGCAGGCCGGCGGTCAACCGGCCTTGCGTCAGCGCTTGGAGGAGTCCGTCGGCTCGTTGACCGGGCGAGAGCTGGTCACATCGCCGGGGGAGGCCTGGATGACACGCTGAGCCTGGGACTGCTGGTCGTTGTCGTTCGGCGGGTCGGCCGGGGCGGCGGACTTGTCCTCGTCCTTCATCGCCTTCGCCTCGCTCTTGAGGATGCGAGCCGACTTGCCGAGGGAGCGGGCCATGTCCGGGAGCTTCTTGGCGCCGAACAGCAGGATGATGACGACGAGGATCAGAATGATCTCGGTGGGGCCGAGCCTACCCATAGCTGTATACCTTCTTCACCGAGGCGACATGGTCCGAATACGGCGGCGAGTCGGACATTCGTCCGACCACCGTGCTGCCAGCGATCGTAACGCTCGGGGGTGAACGCCGGACAATCCCTGTGCATACTCCCAGTCCGCGGGCCCGCGCCTCGCTCTCGGGGCCGCGTTGTGCAGCGTACCCGGCAGAAGCAGCAAGTTGACAGGGCGAAGTGGCCCAAAACGCACCCGCCGCCGTACTCACACCGAATCCTTGAGCGAGCTAAAGGGAGTCCACAGCTCGAGCCGCGCTCAGACTGGCCCGCTCCAGATCCTCCGCCGCCCTGCTGATCCGCCGCGCGGAGTCCGTGACCTGCCGGCCCAGGCGCTGTGCCTCCAGGAAGACCCGCACGGCGAGCACACCGAGGACGGCGAGACCCACGAAACCCACAGCTACCGCGAACATCGGCCAGAACATGACGCCGAGCCTAGACCTTCCTACGGAGTGTGCAGCCGCAGGGTGCTGACCCCGCCGCCGGTCAGCAGCTCGACGATCCGCTCCCCGGCCGGCTTGCGCACGGAGGCACCGCACTCGGGGCAGGTGAAGGAGTAGAACGTCGTACGGCTGGTCGCGCCGATGGCGAGCCGAAGGGCGCTCGCGCCGAGTTCGAAGCTGCCCCGGCAGTCCGGGCAGCCCGCCCGGAACACCACCGGGGTCACGCTTCTCATCCCGGCGAAGGCGGAAGCCACCGTCACATCGCGTACACCGGACGTCGCCGACTCGCTCAAGCCCCTGCTCCCGCCTGTCGCCCTGCTGTACCGAACTGCCTGACCTACTGTCCGCCGTCCACCCCATGCGCTGCGTGAGCGTCCCCCGCCTCCATCCCGTCGTACGCGGCCAGCGCCTCCCTGGCCGCCTGCCGCGCGCTGTCGGCCAGCTCGGGCGGCGAGACGATACGGCCGTCCCGGCCGAGCCGGAGCGCCAGCCGCCGCAGCGACGTGGGGTCGGGTGTACGCAAGGAGATACGCAGCCCACCGTCGGCAAGCTCATCCGCGCTGTCGTGCGGGTAGTACTCGGCGACCCAGCGCCCGCCGGGACCCACCTCGACGACGACCTCCGGATCCTCCGCCGCGGGCTGCACCAGCCCCTCCGACAGGTCCCGCAGCTCGACCTCGGGCGGCACGGACGGCTCGTCGAGGATCTTGATCTCGGCGACCCGGTCGAGCCGGAAGGTACGGCGTGCCTCGGAGCGGCGGCACCAGGCCTCGACATAGGTATGGCCGACGCTGACCAGGCGGATGGGGTCGATCTCGCGCTCGGTGACCTCGTCACGGGCCGGCGAGTAGTAGCGGATCCACAGCCGGCGCCGCTCGGAGATCGCCCGGTCGACGTCGGCGAAGACGCCGCCCTCGGACTCGAAGGTCACCGACAGCCGGGCGCTGGCCCCGGCCGCCTCCCCCGCCGCGGTCTCCACCTTCGCGGTGGCCCGCAGCAGCGCCTGCCGGTCGCTCTCGCGCAGCCCCGGCAGCGTGGCCACGGCACGGGCCGCCACCAGCAGCGCGGTCGCCTCGTCGGCGGCGATCCGCAGCGGCTCAGCGACATCGTCGGGGTTGTGCCACCAGATGCGCTCGCCGTCGGTGTCGATGTCGAGGAGATCGCCGCCGCGGAAGCTGGTGCCGCACATCGGCAGCACGTCCAGGTCGGAGACCAGCTCGTCCTCGGAGATGCCGAAGGCGCGCGCGACGTCCTCGACGCGAGCGCCGGGGCGCTCCCGCAGATAGGTCACCAGGGAGAGCATCCGCCGGGTCTGGTCGATGGCGCTCGTGGGCCTGACCGGTTTGCCTGCCACTGTGTCGCTCCGCTCCCCCTCAGCCCTTGGCCACGGCACGCAGCCGGTCCACCACGTCGGCCCGCAGCTCGGCGGGCTCCACGACCACCACGTCCGGCCCGAACTCCACCAGCCAGGCATCCAGCCCATGGCCGTACGGAATCTCCAACTCGTCCCAGCCGTCCCCGAGTTCCCGCACCGACGTGGCCTTCGCCCGAAGGGGGTACCCGGCGTCCGTGCGCAGCCGGATCGACGCGGAGCGGTCGGCGGTCTCCCCCGCCCAGCTCGCGACCGTCTCGCGGACGGTGACGACGTCGGGGATCTCGGCGGTGAAACGGCCGCTGCGGCTGCGCACCTTGCCGGTGATCCGGGACAGCCGGAAGACGCGTTCGGCGCCACGGTCGCGGTCCCAGCCCGCGAGATACCAGTGGCCGCGCCAGCACTCCAGCGCCCACGGCTCGACGTGCCGGGGCTCGGGGCGGGCGGCGGTGGCCTTGCGGTAGTCGAAGACGACCGGGCGACGGTCACGGCAGGCCAGCATCAGCGGCTCGAACGCGGCCTCGTGCACCGGGATCCGGGGCTCCAGCGCGCCGTGCGGCTCGTACGGGTCCACGTCCTCCGGCATCCCCGCCGCCCGCAGCTTCTGAAGGGCGCCGCTGGCCGCGCCCGCGAGCCGCGCCTGCTGCCACACCTTGGCGGCCAGGCCGAGTGCGGCGGCCTCCTCGGCGTCCAGCGTGATGGGCGCGAGGCGGTTGCTGTCACGGCGGGCCAGATAGCCGACCTCGCCGTCGAGGTTCTCCACCGTCTCGATGACCAGGCCGAGCTCGCGCAGATCGTCCTTGTCGCGCTCGAACATCCGGTTGAAGGAGTCGTCGCTGCCCGCTTCGAGATAGGCCTCGATGGACTCACGCAGCTCGCGCTTGCTCAACGGCCGCCGCGTCCCGAGCAGACACAGCGCCAGGTTCATGAGCCGCTCGGCCTTGGCAATGGCCATCGACGCCCTTCGCCTCCCTATGGTGCTTACGACCGATGACCGTACCGCTCCGCGGTGGCCCGGCAAAAGCCGAGGGCCCATGCCGCACAGGCATGGACCCCAGGTGGTCGGCTCCGGTCGCCCGCGATCACAGCCGGATCACGGGAGTCGACCGGACACGCCGACGGACAGGACGACCGCATGGCCGACCGGCTGCGGCGATCAGACGCCGAGCAGATCGACCACGAAGATCAGCGTCTCACCGGGCTGGATCGCCGGGGTCGGGCTCTGGTTGCCGTACGCGAGGTGCGCCGGGATGGTCAGCTGACGACGGCCGCCGACCTTCATGCCCTGCACGCCCTGGTCCCAGCCCTTGATGACCCGGCCGCCACCCAGCGGGAAGCGGAACGGCGCACCGCGGTTCCAGCTGGCGTCGAACTCCTCACCGGTGCTGAAGGCCACGCCCACATAGTGGACGGTGACGGTCTGCCCGGCCTGCGCAACCGGACCGTCACCCTCCCAGATGTCCTTGATCTCGAGGTCCGCCGGGGGCTCGCCGCCCGGGAAGTCGATCTCGGGCTTGTCGATGCTCACTTCATCACTCCTTGTTGCGTGACCTGAGTCGCGAACGGTCTCACGGACACCTAGGTCAGACCACGCCGAGGATATCCACGACGAAGACCAGGGTGTTCTTGGCCAGCTCGCTGCTGGGGCTGGCGCCGTAGCCGAGGGACGGCGGGATCACCAGCAGCACGCGGTCGCCCACGTTCTTGCCGACGAGGCCCTTGTCCCAGCCTGCCACCACCGAGCCGGTGCCGATCTGGAAGGCCGTCGCGCCGCCGTGGTCCCAGGAGGAGTCGAACTTCTTGCCGTCCTCCCACTTCACGCCGGTGTACTGGGCCACCAGACCCTGACCGGCCTCGACCTTCTTGCCGTCGCCCTTGATCAGGACCTGCTCCTCAAGGCCCTTGGGAGCCTTGGCGCCCTTGGGGATGGTGATCGTCGCCGCCTTCTGCGACGGGGCGTCCACCTCGGGCAGGCCGGCCTCGGAGGCCGCCTGCTCGCCCTTGGCCTCGGCCTTGGGGTCGACCGTGGCGGCACCGGCCACGTCGAGTACCCAGATCAGCACGTCCTTCTGGGTGAGACCGGAGGACGGGTTCAGCGACTGGCCGATCAGGTCACCCGCGGTGCCCTGCACCAGCACCCGGCTGCCGGGCTTCTTCCCCTTGACGGCGTCGAGGACCTTCTCGGGCAACTGCTGGCTGGGCTTGCCGATCTGTTCGACGGACTGCTGACGGGGCGCGGCGCCGCCGGCCGACGCGGCCTGCCAGGTGCCGCCCAGCTCCTTGTCGTCGCCCCACTTCTCCACGGTCCAGTCCAGCCGGACGAAGTCGGAGGACTTGATCGCGGTTCCGCTGCCCTCCGAGACCGTCTCGACCACGGTCTTCCCGGACGGCTTGCCGTCCTTGGGGCTGGAGATCTCGGGCTTCTCCCCGACCTTCCCGTCGACCTCGGCAACCGCTCCCGCCTGCTCCCCGTCGCTGTCGCCGTCCGATCCGCACGCGGCGGTGAACAACAGGGCGGGCACGGCCAGCAGCGCCGCGATGTGGCGTTTCGTCTTGTAGTTCATCAGTCCCACTGGGCTAGGGGGTGGCGGGCAATGGCCGCCACTTTACGACGAACACGCTGCCGACACCGATCGCGCTACGACACGCCGCCCCGGGACCGGATTCCGGCCGGGCGACCGCTCAGCCACCTCACCGGCCCCCCTCGTGACATCCCTCACGTCAGAAACACGGAAACGCGGAGACGCAGAAACGCCCGGTGCCCGGAGGTGTCACCACCCCCGAGCACCGGGCGCCTCGAACGGAAGGACGCCGAGGCGTCACCGCCTCGCTCACATACCGGCGATCAACTTCTCCACCCGATCATCCACCGACCGGAACGGGTCCTTGCACAACACCGTCCGCTGCGCCTGGTCGTTCAGCTTCAGATGGACCCAGTCGACGGTGAAGTCCCGGCGCTGCTCCTGAGCCCTGCGGATGAAGTCGCCGCGCAGCCGGGCCCGAGTGGTCTGCGGCGGAACGGACTTGCCCTCGAAGATCTTCAAGTCGTTGCAGATACGCGTCGCTTGACCCTTCTTCTCCAGCAGGTAGTACAGGCCACGACGCCGGTGGATGTCGTGGTAGGCGAGGTCTATCTGCGCGACCCGCGGATGCGACATGGTCATGTTGTGCTTGGCCCGGTACCGCTCGATGAGCTTGTACTTCATCACCCAGTCGATCTCGGTGCCGATACGGTCGAGATCCTCGGACTCGATCGCGTCCAGCGCCCGGCCCCACAGCTCCAGGACCTGCTCGACCGTGCCGGTACGGATACCGCGGCGCTCGCAGAAGTCCACGGCCTTCTCGTAGTACTCGCGCTGCACCTCCAGCGCCGAGGCCTCCCGGCCGCTGGCCAGGCGCACCTTGCGCCGGCCGGTGATGTCGTGGCTGACCTCGCGGATCGCCCGGATCGGGTTCTCCAGGGTCAGGTCGCGCATCACGGTGCCCGCCTCGATCATGCGCAGCACCAGGTCGGTCGCGCCGACCTTCAGCAGCATGGTCGTCTCGGACATGTTCGAGTCGCCCACGATGACGTGGAGACGGCGGTAGCGCTCCGCGTCCGCGTGCGGCTCGTCGCGCGTGTTGATGATCGGCCGGGAACGCGTCGTCGCCGAGGAGACGCCCTCCCAGATGTGCTCCGCCCGCTGGCTGACGCAGTACACCGCGCCCCGCGGGGTCTGGAGCACCTTGCCGGCACCACACAGAAGCTGCCTGGTGACCAGGAACGGAATGAGGATGTCCGCGAGCCGGGAGAACTCCCCGTGCCGTGCCACGAGATAGTTCTCGTGGCAACCGTAGGAGTTGCCCGCCGAGTCGGTGTTGTTCTTGAAGAGGTAGACGTCGCCCGCGATTCCCTCCTCGTGCAGGCGTCGTTCGGCGTCCACCAGGAGTCCTTCGAGAATGCGCTCGCCTGCTTTGTCGTGGGTGACCAGTTCGGTCACGTTGTCGCATTCCGGTGTGGCGTATTCCGGATGCGATCCCACGTCGAGATAGAGGCGGGCGCCGTTTCGCAGAAAGACATTGCTGCTGCGGCCCCATGACACGACACGGCGGAAGAGGTACCGCGCCACCTCGTCAGGCGACAGGCGGCGCTGTCCCCTGAACGTGCACGTGACGCCGTACTCGTTCTCCAGCCCGAAAATGCGGCGGTCCATGACTGAACATTACGCCCGATCCCCCGAGCTGAAACGGGGTTCGACAGCACGGTTTGGATCATTTTCCGATGAAGCCGCAACCACCGCACCCCCGCCGGGAGCTGCGAGGACCCTCCCCGTGGCCAGCAGGACCAGCAACGACACCGCCCCCGCACCACCCGGCACGGCGAACCCCCAGAAGGCCCCACCCGCCTCCACGACCGGGCCCGCCAGGCCCGTTCCCACCGACGCGCCCACCGTGAACGTCGTCACCAGCCAGGAGAACGCCTCGGTCACCGTCCCGCGCGGAGCGTGCCGGTCCACCAGCACGAACGCACAAGCGATACAAGGCGCGAGAAACACACCCGCGAGCACCGCAAGGAAGGTCATCGCGACCGCACCCGGCATCAGCATCAGCGGCAGGTAACACACCGCCAGAAGCCCCACCAGCACCCGCAGTCGCCGGGCCGGCTCACCACCCCACTGCCGCGCCCCGTACGCCGTTCCCCCGATCAGCGCACCCAGCCCCAGACCGGCCATCAGCCAGCCGTACACCACGTCACCGCCGTTGTCGTCCGCGTACGACACGGCCGCCACCGCGATGGAACCCATCGCCATACCGACGAACAGGAAAGACCCGAGCAGCGCAAGCAGCCCCGCCGAACGCAGCGCCCCCAGCCAGTGCGCCTCACGCGGCGCCGAACGCCACGCGCGCGAAGGCGGCGACAGCACCACCGACAGCGCACCCAGCACCCCGATGACGTTCAGGACCAGCAGCGCCGCCTGCGCCGACCACAGCGACGCACACAGCGTCAGCAGCAACGGCCCCACCGTGAACATGACTTCCTGCGCCACCGCGTCCATCGCGTACGCCGTGTGCACCTGGCCCTCCTTGTGCAGGACCGACGCCCACAACGCCCGCAGGCCGCCCTCCAGCGGCGGCGTGAACAGACCGGCGGCCACCACCGCCGCGTAGGCCGACGACAGCGGGTCGATACCCACGAACGCGAACACCGCCATCGCCAGCGCCGACGCGACCGCCGCCGGCAACTGCACCCGCGGCTGGCCGTGCAGGTCCACCAGCCGGCCCAGCAACGGCTGACCCACCGCGTTGGCGACCCCGTACACCGCCGCCAAGGCGCCGGCCAGGCTGTAGGAACCGCCCTCCGCGCGCACGAACAGCAGGATGGCGAGCGCGGCCACGGCGTTCGGCAACCGCCCCACGAGCGTGCCGACGAGCAGCCGGGCGGCATGCCTCGCCCGGAGGATCTCCACGTATGCGCCGGTCATCTACCGCGCCGCCCTCCGCTGAAGTTTTACGTATAACGTCCTTCGTCATACGTACCATGTGCGCTGTTCAGGAGTCCAGACGAAGAAGCAGGTGCACGGTGGCACACGGCAGCACCCGCCCCACCAGCCGGGACGTCGCCCAAGCGGCGGGCGTCTCCCAGGCAGCCGTCTCACTCGTACTCGGCGACAAATGGCGCGGAAGAGTCTCCGAGACCACAGCCGAACGAGTACGCCAAGCCGCCCGCGAACTCGGCTACCGGCCCAACCTCGCCGCCCGCAACCTACGCCTCGGCCACACCCGAACCGTACTCCTCGTCGTCCCCGCCCTCACCACAGAATTCTTCGCGGGCGTCTACACCGGCGCCGCGCGCATCGCCGCACACCACGGCTTCGGCGTCGTCCTCTACCCCTCCCCCGAAGGCATCGGCCCCGCCCGCGACCCCTTCGCCTCCGCCCAGGCCGCCCTCGACGGCGTCATCGCCTCCTCCATGGCCGCCGACGCCCTCACCGCCATCCGCGGCGACCAGCTCCCCCTCGTGATGCTCGACAGCGACCCCACCGGCAGCCTCGGCGCCGCGACCGTCAACCTCGACATCGCCGACGGCGTCCGCCAAGTCGCCGAACACCTCCTCGGCCTCGGCCACCGACGCATCCTGCACCTCGCCGCCGACATCGCCTCCTGGACCTTCGAGGCACGCGCCCGCGAACTCGCCACCCGCCTGCGCGAAACCCCCGGCACCACACTGCTCACCGTCCGCGCACCCATCTCCATCGACGACGCCCTCACCGCCACCACGACCGCCCTCGCCACCCAAGGCCCCCGCCCCACAGCGATCGTCTGCGACGACGACAAACTCGCCGCCGGCGCCTACAAAGCCGTACGACGCCTCGGCCTGCGCATCCCCGACGACATCTCCGTCACCGGCCTCGACGACCTCGCCCTCGCCACCGCCCTCGACCCCGAACTGACGACCGTACGACTCGACGCCGAACTGTTCGGCGAACGCGGCATGCAAGCCCTCCTGGCCGTCCTGGAAGGCCGCGAACCCCAAGAGGGCGACATTCCGGTCCAACTCGTCGTACGAGGCTCCACAGCCCCACCCAGCACGCCCTGACAGCCCCCTGAACGCCCTGTGCCCCGGCCGATCGAACGGCCGGGGCACAGCAAGGGCGGGCAAAGCGGTGAACGAACTACTCCTCCGAAGCGCCGGACTCCTCAGAACCCTCGTCATCAGCGCTCTCGGCCTCCGTGGACGCGCCACCGGCCTCCAACAGCCGAGCCAGCTGACGACCCGCGATGCGCTTGAACTTCCGCGACTGCGGACGCGTACGATCCAGCACCGCGACCTCCAGCCGCTCGACCGGAATCTCCCGCTGCGAACCGTTCGACTCACGCGACAACGCCTGCACCGCCAGCTCCAGCGCCTCGGCCAGGGTCATACCGTCCTGATGACGCTGATCCAGATAGTTACTGATCAGCTCGGCATTACCACCCACCGCGACCGAACCGTGCTCATCCACGATCGACCCGTCGTGCGGCAGCCGATAGATCTGGTCACCGTCCGGCGTCACCCCCACCTCGGCCACGACCAACTCCACCTCGTACGGCTTCTCAGCCGCGGAGGAGAAGATCGTGCCCAGCGTCTGGGCGTAGACGTTGGCCAGACCACGCGCGGTCACATCATCACGGTCATAGGTGTAACCACGAAGATCGGCATACCGCACACCGCCGATCCGCAAATTCTCGTACTCGTTGTACTTACCGGCCGCCGCGAAGCCGATCCGGTCATAGATCTCGCTGAACTTGTGCAGCGCACGGGACGGGTTCTCACCGACGAACACGATGCCGTCGGCGTACTGGAGGACCACCAGGCTGCGGCCACGGGCGATGCCCTTGCGCGCGTACTCCGCCCGGTCGGCCATGGCCTGCTGGGGTGAGACATAGAACGGCGTCGACACCGGCTATCCGTCCCTTTCTGTCGAAGTCACAGGATCACCTTGATAAGACCGAACCGCCGCCTACAGCAGCGCGGCCCGCGGACCGTCGGGCTGCTCCAGACGCCGCTCCAGAATGGAACGGGCGATCTCGGAGGACTCGCCATCGCCCAACCGACGGAAACCGTCCTCGGTGATCACGGTGACGATCGGGTAGATCCGGCGCGCGACATCGGGACCACCGGTCGCCGAGTCGTCGTCAGCCGCGTCGTACAGAGCCTGCACCACGAGCGTCGTGGCCTCGGCCTCGCTCAGGTCATCACGGAACAGCTTCTTCATGGCGCCACGCGCGAAAATCGAACCCGAGCCGGTGGCGGCGAAGCCCTGCTCCTCGGAACGGCCACCGGTGACGTCGTACGAGAAGATCCGCCCCTTCTCCCGGTCCACGTCGTACCCGGCGAACAGCGGCACCACAGCCAGCCCCTGCATCGCCATCCCCAGATTCGACCGAATCATCGTCGACAGCCGGTTCGCCTTGCCCTCCAGCGACAGCTGAGCCCCTTCGACCTTCTCGAAGTGCTCCAGCTCCAACTGGAAGAGCTTGACCATCTCCACGGCCAGACCGGCCGTGCCGGCGATACCCACAGCCGAGTACTCGTCCGCCGGGAAGACCTTCTCGATGTCCCGCTGCGCGATGACGTTGCCCATGGTGGCGCGACGGTCACCGGCGAGCACGACACCACCGGGGAACGTCACGGCCACGATGGTGGTGCCGTGCGGCGCCTCGATCACACCCTGCGTGGGCGGCAGTTGACGCTTGCCGGGCAGCAGCTCCGGCTGGTGCTCGGAGAGAAAGTCCATGAACGAGGACGACCCAGGCGTCAGGAAGGCAGCTGGTAGACGCCCGGTGCTACGAGTGTTGGCTTCCACGCGATTCCTTCCACGTAAGCAGCAGCCCGCCTTATGACGTCGGGCCGATCCTTGAATTGCCCCAGTGCGGCGTTGCAGCTGAAGCACAGTACGCCACGGACCCTACCCGTCTCGTGGCAGTGATCCACATGCTCGGGCAGAGCCGCCAAACATATGCAGCAGACGCCGCCTTGAGAGGCGACCAAACCGTCGCGCTCGGCCTCGGTGAGGCCGTACTGGCGCTTCAGATGACCCTGCCGCCCCTGGATGGCGCGGCACGCCTTGCACCGTGTCGACAGGCCATCGGAGGCAGTGGCATTGCGATGCCACTCGCTGTGCGGCTTGACCTCACCGCACGTCCGGCAGAGCTTGTGCCCGGCCGGAACGTCCACCTTCTCCCGGACCGACTTGCCCACCGCTTCCCGCCGGCGCCGGTAGTGCGCTGCGCTGTACGCCGCTACGCACTCCCGGCACCGGACCTGAAGGCCATCGCGCCGGTTCTTGTCCCGAGCGAATGCGTCAGGAGGCAAGTCCCGCTTGCAGCCCGTGCACTGCTTGGCGTTCGGATCCCCAGCCACCCTCATCCCCCGCCACCTTCAATTCGAAGGCAAAAGCGGCTCGAATTCCTTTACTGGCCACCCTTTTGCACGAAGCTTCGAACGAAATCCTCGGCATTTTCCTCGAGTACGTCATCGATTTCGTCGAGAACCGAGTCGACGTCATCGCTCAGCTTCTCCTGCCGCTCCTTGAGGTCCTCCGAAGCCTGCGTCTCCGCCGCCTGCTCCTCGACTTCCTCGGTGGAACGCGTGGCCTTCTGCTGTCCGCCGCCGGTGTCCTTGGTTGCCATATCCCTCACCCCGCTCAGTTCGCCCGACATGGTCGCCAGGTCGGCATTCCTGCCGATCGGTGATGATCAGACCCTACAAGCCGGGTCCGACATCGGCCCCGCAGTTTCTCCAACGTACGGGGGCCATCTCGATGATTCCCGGACGCAGGGTTTTCCACCCTGCCCGCCGACGTCCGGTCCACACCTCCCGGGTACCCCTCAGCCGCCTGACAGGACCCTGACCAGGTCTTCCGCGGTGCGGCAGCGGTCCAGGAGTTCCTTGACGTGATTTCGCGTTCCGCGAAGCGGTTCGAGGGTTGGGACGCGCTGGAGGGAGTCACGGCCGGGGAGATCGAAGATGACCGAGTCCCAGGAGGCCGCGGCGACGTCGTCGGCGTACTGCTCCAGGCAGCGGCCGCGGAAGTACGCCCTGGTGTCCTCCGGCGGGGTCGCCTTGGCCCGTTCGACGGTTTCCTCGTCCAGGAGGCGCTTCATACGTCCCCGGGTCGCCAGCCGGTTGTAGAGGCCCTTCTCGGGGCGTACGTCGGCGTACTGGAGGTCGACGAGGTGGAGGCGGGCGGCGTCCCAGTCGAGGTTGTCGCGGCGACGGTAGCCCTCCATGAGTTCTCGTTTGGCGACCCAGTCCAGTTCGCCGGCGAGGCTCATGGGGTCTCGCTCCAGGCGGTTGAGGGTGTCCTCCCAACGGGTGAGGACGTCCTTGGTCTGGTCGTCGGCGTCGGCGCCGTAGCGTTCCTCGACGTACTTGCGCGAGAGCTCGTAGTACTCCATCTGGAGTTGTACCGCGGTGAGTGTGCGGCCGCTGCGGAGGGTGACCAGGCGCTTGAGGGAGGGGTCGTGCGAGACCTGGTGCAGGGTGCGTACGGGCTGGTCGACGGCGAGGTCCACGGCGATGAAGCCGTCTTCGATCATGGACAGGACCAGGGCGGTCGTGCCCAGCTTCAGGTAGGTCGAGATCTCCGAGAGGTTCGCGTCGCCGATGATCACGTGGAGGCGGCGGTATTTCTCGGCGTCGGCGTGCGGCTCGTCGCGGGTGTTGATGATGGGGCGCTTGAGGGTGGTTTCGAGGCCCACCTCGACTTCGAAGTAGTCGGCGCGCTGGCTGAGCTGGAAGCCGTGTTCGTGGCCGTCCTGGCCGATGCCGACGCGGCCGGCTCCGGCGAAGACCTGGCGGGAGACGAAGAAGGGGGTGAGGTGGCGCACGATGTCCGAGAAGGGGGTTTCCCGCTTCATCAGGTAGTTCTCGTGCGTGCCGTAGGAGGCGCCCTTGTTGTCGGTGTTGTTCTTGTAGAGGTGGATGGGCTGTGCGCCGGGCAGCTGGGCCGCGCGTTCGGCGGCTTCGGCCATGATCCGTTCGCCGGCCTTGTCCCAGAGCACGGCGTCCCGCGGGTTGGTGACCTCGGGGGCGCTGTATTCGGGGTGTGCGTGGTCGACGTAGAGCCTTGCGCCGTTGGTGAGGATCACGTTGGCCAGCCCGATGTCCTCGTCGGTGAGCTGGCTGGAGTCGGCGGCCTCACGGGCGAGGTCGAAGCCTCGCGCGTCGCGCAGCGGGTTCTCCTCCTCGAAGTCCCAGCGGGCCCGGCGGGCCCGGTGCATCGCCGCCGCGTAGGCGTTGACGATCTGGGATGAGGTGAGCATGGCATTGGCGTTGGGGTGGCCGGGGACGGAGATCCCGTACTCCGTCTCGATGCCCATTACTCGCCGTACGGTCATGCGGCCCTCCTTGCCCGGCGGCACCCTCGGTCGTGGGCGCCGCACAAGTACCGCTGGCGCTCGGTTGCGTGTGCGGTGCCCGTCCCCGCACTGCGCGACTTGGCGGTACGGAAGAGCCTAGAGCGCCTTTGCCCTGGTGGGGAGATCATTTGCGTCATTGCCTTGCACGCCTTGTGTTCCGATCGTGGCCTGAAAAACAGTGGGCTGCGGGTACCCGGTGAGGGCACCCGCAGCCGCCCTGCCGTTTACAGGTACTGACCGGTGTTGGCCACCGTGTCGATGGAGCGTCCGGTGTCTGCGCCCTGCTTTCCGGTGATGAGGGTGCGGATGTAGACGATCCGCTCGCCCTTCTTTCCGGAGATCCGGGCCCAGTCGTCGGGGTTGGTGGTGTTGGGCAGGTCCTCGTTCTCCTTGAACTCGTCCACGCATGCCTGGAGGAGGTGGGAGACGCGCAGGCCCTTCTGGTTGTGCTCGAGGAAGTCCTTGATCGCCATCTTCTTGGCGCGGCCCACGATGTTTTCGATCATGGCGCCGGAGTTGAAGTCCTTGAAGTAGAGGACTTCCTTGTCGCCGTTGGCGTAGGTGACTTCCAGGAAGCGGTTCTCCTCGGATTCGGCGTACATCTGCTCGACGGCGGTCTGGATCATGCTCTGGACCGTGGTCGCCTTGCTGCCGCCGTGCTCGCCGAGGTCCTCGGAGTGCAGCGGGAGGCGTTCTGTGAGGTACTTGCCGAAGATGTCCTTGGCGGCTTCGGCGTCGGGACGTTCGATCTTGATCTTCACGTCCAGGCGGCCGGGGCGCAGGATGGCGGGGTCGATCATGTCCTCGCGGTTGGAGGCGCCGATGACGACCACGTTCTGGAGGCCTTCCACACCGTCGATCTCGGCGAGCAGCTGCGGGACGATGGTGTTCTCCACGTCCGAGCTGACGCCGGAGCCGCGGGTGCGGAAGAGGGATTCCATCTCGTCGAAGAAGACGATGACGGGTGTGCCCTCGCTGGCCTTCTCGCGTGCACGCTGGAAGACGAGGCGGATCTGCCGCTCGGTCTCACCGACGTACTTGTTGAGCAGTTCGGGGCCCTTGATGTTGAGGAAGAAGCTCTTGCCGGCGGCCACGCCGGTGACCTCGGCGACCTTCTTGGCCAGCGAGTTGGCGACGGCCTTGGCGATGAGCGTCTTTCCGCATCCGGGGGGTCCGTAGAGCAGGACGCCCTTGGGCGGGCGCAGTTCGTGCTCCTTGAACAGGTCCGGGTAGAGGTACGGCAGCTCGACGGCGTCGCGGATGGCTTCGATCTGGCCGCCCAGACCGCCGATCTGCTCGTAGCCGATGTCGGGTACCTCTTCGAGGACGAGTTCTTCGACCTCGCTCTTGGGAACGATTTCGTAGACGTAGCCGGAGCGGGGTTCGAGCAGGAGGGCGTCACCGGGGCGGATGTTGACGTCCAGCAGCGGCTCGGCGAGCCGTACCACCCGTTCCTCGTCGGTGTGCCCGAGCACCAGGGCTCGTTCGCCGTCCTCCAGGATTTCCTTGAGGGTGACGATGTCCCCGACGCGCTCGAATTCCATGGCCTCGACCACGTTGAGCGCTTCGTTGAGCATTACTTCCTGGCCGCGCCTGAGGTCGTCGAGTTCGACGCTCGGGCTGACGTTCACGCGGAGTTTGCGGCCTCCGGTGAAGATGTCCGCGGTGCCGTCCTCGTTCGCTGTGAGGAAGACACCGAAGCCGGCCGGGGGCTGTGCGAGCCGGTCGACTTCTTCCTTGAGGGCCACGATCTGGTCTCGGGCCTCACGGAGCGTGTTGGCGAGCCGCTCGTTCTGTGCGGACACGCCGGCCAGATTGGTCTGCAACTCGACGATCCGCTCTTCGAGAATCCTCGTGTGCCGCGGAGAGTCGGCGAGCTTGCGTCGCAGGACGGCGATCTCCTGCTCAAGGTAGGCGATCTGCCCGGCCGGGTCGTCGGACCCCCGTCCCGGGCGGATGCCGCGGTTCATGTCGTCGTCGTGGGCTGCCACGGTCCTCACCTCCTCCAAGGGGAGCTGGACGCTTCCAGACCCTACCTGGGTGGGTGTCGATTGAAACCCCTAGATCACAAAGACGGTCGGGGTGTGTCCGATCTTCACCCTTGCGCTCTCCCTCACGCCAGGGGAATACCCACCGCACATGATTGGAACCCAGGTCCAGGTAGGGTCAAAGTGTTCAACACCCGTCAGAGCTGGCCGGATTCCCGTGCGGCTCGGGGTATGCGGAGGGCAGGAGAGATGAGCGTGGAGCAGGCGGCCGGGGTCGAGGGTGAGGCGCTGGAGGTCTGGATCGACCAGGATCTCTGTACCGGTGACGGGATCTGCGCCCAGTACGCGCCTGAGGTGTTCGAGCTGGACATCGACGGTCTGGCGTACGTGAAGAGCTCCGATGACGAGCTTTTGCAGGCCAGGGGGGCTACAACGCCCGTTCCGCTGCCGCTTCTCACGGATGTGGTGGATTCGGCGAAGGAGTGTCCGGGCGACTGCATCCATGTGCGTCGCGTTTCGGACAGGGTCGAGGTGTACGGCCCGGACGCCGAGTGACCTTTCCTGTACGGGGTGTTACGACTGTCTGATTTCTCACAACTGTCGGTGGCGTGGGTCAGACGCTGTGCGCACCGGCGGGTGTCGAGCGGACGAACGAGCCGTTCTTCCACTGCCATTTCGCGCTGTTCTTGGTGTCCGGGCAGCAGCGCGGTACGTCGTCCGACGAGTAGCCGAGCAGTTCTGCGTCGACGGCTCCGTCACGGACGGCGATGTCACTGACGGTGAGATTGTCCTTCGGGTCGACGAGGGTGGCGACGAGGCGGGGTGTGGCCGTGGCCCTGGCGTGGGTGAGGACGTAGACGCCGTCGGGCGGGGTGCCCATCGGGGAGTCGCAGTGCACGACGGCCACGGTTTCGGGGCTGCCGTCGGCGTCGAGGTCTCCGGTGGCTTTTTTGACCACGATGGCTTTCACGGGCCCGCATTCGAGGGGGAAGTCGACGTGCGCGGGGTCGGGGGGTGTGACCGAGGCGGGGGCGTGCTTGGTCTCCGGGCCGGCTGTCTGGGCGGCCGTCGCCGCGTTGGGCTGGAGGACCGAGGAGAGCGCCACGACTCCGGCGACCGCTGTGGCGGTGGCGAGCCAGTGGATGGGCCGGGTGTGGGTGTGTGCCAGTTCCGGGACGGCGGGTTGCTGCACTAGGAGCGTCTCCTGTGAGGGCTGTGCCGGTGGGGGTGGGTGGCCAGCATCGTGCCACACGTCACATGGTGGGGGAACGGCGGGGGTGTGGAGTTCACGTGCTGGATGTCCGGCGGTTCGGGGTGCGCGCGGGGCGTGCGGCGTGCTCGGGGTGGTTCGTCGGCGGTGTGTCGCGTTGCCGTCTCGGGGCGACGAACGGGTGCTGTGGTCGAGTAACGAAAAGGCGCTGTGGTCGAGTTCCGGGGCTGTTCCGGGAACTCGACCACAGCGCTTGTATGTTGATCGTGGTGCGGGGTGGCCTCAGCGGCCGGAGCCTCCGTCGGCGTTGGGGCCTTCGTAGTCGTCGCCGTAGGCGCCCTTGGCGGGGCGGCGGCGGCGCATGGGGGGTTCGACTCCGTCGGCGAGGCGGCGTGCGGTGAGCAGGAAGCCGGTGTGGCCGATCATCCGGTGGTCGGGGCGGACGGCGAGGCCCTCGATGTGCCAGTTGCGGATCATCGTCTCCCAGGCGGTCGGCTCGTTGAAGCAGCCGATCTCGCGGATGGACTCGACGGTCCGGGCGAGCTGGGTGGTGGTGGCGACGTAGCAGCACACGATGCCGCCGGGGACGAGTGCCTTGGAGACGGCTTCCAGGCATTCCCAGGGGGCGAGCATGTCGAGGATGACGCGGTCGACGTCGGTGTCGCTGAGGTTGTCCTGGAGGTCGCCGACGGTGAGCTGCCAGGCGGGGTGGGGGCCGCCGAAGTAGCGCTCCACGTTCTGCCGGGCGATGTCGGCGAAGTCCTCGCGGCGCTCGTAGGAGTGCAGCATGCCCTGGTCGCCGATGGCGCGCAGCAGGAAGCTGCTGAGCGAGCCGGAGCCGACGCCGGCCTCGACTACGCGGGCGCCGGGGAAGATGTCGGCGAAGGCGAGGATCTGCCCCGCGTCCTTCGGATAGACGACGGCTGCCCCGCGGGGCATGGACAGGACGTAGTCGGGGAGCAGGGGGCGCAGCGCGAGGTAGGCGACGTTCCCGGTGGTGCGGACAACGCTGCCCTCGGGTGCGCCGATCAGTTCGTCGTGCGGGAAGGAACCCTTGTGGGTGTGGAAGTTCTTCCCGGCTTCGAGCGTGAACGTGTAGTGGCGGCCCTTGGGGTCGGTCAGCTGTACCTGGTCCCCGACCTTGAAGGGCCCGCGTCGGCGGGCGGCACCGGTCGGTTCGGACATGTGAACAGCCTACCGGCGTTTCGCGGGCCCTTGGACCACGGGGAATCGGGGGCGGTGCCTTCGGAGGGCCGGGTTTTCAGTTGGGGCGGGCCATGGCCTTGACGAAGGCGCGCTCGACGTCGGCCGCGGACAGGACGCCGAAGATCTCGCCGGTCTCCTCGACGACCAGGTACTCGGTGGCGGGGTTGGCGCGCAGGGCGTCGAGGAGTTCCTCTCCCGCCAGTTCGGCGGAGACGCGCATGCCGTCGGTGAGGTCCTGGGCGAGGCCGCTGACGGCGACCCAGGGGCGGCGGTGTTCGGGGACGCCGACGATGGCGGCCTCGCGGACGAGGGAGAGCGGGTTGCCGTCGGCGTCGACGACGACCAGGGCGCGGGCGCCGGCGTCGTTGGCGCGGCGCAGGGCCTCGGAGAGGGGGGTGTGGGTTTCGACGGGGACCGCGCGGCGGGTGAGGGTGCGGGCGCGCAGTTCGGGGAGGTGTTCGCGCAGGCGTGCCATGCGCAGGCTGTTGCCGGCGCCGGTCCAGATGATCGCGGCGAGGATGGCGGCGAGCAGGGCGTCGAGGACGGTGTCCATGCCGACGTTGTCGACGGCGTCGGAGCCGAGGGCGCCGGACTGGGTGAGCCACGGGAGTCCGACGAGGACGGAGACGGCGAGGGCGCGGCCGACCCAGGCGGCGGCGACGGTGCCGCTCATGGGTCTGCCGGTGATCTTCCAGACGACCGCACGGAGCATGCGGCCGCCGTCGAGGGGCAGGCCGGGGAGCAGGTTGAAGGCGGCCACGATGAGGTTGGAGATCATCAGGCCGGCCAGCAGGACGCCGGGGACGGTGCCGGGTTCGACGAGTTGCAGGGCGCCGTAGAAGACGCCGGAGAGGACGAGGGAGAGCAGGGGGCCGACGAAGGCGAGAACGAACTCGCGGCCGGGTGTCTCGGCCTCTTTCTCGATCTCTGAGACGCCGCCGAAGAACTGGAGCTGGATGCGGCGGACCGGCAGCTTGAAGCGGAGCGCGGCGACGGTGTGCGCGAGTTCGTGGACGAGGACGGAGGCGTAGAAGGCGACCGCGAAGAAGAGGGAGACGAGGTAGCGGGCGGCGCCGAGCTCGGGCAGTACGCGGTCGAGCTGGCCGCCGAACACCCAGGTGATCAGTGCGGCGACGAGAAACCAGCTCGGCGCGACGTACACGGGCACACCGAAGGGCCGGCCCATGAGCAGCCCGCCGCGGGGGTCCTTGGGGCGCTGCGGAGGGCGGCCTTTGGTGGTGCCGGAGTGGGCGAAGGTGCGGTCGGGGTGGCTCGGGTCGTGCGGCGGGGTCGTGGGGGGCCGTTCGGCTCCGGTGCTCTGCGAGGGCCGGTTCCCGGGCTCGTCACCCGCGGTGGTGCCCTGGCTGCCCGAGTCCGCGTCGCCCGTACCCTCCGAACGCCCGTCGGATCCCGGTTCTGTCCGGCTCTTGGGGTTCTCGTGCCCGGCGTCGTCCCCCGGGGCGTCGGGCCGCCGGTCGTCGCTGGGCTGTTCGTCGGACGGGGTGGGGTCGGGGCGTGTGGGTTCCGGGGCCGGGGTCGTCCGGCCCGGTCGGCGCTCGGTCGACTCCTCGGTGCCGGACCGCGGCTGCCCGCTCCCGCCGCTCTCGTCCACGGTGTCCCCTCGTTCGAAGCGTCTTCCGCGCCTGGCGGCCGGAAGGGTCTCGGGTCGATGGTATGCGGCCGTCCTGAAGCGTTCCCGTCCGGCACCCCCCTGAGTTGCCCCTGACGTACCGGAGGTAACGGACGGAGTGGGGTCACTGTCAGTGGTGGGCCGTAGGGTCTGTGGTCATGGAGACGAGCACGGAGGGTGCCGCGGCGGACGGCGGCGGTGAGGTCGCGCCGGTCGCGGAGTCGGTGACGACGGTGGAGACAGGGCGGACGGCGGACGATACGGCGGTGCCGGTCGAGGCGGGTGCGGGCGTGCCCACGTCCACTGCCACGGCGGCCGTTCCGCTTCCGGTCATAGCGCCCACCTCGCTGTCCCCGTCGCGTGCCGGCGACTTCATGCAGTGCCCTCTGCTCTACCGGTTCCGGGTGATCGACCGGCTGCCCGAGAAGCCGAGCGCGGCGGCGACCAAGGGGACGCTTGTGCACGCGGTGCTGGAGCGGCTCTTCGACGCGCCGGCCGCCGAGCGGACCGCTCCGCGCGCCAAGTCGCTGATTCCCGGCCAGTGGGACCGGCTGCGGGAGAGCAGGCCGGAGGTCGTGGAGCTGTTCGCGGACGATCCCGAGGGCGAGCGGCTGGCGGCGTGGCTGGCGGAGGCGGAGCAGCTCGTGGAGCGCTGGTTCGGGTTGGAGGACCCGACGCGTCTGGAGCCGGCCGAGCGTGAGCTGTTCGTCGAGGCCGAGCTGGACTCGGGTCTCAAGTTGCGCGGGATCATCGACCGGGTGGACGTGGCGCCCACCGGCGAGGTGCGGATCGTCGACTACAAGACGGGCAAGGCGCCCCGGCCGGAGTATGCCGAGGGCGCGCTGTTCCAGATGAAGTTCTACGCGCTGGTGGTCTGGCGGCTGAAGGGGATCGTCCCCCGGCGGCTTCAGCTCGTCTATCTGGGCAGCGGTGATGTGCTGACGTACGACCCGGTCCTCGCCGATCTGGAGCGGGTCGAGCGCAAGCTGCACGCGCTGTGGGACGCGATCCGGCAGGCGACGGAGACGGGTGACTGGCGTCCTCGGCCCACGAAGCTGTGCGGCTGGTGCGACCACCAGGCCCACTGCCCGGAATTCGGCGGCACTCCCCCGCCGTATCCCTTGCCGGTGGGAGTGGCGGAGCAGGGGGCGACCGGGGGGACGCGGGGGTCTGCCGAGGGGACGTAGTCGCTGGGATGCGGGGAGGGGGCGGCCCGCGGGGGTGCGCTCCCTCTGCGGCAAGCAGCCGCGCCGGGTGCCGTCGATGCCCAGGGGGCGGCGCCGGATGCCCCCCCGGCGGACGCGCAGGGGGCGGCCCGATGTGCTCCGCCCGCGCCCAGGGGGCGCATAGCCCTCCCGCAGAGGGCCCCCACCCACCGCCGCTGAGGGCGGGCGAGTCGGCGGGCGGGGCGCAGGGCAGAATGGGGCCGGACTAGCGAAGGAGACTTACGTGGCCATCCGCGTCCTACTGGTCGACGACCAGCCCCTGCTGCGTACCGGCTTCCGGATGATCCTGGAGGCGGAGCAGGACCTCGCGGTCGTGGGCGAGGCCGGCGACGGCTTGCAGGCCCTCGACCAGGTGCGGGCCCTCCAGCCCGACGTGGTCCTGATGGATATCCGTATGCCCCGGATGGACGGCGTCGAGGCGACCCGGCAGATCACCGGGCCGGGGCGGGACGGACCGGCGAAGGTGCTGGTGCTGACGACCTTCGACCTCGACGAGTACGTGGTGGAGGCGCTGAAGGCGGGCGCCAGTGGCTTCCTGCTGAAGGACGCCCCGGCCAACGAGTTGGTGCAGGCGATCCGGGTGGTCGCCGCGGGTGAGGCGATGCTCGCGCCGAGCATCACGCGCCGGCTGCTCGACAAGTACGCCACGCATCTGCCCTCGGGCGACGAGCCGGTTCCGGACACCCTGCACACGCTCACCGAGCGCGAGGTGGAGGTGCTGAAGCTGGTGGCGCGGGGCCTGTCGAACGCCGAGATCGCCGCCGATCTGTTCGTCAGTGAGACGACGGTGAAGACGCACGTGGGTCATGTGCTGACCAAGCTGGGTCTGCGCGACCGGGTGCAGGCGGCGGTGTACGCGTACGAGAGCGGTCTCGTGCGCCCCGGCGCGCAGTAGGGCGCGGCGGGGACCCGGCCGGGTTCATACACGAAGAGGGCGCCCCTTCTGAGGAAGGGGCGCCCTCTTCGTGTGTGCGTGTGTCCGTCAGCCCTTGCTGAGTTCCCAGAAGCGGAACACGGTGGAGGCGTCGAGGCAGTACTCGAGGCCGTAGACGTTGTCGCGGACGACGGCGTACTGCTTGGCCTGCCAGACCGGCAGGACGGGGAGTTCCTCGGCGACGATGTCCTGGAGGCGGCCGAAGTCGTCGTTGGTCGCGGTGCGGTCGCTCTCGGCGGCGGTGCGCGGGATGAGCGTGCCGGTGATCGCGTTGTTGCTGTAGTTGTTGCTCAGCACGTTGCCCTTGCCGAAGAACGGGGCCGTGAAGTTGTCGGCGTCCGGGTAGTCCGGGATCCAGCCCTTCACGTACACGCCGTACTTGCCGGCGGCGACGTCCTTCTCGTACTGGTCGAACGCCACGGACTGGACGTCGGCGTCGAACAGGCCGCTGGCGTTGAGCTGCCCGGCGATGGCCTTCAACTCGTCGTCGGTGGCGGGGCCGTAGCGCGACGGGGTGGACCACAGGGTCAGCTTGACCTTGTCGGTGATGCCCTCGTCCTGGAGCGCGGCGGCGGCCTTGGACTGGGAGGGGCGGGCGCCGTAGGTGTCGAAGAAGGCCGTGTTGTGGCCGGCGATCCCGGCGGGGATGATCGAGTACAGCGGGGTGGCCGTGCCCTGGTAGACGTCCTTGATGAGGGCGTCACGGTCGATCAGGTAGGCGATGGCCTTGCGGACGCCGAGCTTTCCGGTGACCGGGTCGTCCATGTTGAAGACGAGGTGCTGGACCTCGGCGCTGCTGCCTTCGACCACCTCGACGCCCGAGTCGTCGCCGGCCTTCTCGACGTCGGCGATGGCGCCCGCGCCGAGGCCTCGGTAGGCGATGTCGACCTCGTTGGACTGGAGGGACTTCTTCAGGGAGTCCTGGTCGCCGTGGAAGAACTTCAGCGTGACGCCGTCGTTCTGCACCTCGGCGGTGCCCTTGTAGTTCTCGTTGACCGAGAAGACGGCCTCGCTGTCGTCGAACTTGTCGAGCTTGTACGGGCCGGAGCCGACCGCTTCGCCGTCCTTGCGCAGGCCGTCGGCGTCGTACTGGTCCTCGTCGACGATCGAGCCGGCGCCGGAGGCGATCTTGCTCGGGAAGGTGGCGTCGGGGGTGTTCAGCCGGAAGACGACCTTCTTGTCGTCCGGCGTCTCGACCTTGTCGAGGGTGGGGAACATGACCGCGGGGCCATCGGGGTCATTGATCTTCAGCATGCGGTCGAAGGAGAACTTGACGTCCTTCGAGGTGAGTTCGTCACCGTTGCTGAACTTGAGCCCGTCCTTGAGGGTGCACTCGAACACCGTGGCCCTCGTGTCGGAGAAGCCGCACTGCTCGGCGGCCTCGGGCTGGGGTTCGGTGGCGCCCTTGGGGAAGCTGAGCAGCGACTGGAAGACGTTGTTGAACAACAGCCAGGAGCCGGGGTCGTAACCGGAGGCGGGGTCGGTGGCGAGGACGTCGTCCGACATCCCCATGACCACCGAGGTGCTGCTCCCGCCGGTGTCCCCGCTCTCGGTTCCGCAGCCGGTCAGCAGGCCGGAGGCCAGCCCTGCCACGACGGGCAGGACCGGCCACTGGTTGCGCATGTTCACTTACGAGTGCCTTGTCGTCGATTGGGAGGAACCCGGGCCTCGTCCCGGTTCCCGGGCCGTACCCGGTGCCCTGGTCGGGGCGCCGGGCATGGAGAGACGTCAGCCGCTCACGCCACGGCCGAGCTCCCACAGCTGAAGGGTCGAGGAGGAGTTGAGGGCGTACGCGGAGCCGGTGACGTCGTCACCGGCCGCGACGAACTGCTTGCCCTGCCACAGCGGGATCACGGGTGCGTCGCCGGCCACGATGTCCTGAATCTCCGTCAGGCTGTTGGCGGCGGACAGCCGGTCGGCCACGCGGCGGGACTCGGGGATGAGGGTGTCCCGGATCGTGCTGTTGGCGTACGGCGAGCCGAGGAAGTTGTCCTTGTCGAGGAACGGCGCGAGGTAGTTGTCGGCGTCGGGGAAGTCCGGGAACCAGCCCATGCCGTAGACGTCGTACTCGCCCTTCTGCTCGGCGGGCCGGAAGGTCGCCCAGGGGGTGCCCTCGATGTCGACGTCGAACAGGCCGCTGTCGTTGAGCTGCTTCTTCAGCAGCTCGAACTCCTTCTTCGTGGCGCTGCCGTAGTGGTCGGTGGTGTAGTGCAGCGTCAGCTTCACCGGGGTGGTGACGCCGGCCTTCTCCAGCAGCGACTTGGCCTTGGTGACGTCCGGGTCGCCGTAGCGGTTGAAGAAC
This sequence comes from Streptomyces sp. NPDC098781, assembly GCF_044759995.1. Taxonomy (NCBI): domain Bacteria; kingdom Bacillati; phylum Actinomycetota; class Actinomycetes; order Kitasatosporales; family Streptomycetaceae; genus Streptomyces; species Streptomyces sp. NPDC098781. The sequence goes on from NZ_JBIWAK010000007.1 coordinate 319,498, forward strand.
GAGTTGGAGTGGCCGGTGATGCTGGCGGGCACCAGCGAGTACAGCGGCTCGGCCTGGGAGCCGTAGACCTTGGAGACGAGCTCGCCGCGGTCGATGATCTGGGCCATCGCCTGGCGGACGGCCCTGCTCTTCACGGTCGGGGCGTCGGTGTTGAAGGCCAGGTAGCGGATCTCCAGGCCGGCCAGGTCGACGAGGTCGATCTGGTCGTCGGAGTCGGAGGACAGCTTCTGGATCTGCTCGGGCGACATGGTGCGGGTCATCAGGTCGATGTCGCCCTTTTCGAGGGCGGTGCCCATCTCGTCGGCGTCGGCGAAGTTGCGCAGTTCGACCTTGTCGTTGTTCACCTTCAGGCTCCCCTTGTAGTGGGGGTTCTTGGTGAACACGGCGGAGACCAGCTCGTCGTTCTTGACCTCGGCCTGGAGGGTGTACGGGCCGGAGCCGTCGACCTCGAAGCCCTCGCGGAGCTCGCCCTTGGAGTAGATGTCCGGGTCGACGATGCCGGCGACCGGGGTGGACAGCTTGAACGGGAAGGTGGCGTCGGCCGTCCTGAGGTGGAAGATGACCTCGCGCTCGCCCTGGGTCTCGACGGTGTCAATGGTGGACAGCAGGGCGAAGACACCGCTGTCGGCCTTCATCGCGCGGGCCCGGTCAATGGAGTACTTCACGTCCTCGGCGGTGACGGGGTCGCCGTTGGAGAACTTGAGGTCCTTGCGCAGGGTGCAGGCGTAGCGTTCGTTGCCGCTGTCGGTGAAGCCGCAGCTCTGGGCGGCCTCGGGCACCGGTTCGCCCTCGCCGCGCGGCTGGATCATCAGCGTCTGCACGGTCTGGCGCAGGATGTTCCAGGTGCCGACGTCGTAGGCGAAGGCGGGGTCCAGCGGTGCGGGAGCGTCCTTCGAGGCAGTGAACGCGTCCGTGGTGCCGACGACGATTCCCTCGCCGCCGTCGCTGCCGCTGTCGGTTCCGCCGCAGGCGGCGAGAACCGGCGCGAGCAGACCGATGACGGCCGGCAGCACCAAAGTCTTACGGTTCATGCTCGGGTTTCTCCAGCTGTCGACTCCGTGTACCCGGCATGCAGGGGTGTCGCGGCGGATCACGGGGGTAAGTGCGATGTTCTCGCGACGAGGTTAGTCCGCGCCCGCAGGAGGGTTTGAAGCGACCGGAGTTGAGGGCCCATCACGGAGCGGAACCGGGTGCGAACAGAAAGAAAGGCTGACCCTGGAAGGATTCGTGCACCGTTCCATCAATCGGGACACAAGGGTGCGCTCGCGGCCCGTTCGGGCGGGCGCGCGGCACAGCGCGGGATGACTGTCGACCCCCCGAAGAGTGGCGAACGTCACAAACGGAACGGTACTGGCCGAGTATCGGAATTCAGCCATCCGGTGGTGCGAATTTCCTTGCGGAATTCGCGCGTTATCGATGTTGCACGCTGGGTGAACGACGCGTTCATTTGTGTTGTCAGGCGGCCATCAGCCCACGCAGAAATGCCAGATCGACCTCTTCGAGGGAGCTCACCACGGTGCGCCGGGCGGCCGGCGCGATGGGGGCGATCGACGGTACGGCCACCACCTGGCAGCCGGCGGCCTCGGCCGCCGCGACTCCGGTGGCGGTGTCCTCGACGACCGCGCATCTGGCGGGGTCGGCGCCCAGCCCGCGGGCGGCGAGCAGATACGGGTCGGGGTGCGGCTTGGTGCGCGGCACCTCGTCACCGGCGACGGTCAGCGCGAAGTGCTGGGGGCCGAGCGAGGTGAGCACGCGGTCGATGATGCGCCGGTGCGAGGCGGAGACCAGGGCCGTGGGGATCTCGTACGCGGCCAGCTCGGCCAGCAGCCGGGCCGCTCCCGGCATCAGGGGCAGGGTGAGGTCGATGCGGTCCTCGAAGCCCTGGTTGAGCAGGACCGTGAGTTCGGCGAGCGTGATGTCGGCACCGGTGGCCTCGATCAGGAAGCCCGCGCTGCGGGTCATCGGGCCGCCGACCACGACATGGCGCCAGGAGTCGTCGAGGGTGTGACCCAGGCCGGAGAACACCTCGACCTCGACGTCCCACCAGAAGCCCTCGGTGTCCACCAGGGTGCCGTCCATGTCGAGCAGGACGGCCTGAAGGGCCGAACCGTCGGCCGTACGGGTTACTGGCGCGGGGACCGTGCTGGTCATCCTGGCGCACCTCCTTGAGGGGCGGACAGGCCGGCTCCCACTAAGGGAACCGGCCTGCGGTGGACCGTCCAGTGTACGACCTGCGGCGACGATGCGCCTGGTTTGACCGCTGTGCCTCCGGGCACACCCTCTACCCCGGCCCGGAATGCGCCGGAGGGCGGCTCAGCGTGCGTTGAAGTACTTCGCCTCCGGGTGGTGGATGACGATGGCGTCCGTGGACTGCTCGGGGTGCAGCTGGAACTCCTCGGACAGCTGGACGCCGATGCGCTCCGGCTGGAGCAGGTCGGCGATCTTGGCCCGGTCCTCCAGGTTCGGGCAGGCGCCGTAGCCGAGGGAGAAGCGGGCGCCGCGGTACTTCAGCGCGAACATGTCCTCGATGTCGGCCGGGTCGTCCCCGGCGAAGCCTAGCTCGGAGCGCACGCGCGCGTGCCAGTACTCGGCGAGCGCCTCGGCCAACTGCACCGACAGGCCGTGCAGTTCGAGGTAGTCGCGGTAGGCGTTGGCCTCGAACATCCGGGCCGTCTCCTCGCCGATCCGCGAGCCCACGGTGACCACCTGGAGCCCGACGACGTCGGTCTCGCCGGACTCCTGCGGGCGGAAGAAGTCCGCGAGGCACAGCCGGCGGCCGCGGCGCTGGCGCGGGAAGGTGAAGCGGGTGCGTTCGTTGCCGTGCTCGTCGAGCAGGATCAGATCGTCGTCCTTGGAGACACAGGGGAAGTAGCCGTAGACCACGGCGGCTTCCAGCAGGTTCTCCGTCTGGAGCTTGTCGAGCAGTCCGCGCAGCCGCGGACGGCCCTCGCTCTCGACGAGTTCCTGGTACGACGGCCCGTCGCCGGTGCGGGTCTCCTTCAGACCCCACTGGCCCTTGAAGAGGGCGCCCTCGTCGAGCCAGGAGGCGTACTCCTTGAGCTGGATGCCCTTGATGACGCGGGTGCCCCAGAACGGCGGCTCGGGGACCCGGTTGTCGATGGCGACGTCGGAGCGGACGTGTCCTTCCTCGGGGCGCTCGTCCAGTACGGCCGTGGTGGCGGCGCTCTTGACGCGGCGCTGCTTGAGCTCGGGCAGCTGCACGCCGGGCACGCCCCGCTTGACGCCGATGAGGGCGTCCATCAGGCGCAGGCCCTCGAAGGCGTCGCGGGCGTAGCGGACTTCGCCCTCGTACAGCTCGTGCAGGTCCTGTTCGACGTACGCGCGTGTGAGGGCGGCGCCGCCGAGGATCACGGGGTAGTCCGCCGCGAGGCCACGCTGGTTGAGCTCCTCCAGGTTCTCCTTCATGATCACCGTGGATTTCACCAGCAGGCCGGACATGCCGATGACGTCGGCGCGGTGCTCCTCGGCGGCCTCCAGGATCGCGGAGACGGGCTGCTTGATGCCCAGATTGACCACGTTGTAGCCGTTGTTGGACAGGATGATGTCCACGAGGTTCTTGCCGATGTCGTGGACGTCGCCGCGCACGGTGGCCAGCACGATGGTGCCCTTGCCGTCGGCGTCGGACTTCTCCATGTGCGGTTCGAGGTGGGCGACGGCGGCCTTCATCACCTCGGCGGACTGGAGCACGAACGGCAGCTGCATCTGGCCGGAGCCGAACAGTTCGCCGACCACCTTCATGCCGTCCAGCAAGGTGTTGTTGACGATGTCCAGGGCGGGCGTGTCCTGGAGGGCCTCGTCGAGGTCGGCCTCCAGGCCGTTGCGTTCGCCGTCGATGATGCGGCGCTTGAGGCGCTCCTCCAGCGGCAGGGCGGCCAGTTCCTCGGCCTTGCCTGCCTTCAGCGACTTGGCGGTGGCGCCCTCGAACAGGGCCATCAGCTTCTGGAGGGGGTCGTAGCCCTCGGCGCGGCGGTCGTAGATGAGGTCGAGGGCGGTGGTGACCTGCTCGTCGTCGAAGCGGGCGATCGGCAGGATCTTGGAGGCGTGCACGATCGCCGAGTCCAGGCCCGCCTTGGAACACTCGTCGAGGAAGACGGAGTTCAGCAGGATGCGGGCGGCCGGGTTGAGGCCGAAGGAGATGTTGGACAGACCGAGGGTGGTCTGGACGTCCGGGTGGCGGCGCTTGAGTTCGCGGATCGCGTCGATGGTGGCGATGCCGTCCCCCCGGGACTCCTCCTGACCGGTGCAGATGGTGAAGGTCAGGGTGTCGATGAGGATGTCGGACTCGTGGATGCCCCAGTTGCCGGTCAGGTCGTCGATCAGCCGTTCGGCGATCTCGACCTTCTTCTCGGGGGTGCGGGCCTGGCCCTCCTCGTCGATGGTCAGCGCGATCAGGGCGGCGCCGTGCTCCTGCGCGAGCTTGGTGACCTTCGCGAAGCGGGACTCGGGGCCGTCGCCGTCCTCGTAGTTGACGGAGTTGATGACCGCGCGGCCGCCGAGCTTCTGCAGGCCGGCCTGGAGAACGTCGACCTCCGTGGAGTCCAGCACGATCGGCAGGGTGGAGGCGGTGGCGAAGCGGCCGGCCAGTTCCTCCATGTCGGCGACGCCGTCCCGGCCGACGTAGTCCACGCACAGGTCGAGCATGTGCGCGCCCTCGCGGATCTGCTCGCGGGCCATCTCCACACAGTCGTCCCAGCGGCCCTCCAGCATGGCCTCGCGGAACTTCTTGGAGCCGTTGGCGTTGGTGCGTTCGCCGATGGCCAGGTAGGAGGTGTCCTGGCGGAACGGGACGGTCTGGTAGAGGGAGGCGGCGCCGGGCTCGGGGCGGGGGCTGCGCTCGGTCGGGCTGAGGTCGTGGACGCGTTCGACGACCTGACGCAGGTGCTCGGGGGTGGTGCCGCAGCAGCCGCCGACCAGGGAGAGGCCGTACTCGCGGACGAAGGTCTCCTGGGCGTCGGCGAGCTCGGGGGCCGTCAGCGGGTAGTGGGCGCCGTTCTTGCCCAGCACCGGCAGGCCCGCGTTCGGCATGCAGGACAGCGGGATGCGCGAGTGGCGGGCCAGATAGCGCAGGTGCTCGCTCATCTCGGCCGGGCCGGTGGCGCAGTTCAGGCCGATCATGTCGATGCCGAGCGGCTCCAGCGCGGTCAGCGCGGCGCCGATCTCGGAGCCGAGGAGCATGGTGCCGGTGGTCTCGACGGTCACCGAGACGATCACCGGCACGTCCACGCCGAGCGCTTCGAGGCCGCGGCGGGCGCCGAGCACGGCGGCCTTGGTCTGGAGCAGGTCCTGGGTGGTCTCCACGAGCAGCGCGTCGGCGCCGCCCGCGACCAGGCCCTCGGCGTTGCGCTGGTAGGCGTCGCGCAGCGTGGTGTACGGGGCGTGGCCCAGGGTGGGCAGCTTGGTGCCGGGGCCCATGGAGCCCAGCACCCAGCGGTGGCGGCCGTCCTTGGCCGTGTACTCGTCGGCCACGTCGCGGGCGACCCTGGCGCCGGCCTCGGAGAGTTCGTGCACGCGCTCGGGGATGTCGTACTCGCCGAGTGCGGAGTGGTTGGCCCCGAAGGTGTTCGTCTCGACGCAGTCGACGCCCACCGCGAAGTACTCGTCGTGGACGGAGCGGACGATGTCGGGGCGGGTGAGATTCAGAATCTCGTTGCAGCCCTCAAGGTTCTCGAAGTCCTCGAGTGTGGGGTCCTGGGCCTGCAACATGGTGCCCATCGCTCCGTCGGCGACCACCACACGGGTGGCGAGCGCCTCGCGGAGCGCGGACACACGGGTCCGGCTGTCGGCGGAAGGGGTCGGTGGCAACGAGGCCATGTAAGGGCTCCCTGGAGTGCGACGGCTGTCGGCTTTGCACCCATCACGGAACTGTCCGCGACGGGCGCACGCGGCCAGCGTAACCGGGACCGGCGAGAAGTGGTCGGGCAGTCCACGGGGCGGGACGAGGTAGGCGCCCCGGGTCGATGTCCGGGCCGGGGTGCGTCGATCGCGGCGCACGGATGGCGACCGACCATTAGCGAAGGGTCGGTAACGACCGGTAGTGTTCGACATTGCCGAACGGCGGCAGCGACGTCGCGAGGTCGACGGTCGAAGGGGACGGAGGCAGTACGGCGATGGCACGGAACATCCAGTCGCTCGAACGGGCGGCCGCGATGCTGCGGCTCCTCGCGGGCGGCGAGCGACGCCTCGGCCTGTCGGACATCGCCTCGTCGCTGGGCCTCGCCAAGGGCACCGCCCACGGCATCCTGCGCACCCTCCAGCAGGAGGGCTTCGTCGAGCAGGACGACGCCTCCGGCCGCTACCAGCTGGGCGCCGAGCTGCTGCGCCTGGGCACCACCTACCTGGACGTGCACGAACTGCGGGCGCGGGCCCTGGTGTGGACGGACGACCTGGCCCGCTCCAGCGGGGAGAGCGTCTACCTGGGCGTTCTGCATCAGCAGGGCGTCCTGATCGTGCACCACGTCTTCCGCCCCGACGACAGCCGGCAGGTGCTGGAGATCGGCGCCATGCAGCCGCTGCACTCCACCGCGCTGGGCAAGGTCCTGTCGGCGTACGACCCGGTCGCGCACAGCGAGGCGATCGAGGCCGACCGCAAGGCCTTCACCGACCACACGGTGTGCGAGCTGGACCGCTTCGAGCACATCCTCGACATGACACGCGCGCGGGGCTACGCCGCCGACGTGGAGGAGACCTGGGAGGGCGTCGCGTCCGTCGCCGCCCCCATCCACGACCGGCGTCGCATGCCGGTGGGCTCGGTCGGCATCACCGGCGCCGTCGAGCGGCTGTGCCGGGACGGCGAGCTGCGGCCCGACCTGATCGCGGCGGTGCGGGACTGCGCCCGCGCGGTGTCGCGGGATCTGGGCGCCGGGCGGTTCTGAGCGCCGGCGCGGGCGCCTCCGGGCACCCGGAGACGGAAGAGCGGGCACCCGGAAGCGTGGGAGCGGGGGCCAAAAGCGGGAGAAGGGGCTGCCGGGGCGTCGTAGGACGTTCCGGCCGTCGGCGTTCGCCCGCGTCATGTGGCGCCCCACGGGTTGCCATATCGATAAAGCAACACAAACAACAACGATCGCGCATTCGACGACAGAGCTCTTGACGCATCCCTCACACCGGGGCAAGACTCCCGTCCATCGGTCGGCATTGTCGAACACCTACCGGCAATACGCGCTAGAGTGTGACAGTGCCAAGGGCCGGCATCGCCCTCACCCCCGAGGGCAACGCGAACCACCGGAGGGACCCGGGGTTCGGCTTCCCCTGGACGAAGGACAAAGGAGTCGCGGGTGTCCAGCTCCGACATCTTCATCGGCGAGACCATCGGTACCGCCATACTCATCCTGCTCGGCGGTGGCGTCTGCGCCGCCGTCACGCTGAAGGCCTCCAAGGCCCGCAACGCCGGCTGGCTCGCCATCACCTTCGGGTGGGGCTTCGCAGTGCTCACGGCGGTCTACACCTCGGCGCCGCTGTCCGGCGCCCACCTGAACCCGGCCGTCACCGTCGCGCTCGCGATCAAGGACAGCGACTGGAGCAACGTCCCGACGTACTTCGCCGGACAGTTCCTCGGCGCCATGATCGGTGCCGCCCTGGTCTGGGTCGCCTACTACGGCCAGTTCCACGCCCACCTCACCGACAAGGAGATCGTCGGCGGTCCGGGCGCGCAGGCCACGGCGGCCAAGGCCGTCGAGGCCCAGGAGAAGGGCGCGGGACCGGTCCTGGGCATCTTCTCGACCGGCCCGGAGATCCGGAACGTGGTGCAGAACCTCGCCACGGAGATCATCGGCACGGTCGTGCTGGTGCTCGCTGTCCTCACGCAGGGCCTGAACGACAGCGGCAAGGGCCTGGGCACCCTGGGCGCCCTCATCACCGCACTCGTGGTCGTCTCGATCGGTCTGTCCCTCGGCGGTCCGACCGGCTACGCGATCAACCCGGCCCGCGACCTGGGCCCGCGCATCGTGCACGCCCTGCTGCCGCTGCCCAACAAGGGCGGCTCCGACTGGGGCTACGCCTGGATCCCGGTGGTCGGTCCGCTGATCGGCGGCGCCATCGCGGCAGGCATCTACAACGTCGCCTTCGCCTAGAGAACCGAGCTTCACCCGTTCGAGTGAGAAGCACCGAAACTCTCAGCGCGCGCCGTACGTAAAGCCCCATAACCACGGACTTCCAGGAGCACACAGTGACCGACGCCCACACCGCCGGCCCCTTCATCGCCGCCATCGACCAGGGCACCACCTCCAGCCGCTGCATCGTCTTCGACCGGGACGGCCGGATCGTCTCCGTCGACCAGAAGGAGCACGAGCAGATCTTCCCGAAGCCGGGCTGGGTCGAGCACAACGCCACCGAGATCTGGACCAACGTCCAGGAGGTCGTCGCCGGGGCCATCGCCAAGGCCGGCATCACCCGTGACGACATCAAGGCCATCGGCATCACCAACCAGCGCGAGACCACCGTGCTGTGGGACAAGAACACCGGCGAGCCCGTCCACAACGCGATCGTCTGGCAGGACACCCGCACCGACGCGCTGTGCAAGGAGCTCGGCCGCAATGTCGGGCAGGACCGCTTCCGCCGCGAGACCGGCCTGCCCCTGGCCTCCTACTTCGCCGGTCCCAAGGCCCGCTGGCTGCTGGACAACGTCGAGGGCCTCAAGGAGCGCGCCGAGGCCGGCGACATCCTCTTCGGCACCATGGACACCTGGGTCATCTGGAACCTGACCGGCGGTGTCGACGGCGGCGAGCACGTCACGGACGTGACCAACGCCTCCCGCACCATGCTGATGAACCTGCACACCATGGCGTGGGACGAGAAGATCGCCGAGTCGATCGGTGTGCCGCTCCAGATCCTGCCCGAGATCCGCTCCTCCGCCGAGGTCTACGGCGAGATCACCGGCGGCAAGCTGGGCGACCTGCTCGGCGGCATCCCGGTCGCCTCCGCGCTCGGTGACCAGCAGGCGGCCCTGTTCGGCCAGACCTGCTTCGCCGAGGGCGAGGTCAAGTCGACGTACGGCACCGGCACCTTCATGGTGATGAACACCGGTGACAAGATCATCAACTCCTACGCGGGCCTGCTGACCACCGTCGGCTACAAGATCGGTGAGCAGCCGACGGTCTACGCCCTGGAGGGCTCGATCGCGGTCACCGGCTCGCTGGTGCAGTGGATGCGCGACCAGATGGGCCTGATCTCCACCGCCGCCGAGATCGAGACGCTCGCGCTCTCGGTCGAGGACAACGGCGGCGCCTACTTCGTGCCGGCCTTCTCCGGTCTGTTCGCCCCGCACTGGCGTTCCGACGCCCGCGGTGTGATCGCCGGTCTGACCCGGTACGTCACCAAGGCGCACCTCGCGCGCGCCGTCCTGGAGGCGACCGCCTGGCAGACCCGGGAGATCGCCGACGCCATGGTCAAGGACTCCGGCGACGAGCTGGTGGCCCTCAAGGTCGACGGCGGCATGACCTCCAACAACCTGCTGATGCAGACCCTCTCGGACTTCCTGGACGCCCCCGTGGTGCGCCCGATGGTCGCCGAGACCACCTGCCTCGGCGCCGCCTACGCCGCCGGTCTCGCCGTCGGCTTCTGGTCCAGCACCGACGAACTGCGCGCCAACTGGCGCCGGGCCGCCGAGTGGACCCCCCGCATGGACGCGGAGACCCGCGACCGTGAGTACAAGAACTGGCTCAAGGCCGTCGAGCGGACCATGGGCTGGATCGAGGACGACGAGAGCTGAACGGCCCTCGCCAGCTCTCGAACTCTGATGAGGAGTAAGAACCCGAAATGACCAGTCAGACCACCTTGCAGTCCGTGCCTGCCCTGGGGACGCACCCGGCGTCCGGCTCCCAGCCGAGCCGCGCCGAGACCCGGGAGCAGCTTGCCAAGGCGTCGTACGACCTTCTCGTGATCGGCGGCGGCATCCTGGGCATCTCCACCGCCTGGCACGCCGCGCAGTCCGGCCTCAGGGTGGCTCTGGTCGACGCCGGTGACTTCGCCGGCGCCACGTCCTCCGCCTCCTCCAAGCTGCTCCACGGCGGTCTGCGCTATCTCCAGACCGGCGCGGTGAAGCTGGTGGCGGAGAACCACTTCGAGCGCCGTGCGGTCTCCCGTCAGGTGGCCCCCCACCTGGCGAACCCGCTCACGTTCTACCTCCCCGTGTACAAGGGCGGGCCGCACGGCGCCGCGAAGCTCGGGGCGGGCGTCTTCGCCTACTCCGCGCTCTCCGCGTTCGGTGACGGCGTCGGCCACCTCCTGTCCCCCGCCAAGGCGGCGCAGGACGTGCCGGAGCTGCGCACCGACAACCTCAAGGCCGTGGCCGTGTACGGCGACGACCAGATGAACGACGCGCGCATGGCGCTGATGACGGTCCGCGGGGCCGTCGAGGCGGGCGCGGTCGTGCTCAACCACGCCGAGGTCACCGGCCTGCGCTTCACCAAGGGCCGGGTGACCGGCGCGGACCTGAGGGACCGTGTGTCCGGTGACGAGTTCGGCGTGAACGCCCGTCTCGTGCTGAACGCGACCGGCCCCTGGGTCGACCACCTGCGCAAGATGGAGGACCCGAACGCCGCGCCGTCGATCCGGCTGTCGAAGGGCGCGCACCTGGTCCTGAAGCGGACGGCGCCCTGGAAGGCGGCGCTGGCGACCCCGATCGACAAGTACCGCATCACGTTCGCCCTGCCCTGGGAGGACATGCTGCTGCTCGGCACCACGGACGAGGAGTTCGAGGGCGACCCGGCGGACGTCGCGGTCAACGACAAGGACATAGCCCAGATCCTGGACGAGGCCGCGTTCTCCATCCGGGACCAGCAGCTCGACCGTGATCTGATCACGTACTCCTTCGCGGGTCTTCGGGTGCTGCCCGGCGGCCCCGGTGACACGGCGAAGGCCAAGCGCGAGACGGTCGTGACCGAGGGCCGGGGCGGCATGCTGTCCGTCGCGGGCGGCAAGTGGACGACCTTCCGCCACATCGGCCGCACGATCATGAAGAAGCTGGAGTCCCTGCCGGGGGCCCCGCTGGGCGACGACTTCGAGCCGATCGCGTCGCTGCCGAAGAAGCTGCCGCTGCCGGGTATCGCCAACCCGCGCGCGGTCGCCCACCGGTTGCTGACCGACCGCCCGGCGCCGGGTCCGCGGATGGCGGCCGACACCGCCAAGCACCTGGCCACGCACTACGGTTCGCTGGCCTTCGACATCGCCCGTATCGCCAACGAGAACCCGGAGCTGGGCGAGCGTGTCCACCCGGACGCTCCGGAGATCTGGGCGCAGGTCGTCTACGCCCGGGACCACGAGTGGGCCGAGACGCAGGACGACGTGCTGCGCCGTCGTACGACGCTGACGATCCGCGGTCTGGCCACGGACGACGTCCGGGCCAAGGTGCAGGACCTGCTCGACAAGAAGTGACCTCGCGGGTGCCGTGAGAGGATTCCGCCGGATGGACCTCTCCCGGTGCCGGGTCCGGCCACTCCCCTGACCATGCCGGACCGATCGAGGGCGGCCCCATCCGCACGGGGGCCGGCCACACCGGAAGGGGCGGCTCCGCGCCGATGGAGCCGCCCCTTTCGTATGCCTCGGTCAACGGCGAGATCACGCGCACATAATGGTGTGAGTGATCGGATGTCTCTCGCGACGTCCTGAACGACAGGGAGGGCCGGCCATGGCAGTCACCGACGAGGCGATCGAAAAGATCAAGGGCATGATCGTCTCCGGCGCGCTGCGCCCCGGCGACCGGCTCCCCAAGGAGAGCGAGCTCGCGGCCGACCTCGGGCTGTCCCGCAACTCGCTGCGGGAGGCGGTGCGTGCGCTGTCGCTGATCCGGATCCTGGACGTACGGCAGGGCGACGGCACCTACGTCACCAGCCTGGACCCGCAGCTGCTGCTGGAGGCACTGAGCTTCGTCGTCGACTTCCACCGCGACGACACCGTGCTGGAGTTCCTCGCCGTCCGTCGCATCCTGGAGCCGGCGGCCACCGCGATGGCGGCCACCCGGATCAGCGAGCAGCAGCTGGACGCGCTGTCGAACCAGTTGGACAAGCTCGGCGACGCCCCGTCGGTGGAGGAACTCGTCGCCTGCGACCTGGAGTTCCACCGGGGCATCGTGCAGAGCTCCGGCAACTCGGTCCTGTGCTCGCTGCTCGACGGTCTGTCCGGGCCGACGACGCGAGCCCGGATCTGGCGGGGCCTGACGCAGGAGGACGCGGTGAGCCGGACCCTGCGCGAGCACCGGGCGATCCTGGCGGCTCTGCGCGACCGGGACGCGGAGGCGGCGCGGTCGTGGGCGACCGTGCACGTCGCGAGCGTGGAGCAGTGGCTGCGCTCCAGTCTGTGAGCCGGACACAGCTCGGATGACTGCGGGGTGTTCCGGGGTGGCGAACGGGGCAGTGATCCGTTCACGCCCCCATGCACGGGGGCTGCGGGCGCCCCCGCCGCACGCCGTAAGGTTGGTTCGTCAGGCGAGGGCACGTCGGAAGGAGGCGCTGGGTGATCGAGCTCGAGGGGGTTCCCGAGCTGATCGACCCGGTCATGGTGGCCGCGTTCGAGGGCTGGAACGACGCCGGCGACGCCGCCTCCACCGCGGTCGCGCATCTGGACAGGGAGTGGAAGGGCGAGGTGTTCGCGGCGCTGGACGCCGAGGACTACTACGACTTCCAGGTGAACCGTCCCACGGTGTGGATGGACGAGGGCGTCCGCAAGATCACATGGCCGACGACGCGGCTGTCGGTGATCCGGGTCGGCGGCGAGAAGCCGCGTGATCTCGTGCTGGTCCGGGGTATCGAACCGTCCATGCGCTGGCGCTCGTTCTGCAACGAGCTCCTCGGCTTCGCGCACGAGCTGGGCGTGGAGCTGGTGGTCATCCTGGGCGCCCTGCTCGGTGACACCCCGCACACACGTCCGGTCCCGATCAGCGGCACCACGTCCGACCCGGATCTGGCCCGCCGGATGGATCTGGAGGAGACCAAGTACGAGGGCCCGACGGGCATCGTCGGCATCCTTCAGGAGGCGTGCACGCACGCGGGCGTTCCGGCGGTGTCGCTGTGGGCCGCCGTGCCGCACTACGTCTCGCAGCCGCCCAACCCGAAGGCGACGCTGGCCCTGCTCAACCGGCTGGAGGACCTGATCGACGTACGCATCCCGCTGGGCGAGCTGCCCGAGGACGCGCGCGCGTGGCAGGTCGGGGTGGACCAGCTGGCCGCGGAGGACAGCGAGGTCGCGGAGTATGTGCAGGCGCTGGAGGAGGCCCGGGACACCGCGGAGCTCCCGGAGGCGTCGGGCGAGGCCATCGCGCGCGAGTTCGAGCGGTATCTGCGGCGCCGGGACGGCGGCCCGTCGGCGGGCGACCGTACGCGTCCGCCGATGCCCCCGAAGCCGGGCGGCAAGGACGACAAGGACGACGACGAGGACTCGTCGGAGGACTGAGGCCGCGGGAGTCCGGCCGAGGGCGGTGCGCTGTGTCGGGCACCGCCCTCGGCCGTCACTCGGTCACACGGGTCACGCCGGCACCGAGATCACGTCGTACGTCGTCTCCGGTGTCGGGGTGGTGGTGAAGCGCGCGTTGGGCAGGTAGAGGCGGCCCTGGTACGCGGCCACCGTGGTCGGTACGTCGAACCGCGGGTCGGTGATCCGCCGCCGGAAGGCGCCCCTGCGGCCGTCGGCGGCGAGCCGGAACACGTCGATCGCGTTCTGCCGGTTCTGCACGACGTACAGCGTCCGCCCGATCAGCAGCAGTCCGTCGCCGTTGGTGAGCGGGGCCGCGTCGCCGAGGTCGACGAGTTCGGTGACGCCGGTGCGCGGGTTCACGCGGTGCAGGCCGCCGACCCCGGACTGCACGACGAGCAGTGCGGAGCCGTCGGGGGCGGCGGTGATGCCGTTGGCGTTGACGACTTCGCCGGGGACCTGGCTCCAGGCGCCGCTCAGGGTGATGGTCACGACCTTGTCCGGATCCGGCAGTTCACCGTGCCGGCCGAGCGGCAGGGCGTACAGCGCGGGCTGGAAGGAGTCGGTGAACCAGGCCGTGCGCGGGGTCAGGAACACGTCGTTGACGAAGGTCGGGGTCGCCGTGGTGAGGACGTACGAGGCGAGGATCTCGCCGGTTCGGGCGTCCACGACCCGCGCGCCCTGGCCGCGTCCGGCGACGAACAGGCGTCCGTGCCGGTCGAGTTTGAGGCCGACGGACGGGGTGCCGGGTCCGGCGGAGACGATGCCGCCCGCGCCGGTGCGCAGGTCGGCGCGGTAGATCGAGCCGTCGCCGAGGGAGCCGAGGTAGGCGTACGGTCCGGCGCCGACGGTGATGCCTTCGGGGCGGAAGCCGTTCGGGAGGTGGATCACCGTGGGCCGGTTCTTTCCGGCCGCGGTGGCGGGGGTGCCGGCGGTGCCGACGAGTGCGGCGCCCGCGGTGGCGGCGCCGGCCGTGAGGAGTCTCCGGCGGGTGGGGTGAGGTGCGAAGGAGCGGTGTTCGGGGGCCACTGTGCGTCCTTCCGCGAACAGGACCGGCCGTCGGCTGGTCCAACGGTCAACTGACTCCCCCACCCCACCACACACCGGTCGCCTCCGCAGCCGTGGACAGCCTCTCGACAGGCACTGACCGGAGTCGGCCGGATTATGGCGTGACATCTGTTTCCGGCCGGATTGCACACGTTGCCCAATTCAACTTGTGCGCAAACCACGTTGGTGAAAAGAGTCTGGACGGACCGCTCGACGCGTGCTTGGTTGTCCCCCGAAGGCGCGCCGCACCACCCGCACTTGGCAACCCCAGGACCGAAGGGAGCGGCAGACCATGACCGACCAGGCACAGCCGGCGCAGGGCCCGGGAGCGTCCGGGCCGGGGCCCGACGGAGCGGGATTCACCTATCGAGGAGCCGAGCGGGAACTGATCGTCGTCGCCCGTCCCGAGGCCCGGCTGCGTGCCCGGGCCGAGGGCGTGCGGTCGGCCGCGGGTGCCGATGTGTCGGCTCTCGACATGTTCCTCACCGACGAACAGCTGACGCTGGAGCCGCTGTTCGGCAGCGAGGACCGGCTTCAGCAGGCGCAGCGGGCCACGGGCGCGGAGGAGGTGCCGGACCTGGCGCTGTTCTACCGGGTGCGCGGCGCTCGGAGCCAGGCCGAGGAACTACGCGCCCGGATCGCCGCGTTGCCCGGCATCGACACGGCGTATGTGAAGCCCGGCGCCGTACCGGCGTCCATCGGGCCGTTCGGTGCGGACGGCGGGCGGCTGAAGGAGGGCACCCCCGTCACGCCCGACTACAGCGGCCGGCAGGGATATCTGCGGCCCGCGCCCGAGGGCGTCGACGCCCACTGGGCCTGGCAGCGGCCCGGCGGCGCCGGTCAGGGCGTGACCGTGATCGACGTGGAGGGCTCCTGGCAGCTCGGCCACGAGGACCTGGCGGGCAAGCTGGCCGGTCTCGTCATCGGTACGCCGATGGCCGACCTGGCCTGGCGCAACCACGGCACCGCCGTGATCGGGGTGATCGGCGGCGACCGCGACGACCGCGGCGTCACGGGCATCGTGCCGGAGGCGGTGACCGCGGCCGCGTCCGTCCAGGACATCGGCTCGGCGGCCGCGATCCACGCGGCGGCCGACCGGCTGGGCGCCGGTGACATCGTGCTGATCGAACTCCACCGCCCGGGGCCCCGGTTCGAGTACGCCGAGCGCGACGACCAGCGCGGCTATGTCCCCCTCGAATGGTGGCCGGACGACCTCGCCGCCGTCCGTCACGCCACCGCCAAGGGCGTCCTCGTGGTGGCGGCCGCGGGCAACGGCGGCGAGTCGCTCGACGACGCGCTGTACGAGCGTCGTCCGGACGACTTCCCGGAGTGGTGGCGCAATCCGTTCAACCCGTCCAACGCGTCCTCCGGCGCGGTCCTGGTCGGTGCGGGCGCCCCGCCGCCGGGCACGCACGGCCGCGACCACGGCCCGGACCGCTCACGGCTGGCGTTCTCCAACTACGGCGCCCGGGTGGACGCTCAGGGCTGGGGACGCGAGGTGACGACGACCGGCGGGTTCTGGGACCGGCCCGGCGATCTACAGGGCGGGCCCGAGGAGATCGCCTGGTACACGGACACGTTCTCGGGGACCTCGTCGGCCTCGCCGGTGGTGGTCGGGGCGCTGGCCGCGCTCCAGGGCATGCTCAAGGCGGCCGGTCAGCGTCCGATGTCGCCCGAGCGGGCGCGCGCGGTGCTGCGGGCGACGGGTTCCCCGCAGCAGGACGCGCCCGGCAGGCCCGCCTCCCAGCGGATCGGCGGCCGGCCCGACATCAAGGCGGCGGTCACCTATCTGGTGCCGCAGTCGATCGGTTCCGGCAAGGCCGAGCGCTACTGGGACGAGTTGCTGCCGTATCCCCGTGAACTTCCGCCCCGGCTGCGGCTGTTCGTGGCCGGTGACTGGCGGAACCTGAACCATCCGTCCCCCGAGGTCCGCCAGGCGGTCCATGCCGCCTTCGCGGGGGGACGGCCCGATGTCCGAGTGTGGTTCTCGGACGACGAGATCGTCGGCCTGGTGATCACCGGCTGACGCAGCCCATCACATCAAGGGAAGGTGACACCCGTATGAGCACCACCCCGCAGATGAGTCACATGGGACAACAGCAGGGCCAGCAGTTCCCGAGCACATCGCCGTACCAGCAGCAGCCGTACCAGCAACAGCCGTACGGGCAGCAGCAGGGCTACGGCCAGCAGCAGCCGTCGGGCATGGGCGGCTCCCTGGAGCAGCTCCAGCAGCTCGGTCAGCAGCAGCCGTACCAGCAGCTGTTGCAGCAGCTCGGCCAGCCGTTCGGCACCCAGCAGCAGGACCAGCAGGCGCAGCAGGCCGAGCAGCAGATGCAGCAGCAGCTCCAGCAAGTCGCGCTGTCGGCCGTCCAGCAGGTCGTCCAACAGGTCCAGGCCCAGGCACTGGCCTCCGGAGTGGCGAACGCCTTCATCGACATCGTGCACCCGCTCCAGGGCCAGCCGCACCAGATCTTCCTGCGTATCAACAACCAGTTCCGGGTGCTCGACAACCCGAACCCGCAGGTGCACCAGCAGATCCAGCAGGCCTTCGCGTTCGGCCACCAGGTGATCGGCATCTGGGACACCCAGTCGCCGAGTGTGCTGCGCAGTGTCCGGATCCAGCGGATCTGACCGGCACGTGAAGCAGATCTGACCGGCACCACGGACAAGAGGGGCGCTTCCCCCGTGCGGAGGAAGCGCCCCTTGCGTGCGTGCGGCGCGCTACAGGGCGACGCCCAACAGCGCGTCCACGGCCCGCGATACGACACCGGGGGCGCCGATGTCCGTACCGCCCTCGGCGTCCTGCCGCGCGGCCCAGCGGTCGACGGCGGCGAGCGCGGCCGGGGCGTCGAGGTCGTTCGCGAGGGCCTCGCGGATCTCCTCGACGAGTGCCTCGGCGGGCGGCCCGTCGGGACGGGAAACGGCGGCCCGCCAGCGGTCGAGGCGGGCCACGGCGTCCTGGAGCACCTGGTCGGTGTACTCCCAGTCGGCCCGGTAGTGGTGGGCGAGCAGGGCGAGCCGGATCGCCGCGGGGTCGACGCCGTCGCGGCGCAGCTGGGAGACGAAGACGAGGTTGCCCTTGGACTTGGACATCTTCTCGCCGTGCAGAGCGACCATGCCGGCGTGCACGTAGGCCTTGGCCATGGGGAACTCGCCGGTCAGCACCTGGGCGTGCGAGGCGCCCATCTCGTGGTGCGGGAAGGCGAGGTCGGAGCCGCCGCCCTGGACGTCGAAGCCCATGCCGAGGTGGTCGAGGGCGATGGCGACGCACTCGATGTGCCAGCCGGGCCGGCCGCGGCCGAGCGAACCGCCGTCCCAGTCGGGCTCCCCGGGACGCGCGGCCATCCACAGCATCGGGTCGAGCGGGTTCTTCTTGCCGGGCCGCTCGGGGTCGCCGCCGCGCTCGGCGGACAGCAGGCGCATCGCGGCGGCGTCGAGGTTCGACACCTTGCCGAAGTTCGGGTCGGACTCGACGGAGAAGTAGACGTCGCCGTCGAGTTCGTAGGCGGCGCCCGCGTCCCGGAGCCGCTCGACGAGCGGGACGATGCCGGGTATCGCCTCGACCGCGCCGATGTAGTGGCGCGGCGGCAGCATCCGCAGGGCGGTCATGTCCTCGCGGAAGAGGGCGGTCTCCTTCTCGGCGAGGGCGGCCCAGTCGATGTGGTCGCGCTCGGCCCGCTCCAGGAGCGGATCGTCGACGTCGGTGACGTTCTGGACGTAGTGAACCTGCCGCTTGGTGTCGAGCCACACGCGCTGCACGAGGTCGAACGCGTTGTAGGTCGCCGCGTGTCCCAGGTGGGTGGCGTCGTACGGCGTGATGCCGCAGACGTAGATACGGGCGACGGGACCGGGGTCGAGGCTGACCAGGCCCCCGGTCGCGGTGTCGTGGATCCTCAGGTCGCGGCCCTGACCGGGCAGGGCGGGGACCTCAGAAGCGGGCCAGGCATACATGTCATGAGCCTAACCGGACGGATGTTCCGTACACGAACCGGACCAGGCCGGATGGCCGGAGAGGCGTTCTTGCGCGTTACCCCGCCAGTGTGCTCCTACACGGGCGGCCAGGGAATGGCCGGCCACTCCCCGCTCGGCTCCGGATGCTTGCCCGCGGTCAGCAGGGCGTCGACCCGCGCGCGTGTGGCCGCCACCTCGGCGGCCGTGATCAGCCCGGCCAGCCGTACGGCCAGCGCGCCGCCCTCCTTCAGGCCGTCCCGCAGCCCGCCGAGCACCCGCACGGCCTCCTCGGTCAGCGGCTCCCCCGCCCAGCCCCACAGCAGCGTCCGCAGCTTGTTCTCGACGTTGAAGGTGACGCCGTGGTCGATGCCGAGGAGCCGGCCGTCGTCGGTGGGCAGCAGATGCCCGCCCTTGCGGTCGGCGTTGTTGATCACGGCGTCCAGGACGGCCAGGCGGCGCAGCCGCTCGTCGTCGGCGTGCACGAGCAGCGCGGTCCGGCCCTCGCCGACCTCGGCGAGGCCGATCGCCTTCCAGCCGGGTTCGGGCTCCTCGCCGTCCACCAGGGCGAGCAGCTCGGTCTCGGGCGTCACGTCGATCCAGAGCTGGACCATGCCCTCGCCGTACGGCCCGTCGCGCAGCACGGTGGGCGGAACCAGCCCCCAGCCGGTCGCCTCGGAGACCTCGTACGCGGCGACCTCGCGCTCGGCGAGCGTGCCGTCGGGAAAGTCCCACAGCGGCCGCTCACCGGCGACCGGCTTGTACACGCAGGACGCCTCCTGGCCGTCGTGGGCGACCGTGCAGAACAGCGCGGCGTTGGACGCCTCGCGGATGCGGCCGCGCACGGTCAGCTCACCCTCGGCGAGCAGTTCCACGGGGGTCACGCTCCGCGGCGGTATCCGTTCTGGCGCGGACATACGTGTCCTTCCGGGTCGAGCGGGAGGCTGCACAGCGGGCACGGCGGCCGCCCGGCGTTGACGACGTCCAGGGCGCGCTTGGCGAAGGCCCTCGCCTGTGCGCCGGTGAGCCGGACCCGCAGCATCGGGGGCCCGTTCTCCTCGTCCTGGAGCAGCCGCTCCTCGGCCTCGGCGAGGTCCTCCTCGGAGTCGGCGTCGAGCTCCACGAGGGCCTGCGCCTCGACGATCATGCGCTGCTCCTCACCGTCCCAGGCGAGCG
This sequence comes from Streptomyces sp. NPDC098781, assembly GCF_044759995.1. Lineage (NCBI taxonomy): Bacteria > Bacillati > Actinomycetota > Actinomycetes > Kitasatosporales > Streptomycetaceae > Streptomyces > Streptomyces sp. NPDC098781. The sequence continues at coordinate 339,088 of NZ_JBIWAK010000007.1, forward strand.
CCATGGTGCCGACGCGGAACTCCTCCTCGATGGGGGTGTCCAGCGGGCCGGTGTCGGCGACCTCGGTGGGCGTCACGGCGGGGACCGCGGCGTTGCCGCCGCTACGCCGTACCACCTCGTCGAGCAGTTCGTCCATGCGCTCGGCGAGGGCGGCGACCTGGGTCTTCTCCAGGGCCACGCTGGTCACCCGGGCGCCGGCGGTGGCCTGGAGGAAGAACGTACGGCGTCCGGGCAGTCCTACCGTGCCGGCCACGAAGCGGTCCGGGGGGTCGTAGAGGAACACCTGACGGGACACGTCCTGTCTCCATTGGAATCGTGAGTACGGCGAATCGTGAGTGCGGCGAATCGTGAGTACAGCGGGAGTGCGTGGGCGAATGCGGGAGTACGGCGCTGCTTCGACCGCTTCACCCTACTGCGCCCGACGATCACGGTGCGCCCGCGCCGCCCCCGACCGTCGCGTCCGCGGCCGGCGGTTCCTCGCGCGGGGCGAGGGACGCGAAGTCACCGGTGTCCCCGAGGCGTACGAGGAACGGCCTCAGGCGTGTGTAACGGATCGCGGTGATGGAACACGGTTCTACGGAAATCCTCTGGAAGAGGTCGAGATGAAGACCCAGTGCGTCCGCCACGAGCGACTTGATGATGTCGCCGTGCGAGCACATCAGGTACACGGCGTCGGCGCCGTGATCGCGCTCCACGCGCGCGTTCCACTCGCGTACCGCCTCGGCGGCCCGGGTCTGCATGGCCCGCATCGACTCCCCGCCCGGGAACGCCGCCGCCGACGGATGGGCCTGGACGACCTCCATCAGCGGCTCGTCCTTGAGCTCGGCAAGCTTGCGGCCGGACCAGTCGCCGTAGTGGCACTCCCCGATCCGGTCGTCGGTGTGCACGGTGAGGCCCCGCTCCTGGAGGAGCGGCCGGATCGTCTCCTGGCAGCGCTGGAGCGGGCTGCTGACGACCTCGGCGAGGGGCAGCTCGGCGAGCCGGGCGGGCAGTGCGGCGGCCTGCCGGCCCCCGCGCTCGTCGAGGGTGACGCCGGGCGTCCACCCGGCGAGCACTCCCTCGGTGTTGGCGGTGGAACGTCCGTGCCGGACCAGGATCAGCGTGGGCATGCCGCCCAGGGTAGGCGCACGAAAATGTCAGCGTGCGCTCGGTGGTGGAGGACGGGAGAATACGCTCCGTGATCGTCGACTGCGGCATCTACCGGGACGGGCGCCGCACGGAGGGGCCCGCGGACTTCTCCGACGCCCTCGATCTGTGCCGTTTGCAGGACGACGCGTTCGTGTGGATCGGCCTGTACGAGCCGACGGAGAAGGAGTTCGAGAAGGTCACCGAGGAGTTCGGGCTGCACCCGCTGGCGGTGGAGGACGCCCTGAACGCCCACCAGCGGCCGAAGCTGGAGGTGTACGACGACTCGCTGTTCATGGTGCTCAAGCCGGTCGGGTACGAGACGAAGAGCGACATCGTCTCCGCCGGCGAGGTCATGGTCTTCATCGGCGACTCGTTCGTGGTGACCGTCCGGCACGGCGAGGAGGCGCCCCTGGGGGTCGTCCGCGGCCGGCTGGAGCACGAGCCGGAGATGCTGCGGCACGGTCCCACGGCGGTGCTGTACACGATCGCCGACGCCGTGGTCGACCACTACATCGACGTGGCGGGCGAGTTGGGCACGGACCTGGCGGAGCTGGAGGCGGAGGTGTTCTCGCCTACCGGCGGCGGGTCACGGCACACGGCGTCGCGCATCTACGCCTTCAAGCGGCAGATCATGGAGTTCCGCAGGGCCACCGGGCCGCTCGCACAGCCCCTGTCCCGGCTCGCGGGCACGGGCCTGATCGGCGCGCGCGTGCCCTTCGTGCACGACAAGGCGCAGCCCTTCTTCCGTGACGTGAGCGACCACCTCACGCGCGTGAACGAGTCCGTGGAGGGCCTGGACCGGCTGGTCTCCGACGTCCTGTCGGCGCATCTGGCGCAGATGAGCGTCCGGCAGAACGACGACATGCGGAAGATCTCCGCGTGGGCGGCCATGGCCGCGGTCCCCACGATGATCGCGGGGATCTACGGCATGAACTTCGAGCACATGCCGGAGCTGCACTGGATCGGGTCGTATCCGGCGCTGATCGCGGGCATGGCCGCCGTCGAGGTGCTGCTGTACCGGCTGTTCAAGCGGCGGGGCTGGTTGTAGCGGTCACGCGAACTCGGGGGCCGAGGTGGCCGGTCCGCTCAGGGCGTCACGGCGTTCCGGCATCGACAGGGACACCATGCGCCGCCAGCCCGCGAACCGCTCCCAGACATACACGGCGTGGATGCCGGCGGCGAGCACGGAGGCCTTGGCCCGGGGCCAGCCGAGGATGCGGCCCATGTGGTCCATGACCGCGAGGCTGACGTCCCGGTAGACCCGGATCTCGGCGAGCGCGCACTCGCGCAGGGTGCGCTGGATCTGCCGGCCGTGCCCCGCGGCGGCGAACCGCAGCAGTTCCTCGTGGGTGTAGGCGAGGTGGTTGTCCTCGTCATTGGAGATCATCTTGACGGCCTTGCCGACCACGGGATGGTCGCCGAAGAACTTGCGGAGCATGACCATCTGCTCGGCCGCGCGCTGCTCGGTGACCCGGCTGTGCGCGAGGTAGGTGATGATGTCGTCGACCGTGAGCGGCTTGTCGGCCTTGAGCTTGTCGTGGGCGAGCCCGATGCCGTGCTGCTCCAGAAGCATCGTGTAATCGGTGTCGGGCGGGACGGGGACGGGTTCGAGGCCGCGCTTCTTCAACAGGGCGTTGAAGATCCGCCCGTGCTTGTCCTCGTCCGCGCCGTGCCGGGTGATCTTGGGGGCCATGGCGCGCTCGCTGTCCGGCACGAGCGCGGCGATACGCGCGTTCTCCCAGCCGCCCTGGGACTCCCCGCTGGCAGCGATGGAGCAGAACAGGCGGAAGGAATCGTCGTTGTCGAGGATCTCCTGGAACAGGCTCTTGGCCGAAAGCATCGTGGGGCACCTCTCTGAAGGACGCCGCAGGAATCCGCAAAGAACGAGTCAAATGCGGAGAGAGAGGTGCTGCAACAGCTGGGGCGGACAACTCCGCCAAAAGAATGACCATCGGGGTCACGACGAGGGCGTAACCGCGTGGCCACGCGCGCGTTGTTCTGCGTGACGGCCGTGGCGGGGAAGACCCCCGAGCCCCCACCACGGCCGCTGAAATCTCCTGTTGAGCGCGCTTGCGGCTAGGCGAGCCCGGCGCGCTCCAGGGCCTGGGTGCCGGCCCGGAGCGAGGCGAGGCGCTCGTCGAGCGTCCAGCCCGCGGGCGCGAGGGACAGGGTGGTGACCCCGGCCGCGGCGTAGGCCTTCATCCGGTCCGCGATGCGGTCGACGGAGCCGAGCAGGGTGGTCTTGTCGATGAGGTCCTGCGGTACGGCGGCCGCGGCGCCCTGCTTGTCGCCCGAGAGGTACTTGGTCTGGATCTCGGCGGCTTCCTTCTCGTATCCCATGCGCTGGGCGAGCTGGTTGTAGAAGTTCTGCTTGGCGCTGCCCATGCCGCCGACGTAGAGCGCGGTGTAGGGGCGGAAGGTGTCGGCGAGGGTGGCCACGTCCTTGTCGTCGCCGACGGCGAGCGGCAGGGTCGGGCAGACGTCGAACCCGTCGAGGGTCTTGCCGACCTTCTCGCGCCCGGCACGCAGGTACGTGATCGTCGTGTCCTCGAGGTGCTCGGCGGACGGGAAGATCAACAGCGCGCCGTCGGCGATCTCGCCGGTCTGCTCCAGGTTCTTCGGGCCGATGGCGGCGATGTACAGCGGGATGTGCTCGCGCTCCGGGTGCACGGTCAGCTTGATCGGCTTGCCGGGACCGCCGGGCAGCGGCAGCGTCCAGTGCCGGCCCTCGTAGGTCAGGCGCTCGCGGGTCATCGCCTTGCGCACGATCTCGACGTACTCGCGCGTGCGGGCCAGCGGCTTGTCGAACTTGACGCCGTACCAGCCCTCGGAGACCTGCGGTCCGGAGACGCCGAGGCCGAGCCGGAAGCGGCCGCCGGAGAGCGAGTCCAGGGTGGCGGCGGTCATCGCGGTCATGGCCGGCTGGCGGGCCGGGATCTGGAAGATGGCGGAGCCGACGTCGATGCGTTCGGTCTGGGCGGCGACCCAGCTGAGCACGGTGGCCGCGTCCGAGCCGTACGCCTCGGCGGCCCAGCACACGGCGTACCCCAGCCGGTCCGCCTCCTGCGCGACAGCGAGGTTGTCCGCGTCCATTCCGGCACCCCAGTAGCCGAGGTTGATCCCGAGCTGCATGGCCGATCCCCTTACCGATCAGTAACGTCCCTTGTGGGCCCGACCATAGCGTGGGGGGCCTCCGGCGGGGAGGCCGATGTGGCGGGCGTCGCCCGGCGGACCCCGCGCAGCCCTGGTGACGGTCCTGAAAACTGGTTATCCACAGGCACCCACATGGCAGGTTCTGGCCAGTAATCTCGGCGTTCATGGAGCAGAGGCATCTCGGCCGCACCGGCCTGCGCGTGTCCCGGATCGGGCTCGGCACCCTCACCTGGGGCAGGGACACCGACGAGCACGACGCGGCGGACCTCTTGAAAACCTTCTGGGAGGCGGGCGGCACCCTCGTCGACACGGCGGACGTGTACGGCGACGGGGAGGCCGAGTACCTGCTGGGCCGGCTCATGGAGGGGCTGGTCCCGCGGCGGGACCTCGTCATCTCGACGAAGGCGGGCAGCGTCCCCGACCCGGACCGCCGGTTCGACGGCTCGCGCGGCCATCTGCTCTCGGCGCTGGACGCCTCGCTGGCCCGGCTCGGCACGGAGTACGTCGACGTCTGGCACATCCACGCCTTCGACCCGTACACACCGCTGGAGGAGACCCTCCAGGCCCTCGACCTCGCGGTCAGCAGCGGTCGCGCGCGCTACGCGGGCGTCTCCAACTTCTGCGGCTGGCAGCTCGCCAAGGCGGCGACCTGGCAGCTCGCGGCGCCGGGCATACGGACCCGGCTGGCGAGCACACAGCTGGAGTACTCACTGCTGCAACGGGGCGTGGAGCGCGAGGTGCTGCCCGCCGCACTCGACCTGGGCGTCGGCCTGCTGCCGTCCTCCCCGCTCGGCCGGGGCGTCCTGACCGGCAAGTACCGCAACGCGACGCCGCCGGACTCGCGCGGCGCCTCGGAGCATCTGGCGCCGTTCGTCGCGCCGTACCTCGACGACACGGCGAGCCGGATCGTGGACGCCGTGCAGACCGCGGCGGACGGGCTGGCGGTCTCCCCGCTCCAGGTCGCCCTCGCCTGGGTCCGCGACCGGCCCGGCGTGACCGCGCCCGTCGTCGGCGCGCGCAACGCGCAGCAGCTCGCGGCGGCGTTGTCAGTGGAGGCCCTTAGTCTTCCTGACGAGATCTGCCGGGCGCTCGACGACGTGTCGGCGCCGGTGCACCGCTATCCCGATCACGACTGGAGCACGCTGTGAGCACGGAGCCACCCGAGACCACGGAGAACACGCAGCCGGGGACGCCGGGGGCCGAGAACGGCGAAACAGGCGAAGGCGGCGAGACCGGTGAGGCCACGACGCAGACCTCCAAGGCTCAGGACGGCGCGGGCGAGGACTCGGCGAAGCTGTCGGAGGCCGAGGCCGAGCTGGCCGCTCAGCGGGTCGAGCGGGAGCGGATCGAGCGGCGGAAGGCCGAGCGGGAGGGCCCCGTCGAGAGCGGGGCCAAGCTCAGTGGGAAGGCCGCCGATCTGCTCGCGGCCGTACGGGCGGTGGAGAGCGGCGCGAAACCCACGGCCACCGTCTTCAGCGAGCCGGAGCCACCGCGTCGCCCCGCCCCGGAGCCGACCCGCCGGCCGCAGCCCGCGCCGACACCCGTCGCCCCTTCCGGGCCCGCGCCGGAGGCCGTCGAGTCCGTGCGGGCCCTGCTGGCCGAAGGCGGCGCTCCGGAGGTACTCGCCCCCCAGGTCACCGCGGCGCTCGGCGAGGGTGCCGCCGACCAGTTGCGGGCGGACCCCTGGCAGTTGCTGCGCGTCGGCGGTGTACGGCCCGAGCAGGCCGACGGGTTCGCGCGGGCGTTGCTCGGCGCGGAGTGCGGACCGGACGACGAGCGGCGCGGACGGGCGGTCACGGGCTGGCTGCTGGAGCAGGCGGCGCTGGCCGGGCACACGGCGCTGGAGCTGCCGACGCTCACCGCGGCGCTGGGCCGGCAAGGGGTGCCGGACGCCGACGCGGCCGTGCAGAGCACCCTGGCCGAGGGCGAGGCGCTGGCCTTCCAGGACGCCCTGGAGGAGACCGGCGCACCGGCCGTGCGGGACGAGGAGGCGGCGGAGGGCGAGGAGCGGCCCGTCCGTGTCCTCGTCGGTCTGGAGCGGTACGCGCTGGCGGAGGAGAGCCTCGCCGACGGGCTGGCCCGGCTGATCAACTCGGTGCCGAAGCAGGACGGTTCGGCGGCGGAGTGGGAGCGGGCCGCGGGCGAGGCGGGCTCCGGCGCCGACCTGGTCCGGGCGGTCGCGGCGAACGGCCTGGTGCTGCACACCGGCGGGGAGGCGTCCCGCGCCGAGCCGGCCGCGCTGCTGCGGGCGGCGCCGGCCCTCGGGCTGCGGGCCTGGGCGGCGACCCACAGCCCGCTCGGCCGGGAGCGCTTCTCGGCGCTGCTGAGCGGGTCCGAGCCGCCCTCCGCGCCCGGTGTCGCCACCGTGGCCGGCCTGCTCTCCGGTGCCGAAGGGCCCGGCCGGGACGCGGACGGGGCGCTCGACCTCGACCTGCTCGTCGTGCTCGACACTCCCCTGCTGGACGTCGAGACGGCCGCGCTGATCGCGGAGTCGCTGCCGGACGGGGCCCGGCTGGTGCTCGTCGGGGATCCCGGGGTGCTGTGGTCGGCGGGGCCCGGACGGGTGTTCGCCGATCTGCTGGCGGCGCGGATCTGTCCGCAGATCGCCTCGCGGCGGCCGGACCCCGGCCCGCTCGGCGAGCTGGTGTCCGGGATCGGCATCGGCGAGCTGAACCAGGTCGAGGCGCCCGGCAAGGAGGTCGTGATCGTGCCGGTGCGCGACGCGGGCGAGGCCGTGCACCGCACCGTGCAGCTCGTCGCGGACTCGGTGCCGAGGGCGATCGGCGTCCCGCCGGAGGACACCCAGGTGATCACGCCGGGTCACGGCGGCGCGGTCGGCACGCGTGCGCTGAACACCGCGCTCAAGGAGCGGCTGAACCCGGGCCCCGGCCGCTTCGGCGGCTTCGACCCCGGTGACCGGGTCGCGTACTCCCCCGCGCCGGGGCGGACCGTACCCGGCCTGGTGGTGAAGGCCGACGCCGAGGGACTGCACGTGGACTGCGCGGGCGACCCCGTGGTCGTACCGAAGGAACGGGTGGAGCAGTCCCTGCGGCACGGCTGGGCGATCACCGCCCATCAGGCGGCGGACGGCCGGTGGCCGGCGGTGGTCGTCGTGCTGCCCGGTGACGCGGCCCAGGCGCTGAACAGACCGTGGGTCTACACGGCGTTCGGACGGGCCGCACGCCATCTGTCGGTGGTCCACGGCGTCGAGCAGGCGCTGCCCCGGGCGGTCGCCGAGGTCCCGGCGAAACCGCGCACGACCCGCCTGCCCGTGCTGCTCAGGCCGCAGGTGCCGTCGGTGGAGTGACGGTCCGCATCACCGGTCCGCATCACCGGTCCGCCGCGCGCGGCGCCTGCGGCGCAATCCACCCCCGCACACGACGACGGCGGTCACGGGATTCCCCGTGACCGCCGCCTTCGAACCAGCCGAGCCACACGTCGGCGCCCGCGTCAGCGATCCGCGTCAGCGATCCGCGTCCATCGGTTCGAGGTCGTCCTCGTCCAGGTCCGTGTCGAGCTCGTCCTCCAGGTCGTCCTCGCTGTCCTCGTCGGCGTCCTCGTCGGTGTCGTCCAGCTCGTCGTCGCCTTCGTCGCCGTCGGCGTCCAGGTCGTCGTCGAACACCGTGCTGACGTCGAAGCGGCAGACCACCCGCTGCGGGTCGACGCCCTCGAAGGGCGCCTCCAGCCATTCGCCGGGGTCGGTCTGGTCGTCCGCCGCGGTCACCCAGAGCGTGGAGTCGCCCTCCTCCAGGCCGAACTCCTTGTGCCGGGAGGCGATCTCGTCCGGCTCGAACTCGCCGAACAGGACGCCGAGCGCCCCGTGCACCGTGCCGGAGGCGTCCGCGCCGTCGTCGTAGTCCACCGCCTCGACCCGCTGGGCCTGCGCCAGCAGCCGCTGCGGCTCCACCACGGAGTAGTCGCGGCGGATCAGCACACTCAGCGCGTTCGGTTCCTCGGGCCCGGTGTACGGCGGCAGCGCGTCCTCCGAACCGGGGATCTCGAAGGGAGTGACCTCGTCGTAGCGGTCGTAGAGCAGCTCGTCGTAGGTCTCGGCGGCCGCGGCCAGCTCGTTGAACGCCTCGTAGACGGCCGGATCGTCCTCACCCGACCGGCGTTCGACCGCGGCCAGGTGGCGGTCGAGCGCGGTCTTGACCGCCTCGGCGGCGGCGCGTACCTCGGCAGCGGTGGGCTGCACAGCATCAGACATAGTGCAGACGCTATCCGTACCGGGCCCCAGCCCGCACAATAGATGCGATGCCGGAATACGAATTTGTCGACGTGTACGTACCGCGCGGGGTCTCCCGCAAGGACGCCACACGCCTGCTGACGGACCATGCCGAGTACGGACACTGGGAGTTGGACCGCCTGAGCCTGCTGCGCGACGGCAGCCGCAGGGTGCGGTTGCGCCGCCGGATCATCCGCCAGGTGCGGGCGACGTGGTGAGCTGAGGCGACAGGAAGACAAGGGAGATCTCGGGACGACACGGAGCGGGCCCCGCCTCGGCGGGGCCCGCTCCGTGTTCAGCGGTCCGGTGGCATCCGCCTACTGCGTCGGCCGTGCCTTGCGGTAGAGCACCGCGCCCGCCAGCAGCGCACCCGCGCCGACCGGCACGACGAGGCCCATCGGCAGGTCACTGCCGGTCTGGGCGAGCTGCGACTCGCCCTGCGGCTGGGTGACGAAGTGGGTGCCCGGCTGGTTCGTGTGCGAAGACCCACCGCCCGGCGTCACGCCACCCGTGCCGGGCGGTGTGCTCGGGGTACCGGGGTTCCCCGGCTCGCCCGGGTTTCCGGGATTCCCCGGCTCACCCGGGTTACCGGGATTCCCGGGCTCACCCGGGTTACCGGGGTTTCCAGGCTCACCCGGGTTACCGGGGTTTCCAGGCTCGCCCGGGTTACCGGGGTTCCCCGGATTACCCGGCTCCCCCGGATTGCCGGGGTTCCCCGGGTTACCCGGATTCCCGGGGTTCCCCGGCGGGTTCTCGTGGCCGCCACCCGGCGGGTTGTGGCCCCCGCCGCCGTTGCCGCAGTCGTTGTCCGAGCTGGGGTTGCCGATGCCGATGATGTCGACGCTGTTGCCGCACACGTTGACCGGGACATGGACCGGCGCCTCGACGTGGTTGCCGGAGCCGACACCGGGAGAGTCACTGGCGTGCCCGTGGGCGGAGGCCCCGGAGCCGCCGTGGTTGGCGCAGCTGTTGCCGCTCGCCGGGTTGAGCACCCCGACGACGTTGACGGTGTTGCCGCAGACGTTGACCGGCACGTGCACCGGCGCCTGCACCGTGTTGCCCGACAGCACGCCGGGCGAGTTCGAGGCGGAGCCGTGCGCCCCCGCACCGGTGGCGTGGGCCGTGCCGCCCGCGGCGGCGATGACGCCGGTCGCGGCCGCCACGGTCATCAGGCCCTTGCGGGTGACCTGTCGCATTTACTGATTACCTGCCTTCGACCTTGTTCCGAATGAACGACGCCGGTAATTCCACCGACGTCCCGTAAAGGCCGGTCGGCCCCGGAGCGCATGGCGCGCGCTCCGGGGCCGACGGGCTCAACCCCATTCATGGGGCGAGGCACAACGTCACTTGTTGATGCAGGTGTTGCCGAAGGCGGGGTTCAGCAGCCCGATCACCGAGATCGTGTTGCCGCAGACGTTCACGGGGACGTGAACCGGAACCTGAACCACGTTGCCGGACAGGACACCCGGGGAGTGCACCGCGGCACCCTGGGCACCGGAGTCGGCGACGGCCAGGCCCGCGCCCGCGAGAACCAGCCCACCAGTGGCAGCCGCAGCGGCGACGACCTTCTTGATCATTATTCCTCCTTGTTGGCAATGCGATCACAAGTAGCTGATCGCATCACCTGTAACGAGGAGGAACTAATAGGGCTACGACCCTATGAGCGCGTTCACTCTCACCGGTAGCGCCCAGTACGTCTGGTCGAATTCTGAAGTGTCGTTTCAGTGGGCGGATTCAGGACGCATCGATGAACCGGTCGAGCACCCTGACCCCGAACTTCAGCCCTTCCACCGGTACCCGCTCGTCGACGCCGTGGAACATTCCGGCGAAGTCCAGCTCGGGCGGCAGCTTCAGCGGGGCGAAGCCGAAGCCCCGGATCCCCAGGTCGTCGAAGGACTTGGCGTCGGTGCCGCCGGAGAGCATGTAGGGGATGGCCTTCGCGGCCGGGTCCTCGGCGACCAGGGCGGACTGCATGGCGTCCACGAGCGCCCCGTCGAAGCCGGTCTCGACGGCCTTGTCGGCGTGCACGTCCTCACGCCTGACCTTGGGCCCGAGGATCTTGTCGAGGTCGGCGAGGAACTCCTCCTCGAAGCCGGGCAGGAACCGGCCGTCGACGTGGGCGGTGGCCTCGCCGGGGATGACGTTCACCTTGTACCCGGCGCCGAGCTGGGTGGGGTTGGCGGTGTTGCTGAGGGTCGCGCCGATGAGCTTGGCGATGCCGCCGAGCCTGGCGAGGGTGCCCTCCATGTTCTCCGGGTCCAGCTCGGTGCCGAGGGCGTCGCCGAGTTCGTCGAGGAAGGCCCGGGTGGTCTTGGTGACCCGCACCGGGAACTTGTGCCGGCCGAGCCGGGCGACCGCCTCCGACAGCTCGGTGATGGCGTTGTCACGGTGGATCATCGATCCGTGCCCGGCGGTGCCGGCCACGGTCAGCTTCATCCAGTGCATGCCCTTCTCGGCCGTCTGGATCAGATAGAGCCGCCGCTGCTCGTTCACGGTGAACGAGAACCCGCCGACCTCGCTGATCGCCTCGGTGACACCCTCGAACAGGTCGGGGTGCTTGTCGACGAGGAACCGGGCGCCGAACTTGCCGCCGGCCTCCTCGTCGGCGAGGAACGCGAGCACGATGTCCCGAGGCGGCCTGCGTCCGCTGCGCAGCCGGTCACGCACGACCGCCAGGGTCATCGCGTCCATGTCCTTCATGTCGACGGCACCGCGCCCCCACACGCACCCGTCGGCGACCTCGCCGGAGAACGGGTGGTGGGTCCAGTCGTCGGCGTTGGCCGGTACGACATCGGTGTGGCCGTGGATCAGCAGCGCGGGCCTGGAGGGGTCCTCGCCCTCGATGCGGGCCACCGTGGAGGCCCGCCCGGGGTGGGACTCGAAGATCTGCGGTTCGAGGCCCACCTCGGCCAGCTTCTCGGCGACGTACTCGGCCGCCGCCCGCTCGCCGGGACCCGAGTGGTCGCCGTAGTTGCTGGTGTCGATCCGGATCAGCTCGCGACAGAGGTCCACGACCTCGTCCTCGCCGGTGACGCCCCTGGTCGTGCCCGTCTCGCTCACGCTGCTTCCTTCCGCACGGTCGCTTGGGTGGTCCCCCTCATCCTCCCCCTCGCCGCGGCCCGGCCCAAGACCGGCCGCGGTCCGTCACACGCCGTTCACGTCGCGACAGGGGGTGATCGGGGGCCCTCGAAAGCCTGGTAATGTTTCCTGTGTCGCCGCGAGGGAAACCCCGCGCGACAGACACCTTGTCCGGGTGGCGGAATGGCAGACGCGCTAGCTTGAGGTGCTAGTGCCCTTTATCGGGCGTGGGGGTTCAAGTCCCCCCTCGGACACCAGCTGAAACCCCTGTCAACCAGGGGTTTCTTGCTTTTCCGGGGTCTGCGGCGGCCTTCTGCGGCCGTCGGCCGCGAGCAGGGCGATGACCATCAGCGCCGCGAGCAGAATGATCACCAGGACGACGACCGTCAGGACCGTGGGGCTGTTCCACAGGGCGAACACCAGCGCGATCAGCAGCAGGACTCCGAGCGTGAGCCAGGTCCGGTTGGCCGCCGTCCAGGTCCCGACCCGGCCCGTGGTGAGGCCGTAGCCGTCGGCCCACCGGGCCGCCGAGTCGGCGCCGCGCTCAGCCTGGCCGCGCACCGCCCGCGGCAGCCGGCCCGGGCCCACGAAGTAGGCGCCGAGGGCGACGACCACACCGAGCACGATCACGGTGCGCAACGTGTCCTTCAGGAAACGCAGGACGGTGTCGAAGACCGCGGCCGCCGCCGGCTTGGACAGCACACTCCGCGGGAGGTGGTCCAGGTAGTAGCGGCGGGCGACGACCAGCGCGATCAGGATGATCAGCGAGCCCAGGGCCGCTCCCAGGGCCGCCTTCGCCAGCGCGCGCCGTCGGCGGTGGGCGAGCAGGATCCCCGCCGCCGCGAGCAGCACGGTGATCACCGGCATCCAGTACCCGGCCAGGTCGAGCGCGTGCGCCGCGTCCTGGAACTGGTCGAGCTCGTCCGACTGGAACAGGACGACCTGTTTCTCGACGTTCGGGATCTTGTCGGCCACCTGTACGCCGGCGTTGACCAGTTCCTTTCGGACCTGGTCCACGGCAGTGCCGACGTCGAGGGTCACGGTGCCCTCGTCGACACCGATCGCACCGCGTCCCTTGCCCGTCAGGGCATGCACGACCAGCGAGTGCGCGGTGCGGTTCGCCGTGACCCACACCTTCTCGAACTGCTCACTCTCGACGAAGCGTTTCGCCACCCGCTCCGCCGCGGCGTTCACCGCCGAGTCCACCTGGGGCGCCAGTGACTTGACCGCGTCGGCCGCCCGGGGCGGCAGGCCCTGCGACTTCAGCCAGCCCGCGATGTCGGCGGTCACCTGCTTGCCGTTGACACGCACGTCCACCGCGTCGACGATCCGGTCCTGCACCGCGGCCTCGATCGCCCGGTCGGAGGCGAGCGGCTTCATCGTCTTGACGTAGCGGTCGGTGTCGAGGGCGATGTCGTGCACCCAGACCGTGATCACGGTGACCGGGACGAGGACGCACGCGAGGACGAGCAGCACCGCCGAGGCCGTGCTACGCAGGATGCTGGCCGTACGGCCGCCCTGGGATGGGTTCGACATCCGTCCTCCGGCATCGGAACACCGGCCGCGACACCGGCGCGGCCTGGGTCCATTGCCGCTGAACACCGGGCGGACGGCATCCGGGAATGGGCCATCCGGACGCCCCGTCCCCGGCTCCTCACCCAGGGTGTGGGGGATGTCTCCTCCACTTGAAGATCACCAGGTCAGGGCCCGTTGCGCGAGGTCGCGGGCGCCTCGAACGGGCGTCCCGAGTGGTCGAACCACGGCCCCGAACCTAGCGTCGTACTAAAATTTCCGGCTTGTTACGGAGCTGGAGCCGGACAACCCCAGGCAAACCTGCGGGCCCGCCAGCGCCCCGGAGGCATCCGGGATCGAGACGCGAGGACCGGATGGCAGCGATACACGAGAGCGATGCTCTCGGCCTGCTCGACGAAGAGATCCGCGAGAAGTTCGGCGACACTGCCCGTTTCTCCGGAGGGCCGGCGGCATCTCCCCGCACGCTCGTCGACATCTTCGACGCGTCCGTGCGGTCGTACCCCGACGAGCCGGCACTGGACGACGGCACCACCGCCCTGACCTACCGGGCGCTGGCCGTCGAGGTGGACCGGCTGCGGCGCGGACTGGCCGCCGCCGGGGTCGGCCGTGGGGACCGGGTGGGCGTGCGGGTGCCGTCCGGCACCAATGACCTCTACATCGCGATCCTGGCCGTACTGGCGGCCGGCGCCGCCTACGTCCCCGTGGACGCCGAGGACCCGGACGAGCGGGCCGAGCTGGTCTTCGGGGAGGCCGACGTACGGGCCGTCGTCGGGGCCGGGCACGAGCTGACCGTGCACTCGCGCAGTGACGTTCCCGCGGCGCGCCCCGATGTCGAGCACGACGCGTGGGTCATCTTCACCTCCGGCTCGACCGGCAAGCCGAAGGGCGTCGCCGTCTCGCACCGCAGTGCCGCCGCGTTCGTGGACGCCGAGGCCGCGCTGTTCCTCACCGAGGAGCCGATCGGGCCCGGTGACCGGGTCATGGCGGGGCTGTCCGTCGCGTTCGACGCGTCCTGCGAGGAGATGTGGCTGGCCTGGCGGTACGGCGCCTGTCTGGTGCCGGTGCCGCGTGCGCAGGTCCGCAGCGGTGCCGATCTCGGGCCGTGGCTGGTGGAGCAGGAGATCACGGTCGTGTCGACCGTGCCGACGCTCGCCGCGCTCTGGGAGCCGGAGACCCTCAACGACGTCCGCCTGCTGATCTTCGGCGGCGAGGCCTGCCCGCCCGAGCTGGCGCAGCGCCTGGTGACCGAGGGCCGCGAGGTCTGGAACACGTACGGGCCCACCGAGGCCACCGTCGTCGCCTGCGCCTCGCTGATGAGCGGCGGGGAACCGATCCGGATCGGGCTGCCCCTGGACGGCTGGGAGCTGGCCGTCGTCGACGAGGCCGGTGAGCCGGTGCCGATGGGCGCCAGCGGGCAGCTGGTGATCGGCGGGGTCGGTCTGGCCCGGTATCTCGACGCCGAGAAGGACGCGGAGAAGTACGCGCCGCTGGAGTCCCTGGGCTGGGAGCGGGCGTACCGCAGTGGTGACCTCGTCAAGGCCGAGCCCGAGGGTCTTGTCTTCCTGGGGCGGGCCGACGAGCAGATCAAGCTCGGCGGACGGCGGATCGAGCTCGGCGAGGTGGATGCCGCGTTGCAGGCGCTGCCCGGGGTGGCCGGTGCGGCCGCCGCCGTGCGGACCGCTCGCAGCGGCAACCAGCTGCTCGTCGGGTACGTCGTCACCCAGGACGGCTGGGATCAGGCGGTGGCCGTGGAGAAGCTGCGGGCGGAGCTGCCCGCCGCGCTCGTGCCGCTGCTCGCGCCGGTCGACGATCTGCCGACCCGGACGTCGGGCAAGGTGGACCGCAACGCGCTGCCCTGGCCGCTGGAGGGCCTGGAGAGCGGCGGACCGGCGGAACAGCTCTACGGCACCGAGGCGTGGCTGGCCGAGCAGTGGACCGAGGTGCTCGGCATCCCGGTCACCGGTGCCGCCGACGACTTCTTCGCGATCGGCGGTGGCAGTCTGGCCGCGGCGCAGCTGACGACACGGCTGCGTACCCGCTATCCGAGCGCCGCCGTCCTCGACATCTACCAGCAGCCGGTGCTGCGCAAGCTGGCCCGGCACCTGGAGGAGTCGGTGCACGACGACGGCGCGGAGCGGATCATCGCTCCGGTGCCGCGGCGCGCCCAGCTGATCCAGCTCCTGCTGCTCGTTCCGCTGTTCACGCTGCTAGGCCTGCGCTGGACGGTCGTGCTGGCCGCCCTCGGCAACCTGCTGCCCGCCTACGGGTGGCTGCCGACGGCGCCCTGGTGGCTGCTCGCGGCCGGGGCCCTGGCGCTGTTCAGCCCGCCCGGACGGCTGGCGCTGGCCGCCGGCGGGGCGCGGCTGCTGCTCAGGGGCGTCAAGCCCGGCCGGTATCCGCGCGGTGGCAGTGTGCATCTGCGGCTGTGGACGGCCGAGCGGCTGGCGGAGTTCACCGGGGCGGCCTCGCTGACCGGGGCGTGGCTGGAGCGGTACGCGCGGGCGCTGGGCGCCAAGGTGGGGCCCGAGGTCGATCTGCACTCGCTGCCGCCGGTCACCGGCCTGCTCAAGCTGGGCCGGGGCGCTGCGGTCGAGTCCGAGGTGGATCTGTCCGGGTACTGGCTGGACGGCGACCGGCTGGAGATCGGCGCGGTCAAGGTGGGCGCGCACGCCGTCGTCGGCACGCGCAGCATGCTCTTCCCGGGCGCCCGTGTCGGCAAGCGGGCCGAGGTGGCCCCCGGCTCGGCGGTCACCGGGCAGATCCCGACCGGCCAGCGCTGGGCGGGCGCGCCCGCGGTCAAGCTGGGCAAGGCCAAGCGGAACTGGCCCAAGGAGCGGCCGCGGCGCGGGACGTACTGGCGCGTGATGTACGGCGTCACGGGCTTCGCGCTCAGCGCGCTGCCGGTGCTCGCGGGTGCTGCCGCGTTCCTGGTGGGCCGGGTGTTCTTCACGCCGGACGCGCCCCTGACGGGTGCCGCGCTGGCGCTGGTGCCGGCGACGCTCGTCTTCGGGGCGGCGTACGCGCTGCTGATCCTGGTCGGCGTGCGACTGCTGAGCCTCGGCCTGCGCGAGGGCACGCACCCCACGCACAGCCGGGTCGGCTGGCAGGCCTGGACCGTCACCCAGCTGATGGACCGCTCGCGCGACACCCTGTTCCCGCTGTACGCCGGGCTGGTCACGCCGGTGTGGCTGCGGCTGCTCGGGATGCGGATCGGGCGGGGTGCCGAGGTCTCGACGGTGCTCGCGCTGCCGAGCCTGACGACGGTCGGCGAGGGCGCCTTCCTGGCCGACGACACGCTGACCGCGCCGTACGAGCTCGGCGGGGGCTGGATGCGGATCGGGCGCGCGGAGATCGGGCGGCGGGCCTTCCTCGGGAACTCGGGGATGACCGCGCCCGGCCGCAGTGTGCCGGACGGCGGGCTGGTCGGGGTGCTGTCGGCGACGCCGAAGAAGGCGAAGAAGGGCACCTCGTATCTGGGGCTGCCCCCGGTCAAGCTGCCGCGCAGTGCCTCCGGCGGCGACCAGAGCCGGACGTACGACCCGCCGGCCCGGCTGCTGTGGGCGCGTGGGCTGGTGGAGCTGTGCCGGATCGTGCCCGTGTTCTGCTCGGCCGGGGTCGCGGTGCTGACGATCGCGGCGCTGTGTGCGCTGGGGGTCTGGGCGCCGCTGCTGTCGGGGCTGGTGCTGCTGGCCGCGGGTGCCGCTGCCGGGCTGGTGTCGGTCGTGGCGAAGTGGCTGCTGGTGGGGCGGCATCACACCGGTGAGCATCCGCTGTGGTCCGGGTTCGTGTGGCGCAACGAGTTGGCGGACACCTTCGTCGAGGTGCTCGCGGTGCCGTGGCTGGCGGGTTCCGTGCCCGGCACCCCGGTGCTGAACGCGTGGCTGCGCGGGCTCGGCGCGCGGATCGGCAAGGGTGTGTGGGTGGAGAGCTACTGGCTGCCGGAGACCGATCTGGTGACCCTGGAGGACGCGGCCACCGTGAACCGGGGCTGTGTACTCCAGACGCACCTCTTCCACGACCGGATCTTGCGGACGGATACTGTGGTCCTCCGTGAGGGCGCGACGCTGGGTCCTGGCGGGATCGTCCTGCCCGGCAGCGCGATCGGGGCCCGTACGACGCTGGGTCCCGCGTCGCTCGTGATGGCGGCGGAGTCGGTCCCCGACGACACCCGTTGGCTCGGAAACCCGATCGAGGCATGGCGTCCCTGAGTACGGCCCACTCGGAGCCGGAAGGCGGTGGGCCGGCGTTCAGTGGCAGCAGTACGGCGCAGGGAGCACAGACAGCAGTGGCAGTTCAGCAGGCGGCGGGCGTGGACCCGTACTTCCCGGAGCACGGCGATCCGCGCTACCGGGTGCACCGGTACGAGCTCGTGGTGGACTACCGCCCCGGCCCGAACCGGCTGTCGGGGACGGCGCGGATCAACGCCATAGCGGGGCGCTCGCCGCTCACCGAGTTCGTGCTGAACCTGGCCGACTACAAGATCGGCCGGGTCCGGCTCGACGGGCGCCAGCCGCACTACACCCACCGCGGCGGACGGCTGCGGGTCCGCCCCGCCAAGCCGATCCGCGCCGGGGCCGCCTTCACGGTCGAGGTGCAGTGGTCGGGCAATCCCAAGCCGGTGAACAGCCCCTGGGGCGGGCTCGGTTGGGAGGAGCTGGAGGACGGGGCGCTGGTGGCGAGCCAGCCGATCGGGGCGCCGTCGTGGTACCCGTGCAACGACCGGCCCGCGGACAAGGCGTCGTACCAGATCTCGGTCACCACGCCGTCGGCGTACGCGGTGGTGGCGGGCGGGCGCCTGCTGACCCGGACGACCAAGGCGTCGACGACGACCTGGGTGTACGAGCAGTCGGCGCCGACGTCCAGCTATCTGGTCGGGCTGGCCATCGGGAAGTACCAGACGGTGCTGCTCGGCGATCCCGGGCCGGGCGGGGTGCCGCAGCACGGGCACATCCCGGCGTATCTGCTGCCGGAGTTCTCGCGGGACTTCGCGCGCCAGCCGGCGATGATGGAGCTCTTCCAGGAGCTGTTCGGGCCCTACCCGTTCGAGGAGTACGCCGTCGTCGTGACGGAGGAAGAGCTCGATGTGCCGGTCGAGGCGCAGGGGTTGTCGCTCTTCGGCGCCAACCATGTGGACGGTGCCCGGGGTTGGGAGCGGCTGGTCGCGCACGAGCTGGCGCACCAGTGGTTCGGGAACAGTGTGTCCATCGCCGACTGGCGGCACATCTGGCTGAACGAGGGCTTCGCGAAGTACGCCGAGTGGCTGTGGTCGGAGCGGTCGGGCGGGCGGACCGCGCAGCAGCACGCGGCGGCGGCGCACCGGCTGCTCGCGGGGCAGGCGCAGGACCTCAGGCTGGCCGACCCCGGCCGCAAGTCGATGTTCGACGACCGGCTGTACCAGCGCGGTGGGCTCGTGGTGCACGCCGTGCGCTGCGCCCTGGGGGAAGAGGCCTTCTTCCGGATGCTGCGCGGCTGGGCCGGTCAGCATCGTGGGAGTGCGGTGACCACGGCGGCGTTCGTCGCGCACGTCGGGCGGTTCGCGTCCGAGCCGGTGGACGATCTGCTGCGGGCGTGGGTGGAGCAGGGGGCGCTGCCGCCGTTGCCGGAGCAGGAGCTGCGGATTCCCGAGCAGCCCGCGTTTCCGCCGGGTTCCTGAGGGGCGCGGGGAACTACGGCGCCAGGATGTCCAGTTCCTGAAGGGCGCCGACCGTGATCTCGCGGGTGAGGTGTTCCGCCCGGACGGCGTCGCCCGAGCGGACCGCCTCCGCGACCTGGACGTGCAGGGTGACCGCGGCCGGGTCGGGGTCCTCGAACATCACCTCGTGGTGGGTACGGCCCGCGAGGACCTCGGCGACGACGTCGCCCAGCCGCGCGAACATCTCGTTGCCGGAGGCGGCGAGGACGACGCGGTGGAAGGCGATGTCGTGGACGAGATAGCCCTCCAGCTGGTGGCCGCGTGAGTGGGCGACCATGCCCAGGGCGCACTCGGTGAGCTCGGCGCACTGGTCGGCGGTGGCGTGCTTGGCCGCCAGGCCCGCGGCCACCGGCTCGATCGCCGAGCGCAGCACCGTGAGCGAGCGCAGCTGGTGCGGGCGGTCCGCGCCGTCCAGGCGCCAGCGGATGACCTGGGGGTCGTAGACGTTCCACTCGGCCTTGGGCAGGACCGTCACGCCCACCCGGCGGCGGGACTCGACGAGGTGCATGGACTCCAGGACCCGGACCGCCTCGCGCATCACCGAGCGGGACACGTCGAAGCGCTGCGCCAGTTCGTCGGTGCGCAGGACGCTGCCGGGCGGGTACTCGCCGGCGGTGATCGCAGGGCCGAGGGTTTCCAGTACATGGCCGTGCAGACCCCGGCCCGGAGTGGTCATGTACTCAGCGTACGGGGTGGATCACGTAGCTTAAAAGTCTGACTTATATGTCACAGACTCTTGAATTCGTCGTACCTAATGAGCTTCAGTTGCGTCGACATCACGTGTCGACGGAGAACAGCAGACAGTGAGGCAGCGATGAGTACCCCCCATGTCGTCGTGGTCATGGGCGTTGCGGGCACCGGGAAGACCACCATCGGTCCCCTGCTCGCGGCCCGGCTCGGCGTCCCCTACGCCGAGGGCGACGACTTCCACCCGTCGGCCAACATCGCCAAGATGTCGGCCGGTACCCCGCTCGACGACAACGACAGGTGGCCCTGGCTCGACGCCATCGGTGCCTGGGCGCACGAGCGGGCGGGGCTCGGCGGGGTGGTCAGCTGCTCGGCGCTGAAGCGGTCGTACCGGGACCGGCTGCGGGCCGAGGCGCCCGGGGTCGTGTTCGTGCATCTCACCGGTGACCGGGCCCTCATCGAGGACCGGATGACGCACCGGCAGGGGCACTTCATGCCGACCGCGCTGCTGGACTCCCAGTTCGCCACGCTCCAGCCGCTCCAGGCCGACGAGGCCGGAGTGGCGGTCGATGTCGCCGGCAGCCCCGAGGAGATCACCGAACGGGCCGCCGACGCGCTGGACGGTCTTCCCGAGTCAGTCGCGTAGCACCTCCCGCACCGCCGCCACCCCCCACGGCAGCACCCCTCCCCCAATCCCCGTACCTGCAAGGGAAACCCCCCGTGACCAGACTCAGCGTCGAGATGCTGGCAGCGGACCCCGTCGAGCCCATCACCTCGGCAGGCCACGCTCAGCTGGGCATCGCCGTCCTGGCGGGCATCGCCGTCATCGTCCTGCTCATCACCAAGTTCAAACTCCACGCGTTCCTGGCGCTGACCATCGGGTCGCTGGCGCTGGGCGCGTTCGCCGGGGCGCCGCTCGACGAGGTCATCGCCAGCTTCACCACCGGGCTCGGCACGACCGTGGCCGGCGTGGGCGTACTGATCGCCCTCGGCGCGATCCTCGGCAAGATGCTCGCCGACTCCGGCGGCGCCGACCAGATCGTCGACACCATTCTCGCCAAGGCAAGCAGGCGGTCGATGCCCTGGGCGATGGTGCTGATCGCCTCGGTGATCGGGCTGCCGCTGTTCTTCGAGGTCGGCGTCGTGCTGCTGATCCCGGTCGTGCTGATGGTCGCCAAGCGCGGCAACTACTCGCTGATGCGCATCGGCATCCCCGCCCTCGCCGGTCTGTCCGTGATGCACGGCCTGGTCCCGCCGCACCCGGGCCCGCTGGTCGCGATCGACGCGGTCGGCGCCAACCTGGGTGTGACGCTGGCGCTCGGTGTCCTGATCGCCATACCCACGGTGATCATCGCCGGTCCGGTGTTCTCCCGGTACGCCGCCCGGTGGGTGGATGTGCCGGCCCCGGACCGGATGATTCCGCAGCGCGCCTCGGAGGAGCTGGAGAAGCGTCCCGGCTTCGGCGCCACGCTGGCGACCATTCTGCTGCCGGTCGTCCTGATGCTCTCCAAGGCGCTGGTCGACATCGTGATCGACGACCCCGAGAACACCGTGCAGCGCGTGTTCGACGTCGTCGGCTCGCCGCTGATCGCACTGCTGGCCGCTGTGCTGGTGGGCATCTTCACGCTGCTCAAGCCGGCCGGGTTCGGCAAGGAGCGGCTGTCGCCGCTGGTCGAGAAGGGCCTCGCTCCCATCGCGGGCATCCTGCTCATCGTGGGCGCGGGCGGCGGCTTCAAGCAGACGCTGATCGACACCGGTGTGGGCCAGATGGTCCTGGACATCTCCGAGAGCTGGTCGATCCCGGCGCTGCTGCTGGCCTGGCTGATCGCGGTGGCGATCCGGCTGGCGACGGGTTCGGCGACGGTGGCCACGGTCTCCGCGGCCGGTCTGGTCGCCCCGCTCGCGGCCGACATGTCGACGACCCACGCGGCCCTGCTCGTCCTGGCCATCGGCGCCGGCTCGCTGTTCTTCAGCCATGTCAACGACGCCGGTTTCTGGCTGGTGAAGGAGTACTTCGGTCTGAGCGTCGGCCAGACCGTGAAGACCTGGTCCGTGATGGAGACGATCATCTCGGTGGTCGCGGGTGGTCTGGTCCTGCTGCTCTCACTGATCATCTAGGGGTACGAGCATGAGTCACCCGCTCTTCGACATCAGCGGACGCACGGCCCTGGTCACCGGGTCCAGCCGGGGCATCGGCCTGGCGCTCGCCCGGGGTCTGGCCGAGGCCGGCTGCACGGTGGTCCTCAACGGACGCGACGGCGAACGCCTCGCCGAGGCCGCCGCCGAACTGCCCGGCGACCGGATCCACACGGCCGTGTTCGACGTGACCGACGGCCCGGCGGTGGCCGCGGGGATCGCCGACGTCGAGGAGCGGGTGGCACCGCTGGACATCCTGGTCAACAACGCGGGGATGCAACTGCGCGCACCCCTGCTGGAGTTCACGGACGCGGAATGGCACCGCATCCTGGACACCAACCTCACCAGCGCGTTCCTGGTGGGCCGTGAGGCGGCCCGCCGGATGACGGAACGCGGCCACGGGAAGATCGTGAACATCTGCTCCCTCCAGAGCGAGGTGGCACGCCCCGGCATCGCGCCGTACGCGGCCACCAAGGGTGCGCTGAAGATGCTCACCAAGGGCATGTGCGCCGACTGGGGCCCGTACGGCGTCCAGGTCAACGGCCTCGGGCCCGGTTACATCGAGACCGAGCTGACCGCGCCCCTCGTCGCGGACGAGGAGTTCAGCGCCTGGGTGCGCCGCCGCACCCCGGCCGGCCGCTGGGGCCGTACCGAGGACCTGGTGGGCGGGGTGCTGTTCCTCGCCTCCCCGGCCGCCGACTTCGTCGGCGGACAGGTGCTGTACGTCGACGGCGGCATGACCAGCGTGCTGTGAAGGAGGCTGCGGGGATGCTCGGTTGTGTGATCCACGGTCGGGGCGACCTGCGGGTCGAGGAACTCCCGGTGCCGGTCCCGGAGCCCGGGCAGGCGCTGGTGGCCGTGCGCTACGGCGGTGTCTGCGGCTCCGATCTGCACTACTGGCGGCACGGCGGGGTCGGCGACTTCCGGCTGCGGGAGCCGATGCTGCTCGGGCACGAGGTGGTCGGCACGGTCGTCGGGTACGGCGACGGCGCGTCAGGTCCCTGTGTCGGTACGGCCGTCGCCGTGCACCCCGCCACGCCCTGCGAGGTCTGCCCGGAGTGCGCGGACGGGCGGCGCAACGTCTGCCGTGACACCCGCTACCTCGGCAGCGCGGCCCGCTTCCCGCATGTGCAGGGCGGCTTCGCGGCCCGGATCGCGGTCCCGGCCGCCCAGTTGCGACCGCTCCCGGCGGGCCTCGGCCTACGGCGGGCAGCGCTCGCCGAACCGCTGTCCGTCGCCCTGCACGCGGTGCGCCGGGCCGGCGAGATGGCCGGACGGCATGTTCTGGTCACCGGTGCCGGGCCGATCGGGTGCCTGGTGGTCGCGGCGGCGAAGGCGGCGGGAGCGGCACGGGTCACGGTGACGGACCTGCTGCCGACAGCGCTGGAGTACGCGCGTGTGGCCGGCGCCGACACCGTCGTACGGGCCGACGATCCGGACGACGCCGGGTGGCCCGCCGAAGTGGACGTGGCGATCGAGGCGTCGGGGGTGGCCGCGGGCCTGGACACCTGCCTGCGGCTCGTCCGGCGGGGCGCGGTCGTGGTCCAGCTGGGGATGCTGCCACCAGGACAGAGCCCGTTCGCGGGAAACCTCGTGGTGAGCCGCGAGATCGACCTGCGCGGGGCGTTCCGCTTCGACACGGAGTTCGACCCGGCCCTGGAACTCCTGGCCACCGAGCCGTCGTTCGACGGGCTGGTCAGCGCGGTGATACCGGTGTCGCAGGCCGAGGAGGCGTTCGCGCTGGCGGCCGATCGGGGCCGCTCGTGCAAGGTGTTGCTGGACTTTGGGGGTTGAGGGTTCGGGGGCGTTCGCGTCGGCCGCCGATCCGGGGCGGTCCCGTGAGGTGCTGCCGGGGTCCGGAGGGTGAGGTTCCGCGGCGGTCGGTGGCCCGAGGTGTGCCGTCGATCCGGGGCGGTCCCGTGAGGTGCTGCCGGGGTCCGGAGGGTGAGGTTCCGCGGCGGTCGGTGGCCCGAGGCGTGCCGTCGATCAGTTGAAGCGGCTTCCCCAGGGAGGCGTTCGGCCCGATGATGAGGTGACTCCTGACGGCTCCGGCAGCCGTCGGGGGCGTGGACTTCGGGGGGCGTCATGGCGGTTTCCCTCGGGATGCGGATCTCGGGGCTGCTCGTCGTAGGGGCGGTGGCGGTGGCTGCCGCGGCCTTCACCGGTGACGGGGGTGGCACGGCGGACGGCAGGGGCGACGGGGGCACCATCGTCACCGCCGGGCCCACGGATGGTGCCGGGCGGTTGCCGACCGACCCTGCCGGGATTTCCTCGGCCCCACCGGCGCAGCGGCCCGACGGGCACATCGGCGCACCCGCGGTGACGGGTACGCCCGGCTCTCCCTATGTCGGCGGCAAGGCGAGCGGGCCCCCGAGGCCCTCCCCCAGCCCCACCGTGAGCCCGAAACTCGTGGCAGTCCCCGACTGGCTACCGCCCGGCCCGGACTCGCCCGACGCCGACGGCACCCTTGATCCGGCCGGTGTGTACGACCTGCTGCGCGACCCCGCCCGGTGCCGGGCCGCCCTGGGTGCGATCCCCCGGCTCACGACCGACGGCGACTGGGTCCTGCTACGTGGTCTGGCCACCGCCTGTCTGGCAGTGCAGGGCGAGGGGGGCAGGTGGGAGCAGGCGGTCCGGGACCATGCCGCTCTCGCGGGCGGCGACGGCTCCTGCAAGGGGCGCGCCGCTCACGCCGTGTTGGGCGCACTGCTCGACTTCCACCGACGGCATCCGGGGGCCATCGTGCGGCTGAAGCCCTCGTCGAGCGAGACCCCCGCGTGCCAATACCGGATCTCGGGGGTGGACACGGGCGGAGACGGTACGGCCAAGCCCGGTGAGGTGATCGGGATCGAGCTGGCCGGCGCGTACTTCGACACGTCCGAGCTGCTGGTGGGTGGGAGCGTGAGCGTCGGCGCACTGCCGGTGCCCGGGGTTCCCGTGCTGAAGCCAGGGGCGGGCGGCAGGGTCGTGCTCTCCGTCGTCGTACCGCCGCTGGAGCCGGGCCCGGTGGATGTGGCGGTGCGGTACGGCGGCACGGAGGTACGGCTGTCGGGCGCGTTCACGGTCGGCTTGCCGGACGTGGTGCTGGAGCCGAGCGGCCCCGGCGAGACCGGCTACGGTGCGGCCGCGTCCGAAGGGGCACGGCACCCCGGCGGTGGGCCGGTCACGGCCGCCACAGGCGGTGCTCCCGCTCGGCCCACTCCCGGCTGACCGAGCCGGTGCGCATGCCGCGCCGGGCCTCCGGGTCCCCCAACGCCATCCCGATGTGTCCCGCGAGGACGATGCCGATGGTGAGGGCGAGCCAGTCGTGCACGAAGGTCGCGCTGGTGCGCCACTCGATCGGGGTGAGGTGGGTGAACCACATGATGAGCCCCGTGCCGAGCATCACGAGCGTCGCCCCGGCGATCCAGGCCGCGTAGATCTTCTGCCCGGCGTTGAACTTGCCCGCCGGACGCGACGAGCGCCGTTTGTCGCGGCGCAGCGCGGCGCGCAGCCAGACGCGGTCGTGCGGGCCGAAGCGGTTGAGGAAGCGGAGATCGGCCCGGAAGAGGCGGGAGGCGAGGCCGGCCAGGACGGGGACGGGCAGCGCCAGTCCGGCCCACTCGTGGACGCGGACCACCAGCTCGCGGCGGCCGACGAGTTCGGCGAACTGCGGGATGTACAGACAGGCCGCCGTCACCACGCACACGCCCATCAGCACGGCCGTCGTACGGTGCACCCAGCGCGTGGTGGGGCCGAACCGGCGGGCGTCGGTGGCCCTGCCGGGGGCGTCAAGTCGTAGGCTCATCGTCGCGTCCGTTCGAGCGGCCGACCCAGGCGTCGACGTCGTAGCCCCGTTCCTCCCAGTAGCCCGGCCGCACGTCCTCGGTGACGGTGATCCCGGAGAGCCACTTGGCGGACTTGTAGAAGTACATGGGGGCCACATAGAGGCGCACCGGGCCTCCGTGGGCGTGGCTCAGGTCCTTGTCCTGCATGCGCAGTGCGACCAGGACGTCGGCGCGGCGGGCCTGGTCCAGGGTGAGGCTCTCGCTGTACGCGCCGTCGAAGCAGGTGAACCGCACCGCCCCGGCGCCCTCGCGCACCCCGGCGGCGTCGAGCAGCTGGGACAGGCGCACGCCTTCGAAGGGTGTGTCGGGGACCCGCCAGCCGGTGACGCACTGGACGTCGCGCACCATCCGGGTCTGCGGCAGGGCGCGCAGGTCGGCCAGTGTGTAGGTCCGGGGGCGGTCGACCAGGCCGTCGATCTTGAGGCGGTAGGTCGTGGCGCTCTTGCGGGGTACGGAGGAGGTCACCGAGTAGTAGCGGAAGCCGCCGCCGTTGGGCAGCAGGTTCGTCAGGCCGGTGGGGTCCTTGTCGGACGCGCTCGCGAGGAAGGACTCCAGGCCGCGCTGGAGGGTGGGCGCGGTGATCACGCCCAGGGCACCCAGGCCGAGGGTGCCGAGCAGGACACGGCGGCCGATCGGCTTGCCCTTCTCCTCGCCCGGTTCGTCGCCCAGGGCCTCGCCCTCGTTCTCGGGCTGTTCGCGGTTCACCCACTCATTCGAACACCCGCGACCCCGGCGGGACCAGGGATCGCGGGTGCTCGTCAGAGTTCCGTAACCACTTCTCGCAGGACTCGTGGTGGTGGCCTGCCGCTACGACTCCTCCGTCGCCGCCTTCTCCAGTTGGAACGCCTCGTTGCCGAGCCCGATCCGGGCGTGCCGCTCGGGGGCGCGGGAGCGCAGGAGCAGGCCCTGGGCCACGCCGACGACCAGCGCGAGGGCGATCACGGCGGGCAGCGCCCAGCTCAGGGTCGAGTCGGGGCCGGCGCCGATCAGGACGTCGAAGTCCTTGACGGTGTAGACGACGATGAAGAGCAGCCCGACGACCGCGAGCCCGGAGGCGGCCAGCCGCCAGAACTGGGCGGCGACGGCACCGCGGCGGACGAAGAAGACGATCACGGAGACCGACGCGGCGGCCATCAGCGCGGCGACGCCCAGCGCGCCGAGGTTGCCCATCCAGGTGAACAGGTGCAGCACCGGTGCGGTCGGGTCGCCGGTCGGCTTGTCGTCGGCGAACGCGAAGGCGGCGACGACCACGAGCGAGATCACGGTCTGGAGCAGCGAGCCGGTGCCGGGGGCGCCGCTCGCGCCGCTGGTGCGGCCGAAGGCGGACGGCAGCAGGCCCTCGCGGCCCATCGCGAAGGCGTAGCGGGCGACGACGTTGTGGAAGCTGAGCATGGCGGCGAACATGCCGGTCACGAACAGCACGTGCAGGACGTCGGTGAACGTCTCGCCGAGCAGGTCCTCGGTGAAGAAGAACAGCAGCCCGGCGCTCTGCTCCTGCGCGGTGCCGACGATCGCGGAGGGTCCGGCGGCGACGGTGTAGGCCCAGCAGCTGATCGTGTAGAACACCGCGATGCCGCCGATGGCGAGGAACATCACGCGGGGGACGAGGACGTGCGGGCGGCTGGTCTCCTCGGCGTAGACGGGGGCCTGCTCGAAGCCGAGGAACGCGGCGACGCAGAAGCACAGGGCGGTGCCGATGCCCGCGCCGCTGAGGGTGTCCGGGTTGAAGGCGTGCAGCGACAGCCCCTCCTTGCCCGGGTCGGCGATGGCGGCGACGTCGAAGACGACCACGAGGAGGACCTCGATGATCAGCAGGACGCCGAGCACCCGGGCGTTGAGGTCGATCTTCAGCCAGCCGAGCGCGCCGACCACCAGGACGGCGAGGAGCGCCGGTATCCACCAGGCGAGCTCCGTGTCGAGGTAGGTGGCGAACAGCCCGGAGACCTCGAAGCCGAAGATGCCGTAGATGCCGACCTGGAGCGCGTTGTAGGCGACGAGCGCGACCATCGCGGCGCCGGCGCCGGCCGTGCCGCCGAGGCCGCGGGAGATGTAGGCGTAGAAGGCGCCGGCGTTGTGGACGTGCCGGCTCATCTCGGCGTACCCCACGCTGAACAGCGCGAGGACGACGCCGAGGATCACGAAGAGCAGCGGCTGTCCGAGGATGCCCATCACCCCGAAGGTCGTGGGCATGACACCGGCGACGACCATCAGGGGCGCGGTGGCGGCGAGCACGGAGAGCAGCAGCCCCGTGGTCCCCAGCCGGTCGGCGCGCAGGGCTCGGTCCTGGCCCTTGAACGTACTGATGCCACCGCCGCCTGGAGCGGTGTCGGCGACTCTGCTGGTACTGGAACTGCCCGTCGTCATCGAAAGATCCGTCCTTCTGGGGGTGGGGTGCGTGGGTGGGCGGCTGCGCGGGTGGGGCGCGGCGTGTCCGTGCGGGCGGAGCGGGGGTGCGGACCGGGGGTGGTGGGGCTGCTCGGTCTCGGTCGGGGGTCTTGCGATCGCGTCGCGCGCGGGGCTGTGGCGTGCGGGCGCGCGCGAGTCCGGGGTGGTCGCGTGGTCGGGGTCCGGGGCGGGCGTCGGAGCCGGGGTCGTCGGACGGACGGTTCGGGGCCCGGCTCGGGGCCGCGGTCGGGTCGGCGCATGGGGCCGGGCGGTGTTCTCACGTCGTGCCGAGGGCGGTGGCGCGGGCGGTGCGGAAGGCGGCGTACGGGTCGCGGTCGGGGTAGGACCACGGCGACGGGGTGGCGTGTTCGCCGATGCGGTGGAACAGGGCGGCGGCCTCGGCGCCCCGGCCCTCGCACACCTTGGCGTGGGCGAGGAAGTTCAGGTCGATCAGACGGCGCGGGTGGCCCTCCTGCTCCCACTCCAGCCACCAGTCGAAGGCGGCCCGCATCACCTGCCGGGCGCGCCGGCCGGTCCAGTGCCCGGAGGCCGCGGCGTCCGGCGGCTCGTGGCCGGCCGCGGCGAGGACGCGGTAGCGCTCGGCGTGGGCGACGACCGGAAGGATGGCGAGCGGGGAGTCGGCGGGGGCCCGGTCGGCGGCCTCGATGGCGAAGTCGTAGACCTCGTGCAGCGGGTCTACGCCGCCGCCGGAGCGGTGCTCGGCGAGCCGGGCGACGATCAGATGATGGGCGTGGTGGTGGTCGGCGTACCGGGCGCGGACCTCGGCGAACAGGCGCCGCACCTCCGCCTCGGCGCCCACGGCGCTCTCCAGCATCAGCAGCCCCAGCCAGGGCGTGGGGTCACCGGGCGCGAGCGCCGCGGCGGCGTGGCAGGCCTCACGGGCCCTCACGGGTTTCTCCTTGCCGCGCAGGGCGCGCTGGACCTGGGCGAGGGCGAGCAGGACGGCGGCGTCCACGGAGTCCGGCTCGGCGAGCAGCCAGTCGCGGGTCCAGGGAGCGCTGTGCGGCTCCTGGGCGAGGACGGTGACGCGGTGCCCTCGGCGGTCCCAGTCGTCGCCGGTGCGGGCGAGCAGCGAGCGGGCCGTCTGCCATCTGCCCTGAGCCAGTGCGGCACGGGCCGCGGCGAGCTCGGCGTCGTCGAGGGCCGCGTCGAACGCGTGGGCCGCGCGCTTGCGGCCGCGGCCGAGGGGTGGCGGAGGTGGGGACACCGTTCCGGGTCCTGTTGTGAGCAATACGTGGACAGTCATCAAACGATCACGCACAGCAAACCCGCAGCCAACGGTTCACGTCAAGGGCCGCCGAGGCGTTACACGCGTCAACTCCCGTTACTGATGTGCCAGTTGAGAGTTTCAACCTGTCCGTAATGTCGGATTTATTGGCAGTGTGTGGCGTACGTCATGGCGAGGTGGGCACCCGCACCGCAGGATTGCTGGAACGCGCACGCCGGGCTCCGGGCCGCTACAGTCGGCCCTTACCGCACCCCGTCCGCCCGGCAGGATTCGAGGTACGCAGCGTGTCGCTCCAGATTCTGATACTCGCCGTCACCGCGGCATGCTGTCTGGGCTTCGGCTTCGTCCTTCAGCAGAACGCCGCCCAGAAGGCGCCGCTGAGCGACTTCCTCTCGCCGCGGATCCTTCTCGACCTGATGAAGGTGCCGCGCTGGCTCGGCGGCATCGGCCTGATGGTGGTCGGCATGGCACTCGGCGCGATGGCGCTGGGTCAGGGCGAGATCTCCCTGGTGGAACCGCTGCTGGCGACGAACCTGCTGTTCGCGCTCATGCTCTCCCGGCGCCAGACCAAGCAGCCCCTGGGCCGCCAGGGCTGGTCCGGCCTCGCACTGCTCGCGGGCGGTGTGACGGCGTTCATCGTCGCCGGACAGCCCACGGGCGGCACGGCCACCGACGACTCCTTCCGGCAGTGGCTGATCATCGGCCTGATGATCGGGGTGGCCCTCGTGCTCACGACGTACGCCAAGCGCTCCCGGCTCAGCGCGGGTCCCGCCCTGCTGGCGACCGCGGCCGGCCTGCTCTACGGCGTCCAGGACGCCTTGACCCGCGTGACCGGGGAACGGTTCGCCGACGGCGGCATGGCACAGGTGCTGACCGGCTGGCAGCCGTACGCCGTCGTGGCGCTCGGCCTCACCGGGCTGATCCTGGTGCAGAGCGCCTTCGAGACGGCTTCCCTGCGCATGTCCCTGCCCGCCCTGACCGCCGCCCAGCCGCTGGCCGGCATCCTCTGCGGCGTCGGCTTCCTCGGCGACCGGCTCCGCACCGACGCCGGCGCGCTGGCGTGGGAGGCCGCGGGCCTGGCCGGGATCGTGGTCGGCATCATCCTGCTCGGCACGCACGCGGCGATGCCGTGCGGGGCGGCCCAGCCGAAGCGCACGCCCGTCCTTCAGACGCCCTGACCGTCCCCCGGGCCGCCCTGCTTGGATGGCCCCATGAGCTCTGCTGACGAGATCCTCGACATCGTCGACGAACAGGACCGGGTCATCGGGCGGTCGCCGCGCGGCGAGGCCTACGCCATGGGGCTGCGCCACCGCTGTGTCTTCGTCGAGGCGCGCGACGCCGAGGGCCGGCTCTTCGTGCATCGCCGCACCCCCACCAAGCTGGTGTTCCCCTCGCGGTACGACATGTTCGTCGGCGGCGTGGTCGGCGCGGGCGAGTCCTACGACGACGCCGCTCTGCGCGAGGCGGAGGAGGAGCTCGGGGTGAGCGGGCTGCCCCGGCCGTCGTACCTGTTCAAGTTCCTGTACGACGACGGCGCCGGGCAGACCTGGTGGTCGGCGGTGTACGAGGTGCGCTGCGAGCTGCCGGTGAGCCCTCAGGTGGCGGAGGTCGCCTGGCACGACTTCCTGCCGGACGCCGAGGTGGAGCGGCGGCTCGCCCAGTGGTCGTGGGTGCCGGACGGGCTGGCGGCGTACGAGCGCCTGAAGGCCCACCGGGCCGCCCGCTGACCCTGCCCCTCGCGGCGGGACCGGCGACGCCCGCCGACGGGCGCCCGGATAGGGTCGGGCATGTGATCGAGTTCGTACGGAACGTCCGGCTGTGGTTCGCGCCCCAGGGGATCCGGCAGGAGGGCAGCACGCCCGACTACCGGTTCTCGCTGGCGAACGAGCGCACCTTCCTGGCCTGGCTGCGTACCGCGCTCGCGCTGATCGGCGGCGGTTTCGCGGTCGACCAGTTCCTGCCGGACCTGCGCTGGGGCTGGCGCGTCGGACTGGCGCTCGCGCTGCTCGCGGCCGGTGTGCTGTGTTCGCTGCGCGCGGTCAACCACTGGGTGCGGTGCGAGCGGGCGATGCGCCGCGGCGAGGACCTGCCGGTGTCGCGGTTCCCGGCGGTGCTGAGCCTGGTGGTCGCCGTCGTGGCCGTGGCGATGGTCGTCGTCGTGCTCGTCGGGTGGGAGGGATGAGCGCCGGTCCCGCCGCGACGCCGGTCCGGGATCCGGGGTTGCAGCCCGAGCGGACGCGGCTGGCATGGCGTCGTACGACACTGTCCGGCACCGTGGCCGCGGTACTCGCCGTGCGGACCGCGCTGCACGGCGGGGTCACGGTGGCCGGAAGTGTCGTCTGTGCCCTGTGCTGCGCGCTGTGGCTGGGTTTCCTGACCCTCGCCCACCGCCGGATCCGCACCCTGGCCGCCTCCGCCGAACCCGAGGCGCTCACGGCCCGTTACGCGACGGCGACCGTCCTGCTCACGGTGGCCCTGGCCGCGTGCGCGGCCGCACTGCTCTTCTGACGCCGCCTGCCCGCCGCTCGACCTCACCCGGCGCCGGTCCGCACCCCCGGTACCTGCCCGGCACTACTCCCCTACTCCGCGCCCTGCCACAACCCCTCCGGCGCCGCCGCCTCCTCCGTGTCCCAGTCCACGGTCACCACGATCTTGCCCCTGGTGCGGCCCTCCTGGTTCAGGCTCTGCGCGTCCGCCGCGCGCTCCAGTGGGAGCGTCTGCGAGACATGCACCGTGACCACCCCCTGCTCCGCCAGCTCGGACAGCCGCAGCAGGTCGTCGGAGTCGGGCCGGACGAAGTAGTAGCGGCCGCCGAAGTCCAGGACGTCCGGGTCGGCGATCGACACCAGCCGTCCCTCGGGGGCCAGCAGGTTGGCCGAGGCCTTCAGCGCGTCGCCGCCGACCGTGTCGAAGGCCGCGTCCACGCCCTCGGGCGCCAGTCCGCGCACCCGTTCCGTCAGCCCCTCGCCGTACTCCACCGGCTCGCCGCCCAGGTCCCGCACGAAGTCGTGGTTGTGCGCGCTCGCCGTACCGATCACCCGGGCGCCCAGGTGGCGGGCCAGCTGGACGGCGATCGAGCCCACCCCGCCCGCGGCGGCGTGCACGAGGATCGTCTCCCCGCGCTTGACCTGGAGCACCTTGGTCAGCACCTGATACGCCGTCAGCCCCACGAGCGGCAGTCCGGCCGCCGCCTCCCAGGTGAGATTGCGCGGCTTGCGCGCCAGGGTGCGCACGGGAGCGGCGACGTACTCGGCGAAGGTGCCGCGCGACAGGACGTCCTCGCGCACACAGCCGATGACCTCGTCGCCGACGGCGAACTCCGTCACCGACGCACCCGGTTGGACGACGACACCGGAGACGTCCCAGCCCGGGACCACCGGGAAGACCGGCTCCAGCAACCGGTCCATGTAGCCCTCGCGGCACTTCCAGTCGACCGGGTTGACCGCCGCCGCCCGCACCTTGACCAGCACGGAGTCGGGGCCGACCCGCGGGTCGCGCACATCTCCGTATGCGAGCACGTCGGGCCCGCCGTAGCGTGAGTAGCTGATCCCCTTCATGGCTCCGACCCTCCGGGGTGGCAGAGCGCCACGCAAGCCGAATGACCTGATATGCGGCGTTCGCGTGGCAGCCTGTCCGACGTCAGACCCCCGCTCCTCCGAAGGTGAGCAGCATGACCACCCTTCACACGGAACACCCCGCCCACGCCCACACCCACGGCCCGGACTGCGGGCACACCGCGGTGCGGCACGGCGACCACACCGACTACGCGCACGACGGCCACCTGCACCGCAAGCACGGCGGCCACTGGGACGAGTGCGAGACGAACGCGCACGTCGCCCACCAGGGTCACACCCACGAGCACGGCGCCGGCTGCGGGCACGAGAGCGTCCAGCACGGCGACCACGTCGACTACCTCCACGACGGCCACCGGCACGCCTCGCACGAGGGCCACTGGGACGACCACTGAGGCCGGACCCAGGCACCACCGAACGCCCACCGAAACACCCACCGACAGCTCCCCGGCGCTCCGCGCGGGGAGCTGTCGGCCTATGGTGGGCCCGATCACGTTCGGCTCCCCCACTGGACTACATACCGACTGGTCGGCATCATGAGTCAGGTCACTTCACCTGCCTTAGGAGCGCTGTATGAGCCCCGACCATCCGCCCGGACTCGATCTCGAACGGCTGCACGGCCTGCTCGAGCGGGAGCGGCCCGGTCTGGCGCACGGTCCGCTGACCGGCCGGCTGATCGAGGGCGGACGGTCGAACCTGACGTACGCGGTCTCCGACGGCACCTCGAAGTGGGTTGTACGGCGGCCTCCGCTCGGCCACGTCCTCGCCACCGCGCACGACATGAAGCGCGAGCACCGGGTCATCAGCGCGCTGCACCCGACGGACGTGCCGGTGCCGCGGCCGGTCCTGCTGTGCGAGGACGAGGAGGTGCTCGGGGCGCCGTTCTACGTCATGGAGTTCGTCGAGGGCACCCCGTACCGCACCGCCGATCAGCTGGCCCCGCTCGGCCCGGAGCGCACCCGGGGCGCGGTGCTGTCGCTGGTGGACACGCTGGTCGAGCTGCACGCCGTGCGGCCGGCGTCGGTGGGCCTGGAGGACTTCGGCCGCCCCGAGGGCTTCCTGGACCGGCAACTGCGCCGCTGGGGCAAGCAGTTGGACGGCTCCCGCAACCGCGAGCTGGCCGGCATCGACGAGTTGCACGCGACGCTCGGACGACGGCTGCCGGCCTCTCCCGCGCCGACGGTGATCCACGGCGACTACCGGCTGGACAACGTGCTCATCGGCGAGGACGACCGGATCAACGCGATCCTCGACTGGGAGATGTCGACGCTCGGCGACCCGCTGACCGACCTGGGCCTGCTGGTCATGTACAGCATGCCGCTGGGCACACCCGACTCCCCGGTCTCCACGACCGCCGAGGCCGCCGGGCATCCGGATCCGGCCGAGCTGATCGAGCGGTACGCCGCGCGCTCGGGGCGCGACGTCTCCGCGGTCTCCTGGTACACGGCGTTCGCCTGGTTCAAGCTCGCCGTGATCCTGGAGGGCATCCACTACCGCTACACGCTGGGCCAGACGGTCGGCCGCGGCTTCGACCGCATCGGCGACCTCGTCCCGGTCTTCATCGAGCACGGCCTGACGACTCTTCAAGACGGCATCCAGGAAGGCTGACGGGACATGGACTTCGCTTTCGACGCACGCACCGAGGAACTGCGCGCCAAGCTGCTCGCCTTCATGGACGAGTACGTCTATCCGGCCGAGGCGGTGGCGGAGGAGCAGCGGGCCGCGCTGGCGTCCCCCTGGGACACCCCGGCCGTGGTCGAGGAGCTCAAGGCCGAGGCGCGCAGGCAGGGCCTGTGGAACCTCTTCCTGCCCGACGCCGAGTACGGCGCGGGGCTCACCAACCTCCAGTACGCCCCGCTCGCCGAGATCACCGGCCGTTCCCCGCATCTGGCACCGACCGCGCTGAACTGTGCGGCGCCGGACACCGGGAACATGGAGGTGCTGGCGCAGTTCGCCGACGAGCAGCAGAAGAAGCAGTGGCTGGAGCCGCTGCTGGCCGGTGAGATCCGCTCGGCGTTCGCGATGACCGAGCCGGAGGTGGCCTCCTCGGACGCCACCAACATCACCACGTACATGGAGCGGGACGGCGACGAGTACGTCATCACCGGCCGCAAGTGGTACATCTCCGGGGCGATGAACCCGGACTGCAAGATCTTCATCGTGATGGGCAAGACGGACCCGGACGGTGAGGACATCCGCCGTCAGCAGTCCATGATCCTGGTGCCCCGCGACACCCCGGGCGTCACGGTGAAGCGTGCCATGCAGGTCTTCGGTTACGAGGACCACTCGCACGGCGGCCACGCCGAGGTGGTCTTCGACCACGCGCGCGTGCCGGTGGCCAACCTCATCGGCGAGGAGGGCGGCGGGTTCGCCATCGCCCAGGCGCGGCTCGGTCCCGGCCGGATCCACCACTGCATGCGGCTGATCGGCATGGCCGAGCGGGCGATCGAGCTGATGTGCCGGCGGGCCGTGTCCCGTAATGCCTTCGGCAAGGCGCTGGCCCAGCAGGGTGTGGTGCACAACTGGATCGCGGACGCGCGTGTGACGGTCGAGCAGTTGCGGCTGCTGGTGCTCAAGACCGCGTGGCTGATGGACACCGTCGGGAACCGGGGTGCCCACACCGAGATCCAGGCCATCAAGATCGCGACGCCGCGGGCGGTGGTCGACATCATCGACCGGGCGATCCAGTTGCACGGTGCGGGGGGTGTGAGCCAGGACTTCCCGCTGGCGGAGCTGTACGCCGGGGCGCGGACGCTGATGATCGCGGACGGGCCGGACGAGGTGCACCAGCGGTCGCTGGCTCGGCGGGAGTTGAAGAAGTACCTGTAGCTCGGCGGGCTGCCGCCCCCAGGCCCCCGCTGTCGGCCCTGAAGGGGCCTCGTCCTCAAACGCCGGACGGGCTGAAAAACCAGCCCCTCCGGCGTTTGAGGAGCGGGGGTCCAGGGGGCAGAGCCCCCGGCCTCAAGGCCGCAGTGCCCTCAGCAGCAAGTCCGCCAGGTGGTCCGCGACCTCCTGGGGGCTCATCGGGCCGTCGGGGCGGTACCACGTCGACAGGTGGTGGACGGAGCCGAAGTGGTAGTCCACCACCAGGTCCGCCGGGGTCGCCGTGGAGAAGACCCCCGCCGCCTGCCCCTCCTCGACCAGCGCACGGAAGCGCTCGTGGTAGCGCCGCCGCTCGGCGCGCACCTGCTTGTTCTTCTCCGGGCTCAGATGGTGCATCGAGCGGAAGAAGATCATCGCGTCGTCGAGGTTCTCGATGGTCGTCACCACGACGTCCGCCGCGGCCCCCCGCAGCCGCTTCTCGATGGGCTCGTCGGCGTCCGCGAACGAGTCGAGCCGCTCCTGCTGAACGCGCAGCACGCGCGCGTACACCTCGTGCAGGAGGTCGTCCTTGGAACCGAAGTAGTGATACAGCGCCCCCTTGGTGACGCCTGCCGCCTCCACGATCTCCTGCACCGAGGTGCGGTCGTAGCCCTGCTCCGCGAAGAGCCGGGTGGCGGCGGCGAGCAACCGCTGCGGGACGGGCGTACCGTCACCGTCCGTCGTCCTGGCCACTGTGCCGCCACCTGCCCTTCCGAGATGTTCCGCTTACCGTCTTGCCGTCTGCTGTCTAGCCGTCGTTCGCGCGGGAACGCAGTTCCCGACGGAGGATCTTCCCACTGGCCGTCTTGGGCAAGTCGGGCAGGACCTCCACCTGCCGCGGATATTTGTAAGCGGCCAGTCTCTCCCGGCAGTACGCGGCGAGTGCGTCGGGGTCCGCCTCGGCACCCGGACGGAGGCTGATGTACGCCTTCACGGTCTCCCCGCGGTACCCGTCCGGCACCCCGACGACGGCCGCCTCGCGCACCGCCGGGTGGGTGTAGAGCACGTCCTCGACCTCGCGCGGCCACACCTTGAAGCCGGACGCGTTGATCATGTCCTTCTTGCGGTCGACGACGTACAGCCAGCCCTCGGCGTCCATGAAGCCGATGTCGCCGGTGCGCAGTTCCCCGTCGGGGAAGGTCTCGGCGGTGGCGTCGGGCCGCTGCCAGTAGCCGGGGACGACTTGGGGGCCCCGTACGACGATCTCGCCCTGTTCGCCGAACGGCACCTCCTGGCCCAGGTCGTCGACGATCCGTACGACGGTCTCGGGCCCCGGAACACCGACGGCGAGCGTGCCGGAGACCGGGTCGACAGGGGCCTCCCGGTCCGGCGGGACGGCGGCGCAGGGGGCCGTGCACTCGGTCAGTCCGTAGCCGTTGCGGATGTACGGCCCGAAGCCGGCCCGGAACTTCTCCACCAGCGCGGGCGGCAGCGGGGCGCCGCCGGACGAGATGTTGACGAAGGACGCGAAGTGCTCCCGGCTGACGTCGGGGTGGGCGGCCAGCGCCATGAAGGCGGTCGACGGGCCGACCGTGTAGTGCGGCCCGTGCTCGGCGAACGCCTCCAGCACGACACCCGCCTCGAAGCGGTACGCC
Source organism: Streptomyces sp. NPDC098781 (assembly GCF_044759995.1). Lineage (NCBI taxonomy): Bacteria > Bacillati > Actinomycetota > Actinomycetes > Kitasatosporales > Streptomycetaceae > Streptomyces > Streptomyces sp. NPDC098781. The sequence continues at coordinate 376,210 of NZ_JBIWAK010000007.1, forward strand.
AGCACGAGGGTGCCCGCGCTGTTCAGGCACGCCCCGAACTGGGCGACCATCCCGGTGATGTGGAACAGCGGCGCCATCGCGAAGTAGACGGGCGCCTCGGGCAGACCGAGTCCCGTCCGCTGCCGCTCGGCGTTGTACATGATGTTGCCGTGGGTGTTGGTGGCGCCCTTGGGGGTGCCGCTGGTACCCGAGGTGTAGCTGATCAGCGCGATGTCGGACGGGCCGGGGTCGCGGCCGTCGGGCGCCTTGTGCCCGGCGCGGGCGACGGCGGCCAGGTCGTCGGTGTCGTCGGCCTGCGGGAGCCGCTCGAAGCCCAGCACGCGCGCGTCGTCGCGCGTCTGGAAGTCCCGCTCGCATCCGGTGAGCACGATCCGCACCGGCGAGTCGGCGGCCGTCTCGCGCAGGTACGACTCCCAGGCACGGTCCGAGCAGATCAGCGCGGCCACGTCGCCGTCCCGCAGGACGTGGGTGACCTCCCCCGACTTGTACATCGGGTTGACGGGCACGACGACCGCCCCCGCCTTCCAGGCGCCGAGCACGGCGAGCACGAAGTGCGGGGAGTTCTGGAGCAGGACCGCGACGCGCTCGCCGCGCTCCAGGCCGCGCGCGGTGAGGTGCCCGGCGACGGAGTCGCTGAGTTCGTCGACCTCGCGGTAGGTCAGACGGCCGTCGAAGTAGGCGAGGAAGTCGCGCTCCGGGGTCCCGGCGGCGGCCCGGCGCAGGGCGTGCACCAGGGAGTCGGCGGGGGTTATCGGGGCGCGTTGGGCGTCGTTCAGCAGGTTCAGCCAGGGCTTGGCTGCGTACCGGGAGTCGGTCACCGGGCCTCCTCCCACTTCTGCTGGAGGTGGTTCATGCCGGCCAGCCAGCGGTCGGGCTCTCCCGCCCGCGCCTCGTAGAACGCGGCGACCTCGGGGTGCGGCAGGATCAGGAAGCGGTCCTCCTCCATCCCCTTGAACAGCGCGTCCGCCACGTCCTCGGGCGCGATGGCGGTGGGCTTGAGCACGAGGTCGCCCGCGCTGCCGGTGGCGGCGAGCATGTCGGTGCGGACGCCCTGCGGGCAGATGGCGTGCACCTTGACGCCGCGGTGGCGGTACGTCAGCGACAGGTACTCGGCGAAGGCGTACGCCCCGTGCTTGGTGACGGCGTACGGCGCGGCACCGATCATCGTGAGCAGCCCGGCGGCGGAGACCGTGGAGACGAACCGTCCGCTGCCGCGCTCCAGCCAGTCGGGGAGCAGCGCGTGGGCGGCCCGCACGTGGGCCATGACGTTCACGTCCCAGGACAGCGACCAGGACTTCTCGTCACCGAGGTCGTCGAGGTCGGGCCCGCCGAAGGCGACACCGGCGTTGGCGCAGTAGACGTCGACGGCACCGCCGAGCGCGTCCCGGGCGTCGGCGACGATGGCGGAGGCGTCGCCGGGGACCGCGATGCCGCCTACCTCCTCGGCGACGGCGGCGGCCTTCACACCATCCAGGTCATTGACGACGACCCGCGCCCCTTCGGCGGCGAAGCGCCGGGCAAGCGCGGCCCCGATGCCTCCCCCAGCCCCGGTAACGACCACTCCGGCACCCTGAACGGCTTCCACCATCGGTCTCCTTCGACTGCGGCTCTGCTGCAACGGCCAGACTAACCGGTCGGTATGTGCCAGGGAAGGGCCACTGCCGCGCCGCTCAGGGGCGCGGGGCTGTGTCGATGTGCGGCTCCGCCGCGTGGGCGCGACAAGCCACGAACCACCACCACCTTCCCCACACTCTGAGGGAGCAATACCGTGCCCCCCATGCGCCTCTCCAGACGAGCTCTCCTCGCAGCGACAACGGCAGCAGCATCCCTACCATCGGCCGCGGCGGCGTCCGAGCGCCACGGGCGCCTGCGCACCGGCTTCGAGCGCCTGGCCGCCGACGGTTACGCGGTCCTCGACGGCCAGAAGGTCGGCATCGTCACCAATCCCACCGGCGTCACCAGGGACGTCCGCCACATCGTGGATGTGATGCACGCCGACGAGAAGGTGGACCTGCGGGCCGTCTTCGGGCCCGAGCACGGCTTCCGCGGCACCGCCCAGGCAGGCGGCTCCGAGGGCCGCTACGACGACCCGGCGACCGGCCTCCCCGTCTACGACACGTACCTCAAGAGCGGCCGGCCCCTCGCCGACATCTTCACCGCCTCCGGCGTCGACACGGTCGTCTTCGACATCCAGGACGTGGGCGCCCGCTTCTACACGTACATCTGGACCCTGTACGACTGCATGGAGGCCGCCCAGCTAGCCGGCAAGCGCTTCGTCGTACTGGACCGGCCGAACCCGGTGACCGGACGGGCGGCCCAAGGCCCGGTCCTGCACCGGGAGTTCGCCACCTTCGTCGGCCGGCAGCCGATCTCCCAGGCGCACGGCATGACGGTCGCCGAGCTGGCGCGGCTGTTCAACGGGGAGTTCCTCACCGCCCCGGTGCCCCTGGAGACCGTACGGATGACGGGCTGGCGGCGGTCGGAGTTCTACGACGCCTGGGGCCTGCCCTGGGTGCCGCCGAGCCCGAACATGCCGACGCCGGACACCGCCCTGGTCTACTCGGGCACCTGCCTCTTCGAGGGCACCAACCTCTCGGAGGGCCGCGGCACCACCCGCCCCTTCGAACTGCTCGGCGCGGAGGGCATCGACGGCCGCTGGGCCGTGGCGGCCAACGAACTCGGCCTTCCCGGGGTGCACTTCAGGGAGGCGTACTTCGCGCCCACGTTCTCCAAGTTCCAGGGGAAGACCATCGGCGGGGTGCAGGTCCATGTGCACGACCGGGCCGCGTACGACCCCGTCCGCACCGGAGTCGCGCTGCTGGTGACCGCCAAGAAGGCCTGGAGCGGCTTCACTTGGCGCTCGGACAACTGGATCGACAAGCTGACCGGCTCCACCCAGGTCCGCACGATGATCGACGCCGGTGCCAGCACCGACGAGGTGGTGGCGGGCTGGCGACGGGAGCTGGCGGCGTTCCGGCGGGTCCGGGAGGAGTACCTGCTGTACAGATGAGCGGCCCACGGATGGGTGACGACGTATGGCCATTCCCGCCCGGTAGCAGGACGATGCGCCCGTATCGCACCACTTCGGGGGCCGAGGGGGCCTGTCATGGCGGAGCCGGCAGTGAGCGTGACTCCCTATTGGGAGCTGACCTTCGACGCGGACGGAGATCCGGACGCCGGCAGGCGGGACCGGCTGCTGGCCGGCGTGGCGCGGTACGGCGTCCGTGATCTGATCGTCTTCGCGCACGGCTGGAACAACGACCGCTCGGGCGCGACCCGGCTCTACGACGGCTTCTTCACGCCGATCCCGAAGCTGGCGCCGAAGGCGAGGATCGGGTACGTGGGCGTGGTCTGGCCGTCGATGCGGTTCTCGGACGAGCCGATCCCGGACTTCCCGCGGGCGGTGGCGGCCGAGCTGCCGCGCCGGCCGGTGCTCGACAAGGACACGCGGCACGCGCTGCTGGAGACCTTCCCGGGGCGGGCGACCGTGATCGACCAGCTCGCCCGGCTGCTGGACCAGCAGCCGCGCGAGGAGGCCGAGTTGGAGGAGTTCGGGCGGCTGGTGCGGATGCTGGTGGACGTCGTGCCGCCGGGGCCGCAGGCGCTGTTCGCCGCGGACACGCTGTGCGAGGGGGTGCCGCAGGACTCACCGGAACTGTTCTCGGATTCCACCGCGGCCCTGTGCGAGGAGTTCGCGCGGACGCTGACCGGTCTGGAAGCCCCCGACGGGGCGCCGGACGCCGGCGCGGCCTCCTTCTCGTTGCCCAATCCGTGGGAGGGCGCGCACGAGTTGCTGCGGCAGGCGACGTACTACGCGATGAAGCGGCGCGCCGGGACGGTCGGCGAGCGCGGGCTCGGCCGGGTCGTCGGACAGCTGGCCGCACGGGAGCCCGAGGTGCGGGTGCATCTCGTCGGGCACAGCTTCGGTGCCCGGCTGGTGTCGTTCGCGTTGCGCGGGCTGCCGGAGGGCGTGCGGACCGTGAAGTCCGTGACGCTGCTGCAAGGCGCCTTCTCGCACTACGCGTTCGCGTCCCGGCTCCCGCACGACGCCCGTGCGGGCGGGGTGCTGGAGGGCCAGCACAACCGGATCGACGGACCGCTGGTGTGCTGCTACTCGCGGCACGACTCGGCGCTGTCGACGATGTACCCGCTGGCCTCCCGGATGGCGGGGGACGCGCGGGGGATCACGGCGCCGGACGTCGGGCGGATGCTGGGTGACAAGTGGGGGGCGATGGGGCACGGCGGGGTGCGGGCGGTGCCGGGGACGAAGTCGCTGAAGCTGGCCGACGCGCTGAAGGCGAAACTGCCGGAGTCGGGGTGCGTGAACGTCGACGCGGCGGCCGTGGTCAGCCGGGGCGGGCCGCCCGCGGGGGCGCACAGCGACATCCTGCACCGGGAGCTGGCGCAGGTGGTGCTGGCGGCGGGCCGGATCCGCTGACCCGCCGCCGGCCGCTCACCGTCACCTGTGTGAGGTGAACTCCACGACCTGCTGATAGGTCGGACGGTTCTGCCAGCTGATCCTGCCGTGCTTGATGCCGCCGAGGGTGCGCTGGACGATCGAGTCGGCGCACCACTGGTCGCCCGCCGCGCACTGGTCGTCGCCGGGGTAGACCTGGGCGGCCGTCTTGCCCGCGGCCTCCTTCAGGGTGCCGATCAGGAGGTCCCGGCAGGCGCTCAGGCTGCCGCCGCCGCAGTACTTCCGGTCGAGCGGGCCCTGCACGGACTCACCGAGCACGGCCCGGATGTCCTTGTCCACATAGCTCCACCAGCCGTACTGGAAGGAGCTTCCGGCGTGCGCGCCGGTCGGCCCGTGCGCGGCCGACGGGGACTCGTCGATGGGCAGGTTGGCGGTCATCGCGCCGTACAGCTCGCTGCCGAGCCCCGGCTCGAACGCGGCCTTCACCAGCAGCGGCCACCACGCGTCCAGGACGCGGATCGCGTCGGCGTTCGCGTACGTCTTCGAACCGGCCGATGTCTCGGTGCGCTTGCCGCCCGCCGTCAGCCACGTCTGAAGCCTGGTCACGGCCGCCGCTGCCGTGGGGTCGGTCACGGCCGAGCTGTTGACGACCTTCAGCAGGTCGGGCAGCACGTCCTCGGCCCGCAGATCGGCGAGGCCCGCCTCGGCCATCGCCTTCACCAGCGCGGCCCGGGTCACACCACCCGCCGCCACCAGCTTCCGCACCCGGTTCTCCAGCAGGTTGCCGCGGTGGACCGAGCCGTCACCCCAGGGCGCGGTCGTGTAGTCCTTGGCCTGCTTGTTGTTCCAGGAGATGTAGTAGTCCTGGTCGATGGAGTTGGGGTGCTCGGACGGCGGGGTGTACTGCGCGGTGTTCGTCGCCGGGTCCCAGCCCCGCCACTCGTACGCCTGCTGCGCCCACACCGGGAACTCCGCGTCGACGCCGGCCGCCCGGACCGGGTTGTCGCCGCTGTTGTAGTAGGCGGTGTGCTCGGAGTCGGCGTAGAACCAGTTGAAGGTGTAGTTGATGTGCTGCACCGCCTTCTGGAAGTCCTCGGGGCCCTTGACGAAGTCCGGGTCGTTCAGCATCTGGAAGCCGATGATCGAGTCGGCCTCGTGCAGGTAGGACGAGCGCAGGGTGGTGTAGGCGACCTTCTTGCCGCCGACGGTCGCGCGATGGGTGACGGGACCGTACTTCGTGCGCCAGACCCGCATCGTGTACGAACCGGCGGGCGTGCCGTCGGCGGTCGTGGGCTTCCAGGCGTTCTTCTGCTCGATCTTCTCCATCGCGGTGCAGGTGCCGCGGTAGAGGTAGTGCTGGTCGTCCTGGCACAGCTCGACGGCGTAGGTGTCGATGATGTCCTGGCCTGAGGTGGTGGCGCTCCACGCGTAGTCCTGGCCGCGGCCGAGCTCGACGTACATGCTCAGACCGGCGAAGGAGGCGCCGCGGGCGCTGATGCCGGGACCCTGGATCTCCTGGAGCAGGAGCAGCTGGGGGGCGAAGTAGCCGGTCTGCGGCCCGAAGACGGCGACCGGGTGGCCGCTCGCGGTGTGCTCGCCGCTCACCACCAGGGCGTTGGACATGCCCCGCTTGGCCGAGGTCATGGCGGTCGCGGCGGCCGTGGCCGAGGCGCCGCTCGCGGCGGAGCCGGCGGCGCTGCCCGTACGGTCGTGCACGAGCTGTTCCTCGGTGACCGAGCCGGCGTCGGGGAGGGCCTCGCCCTGCGGGTCGGCGGGCTTGGTCGCGTACGGGAAGCTCTTGTCGTGGACGGTGACGACGGCCTCGGGGTCGTTGCGTTCACGGAACGACTCCCAGAGCTTCGTGCCCTCGGCCACCCCGAACTTCTCCTGCGCGGCCAGCAGCGAGATCGCGTTGCCGACCTCGCCGCCGCCCCCGGAGCCGAACAGCGCGCCGATCACGGAGCCCAGCGCGACCAGGTCGGTCTGCTTGAAGTGCTCGATCTTGCCGGCGTTGGTGACGGAGTCCTTGTGGCCGGTCAGGACGTATTCGCCGGGGAAGTAGCGGCCTCTGTCGGAGGCGTCGATGTAGGCGTTGATGCCGTCCAGATAGGCGTTGGCGTCGGCGAGGGCCTGTCGGCCGCGTTCGCCGTTGGAGGCGACCGCGTTGTCGATCTGGGCCTGGAGATCGGCCTCGGTGTACGGCGCGTTGCGCCAGAACTGCTGCTCAAGGCCCTGGTTGGAGGGCGCGCCGCCGGCGAACGAGGTCAGCTGCCCGCGTCCCACGTGCCGGAAGACGTCCATCAGCCACAGCCGGTCCTGGGCGGCGGCATAGCCGGCGCCGAACTCGGTGCCGTATCTGGTGGTACCGGTGATGTGCGGCACACCCGTCTTCTTGTCACGGACGATCGTCACGTCGCCGCGCCCGGCGGGAGCGACGGTGGAGGCGACTTGATCGGACGGTACGCCGAACGAGGCGTCGTTGAAGAAGGTGTTGATCGTCGCGTTGGTGAGGCCCGTGTGGCCCGTGGCGAGGGCTGCGTAGGGGCCCAGCTGGTCGGAGGCGTGCTCCGGCATGGTGCCGAAGGCCTGGTTGAGCAGGATCTGCGCCAGGGTGGCGTTGCCGTTCTGGCCCGGCGGCAGGATGTCGGAGCACTGGCCACCGCAGTGGTCGTTCGCGGCGGTGACCTCTGCCACATCCGTGCCGGCCACGGCGGGCGCGGCGGCCGCTGTGGAAAGTGGCGACAAAAGACCGGCGATCAGGGCGCATACGGATGCCGTCTTCAGGAACCCGGGGAATCTGCCGGGAGTTCTCAGTCTGTCCGGGGCGTTGCGCGAGTGACGCCTTGGCATGGCAGCTCCTACCGACGAGGGTGGGCCGATTGTGTTACCGGCGGTATCCCCGGGATTGAAGATGAACATGCGTCACTTTGTTGGGTCGCCAGGACTCGTTGTGGAGGTCATCAGAAATCGGATGGAGCCGAATCGCTTGTCGATACGTCTATTCGGCGAAGTCCGAACGACGACGCCGAAGTGACCGAAGTACAGGTGCAGGTGTGACGGAGGTGCAGGGCGATGGCCGGTTTCCGGAGTCTGGCGAGACAGGTGCGTGATCCGCGGTGCGATCTCGCGCTGCGGCGCTACTCACTGCGGAAGTGCCTTGAGCGATTCGCTCCTTACGGGCACAGGGCGACCTGGGACCACTTGTGTTCCCGGGCGGGATTCGGTCCCGAGGACCGCTCCCCCGACCCGGCGCGGCTCGTGGCCGCGTTGGAGGAACTGGAGGAGGCGCGTTCGGTCTGGCTCGCCTATGAGGTCGAGTTCGCCGAGCGACGCAAGAAGGAGAAGCAGGACGGACTGCGCAGGCCGGGGACCGTGGACGACTGGCACCGGCTGACCTGGGGCGGGTTCGGCGTCGCCTGGTGCGACGACCCCCGGGTCCACCCGCATGAACCCCTGGCCGAGGTGCTGCGCCGGCTGATCTCCGCGCTGGAACGCGAACCGGGCGCGGAGTGCCCGGTGTGTCGCGAGGAACGACTGATCTGGAAATACGACCTGGCCCATGAACCGTCGTCGGGCCCGGTCTGCACCGAGTGCGGGATCGTGGTGCCGCGCCCGGTGCTCACGCCCGAGGCGCTGGCGACGTCGCGGCGCGGACGGCGGCTGCTCATGTCCGCCTAGTACGACGGGGGTGCGCCGGGGATGCCGCACCCCCTATGACCGTCCGGTGCCGACGCGTTGGCCCGCGGGGCCGTTGTCAGTGGTGACTGGCACCATCGGGACATGATCCAGGTGTGTCTCAACGGGGCCCGGGGGGCGGACGACGGAGCGGTGGTGCCGCTGTCTCCGGCGGCGCTGGCCGATGCCGCGGCCGAGGCCGTCGCGGCCGGTGCCACGGACATCCATGTACACCCCAAGACCCCTTGCGGACAGGACAGCCTCTCCCCGCGCGTGCTCGCGCCGACGCTGGAGGAGATCCGCGCGCGGGTGCGGGTGCCGGTCGGGGTGACCACGGGCGCGTGGGCGGAACCGGACCCCGGCGCCCGGCTGGAGCGTGTGCTGAGCTGGACGGTCCTGCCGGACCACGCCTCGGTCAACTGGCACGAGCCGGGCGCGGAGGAAGTGGCGGCGGCGCTGCTGGAACGGGGCGTCGCTGTGGAGGCGGGCATCTGGTCCGGCACGGACGGTGCGGCACGCTTCGCCGCCTCACCCCTGGGGCCGAGGGTGCTGCGGGTCCTGGCCGAGGTGACGGACACGTCGGCGGACACGGCCGAACAGAGCGCGCACGCCCTCCTGGCCGACCTGGGCCCGGCGTTCGGCCGCCCCGTGCTGCTGCACGGGGAGGACGGGAGCGCGTGGCCGGTGCTCCGGCTGGCGGGACGGCTGGGGCTGGCGACGCGGATCGGGCTGGAGGACACGCTGGTCCTGCCGGACGGGGAGCGGGCCGCGTCCAACGGCCATCTGGTGGCCGAGGGACTGCGCCAGTACCGGCAGGCGCGGCGGACGGCCCTAGGAGAGCGCGAGTAGCTCGACGCGGGTCGCGAGGTCGTACTCACCCGCCTCGTGGAGACGTGCGAGGCCGGGGCCGGCGAGCCAGGTGCGCAGGTCCGCGAGACCGGCGTCCACGGTGTCGTCGTACCACCACGTGAAGGGTGAGGAGTCGGACAGCAGGTCGTCGAGCCAGACGTCGGCGCAGCGGGCGAGGTGGGCGTCGGCGACCCGGCCCGGACCCCACGTGTCCAGGAAGGGGGTCACGGTCCTGGCGATCGTCACGCAGGTGTCGAAGATGTCGCTGATGTCGTAGGGCGGCTCGGGCGACACGACGACCGCCCGCCACCAGGCGTGCAGGAACGCCTCGATCGCCGTGACCTGCTCGGCCGGCCACAGCTGCCAGTCCACCCGCGACAGCCCGTGAGCCCCGTGAGCGATCCCGCCCAGTCCTCCGTCGGTCATCGCCCGTGCCACCTGAGGCAGCAGGCGCCGCATCACGGCCGGGTGGTCGTCGAAGTGGTCGGGCACCTCGAAGAGGAAGTACGACACCACGTCCACCGGTATGGGCCGGTCCGGCGTCCGCAGATGCGCGAGCTCCTCGGGCAGGTGGCAGTAGCCGCAGCCGGTCTCCTCGGGGCTCGCGAATCCGCCGAAGACGGTGTCGATCTCGGCGAGGGCGGCGTCAAGGGCTGCTGAGGACATGGTGGGTGATCCCGTCAGGACTCCGTGCGCGGCGGCGGTGCCGGCGGCCGAAGATCGCGACGATACCAGCCGCTAATCCGGTCGCTCCAACCCTTTCCCGTCCGGACAGTTGGGGGCGATGAGACGAAGTCCGAGGTCCTGAAGGAGCCCCTGATGTCGACGCTGCGCGTCACCGCCGAAGTGCTGACCGTCCATGAACACCCCGACGCGGACGCGTTGGAGCTGGCCCAGGTGGGTCTGTACCGGGCCGTCGTCGCCAAGGGCGCGTACCGCACCGGTGAGGCCGCCGTGTACATCCCCGAGCAGTCCGTGCTGCCGGCCGAGCTGATCGAGGAGCTGGGGCTGACCGGGCGGCTGGCGGGGAGCAACGCGGACCGGGTCAAGGCGGTGCGGCTGCGCGGCGAGCTGTCGCAGGGGATCGTCTGCCGGCCGAAGGTGCTGGCGGACGTCGACCTCGGGGCGGCCGCCACGGAGGGTACGGACTTCGCCGAGCGGCTGGGGATCACCAAGTGGGTGCCGCCGATCCCGCCGACGATGTCCGGTGACGTGGAGTCCGCGCCGGATCTGCTGCCCTGGGTCGACATCGAGAACATCCAGCGGTATCCGGACATCTTCACACCCGGTGAACCGGTGGTGCTGACCGAGAAGCTGCACGGGTCGGCGTGCCTGGTGACCTATGTCGCCGACCAGGAGCGGGTGTACGTGTCCTCCAAGGGCTTCGGCGCGAAGTCGCTGGCGCTGCGCGAGGAGTCACGGAACCTGTACTGGCGGGCGGTGCGCGGGCACGGCGTCGCCGAGGCGGCGGCGCGACTGGCCGAGCGGCTCGGGGCCCGGCGGGTCGGGATCTTCGGCGAGGTGTTCGGCGCGGGAGTGCAGGACCTGACGTACGGCGCCGACGGGCGGCGGGAGACGCTGGGGTTCGCCGCGTTCGACGTGTCCACGGAGATCGACGGCCGGGTGGAGTGGCTGGACGCGGCTCGGCTGCTGGAGGGGGAACTGCCCTTGGTGCCGCGGCTGTTCGAGGGGCCCTTCGACATCGAGCGGGTGCTGGAGGTCGCGAGCGGGCGGGAGACGGTGTCCGGGCGGGAGCTGCATCTGCGGGAGGGCGTGGTGATCCGGCCCGCCGTGGAGCGGTACAGCGCGGTGACCGGCGGCCGGGCGATCGCGAAGGCGGTGAGTCCGGCTTATCTGACGCGGAAGGGCGGGACCGAGTACGAGTAGCTCGCGCCGCGGCGCCCCGGGGCCCCGAACTGCCCCGGGCGCCCCGGGCTCCTAGGAGCCGGCCTCCCCGTTCCGCTGCCGCTCCACCATCAGACGGGATCCGGTGAGCCGCTCGCCGAACACATCGTCCGGGTTGGACAGGACGCAGGTGTCCAGGGAGAGGCACCCGCAGCCGATGCAGTCGGTCAAGTGGTCGCGCAGGCGGTTCAGTTGCTTGATGCGCTCGTCCAGTTCGGAGCGCCAGGCCTCGGACAGGCGTGCCCAGTCCTCGTGGGTGGGGGTGCGTTCCTCGGGGAGTTCGGCGAGGGCCTCGCGGATCGTGGCCAGCGGGATACCGACGCGCTGCGCGGCCCGGACGAAGGCCACCCGGCGCAGGGTGTCACGGGTGTAGCGGCGCTGGTTGCCGGAGGTGCGGCGGCTGCTGATCAGGCCCTTGGACTCGTAGAAGTGCAGGGCGGAGACGGCGGCCCCGCTTCGGGCGGAGAGCTGGCCGACGCTGAGCTCGTGGATCTTCTCGGGGATCTGGGGCACCCGACAAACCTACCTACCCGGTCACGGCCCCGGTCCGTTGACAGGGGCTTCCCGGCCTAGCATGCTAAGCAGTTGCTTAGAGATCTGCGCAGGCAGTACTCACTGACATACGTGACGCGGGAGGCCGGGACATGGCAGAGCCGAGGATCTTCACCTCCGCCGACGACCTGAAGTCGGCGGTGGGCGAGCAGCTGGGGTACACCGACTGGCTGGAGGTCGACCAGAAGCGGATCGATCTCTTCGCGGAGGCCACCGGTGATCACCAGTGGATCCATGTCGACCCCGAGAAGGCCGCCGCCGGGCCCTTCGGGACGACCATCGCGCACGGCTATCTCACGCTGTCCCTGCTCCCGCTCTTCGGACCCCAGCTCATCAAGGTCGAGGGCGTGAAGATGGGCGTGAACTACGGGACCAACAAGGTCCGCTTCCCCGCCCCGGTACCGGTCGGATCGAGGGTGCGCGCCACCGCCACCATCACCGGCGTGGAGGACGTCAAGGGCGGCATCCAGGTCGCCGTCGCCTTCACCCTGGAGCGCGAGGGCGGGGACAAGCCGGTGTGCGTGGCCGAGTCCGTCTCGCGGTACTACCTCTAGGGCCTGGCACGGGCCGACCGCCCTACTTCGCCCCCACCATCCGCAGCACGAGGTCGGCGTACAGCGCGCCGACCTCGTCGGGCGACCAGGGGCCATCCACGTTGAACCAGCGGGCCACGTCGATGCAGAGCGACAGCACCGCGAGCGTCGTGCCCTTCACGTCCAGCACCTCGAACGCGCCGGCCGCCACCCCGTCCTCGATGATCCCGCGCACCTCGGCATCGCACTGCCGACGCAGCGCCAGGATCTCGTCACGGGCGTCCGGACCGAGCGAGTCCAGCTCGTACTGCACGACCCGCGCGGTGGTACGCCCCCCGGCGTGCCAGCGCACGAAGGAGCTCACCGCGTCGGCGAGCCGCTCGTTCGGCGTGCCGTCCCGGCGGGCCGCCGTCCGCAGGATCTCCAGTGCCTTCTCATGGCCGATCCGGCTGATCCGGTGGAGCAGCTCTTCCTTGGTCTTGTAGTGGATGTAGAGCGCGGCCGGGCTCATGCCCGCGCGGCCCGCGATGTCACGGGTCGTGGTGGCGTGGTAGCCGCGTTCGGCGAAGGCCTCCACGGCGGCGATCAACAGCCGCCGGGCCGCGTCGGGGGTGACCTCGGCCCAAGCCGACGTCTCGCCGCCGGCCGTCTCCTCCGCCGTACTCATCGCTCACTCGCCCCTCTCGAAGACAGAGGGACCACCATACCGCCGATACTGAGCGAGCGCTTAGCGAGGCGGCCGGGAGGGGTCCGAACGAGCTGGACCGGGGCCCGATCCCGGCCGGTCCGCACTCACCCGGGCTCAGATCTTCTCGAAGGGGTCGTGGTCGGCGAGCAGCTTCTCCAGCCGGGCCTGGTCGACCCGGCTGACGATCTGCCCGGCCTCCTGGCGGTCCCGGATGACCTTGGCGAGCGTGAACGCCGAGGTCACCAGGTAGAGAACCGCGATCGCGAGGAAGCCACGCACCCAGGCGTCGGCGCTCAGCTGGTAGATACCGACGGCGGTGGCGGCCATGGCGACCGCGAAGGACGCGACGGCCTGACCGTAGAAGGCGGCCGTGCTCTGCTGCTTGACCGGTGAGTCACTCATGGGCCAAGGGTCGGCGGACGTGGCCCGCGCCACATCCGCTGAACTACTCAGCCACGTACTCAGAACGCCGAAACTCCCGTCAGCGCTCGGCCGATGAGCAGTTTCTGGATCTGGCTCGTGCCCTCGTAGAGGGTCATCACGCGGGCGTCGCGCAGCAGTTTGCCCGCCGGGTACTCGTCGATGTAGCCGTAGCCGCCGAAGACCTGGAGGGCGTTGTTGGCGGCGCGTACGGCGGCTTCCGAGGCGAAGAGCTTGGCCTTGGAGGACTCCACCGCGAAGGGCTGCCCCCGGTCGATCAGATCGGCGACCCGCCAGGTCAGCAGGCGTGCCGCGTCCACGTCCACGGCGATGTCACTGATCAGCTCCTGGACCAGCTGGTGGTGGGCGATCGGCCTGCCGAACTGCTCGCGCTCGCCGGCGTACCGCACGGCCGCGTCCAGGGCGGCCTGCGCTATCCCCACACATCCCGCGGCGACCGACATCCGCCCCTTGGCCAGGGCCGACATCGCGACCGAGAAGCCCTTGCCCTCCTCCCCCAGCATGGCCGACGCCGGCACCCGTACGCCGTCGAGGACCAGCTCGGCGGTGGCCTGGCCGCGCAGGCCGAGCTTGCCGTGGATGGTGCGGCGGGTCAGTCCGGGCGTGTCCGTGGGAACGAGGAACGCGGAGACGCCCTTGTGGCCCGGCGCGTCGGTGGAGCGGGCGAAGAGCAGGACGACATCGGCCCAGGTGCCGTTCGTGATGAACATCTTGGAGCCGTCGATGACGTAGTCGTCGCCGTCGCGCACCGCGCGCGTGGTGAGGTTCCCGGCGTCCGAGCCCGTGCCCGGCTCGGTGAGGCCGAAGCAGCCGACCAGCTCGCCCGAGGTGAGCCCCGGCAGCCAGCGGCGGCGCTGCTCCTCGCTCCCCCAGGCGGCCACCGTCTTGGCGACCAGGCCGAGGGAGACCGACACGATGCCGCGCACCGAGGAGTCGCCCCGGCCAAGCTCCTCCGTGACCAGGCAGTACGCCAGATGGTCGCCGCCCGAGCCGCCGTACTCCTCGTCGATCGTCAGGCCCAGGAAGCCGACCTCGCCGAGTTTCTTGACGATCGAGCGGTCCACCTCCTCGGCCCGGTCCCACGCGACGACGTTCGGGGCGATCTCGCGCTCCACGAAGTCCCGGGCGAGCCGGCGGACGGCGGTCTGCTCCTCGCTGAGCTCCAGGTTCATGCAGAGTCACCCCACAGACGGTGGACGCGGACGGCCGTACGACACGGTCTGCCGTCCCTTGAAAGCCGTACATTTAAATTAGCACTGCTAGTTTCCAGTCGGCAGCCCTACTATGTGCGCCATGGCCCGACCGCGCAAGCCCCTGCTCAGCTACGACCGGATCGTCGAGACGGCCCGCGAACTCGTGGACGCGGAGGGCCTGTCGGCCGTCTCCACCCGCCGGCTCGCCGCCGAGCTGGGCGTGAGCGGGCCGTCCCTCTACAACCACTTCCGCACCAAGGACGAGATCCTGGAGGCGGTCGCCGACTCGGTGAGCGCCCAGGTCGATCTGTCGATGTTCGAGGACGGCCGGGACTGGCGGACCGCGCTGCACGAATGGGCCGTCTCCTACCGGGCGGCCCTGCGCGACCACCCGAACATCGTGCCGGTGCTCGCGCGCGGCCCCGGCCGCCGTCCCGCCGCGCTGCGGCTCGCTGACGCCGTCTACGGGGCGATGGTCGCGGCGGGCTGGCCGCCGGCGCAGGCCACGTCCATCGGCGCGCTGATGCGGTACTTCATCATGGGCTCGGCGCTGGGCTCGTTCGCGGGGGGTTTCGTGGGCGACGCGAGCGCGTACGACCCCGCCGACTACCCGCACCTCGGCCAGGCCCACCTCCTCGCCGATCAGCAGGAGAAGATCGACGAGCGGGCCTTCGAGACGGGGCTGACGGCGCTGCTGGACGGGCTGGCGCGGCAGTACGAGCAGGCCGGACGGGCGTAGCCGTACTTCGGCCGGCACCGAAGTGTCCGTGCCGCATCCTGGACGCATGACCACCAGGGATCCGCAGGCACCCCAGCTGGCCGGGCTCGCCGCGCTCATCGCGGACGAGACCCGGGCGACCTGTCTGCTGGCGCTGCTCGACGGCCGGGCGTGGACCGCCGGCGAGCTGGCGCGGCAGGCCGGGGTGGCCGCGTCGACGCTGAGTGAGCATCTGGGCAAGCTCGTCGCGGGCGGCCTGCTGACCGAGGAGCGGCAGGGACGGCACCGGTACGTCCGGCTGGCCGACGCGCGGGTGGCCCAACTGGTGGAGGACCTGGTCGCGCAGGTGGCGCCGGGGATCTCCCGACGGCCCCGGACGCTACGGGAGTCCAGCGCCGGATCGGCGATGGCCAGGGGCCGCACGTGCTACGACCATCTCGCCGGGCGGCTCGGTATCACGGTCACCGACGCGCTGACCTCGCGCGGGCTGCTGCGGCAGGACACCGGGTTCGCGCTGACGGACGCCGGGCTGGGGTGGTTCGAGACGGCCGGTATCCGGCTGGACCGTTCGAGCCGCCGTCCCCTGGCCCGGGCCTGTCTCGACTGGACCGAACGCCGGCCCCACCTCGCCGGTGTCGCGGGCGCGGCCCTGTGCCGGCATGCGCTGGACACGGGGTGGTGTGTGCGGATCGGGTCGGAGCGGGCCGTGAAGGTGACTCCGTCGGGCGAGCGGTCGCTGGCCGAGCTGTTGCGCATCGAGGCGGGGGCACTCCGGTGAACTCCGACGGCCTCACTGAACTCCCGTGACGCCCTCGCCCGGCCGGTGGACCTCCGCGGGTCCGTCGTGGCTGGTCGCGCGGTTCGCCGCGCCCCTGGGGGCGCCGCCATCACCCGGTCCGAAATTCGCCAGCCTTCTTCCCCTTCTCTACCTAGCCTCTGGAGCATGATGAACTTCTCCCCCGCCCGCCGCCCCGAGTTGCTCGCCGCCGGTGCGGCCACCGTCACCGTGGTGCTGTGGGCCTCGGCCTTCGTCTCCATCCGCAGCGCGGGGGACGAGTACTCGCCGGGCGCGCTGGCGCTCGGCCGGCTGCTCGTCGGCGCCCTGGTGCTGGGGGTCATCTGTCTCGTCCGGCGCGAGGGGCTGCCCCCGAGGGCGACCTGGCCCGGCATCGCGATATCGGGGCTGCTGTGGTTCGGGTTCTACAGCGTCGTGCTGAACTGGGGCGAGCAGCAGGTGGACGCCGGCACGGCGGCCCTGGTCGTGAACATCGGGCCGATCCTCATCGCACTGCTGGGCGCGCGGCTGCTCGGCGACCCGATGCCGCCGCGGCTGCTGGCCGGGATGGCGGTGTCGTTCGCCGGCGCGGTGACCGTGGGGCTGTCGATGTCGAGCGGGGGTGGTTCCTCGGTGCTCGGGGTGGTGCTGTGCCTGCTCGCCGCGGTCGGGTACGCGGGCGGCGTCGTGGCGCAGAAGCCGGCGCTCGGGCATGCCAGCGCGCTCCAGGTGACGACGTACGGCTGTCTGGTCGGCGCGGTCCTGTGCCTGCCGTTCGCCGGTCAACTGGTCGGCGAGGTGGCCCACGCCTCCCTCTCCGCCACGCTCAACATGGTCTACCTGGGCGTCTTCTCCCTCGCGCTCGCCTTCACCACCTGGGCGTACGCCCTGGCCCGCACCACCGCCAGCCGCATGGGCGCGACCACGTACGCGGTCCCCGCACTGGTCGTGCTGATGTCCTGGCTGGCCCTGGGCGAGGTACCGGGCCTGCTCACGCTCGCGGGCGGAGCACTCTGCCTGGCAGGCGTAGCCGTCTCCCGCTCCCGGACCCGGTCCACCCGGGTCGTGGCGACCGCGCCGCGACCCGAGCGGACCCACGAGTCGGCGTGAAGGCGCCTGTCTGCCCTCGCGCCCGCCTTCACCACCTGGCCCGCACCACGGCCAGCCCGGGCGAGGTGCGGGCCCCCTGACGCCGACAGGCGGAGCACTCTGCCCGGCAGGCGTCGCCGTGTCCCGCTCCCGGACCCGGTCCACCCGGGTCGTGGCGACCGCGCCCGCGACCCGAGCAGGCCCGGGAGTCAGCGTGAAGGCGCCTGATCTCCCTCGCGCCCGCCTTCACCACCTGGCCCGCACCACGGCCAGCCCGGGCGAGGTGCGGGCCCCCTGACGCCGGCAGGCGGAGCACTCTGCCCGGCAGGCGCAGCCGTCTCCCGCTCCCGGACCCGGTCCACCCGGGTCGTGGCGACCGCGCCGCGACCCGAGCGGACCCACGAGTCGGCGTGAAGGCGCCTGATCTCCCTCGCGCCGAGTCAGCGTGAACGCGCCTTGTCCGCCAGGACCTTGATGGACAGCAGCGCGATCACCGCGAGGCCGATGATGTAGGCCGACACCGCCATCGAGGTACCGGTGGCCTCCAGGAGCAGGACCATGAGGAACGGGGCGAGTCCGCCGCCGAGGACGGCCGCGATCTGGTAGCCGAGGGAGGCGCCGGTGTAGCGCATCTCGGGGGTGAACAGCTCGGCGAACAGGGCCGCCTGGGGGCCGTACATGATGCTGAGGAAGCAGCTGGCGACGAAGGTGCCGACCGCCAGCCACAGCAGTGAGCCGGTGTCGATCAGCAGGAACAGCGGTACGGCCCACAGGGCGATGCCGGCGGCGCCGAACGCGTAGACGCGGATGCGGCCGACCTTGTCCGAGAGCGCGGCGGCGGCCGGGATCAGCACCAGCTGGGTGAGGCTGACGCAGAGCGAGACGGTGAGCACCGCGCCCTTCTTCATGTCCAGCTCGCGGGTCGTGTAGTCGAGGACGCCGGTGATCAGGATGTAGAAGGTCGCGGTGTTGACGGCGAAGGAGCCGCCGGCCAGCAGGACCGTGCCGAGGTGGTCCTTGAGGATCGTGCGCAGCGGGCTGGACTGCTCGGCCTTCTCCTTCTCGGACAGCGCCTGTTCGGCCTGGCGGAACTCGGGGGTCTCCTCGACGCGGGTGTGGATGTACCAGGCCAGCGCGAGGACGAACAGGCCGATCAGGAACGGCACCCGCCAGCCCCACGCCGCGAACTGCGCGTCGGTGGTGAAGGCCCCGGCCAGCAGGAAGACCGTGTTGGCGGTCACCACGCCGATGGGGACGCCGAGTTGGACGACGCTGCCGTAGACGCCGCGCTTGCCCTCGGGGGCGTACTCCGTGGCCAGCAGCATCGCGCCGCCCCACTGGGCGCCGACCGCCACGCCCTGGGCTATGCGCAGGAACACGAGCAGGATCGGGGCGGCGACGCCGATCGTGTCGTACGTCGGGAGCAGGCCGATGCCGGTGGTGGCGACGCCCATGAGCGTGAGCGCGAGCACCAGCATGGGCTTGCGGCCCCGTTTGTCGCCGAGCTGGCCCGCGACGATGCCGCCGATGGGACGGGCCAGGAAGCCGACGGCGAAGGTGGCGAAGGCGGCGAGCACTCCGGCGGTGGAGCTGCCGGCCGGGAAGTACAGATCGCCCAGGACGAGGGCGGCGGCGATGCCGAAGACGAAGTAGTCGTACCACTCGACGGCCGAGGCGAGCGCCGCGGCGGTGGCTACGCGGCGCCGGTTGACCGTGGGGAGGGCGGTCGTGGCGACGGGGTGGGCGGAGGGGGCCATGTCCATGCGTGCACACTCCGATGGGTGCGGTGGGGACGTTGGCGGCGAACGTACTGACCGGACGGTATGGGGTCAACGGTTGTGCGGGAAGGTTGCCCGGGGCACCCGAGGGCCCCGGGCGGAACATCAGTTCCTCAGAACACCACCAGGGCCCGGCCGCCCTTGCCCGCGAGCATGTTCTCGAACGCCGCCGGAATCCCCTCCAGCCCGATCCGTTCCGTCACCAGCGCGCCCAGGTCCAGGCGCCCCGCACGCACGTGCCCGGCCAGCTCCGGCAGGTCCCGTGCCGGGTCGGAGTTGCCGTAGACGCAGCCGGAGAGGGAGCGGCCCCAGTGGAAGATCTCCAGGGCGTTGAAGGTGACCTGCTGGTCCTTGCCGCCGATGCCGACGACCGTGGTGCGGCCGCCGCGGCGGGTGGCGTCCCAGGCCGCGCGGATCGTGGTCGCGCGGCCCACGCACTCGATCGACACGTCCACGCCCTGCTTGCCGGTCAGGCCCCGGATCTCGCGGGCGGTGTTCTCGGAGGCGACGACGTAGTCGGTGGCCCCCGCCGCGCGCGCCAGCTCCTCCTTCTCCGGGGAGACGTCGACGGCGACGATCTTCGCCGCGCCGGCGATACGGGCCGACTGGAGGGCCGCGAGGCCGACGCCTCCGACACCGAACACCGCGACCGTCTCCCCCGCCCGGACCCGCGCCGAGTGGTGCACGGCTCCGTAGCCGGTGAGGACCGCGCAGCCCAGCAGGGCGGCGTCGGTGAGGGGGATGCCGTCCGGGAGCGGCAGCAGGCAGTTCGCCGGGACGACGGTCTCCTCGGCGAACGCGGCGACGTTCAGACCGGGGTGCAGGTCGGTGCCGTCGGCGGTGCGGGCGTAGACGTCGGCGGCGCCGTTGAGCGCGTTGGCGCACAGCCAGACCTCGCCGAGCCCGCAGGCGTGACAACTACCGCACGACGGGGCCCAGTTGAGGACGACGCCGTCGCCCGGCGCGACCTGCGTGACCCCCTCCCCCACGGCGACCACTGTGCCCGCGCCCTCGTGGCCCAGGACCGCGGGGACCGGCACCCGCATGGTTCCGTTGGACAGGGACAGGTCGGAGTGGCAGACCCCGGCGGCGGCGAGGCGGACGCGGACCCGGCCGGGGCCCGGGTCGGGCAGGTCGATGTCGGTGACCTCCAGGGGGGCACCGATGGCGGGCAGGACGGCGGCGCGAACCATGTGCGGGCTCCTCAGAACTGGAGGGACTTGGTCTGGAGGTACTCGGCCAGGCCGTGCGTGCCGAGTTCGCGGCCGACGCCCGACTGCTTGTACCCCCCGAAGGGGGCGCTGACGTTGAAGCGCCCGCCGTTGATGTCGACCTGCCCGGTCTCCATCCGGCGCGCGAAGGCCACCGCCTCCGCCTCCTCGCCGGCCCAGACCGCGCCCGCGAGGCCGTAGACGGTGCCGTTGGCGATGCGCAGGGCGTCCTCCTCGTCCTCGTAGCGCAGGATGGACAGGACCGGGCCGAAGATCTCCTCCTGCGCGATGGTCATCTCGGGGGTCACGTCGGCGAAGACGGTGGGGCTGACGAAGTAGCCCCGCTCGCGCGGCGGTTCGCCGCCGCCCGCCACCAGCCTGGCCCCTTCGGCGACGCCCTTCTCGATGTAGCCGAGCACCCGCTCCCGCTGCTTGGCGCTGACCACCGGACCGATCCGCTCGCCGTACTTCGCGGCGGCGGTCGCGGCCAGCTCCACGGCCTCGTCGTACTGATCGCCGTGCACCAGCATCCGGGTCCAGGCGCTGCACGTCTGCCCGGAGTTGGACATCACGTTGGCGACGCCGACGTTGACCGCGGCGGCCAGGTCGGCGCTGGGCAGGATGACGTTGGCGGACTTGCCGCCGAGCTCCAGGGCGACCTTCTTGATCGCCGCGCCGGCGACCGCGCCGATCTGCCGGCCGACGGCGGTGGAGCCGGTGAAGGAGACCAGGTCGACGCCCGGGTGCTCGGCGAGCGCCTGTCCCGCGACCGGGCCGAGGCCGGTGACCAGGTTGAAGACGCCCGCGGGTACGCCGGCCTCGTGCACCGCCTCGGCGAAGAGCTGGGCGACCAGCGGAGTGTCCTCGGCGGGCTTCAGCACCACCGTGCAGCCCGCCGCCAGCGCCGGGGCGACCTTGGCGACGATCTGGTGGAGCGGGTAGTTCCAGGGCGTGATCGCGCCGACCACGCCGATGGGCTCCAGGTACACGGTCGAGTTGCCCACCTTCTCCTCGAAGGCGTACGTCGCCGCCAGCTCGGCGTAGGTGCCCGCGACCGCGATCGGGGCGCCGGCGTGGACCGACTGGGAGAACTTCGGCGGGGAGCCGAGTTCGGCGGTGACCGTCTCGGCGATCTCGTCCTTGCGGGCGGCCAGCGCGTCCCGGAGGGCGGCCAGCCGCGCGGCGCGTTCGGCGGGCGGGGTCGCGGCCCAGCCCGGGAAGGCGGCGCGGGCGGCCCGTACCGCGGTGTCGACGTCGGCGGCGGTGCCGGCCGGGACCCGGCCGATGACCTGTTCGTCGGCCGGGTTGACCACCTCGATCACATCCCGGCCGGCGGCGGGGCGCCAGGCGCCGTCGATGTACAAGCCGTCGTGTGCCTTCATCACGCATCCTCCGGGGCGGGTCACATCGTCCGGCACATAAACTAGCGGCGTTAGTTTTTCTGCGCCAGGCACTCCCATGACATCAGAAGTCGACGCGTGCCTCGTCGTCCACCCTGCCCACCGCCTCCTGACCGAACGCCTTCTCGTAGGCGCGGCGGATCTCCTCGATCGTGCGGTCGCTGTCCAGCGCCCGCGCCCTCGGGTACAGCAGGATCAGCTCGTACGACCGCTCCTCCTCGATCACCCCGCTCGCGTCCCGCCACTGCCCGCGCCCGGACTGGATGGTCAGCCCGTCCGGAAAGCCCGGGGTGACCTCCTCGTCGACGAAGTCCATGAACTGCTCGTCGGTGACCGCGGGCCCCCCGTCCGGACGGGCGGTACCGAAGAACAACTGGGTCTCGATGTACGGCTCTCCCCGCTCCGGCACGGCGGCCGCACCGGCGTCGAGGGTGGCGTACGCGGTCGGCGCACCGATCGCCAGCACGAGGCCGACGGCGGTGAGGACGGCCCGAGTTCGGGTGAAGTGCATGTTCATGGGCCATAGCTAGCCATACCGGGCCAAGTTCACTCGTCCAGGTCGGGAAGCCGCGCCGGATCCGGGCAGATTCGCTCTCCGTGCTGATCGAAGACGAACAGATGGGCGATGTCGACGAGCAGGGGGACCTGCATTCCGTGCCTCAGTTCGATGTCCGGGGTGGTGCGGACGATGAGGTCGCCGGGCAGACGGCCCTCGGGGGGCGCGGGCTCGTGGCCGGCGCCGGCCGGGTGCTCCAGCGTCACCACCGGCCCGGCACGCAGGGCGGCCGCGCGGTTGCGGAGCCGGTCGAGCACCGTGCCCGGGTCACGGCGGCGCCGCCGGGCCGACGGGACCGGGCGCGGCGCTTCCAGATCGGGTACGAAGGCCGGGCGGGAGCCGGTGTTGAAGTGGACGAGGACCTCGTGGCCCTGGAACTCCACATGCTCGACCAGGCCGGTGATGTGCGCCTCGCCGGGGCGGGCGGCGGAGCGCTCGGCGATGCGCACCGCTTCCGAGCGCAGGCCCACGATGACCTCGCGGCCCTGCTGCACCCGGAGCAACTGGTGGTCCAGGGACAGCGGTTCGGGCAACCGGAGGTACTGCTTGCCGAGGCTGATGGTCATCGCGCCGTCCAGCGGGGCGCGCACGACGCCGCGCAGCAGATTGATCCGCGGGATGCCGATGAAGGCGGCGACGAAGACGTTGCGGGGCAGCGCGTAGACCGTGCGCGGGGCGCCGACCTGCTGGAGGACGCCGCCGCGCAGCACGGCCACCCGGTCGCCGAGCGACATCGCCTCGGCCTGGTCGTGGGTGACGTACACCGTGGTGACGCCCAGTTCCCGGGTGAGGCCGGAGATCTCGGCGCGCAGGTGGTTGCGGAGTTTGGCGTCGAGGTTGGACAGCGGCTCGTCCATCAGGAACGCGGTGGGGTGCCGAGCGATGGCCCGGCCCATGGCGACGCGCTGACGTTCGCCGCCGGAGAGCTGCGCGGGGAAGCGGTCGAGCAGGTCCTCGATGCCCAGCATGCGGGCGGTGGCGTCCACCCGGGCGCGTGGGTCCGCGCCGGGGGACTCGATGCGCAGCGGGAAACCGATGTTGTCGCGGCTGGTCATGCTCGGGTAGAGGGCGAAGTTCTGGAAGACCATCGCCATCCGGCGGGCGGCGGGCAGCAGGTCGTTGGCCGGCTCGCCGTCCAGCAGCAGTTCGCCCTCGTCGATCTCCTCCAGACCGGCGATCATCCTGAGCACGGTGGACTTGCCGCAGCCGGACGGTCCGAGCAGGACCAGGAACTCGCCGGGCTCGATGTCCAGCGAGAGCCGGTCCACGACGCGGACGCCTCGCGTGTATGCCTTGCTGACGTCGTGCAGGGAGATGGCGCGTGTCATGACGGCTGCCCCCGGGGGCTCGTTCAGGCGCCAAGGCGTTCCGGCTACCGGTGTGTTGCGGCACGAGCGGGTGCCGGACAGGCCTGGTGCTCCGCGGTCGAACGCTCCCGTGCGGGTCGTACGGGGCGTATGAGTCACGGAAGTTAACGGAATGTGTGCGGCCGGGGGAAGGGAATGTGCGGGATCGGACGCGAGGGTCCGGCAGGCGGACAGGCGGCGGGCCCGATTCAGCCCCGGTCGGCCTCCGCGGGGTCAGCGGTCGCGCTTCGGCTCACGGGTGGCGGCGAGATGGGCGTAGACGACGACGTTGCCCGTGTAGCCGGTCCTGCGGTCGTAGTTGCCGCCGCAGGTGATCAGCCGCAGCTCCGGACGGGACCGGGCGCCGTACACCTCGCGGTTGGGGAACTTGTCCTTCTGGTACGTCTTGATGGCGTCGACCGAGTAGACGGCGGTCCGTCCGTCGGCGCGCCGCAGCTCGATGCGCTTGCCGCGCTTCAGCTCGCCCAGGCCGCCGAAGACGGCGGGGCCGGTGTCGGTGTCCAGGTGGCCCACGGCGATGGCGGTGCCCGGCTCACCGGGCGAGGGCCCGTCCGCGTACCAGCCGACCAGGTCGGGCTTGTCCTCCGGGGGCGCGGGCAGGCGCCGCTCGCTGTCCAGGTGGAGGTCCATCAGCGGGGCGTCCACGCCGATGAAGGGGATGGCGAGGCGGGTCGCGCTGGAGCGGGGCAGCGGGCGAGGGCCTGCGGTGCGCTTGCCGGGCTTTCCGGCAGGGGCGGGCCGGGTGGTGGACGGCGAGGCCGAGGAGGGTGCCGGGGTGGCGGGCGAGGGCGAGGCCTCGGGGCGGTCGGCCGGTGGTGCGGCCTCGCGCGCGTCGGCGCCCGGGCGGGAGTCGGCCCGGTGGCCGGCACCCTCCCCGCCGGCACCGGAGGCGGTGCCGGCGGCTCGGGTCTCGGAGACCTCGGCGGAGCCCGGAGCGGCCGTGTCCACTCCGGGCCGCTCGTGGTCGCACCGGACGCACACCACCACCAGCGAGACGGTCAGTACGGCCGTTCTCGCCAGCCGGAAGGCGCGCCTGCGGTACCAGGGCCTGCGTCGCCTCCTACGCGCCATGCGTACGGCGACGGAGCCGGAACCACATCACCCCGCCCACCGCGGCCAGGCCGACGACGCCGGCGCCGGCGACGGTGGTGAAGGCCTCACCGCGGGCGATGCCGCCGCCACCGGCCGGCGGGCCGCCCTGCGGGCCGGGTGAGGGCGTCGACATCGAGGACCGGCAGTCGATCGTGAAGGTCTTCTCCCGCTCGGGGGCCGTGGCGCCCGTGTACGTCCAGTAGAGCCGGTACTGCCCGTCGGGCAGCGTCAGGTCCGTGGAGTGGCCGGCGCCTCCCGCGAGGCTGATGGTCCCGCTGAGCCCGGAGCCTCCGACGGCCGGGGGTTCGGCCACGATGCGGTAGGTGGCGGTCGTCACCGCTTCGAAGTTGACGGCGTCGAGGTAGAACCGGCAGACGCGCGGCTCATCGATCGCGTCCCCGTACGGCGTGCGCGCGACTCCGTCCCACGGCGCCGTGTGGATCTTGATGGTGGCGTTCTCCTGTGCGCCCGCCGTCGGCATCCCCGTGAGCGGCGTGAGCGCGGCGGTGAGCGCCGTGACGGCGGCGATACGCAGTCCGGCGCGGCGTGGAAGAGACGTGGTGGGCATGCGAGTCCTCCGAGTCAGACGATTTTCGTACAAATCGCTCTTCGTCTGACTCTCTTTCACATGTGCACGACGAATCGGGGGAGCAGCGCCCGAGGACCCGTCAGATTCCACTCTTTCGCCGCAGAAGAGACCTGGATCCAATGCGCCCATCGGCACCCTCGGCCTCCCCCGCCGCCTTCCCGGGCGCCCGCAGCGCTATCCCCGCCGACACCAGCAGCAGCGCGCCCAGCATCACGAACGGCGCCGCCACCCCCGCCAGACCGGCGACCAGGCCCGCCGACGCGGGCGCGGCGACCTGGCCCAGCCGGTTGCCGGTCAGGCGCAGGGCGAGGGCGGTGGAACGGGCGCCCTCGGGGGACGCCTGGACGACCGTCGTCATGGACAGCGGCTGGCCGACGCCGAGGCAGAAGCCGAGCACCGCCAGCATCACGGCCAGCGCCCACACCGGCACCGGCAGCGCGATCCCGGCACACAGCAGGGCCGCCAGCAGACAGGTCACGGTCAGCAGCAGGGTCCGGCCCAGGAGCCGCAGCAGGGGGGTGAGGACCAGACGGCAGGCGATGGTGGCCGCGGCGCGCAGGCTGAGCAGGAGGCCGATCACGGACGGGGCGATGCCCCGGTGCTCGCCGACCACCGGGAGGTAGGCGGTGAGGATGTCGGTCGCGGACAGCACGGCGAGGCTGATGAAGATGCCGGCCGGCACGCCCCGGGCGCGCAGGATGCGCCCGACGGGGACACGTTCGCCCGACGCCTCGCGCGAGCCGGATGCCGTACGGCTCTCTATGCGCCACAGCGAGGTGAACGCGACCGCGCCGCCGGCGCCCGCCACCAGCAGGGCGAGCGCGCTGGTGCCCGCCATGTCCGGACCGCCGATCAGCGCGCCCGCCGCGATCGGCCCGACCAGCTGGCCGAGGGAGGCGCCGATGGTGAAGTGGCCGAAGTTACGGTCCTGTTCGTGCGGGGCGGACTGGCGGGCGACGATCGACTGGGCGCCGATGACGAAGCAGAGGTGGCCGAGACCCATGACCCCGCTCCAGACCGCCATCGCCCAGAGCGTGTCCGCGAGGCCGCTGAGGGCACAGCCGCCGGATATCAGGACCACTCCGACGGGCAGCAGCGGCGCACAGCGGCCGTGGTCGGTCCGGCGGCCCAGCGGGACGGCGACGAAGAGCGGGAGCAGGGCGTACACCCCCGCGATCACACCGATGGCCCGCTCGTCCGCGCCCAGCGCGAGGGCCCGGTAGGAGACGGCGGGCCGGGCCATCGACACCGCCCCCTGCGCGAAGCTGAAGGCGATGACGAGGCGGAGCAGCCAGCCGCGGTTCCCACCGGGCGCCATGGTTCAAGTCCTCCGAGAACGTAGGTCAGATGATGCCGAAGAGGATGCCCGCCGCGAGGATGACGAGGCAGGTGGCCGCAGCCCACTTCACCACGAACCGCGTGTGGTCGCCGAACTCGACCTTCGCCATGCCGACCAGCACGTAGACGGCCGGGACCAGCGGGCTCGACATGTGCAGCGGCTGGCCGACGAGCGAGGCGCGGGCCATCTCCAGCGGGGAGACGCCGTGCGCGGCTCCGGCCTCGGCGAGGACCGGCAGGACGCCGAAGTAGAAGCCGTCGTTGGACATGAAGTAGGTGAGCGGCAGGCTCAGCAGGCCGGTGACGAGGGCCATGTGCGGGCCCATGCCCTCGGGGATCACGTCCACCATCCACTTGGCCATGCTGTCGACCATGCCGGTGCCCTGGAGGACGCCGGTGAAGACGGCGGCGGCGAAGACCATGCCGGAGACGTTGAGGACGTTGTCGGCGTGGGCGGCGAGCCGGGCCCGCTGGTCGGGGATGCGCGGGAAGTTGACGGAGAGGGCCAGCGCGGCGCCGAGCAGGAACAGCACCGGGATGGGCAGCCACTCCATGATCATGGCGGTGAGGAGGCAGACCGTGAGCAGCGCGTTGAACCAGTACAGCTTGGGGCGCAGGGTCTCGCGGTTCGCGTCGAGGCCCTGGAAGTCGTCGGCCTCGGCGTCGGTGCCGGAGCCGCCGGTCGCCTTGGTCATGGAGACCTTGCCGTCGCCGGAGCCACCAGACGCGCCGGCACCCACCAGGACCGTCTCCGCCTCCTGCGGCTCCAGCACCTCGTCCAGCGTCAGCACGCCGAGCCGCTTGCGCTCGCGCAGGCCGAGGAAGTACGAGAGGACGAAGACGAACAGCAGGCCGACCAGGAGTGCCGGGATCATCGGGACGAAGATGTCGCTGGCGTCGAGCTTGAGCGCGGTGGCGGCGCGGGCGGTGGGACCGCCCCACGGCAGCGTGTTCATCACGCCGTTGGCCATCGCGGCGACACCGGTCATCACGACCAGGCTCATCTTCAGGCGCTTGTACAGCGGGTACATCGCCGAGACGGTGATCATGAAGGTGGTGGAGCCGTCGCCGTCGAGGGAGACGATCGCCGCGAGCACGGCCGTACCGACGACGATCCGCATCGGGTCGGCCTTGGCGAACTTCAGGATCCCGCGCACGATCGGGTCGAAGAGGCCGACATCGATCATCACACCGAAGTAGACGATCGCGAACATGAGCATCGCCGCGGTGGGGGCGAGGCTGGTGACGCCTTCGATGACGTAGTCACCGAGCTGGGCGCCCTTTCCGACGAACACACAGAACAGTGCCGGAATCAGTACGAGCGCCGCGATCGGCGACATCTTCTTCATCATGATCAGGACCAGGAAGGTCGCGATCATGGCGAAGCCGAGGATGGTCAGCATGAGTGGATACCTAACGTTCGCCCTTGAACATCCCAGGGGGGCCGGGGTGCGACGACGTTAGGTCCCGTCGAGTGGCGTTAACAAGACGTTGACATGCGAGCAATAAGCGCAAAACTCCAGGTCAGAGCTTTGCTCAGGTCAGAGCCGTGATCTTTTCGGACAAGGGGGCCACCTCGACGGGCACTCCGTTGAGGACGGCGTTGCCCGAGAGCGGGTCGAGCAGGCTGCCGTCGAGGAGCTGGTTGACGTTGACACCGGGGTCGGTGGCGGCGTGGGCGAGGCGGGTGCCGGGGCGGTCGTGACCCCAGCCGTGCGGCAGGCTCACGACGCCGGGCCGCACACTGTCGGTGACCTCGGCCTCGGCGACCACCTCTCCCCCGGCGCCCTTGATCCGTACGGCACCCGCCCCGGTGATGCCCAGCTTCTCGGCGTCCTCGGGGTGGATGTGCAGGGTGCAGCGGTTGGAACCGCCGGTGAGGGCGGGCACATTGTGCATCCAGCTGTTGTTGGAGCGCAGGTGACGGCGGCCGACGAGGACGAGCCCCTCGGGGCGCTCACGCAGCGCCTCCCGCAGCCGGGGCAGGTCGTCGGCGATGGGCCGCGGCAGCAGCTCCACCTTGCCGCTGGCGGTCTTCAGCGGCTGCGGCAGCCGGGGCTGGAGCGGTCCGAGGTCGATGCCGTGCGGATGCCCGAGCAGCCGCTCCAGGGTCAGCCCGTCGGGCCGTACGCCGAAGCCGTCGCCGTAGGGGCCCAGGCGCAGCATCAGGTCGAGCCGTCGCTCGGGGCCGCTCGCGCCGGTGAGCCGGGCGGCGAGTTCCTTGGGGTCGCGGCCGTGCACGGGCGAGTGGGACTCCTTGACCGCCTTGCCGAGGGTCTGGTCGATGACCATCGCGTCGACGGCGGCGGGGTCGGCGCCGTGCATGCCGGTGGCGGCCAGGATCAGCCGGGCGAGGATCTCGGACTCGGCCATGCGGCCGGGCTCCAGGGGAACGGCGGGCCGGGTGTAGCGGACCTGGTTGCGCACGGCGAGGGCGTTGAAGGCGAAGTCGTGGTGCGGGCTCTGCGAGGGCGGGGGCGGCGGCAGCACGACGTCGGCGTGGCGCGAGGTCTCGTTGAGGTACGGGTCGACGCTGACCATGAAGTCGAGCGAGTCGAGCGCCTTGTCGAGCCGGTCGCCGTCGGGCGCCGAGAGCACGGGGTTGGCGGCCACCGCGACGAGCGCGCGGATCGGCTCGCCCTCGTCGGTGGCGGTGTCGATCTCCTCGGCGAGCGAGGACAGCGGCAACTCGCCCTTGGCCTCGGGGTGTCGGCCGACCCGGGAGTGCCAGCGGCCCAGCGCGAACCCGCGTCCGGGACCCGCGGGGCGCGGCGTCCTGTCGGTGGCGGACTGCGGGAAGAGGGCTCCGCCGGGGCGGTCGAGGTTGCCGGTCAGGATGTTGAGGACGTCGACCAGCCAGCTGGCCAGGGTGCCGTGCGGAACGGTGCAGCTGCCGATGCGGCCGTAGACGGCGGCGGTGGGGGCCGCGGCGAGCTCGCGGGCGAGGGCGCGGATGGTGCCGGCGTCGATGTCACAGGCGTCGGCCACGGCCTCCGGAGTGAAGTCCCGTACCTGCGCGCGCAGTTCCTCGACGCCTTGGACATGCGGCGCCAACTCGCCGAGGGCGACCAGGTCTTCCTCGAACAGCACGTGCGTCATCGCCGCCAGCAGCAGCGCGTCGGTCCCGGGGCGGATCGCGAGGTGCCGGTCGGCGAGCCGGGCGGTGCGGGTGCGGCGCGGGTCGATGACGGTGAGGGTGCCGCCGCGGGCCTTGAGCGCCTTGAGCTTGCCGGGGAAGTCGGGGGCGGTGCACAGACTGCCGTTGGACTCCATCGGGTTGGCGCCGAGGAGCAGCAGATGGTCGGTGTGGTCCAGGTCCGGCACGGGGATCGCCAGGGCGTCGCCGTAGAGCAGCCCGCTGGAGACGTGCTTGGGCATCTGGTCGACCGTGGAGGCGGTGAAGACACTGCGGGTGCCGAGACCGGCGAGCAGGAGCGGCGGGTAGAGCGCGCCGGCCACGGTGTGCACATTGGGGTTGCCGAGCACGACGCCCACCGAGTTCGGCCCGTACCGCTCGACGACCGGGCGGATTCCGGCCGCGATCGCGTCGAAGGCCTCCTCCCAGGTGGCCTCGCACAGCTCGCCGTCCTTGCGCACGAGCGGGGTGCGCAGCCGGTCGGGGTCCCCGTCGACGGCTCCGAAGGAGGCGCCCTTGGGGCAGATGAACCCCTTGCTGAAGACGTCGTCGCGGTCGCCGCGGGCGCCGGTGACCTCGGTTCCCTCGATGGTGAGCGTCAGGCCGCAGGTGGCCTCGCACAGGGGGCAGATACGCAGTGCGGTGCGGGACACGGGTCCTCCCGGAGATGGCGGCGGCTTTGACGCGCGGACTCGGACCGAGCATACCGACCGGTATGCACGGAGGGGAGCCCTCTCGGGGGTGCGGTCAGAAATTCGCGAGCCGCCGGCCCCTCGTACGCCGGGAGGCCGTGCGCCCGCCGGTCCGCCGGGGCGGTCAGTCCAGCACCCGCGCCAGATAGGCCCGCAGCAGTTCCCGCGCCTCCACCAGGATCCGGTCGTCGCCCTCGGGAGCCATCCGGAAGGCGAGGTGGACCAGTGTGTCGGCGGTCTCCACGGCGACGAGGAAGGTGCGGCGCAGATCGTCGTCCGGCTCACGGTCGAGATACCCGGAGAGCAGCTCGCTGAGGCGGTCGGCGACGCGGTGATTGGGTTCACCGCGGGTGCCGACGGGGATCTGGTTGCCGAAGTCGACGAGGGAGAAGCCGGGCGCGGTGCGCTTCATGGCGATGTACTCGTCGAGCACGGCGTCCATCGCCGACTGCCATCCCCCGTCGCCCGTCTCCTTGAGGCGCTCGGCGACCCGGGCGGTCCAGCGCTCCAGGTTGCGCTGGGCGAGGGCGTCGGCCATCTGCCGCTTGTTTCCGAAGAAGCGGTAGACCGAGCCGATGGGGACGCCGGCCCGCTGGGCGACCGCCCGCGTGCTCAGGTCGTCGTAGCCGACCTCGTCGAGGAGGTCGGCGCAGGCGTCGAGGATCCTGGTGAGCCGTTCGGCACTGCGGCGCTGCACGGGCGCCCGGCGTAGCGTTCCTGGATGGGGCACGGCCTTCATGATGCCTTTCCGCCTCTGTCCGGTGAACCCTGACCCCCGGTACGGGAGCGGGCACCCGGCACACTCAGTGCCGCGGTGGACGGTGTCGACCACGGCGCCTCGGTCGCCTCCGACGCCGTGACGTCGGCGGTGCTCTCGACCGGCTCGCCGTCCACGGCCCACACCGTGCCGTCGTCGGCGTACAGCCGGGCGGTGACCTGGTGCGTGCCGCGCGGGACGAGGCCGGACGGGAGACGGTGGTCGAGGGTGCGCAGCCTCGCGACGAGCCGGCCGTCCACGAAGAGGTACGCGAGCCCGCGTCCGGCCACCGCCCTCGTCGCCGCTCCGGCGGGCGAGAACCGGAAGTCGCGCACCGTCAGCCGTACGTCCCAGCCCCCGCCGGCGCCGTCCGGGTCGGGCTGCACCTCGATGGCGACCTCGGGGGCTTCGTCCTTGTCCACCTCGCGGTAGTGCCGCCCGGCGTCGTCGGTGTCGTCCAGGACGGTGCCCACCGGAGAGGGGGACGCCCCGCCGTCACCCCGGTCGCGCGAGGCGCCGGAGTCGCAGCCCGCGGTTCCGGTCAGCAGCACGACACAGACCACGAGCGCGGCGAGAACTGTCCGCGTCCATGACATGCCCGGAGACTAGAACACCGGTCCGACAGCCGAATCCCCCTTGAGTCGGGTCGGCGTCCGGTTCTCGTCGTACTCACAGGGGAGTCGGGCGGATCTCTTGCGCCGATGAAAACGCAATCCTACGGTGGAGCATAGGAATCAGACCGCAAGGGAGCGATCATGAGCGATGGGGGCACCTCGCGTGCGAGCGTGTTCGAGCGTGGAGGAGCGCGGAAGACCGCGGAAGGGCTGACCTACCTCTCCGGCTTCGGCAACGAGCACAGCTCGGAGGCGGTGCCCGGCGCCCTGCCCGAGGGCCGCAACTCACCCCAGCGCGCCCCGCTGGGCCTCTACGCCGAGCAGCTGAGCGGGACGGCGTTCACCGAGCCGCGGGCGCACAACCGTCGCTCGTGGCTCTACCGCATCCACCCCTCGGCCGCGCACCCGGCGTTCACCCGCGCGGACAACGGCCAGATCCGTACGGCGCCCTTCACGGAGTCGGTGCCGGATCCGAACCGCCTGCGCTGGAACCCGCTGCCCGAGCCCGCGCCCGGCACCGACTTCGTCGCCGGCCTGTGGACCCTGGGCGGCAACGGCGACGCGACCCAGCGCACCGGTATGGCCGTGCACCTGTACCACGCCAACGCCTCGATGGACCGCGTCTTCAGCGACGCCGACGGCGAGCTGCTGATCGTCCCGGAGCGCGGCGGGCTGCTGCTGCGCACGGAGTTCGGGCTGCTGCATGTGGAGCCGGCACATGTGGCGCTGATTCCCCGTGGGGTGCGCTTCCGTGTGGAGCTGCTGGATGACTCCGCCCGGGGTTATGTGTGCGAGAACTATGGGGCGCCCTTCCACCTCCCCGACCTCGGCCCGATCGGCGCCAACGGACTCGCCAACGCCCGGGACTTCATGGCCCCGGTGGCGGCGTACGAGGAGGCCGACGGTCCGGTGGAGGTGGTGAACAAGTTCTGCGGCAACCTCTGGACGGCCACCTACGACCACACCCCCCTCGATGTGGTCGCCTGGCACGGCAACCATGTGCCCTACGTCTACGATCTGCGCCGGTTCAATGTGATCGGCACCATCTCCTACGACCACCCCGATCCGTCGATCTTCACGGTGCTGACGTCCCCGTCGGACACCCCGGGCCTCGCGGGCGTCGACTTCGTGGTGTTCGCGCCGCGCTGGCTGGTGGGCGAGGACACGTTCCGGCCGCCGTACTTCCACCGGAACGTGATGAGCGAGTACATGGGCCTCATCGAGGGCGCGTACGACGCGAAGGCGGAGGGCTTCGTGCCGGGCGGTGGCTCGCTGCACAACATGATGTCGGCGCACGGCCCGGACCGGGAGACGTTCGATCGCGCGAGCGCGGCGGAGCTGCGGCCGCAGAAGATCGACGACGGTCTGGCCTTCATGTTCGAGACCCGCTGGCCGGTGACGCTCACCCCGCAGGCGGCGGGGGCGGAGCACCTGCAACGGCGTTACGACGACGTCTGGCAGGGCCTGGAGCGTCACTTCCGGCCCTTGCGATAAAGATCCCCTACCGGTACGGATGGCCCCGTGACCTCCTTCGCCCCTGACTCGATCGTCCTGAACCGCAAGCTGCCGCTCTGGTACCAGGTCTCGCAGTCACTGCGCGCCTCGATACTGGGCCGCCGCCCGCAGGACCCGCTGCGCCTGCCCACCGAGGAGCAGTTGGCCGAGCACTACGGGGTGAGCGTGCTGACCATGCGGCAGGCGTTGAAGGAGCTGGAGGACGAGGGCCTGATCACGCGCCATCGAAGGCGCGGCACGTTCATCGAGCCGGGCGCCCGCCGGGGCACCCCGGTGCGGCTGCTCGGCTCGGTGGACGCGATCGTGGCCCAGCAGTCCGGCATGGCGACCGAACTGCTGGAGCACGGCAGGACACGGGTGCCGCCGGAAGTCGCCGAGTACTTCCCGGACGTCGAGGAGGTGGCGACGTACCACCGCCTGCGCGGCGACGAGAAGACGGGCGAGCCGACCAACCACGCCCGCAACTACGTCCGTCCCGAACTGGCCGCGCGCATCGACCTGGACGACCTGGTGCGCTGGCCGATGACCAAGGTGCTGCGGGACGTCGTCGGGGCGGACATCAGCCGCATCACGGACACGGTGGAGGCGCGCCTGGCCGACCCGGAGACGGCGAAACTGCTCCAAGTCCCGCTGCTCAGCCCGATCCTGCACTACACGGGCGTGACGTACGACGCGGACGGGCGGGTGCTGGACGTGGCGGTCATCCACTACCGGGGCGACCGCTTCTCCTTCACGGTGACCTTGGAGGCGACCTGACCCGGGTGTCGCAGCCAGGTCGTACGATGCCCAGCGTGACGCACGACGACGCTCCGCTGCTCGCGGACCTCATGCCGTGGTCCGTCGCACCGCCGCGGCTCGGCCGGGGGTGGCCGACGGGCCCCGACGCGGCATCCCTGAAGGCCCGCTGGGACGCCTTCGTGAAGGCCGAGGGCCCGGACCGGGAGGCCCTGCTGGAGCCGACCCGCTCCCGCACGCTGCACTCCGCGGTCGGTCAGCTCCCCGGCAGCTCCACGGGCACGGAGAAGCTGCTGCGCGCCTCGGGCCCTTGCCCGGAGCCGGTACGCGTCCTGCACGCCCCCTTCGACGAGCAGTGGCTGATCCCCGACCACCGGCTGATCGACGCGGCCCGTCCGGAGCTGTGGCGAGTGGCGGACGAGCACCAGGTCTTCGTCCTGGAGACCCCGGAGTCCGGCTTGCTGGCGACCTCCCTGCTCCCGCTGGTCCGACCGGGCCGGGTCCGCCCGCTGTACCGCCGCCCGGGCGGCACGGAACCCAACCTGGCGCCCGGCCTTCTGGAGTACCTCCGGAACCGGCTGGACGCACCCGTCGAGCCGCTGGACGTCCTCGCCTGGACGCTCACAGCGGTACGCCCGGACCTCACCGTCCCGCTCACCACGGACGCCGAACTCTGGGCCCACGGCGTTCAGTCGGGCCACCGCGCCCTGTGGCTGATGCGCCGCGACGGCGACCGCCCGAAGCTGCCCGGCGGCCGTCGCCCCTACGTCCGCGCGCCGCTGCCCGCCCGTCCGCTGACGCTGGAGTACGACCGCGAAGAGGAGGCCCTGCTGCTGGACGAGGGCCGTGTCTCACCGGTCCCGCCCAAGGCCTGGGAGTACGAGGTGGCCGGCGTGAGGGTCCTGGAGCAGTGGTTCACCGCCCGCGTCACGGAGCCCGAGCCGGGCACCCTGGCCGCGATCCGCCCGGCGACCTGGCCGCAGACGTGGACGTCGGAACTGCTGGAACTGATCACGGTCCTGGCTCTACTGGCCGAACTCCCGCCACTCCCCGAGGACTTGGCGTCCCCCGTCACGGCGAGCGACCTCCGCGAGGCCGGCGTCCTGCCGGTCCCGGCACCGGCCCGCCGGCCGGCGTCGGTGCTGGACGGGCACGAGGAGGGGCCGGAGGGGCAACTCGCGCTGATCTAGGGCCTGTCGGGGTCGAAGGCGTCCAGCACCCGTTCGAGCGCCCGGGTGAACACCGCCTCCAGATCGATCGGCCCGTTGTCCTCCATGAAGGCCGCGGCCAGCCGCGGATAGGCACCGGTGGCGACCTGACTGCCGAGGTAGGCGATACGGACCGCGTTCTCCTCCTCCTCGGACCAGGGCATGGCACGGGTGCGCTCGGCGGTGGCGATCTCGTTCGCGGTGTACGTCGTCACCACGCCGTTGATCAGCGCGACCAGCTCCATCTTCACGCCGTACCGGACGTCGAGCGGTTCGAGACAGGCCAGACAGTGCTCCAGGTAGCGCAGGGTGTTGGGGCTGAAGCCGTAGACCCCTGACATCAGCCGCGGCACCCAGGTGTGGCGGTGCATGATGCCGCGCGTCTCCTCCGCGTTGCGGATCATGTCGGCACGCCAGTCGCCGGAGGGCTCCCGGATCTCGTGCTCCGCGCCGACCGCGTCGATCATGAGCTCGTACAGGTCCTCCTTACGGGGGACGTAGTTGTACAGCGACATCGTCCCGCAGCCCAGCTCGGCCGCGACATGCCGCATGGACACGGCGTCCAGTCCGCCGGCGTCGGCGATCCGCACGGCCGCGGCCGCGATGTCCGCGCGCGTGAACGCGGGCCTGGGACCACGCCCGGTCCGCTCGGGACGCGCCCAGATCACTTCGGGTACGGCAGCTCGGCCCGCCATCGATCATCACCTCGACCACCATCCTAGTTACGTACAGCGTACGTAGTGCGCTATGGTCGGGGCATGACTTCTACGTACGCTGTACTTAGTGAAGGTCTGGAGAAGCGGTTCGGCGAGGTTCACGCCCTGCGCGGGCTGGATCTCGCCGTGGCGCGAGGCACCGTCTGCGGGCTACTGGGACCGAACGGGGCGGGCAAGACCACGGCGATCAGGCTGCTCACCACGCTGCTGCGGCCGGACGCCGGCTCGGCCCAGGTCGCCGGGCACGACCTGCTGCGGGATCCGGCGGCCGTCCGCCGCAGCATCGGCGTCATCGGGCAGTACGCCTCGGTCGACGGCGACCTGACCGGCCGCGAGAACCTCGGCCTCTTCGCCCGGCTGCACCGGGTGCGCGGGCCGGCCGGGCGGGCCGCCGAACTGCTGGACCGCTTCGGGCTGACCGAGGCCGCCGACCGGCCGGCGTCCACGTACTCGGGCGGGATGCGCCGCCGCCTGGACCTGGCGGCCGGCCTGGTGCGCCGCCCCGACGTGCTGTTCCTGGACGAGCCCACGACCGGCCTCGACCCGGCCAGCCGCAACCGGATCTGGGACGCCGTGCGGGAACTGACCGCCGACGGCACGACCGTGCTGCTGACCACGCAGTACCTGGAGGAGGCCGACCAACTCGCCGACGACATCGCCCTGGTGGACGGCGGACGGGTCGCGCACCGGGGTTCGCCCGCCCAGTTCAAGGCGGCCATCGGCGCGCATGTGGAGGTCGTCGTCACCGACGCCGACGTGATGCTGAAGGCGGCGGCCGTGCTGGATCAACTGACGGGCGCCGAGCCGTCGTTCGACCACGAGCGACGGGCCGTCGGCGCGGTCGCCCGGGACGCCACGCTCACGCTCCCCCGACTGGTGCGCGAACTCGACGCGGCGGGCGTGCCGTTGCTGGACGCGAGCCTGAAGCCACCGACTCTCGACGATGTGTTCCTGCGACTCACCGAGGAGCGTGCCGCATGAGCACCCTCGCCTACGACGGCGGCGCGATGCTGGGCCGGCAACTGCGCCGGATCCGCAACAACCCGGGGCTGCTGGTCCTGACCCAGACGATGCCGATCAGCATGTTGCTGTTCTTCGGCTACGTGTTCGGCAGCGCGCTGGCGATGCCCGGCGCGCAGTACCGTGCGTTCCTGGTGCCGGGCTTGCTGGTGGCGACCGCCGCCGGTGGGATCATGACCGGCATGTTCCAGGCCGCCCAGGACACCCACCGCGGTGTGATGGACCGCTTCCGGACGCTGCCGATGAGCCGGGCCGCCGTGCCACTCGGGCAGGCGGGCGCGGATCTGCTGGTGACGGCAGCCGGGACCGTGCCGTTCCTGCTGGTGGGGCTCGCGGTGGGCTGGCGGGTCGAGGGGTCCGCGCTCGAAGCGGTGGGCGCCCTGGGTCTGTTGCTGCTGTTCCGGTTCGCGGCGACGTGGGTCGGGATCTATCTGGGGCTGCTCACCCGGAACGAGGAGGCGGCCGGTCAGCTCGGCGGGGCGACCTTCCTGCTGCCGCTGCTGTCCAACGCGTACATCCCGGCGGACGGGCTGCCCGGCTGGCTGCGCACGGTCGCCGAGTGGAATCCGATCAGCGCGGTCGCCACGGCGCTGCGGGACCTGTTCGGCAACGCGCCCGTGCCGGACGGCGCGGCCTGGCCGGTCGCTCATCCCGTGGCCGGGTCGCTGGCCTGGTGCGCGGTGCTACTCGCGGTGTTCGTCCCGCTCGCCGTGCGGCGGTACACACGAGGCGAGGGCTGACGCAGCGCCTCGGCAGAACGGCCCCGTCAACCTGCGCGCGTGACCAAGGTGGTACGCACGGGGGCTGACGGGGCCGATGAGCGACTGGGTGGAGTCGGGGAAACATGCCCGCGCCGGGGTAGCACTCCGCGGCGCCGCTGCGTGCCGTGGGGATGACGGCGGCGGCAGCGCCTACGGCGCCGGGCGTGCGGTCTGCCTGGCGCGGGCCTGGAGGTCCTGCGAGGAACGCCGGTGCGGTCAGCGTCCGCCGAAGAGCGAACGCCGGAGCCTGCGCAGCGGGGCGAAGAGCGAGACGCGGCGGACCCGCGCACCCCGGTCGCTGGGCTCGTGCGCGACGTCACGCGTGGTCAGCTCGCGCATCAGTGATGTCGCCTCGGCCGCCTCCCGCTGCGGCACGGCGGGGCCGGCCAGCACCGAGAGATGGCGGTCGAGGCGCGAACTGGTCGCGCTGCTCCCGCAGGTGATCGCAGGGACCCTGGCCCTGCTGCGCACTGTTATCTGATCCATGTCACTCCCCACCCGTACGAGTCCACCCGGCCCGGGCAGGTTAACCCTATCGCCCCGGTGGGGCACTCGTGTATCGCGGTCACAGGATTCACCTTCCCCGTAAGGGTGTTGACGACTCGTCTCCGATTACTCTCCGAATCCGACCGATTTCAGGGCGAGTTGGACAACTGGCTGGCTGGTGGGTTGCGGTGATCCTCCGTCGGGCTCGACGGTCACAGCCAGTGACGTCGCCGACTTGTCGAGACCGGCCGCGACCAAGGGCGTGTCGCCGTCGAAAAGGCCCAGGGAGCGCGGTTGCGCGCCGGGGCGCATCTGCCAGAGCTGGTGCACCCGGCCGCCCGACGGCTCGCCGTATCCGCTCAGAGTGACGACCGCGTTCC
Source organism: Streptomyces sp. NPDC098781 (assembly GCF_044759995.1). NCBI lineage: Bacteria > Bacillati > Actinomycetota > Actinomycetes > Kitasatosporales > Streptomycetaceae > Streptomyces > Streptomyces sp. NPDC098781. The sequence continues at coordinate 414,396 of NZ_JBIWAK010000007.1, forward strand.
CCGCCGATGCGGAGGCGACCACTCCGATCGTCCGGCCCTGTTTGTCCTCGCCGGTGCTCGCGCGGGCGTCGGGGGCCGCCAGAACGTTAGCGATCTCACTCGCCCGCTCCCGCTGGGCGTCCAGTTGATCCTGTGTCCGATCGGCCTGGACGGCGAAGAGCGAGGCGACGACAAGGGCCGCGGCGGCGGTGGCCGTGGCGAACGGCACGAACAAGGGACGCGTCCTGGGCGCACGGTTGCGAGGCGGCGGCTGGGCGCCCCACACATGTGGCGGCAACTGCGTCGCGTGCGCGCGTGCCGGCTCCCGCCCGGCGGACTCCTGCGGAGTCGCCCGTACGGCGGCCAGCACCCGGTCACGCATCGCGGCGGGCGGCGCGGCGGCCGTGGACCAGGCGAGGCGGACGGCGTCCTCGGACAGGACACGTACCTCGGCGGCGCAGATGTCGCAGGTCCGCAGGTGCTTCTCGAAGCGGTGCCGCTCACCCGGCTCCAGGGCGTCGAGGGCGTAGGGCGCGGCGAGCGAGTGCAGATCCTCGCGGCGAAGAAGCCGTTCGACGAAGCTCACGCGACACCTCCCAGGCACTTGCGCAGCTGGGTGAGTCCGTCGCGCATCCGGGTCTTGACCGTGCCCAGCGGCAGCGAGAGACGCTCGGCCACCTCACGGTACGTGTAGCCCTCGTAGTAGGCGAGGGTGACGGACTGCCGCTGGAGGGCGGTGAGGCGTTCGAGGCAGCGGCGCACCCACTCGCGTTCGAGGCCGGCTTCCACTTCCTCGGCGACGTGGTCGAAGGCGGGGTGGTTCGCGCGCAGGGCCTCGCGCTGCTCGCGCTCTCCGGCCGCGCGGGCGCTGCGCACCCGGTCGACGGCACGGCGGTGGGCGAGGGTGAGGATCCACGACAGGGCGCTGCCCCGGCCGGGGTCGAACTTCGCGGCCGACCGCCACAGTTCGAGCAGCACCTCCTGCGCCACCTCCTCCGACTGGGCGACGTCCCGCACCACGCGCCGCACCAGGCCGTACACCGGCCCGGAGACCAGCCCGTACAGCTCCTCGAACGCCTTCTGGTCACCGCCCGCCACGAGCACCAGCAGCTCGTCCGCCTCCAACTCGTCTCCCCCTCCCGCCAGACCGCATCTCGGCCGCCTTGTCCCACGAGGTATTCGCAACGAACACACCTCCGGATGGGGTTACGGATCAAAGAGCCGAAAACGCGGGTCGAGCAGCCGCAAGATTTGTTTTCGAGATCGACCAATCCGGCCCGCCCCCGGCTCCGAATCCCGGTGCGTCAGGCAAGTTGGCACTGAGGACGGACGGCATGACACCTAATTCCAGGAGTGGTGCGGGGCGCAAGGGCCTCGCGACCCTCATATGTGGTGCGCTGGCCGCCGGGGGGCTCGCAGCCGCCGGCGTCGCCGTGCTGGAACCGGGGGCGGCCTCCGCCTCCAGCCACCGCGAGGCCCCGCTGATCTCGGGGACCCCGCAGTACGACAACACGGACGTGTACGCGTTCGTCAGCCCGGACAAGCCGGACACGACGACGATCGTCGCGAACTGGATCCCCTTCGAGGAACCGGCCGGCGGACCGAACTTCTTCACGTTCGCCGAGGACGCGCAGTACGACCTCCACATCGACAACAACGGTGACGCGCAGGGCGAGCTGCTGTACCGCTTCACCTTCGACACGCACGTCAAGAACAAGAAGACGTTCCTGTACAACACCGGTCCCGTCGAGAGCCTGGACGACGCCGACCTCAACATCACGCAGACGTACGACATCGAGCTGCTGAAGCTGAAGGACCAGCACCTGGTGTCGAAGACGAAGATCGCCAACGATGTGCCGGTGGCGCCGTCCAACGTCGGCAAGGCCTCGATGCCGGACTACGCCAAGCTCCGCGCCCAGGCCGTCCACGAGGTGAGCGGCGGCACGACGACGTTCGCCGGACAGGCCGACGACCCCTTCTTCCTCGACCTGCGCGTCTTCGACCTCCTCTACGGCGGGAACCTCTCCGAGGTCGGCAACGACACGCTCAAGGGCTACAACGTCAACTCCATAGCCCTCCAGGTGCCGACGCACATGATCGCCGAGTCCGCGGACCAGCCGATCGTCGGCGTCTGGTCCACGACCCAGCGCCAGAACGCCAAGGGCCACTACGAGCAGGTCTCGCGCCTGGGCAGCCCGCTGGTCAACGAGGTCGTCAACCCGATCAAGGACAAGGACACGTTCAACGCGTCCTCGCCGTGGGACGACGCGCAGTTCCTGAAGAACGTCACCAACCCCGAACTGCCCAAGCTCATCGAGGCGATCTACAAGATCCCAGCGCCCGACGAGCCGCGCAACGACCTGGTCGACGTCTTCCTCAAGGGCGTCAAGGGCCTCAACCAGCCGCCGCACGTCACCGCGTCGGAGATGCTGCGCCTGAACACCTCGATCAAGCCGACGGCGGAGCCCAAGCGGCTCGGCGTCCTCGACGGCGACAACGCGGGCTTCCCGAACGGCCGTCGCCTCACCGACGACGTGATCGACGCCTCCCTCCAGGTCGTCGAGGGTGAGCTGCTGGGCGCCAAGAACGACCTCGGCGACGCGGTCGACAAGAACGACAAGGACTTCGAGAAGGCCTTCCCGTACGTCGCCCTGCCGACCGAGGGTTCACGCGGCCCGGTCGCCAAGGGCACGGACGGCTCGACCGACGTCCGCAGCCAGATCGGCGACGCGCTCCAGCCGGCGGGTTCCTCCGGCGGCACCGACAACATGGCTCTGATCGCCGGATCGGCCGGCGCCGGCGCGCTCGGCATCCTGCTGATCGGCGGGGCGCTGATGTGGTGGCGACGGATGCGGGACCGGGCGTACTAGCCCGATCGACTGGCGCGGCCCGCGAAGTACTCATCCCCCACGGCGCGGGCCGCGCCGCACAACCACCCTTCCGGAGAACCCGATTGAGGAGAGGGCATGGCCCCGCGTACGAACGACAGCGCCCCGGAGAACGAGGAAAGCGGGGGCGCCCTCTCAACGCCGGCCGACGCATCCCAGCCCGTCCGGCGTTTGAGGACAAGGCCCCTTCAGGGCCGAAGCGGGGGCCCGGGGGCGGCAGCCCCCGGCGGGGTCGAAGGGGCAGCGCCCCTGGAGGACGGGACGGGTAGGGGCGGCGGGGGCGAGAACCGCGTCGCCGCCCTACGGCGTTTCGCCGCGGCCGGACGGCGCCACCGGGCCCTGCACCTCGCCGGATGCGCCGCGCTGTTGGCCGTGGCGCTCACCGCCGGTTCCATCGCGCTCGGCGCGGCACGCGACAACGGTGCCCAGAGCCTGGCCCCCGCATCCGCGGCCGTATCGCCGGGCCTGCTCGCAACAGACGATCTGGAGACCGGTATCGCCTCCCTCCAGGCCCACCTCCAGGACCAGCCGAAGGACTTCAGCGGCTGGGCGACCCTGGGCCTCGCCTATGTCGAGCAGGCCCGCACCAAGGGCGACCCCTCCCGCTACCCCCAGGCCGAGCGGGCCTTCGGACGCTCGCTCGCCCTGGACCCCGACAACGACCAGGCCCTCGCCGGCCGCGCGGCCCTCGCCGCCGCCCGGCACGACTTCGAGGACGCCCTGAAGTACGCGGACCAGGCCCTCAAGGTGAACCCGTACAGCGAACGCGCCCTGTGCACCCGCGTCGACGCGCTCGTCGAACTCGGCCGCTACGCCGACGCCGCCAAGGCAGCCGACACCGCCGACGACCGCCGTCCGGGCATCCCGGTCTTCACCCGGTACGCGTACGTGCACGAGCTGCGCGGCGACGTCCGCACCGCCGAGCGCGTGCTGGAACAGGCGCTCTCCTCCGCCGTCTCCCCCGGCGACATCGCCTACGTGGCCACCCAGCTCGGCCAACTCGCCTGGAACCAGGGCGACTACGACAGCGCCCTCACCCACCACGCCCGAGCCCTGGCGGCCGACGAGAACTACGTCCCCGCCCTCGAAGGCCGCGCCCGTGCCCAGGCAGCGAGCGGCGACAGGTCGGGCGCGCTGAAGGGACTGCGGGACGTCGTCTCCCGCTATCCCCTGCCCGGCCCGCTGGTCGGACTCGGCGAACTGTACGAGTCGGCGGGCGACCAGGTGAAGGCCGACGACCAGTACGCCCTCGTCGACGCATGGACGGCCCTCGCGCGCGCCAACGGCGTCAACGCCGACCTCGACACCGCCCTCGCGGCCGCCGACCACGGGGACCGGGCCTCCGCCCTGCGCGCCGCCCGCGCCGAGTGGGAGCGCCGCCGGACCGTGCACACCGCGGACGCCCTCGCCTGGGCGCTGCACGTCAACGGCAAGGACGAGGAAGCCCTGCGCTACGCCCGCGAGGCCACGGCGACCGGCTACCGCAACGCCGCTTTCCTCTACCACCGCGGCATCATCGAGCGGGCCACCGGCCACCCCGACGAAGCCCGCGAGCACCTTGGAGCCGCGCTCGAACTCAACCCCGGCTTCTCTCCGCTCGCCGCCCGCGAAGCCCGTACGGCACTGAAGGACCTGGAGGCGGCCAAGTGACCGCGCGTCGCATGTTCGCCTCCGGCGCCGCCGTTCTCACGGCGGCCTGCGCGCTCGCGCTGTTCGCCTCCCCTCCCGCGAGCGCGCACCCCCTCGGCAACTTCACCGTCAACCGCTACGACGGCCTCGTCGCCGCCCCCGGTGAGCTGCGCGTCCACCATGTCGAGGACCTGGCCGAGATCCCGGCGACACAGGCCCAGCCGGACATCGAGAAGGTGGGCATGACCGAGTGGGCCCGGCAGCGCTGCGCGGACGCCGCGCGGGACGCCGAGGTCACCGTGGACGGCCGTACGGTCGACCTGACGCCGGCCGGCAGCCAGGCGCGCGTGCGGCCAGGTCAGGCGGGGCTGGACACGCTCCGCGTGGAGTGCCGGCTGACGGCACCGCTCCCCGAGGGCGCCACGGACACCTTCGACCTCGGCTTCCGCGCCGCGGGCACGCGGTCCGGCCCCGGCTGGCGGGAGATCACGGCACGCGGTGACCGTATGACGCTCGCCGCCTCGGACGTGCCGAAGAAGTCGATCTCCGGCGAACTGACCGAGTACCCCGAGGAGTTGCTCTCCTCCCCGGCCGACACGGAGACGGCGTCCCTGCGGGTGCGCCCCGGCGGTCCGGCCCTCGCCGAGGCCGGGGAGCAGGACGCGCCCGCCTCCTCGGTGCTGCCGCGCGGCGCCGACCGCTGGACGCGCGCCCTGGACGACCTGGTCGCCCGGCACGACCTCACCGTCGGCTTCGCCGCGCTCGCCCTGCTCATCGCGGTCTTCCTGGGCGCGATGCACGCGCTCGCCCCGGGCCACGGCAAGACGATCATGGCCGCGGTCGCGACGGCACGCGGCGGCAGGGCCCGACTGAGGGACGTCATGCCGCTGGCCGCCTCGGTGACCGTCACCCACACCCTGGGCGTGGTCACCCTCGGCCTGCTGGTCACGGCCGGTTCCGCGGCGGCGCCCTCGGTGATCACCTGGCTCGGCATGGTGAGCGGAGCCCTGGTGATCGCGGCGGGCGCGACGCTCGTACGCCGGGCGTGGCACCTCCGACAGCACGGAAACGGTCACGGTCACACGCACACTCACGACCACGACCACGACCACCCTCACGAGACGGACCACGCCCACGAGCGCCGGCCGGTCCTGGTGGCAGCACACACGAACACCGCGACGGAACCCCCCGCACCCCCACACAGCCACAGCCAACGCCACAGCCACACTCATCGCGACACCCACAGCCACACCCACACCCACACCCAGAGCCACACCCAGCGCCACACACATGGCGTGCTCACACACACCCACGGTGGCTTCACCCACTCCCACCCCACCGCCCCCACCCTCCGCGGCACGATCCTCCTCGGCTTCGCCGGCGGGCTCGTGCCCAGTCCGTCCGCGGTCGTCGTGCTGGTCGGCGCGGCGGCGCTCGGAAAGGCGTGGTTCGGGCTGCTGCTCGTGGTCGCGTACGGCGCCGGGCTCGCGTTCGTCCTCGCCGCTGCCGGGTTCGCCGTCGTACGGCTGGGTACCGGAGTGACACGGGTAATGGAACGGCAACCCCGCTGGATGGCCCACCCCCTGACGGTCTTCGTCCGCAGGACCGCACCACTGGGTTCCGCGGTGCTCGTCGTGGTGATCGGGACGGGACTCGTTCTCCAGGGGGCGGCATCCGCACTCGGCTGAGCTACTTTTGTGGAGAATGCGCACGGATGCGAATGGGGGACGCCCGTGTCCGAAGAACACGGCAGTGAACGGGTGATCGCGGGCCGCTACCGCCTCCTGTCCCCGCTCGGCGAGGGCGGCATGGGCACCGTGTGGCGGGCCCGCGACGAGGTGTTGCACCGCGAGGTCGCCGTGAAGGAGGTGCGTGCGCCGCACGGGCTGCCCGCGGCGGAGGTCGAGCGGATGTACGCCCGCCTGGAGCGCGAGGCGTGGGCGGCGGCGCGGGTCGCCAACCGCAATGTCGTGACCGTGTACGACGTGGCCACCCAGGACGGCCGGCCCTGGATCGTGATGGAGCTGGTCCGCGGCATCTCGCTGGCGGAGCTGCTCGACGCCGAGGGCCCGCTGAGCCCGCAGCGGGCCGCGCACATCGGCGCCGAGGTGCTGTCCGCGCTGCGGGCCGCGCACGAGGCCGGGGTGCTGCACCGGGACGTGAAGCCGGCCAACGTGCTGCTGTCGAACGACGGCCGGGTCGTCCTGACCGACTTCGGCATCGCGATGGTCGAGGGCAGCTCGGCGCTGACGATGACCGGCGAGGTCATCGGCTCCCCCGAGTTCCTGGCCCCGGAGCGCGCGCTCGGCCGTACGCCCGGCCCGGAGTCCGACCTGTGGTCCCTCGGCGTGCTCCTGTACGCGGCGGTCGAGGGCAACTCCCCGTTCCGTCAGGACACCCCGCTCAGCACGCTGCGCGCCATCGTCGACGACGAGCTCCCTCCGCCCCACCGGGCGGGTCCGCTCGCTCCCGTCATCGAGGGACTGCTGCGCAAGGACCCGGCCGAGCGGCTGCCGGCGGACCGGGCGGAGCAGGATCTGCGGATCATCGGGGCGGGAGGCACGCCGCGCGCGGACACCCTCAGGGGCACTCCGTACGCCCCGACCGTCGCCGCGTTCCCGGCACCGCCGCAGACCGGCCCGACGGCCGCGGTCCCGCCGCCCTCGTCGACGCGGCCCGCCGGCCCGCCCGCTTCGACCACGACCCCCGTCCGCCCCGACCGCAACCGCCGCGCCGCCCTCACCCTGATCGCGGGCATCGCGGTCCTCGCGCTGGCGGTCGCGGGACTGACGTACGCCCTGCTCAACCGCGACGACGGCGGGGGCAAGGCGGGCGGCGAGGCTCCGACCACCCAGGAGGGCGGCGAGACATCGCCGACGCAGACCGAGGACGAGAACACGTCCGGCGGGGACGAGAGCCCGCAGCCGAGTCAGAGCCGTACGAGCGCTCCGGCGGCGCAGTCGGTGCGGGTGACGCTGACGGGCTCGAACCTGGAGTACGCCGGGCCCTGTCCGCCGTCCAGCGGTGACGCGCCCGCCTTCACCGCGACGTTCACGGTGGGGCGGTTGCCGGCGGAGGTCAGCTATCGCTGGGTGTCCAAGGAAGGGGACGTGATGGACCAGGGCTGGAAGACCCTGTCGTTCCCGGAGGGCGGGGGGCGGACCAAGCAGGACCGGGCGTTCGTGACGACGTACGACGACAGCGGGACGATCGAGAACGAGATCAGTGTCGAGGTGCGCGACCCGGTGGAGACGAAGTCGGAGTCGGTGCCGTTCTCGGTGACCTGTGAGACGGAGACCCCGACGGGCGGGGTCTCGCAGACGCCTACCGAGTCACCTGACGCCTGACGGCGCGCCAGGCGCTCAGGCCGCGCTGTTCAGCACCGGCAGATAACCACCTGACTGGCCCGCGGCCGTCGGGTGGTACGACTCGGGGATGTTGAGCCAGTTGACGGCGTGCATCCACGGGCTGCCGGAGCAGAGTTCGTGCCCGGTGAAGGTGGTTCGTACGTCGCCGAAGGCGAAGCCGTGGTCCAGGGCGCGCTTCTCGGTGGCGGCGTCGATGTGGTCGGCGGCCTCGTTGAGTGCCCTGCGCTTGGTCTCGGACAGCCCGAGGCACCCGGACGCGCCCAGCTTGTAGAAGCGGGGGTAGCCGAGCACGACCACATGGGCGGACGGGGCCTTGGCCCGGATGGCGGAGTAGACGGTGTCGAGGCGGCCGGGCAGCGTCGAGTCGACGAATGCCTTGGCGGTGTTGATGCGGGAGACGCAGGCGCTGTCGGACTGGAGGACACAGGTCGTCATGATGTCCGCGAAACCGGCGTCGTTGCCGCCGATCGAGATGGACACCAGTGCGGTGGCGGAGCTGAGCGGGCCGAGCTGACTGGCGGTCACATCACCCGTTTGGGCGCCCGAGCAAGCGGTGAAGTCGAACGACGAGGGTGAGTTGGCGGCGGCCCACAGGTACGGGTACGCCTTCGTGCTGCGCTTGCAGTCGCCGCTGGAGCCGAGGTAGCTGCCCGCGCCGAGGCCCGAGGAGTAGGAGTCGCCGAGGGCCACATACCCGCCGATCGCGGCGGTGTCGGCGGCCTGCGCGGTCGCGGCCCCGGTGAAGGCCGTGCCGACGGCGAGGAGGAGTGAGGCGACGTATGCGGAAAGTCGGGAACGTCTCATGGAACCTCCCTATAGCAGGATCTCTGCCGTAACCGTCGTACCAACTACGCGTGTTGACGGGAAGTGTCCATGCCAAAACTTTTCCGGGCATCCCGACCCTCAACCCATGAGCGCCCTGTGTGTTTGGTTTCGTGTTCATGACAAGCTTGTTGACAGGTCGTCAACTCTCTTGTCCGTCACTCGTACACCACAGATCCTTTACCTCGGCTTTGGAACGGGAACGCGACGTTCCGGGCTGTGCACACGACCACGTGTGCACCCCCCACATGTGCGCGCACCACATGCGCACGGCCTAGAGGAGGACTCCCTCGCATGGCACAACTGCGTAGCAACAAGCTCCGGTTCGCCGCGATAACCAGCCTGGCGACCGCCGCCCTCATCGGCGGGCTCACCTCCCTCCCCGCCCAGGCCGCCCCGGCCGAGGGCAAGGTCCTGGCCGCCGGCTCCCCCACCGCGGTCAAGGACAGCTACATCGTCACGCTGAAGAAGAGCGCCGGCCTCAAGGCCGCGTCCAGCGCGGGCAAGGGCCTGGTCAAGCAGTACGGCGGCGCGGTGGACAAGACGTTCGGCACCGCGCTGAACGGCTACACCGCCACCCTCTCCGCGGCCGAGGCCAGACGACTCGCCGCCGACCCGGCCGTCGCCTCCGTCGAGCAGAACCAGCGCGTCCGACTGGCCGACACCACACAGTCCAGCGCCCCCTGGGGCCTGGACCGCATCGACCAGACCGCCCTTCCGCTCTCCGGGACGTACACCTACCCGGACAGCGCGGGCAGTGGTGTCACGGTCTATGTCATCGACACCGGTGTGCGCATCACCCACACCCAGATCAGCGGCCGTGCCTCCTACGGCTACGACGCGGTCGACGGCGACACCACCGCCTCCGACGGCAACGGCCACGGCACCCACGTGGCCACCACGGTCGCGGGCAGCACCTACGGAGTCGCCAAGAAGGCGAACATCGTCGCGGTGCGGGTGCTCGACAACAGCGGCTCCGGCACCACGGCGGGCGTCATCGCCGGCATCGACTGGGTGACCGCGAACCACTCCGGCCCCTCGGTCGCCAACATGTCGCTCGGCGGCTCCGCCTCCACGTCACTGGACACCGCGGTCGCCAACTCCATCGCGAGCGGAGTGACGTACGCGGTCGCGGCGGGCAACAGCGCCGCCAACGCCTCCTCCTACTCCCCCGCCCGTGTCTCGACGGCCATCACCGTCGGCGCCACGACCAGCTCCGACGCGCGTGCCAGCTACTCCAACTACGGCTCCGTCCTGGACATCTTCGCGCCGGGATCGTCGATCACGGCCGGCTGGTACACCAGCGACACCGCCACGAACACCATCTCCGGTACGTCGATGGCCACCCCGCATGTCGCGGGCGCGGCCGCGGTCTACCTGGCGAACCACACCTCGGCCACCCCGGCCACCGTGGCCTCGGCCCTGACCTCAGGTGCCACCACGAACGTGGTCACCAGCCCCGGCAGCGGCTCGCCGAACCGGCTGCTGAAGCTGGTCCCATGACCCACCCCCGCACCAACTGAACCACCGGTCCCCGCAGGCCCCACTCCTGCGGGGACCGCGTGCGTGCGAGCGGAATACGAACAGATGTCAAGAGGCCGTGCACGTCTTGACGGCCGATGCGACGCTGAGCCACATTGAAGCCCGGCATCCGGCGCTTCGGGGGGCAAAGTCGCCAATGCAGACCATACGTATCAAGACAGCTGTGTCTCAGGACACCGAGGGCGCGCGACCAGGTCCGGGGAGGGACCTGACGCCGCTGCTCGCCGGTGCCGCGACGGCTGTGGGGGTGATCGGCGCGGTCCTCGCGCTCGTCGACTCGGGCTCGCCGCTGCGCGGACCCTTCACGCTGTTCTTCCTGCTCGCGGCGCCGGCCGGGGCCATCGCCGCCGCGCTGCGCGGGCTGGAACGCTTCGGCCGCGCCATCACCGCGGTGGCGGGCGCGGTCGTCCTCAACATGCTGGTGGCCCAGGGCATGCTGGCCGTGCACCGGTGGTCGGTACGCGGCGGGATCGTGGCGGTGACCGCGATCAGCGCCCTCATTCTCCTGCTCGTCCTGGTGCGGCGGCTGGGCGGTCGCACGACTCTAAGGCGGACTGACTGACGTGGACATCAGCGTGTACCGCCCCGGGGAGCTCAGCTCCGCCGACCGGGCGGCGTGGACATCGATACAGTCCAAGGCCCATCTCCAGGGATCGCCCGAGCTCGGCAACCCCTTCCTGTCGCCCGAGTTCGCGCTCGCCGTCGGCCGCTGCCGGCGCGGGGTGCGGATCGCGGTCGTACGGGAGGGCGGCGAGCCGGCCGCGTTCTTCCCGTTCCAGCGGACGGCGTCCGGAGTGGGCCGGGCCATCGGCCTCGGCGTCTCGGACGCCCAGGGTGTGGTGCACCGGCCCGGGTTCAGCTGGGACGCCCAGAAGTTGCTGAAGGCGTGCGGGCTCGCCGTATGGGAATTCGACCACCTGGTGGAGGGCCAGGCGGCATTCCAGACGGAGGCCGCCGGTACGTATCCGTCCCCGGTCATGGACGTGGACCAGGGATACGAGGCGTATCTCGCCCAGCTCCGGGAGCGCTCACCGAAGTTCACCCGGACCACACTCGCCAAGGAGCGCAAGCTCGGGCGGGATCACGACGGCGTGCGGTACGTGCACGACGAGCGCGACCCGGCCGCACTGCGCACCCTGATGGCCTGGAAGTCCGCGCAGTACCGCAGGACCGGGCGCAGCGACCGCTTCGCGCACGCGTGGATCACGCTGCTCGTGGAGCACCTGTTCCACACCCGTTCCGAGCCGTTCGCGGGGATCCTGTCGGTGCTGTACGCGGGCGGCAAGCCGATCGCAGCGCACTTCGGGCTGCGTACCGAGCGGGTGCTGGCCTGCTGGTTCCCGGCGTACGACCCGGCGTTCTCGAAGTACTCGCCGGGCCTGGTGCTGCATCTGCGGATGGCCGAGTCGGCCGCCGCCGACGGCATCGCGTATCTCGATCTCGGCCGGGGCCAGAAGGAATACAAGGACTCCCTGAAGACACGCGAGTTGACGGTGTCGGAGGGGTGGGTGACCAGGCGTCACCCGGTCGCGTTCGGACACCGGGCACGCCGTGCCCCGGTCCGGGCGCTGCGCAACACCGTGCAGACACGTCCGGAGCTCTTCGAACCGGCGGACCGGCTCCTCAAGCGCATGGGGAAGATCCGCTCGGGACACAGCTGACTCCGGTCAAACCCAACAAAAACGTGAGGGCTCGTTCCAGCTCTTGCCATACAGGCTCAATCATCAATACCGTCGTACATCTCACTCGCAATCGGACTGTCGGTAAGCGGCTCTAGGGGAGGGCTCAAGGACCGCGACGGCTCCGGAGTGGGGCGCGGTAGGGGGGTGCTCGGTGAAGGTGTCCGCACTTGTGCCGGGTCGTGCCGCGCGACCGGCTGCCGCTCTTCTGGCGGCCGGCCAGACATGCCAGCTCACCGCACGCGTACGGAGATCCGTTCCTCCGTGCCGTGAGTGAGAAGAACCCCCCTTTCGAACCGGACACATTGCCGGGCCGCCCAGGGGCGGGCGGTCCACCGGACGAGAGGGACCTGACTCATGAGTTCTGTGCTGCGCCCGGCGGTCACGGACCAAGATCCGTCACCGGCCCGCAAGTACCGGCCCGTCTCCACACACCTGGCCATCGCGCCGCCGGTGAGCGTGGTGATCCCGGCCATGAACGAGGCGGAGAATCTTCCGTACGTCTTCAAGACCCTTCCGGACTGGATCCACGAAGTGGTCCTGGTGGACGGCAACTCCACCGACGACACCGTCGAGGTGGCGCGCGGGCTGTGGCCCGAGGTGAAGGTCGTGCGCCAGCGCGGCAAGGGCAAGGGGGATGCCCTGATCACCGGGTTCGAGGCGGCCACCGGCGACATCATCGTGATGGTCGACGCCGACGGCTCGGCCGACGGCAACGAGATCCTGTCGTATGTCTCCGCCCTGGTCTCGGGCGCGGACTTCGCCAAGGGGTCCCGTTTCGCCAACGGCGGCGGCACCGACGACATGACGCCGATCCGCAAGCTCGGCAACTGGGCGCTGTGCACGGCCGTCAACCGCAAGTTCGGCGCCCGCTACACCGATCTCTGCTACGGCTACAACGCGTTCTGGCGGCACTGCCTGGACAAGATCGACCTCGACTGCACCGGCTTCGAGGTGGAGACCCTGATGAACATCCGGGTCGTCAAGGCGGGCCTGAAGGTGCAGGAGATACCGAGCCACGAGTACCTCCGCATCCACGGCACGAGCAATCTGCGGGCCGTGCGCGACGGGCTGCGGGTGCTCAAGGTGATCCTCAAGGAGCGCTCCAACCGGCGTGCCCTGCGCCGCCGTACGGCCGCGGCGCACTCCCCGATCCTCGACTCCGTGCAGCCGGTCCAGCCGGTTCACTCCGTCCGGGGAGAGGCGTCTTGAGCGGTCTCGACATCTCCGTCGTGATCTGCGTGTACACCGAGGACCGCTGGGAGGACATCCTCGCGGCGGTCTCCTCGGTGCGGGCGCAGTCGTATCCGGCCCTGGAGACGCTGCTGGTCGTCGACCACAACGCGGCGCTCCTGGACCGGCTGACCAAGGAGTACAAGGAAGCCACCGATGTGCGGGTGTTCGCCAACGCGGGCCCCCGCGGTCTGTCCGCGGGCCGCAACACCGGCATCGCCGCCTCGTACGGCGAGGTCATCGCGTTCCTCGACGACGACGCCGTGGCCGAGCGGGACTGGCTGAGGCACTTCGCGGCCGGGTACGCCGATCCGCGCGTGATGGCGGTCGGCGGGCGCACGGAGCCGATCTGGGCGTCGGGGCGGCGGCCGGACTGGTTCCCGGAGGAGTTCGACTGGGTCGTCGGCTGCACCTACCGTGGCCTGCCACGCGGCCGGGTGAAGGTGCGCAACGTCCTCGGCGGCAACGCCTCCTTCCGGCGCACTGCGTTCGACTTCGCGGGCGGCTTCGCCACCGGCATCGGACGCGACGGCGACCGGCTGCCGCTCGGCTGCGAGGAGACGGAGCTGTGCATCCGCCTCACCCGCGCCAAGCCGGACGCGGTGCTGCTGATCGACGACCGGGCGGTGATCCACCACCGGGTGCCCGGACCGCGCGAGCACTTCCGGTACTTCCGCACCCGTACCTACGCCGAGGGCCTGTCCAAGGCGCTGGTGGCCCGAAGTGTCGGCGCCGACAAGGGACTTGAGTCCGAGCGCCGGTACGCCACCCGGGTGCTGCCGGCCGGGGTGGTGCGCGGGCTGCGCGATGCCGCACTGGCCCGGCGGGGCGGTGCGGGGCGGGCCGGCGCGATCGTGACGGGGGTGCTGACGGCTGCCGGTGGGTACGTCGTGGGCAGTGTCCGAGCGCGCCGGGGTGACGTTACGTACTCGGTGGCGAGGATCGAAGGGGAAGCGGGCCTGGAGGGGGGATCCGGATGACCGACGCGCGCGTGCCGATCCTGATGTACCACGCCGTCTCCACCTCGCCGAACGACGCCACCCGCGAACTGTCGGTGGCGCCGGAGGCGTTCGCGGAGCAGATGGCGCTGATCGGCGACCTCGGTCTCACACCCGTCAGGACGGCCGATCTCGCCGCGCGCTGGCGCTCCGGCAAGCCGCTGCCCGAACGGCCGGTGCTGATCACCTTCGACGACGGCTACGAGGGCGTGCACCGGCACGCGCTGCCCGTGCTCGCCAAGCACGGCTTCCCGGCCACGGTGTTCGTCTCCACGGGCTGGCTGAAGGGCCCGCACGACATGGGCGGTGGCCTGGACACCATGCTCGACTGGGACCAGGTCCGCGAACTCGCCGAGGCGGACGTCGAGATCGGCGGCCACAGCCACACCCATCCGCAGCTCGACCAGCTCCCGGACGGCCGGCTGCGCTCCGAGCTGATCCTGTGCAAGGAGATCATCTCGGACCAGCTGGGCACCGTCCCGGCCTCGTTCGCCTACCCGTACGGCTACTCCAGTCGCCGGGTGCGCGAAGCCGTGCGCGAGACCGGGTACGCCCAGGCGCTCGCCGTCAACAACGGCCTCGCACGGCGCCGGCAGGGGCCGTACGCCCTGACCCGGCTCACCGTGCGCCGCACCACCGGCGTCGAGGAGTTCGGCCGGATGGTCGAGGGCCGTGCCATCGCCCGCACCTTCGCCAGGGACCGTGCTCTCACCAGGGGGTACGCCGTGGTCCGCAGAGCCCGACAGGTCCGCCGGAAGGCCATCCGTTCCCGTGTCTGACACGACGACCACGACCGAGCCCGCCTCGACCGACGCGCCGGCGCCCGAGCGTTCGGGGCGCCGCCTCCGCCTGCCCGGCATGGGCAGGTCCGCCGGCGGCAGCCAGCTGTTCCGCAACGCCTACGCCCTGATGATCAACACCGGCGTCTCCGCGGTGCTGGGGCTCGGCTTCTGGCTCGCCGCCGCCCGCTACTACTCCGAATCCGCGGTCGGCCAGGGGTCCGCCGCGATCGCCGCGATGAAGTTCCTCGCCGGGCTGACCGCGGTGACGCTGACGGGTGCGCTGGCCCGCTTCATCCCGGTCGCGGGACGGCGGAGCGGCCGGCTCATCTTCCGGACGTACGCGGGCAGTTGTGTGATCGTGGCGCTGGCCGCGGGCGTCTTCCTGCTGACGCTGGACCTGTGGGGTCCTTCGTACCGGTTCCTCGGCGGCCCGGCGGGCGGGCTCTTCTTCATCGTGGCCGTGATCGCCTGGAACCTGCTCACGCTCCAGGACGGCGTGCTGACCGGGCTGCGCAGCGCGGTGTGGGTGCCGGTCGGCAACACCGTGTTCTCGGCGGTGAAGCTGGGGCTGCTGGTGGCCTTCGCGGTGGCGATCCCCACCGCCGGTGTCTTCGTGTCGTGGGTCGCGGCCATCGCGGTGTCGGTGCTGCCGCTGGGCTGGCTGGTGTTCCGGCGCCTGGTGCCGCGCCATGTGAAGGCGACCGAGGACCACGCCACGCCGCCGTCCCTGAAGGAGATCGGCAGGTTCCTCGCGGGCGACTACACCGGCTCGCTGTTCTCGCTGGCCGTGGTCTATCTGATCCCGGTGATCGTGGCCGCGCAGGTGTCCGCCGAGGACAACGCGTACTTCTACATCACGGCCACGATCGGCGGCACGGTCAACCTGCTCGCCATCAACATGGGCGCCTCCCTCACCGTCGAGGGCTCACACGATCCGCGGCGGCTGGCCGCCAACACGAGGGCCGCGCTGAAGCGGATGGCCCGGATCATGCTGCCGGTCTCCGCGATCCTGTTCTTCGGCGCGCCCTGGATCCTGGGCGTCTTCGGCGCCGGCTATGCGGAGGCGGCCACCCCGCTGCTGCGCTGGTTCGCGCTCGGCGCGCTGCTGCGGGTCGTGATGGAGACGTACTTCGCGGTCCTGCGCGCCCAGAGCCGCACCGCCGGACTGGCCTGGCTCCAGGGCCTGTTGTGCGCCCTGGTGCTCGGTCTGACGCTGCTGCTGCTCCCCCGGATGGGTCTGACCGGCGCCGGTGTCGCCGAGATCGCCGCGCTGTCGGTGATCGTCGCGATCGCCGCGCCGAAGCTGTACCGGACCGTGCGGGCGTCCTCGGCCGAGGTGCCCGAGGACGCGGCGCCCGACGGTGACCTCGCCGACCTGGGGGCGCGTGAGGCGGCCGAGGGGGCACGCAGGCGGGGGCCCGCCTGGGGGCTGGACACCGACACCCTCGCCCTCGGCATCCACGTCGACTTCGACCACCTGGAGCGGCGGCCCGACGTCCGGCCGGGACCGGGTACCCCGCCCACGGGGACCCCGCGGATCCGCCCGGACCACCGCCCGACCTGGGCGCGGACGCCCGAGCTGGGGCTGCCGGTGGAGGAGCGGGAACCCGGCGCGGAGGCGTCGACGGGGCCCGCCGAGGTGGACGCTCCCTTCGAGGACGAGTTCGACGCGGGCAAGGGCGAGGAGCGTGCCGTACCGGAGGAGCGTGAAGAGGCTGCCGTACGGCAGGAGTCCGCCGTACGGGAAGAGCCGTCCATGCACGAAGAGCCCGTACGACAGCCGGACGCGCCGGCGCTCACCTGGCGGGAGCGGCTGCTGCCGACCCGCCTCGGGGTGATCCTCGGCTGTCTGCTGATCGCCGCCCTGCTGCTGTACTGGGTGCCCGCGCTGCGGCTCGGCGAGAGCGACCTGGACGGTATGGGCGGGCTCGGGCTGATCTCGGTGCTGCCGCCGCCGACGCTGCTCGGGGCCGCGCTGCTGGCGGTGACGTTCGCCTCGCTGCTGTGGCTGGGCCGGGAGCACAGGACGCTGCTGCTGGTCACGCTGCTCGCGACGGTCGTGTCGCTGCACGCGCTGCCCGCGCTGATCGAGACCGAGCCGCGGTTCGCGACGGCCTGGCAGCACCTCGGCTTCCTCGACTACATCGACCGCACCGGGTCGGCCGTGCCGGACCTGGACGCCCGCTGGAGCTGGCCGGGCTTCTTCGCGGTGGCCGCGTTCACCGCGAAGGCCTGCGGGGTCACCGACCTCGGCGAGGTCATCCGCTGGTGGCCGCTGGCCATGCAACTGCTGTACCTGGTCCCGATGTTCCTGCTGGTGCGCTCGATGCGGGCGAGCTGGCGGGCCAAGTGGACCGGCATCTGGGTCTTCGTGCTCAGCGGCTGGGTGGGCCAGGACTACTTCTCCCCGCAGGGCTTCACCTACCTGCTGTACCTGGTGTTCGCGGCGATCCTGCTGGTCTGGTTCCGCGCGCCCCGCGTGATCTGGACGAAGTGGCGGCCCGGCGAGGTCGAGGTCGAGCCCACGGACCGGCGGCAGCGAGCGGTGCTGCTGATGGTCGTGATCGGCCTGTTCGCGGCGAGTGTGCCGGCCCACCAGCTCACGCCGTTCGTGATGCTGGGCGTGCTGACGGCGCTGGTCCTGATCGGCAGGTCCGAACTGCGCGGTCTGCCCATCCTGTTCGGCGTGATGGTGACGGTCTGGATCGGCTTCCTGGCCGAGCCCTACTGGTCGGGGCACTTCGACGAACTCTTCGGCGGGGTCGGCGGGGTCGGCTCCAACGTCTCCTCGTCCGTCTCCGGCCGTATCGAGGGCGGCAGCTCCACACACAAGCTCGTCCTCTACACACGGGTGCTGCTGGCCGGCGGTGTGATGGCCTTCGCCTGCTGGGGCTGGTGGCGCAGGCGCTTCCACCACTACCGGGAGCGCTCGCTGCTCGTCCTCACCTTCGTGCCGTTCCTGGGCTTCGGCATGCAGTCGTACGGCGGTGAGATGGCCCTGCGCGTCTTCATGTTCGCGCTGCCCGGCGCGGCGCTGCTCACGGGCCTCGCCTTCTTCCCGCGCACCGGCGTCACCGCCAAGGAACGCGACAAGGACAAGGTGAGCCTCGCCCCGCTGGCCGCGCTCATGGCGGGCCTGGTGCTCATGGGCGGCTTCCTGGTGGCCCGTTGGGGCAACGAGCCGTTCGAGCGGGTGCGGCCCGGCGAGGTCGCGGCCATGGAGTACGTGTACGCCCATGACGATCCGAGCCTCAGACTGCTGTGGCTGAGCAGCGACCCGGTGAACGACGTGACTCCGGCGATGCCCTGGGGGTCGCGGGACATGGAGAAGGTCTCGTACGTGCCGACGCAGGCGCCGGTCGACCCGGTGCTGGTGTCGGGCCTGGTGAAGGCGCTCAAGGACGCGGGTCCGAACTCGTATCTGATGATCAACCGGGGTCAGGTCACCTATCTGCGGATGGACGTCGGCTATTCGGCGACCTGGGAGTCGCGGCTCGTCCAGCACCTGGATCGGCGGCAGGAGCTGGAGAAGGTCTTCGTCAACGCCGACGTCACGATGTACGCGCTGGCGAAGCAGCCGGCGGGTGAGGTGCCCAAGGCCGATCCCGGGCCGATCGGGCCGCAGGTGACCTGGACGCCGTGGTCGGTGGTCGGGGGACTCGCGGCGCTCGCGCTGATCGTGCTGCTGATGGCCCGTGAGCTGGTCCGGGTGGCCATGGCGCCGAGCGTGCGGCAGCTGCGGTGGTTGCAGAGCAGCTTCTGGTTCTCCCTGCCGCTGCTGGCGGTGCTGCTGGCCTCGCTGGTGCAGCGGTTCCTGACCATCAAGTGACGTCGGGCCGGGGCCTGACGGTCAGGTGGCTCAGCTCTTGAGCCACCTGACCTCGTACGCCTGGAGCTGTACCTTCTCGCCGTCGATCCGCACCGTCGTCTGCCGGTCACGGGTGTTCACGGCCAGGGCCACCTCGTCCGTGCCCAGGACCCGGACGTCGGGCCGGTCCACGGACACCTCGCGGTACCCGGTCCCCGGCGGGAACTCCTTGGCGAACCGGGCGAGCAGGTCGTACATCGGCAGCTTGTCCCCGCCGCCCGCGGTGTCGGTCGGCGTCCACAGACAGCCGGGGCAGTCGGTGCCCGTCTCGTTCTCCGGGTTCCAGTAGAAGGCCGAGGTGGCGCCGCCCTTGGCCAGCGCCATCATCCCGGCGGCCTGGACGGCGACGCGGCGGGCCTCGGACCAGCCCCGGCGCTCGTCCTGGCCGTCGGCGGGCTCGACGTAGTACTCGGCCCACCACAGCGGCAGATCACCGGTCTGCTCGCGCACCCAACGGCTCACGGCGGTGAACTTGTCGGTGGCCGCGAACTCGTCGGGCAGCAGCTCGTCGTCCCGGGTGTAGCTGGAGCCGTCCACGACGACGAAGTCGGCGCCGGTCCGGTGCTCGTTCCAGTACGCGAAGGCGTCCACGATGCGCTGGTCCAGGGCGCCCCAGGGGCCCCTCAGCGCCGTCGAGGCCTCCTCGGCACGCGGATCGACGCTGTCCATCACGAGATACGGCCCGCCGACCATGATGTCCGGGTCGACCTTCTTCAACGCCTTGTAGACGAGGTTGTAGAGCCGGGTGTAGCCCTCGTAGTCCCAGCGGGCCTCGGCGTCGTTCCAGAAGCCCTTGAACTCGTTCCAGACGATGAAGTGGCGTACGTCCGGGTAGCGCTTGGCGACGGTCACGGCGAGCGCGGCGTAGTCGTCGAAGTGCTCGGGGTCGGGCGCCGTCTCCAGGGCGGCCTGGCTCCAGTCGGTGTTGTCGACGCCGGCCTCGCCGCCCTTCATCCAGTCGGGGGCGCAGCACAGGGTGACGACCGGGGTGCTGCCGGAGGCGCGGACGAAGTCGATACGGCGGTCCATCGCCTCGAAGTCGTAGCGCCCCTCGACCGGCTCGGGGTTGTCGGCGCCCCACCCCATGATGTGCTGGATCTGCGGGAGTCCGCCGGCGTCCGCGAGCCGTCCCTCGACACGCTGGACGGCGGCGGAGGCCCCCTCGTCGGCGCTGTGCTGGGTGTGCGTGAAGCCCCAGCCCACCTCGGGGTTCGTCGCGTCCGGTGTGGCGGTCGGGGTGCCGTGCGGCTTGGCGCCGTCGCGTGAGGTGCCGTCGGTGTTCACCCCGTTGCCCGGCAGCGTGTTGAACAGGGTCACGACCAGCGCCAGAGCGGCCGCGCCCACGCCGAGCAGCGCGGTGAGCCGCCACCGCCCCGCCCCCGAATTCCACCCATGACGTCCCATCAAGGACAACGGTAACGGGGGTGACAGCCGCTCGGGCAGGTTTCGGCGTCACCCGATCCCGGCGCATTTCCCCGGACACGCCGCGCGACCCCCGCCGGCACGGCCCGGACATGCACCGTTGGCGGGACGTGCGGTGGAAACCGGGTGCACAGGGGCGTCATGTGCCCGATCATGGCCGCATGTCTGCGAACCCACACGACGCTCTGCCGATCCGGCTCAACGTCGACGACAGCGACTCGCCGTCCGACGTCGTCGACGCGCTGTTCCTCGGCCGCTTCGCGACGGGCGAGCAGCCGTACTCGCACGCGGTGAACATCGACCGCGTACGGTCCGGGGCGACGCTGCTGCCGCCGGGTGCCCGTGTGCTGCGCACCGCCCGCGACGACGACCGCAGCGCGACCCTGGCCGAGGGCGAGGGCTGGACCGTGCTGGTGTCCCGCTGGAACCGCGGCGCCGACGTCACCGTGACCGCGACCAGCGAGGAACTGGCGGAGCGGGTGCTCGGCGAGGCGACGGACGGCGCGGCCGACGAGCCCGAACCGCAGCCGGAGAACGTGACCATGGGCTTCTGGTACGTCTCCCCCAGGCGCGGCCCGCACCGCACCACCCGGCAGATCTCGGCGGGGACCTGGGACGAGGTGCGGGACAACTACACCGCGCCGGTGGCCGACGCGATGGACCGGCTGATGAAGACGACCCCGGAGGACATCGCGGGCCGTCTGCTCCTGCTGCACGGCCCGCCCGGCACCGGCAAGACGTCGGCGCTGCGCACGCTCGCCCGCTCGTGGCGGGACTGGTGCCAGGTGGACTGCGTCCTGGACCCGGAGCGGCTGTTCAGCGACGTCGGCTATCTGATGGACATCGCGATCGGCGAGGACGACTCGACGGGCAAGGGCCGCTGGCGGCTGCTGCTCCTGGAGGACTGCGACGAGCTGATCCGGGGCGAGGCGAAGCACACGGCGGGCCAGGCACTGTCGCGGCTGCTGAACCTGACCGACGGTCTGCTGGGCCAGGGTCGCAACGTCCTGGTCGGCGTGACGACCAACGAGGACCTGGAGCGCCTCCATCCGGCCGTCGTCCGCCCCGGCCGCTGTCTGGCCCGGATCGAGGTGGGGCCGCTGACCCGCCGGGAGGCGGTGAACTGGCTGGGCACGGACGAGGGCGTCGGCCGGGAGGGCGCCACCCTGGCGGAGCTGTACGCGCTGAAGCGGGGCACGTCCCCGACATCGCTGCCCGACCCCCGGGACGGGGCGGACGCGGGGCTGTATCTGTAGTGCTTTGATGGAGGCATGACCCTGTTCGTCGGAACATCGGGTTGGCAGTACCGGGACTGGCGGGACGTGTTGTACCCGCCGGACGTTCCCATGCGGCGCTGGCTGGAGGAGTACACGACGCACTTCGCCACGGTCGAGATCAACAACGCCTTCTACCGGCTGCCGACGCGGGAGAACTTCGAGGCGTGGCGGGACCGGGTGCCGGGGGACTTCGTGGTCGCGGTGAAGGCGAGCCGCTATCTGACCCACATCAAGCGGCTGCGGGATCCCGAGGAGCCGGTGAACCGCCTGATGAGCCACGCCGAGGGGCTGGGCGCCCGGCTCGGCCCGGTCCTGCTCCAGCTTCCGCCGACGCTGCGGGCGGACACCGGGCTGCTGGACGCCTGTCTGGCCTGCTTCCCGTCGGGTACGCGCGTCGCCGTCGAGCCCCGGCACGACAGCTGGTGGACGGCCGAGGTCCGTGAGGTCCTTCAGGCCCGGGGCGCCGCGCTGTGCTGGGCGGACGCCGAGTCCCGCCCGGTGACCCCGCTGTGGCGCACCGCCGACTGGGGCTACGTCCGCTTCCACGAGGGCCGGGCGCGGCGTTGGCCGCACTACGGGCGGCAGGCACTGCGGACGTGGGTCGGGCGGATCACGGACACCTGGGCGCGGGACGAGGACGTGTACGCGTACTTCAACAACGACCCGTACGGGGCGGCGGTGGAGGACGCGGTGACGTTCGCGCGGGCGGCACGGACGACCGATCTGACGGTCACCCGCACGCCCTGAACCTCCGCCGCCGCTCAGTCCTTGCCGTAGACGGCCCGCAGGGCGTCCCGCACGGCGGCCAGCGCGTCCGACTCGGTCAGCCCCAGCCGGCGGGCACGCTCGACGTACGTCCGGGCGGCCGACGCGAGTTCCCGTTCCGCCGCCGAGCCGGCCGCGGCCACGAAGGTGCCGTTGCGTCCGCGCGTCTCGATCACCCCGTCGCTCTCCAGCGCCCGGTACGCCTTGGCGACCGTGTTGGCCGCCAGTCCCAGCGACTCGGCCAGCCCCCGCACGGTCGGCAGCCGGTAGCCGACCGGCAGCACCCCCTCCCGGGCCTGCTCGGAGATCTGCGCCCGCACCTGTTCGTACGGCGCGGCACTGTCGTCGATGTGGATCTTCAGGGTCACATGGCGATTGTCCCGTACCCGCCGGAAAATGGGAGGCACCCCCGGTTCTTGGCCACGTAGCGTCCGCCTTCATGACCGTGATCGTGCGCGACCTACGCCCCGAAGTGCCCGCCGACGTCGAGCGCTTCGCCCACAGCCGTCACCTCGCTCTCCCTTACATCCTGTGGACACCGGAGGGCATCACCCATCGCCAGGCCCACATCCACCCCGACGCCCACTACCGCTCGCTCGTGGCGGAGGAGGACGGCGAGACGATCGGTACGGCCCAGGTCGGCATCGCGTACGACAGTCCGGAGCCCGGACAGGGCTACCTCAACATCTATGTGCGGCCGGACCGCACACGCCGGGGCGCCGGCGGGCTGCTGCTCCGCGCCGCCGAGGAGCACCTGGCCTCGCTGGGGGCGACCAAGCTGTTCTCCTGGGTCCTCGACGAGCCGGACAACCGCGGGTTCGCCGAGCGGCACGGCTATCGGGCCAGCCGCACGGCCCACTTCCTCCGCCTGGACCTGGCGAACGCCGCGCTCCCGCCCCGCCAGGAGCTCCCCCCGGGCGTCGAACTGGGCAGGGCCGCCGACTTCGCGGACGATCCGCGCCCGATGTTCGAGCTGGACGCGGAGGCATCGTCGGACGAACCGAGCGACGTGGCCGTCGAGTTCACCGACTACCAGGCCTGGATCGAGGAGACGTGGAAGCATCCGCTGCTCGACCGGGACCTGACCTCGGTGGTGGTCGTCGACGGCCGTCCGGCCGCCTTCAGCGTCGCCCACACGGACCGCGGCACCCGCTATGCCACCGGCATGACCGGCACCGCCCGTGCCTTCCGGGGCCGCGGCCTGGCCAAGCTCGCCAAGAACGACTCCCTGCACCGCGCCCGCGCCGCCGGCTACCGGGAGGCGTTCACCGGCAACGACAGCGACAATGAAGCCATGTTGGCGATCAACAGGTGGTTCGGGTACGAGATCTGCGCCTCGGAGGTACGCCATGTCCGCGAACTCGGCTGACCCGGGCGGACGCCGGCTGGACGTGGTGCTCGTCAAGGGCGGCCGCACGAAGATCCGTTACGGCGCCGAACTGCTCGCCGACGACGGCACCCGTGTCGCCGTGCGGGCTCCCTGGTCCGGGGACGGCGTCCGCGACTTCGGCTTCGTCCGGTTCGAGCCGGGCGACGTCTTCACGGAGTACTACTGGCGCGACCGCTGGTACGCCGTGAAGGAGGTCCGCGACGCCACGGGTGCCCTCAAGGGCTGGTACTGCGACATCACCCGCCCGGCCACGCTGACCGGCGCCGAGCTGGTCGTCGAGGACCTCGACCTGGACCTGTGGCGCTCCGCCGACGGTACGGACGTACGCCGCCTGGACGAGGACGAGTTCGCCGAGAGCGGCCTGACGCAGACCGATCCCGAGGCGGCGGCAGCGGCGGTGGCGGCGCTCGACGAGCTGGAGGCGTTCGCCACTGTCGAGGGCGGCCTGGAGTCGCTGCTGGCCTAGGGCCGGTCGTTCGGATCATGCCGGCGTCGCGGGGCCTGGTCCTGGGCCTCGGCCACCACGGCGTACCGCTCGTCGTCGACGGCCTTGCCCCACAGCGACGCGTCGTCCGACAGGTGCTCCACCCGCACCCGCGCGGCGAGCGGTGCGAGCAGGCCGGTGAGCCGGTCCGCCGGTATGCCGACCGGGGCCGGCTGGGCGACCGTGCGCCAGACGCCCTCGACGAGCACGAACCGGCCTCCCGGGCGCAGCAGCCCGCGCCAGTGCCGCAGCACCCGGCCGGGGTCGGGCAGCGCCCACAGCACATGCCGGACGAGCACGACGTCGAACCGCTCCTCCCCCACCGGTGGCGCCGCCGCGTCACCGACGAGGAACGCCGCGTCACGCCCGGCGAGCTTGGCGCGGGCGAGGCCGACCATCGCCGGGGACCGGTCCACTCCGGTGACCCGGTGTCCCTGCTCGGCCGCGAGCAGCGACAGGCTGCCGGTGCCGCAGCCGACGTCGAGGACGTCGCAGGAGCGCTCGGGCAGCCAGGAGCGCAGCCGGGCCGCCCAGGCCCGGCTCACCTCCGGGTCGCGCAGGCCGTGGTCCGGCTCGTCGTCGAAGGTGGGGGCGGCCGCGTCCCAGTCCACGTCCGGCCCCGTGATCGCGCGTTCACCGTTCGTCATGTCGGTCATGAGGCCAAGCGTGACACCCGCCACTGACAGTCCAATCGTGACAGCGGCCACTGACATCGCATGCGGCGATGAGGAACCCTCCCCGCACGGGTCTACCCCCACGAGAACGAGGAACTCGGTGGACCCTGAAGGAGGCAGCCATGCGCCGTACCACCGTGCAGAAGCCCCTGAGGAAGTCGGACACCCGCCGGGTCCGGGAGGAGGCGGAGGACCGCCCCTCGGGACGACCCGAGGTCCGCAAGGACATCGCACGCACCTGGTGGCCGGACGGCTGAGACGCCCTGCCGGTCCCACAGGACGCCTCGTACGGCGTCAGTCGAGGCGCTTGCGGTAGTGGACGCGGTCGTACGGCCCGTCCGCGCGCCGCTCGATGACCTCGTAGCCGTACTTCGGGTAGATCTTCTGGTTCTCCCACATCAGCGCGTTCGTGTAGAGCCTGACCTCGCTCAGGCCGAGCGCACGCGCGTGTGTGTCCACGAAGTGCAGCAGCCGTCGCCCCACGCCCTGGCCATGGGCGTCGGGGTGGACGGCGATGCTGTCGAGGAACAGGTGGTCCTCGCGCGCCTCGATGACGACGAGGCCGGTCACCGGATCGCCCGTCACGAACACCTTCCCCGCGGCCACGTTCGCCGCGTGGTCCGCCTCCATGGGCACCGGAACCACGCCGATGCGCTCGATGTAGGGCGCGTACGCCGCGTCCGTCACCGCCTTGACGGCCGGTACGTCGGCGGCCGTCGCGGGCCGGATCTCCTCGCTCGTCATGGCCTGAACGCTACCTACCTGAGCGGAGTCTGAGCACTCCCTTAAAGGCACCATAAGGATCTCCGTCACCCGCCTCCAGCAGGCGATTTCACGGTTTCTTGGGGCTAGCTTGCTGATCGCCCCCACGGGTTCCGACCCTAGGGCCGCCCACCCAGTGACCGTTTCTGAGGAGTTCCCCCATGCCCGCACGCCGTAGGGTCGCCACCGTCGCCGCCGTCGGCCTGACCCCGCTCGCCCTGACCGCCCTCGCCACCGCGCCCGCCTCGGCGCACGGTTCGATGGGCGACCCGGTCAGCCGGGTCTCGCAGTGCTACGCGGAGGGTCCGGAGAGCCCGAAGTCCGACGCGTGCAAGGCGGCGGTCTCGGCGGGCGGCACCCAGGCCCTCTACGACTGGAACGGCATCCGCATCGGCGACGCCGGCGGCCGGCACCAGGAGCTGATCCCGGACGGCAAGCTGTGCAGCGCGAACAGCGAGGAGTTCAAGGGCCTCGACCAGGCCCGCGCCGACTGGCCGGCGACGAGCGTGAGCAGCGGGTCGTACACCTTCAAGTACCGCGTGACCGCCCCGCACAAGGGCACGTTCAAGGTGTACCTCACCAAGGCGGGCTACGACCCGACGAAGCCGCTGGCCTGGGACGACCTGGACCTGGCGAACCCGGTGGCGACGGCCACCGACCCGGCTGCCTCGGGCGGCTTCTACACCTTCTCCGGCAGCCTGCCCCAGCGCTCCGGCAAGCACCTGCTGTACGCGGTGTGGCAGCGCTCGGACAGCCCGGAGGCGTTCTACTCCTGCTCGGACGTCAGCTTCGGCGGCGGCACCTCCGGCTCGGGCGACTCCGACGGCGCCGGCGGCTCCGGCAGCGCCGGCGACTCGGCCGGCTCCGGCGAGGCGGCGCCCGCCCCGAGCGCCTCCGCGCCTTCCGAGGAGCAGATCGAGGAGGGTGCCGACAAGTCGACGATCGAGCACCACGGCCACGGTGACCAGGACGCCGGTACGTCCGCGGAGCCGGCCGCGGCCGACGAGGCGGGGTCCGGCACGGCCAACCGGCCGAAGGCGGCCGGCGCCGGCGAGAACCTCGCCGAGACCGGCGGGGACAGCAGCACGGCGTACCTCGCGATGGGCGGTGCCGCGACCCTCGCGCTGGGGTCGGCGGTGCTGTTCGCGTCGGTGCGGCGGCGGGCGGCCACCGGCGGTCGCCACAGCCGCTGACGAAGGACTCCGGGGCCTGAACGGCGGCTCAGGCCGGTCAGGCCCCGGCGGTGTGCCCTGCGCTCAACTGAACACGGACGCACAGGTGGTCGGGGTGGCGCGCGCCGGGTCGAGCGCGTTGGCCACCTCGTGGAAGGCGATCCGGTCGGTCAGACCGAGCAGGGCGTGCTCGGATATGTCGATCGCGCACCGGTCCTGGATCAGGACGTTCTTCACGTCCGGCCCGGTCAGGAACTGGGTCCGCCACGGCGTGACCACTTCGTCGTACTTGGTGGCGATGACCGTGTAGCGGACGCCGGGGACGGTGTCGCCGCCCGCGTTGAGCCTGGTCATGAAGTCGGATCCGGCGACCTGTTGGGCGAGCGCGGGAGTGGCGGCGCTGAGCAGGTCCTGAGCGCCGGGGAAGTACGGCAGCAGATTGGTGAACCCCGCCAGGGTCGTGCCGTGGTTGCTGGGCGCGATGCCGACGAGGGCGTTCACCTTGGCGGCGCCGCCGAGGAACTTGACGTAGTAGCGGGGCATCATGCCGCCCTGCGAGTGGCCGACGACGTCGGCCTCGGCGGCGCCGGTCGCGGCGAGCACCGAGTCGACATAGGCGGAGAGTTGCTCGGCCGACTTGTCGATGGGGCCGAGGGCGTGGAAGAACGGCACGCCCGGCAGCTGGCCGTAGTCGAGGGAGAAGACGCAGTAGCCGCGGTTCGTCAGGTAGGGCGCGAGGCCCAGCCAGTTGTCGACGGAGTTCGCGAAGGTCCCGTGCACCAGGACGACGGGGCGGGGATGGGCGGCGGAGGGCTTGCAGGAGTAGTCGTTCCAGCCACTGCTCGATGCCGCCGCCGTTTCGGCCGCCTGGGCGGTGGTGGCGGCGGGGACGACGGCGACCGCGGCGGTCAGCAGCAGCGCGGCCAGGGGTCTGAGCACTCGTTTCCAGGGCAGCATCGTGTGATCTCCTTGCGGCTCAAGGGAGGTGCGACGGCCTTACGCCCTGTGATCCGGATCACGAGGATGCTGTTCACTCGTCAAGTTACGAGTGAGTAAGTGAAGTGTGAAGTTACGCGTCAGTAAAAACTTCCAGTGATAGGTGGGGGCGGTTCTTCGCCCTGACGAACCGTCACCATGCGGGCCGGATGGGCCCATAGGGAGCGATACGCCCCAACTGGCCGAGCAGCGCCCGCACTTCACCTTCACCCAGCACATCGGCCCAGGTCCGGACGGCATCCGCGGCCGCCGCCTCGGCCGCGCGGGTGCAGTCCCACCCCCGCTCGGTGAGCACGATCAGCCGCGCCCGCGCGTCCTCGGGATGCGGCCGGCGCTCGGCGTACCCCTTGCGCACGATCTCGTCGACGAGCTGGCTCGCGGCCTGCTTCGTCACCCCGAGATGAACGGCGAGGTCGGTGACGGTGGCGCCGTCCGGGGCGAGCCGGGCGAACGCGAAACCGTGCGCGGGCCGCACCCCCTCGAAGCCCCGGGCGACCACGCCGTCATGAATGCGCTGAGTGAGCTCACCGGCCACGGCGAGCAGGGCGGCGGACAGGGCCATGGCTTCGGAGTTCTGCACTCAGGCATTGAAACACCCTTGACGAATTGGTCAAGCAGCTTGACCATTGGCCATGTAGTCAAGCTTCTTGACCAATATCTGAACAGGAGTTCCCGATGCCCGTAGTTCGCGCGTCCGAAGCCGTCACCCACGAAATCCACGGCGCCCGTTTCGTCTCGTACGCCACCCCCGCGACCGGCAGCAAGGAGTTGTGCGCCTGGCGCGGCGAGATCCCGGCGGGCACCGAAGCGCCCGCGCACACCGTCAACCGGGAGGAGATCCTCCATCTGCTCGACGGGGAGCTGCTGGTCACGCTGGACGGCCGCGCCGAGCGGATCACGGCGGGCGACACCCTGATCATCAACCCCGGCGCGACGCTGGCCGTCGAGAACCCGACCGGCCGGACCGCGGTCACCTGGGTCACCACGTCCATCGGCCTGACCGCGGAACTGGCCGACGGTACGCGCATCACGCCGCCGTGGGCGAACTGAACCCCGGGGAGGCCAGCGACCCCGGCTTCACCGCATGCGGCCCGAACTTCGCTCGCACGCGGTCCGCGACCTCCTCGATACGGCGGGCCTTCTCGTCGAGCGGGTCGAAGGTCAGCTGGTAGGAGGCCTGCTCGGCGGGGTCGAGGCCCTCGGCACGCAGAGCGAGGGCGCGCACCCGGGCGCGCTGGAGGCCGAGCGCCTCGTACATGCCGTACGCCGCCCTGGTCAGCGCCGCCGAGTGGGCGGTCGGCTCCTTCAAGGTACGGCTGCGGGTCGTCGAGGAGCGGTCGGCGTAGCGGGCGGTGAGGGTCAGGGTGCGGCAGACCTTGTCGAGGGCGCGCAGCCGGGCGCCCAGCTCCTCGGCGGCCGAGAGCAGGGCGCGGCGGTGCCGGTCGGGGTCCAGCTCGTCGCGGGTGAAGGGGCGTTCGGTGGCGAGGGAACGTGACACGGCGTCCGGGACGACCCGGCCACGGTCGATTCCGCCCGCCCTCTCGCGCAGCTCCCGGCCGGCCTTCGCACCGATCAGCCGCTGGAGCGTGGACAGGGGCGCGGCGGCGACCAGGCCGAGGGTGTCGAGACCGTACTCGCACAGGGTGCGGGCGGTCGCGGCGCCCACGCCGGGCAGCGCGGCGACGGGCTTGTCGGCGAGGAACTCCGCGCCGCCGCCCTCGGGAACCACGCAGGTCACGCCGGGTTCCGCGGCCCGCAACGCCACGCGGGCCAGCATCGGCCCCGGCCCGGCGCCGATCGCGCAGTCGACCCCGTGATGGGCGAGGGCACGCACCCGGATCACCGACGCCAGCTCGACCGCGTCGCGCCCGAAGTACCGTTCGGCGCCCCGCAGATCGGCCAGCGCCGTATCCGGTGGCAACGCCTGGACGACCGGCGTGAAGTCCTCCAGCAGTCCGAGCAGCCCCGGCAGGGCCGCCTCGTGCGCCGGCGGCAGCTGGAAACGTACGCAGAGGATGGTCATCCCGCACTCCCCGGACTCTGGTGCCACAACTTCCGTACCTGTGAAGGCTCTTGACCCGCGGGACGCAGATCGGCCCACGGGTTCAGTTCGTATCCGGTGGACATCTGGATGCGCCGGCCGCGCGCCGGATCCCCGTCGTCCCCCGCCGGCGCCGCCACCGGCTCCGCCAGCCGCGCCGCCACCACGTCCAGCCCGCCCTCGGCACGCAGCTCGGTCAGCTCGGCAAGGTTCCAGGCGGCGGAGCCCACCACGCTCAGACTGCGCGGCCCGCGGCGCTGCACGACCCCCCGCACCAGCAGCAGCCAGGAGTGGAAGACGGTGTGGGCGCACGCGTCGTGCGAGTCGTCGAAGAAGGCGAGGTCGACCAGGCCCGTCCCGTCGTCCAGCGTGCTGAAGATGACCCGCTTGCCGGACCGGATCGGCGGTGTCTGGGTGGCCGCCTTCGCTCCCGCGACCAGCACGGTCTCGCCGTGCCGGGCATCGCGCAGCCGCCGCGCCGGGACGACGCCCAACTCGTCGAGGAACACCCGGTGGTCGTCCATCAGATTGCGCGAGGCGTCCATCGACAGCACCCCCAGCTCGGCGCTGAGCCGCTCCTGCGAGGTGAGGTCGGGCAGCCCGGCCGCGGCCGTCCTGCGTCCGCCGCTCAGCGGGAGCTGGCCCCCGCCCCCGCCCCTGCCCCGGGCGCCCCGGTGCAGCTCGGTCAGATGCAGTTGCAGATCACGCCGGTTGGCCCCGAAGGCGTCCAGCGCGCCGACCTGCGCGAGCCTCTGCGCGAGCGGACGGCTGGGCCGCGCCCGCTCCCAGAAGTCGAGCAGCGAGGCGTACGGCTGCCCCGCCGCGATCCGTGCCGCCTCGGCCTCACTGATGCCGTGCACATCGGAGAGGGCGAGCCGCAGCCCCCAAGTCCCCCCGGGCTTCCCGGACTCCCCGAACCCCTTGGATTCAGACACCAGTTCGATACGGTGTGCGACCCCCGACTCGTTCACATCCAACGGCAGGATCGGCACCCCGCGCCGCCGCGCGTCCGCCAGCAGCAGCCGCTTCGGATACATCCCGGGGTCATGGGTGAGCAGCCCCGCGTAGAAGGCGGCCGGATGATGGGCCTTCAGCCAGGCCGACTGATAGGTCGGCACCGCGAAGGCGACCGCGTGCGCCTTGCAGAAGCCGTACGACCCGAAGGCCTCGACGATCTCCCAGGTCCGCCGGACGGTCTCCGCGTCGTACCCCTTGGCCGCCGCGTGCTGTGCGAACCACACCCGGATCCGCCCCTGTGACTCCGGGTCGGAGAGACCGCGCCGCACCCGGTCGGCCTCGTCCCGCCCGCAGCCGGTCATGATGTGCACGATGTCGATGATCTGCTCGTGGAAGACGACCACCCCGTACGTCTCCCGCAGCGGCCCCTCCAGATCCGGGTGCGGATAGCGGATGGGCGCCCGCCCGTGCCGCGCCTCGATGAACGGCCGCACCATGTCGGCGGCGACCGGCCCCGGCCGGAACAGCGAGATGTCGACGACGAGATCGTGGAACGTGGCCGGCTGAAGCCGCCCGACCAGATCCCGCTGCCCCGGCGACTCGATCTGGAAGCAGCCCAGCGTCTCGGCGGACCGGATCAGCTGATAGGTCGCCGGATCACCGTCCCCCCGCTCGAAGTCGAGCGCGTCCAGATCGACCCGCTCCCCCGTGACCCGCCCCACCTCCGCGACCGCGTGCGCCATCGCCGACTGCATCCGCACGCCCAGCACGTCGAGCTTGAGCAGCCCGAGGTCCTCGACGTCGTCCTTGTCGAACTGCGACATGGGAAAGCCCTCACCGCTGGTCGGCATGACCGGCGTACGGGAGAGCAGCGAGGCGTCGGACAGAAGCACCCCGCACGGGTGCATGGCGATACCGCGCGGCAGCGCGTCGAGCGCCTCGACCAGCTCCCACAGCCTGCCGTACCGCTCCCGCTCCCCGGCCAGTTGCCGCAGCTCGGGCAGTTCCTCCAGCGCCGCGCGGGCGTCCCGTGCCCGGATGTGCGGGAACGACTTGGCGATCCGGTCGATGTCGGCGGGGTCCATGGACAGGGCCGCGCCCACGTCCCGGACGGCATGCCGCACCCGATAGGTCTCCGGCATGGAGACGGTCGCGACCCGCTCGGTCCCGAACCGGTCGATGATGGCGCGATAGACCTCCAGCCGGCGCGCGGACTCCACGTCGATGTCGATGTCGGGCAGCACCGGCCGGCGCTTGGACAGGAAGCGCTCCATCAGCAGCCCGTGCTCCACGGGATCGGCGTGCGCGATGCCGAGCAGATGGTTGACGAGCGACCCCGCGCCGGAGCCGCGCGCGGCCACCCGGATCCCCATTCTCCGCACGTCGTCGACGACTTGGGCGACCGTCAGGAAGTAGGAGGCGAACCCGTGGTGGGCGATGATGTCCAGCTCCTGGTGCATCCGCTCCCAGTAGGCCGGCCGGCCGTCGTAGCCGCGCAGCACCATGCCCGCCACCGCCCGCGAGGCGAGCGCCCGCTGGGCCGTGCGCCGCCCGGCACCGACGAGATGCGATTCGGGGAAGTGGACGGTGCCCATGCCGAGATCGTCCTCGGGGTCGACCAGGCACTCGGCGGCGGTCGCCGCGGTCTGCTCCAGCAGCCGGTGCGCGGTGTCGCGCCGGAAACCCGCCGCCTCCACGACCCGCTCGGCGACCCGCGCCATCTCACCTGCGTCCTTGAGCCAGGCCTCACCGGAGTCCAGTTCCTTGGTGGCGTCGATGGGCACGAGCCGCCGCGCGGCGTCCAGCACATCGGCGACCGGCCCCAGCCCGGGATCGGCGTACCGGACGGCGTTGCTCAGCACCGGCCGCACACGCTGCTCGGCGGCGAAGCCGACGGTACGGGCGGCCAGCCGGAGCGAGCCCGGCCCGGTGCCCTCGCGCCCGTGCCAGACGGCCTCCAGCCGCAGGGCGTCACCATAGACCTCCCGCCAGGGCACGAGCAGCCGGGCCGCCCGGTCGGGCCGGCCGGCGGCGAGCGCGCGCCCGACGTCGGAATCGGGCCCGAGCAGAACGGTCAGCCCGTCCCCCCGGTTGTCCCCCTGGGGCAGCATCGGCGACCCCTCCCCGCCCTGCGCGGCCGAAACGATTCGGCAAAGGTCGCCCCACCCCCGGGCCCCGTCCCTCCCGAGAAAGGTGACCCGAGGCATCGACTCATCGACAAAGGCTCCGCCCCGCACCGGAACCCGCCGCCGCCCCCCGGACTCACCCGCCTCCGCACCCCCGAACGCCTCCACGGCCAGCTCCACACCGAACAACGGCCGCACCCCCGCCGCCGCACAGGCCTTGGCGAACCGAACCGCTCCCCCGAGCGAGTCACGATCGGTGAGCGCGAGGGCGTCCATACCCCGCTCGGAGGCGCGCTCGGCCAGCCGCTCCGGGTGTGAGGCGCCGTACCGCAGGGAGAACCCGGAGACGGTGTGCAGATGCGTGAAGCCCGACACACGCACCTCCCGCGCCAGCGAGTCCGAGCCATGCTCGAACATCAGTTCCCAACTCTCCCACCCCCACCATAGACCATTTCTCGAACACTCGTACGACATCCGTTCGGCCGCCTCCCACCTGCGCAAACGCCCGGCGCCCCGGACGGTGGGGGCATGACGCAGACCACCGGCGACGACACTCCGCGCCCCTCCTTCCTCGCCGAGGTGAAGGACGCCGTCACCCCACGGGCCACGGTGCTCGTGACCGGCACAGTCGCCCTCGCTCTGCTCTTCATCGCCTCCTACGTGGGCGCGCTCCACGACCCGAAGCCCAAGAGCGTGCCCCTGGGAGTCGTGGCACCCGAGGTCGCCGCCCAGCAGACGGTGACCCGGTTGGAGAACCTGCCCGGCGACCCCCTGAACCCACGTGCCCTGCCCGACGCGGCCACGGCCCGCGAGCAGATCCAGAACCGCGAGATCGACGGAGCCCTGCTGATCGACCCGGCGGGCACCACCGACACCCTCCTGGTCGCCACCGGCGGCGGAAGAGCGCTGGCCGCCACCCTGGAGACCCTCGTCGCCACCCTGGAGAGATCCGAGGCACGCACGTTCCGCACCATCGACGTGGCCCCGGCCGACCAGCAGGACGCCAACGGCCTCACGTCCTTCTACGTGACCGTGGGCTGGTGTGTGGGCGGCTACCTCTGCGCGTCGATCATGACGATCAGCTCGGGCTCCGGCCGCCCCACCCTGAGACGCTCGGTGATCCGCCTCATCGTCATGGCCCTGGTCGCCGTCATCGCCGGCCTGGGCGGCGCCCTGATCATCGGCCCGATCCTGGGCGCGCTGCCCGGCAACATGGCCGCCCTCTGGGGCACGGGCGCCCTGATCGTCTTCGCGGTGGGCGCGGCCACCCTCGCCTGCCAGGCCCTCTTCGGCCTGGCCGGCATCGGACTGGCCATCCTGCTCGTGGTGATCCTGGGCAACCCCAGCGCGGGCGGCGCCCTGCCGCCCCCGCTGCTCCCCCCGTTCTGGCGGGACATCGGACCGGCCCTGCCACCGGGCGCGGGCACCTGGGCGACCCGCTCGATCGCCTACTTCGACGGCAACGACACCACGGACTCCCTGCTGGTCCTCTCCGCCTGGGCGGGCGCCGGTATCGCCATCACCCTCGCGGCAGCGAGCATGCGGGGCAGGCAACCCGCAAGGCCGGCGGCCGGCGCCCCCGCCGGAACATAGGACCCAGCTGCGGCCCCCGACCGAGGACGGACACCCCCCGCGCGGCCCCGACCCACAGCGCACGCACAGGCACAAGCACCGCAGGCTTCCGCACTCGCACCCCGAACGCAGAAGTCCCGTCCCCCAGCACAGGGGACGGGACTCCGCACAAACAACCCTAAAGCGTCAGCCGATCTCGGTACCCGTGGCGGACAGCGCCTCGGTCACCGGCTGGAAGAAGGTCTCCCCACCGGAGGTGCAGTCACCGCTGCCCCCGGAGGTGAGCCCGACCGCCTTGTCACCGGAGAACAGCGAACCGCCGCTGTCACCCGGCTCGGCGCAGACGTCGGTCTGGATCAGACCGTTGACGATGTCGCCGTTGCCGTAGTTCACGGTGGCGTCGAGCCCGGTGACCTTGCCGTCGTGCACCTGGGTGGTCGAACCGCTACGGGTGACCTCCATGCCGACGGTGGCATCCGCGGCCCCGCTGATCGCCTGCGAGGAACCGTTGTAGAGGTTCACCTCGCTCGGGTGGTCGACCTCGGCGGTGTACTTGACCAGACCGTAGTCGTTGTCCGGGAAGCTGGAGACCTCGTTGCTGCCGATCTGGGTGCCGCTGGAGTCGGACCAGTCGGTGATGCCCTCGGTGCAGTGCCCGGCGGTCAGGAAGAACGGCTCGCCGCCCTTGACGACGTTGAAGCCGAGCGAACAACGGCCACTGCCACCGGTGATGGCGTCACCACCCGCGATGAAGGGCTTGTACTCCCCCTTCGACCGCTTGAGCTCGACCGTGGCGCCCAGCCCGTCGACGACCTTGCTGAGCTTGCTCCACTCGGCCTTGGAGACCGTGCGGTCGGCGGTGACGACGACCTTGTTCGTCGCCGGGTCCGTCACCCACGCGGTGCCGGGAATGGTCGCGTCCTGCTTGAGCGTCGTGCGGGCGCTCTTCAGCTCGGCGAGCGAGTTCTCGACGACTCTGGCCTTGGCGCCGGCGGCCTCGACCGCATCGGCGGCGGCCTCGTCGAGGACGTTCACCACCAGGCTCTTGGCCTGTGCGTCGTAGTAGGACCCGGCGGCATCGCCACCCAGGTCCTTGACGAGCGTCGAGGCGAGCTTTCCGGCCGCGCCGACCGACAGGGTCTTCGGCGTGGACGCGTCCGGCGTCTCACTCGCGTTCGCACTCTGCAAGGTCACTCCCGCGGCGACCAGTGCGGCTATGCCCGCACCTGCCACGGCTGCACGCCGCTTGGGTATGCGTCGGTGCTTCAACTCACGTCCTCCTGTGGGGGGTCGGCCCGAAAGGTTGTGGGGACCTCTGCGGACCGGAAGGCGTACGGCCACGGGGGCGGCTCACAACAAAAGCCACGTCCGCGCCGGTTGAACAGGGCTCACTATTCCTAGGTTCGAAGGGAGCACACAAGGTCGACTTCAGGACGCGCATAGAACACGGTTGCACACCCCTCCCGTCTTGACCGTGCACAGTCACGCCCGCTCTCTTCGCTCAGCAAACACCGCAAGCGAGCGAACCATAAGCAGCGCGTGAGGTCTACTCCTGTCTCAAAATCGCTCTTCGGGGTCCGGATCCAAGGGCGCCTCACGGGAGGGCAGTTCGTCCCGTGAGGTCCGCGATTCAACAGACGTGGGCCGCTGTACGGCCACATCGGACTCCTGCGCAGAGGTCGCGACCTGCGTCCCTTTTTCCAGAAATCGCAGCAATTCCACTGGAATCGGCAGCACCAGCGTGGAGTTCTTCTCGGCCGCGACCGCCATCACCGTCTGAAGCAACCGCAGCTGGAGGGCCGCGGGCGCGTCCGACATCTGATGCGCCGCCTCCGCCAGCTTCTTGGACGCCTGGAGCTCCGCGTCGGCGTTGATCACCCGCGCCCGCCGCTCCCGGTCCGCCTCCGCCTGCCGCGCCATCGACCGCTTCATGGTCTCGGGCAGCGAGACGTCCTTGATCTCCACCCGGTCGATCGTCACGCCCCACTCGACGGCCGGGCTGTCGATCATCAACTCCAGCCCCTGGTTGAGCCTTTCCCGACTGGACAGCAGATCGTCGAGCTCGCTCTTGCCGATGATGGACCTGAGCGAGGTCTGCGCCATCTGCGAGACCGCGAAACGGTAGTCCTCCACCCGTACGACGGCCTCCGCGGGCGCGGTCACCTTGAAGTAGACGACGGCGTCGACCCGGACGGTGACGTTGTCCCGTGTGATGCCCTCCTGTGCGGGAATGGGCATCGTCACGATCTGCATGTTCACCTTGCGCAGCTTGTCGACGCCCGGCACGATCATCGTGAGTCCGGGCCCGCGCACCTGGGGTCGGAGCTTCCCGAGACGGAAGACCACCCCCCGTTCGTACTGCTTGACGACCCGCGCGGCCGCCGCCAGATACACCACTCCGGCGGACGCGAGCGTCACTCCCGCCGCCACCAGCTCCTCGACCATCAGCGACCCCCGGGGTCCGACGTGGGCGCGTTACAGGGGAGTTCTGCCTGTACGTCGACGGTAACCCCGGGGCGCGGCCAAGGGCGAGCCCCCGCACACCAGTTGCGTGCGGGGGCTCACCTGCTGCCGGCTGCTGTTCAGGTCGTACCGGTTCCGATGTCCGGCCGGACGTCAGTAGACGCTGACGCCGTACGCGCTGAGGGCCTCGGTGACCGGCTGGAAGAAGGTCGTGCCACCGGAGGTGCAGTTGCCGCTGCCGCCGGAGGTCAGACCGTACGCGGTGCCGTTGCTGCCGTAGAGCGAACCGCCGGAGTCGCCGGGCTCGGCGCAGACGGTGGTCTGGATCAGGCCGCCGACGACGTCACCGCCGCCGTAGTTGACGGTCGCGTTGAGGGCCGTGACCCGGCCGCTGTGCGTGCCGGTGGTGGAGCCGTCACGGATGACGGTGGTGCCCACGCTCGGGGTGGCCGCGCGGGTGATGTCCACGCCGTTCGCGGTGCCGGGCCGGCTGACGGAACCGGAGTACCGCACGATGCCGTAGTCGTTGCCCGGGAAGCTGGAGCCGGCGGTCGAGCCGATGACCGTGGTGCGGCCGGAGTTGGAGTACCAGGTGCCCGCGCCGTCGGTGCAGTGGCCGGCGGTCAGGAAGTACTGGTTGCCGCTGCTGTCCTGGACGTTGAAGCCGAGCGAGCAGCGCCAGCTACTCGCATAGATGGCGTCGCCGCCCTGGATGAACTTGCTGAACTTGCCGGGGACGCTCTTGATGGTGAGCGCGTCGGCGTTCGCCCCGGCCTGTTCCTTGATCTTCGCTATCTCCGCCTGGGAGACCGTGCTGTCGACGGTCACCGTGACACGGTTGGTCTTGCTGTCGACGGCCCAGGCGGTGCCGGGCACGTCGGCCTTCAGCACGGAGCCGCTGACGCTCTTGAGCTGGGCGGCGCTGAAGGTGTCGGGGGTCTCCGCGGCGGTCGCGTTGGGGATCGCGATCGCGGCCGCGGCCACGAGTCCGGTGGAAACGGCGATCAGCCGGGTCCGTCTCGTAATGCCGCTGCGGGGGGTGGTGCGCTTGATCCTCACGTTTCGTTCCCTCCAAGGGAAGTCGGGGGCCCGCGTGGGGTCGGGGCCCGTGAGGCGCAGTCAGGCGGGCGGTTGTCCGGATTCCGAACAAGCCGTGCACCTGACAAGCGCTGAGGGGAATATTCGGCCGAACGACCGGTAGGCGCAAGGGCGCCTTTCGGCCGTCAATCTTTGAACCATCTGTGCGAGTTGGCCGCTCCTGCCCCGGTCAGAGCCGGTCGGCGAAGCCGCAGCACACTCCCTCACGCACCCGACCCGACCAGCAGCCGCCTCCCCCGCCCCACCCGTACCCCGGGGCTGTCCGGAAGTCGCTCCTCCGGACAGCCCCGGCCGGGACGCGGGGAACCGCGCTACCAGCCGTGACAGCCCCGCGGCCGAATCGACCGCCCCTCACCGCACTTTCCGCGGAGCGTTCAGCAGCCGTCGCAGGGGCAGCAGCAGTCGCAGCCGTCGCAGTCGCAGTCCCGGCAGCAGCCCTCGCGCTTCTTACGGGACCAAGGGCCCTCGTACTCCTTGGCGCAGCACAGCTTGCAGGTGCAGCACAGCAGCCAGAACATCCCGCAGCCGGCCCAGAACCCACGCCGCTTGGGCGGCTGCGGCGCGGCCCCACCGAACCCGCCGAAGTCACCACCACCTCCGCCGAAGCCACCGGCACCACCGCCGGGCGCGCCACCGCCGCCCAGGTACGGACTCCCACCGGCGTACGGATTCGCGCCCCCGGCATACGGGTTCTGCGGCGCCCCGTACGGCCCCTGCTGCGGCGGCTGTCCATAGGGGCCGGGCTGGTGGGTCGAGCAGGTCGGCACGGTGCCGAACGCCCGGTCCACCGAGCGCCGCAGCTCGTGCACGAGCAGCAGATGGGCGAGCCCGGGATCGGTGAACTCGACTTCGCGCAGCGCCAACCGCACTCCGTGCACGGCGTCGTCGGCGAGCCGGCGCGCCTCGGCGAGCGAGGTCCCCGTCGCGGTGAGCGGGTTCCACGCCCCCGACTCGGCGTCGGCCGCCCGGTCCTCCACGGCGTCCAGGAGGTGCGCCAGCCGTCCGAACAGGCGCCCGGCCTCGGCGAGCGGTTCGGCGTTGCCCGGCCGTCCGGCCAGGATCGCGGTGTGCGCGAAGGCCGCGGCGGTCGCCGTCTCGGTCGGTTCGGTCACGGCGAGCACCGAGGTGCCGAGTGCGGCCAGCGCCTCGATCCCGACCTGCCGGTCCACGGCGTCGACGAGTACGGCGGTGTCGAACCCGACGGCCGAGCCGCCCCGGGCACCCGCCGCACCCCAGCCCGCGGCCACCCGGCGGGCGGCCAGCGCCACCGGCCTGCGGGCCAGCAGCCCGTCGCCGTCGGCCACATGGTCACGCACCTTGGCCGAGGCGAGCACCAGCGAGACGGCGGCGGCGAGCCGGGCGCCCTCACCCTGCGCGACGGACGCGGTGCGCATTCCGCGCAACGGGCACGGTCCCGCCGTCCGCCTCAATCCACTGTTCTTGTCGGACTGAGCCTCCGTCAGGACGGAGATCAACAGCCCGTCGTAGTTCGTGACGATCCGCGCGAACTGGCCGTGATCTCCGCGCAACGAGAGGCACAGCCCGCACAAATGCGCCATCCATTGGCCCGCGAGATTCTCTCCGAGCCGATGACGACATGGCCTGACGATTCCGAACACAACGCTCCCCCGAGGTTCTTACGGCGTTCCTACGACGCTGAGCTGCCGCATCGTACCGACCTTCGAATCCTGCGCCACGGCCGCCTCGTTCACCCGTACGCACCCCGCATCACCCATACGCCGTGAAGAATCATATTTCACTCACAGTCAGCAGCCGTACGTGGCATGCCCCTTGGGGGACACGGGCTCTCGACGTATTCGCTGTGCACCAGTACCGTCACAAACCCCCCGCGCGGCGTCTATCCACTTGGCGCGACGTCCGCATCATGGATGACCATAGGGATGCGGAACGCGAGAAAGACCGCTCTGAGAGGAGGCGTCC
The DNA here is from genome assembly GCF_044759995.1 of Streptomyces sp. NPDC098781. NCBI lineage: Bacteria > Bacillati > Actinomycetota > Actinomycetes > Kitasatosporales > Streptomycetaceae > Streptomyces > Streptomyces sp. NPDC098781. The sequence continues at coordinate 454,324 of NZ_JBIWAK010000007.1, forward strand.
ATGGGATCGGTGCGCAAGGCGAGTGCCTGGCTGGGCCTCGTTGACGACAACGATGACGAGCGTTACTACGACGACGAATACTCCGAAGGGACCGAGTCCGGGGATGCCTGGGTCACCGACCCGCGGGTCAAGGTGGCCACGGATGTCGCCGAGGAGAAGGGCCGCCGGATCGGCACGGTCACCCCGGACAGCTTCCGGGACGCCCGCGCCATCGGCGAGCTGTTCCGGGACGGGGTCCCGGTCATCATGAACCTGACGGCCATGGAGCCCGCCGACGCCAAGCGTGTCGTCGACTTCGCGGCGGGGCTGATCTTCGGTCTGCGCGGTTCGATCGACCGGGTGTCCAACCGTGTGTTCCTGCTGAGCCCGGCCGACACCGAGATCGTCAGCGGCGAGCGGGCACCGCACCGCGAGGACGGCTTCTACAACCAGAGCTGAGGCAGGGCCGCTCACCGGCCCTGCCCGCCCCCTGGTGGGGTCAGCGGAAGGCGTCGAGCCCGGTGAGCGCCTTGCCCAGCACGAGCTGGTGCATCTCGACGGTGCCCTCGTAGGTGAGCACCGATTCGAGGTTGGTCGCGTGCCGCATGACGGGGTATTCGAGCGAGATCCCGTTGGCACCGAGAATCGTCCGCGCCGTACGGCAGATGTCGATGGCCTCGCGGACGTTGTTGAGCTTGCCGAAGCTGACCTGCTCCGGACGCAGGCGGCCGGCGTCCATGCGCCGCCCCAGATGATGGGCGAGCAGAATCCCCTTGTGCAGTTCGAGCGCCATGTCGGCGAGCTTGGCCTGGGTGAGCTGGAAGCCCCCGATCGGCCGGCCGAACTGCTCCCTCGACTTCGAGTAGTCGACAGCGGCCTCGAAACAGGACCGCGCCGCGCCCATGGCGCCCCACACGATCCCGTACCGGGCGTGCGAGAGACAGCTCAGCGGCCCCTTGAGTCCGACGACCTCCGGCAGCACGGCGTCGGCCGGCAGCCGTACGTCGTCCATCACTAGCTCACTGGTGACGGAGGCGCGCAGCGACAGCTTGTGCTTGATCTCCGGTGCGGAGAACCCGGCGCTGTCGGCCGGCACGACGAACCCGCGGATCCCCTCGTCGGTCTGCGCCCACACCACGGCGACGCCGGAGACGGACCCGTTGGTGATCCACATCTTGCGCCCGTTCAGCACCCAGTCGGTGCCGTCCCGCTTGGCGTACGTGCGCATGGAGGCGGGGTCGGAACCGTGGTCGGGCTCGGTCAGCCCGAAGCAGCCGATGACCTCACCGGAGGCCATGCGGGGCAGCCACGCCTGCTTCTGCTCCTCGCTGCCGAAGCGATGAATGGCGTACATGGCGAGGGAGCCCTGCACGGAGACCAGGGAGCGGATCCCGGAGTCGGCGGCCTCCAGTTCCAGACAAGCCAGTCCGTACTGCACGGCGGAGGCCCCGGCGCACCCGTAGCCGCTGAGCGACATCCCCAGGGCCCCGAGCTCCCCGAGTTCCCGCGCGAGCTCCCGGATCCCCGGCAGCTCGCCCTTCTCGTACCACTCGGCGACATGGGGCAGCACCCGGTCCGCCGCCCATGCCCGCACGGTGCCCCGGACGGCCAGGTCCTCGGGCTCCAGGAGGTCGTCGATGCCGAGGGGGTCGGCGGGATCGAACGGGGGCATCTTCGAGGACGCGGACATGGGTGACCCTCCGGCAACGACGAAAACTAGCGCCGCTAGTTACGACTGTGGCCCAGACGCTACGGCGCGGTGTCCTTCACGTCCAGTACGTACACGTCCAGTACGTACCCGCGCACGAGGGCGGGCGCGGTCAGGCCGAGACGCGGGACTCCGCGACCTCCCGGGGCTTGGGCAGTTCCACGCTCTCCGCCTCGCACTGCATGGTCCGCGGCAGCCGCAGCGCCATCACCGCTCCGAGCAGCAACAGCCCCGCGCTCACCAGCAACGTCACATGCAGCCCGTGCACGAAGGCCTCGCGGGCCGCGTGATGCAGGGCCAGGCCCGCCGACCCGCCGAGCTGCGCGGCGACCTCGTACGCCTCCCCCAGCGAGTGCGAAGCGGCCGTGGAGGCCGACGCGGGCACTCCGGCCACGTCGGACAGCCCGGGGGTGTACGCGGCGTTCATCACGCTGCCCAGCAGCGCGATCCCGATCCCGGCACCCAGCTGGTACGACGTCTCACCGATCGCCGCCGCCCCGCCGGCCTGCTCCGGCGGAGCCTCGCTCAGCATGGACTCGTACGCCCCGAAGAGGGTCGTCTCCAGTCCGAAGCCCAGCAGCACGAACCCGAACAGCAGCACGCCGGGGTTGTCCTGGCCGCCCATGGCGGTCAGCACCAGCACCGCGACGGCCGTCAGACAGAACCCGCCGCACACCATCCGCCGCGGCCCGAACCGCCGCAGCATGCGCGCTCCCGCGAGGCCGGAGGCCATCGCCGCGAAGGTCAGCGGCAGCAGCCGCAGCCCCGTCTCCAGCGGCGAGAGGCCCAGCACCAGCTGGAGGTACTGCGCCGCGATCAGCTCGAGCCCGACCAGCGCGAGCATCGCCAGCACGATGCAGCCGACGGACGTGCTGAACGCCGGTCGCGCGAACATGCCGAGGTCCACCAGCGGATACGTCCGCCGCTTCTGCCGTCGCACGAAGAGGACCAGCATCGCCACGCCGACCACCAGCGGCACCAGGGTGAGCAGGCTGGCCACCGGCTCCCCGCCGCCGAGCCGCTTCACGCCCAGCACGACGCCGAACAGCCCGGCCGCCGCGAGCAGCGCGCCGACCACGTCCCAGGGCCCCTTGCCGTCGCCCTTGGACTCGGGCAGCAGCAGCCGGCCCACCGGAAGGCTGATCAGCATCAGCGGGATGTTGACGAGGAAGACCGAACCCCACCAGAAGTGCTCCAGGAGGAATCCGCCGATCAGCGGCCCGACCGCGGCGCCCACGGCGGCCACGGCGCTCCAGATGCCGATGGCCAGGGCCCGCTCGCGCCGGTCGGGGAAGACCTGGCGCAGGATCGACAGGGTCGCGGGCATGATCATCGCGCCGCCGACCCCGAGCAGGGCGCGGGCCAGGATCAGCACCTGTGGGTCATGTGCCAGGGCCGCGAGGCCGGAGGCGAGGCCGAAGAGGCCGTATCCGAGAAGCAGGACGCGCCTGCGGCCCACCCGGTCACCCAGCGTGCCGAAGAGGATCAGCAGCGAGGCGCAGACGAGCGGGTAGATGTCGACGATCCAGAGCAGTTCTATCGCGCCGGGCCTGAGGTCCTCGGTGACCGCGGGTACCGCCACATGGAGCACGGTGGCGTCCACCGCGACGAGCAGAAGGCTGACGCAGAGAACGACGAGGACGACCCAGCGGTTGGCACCGGCCCCGGCCGCCCGACGGCGCAGCGCAGCGGCAGCCGTGGTCGTCCCGGACATGTACGTACCTCCCAGATGTTCCTCGCCCTCGGCGGGCACGCGGGGTGGGGACTCCCCGCGACTCGGCCGGAGAGGAGCGGTGGTCTCCGGCCCGCGCAATCAAGGGCGAGTGACTCGTCAGCGTACGCGAGTCCGTGTCCGGGCCGAGTGGCGGACCTCTCAGACGCCGCCCCCAGGCGTGTGGCGTACGCCACACAACCAGCCCCGAACCGGTGAGCCGCAGGAGAAATCCACTCCATCAACCGGTGAACGAATTCATAAGCAGGGAAAAACGAACCAACAGAATGATCAAAGGAATTGAAGGATGTGGCGCCAGATGATTACGGATTCCTTGGAAATAAACCTCCTCCTGAGAGGAATCCCACATCACATCGTCATCACAAACCCGTGGAATCGCCGTTGAACTGCGCTCACTCGCTGTAACGTCGATTGCGTGTGTACCGAACGAAAGCTGACCCGTCTGGACCGGGTCTTCACGAGGCTGGACCGGGAGCCGGAACGCCCGGCCCACATCGATGTGCCGAGGATGACCCGGCACCGGATCGTGCTCTTCGCCGCGACCCTGGCCTTCTACGGGGCCATCGTGTGGGCCGTCCTCATCACCTCGTGGCTGGTCCGGCTGGACTGGCAGGTCATGTTCTTCCGTCCGTACCAGCAGTGGGCGGAGATCCACGCGTTCGTCGACTACTACGTGGTGCTCGGCCAGCGCGGCCCGACCGCCGTGATGGTCGCGGCCTGGCTGGGTTGGCGGTCCTGGCGGCAGCACACCCTGCGGCCGCTGCTCGCGCTCGGCGTCTCGCTGCTCCTGCTGAACATCACCGTCGGCGCCGCCAAGCTCGGCATGGGCCGCCTCGGACCGCACTACGCGACCACCATCGGCTCGAACGAGATGTGGCTGGGCGGCGATATATTTCCCAGCGGCCACACCGCCAACGCCGTGGTGACCTGGGGAATCCTCGCCTATCTGGCCTCCACCCCGAGAGCGCGCCGCTGGCTGTCGGCCCTGTCGGCGGTGACCTCGCTGGGCGTCGGACTGTCCACCGTCTACCTCGGTACGCACTGGTTGAGCGACGTTCTGCTCGGCTGGGCCGCCGGCCTGCTGATCCTGCTCGCCCTGCCGTGGTTCGAGCCGCTGATCGCCCGCTCCGAGTCCTGGATCTTCGATCTGCGTGACCGCCGGCGCACCCGCCGGGCCGACGCCCTCCCGGCGGCGCCCACCCCGGCCGAGGCTCCGGTGCTGCTCAAGCCGCTGGCCACGGCCGGCGACGAGGAGGCCGCTGCGCGCGAGGCGTCCCCCGCGGCCCGTGCCGCCCGGCCCACGGCCTACCACCTGGCGCCCAGCCCGCACACGATCCGCGCGGAGCGCACGCCGGGCACCTCCGCCGGCGGCCGGCGCCCGCCGCACACGGACCGCGTCACCCGCGGCGCAAGCCCGGCCGCCCGCCCCCTCACAGGCGGCTGACCTCGGCATTCAGCGGGATCGGTACACACGACCACCCGCATGGCCGACGGCCCCGGTTCCTCGACAGGAACCGGGGCCGTCGCCGTGTGTCAGCCCTTCCAGGCCCGCGCCACCTGGCCGTCCTTCACCTCGAAGTTCAGGCGGCCGCCGCGGTACTCCATGGTGATGATCGCCCCCGGCGGCAGCGAACGCACCGTCGACCAGCCGCGGTCACGAGCGAGTCGCTCGGCCCTGTCGGCGTCGAGACCGACATACGTGTCCGGGTCGTCCTGGGGGTCCTCGGAGGGTTTCGGAATGGGTGCCATGCGGCCAACGCTAGGGCCTCGCACAGGGATCGGGCCAGAGCCGCCCGGGATCCTTTGTATCGGCCATCCGGGTCACACATCCCCCTCCGGTCACGCTTTTGTCACAGAATCACGACATGCGTTTCGATCACTCCGACATAGACGGACAGTCACACGGACGAGGGATTCTCTGAGCCTTCCGCAGGCATTCGATCGTAATTCCCGCGTGTCGCGACGACGGGTCCTGCCGCTCGGCGCAAAAGTTCCCGGGAAACTGCCCCCGGACTCCTTTTCCCCTCGATTCCGCGCGGGCCGCGGGAGCCGGTGCCGCACAGGAAGTACATGGTTCCACCACAGAACCTCCGTACGCCCTCTGTCGGAGCGCCGTCGGCGCGAGCATCATGGCGTGAGCTCGCGTCGGCGCGTGCGACGCGGGCTTCAGCGGGCCCGGGACGCGACGAGCGAAGGGGCGAGCGAGCGATGGGGACGCAGACCGTACAGGCGGCGGCAGGGCCCAGGCGGAGCAAACAGCCGGGCGGCCGGGTGGTCGTCGACTGGCTGACCACCACGGACCACAAGAAGATCGGGCACCTCTACCTGATCACGTCGTTCGGGTTCTTCCTCGCCGGCGGTGTCATGGCCCTGCTGATGCGGGCCGAACTGGCACGGCCCGGGATGCAGATCCTGAGCAACGAGCAGTTCAACCAGCTGTTCACCATGCACGGCACGATCATGCTGCTGCTCTTCGCGACCCCGACCTTCGCGGGCTTCGCCAACGAGCTGATGCCGCTCCAGATCGGCGCCCCGGACGTGGCGTTCCCACGGCTGAACATGTTCTCGTACTGGCTGTTCCTGTTCGGCGGCCTGATCGTGATGGGCTCGCTGATCGTGCCGGACGGACCCGCCTCCTTCGGCTGGTTCGCCTACGCGCCGCTGAACAGCCTGGAGCGCTCCCCCGGCATCGGCCCCGACCTGTGGATCATGGGCCTCGCGCTGGCCGGGTTCGGCACGATCCTCGGCGCGGTCAACTTCATCACCACGATCATCGGGATGCGCGCCCCCGGCATGACGATGTTCCGGATGCCGATCTTCTTGTGGAACACCCTGTTCACATCGATCCTGATCCTGATGGCGTTCCCGGTGCTGGCGGCCGCGCTGCTGGTCCTGGAGGCGGACCGCCGGTTCGGCTCGGTGGTGTTCGAGGCGGCCAACGGCGGGGCGCTGCTGTGGCAGCACCTGTTCTGGTTCTTCGGCCATCCCGAGGTGTACATCATCGCGCTGCCGTTCTTCGGCATCATCACGGAGATCATCCCGGTCTTCAGCCGCAAGCCGATCTTCGGCTATCTGACGCTGGTCGGGGCGACGATGGCGATCACCGGTCTGTCGATCGTGGTGTGGGCGCACCACATGTTCGTCACGGGCGCGGTGCTGCTGCCGTTCTTCTCGTTCATGAGCTTCCTGATCGCGGTGCCGACGGGCGTGAAGTTCTTCAACTGGAGCGGGACCATGATCAAGGGCTCGCTGTCCTTCGAGACCCCGATGCTGTGGGCGACGGGCTTCCTGGTGACGTTCCTGTTCGGCGGCCTGACCGGGGTGATCCTGGCGTCGCCGCCGATGGACTTCCATGTCTCCGACTCGTACTTCGTGGTCGCCCACTTCCACTACGTCGTCTTCGGCACGGTCGTCTTCGCGATCTTCGCCGGCTTCCACTTCTGGTGGCCCAAGTTCACCGGGAAGATGCTCGACGAACGGCTCGGCAAGATCCACTTCTGGACGCTGTTCGTCGGCTTCCACACCACGTTCCTGGTGCAGCACTGGCTGGGCGCGGAGGGCATGCCCCGCCGGTACGCCGACTATCTCGCCGCCGACGGCTTCACCGTGCTGAACACGGTCTCGACGATCGGCGCGTTCCTGCTCGGCATGTCGACGCTGCCGTTCCTCTACAACGTCTGGAAGACCACCAAGTACGGCAAGAAGGTCGAGGTCGACGACCCCTGGGGTTACGGCCGCTCCCTGGAGTGGGCCACCTCCTGCCCGCCCCCGCGGCACAACTTCACGACGCTGCCGAAGATCCGCTCGGAGTCCCCGGCCTTCGACCTGCACCACCCGGACCACGCACTGGAGGCTCCGCAGCCCGAGCCAAAGAGCGAGCAAGCCGGCCGTGAGCCGTCCTGATCGTCTCGACCAGCTCGACCGGCTCCAGCACCTCGAACTCGAAGCCCATCAGCATCACATGGATCACCATCACATCGAGGCTCCCGGCGCCGGTGCGCAGAAGGCAGCTGCCGGGCCCGTCCGGCTCCAGCTGCCCGGCGGAGGGGGAGATGCGCTCGGCCGCCTCCGCCAGCGGCACCAGCAGCCGGACGACGGCCTGCGCGGCGTACGCGCGCGTGGACACGCCCTCGGAGACGTACGCGGCGAGGTCCTCGGCGGGCGGGGTGCGCGGGGTGAAGCGCGGGCCGTGCGGCGGCTTGGGGGTGACGCGGTCGACGCGGAAGGTCCGCCAGTCGTCGCGGTCGAGGTCCCAGGCGACCAGGTACCAGCGGCGCTCGCTGCACACCAGGCGGTGCGGTTCGACGCTGCGGCGGGTGGCGGCGCCCTCGTGGTCGCGGTACTCGAAGCGCAGGCGCTCCGAGTCCCGGCACAGGTGGGCGAGCTCGGTGAGGACGGCCGGGTCGACGGCGGAGGGCTGGGGGCCGCGCAGCATCGGCACGGTGAAGGCGTTCAGGGCACCGACCCGGCGGCGCAGCCGGTTCGGCAGGACCTGCTCCAGCTTGGCGAGGGCCCGTACGGAGGTCTCGCCGATGCCCTCGATGCCCTGGCCCGCGGCGGTGCGCAGGCCGACGGCGACTGCGACGGCCTCGTCGTCGTCGAGGAGCAGCGGCGGCAGTTCGGCGCCCGCGCCCAGCTGGTAGCCGCCTCCGGTGCCGGGGGTGGCGTTGACCGGGTAGCCGAGCTCGCGCAGCCGGTCGACGTCCCGGCGGACCGTGCGGGGGGTGACGCCGAGGCGTTCGGCGAGTTCGGCGCCGGACCAGTCCCGGTGGGCCTGGAGGAGGGAGAGCAGCCGCAGCAGTCGAGCCGAGGTGTCCAACATGACCCGAGTCTGCCAGCCGCCCGACGGCTCGGGTGTGCGGGCAGCACGGACCGGGCCCCTAATCGCGAGGCGGGCACCCGGCATTCGACGCTGAGGTTGCCGCCGCGGGTCTCGTAGGGGACCCGGGAGGCCGCCGGATGCACGTCCATGTCGCCCGGCGCGAGGCGGTCCGGCTGCTCGTCCCGGACGCCGGCGTACGCGTCCCAGTGGCCCTCCGGCAGCGGGACGCTGCTGGGGAGGGCGGCGCGCAGCCGGCCGGTCGTGGCCGGGGTCAGGGGCAGGGTGACCTCCTCGTCGCCCTCGCGGTGCCGCAGCACGAGACGGGCCTCCGCGGCGGACCCGACGGCGGTGACGTCGAAGGTCAGCCCGCCGGCCGAATCCGCGATGCAGTCGGCGCGCAGTGGTGCGGCCTGCGACAGGGGCGTCATGCGCTGCGCTTTCCTCCCTCGGCTCTCGGCCGGCCGGCGATGCGGCCTTTCGTCGCGCCTCACGGCCGGTACGGCAGTTGCGGCACCTCGAAGCACGTGTCGTTCATGTCCGTCTGGGAGATCCAGCCCCGGCCGTCCTCCCAGCGGGCCACCGACAGACAGGCCCGGCGGCTCTTCGGCGGCTCGGCGAGCCGCTCGAACGTGACGGGCAGCAGCAGGCCGTCGGCGGTGTATCCCTGACTGCGGTTCATCTGGTCGTCGACGCACGCGCGCGTGACGCCGCGCCCGGCGCACGACTTCGCCGCGTCGGTGAACCACATCGCCGCCGCCCAGCCCTCCAGCTGCCACTGGGAGTGCGTCTCCAGGCCCTTGGTGGCGTCCCTGAACTCCCGTACGGCGTCCTGGCCGGTGTCGTCGTGGTTGCGGGACGAGCCGGTCGCCCACAGGGCGTTGCGGCAGCGCGGGGCGTCCTTGTAGTCCTCGGCGACGGTGGACGTCCAGTTCTGTACGTTCGTGACCTTGGCGGTGACCCGGGCGCCCACGTCGTCCATCGCCGCGCACAGCCGGGCGTTGCCGTGTGTGTCGATGGCGTCGAAGACCAGGTCGGCGCCCTGCTCCTTCAGGTCGGCCGCCGCCGCACGGAAGTTGGGCAGCGCGAAGTCGAGCTGCTCGGTGACCACTTCGTAGCCCTCGGCCCTCAGTCCCCGCTCGACGAGGCGGGCGTAGGCGGCGGAGGCGGGCTGGTTGTACGAGACGACGGCGGCCGTGCGGGCGCCGTGCTCGCGCTTGAAGTAGCGGTAGACCTCGGTGCCGCCGTACTGCTCGCCGTCCCAGCCGGTGGTGCCGTCGCGGGGCGCGAGGCTGCCGTAGATGCCGTACAGGTGCGGCCAGGTGTCGTAGGCGGACCCGATGGGCTGGCCGCCGATGTCGGGCACGCCCGCGCGTGCGACGCGTGCGGCGCCGGCGTAGTCCAGGGCGGTGGTGGCGACCAGGGCGACGACCTCGTCCTCGTCGACCAGTTCGTGCACGCACTCGTTGTTGCCGACGCCGCTGCCGCCGTCGTCGCACTGGCGCACCTCGACGCGGCGGCCGTCGATGCCGCCGCGCGCGTTCAGGCGGTCGAAGTACGCCTTGGCGCCGTCGCGCGGGCCGGTGAAGGCGTCGCCGCCGACGGGGCTGGTGGCGCTGGTGATGACGCCGACGCGGATCGGCCCGCGGTCGCCCGAAGGTTCGGCGGACGTGCCCCGGTCGCGGTGCTCGAAGTCGCTCTCGGGCAGCCTGCTGCCGCACGCCGTACCCAGAGTCAGCAGCAGCACGGCGATCGCCGCCTCAGCACCCCGGGATCGGCGACCCATTGCCGCTCAACTGGACCAGCGCGCACAGGGTCTTGGCGGACACCTTCCAGGTGCCGTCCTGTTCGACGGCGGTGCCGGAGGCGTTCGGCAGGGCGGTGGCGCCCTTGAGGGTGAGGTCGTACGTCACGTCGGCCTCGGTCGGCGAGGTGAACTCGACCTCGGAGACCCGCGCCTGGACCTGCCCGCCACGCTCGTCGCCGCTGAACGCCTGGAGGACCGGCGCCATCCGCTCGCCGTTCTCCAGCACGGTCTGCTTGTCCTCCATGGTGGTCTTCGGGTCGAAGAACTTCTGCCAGTTCCGCTCGATCTCCGACTCGGCCGCCTCGGCGTCCGCGGGCGCCGTCGCGTCCGGCGACTGCTCGGTGCGTTCGACGCTCGGGGACGGCGGTGTCTCGTTGCCCCCGCCTCCCTCGTCGTCGCTACAGGCCACGAGGGCCGGGGCGAGGCAGAGCAGCAGGGCGGCCGCCAGCACCGTCGTCCCCCGCCGCCTGTGCGCGCCGCGCCGCCTGAGGTCGCTCCCGAGAACCATCTGGCTCACCACCGGGTGTCGATCCGGGCCGGGTGCGCCCGGTGCTTTCAGGGTCAGCTTGCAGGAGGCATAGTGCAAGCCATTGGCTGACATGGACAGGCACATGCGCGAAACCGATGTGCGTGCCCGACGACCCGACGTGTGGGAGCCGGCGATGCGGACAGCCCGACTGCGGACCGTGCACCCCGTCCTGTGGGCCGGCTGGGCCGCGCTCGCCGCCGGTGCGGTGCTGTGCGTCATCGGCTGGTACGGCGTCTCCGGCGAGCGCTTCGCCGAGCGGCAGCTGCCGTATCTGGCGTCCTGCACGGTCCCCGGCGCCGCGCTGATCATCGCCGGGTCGGTGCTGCTGACCCACGGCCGGAGCGCGCTCGCCGCCGCGCGCGTGGAGGAGCTGTACGGCCTTCTGGTGGCCGCGGAGCCCGCCGACGCCGAGGAGTCCGGGCAGTCGGCCGCAGCGCCCCTGGCGGTCAGCGGGGACCTGCTGATGGTGCCCGGCGGCACCCTCTGGCACCGGGCGGACTGTCCGCTGGTCGCCGGGAAGGTCGAGGCCGTCCCCGTCGACGCGAAACTGGTGCGCGGCGGTGAGCTGGGCCCGTGCCCGATCTGTGAGCCCGCCGAAGCGGACGACTGATGTCGTCCCTGACGTACGACCTCACCCTGGCCGGTCTGTCGATCGGCGGTGCCGCCGCGCTCACCGGGATCGGTCTGGTCGTCACGTACCGGGCGACCGGGGTGCTGAACTTCGCGCACGGGGCGATCGCCATGGTGTGCGCTTATGTGCTGCGCCAGTGCGTGGTGGAGTGGGGCTGGCCGCTGTGGGCGGGCGCCACGGTGACGCTGCTGGTGCTCGCGCCCGCCGTCGGGATGGCGCTGGAACGATTCGTCTTCCGGCCGCTGTCGGTCCTGGGCGGCGACCCGGCACAGACCCTGGTGGCGTCCATCGGGGTCTTCGTGCTGCTGGTGGGCGGCGCCGCGCTGCTGTGGGGCCAGGGCGCCCGGGACGACGCGCCGGAGCTGGTGTCGGCGGACCCCTGGGGTCAGCTGGCGGTGGCGCTGCTGCTGGCGGCCGGGGTGGGCGCGGTGATCCGCTGGACGCGATTCGGCCGGGAGCTGCGTGCCGTGGTCGACGACCGGCAGCTGGCGGTCCTCGGGGGCATCGACGCCGACCGGGTCTCGGCGGCGGGCTGGGCGTTCGGCTCGTTCACCGCCGGCCTGACGGGCGTACTGCTGGCGCCGTACGTGCGTCTCGACCCGTACGGCATGCCGCTGTTGGTGATGGAGGTCGTCGCGGTCGCGGTGGCGGCCCGGATGCGCAGCCTGCCGGTCGCGGTGCTGACCGCGCTGACGATCGGGGTGGTCCAGAGCCAGCTGACCCGCCTGCACCCGTCGGGCTGGGGCGCGCCCCTGCTCCAGGCGGTCAGCACCAACCTCTTCGTGGTGGCCCTGCTGATCGCGGCCCTGGCCTTCCCTCGCGTCGGCGGCCGGGACGCCCTGCCCCGCACGGCCACCGCGCGCGTGCCGACCCCGCCGGGCGCCTGGATCGTGGCGGTCGTCCTGTTCCTGCTCCCCCTGGGGTTCGCGGGCTCGGACCTGCATACGTCGGTGCAGGTGCCGGCGCTGGGTGTGGTGCTGCTGTCCCTGGTGGTCGTCACGGGCCGCGGCGGCCAGATCTCGCTCGGACAGGCGGCGTACGCGGGTCTGGGCGCCCTGTTCACGGCCCTGCTGGCGGCGGGCCGCTTCCCGGGCCTGCCCCAACTGCCGGAGCTCGCGGCACTGGCCCTCGCCGTCGTCCTGGTGGCACCGCTGGGCCTGCTCACGGGCTGGCCGGCGATCAGCCGCCGGGGTCTGGCGCTCGCCCTGGTCACCTTCGCGGTCGGCGTCGGTGTGAGCCGGTTCGTCTTCGTCCAGCCGTACGCGATCTCGGGCCTGTCCCTGGGCCGCCCGGCGGGCTTCGAGGGCGACCGCGCGTACTACGTCCTGGAGCTCGGCCTGCTGGCGGTCGCCCTGCTGACGGCCTGGCAGCTGCGCCGGGGCCGCACCGGCCGGGCCCTGGCGGCGATGCGGGACCACGAGTCCGGGGCGTCGGCCGCGGGCGTCCAGGTGCCCGCCCTGAAGCTGCTGGCCTTCGTCTCGGGCGCCGCCCTGGCCGCGCTCGGCGGCGGCATGCTCGGCATGGGCCTGCGCGCCTTCGACCCCGCCGCCTTCGACCCGGTGCGCGGGCTCCTCTGGTTCGCCGCGGTGGTGGTCCTGGGCGCCGACAGCACCCTGGGCGCGCTGGCCGCCGCGGCCCTCCTGGTCGGCCTCGACGCGGGCGCCCGGGGCGGGGTGGCGGCGGCGCTGATCGGGGTGCTGGCGGTGCTGGTGGGGCGGTTCCCCGGGGGGCCGTACGAGGCGCTGCGGGCGGCGACGGGGAGGCTGCGCCCGGGGCGCGGGACAAAGCTGACGGCGTTGGGGGCGCAGGCGCGCCGGCGGTTGCACCCGGCGGCGGAAGCCGAACCGCGTCCGGTCCCGGCGGGCGTGACGGCGTCGACGGCACGCCCGGACGGGCGACCCACCGCGTCCGCCGACGGCGCTCGGCCCCCGCACGGGCCACCCGCGGCGGCGCTCACCACGCACCGCCTCCAAGCCCGCTACGACGGGTTCACCGCCCTGGACGACATCACCCTCACCGTCCCCCCAGGCCGGGTCACCGCGATCGTCGGCCCCAACGGGGCCGGAAAGAGCACCCTGTTCCACTGTCTGGCCGGCACCCACCGCCCCGCACGGGGGCAGGTCCGGTTCGGCCCCCGCGACATCACCCGTCTGCCCGCCCACACCCGCACCCGCCTGGGCATCGCCCGCACCTTCCAGCAACTGGCCGTGTTCCCCTCGCTCACCGTGGCCGAGAACGTCCGCGTGGGCGCCGAACAGGGACCCGTCCGGGACCCGTCGGCCGTGGAGCGCGCCCTCAGACTCCTCGGGCTCGACGGCCCGGTACGCGCCCTGCCCGCCGCCGGCCTGCCCACCGGCACGCTCCGGCGGGTCGAGCTGGCCCGAGCCCTCGCGGGCGGTCCGCGCGTCCTGCTGCTCGACGAACCGGCCGCCGGCCTCGACACCGCTGAGGTCGCCGCGCTCACCCGGGTCCTGAAGGCCCTCGCCGCGGACGGGATGGCCCTGCTCGTCGTCGAGCACGACCTCGACCTGGTCGCCGACCTCGCGGACACCGTGCACGTGATGGCGGCGGGCCGCATCGTCGCCTCCGGCCCCCCGGACCGCGTACTCGACTCGGCGGGCGCTCAGGAGGCCCCCGCATGACCACGATCTCGCTGCGTCACGCGCGCGTGCGCTACGGCCCCCTGGAAGCCCTCCACGGGGTCACGGTGGCGGCCCACGGCCCCGGCCTGACCGTTCTGCTGGGCCGCAACGGTTCCGGCCGTACGACCGCCCTGCGCGCCCTGGCGGGAACGGTGCCGCTGTCGGGCGGCGCGGTGGTGTGGGACGGCGTCGACCTGACCCGGGTGTCCGCCCATGAGCGGGCCCGCCGCGGGATGTGCCTGGTCCCGGAGCGGCAGGGTGTGTTCGGCTCGCTGACGGTACGCGAGAACCTCGAACTCATGGCCCCGTCGTACGACGCCGCCCTCGACGCCTACCCCCCGCTCGCGCCCCTGCTGACGCGCCGGGCCGGGACGCTGTCCGGCGGCGAGCAGCGGATGCTCGCCGTCTCCCGCGCCCTGCTGGCACGCGCGCGTGTCGTGCTCGTGGACGAGCCCGCGCAGGGCATGTCGCCCGCTGTGGCGGCTCGCACGTACGAGTTGCTGAGCGCACTGGACGCGTGCGTGATCGTCGCCGAGCAACGGCTGCCGCCCGTGCTGCGGGGCCGGGCGGCAGTCGTCCACGAACTGCGGCGTGGCGCGGTCGTGTTCAGCGGAGAGTCGGGCGAGTACGAACGCCGGGCAGCGGCGGGCCCAACCGGGAGCCCCTCGGCATGAGCAGCAGCGTGCCGTTCAGCCTGAGTTTGCCGGACTGGGGCTTGGCGGACTGGGGCTTGGCGGACTGGGGCTTGGCGGGCTGAGGCTTGGCGGACGGGGTCTTGGCGGGGCGGGGCTTGGCCGGCTGGGGCTTGACGGGCTTCTCCAACTTCATGCGGCCCTTGAGCCCGTACCGCCTGGAGCAGTGCGGCCAGGCCCCCCAGCCCTGCACGGCCACGACTTTCCGCGCGATGTCGATCTGTTCCAGGCGGGTCGCGAGGTCCGCGCGCGGGGCGTACTTGCGCCCGCCGAAGCCCTCCCAGGTCGACTGCGAGAACTGAAGCCCCCCGTAGTGCCCGTTACCGGTGTTGATCTTCCAATTGCCGCCGCTCTCGCACTTGGCGACACAGCCCCAGGGCCAATGATGTTTGGCGCAGGTCAGGGACGCGGGTTTGGGCGGTGGTCCGGACCTATGTTTCACGGGCGCCACCTGGGGCGCGTGACCGGCGTGCGCGTGCGACAGGCCCGGGGTGACGGTGGTCAACAGGGCGGTGGCGACGGCGATGGTGAGCGGTGCGTATTTCATATGAGCACGCTAGGCAGCTTATTGCCACCGAAGGGCGCGGCGCGTCCGAGTGCAGCACCGGCCCCACCCGGTCGGCGGACCGGGCGGGGCCGTGAGCCGTGATCAGAGTTCGAGACGCATGCCGGGCACGATCAGGTCGGGATCGCCGCCGATGACGGACTTGTTGGCGGTGTAGAGCTGCCGCCAGCTCGTCCCGTGCCGGGCGGCGATGCCGCTCAGCGTGTCGCCCTCACGAACGGTGTAGTCCCCGCGGGACGAACCGCGGGACGTCTGCTGCGACGAACGCTCGGGGGTCCGCGACGGAGTCGACGGGGCCGCCTCGGTGTTCGACGGAGCCGCCTTGGTGGCAGGAGCCTGAGAGCGGGCGGCGGGAGCGTCGGGCGCGCCGCCGTTCGCCCCGGCCCGGGCCGAACAGGTGGGCCAGGCACCCCATCCCTGGGCGCCCTGGACCTTGGTGGCGACGGCGATCTGCTGGGCCCTGGTGGCCTGGTCGGCGGTCGGCGCGTAGGCCGTGCCGCCGTACGCCCGCCAGGTGGAGGCGGAGAACTGGAGTCCGCCGTAGTAGCCGTTGCCGGTGTTGATGTGCCAGTTGCCGCCGCTCTCGCACTGTGCGATGCGGTCCCACACTCCACTGTCCGCCGCCGCGGCGTTGCCGGTCGCGGCCAGCACTCCGAGCGGGGCGAGCAGGGCCGCCCCGGCGAGGACCACCGTCGTACGGGTCTGGTTCCGGTGCGAAGCCTTCGCCGTCCTGCGGGCGTTGTCGTGGGTGTTATCGGCACATTCGGACATGTAGTTCCCTCTCGAAGGACTCGGGGTCCCCCAAGGCGGAACGCCACCGGCCCACGCCATGAGGCGCGTCGGTCGCGCTCGCCCCGTCCGCCGGAGGTCGTGCTGCAAGCTGGTTGGTGCGGTCGGCGGACGTACCCGAGCGGTGCTCGTTGCACACGGCGGAGGAATGTAGGGACAGTGACCAGCGGGTATCAACCAACTCCTTGTCATTCCAGGCCAGTTCGCCGTTACCCCTGGTATCAGCAATTTTCGGCCACCCATTTCATTCGCTGATTTCCGGATTTGTCGACCACTTCCCCTGATGATCTGTGACATACCCCACGCAACCAACTTCCTTGCGTTTCCCAGGACTTGACGGTGAGTGGGCGATTCCGCACGCGTGGTCACCGTGCGCGTCGGATGGTTCGATTCCGTTCGCCTTGGTGCGTGACTCCCGCCACAGATCGTCCGTTGTCTTCTTCATGAGCCCGGGACCCGCCCGGTTCACGGACCGGCAGCCACCCGGCCCCACCACGCACCACATCCCGAGGAGCCACCCGTGCCACGCATGCTCGACGTCAGCGACGAGGTACGTGCCGAGATCGGCGACGAGGAAGCCGACCGGCTGCTCGCCGGAGAGAACGCCCCCGGCAGTTACGACTGCACGTCCTGCCGCACCCCGGGCGACTCCGAACAGGAGCGCACCAGCACCGTCCTGTTCATCGGGGACGAGACCGCGGTCCTCGCCTTCGCCCACGCCACCTGTCTGCCGTCCCAGGTCGTCCAGGTCACCGAGGAGCAGTTGAAGGGGGCCGTGAAGTCCATCACCGGCGACACGGTCGACCTGGAGCCGGACAGCATCGTGCCGGAGCAGGCCGTGCTCGGGGTGACCAGCGGACTGGTGCTGATCGCCGGGGAGTTGCACCCCGCCCTGGTCGTAGAGCCGACCGGACCGATCGTGCGGCCCGGGGCGGTCGGCGCCGGGGACGACTTCCTGCCGCTGCTCATCGAACAGGGGTTCATGCCGGTGCCGGAGCTGGCCGATGTGCCGCCGGTGCTGCACGGCTGGTCCGTGCTGCTGGCGATGGGTCAGCTGCACGCGGTGCTCCAGCCGGGCACGAACGGCGGGCAGCCGGTCGCGTGGTGGCAGGCGCACCAGCCGCTCCAGGTCACCGACGGCTGGCGAGCCGCCGCGAACAAGCACCAGCAGGTTCTGATGTTCGCGGCGCCGGTGGGGTCGATCGGGCGCCAGCCCCGGGAGGACCTGCTGCGGGACGCGCTGGACAAGGCGGCCGCCAACGGAAAGTTGGTCGCGGCCGCGCTGCCGCTCGCGGGCACCTGAGCACGCCCGACCGGCCGGTGACCGCGTGCCGCCCGGCGACCGCGGCCGCCAAAGGGCGTTTCCCGACCGCATCCCCGAAGACCCGGGGTCGTTTGGACATACGTGCACGCATACGACGTTCCCCGCCATCAGGGCGGCCCTTCGCCCACGCCGATCTACGACGCGCTCTACGCCGAGTACGTCAAGTCCTTCCGTTCGCTGCCGGGTGATCGCAGCGGTGAGGAGGACCTCGGGTTCGTCGCCTTCGGTAGCATCCAGCGCGGTACGGGCTCGTACGGCGGCCACCGTCCGGGGTCGTTCAGCAGCTCGTACAGCGCCTACAGCGCGGGTGCGCACAGCGCCCGTCACAGCGGCGGCCAGCAGCCGCAGTGGCAGCGGGTCGGACACATCGGCTCGCAGGGCGGCAACGGCATGCACCATGTCCCGGCCGCGCTGCCGCCGGCGCGCAGAGGCTGAGCACAGGTGAGGGGCGGCCCGTATCGGGCCGCCCCTCACCTGTGTCCGCTACTTCTTCTTGCCGCGCTTCTCGCGCACCCGCACCGAGATGTGGATCGGCGTGCCCTCGAAGCCGAACTCCTCGCGCAGCCGGCGCTCGATGAAGCGCCGGTAGCCCGCCTCGATGAAGCCGGAGGCGAACAGCACGAACCGCGGGGGCTTGGTGCCGGCCTGGGTGCCGAACAGGATGCGGGGCTGCTTGCCGCCCCGGACGGGGTGCGGGTGGGCGGCGACCAGCTCGCCGAGGAAGGCGTTCAGCCGGCCGGTCGGGACCCGGGTCTCCCAGCCCGCGAGGGCCGTCTCGATCGCCGGGACCAGCTTCTCCATGTGCCGCCCGGTCTGCGCCGAGACATTCACCCGGGGCGCCCACGCGACCTGGCCGAACTCGGTCTCGATCTCCCGCTCCAGGTAGTAGCGGCGCTCCTCGTCGAGGGTGTCCCACTTGTTGTAGGCGATGACCATCGCGCGGCCCGCCTCCACCGCCATGGTGACGATGCGCTGGTCCTGCACGGAGATGTTGTCGGCGGCGTCGATCAGTACGACGGCGACCTCGGCCTTCTCGACGGCGGCCGCGGTGCGCAGCGAGGCGTAGTAATCGGCGCCCTGCTGGAGGTGAACGCGCTTGCGGATGCCCGCCGTGTCGACGAACTTCCAGGTCACGCCGCCCAGTTCGATCAGCTCGTCGACCGGGTCACGGGTGGTGCCGGCCAGTTCGTTGACGACGACGCGCTCCTCGCCGGCCACCTTGTTCAGCAGCGAGGACTTGCCGACGTTCGGGCGGCCGATCAGGGCGATGCGGCGCGGGCCGCCGATGCCGCCCCCGCCGAACGCGGCGCGCGGCGCCTCCGGCAGCGCCTCCAGTACCGCGTCCAGCATGTCGCCGGTGCCACGGCCGTGCAGGGCCGAGACGGGGTGGGGCTCGCCGAGGCCCAGCGACCACAGGTACGAGGCGTCCGCCTCGCCGCTGGGGCCGTCGACCTTGTTGGCGCACAGCACCACGGGCTTGCCGGCCTTGCGCAGCAGTCGTACGACGGCCTCGTCGGTGTCGGTGGCGCCGACCTTGGCGTCGACGACGAACACGACGGCGTCGGCGGCCTCGATCGCGAACTCGGCCTGCGCGGCCACGGAGGCGTCGATGCCGAAGACGTCCTGCTCCCAGCCGCCGGTGTCGACGACCTTGAAGCGCCGGCCCGCCCACTCGGCCTCGTAGGTCACGCGGTCACGGGTGACGCCGGGCTTGTCCTCGACGACGGCCTCGCGGCGGCCGATGATCCGGTTGACCAGAGTCGACTTGCCGACATTCGGCCGTCCGACGACGGCGAGCACGGGCAGCGGACCGTGGCCGGCCGCCTCGATGGCGCCCTCGACGTCCTCGAGGTCGAAGCCCTCTTCCGCGGCGAGCTCCATGAACTCCGCGTACTCGGCATCGCCAAGCTCTCCGTGGTCGTGCTCCTCGCCCGAGCCCTCGGAGTGGATGTGGTCGTTCATGAAGTCGGTACCTCGTCGTTCATCGTGGTGATCGGTGGAACATCCGGGTTCCTCCCGGCTGATCCACTACTCAGTGTCGCCTAGCGGCCGGTCAGCCGCCGGGAGATTTCCAGGTGCTCGGTGAGCTGCTTCTGGATGTGCTCGGTCGCTTCGTCCAGCGCCGTGCGCGTACGCCGTCCGCTGCCGTCGCCCGCCTCGAAGGGGTCGCCGAAGACGACGTCGACGCGGTGGCGCAGCGGGGGCAGCGCCTTTATCAACCGTCCCCGCTTCTCGGAACTTCCCATCACGGCGACCGGGACGATCGGGGCGCCGCTGCGCACCGCGAAGTAGGCGAGCCCGGCGCGCAGCGAGGCGAAGTCGCCCTCGCCCCGGGTGCCCTCGGGGAATATCCCGAGGACACCGCCGTGCGACAGCACGTCCAGCGCCTGGGTGATGGCGGTGCGGTCTGCCGCGTGACGGTCCACCTTCAGCTGGCCGATGCCGGTCAGGAAGCGGTCGAGCGGGCCGACGAAGGCTTCCTTCTTGATCAGGAAGTGGATGGGCCGGGGTGACACGCCCATCACCATCGGCCCGTCCACGTTGTGGCTGTGGTTCACCGCGAAGATCACTGGACCGGCCGCGGGCACCTTCCAGGCACCCAGGACCCGCGGGCGCCACAGGCCGTACATCAGGGGGACGCCGATGCGCCGCCCGATGTCCGCACCCCGCTCGGACGGAAGGCTCACTTCGCGTCCCGCTTCTCCTCGACGAGGGTGACGACGCACTCGATGACCTGCTGGAGCGTGAGCGCGGTGGTGTCCACCTCGACCGCGTCGTCCGCCTTGGCGAGCGGCGAGGTCTTGCGGCTGGAGTCGGCCGCGTCACGCTTGATCAGGGCCTCGCGGGTGGCGTTGACGTCGGCACCCTTCAGCTCACCGCTGCGGCGGGCGGCGCGGGCCTCCGGGGAGGCGGTGAGGAAGATCTTCAGGTCGGCGTCGGGCAGCACGGTCGTGCCGATGTCGCGGCCCTCGACGACGATGCCGTACGCGGCGGAGGTGGCCAGCGAGCGCTGGAGCTCGGTGATCCGCGTCCGCACCTCGGGCACCGCGCTGACCGCGCTGACCTTGGAGGTGACCTCCTGGGTGCGGATCGGGGCCGAGACGTCGATGCCGTCGACGCTGATCGTCGGGTCGGCCGGGTCGGTGCCGGAGACGATCTCGGGCTTGCCGGCCACGGCGGCGATCGCGGTGGGGTCCTCGATGTCGATCCCGTTGCTCACCATCCACCAGGTGATCGCCCGGTACTGGGCGCCGGTGTCGAGGTAGCTCAGCCCGAGCTGCGCGGCGACGGCCTTCGACGTGCTCGACTTGCCCGTGCCGGAGGGGCCGTCGATGGCGACAATCACGGGCTTGGCGGCACCGTTTTCCACGGGAGGACACCTTCCTGGTGCGGTGTGTCGGGATGTGCGGGGCGCGAATGTGCCCCGCACAAGGTTACTGGGTGCGCGTCACTCGTCCGGCCGCGCGCTTCCCGCCACCCCTACTGCCGGATGGCCCAGCCGCGCTCCCGCAGCGCGGCGCTGAGCACCGGCGCCGCCTTGGGCTCCACCATCAGCTGCACCAGACCGGCCTGCTGCCCCGTCGCGTGCTCGATCCGGACGTCCTCGATGTTGACCCCGGCCAGCCCGGCGTCCGCGAAGATCCGCGCCAGCTGTCCCGGCTGGTCGTCGATGAGTACGGCGACGACCTCGTAGACCCGGGGGGCCGCACCGTGCTTGCCGGGGACCCGGACCTGGCCGGCGTTGCCGCGCCGCAGCACGTCCTCGATGCCGGTCGTGCCCTCGACCCGCTTGGCCTCGTCGGACGACTGGAGCGCCCGCAGCGCCCGCACGGTCTCCTCCAGGTCCCCGGCGACGTCCGTGAGCAGGTCGGCGACGGGCCCGGGGTTCGCGGAGAGGATGTCGATCCACATCCGGGGATCGGAGGCGGCGATCCGGGTCACGTCCCGAATGCCCTGTCCGCACAGCCGTACCGCCGCCTCCTCGGCGCCCTCCAGGCGCGCGGCGACCAGGCTGGACACCAGGTGGGGCATGTGGGACACCAGGGCGACCGCGCGGTCGTGGGCGTCGGCGTCCATCACGACCGGCACGGCACGGCAGTGCGAGACCAGTTCCAGGGCGAGGTTCAGCACCTCGGTGTCGGTGTCGCGGGTGGGGGTGAGCACCCAGGGGCGGCCCTCGAAGAGGTCGCCGGTGGCGGCCAGCGGGCCGGACTTCTCGCGGCCCGACATGGGATGCGTGCCGATGTACGACGACAGGTCGAGCCCGAGCGCCTCCAGCTCCCGGCGCGGCCCGCCCTTGACGCTGGCCACGTCGAGGTAGCCGCGCGCCACGCCCCGGCGCATGACGTCGGCCAGCACCGCGGCCACGTGCGCGGGCGGGGCGGCGACGATCGCGAGGTCGACGGGTCCGCCGGGGGCCTCGTCCGTGCCGGCGCCGAGCGCGGCCGCCGTCCTGGCCTGCTCGGGGTCGTGGTCGGCGAGGTGCACGACGACGCCCCGCTGGGACAGGGCGAGGGCGGCGGACGTACCGATCAGGCCGGTGCCGATGACGAGTGCGGTTCTCACTGGGCGATGTCCTTGCGCAGGGCGGCCGCGGCGCCGAGGTAGACGTGCGCGATGCCGGAACGGGGCCGGTCGGACTCTATGTGCGCGAGAACGCGTACGACACGCGGCATGGCGCCCTCGATGTCGAGTTCCTGGGCGCAGATCAGCGGTACGTCGGCGAAGCCGGTGCCGAGCTTGCGGGCGGCGGCGGCCGGGAAGTCGCTGTGCAGATCGGGCGTGGCCGTGAACCAGATGCTGATCAGGTCGTCCGCGGTCAGACCGTTGCGCTCCAGGATCGCCGTGAGCAGGGCCCCGACCTGCTCGTCCATGTGGCCGGCGTCGTCCCGCTCCAGTTGGACGGCCCCCCGGACCGCTCGTACCGCCACGGCGCTGCTCCTCGCTGATGTACGGATCGGTTCTACGACGGTCCAGCCTAGTCAGCCCGGGTGCGGTGGACGCGGTCCGCCCGCACGCTGAGACACCCGGTGGGGGCGCACCGTGGGTACACGTCGAGTCACCGACCGCATGAAATGCGCGTTTTGGTGCACTACCTTCCGAATTACTTCGCCTTCGCCGCATTCAATGCAAAGATGCTGTTGCTCCGTTCGGAGCGACCCCCTGTGTTCTTCCGCACCTTCGGAGTCACGACATGACCTACAGTCCGACGCGGCGCACGATCCTCATCGCCACGGGCGCGACGGGCGCCGCGACACTCGTCGCGGGCTGCGGCGATTCCGACGACAGCGGCGAGTCGACGCCGACCTCGACCGCCACCACCTCCCCCGGCGGGGACAGCCAGGACGGCGAGGGCGAGGAGCTGGCGACCACATCCGAGATCCCGGAGGGCGGCGGCACGATCTTCAAGGACCAGAAGGTCGTCGTGACCCAGCCGAAGCAGGGCGAGTTCAAGGCCTTCTCCGCGATCTGCACGCATCAGCAGTGCCTGGTCGGCAGCGTCTCGGACGGGACGATCAACTGCCCCTGCCACGGCAGCAAGTTCGACATCACCGACGGCGCGGTGGCCAACCCCCCGGCCACGAAGCCGCTGCCCGCGAAGCAGATCGTCGTGGAGGGAAATTCGATCCGCCTGGTGTGATCGCCGACGTACGCTCCGGGGCATGCACCCCGAGACCCTGGTACGCGACCACACGATCTACGCCTGTGTGATGGGCTCGCGCGCCTTCGGTCTGGCGACGGACGGCAGCGACACCGACCGCCGGGGCGTGTTCCTCGCCCCCACGCCCCTGTTCTGGCGTTTCGACAAGCCGCCGACCCATGTCGAGGGCCCGCTTCCGGAGCAGTTCAGCTGGGAGCTGGAGCGCTTCTGCGAGCTGGCCCTGCGCGCCAACCCGAACATCCTGGAGTGCCTGCACTCCCCGCTCGTGGAGCACGTCGACGACACGGGCCGCGAGCTGCTCGCCCTGCGCGAGGCCTTCCTGTCCCGCCGGGCCCACGAGACCTTCACGCGCTACGCGCTGGGTCAGCGCAAGAAGCTGGAGGCCGACATCCGCCTCCACGGCGCCCCGCGCTGGAAGCACGCGATGCACCTGCTCCGGCTGCTCGCGAGCGCCCGCGACCTGCTCCGCACGGGCCGCCTCACCATCGAGGTGGGCGCCCGGCGCGAGGCACTGCTGGAGGTCAAGCGGGGCGAGGTGCCGTGGCCCGAGGTGGAGTCGCGGATGACCCGCCTGGCGAGCGAGGCGGAGGAGGCCGCCGACCGCGGCCCGCTCCCGGCCGAGCCGGACCACCGCAGGGTGGAGGACTTCCTGATCCGGGTCCGCCGCGCCTCAGCCCTCCAGCCGGGTCCGTACGACGAAGGCGTGCAGGGCGTCGTAGGCACTCGGGGCCTCGGGCAGCGCTGAGGCCGCCTGCGCCTCGTCCAGCACGGTGTGCAGCCGCTCCACGTCGGCCGCCACGCGCGCGTGGTCGACGTCGGCGTCCCCGTGCTCGCGCTCCGCCTTCGCCGCGATCAGCTCCGGCAGATAGCCCGGGGCGTCGACCTCCCCGATCAGCGTCGGCAGATGCGGCTGCACCTCACCGCTGCGCATCAGATGGATGCCGGTGAGCAGCACCCGGAAGGTGTAGAGCAGCGGCTTGAGCTCGTCGGTCTTCTCGAACAGCCGCCACTGTGTGTTCGCGAATCCCCGGTAGTGATGGGCATGGTGGCCGGTGAGCACACCGGGGGCGAGCTCGGCCAGCTCCCGGTGGGCGTCCGTGGTGTGCACGACGAGCGGCGAGAGCAGCTGCTCCAGCACATAGCCGTTGCGGCGCAGCATCAGCCGTACGAACTTGCGCAGGTCGTGCGTGACCAGGTCCATCTCGACGCCGTCGCGCACCCACATCCGCGACCGGGTCTCCTGCGGCTCCCGCAGCCCGACCAGGTCGGCGGCCGGCAGCAGGTGCACACCGCGCAGGTCCACGTCGGAGTCGCGCGACGGGAAGCCGTACAGATGTGCGCCGGAGACGGTCGCGAAGAGCACCGGGTCGGGCTGCTCGGCGACTACCGGCGCGAGGTCGATGTCCAGGGCGTCGATCATCCGTCAAGCGTCCCAGAGCGCCCCGAGGGTCAGCAGGTCGCCCCGGTACTCGATCCGGTCCGCCCACTCCGTCGGCCAGGCGTCGGCGCCCAGGTACGCGCCCGCGAACGCCCCGGCCAGACAGGCGATCGAGTCCGAGTCCCCGGCGGTGCAGGCGGCCCGCCGCAGGGCCGTCAGCGGCTCGTCGACGAACCACAGGAAGCACAACAGGCCGGTCGCCATGGCCTCTTCGGCGATCCATCCCTCGCCCGTGGCCAGGCAGGGGTCGGTCTCGGGCGAGACGGCATGCACGGCGTGCTGTACGCGGTCCAGGGTCTCCAGGCACTCGTCCCAGCCGCGCGTGATGAAGTGCTCGGCGGACGGGTCCTGGCTCCGGGTCCACAGGTCGCCGAGCCAGCGCTCGTGGTAGCGGGTGCGGTTCTCGTAGGCGTACGACCGCAGCAGCCCGACGAGGCCGGTCGGCTCGGCGCCCTGGGCGAGCAGTCGTACGGCGTGCGCGGTCAGGTCGGACGCGGCGAGGGCCGTCGGGTGCCCGTGGGTGAGCGCGGACTGCAACTGGGCGGCGCCCGCGCGCTGTTCGTCGCTGAGGCCGGGGACCAGCCCGACCGGGGCGACGCGCATGTTGGCGCCGCAGCCCTTGGAGTGGATCTGGCTGGCGTCCTGCCAGCGCAGGTCGGTGCGTTCCAGCAGGTCGCAGGCGCGCAGGCAGGTGTTGCCCGGTGCCCGGTTGTTCTCCGGAGAGCGATTCCACGCGACGAACTCGGCCCGCACCGGCTCCACCATCGCCTGGGGACCGAGCGCCCCCAGGTCCATCGCCGTCCGCAATCCCTTCCCCAACGCCAGCGTCATCTGCGTGTCGTCGGTGACGATCGCCGGCGTCGGCAGTTCCATCTCCCGCCACGGTCCGCACTTGGCGAGGATCGACGGCACGTCGTTGAACTCGGTGGGGAAGCCCAGCGCGTCGCCGAGGGCGAGGCCGAGCAGGGCGCCGGTGGCGGCGCGCTTGCGGACGGTGGTCGTGGTCATGCGGGGCGTCCTTCCGGGGTGGGCCGCAGCAGGGGCGGGTGGAGGGTGGCGGCGGTGCCGGCCCGGTACAGCGCGGCCGGTTTGCCGCGGCCACCGGTGAGCCGGGCGGCGCCGGGGACCGGCTCGACGAAGCCCGGTGTGGCGAGCACCTTGCGGCGGAAGTTGGGCCGGTCGAGGGCGGTGCCCCACACCGTCTCGTAGACCTGCTGGAGCTCGCCGAGGGTGAACTCGGGCGGGCAGAAGGCGGTGGCCAGGCTGGAGTACTCCAGCTTCGCGCCGACGCGGTCATGGGCGTCGGCCAGGATCCGGTCGTGGTCGAAGGCGAGCGGCCCCGCCCTGTCGTACGGCACCCAGCGGGCCTGTGCCGCGTCGCTGCCGCCGTGCGGTTCGGGCGGGTGGGGCAGCAGCGCGGTGAAGGCGACCGTGACGACCCGCATCCGGGGGTCGCGGTCGGGCTCGCTGTAGGTCCGCAACTGCTCCAGATGCAGCTCCGAGACGTCCGACAGGCCGGTCTCCTCGGCGAGTTCGCGCCGGGCGGCCGTCTCCGCCGACTCGTCCGGCTGCACGAAGCCGCCCGGCAGCGCCCAGTGCCCCCGATACGGCTCCTGTCCCCGCTCGACCAGCAGGACGTGCAGGACGCCGTCGAGGAGGGTGAGGACCGCGAGGTCGGCGGTGACGGCGAAGGGTTCATGGGCGTACTTGTCGTAGGCCGTCTCGTCATGGCCCATGCGAACCCGCCCCCTTAGTAGCCAGCACGACTAATAGTCAGTACGACTATAAAGAGGGCGGGAGTGCCTGCGCAACCCCTGTCTACGTACGCCCACGGGAGGGCGCGAACGCCGCCACCGCCGCGCCGACGGCGGCCGCCCCCGCGCTCACCCACAGCGCCGCGCCGGCCCCGTCGATGAACGCCCCCGGCGAGCCGTAGCCGCCGTACGTCGTGAACACGGCCGCGGCGACGGCCACCCCGAAGACCCCGCCCAGCTCGCGCAGGGCGTTGTTGACGCCGGCCGCGACTCCCGCGTCGCCCAGCGGGACGGACGAGGTCACGGCGTTGGCGACGCTCGGGAACACCATCGAGATGCCGACGCCCGCGATGATGAGCGGGACGACGAGACCGCCGTAGCCGACCCCGGGTTCGAGCTGCCAGGCCAGCAGGGCGAGGCCGGTCGCCTGGAGCGCCAGGCCGCCCAGCATGAACGGCCGGTTCCCGAACCGGTCGGCGAGCGCCCCGGCGAGGGGCGCGACCAGCAGCGGCGTGGCGTTCCAGACCAGGATCCGCACGCCCGCCTCCAGCGGGGAGTAGCCGAGGCCGAGCTGGAAGAGCTGCGTGATCATGAACAGGGCGCCGAGCAGCGAGGCGAACAGCAGGAAGCCGGAGGCGTTGGCGGTCGAGAAGCCGCGCCGCCGGAAGTGCGACAGCGGCAGCATCGGACAGCGGGCCCCACGCCTCTCCCAGCCCAGGAAGGCGGCGACGAACGCGATCCCGGCCGCCAGCGCGGTCAGCACCTCGGCGCTCCCCCACCCGGCCTCGGGCGCCCGTACCGGCGCCCAGGCCAGACCCGTCAGGCCCACGGCTGCCAACGCCAGTCCGACCAGGTCGAGTTGGGGGCGTGTGCCATGGCTCTCGCGCAGTTTGCGGGCGGCGAGGGGGATCATGGCGAGCCCGATGGGCACGTTCAGCCAGAAGATCCACTGCCAGGACAGCCCCTCGGTGACGGCTCCACCGAGCACCGGCCCGGCGGCCACGCCGAGTCCGGTGACCCCGCCCCACATCCCGATGGCGACGCCCCGCTTCTCGGCCGGGAACGCCTCGCTGATCAGGGTCAGCGTGAGCGGCAGCAGTACGGCGGCTCCGGCGCCCTGGATCACGCGCGCGCCGATCAGCTGGCCCGGGCCCTGGGCGAGGGCGGCGGCGGCCGACGCGAGCGTGAAGACGGCGAGGCCGACGACGTACATCCGCCGGCGCCCGAACCGGTCGCCCAGCGCGGCGCCGGTCAGCGTGAGGCAGGCGAAGACGAGGTTGTAGGCGTTGATCGTCCACTCCAGCTCGGACAGGCTCGCCCCGAAGTCGGCCCGTAGCGCGGGCAGCGCGGTGGCGACGACCACGACGTCGAGGGAGCACAGCAGCGCGCCGAGCCCGGCGAGGGCCACGGTCCACCCGCGGCGCGCCGGCGCCCGCTCGGTGGGCGGTGGTGTGCGGACGGGGGCCTTCAGGGTCTCGGTCATGGCGATGCCTTCCGTGAGATCGCTTGCGGGGTCACTCACGGAAGGCAGACCGGGCTCAGTCCGGAAAGGAATCGCGCCGGCCCAGGAAGGCCAGCAGCCGGACGTCGGCACGCGCGCGTGGCGGCACGAGGACCGGCGCCGCGAACCGCACCCCACGGTCCTCGTCCGCCACCACACAGCGGGCGACGCTCAGCAGCTCGGCCGCGAGCGGCCCCGGGATGGGCCTGGGGCGGCCGCAGGACTGGGCGACGTCCCACCCGTGCACGGCGATCTCCACCGCCCCCACGGCGCCCATCACCCGCACGTCCAGCGGCCGTTCGCCCACGGTCACCGACCGAGGGGGCCCGGCGGCCCAGGCGCCGAGCAGAGCGCACGCGCGCGTACGGAAGCCGCAGGCCCGGTCGGCCCGTGGGAGCAGGCCGATCCGCCCGCCCGTCAGCCCCTCGTACAGCGCGTCCAGCGAGTCGTCGAGGTGCGCCAGCAGTTCCTCCAGGTCCCACTGCGCGCACGGTGTCCGCCGCCCCAGGCCCAGGGCCCGGACCTCGGCGACGCTGCCCAGCGCGTAGGCGAGCGAACGCTCCAGCAGGTCCCCGGAGTTCACGACAGCTCCTTCGGCATGCCGAACCGGTCCATCAGGTCCAGGTCGAGGAAGACCGTGAGGCGGGCCAGGGACCCGTCCCGCACGGTCAGCACCTGCAAGGAGTGCCGGTGGAAGAGCCCGTCCGCCCCGAGCACGTACATCGCCACCGCCGGCTGCCCGTTCGCGCGCGTGCGCGGCATCCGCACGGTGCCCTTGACGTGCCGGTGCGCCCGCAGGAACCGCAGCACGTCCTCCTTGCCGGTGAACCACTCCGCGTAGGGCGGCATCTCCAGTTCGACGCCGTCCTGGAGGAGGTCGATCAGCGCGTCCAGGTCGGCGTTCTCGAACGCGGCCACGTACCGGTCGAGCACCTCGCGGTCGGCGGCGCCCTCCGGCTCCTCGACGAGGTCCTCGTCGGGCGCCACCTCGTCGAGGCGGGCACGCGCGCGTTGCAGGCTGCTCTTCACGGCCGCCGTGGAGGTGCCGAGCAGTGCGGCCACCTCGGTCGCCCGCCACGCCAGCACCTCCCGCAGGATCAGCACGGCACGCTGCCGCGCGGGCAGATTCTGAAGAGCCGCGACCAGCGCGAGGCGCAGACTCCCCCGCGCGGCGACGACGCTCGCCGGGTCGACCAGCGCGTCCGGCAGCGGCTGGAGCCACGGAACGTCCGTCACAGGGGCCCTCAGCGGCTCCTCAGGCGCCTCGGAGGGCCCGCCGAGCCCCGAGGGCAGCGGACGGCGCGCGCGGCCCTCCAGAGCCGTCAGACACGTGTTGGTGGCGATCCGGTGCAGCCAGGTCCGCAGGGACGCCCGGCCCTCGTAGCCGTCGTAGGACCGCCAGGCCCGCAGATACGTCTCCTGCACCAGATCCTCGGCCTCGTCGACCGACCCCAGCATCCGGTAGCAGTGCGCGAGCAGCTCACGCCGGTACGGGTCGGTCAGCCGTACGAACTCGTCGCGGTCCACAGTGGTCGCGCTCATCCCCGCTCCCTCCGTCAGCAATACAGACCGGCGGAGGGGCCGAAACGCATCGGCCGGCCCCGGAAGGATTCCGGAACCGGCCGCCGCACGCGGGGTGTGCCTACAGATCGACTTCCTGCATCAGCATGCCGACCTCGGTGTTCGACAGCCGGCGCAGCCAGCCCGACTTCTGGTCGCCGAGGGTGATCGGCCCGAAGGAGACCCGCACCAGCTTGTCCACCGGGAAGCCCGCCTCGGCGAGCATGCGGCGCACGATGTGCTTGCGGCCCTCGTGCAGGGTGACCTCGACCAGGTAGTTCTTGCCGGTCTGCTCGACGACCCGGAAGTGGTCCGCGCGCGCGTACCCGTCCTCCAGCTGGATGCCGTCCTTGAGCTGCTTGCCCAGATCGCGCGGGATCGGGCCGACGATGTGCGCGAGGTACGTCTTCTTCACGCCGTACTTGGGGTGGGTCAGACGGTGCGCGAGCTCGCCGTGGTTGGTGAGCAGGATCACGCCCTCGGTCTCGGTGTCGAGCCGGCCCACGTGGAAGAGCCGGGTCTCGCGGTTGGTGACGTAGTCGCCGAGGCACTGACGGCCCTCGGGGTCCTCCATCGTCGAGACGACACCGGCGGGCTTGTTGAGCGAGAAGAACTGGTACGACTGCGTGGCGACGGTCAGGCCGTCCACCTTGATCTCGTCCTTCTCCGGGTCGACGCGCAGGCCCTGCTCGACGACGATCTCGCCGTTGACCTCGACCCGGGACTCGTCGATCAGCTCCTCGCAGGCACGCCGGGAGCCGTAGCCCGCGCGCGCGAGGACCTTCTGGAGCCGCTCGCCCTCCTGCTCGGCGCCCGGGAAGGTCTTGGGCGTCTTGACGTCCTTCTTGCCCGCGTACCGCTCGCGGTTGCGCTCCTCGGCCCGCGCGTCGTACTCACGGGAGGTCGCCGGGGCCGAACGGCCGCGGCCGGTGCCCTGGCTCTGCCTGGGGCCGCCCTTGGCGCCGCCGCGGGCCGAGGCGCCACGCCCCGACTTCGGGCCGTCCTGGGTGGCGGCGGGGCCGACGTCGTAGCGCCGCTCCTCCGGGCGCGGCTTCCTCGGCCGGCCGCCCTGCTGGTCGTCGCGGTTGTTACCGGCGCCGCGGTAGTTACCGCGGCCACCGCTGCTTCCGCCGCGGCCGCCGCTGTTGCCACCACGGCTCCCGCCGTTGTTTCCGCTGCTGTTCCTGCCGCTGCTGCTTCGCATCAAAATTCCGTCTGGTCGTCTGCGTCGTCGGTACCCCGGCCGGCCGGGATCCCCGGACCGTCATCGGGAGCGTCCGGGTCGAACGACGGAACGCCTTCCTGGGTCTCGGCCTCGATCGCCTCCGCCTCCGGGAGGAAGGGCGCGAGCTCCGGGAGCTCGTCCAGACCGCGCAGGCCCATCCGCTCCAGGAAGTAGTTCGTCGTCCTGTACAGGATCGCACCTGTTTCGGGTTCCGTGCCCTCCTCCTCGATCAGCCCGCGCTGAAGGAGGGTGCGCATGACACCGTCGCAGTTCACTCCGCGTACGGCGGAGACGCGGCTGCGGCTGACCGGCTGGCGGTACGCGACCACGGCCAGCGTCTCCAGGGCGGCCTGGGTGAGCCGGGCGGTCTGCCCTTCCAGGACCAGGCGTTCCACGGCCGGGGCGTACTCGGCGCGCGTGTAGAAGCGCCAGCCACCCGCGACGAACCGCAGCTCGAAGCCCCGCCCCTGCATGACGTACTCGTCGGCGAGTTCCCGCAGGGCGTCGGCGACGTGCCGCCTGGGCCGCTCCAGGAGTTTCGCGAGGTGCTCCTCGGTCGCGGGCTCGTCCACGACCATGAGCATCGCCTCCAGGGCGGGCTTGAGGTCGAGGTCCGCGACGCCGCGCAGCGCGGCCGGAAGCTCCGTGGTCTCCTCACTCACGCCTTCTTCTCCTCCTTGGGCGGCTCGGGCGGCCGGTCGAACTCGTCGGTCACCTGCGGTGTCTCGGCCCCGTCCCCACCGGTCCAGCGCACCAGCAGCTCCCCGAGCGCGGTCTCCTGGTCGAGCGCCACGGCCTTCTCCCGGTACAGCTCCAGCAGAGCCAGGAAGCGGGCTACGACGGTGAGGGTGTCGTCGGTGTCCTCGATCAGCGCCCGGAAGCTCGCCTCGCCGAGCTCCCTCAGCCGCGCGACGACGATCCCGGCCTGCTCCTGCACGCTCACCAGCGGCGCGTGGATGTGATCGACGTAGACCTGGGGCTTGGGCTTGGGCTGCATCGCCTTGACGGCGAGCTTGGCGAATCCTTCCGCCCCGATGCTGATGACGACCTCGGGCAGCAGCTCGGCGTGGTGCGGTTCGAGGCCGACGGTGCGCGGATAGCGGCGGGCCTCGTCGTCGAGCCGTCGGCTGAAGATGTCGGCGATCTGCTTGTACGCCCGGTACTGCAACAGCCGCGCGAACAACAGGTCCCGCGCCTCCAGCAACGCCAGGTCGGCCTCGTCCTCCACCTCGGCGGACGGCAGCAGCCGGGCCGCCTTGAGGTCGAGCAGCGTGGCCGCGACGACGAGGAACTCGGTGGTCTCGTCGAGATCCCAGTCCGGCCCCATCGCCCGGATGTGCGCCATGAACTCGTCGGTCACCTTGGACAGCGCGACCTCGGTGACATCGAGCTTGTGCTTGGAGATCAGCTGGAGGAGGAGGTCGAAGGGCCCCTCGAAGTTGGAGAGCCGAACCTTGAAGACACCGTCGACGGGGGCTTCGGATGCGGTGGGGTCGGGCTCGGGGGCCGGTGCGGCGGGAGGGGCTTGGGCTTCTGGTGCCGGGCTCGGTGGGGCGGCGACGCCTTGGGCTTCGGGTGCCGGACCGGGTGGGGCGCCGACGCCTTGGGCTTCGGGTGCCGGACCGGGTGGGGCGCCGACGCCTTGGGCTTCGGGTGCCGGACCGGGGAGGGCGGCGACGCCGGAGGCCGGGCGGGGCTCGACGGCCGACGGCTCTTGCAGCGCGGCCGGTGCGGCGGCAGCAATCCGGGCTTCAGGTGCCGGACCGGGAAGGGCGGCGACGCCGGAGGCCGGGCCGGGCTCGACGGCCGACGGCTCTTGCAGCGCGGCCGGTGCGCCGGCAGCAATCCGGGCTTCGGGTGCCGGACCCGAGAGGGCGGCGACTCCCGACGCCGGGCCGGGCTCGGAGACTTCGGGCGCCGTCCCAGAAGCTGCGGCCTCTTCCGACACGCGGCGAGGCTCGTCGCCCGCGCCCCGGCCGTTCGGTTCGGGCTCGGTGCCAAGGCCCTCGGAGTCCGGGTCCGTCTCAGCCGCGCGGCGTTCGGGTGCCGGGTCGGGCGTGACCAAGGAGGCCACGTGTTCAAGCTCAGGATCGACGGCAGGGCCGAGCCCGGGTCCACGCTCAGGATCGACGGCCGGGCCGAGCCCGGGTTCCCGCTCCAGCTCGGCAGCAGGGTCCTCGCCAACCGGAGCGACCTCACGTACCGCGTCAGAGCCGTCGGCCTCCCGCTCGGCCGGGTCGGAGACCGCCTCGGCCCTCGCCGCTCCCGGCCCGCGCCCCAGCGCACGCCGACGGCCGCCGGAGGCACCGGCGCGGGGGGCTGGAACGTCGTTCGAGGTCATAGCCCCCGCAGGCTACCGCTACCGCCCGCGAAGCCGTCGTACGAGGATGCTGGCGTCTCCGCGGCTCTCCAGATCCGCGAGGACCACGGCCACCGCCTCACGGACGATCCGCCCGCGGTCGACGGCCAGCCCATGCTCGCCGCGGAGCACCAGACGCGCGTGCTCCAAGTCCATGAGTTCCTCGGCGGAGACGTACACGGTGATCTTCTCGTCGTGCCGCTCACGGCCGCTGGGCCGGCGCGACGCCTGCCGACCGCGCTTGCGCGGAGCGGCGGAGGAAGCGGCGGCACCGCCGGAAGCGGCCGCCGCCGTCGCGGCAGAACCTTCCTGCGCCCCCTGACGTCGCGCCGAGCGCTCCGCGGCCCGGCTGCGCGACTCGCCCGCGTCGGCCGGCTCGGCGTCGGCCGCCACATGCTCCGCGCCGTCGCCGTCACCGCCCTGCGCCGGCACCGACTGCGGCACGTCCTCGGCGGCGGCGTTGTCGCTCTCCCCCGCGGGAGCCGGCACCCGGGCCTCGCCGTTGACCGGGCGCCGGGGAGTGGACGGCTGGAGCGCCGTACCCCCTGTCGTGCGGAACAGTTCGTCGGCCCCCGGCAGACTCACTCGGCGTGACACCGGGCGAGCACCTCCCTGGCGAGCTGGCGATAGGCGGCGGCACCGACGGAGTTGGAGGCGTACGTGGTGATCGGCTCACCGGCGACCGTGGTCTCCGGGAAGCGGACCGTGCGCCCGATGACCGTGTGGTAGACGTGGTCGTCGAAGGCCTCGACGACACGCGCGAGCACCTCACGGCTGTGCACGGTGCGCGAGTCGTACATCGTGGCGAGGATCCCGTCGAGCTCCAGCTCCGGGTTGAGCCGCTCCTGGACCTTCTCGATGGTCTCGGTCAGCAGCGCCACACCACGCAGCGCGAAGAACTCGCACTCCAGCGGCACGATCACCTTGTGCGCGGCCGTCAGCGCGTTGACCGTGAGCAGGCCGAGCGAGGGCTGACAGTCGATCACGATGAAGTCGTAGTCGGGCAGCAGCGGCTTGAGGGCACGCTGGAGCGTCGACTCACGCGCTACCTCGGAGACCAACTGGACCTCGGCGGCGGACAGGTCGATGTTGCTGGGCAGCAGGTCCATGTTGGGGACCGCTGTCTTCAGGAGCACCTCGTCGGCCGACATGCCCCGCTCCATGAGCAGGTTGTAGACCGTGAGGTCGAGCTCCATGGGGTTGACGCCGAGACCGACCGAGAGCGCGCCCTGGGGGTCGAAGTCGACGAGCAGGACCCGGCGTCCGTATTCCGCGAGCGCGGCACCCAGGTTGATGGTCGACGTGGTCTTGCCCACGCCGCCCTTCTGGTTGCACATCGCGATGATCTTCGCGGGGCCGTGGTCGGTCAGCGGACCCGGGATCGGGAAGTACGGCAGCGGGCGCCCGGTCGGACCGATGCGCTCACGGCGCTGCCGGGCAGCGTCGGGCGCGAGCGTGGCCGCGTACTCGGGGTCGGGCTCGTACTCCGCGTCGGGGTCGTAGAAGTGCCCTTCGGGCACTTCGTCGTAGTCGGCGAATTGGTTGTGGGGCGCGCCACTTCCGTCGCCGGCCATGGCGTTCACGTGATGGCCATCCATGCTCTGGTGTGCTGTCTGGGTCACCCCGGTGACCGGGTGCCCCTGGTGGGCTGCGAAGGTGCGCACCGCAACGGAGCCGACAGCCTCGAATCCCGCGGGACCCTGGTCCCGTACCGGCATTCCTGGTTGACCACCCCCGGGAGAAAATGTCGACTCATTCACAAGTCGTCTTACCTCCTTGGTGACCAGGAAACTTCTAGACAGGTCAGCGTTGCAGCATGCCGACGGTTGGCGACTCTATGGCGTGTCGGCGGTCCGCAGCAACACAATCCGCCGGACCGGGCAGATGTGTCGACAATGAAGCATCCCGCTGTCAAGGGCGTACGGCCGTCGCACAGCAGGTTTCACCGGTGTGCGAATCGGTCGAAGGGTTGCGTTCGAGGCGAGTTGACCGAGAGTCGCAAAGTGACCATACACACATCCGGCCGGACCTTTTCGGGCAAGGTCCGGCCGGGTGCGTACGGTTGACGATTCGTGTTGACGTATCGCCTTTACCAGAAAGTGACTTAGTCGAGCGGCTCAGCCGAGCAGCGACAGAAGCTCCACGTGCTCCAGGCCGTGCGCCTCCGCGACCTCGCGGTAAACCACCTTGCCGTCATGCGTGTTGAGGCCCTTGGCCAGCGCCGGGTCGTGGCGCAGCGCGTCGGCCCAGCCCTTGTTCGCGAGCTCGACGATGTAGGGCAGCGTGGCGTTGGTGAGCGCGTAGGTGGAGGTGTTGGGCACCGCGCCGGGCATGTTGGCGACGCAGTAGAAGACCGAGTTGTGGACCGGGAAGGTCGGCTCGGCGTGGGTCGTCGGACGGGAGTCCTCGAAGCAGCCGCCCTGGTCGATCGCGATGTCGACAAGAACACTTCCCGGCTTCATCCGGGAGACCAGCTCGTTGGTGACGAGCTTCGGGGCCTTGGCGCCCGGGATGAGGACGGCGCCGATGACGAGGTCGGCCTCCAGGCAGGCCTTCTCCAGCTCGAGGGTGTTGGAGACGACGGTCTGGATCTTCGTGCCGAAGATCCGGTCCGCCTCCTTGAGCTTGTTGATGTCCTTGTCGAGCAGGGTCACGTGGAAGCCCATGCCGATGGCGATCTGCGCCGCGTTCCAGCCGGAGACACCGCCGCCGATGACCACGGCCCGGCCGGCCAGCACGCCGGGGACGCCGCCGGGCAGCACACCGCGCCCGCCGTTGGCGCGCATCAGGTGGTAGGCGCCGACCTGCGGGGCGAGCCGGCCCGCCACCTCGGACATGGGGGCGAGCAGCGGCAGCGCGCGGGAGGGCAGCTCGACCGTCTCGTATGCGATCGCGGTGGTGCCCGACTCGACGAGCGCGTCCGTGCACTCCTTGGAGGCGGCCAGGTGCAGGTACGTGAAGAGCGTCTGGTCCTTGCGGAGGCGGTGGTACTCCTCGGCGATGGGCTCCTTGACCTTCAGCAGCAGGTCGGCGGTGGCCCACACCTCGTCTGCGGTCGGGAGGATCCGGGCGCCTGCGGCGATGTACTCGCTGTCCGGGATCGACGACCCGATACCGGCGCCCTGCTCGATGACGACCTGGTGGCCGTGGCGCACCAGCTCCAGCACGCCGGCGGGGGTGATGGCCACCCGGAACTCGTTGTTCTTGACCTCGCGGGGGATGCCGACCTTCACGTCGATCACGGTCCTTGGCTCAGAGGGTGTGGGGCATTACATGACATACCCCAGCATGCAGGGCACACCGGGAGACACCGCAGGAGAAGGTGCGGCAGAGCCAGTCTAATGAAGGTGTTCCCGCTGTCTAGCCTTTCATTGCATCAATCTTCGGCAGATGCACTACGGATTTCGCAGGCGTTAGGGCCATGTTCCGGCTGATTAGCCTCTTGCCGGGGCTCGGACTCCGCCGCATCGGACTCCTCAAGCTCCTCTCCCAGCATCCGCTCGGCCGCGCCCCGGTGCAGCTGCGCCGCCGCGGGATCGCCCATCCGGTCCAGGGTGTCGGCCAACCGCAGATACAGGGCGCCCTGGAGCCGCGCGTCGTCGGCGCGCCGCGCCCAGTCCACTGCTTCCTGGCAGGTACGCAGCGACTCTGCGGCCCGCCCGGCGTACTCCTGGACCCGGGCCAGCTCGCTCAACGCCCGCGCGTGACCCGCCACATCCCCGTTCTTGCGGTGCCCGGCGACCGCCGCCCGCCAGTTCCGCATGGCCTCGCCGTACCGGCCGGCGTAGGTGTGCGCCTCGGCGATACGGCCGTAGAGCCGGGCGGCGTCCGCCCGCTCGGCGCGGGCCAGCCGCTGGGCGAGCGCGCGGCCGAACCAGTCGGCGGCCCGGTCGTAGTCCCCGAGCTCCAGATGGGCGCCGCCTACGGATTCCATCGCACGGCCGGCCGCGTACGGGTCGTTTCCCTCGCGTCCGGCGTCCAGCGCGGCCCGAAAACGCACCAGCGCGTCCCGCGCACGGCCCGTCCGGGCGTCGAGGTCCCCCAGGTTCAGCAGGGCCGCGGCCTTCTCGCGGGGCAGGTTCCGGCGCTCGGCCACATCGAGGACCAGGCTGTGGATGTCGTACAGCTCGGAGGCGGCGGCCTGGGTGCCGAAGTGTGCGACCAGGGCCCTGACCAGCTGGGACATCAGGCGCCTGGCGAGGGTGTCGAGCTCCCCGTCGGCGACCGCGGTCCGGGCCGAGGCCAGCAGGACGGGACCGCGGATGCTCAGCCAGTCGGCGGCCGCCCTGGGGTTGGGAAAGCGCAGGGCGCGGGGCATGCCCAGGAGCTTCTGCCGAGTCTCGGGGCTGTCGGTCTCGGTGATCGCCCGGCAGGACTGCAACAGCCGTACCGTCCGCTCCAGCATCCGCGCGCGGGCGAGCTGGAGCTCGGCGGGGCGGTCCTGGGTCTCGGTGAGGGCCGTGAGGAACGGGTGCAGACAGGCCGGGACCACATACTGGGGCAGCGGTGAGTCGACGGAGTGCAGCAGGCCGAGGGCGACGAAGTCGTCCAGGGTGGTGTGGGCGCTGTCCACCGAGGAGCCGGCGAGCGCGGAGGCGGTGTGCGGGTCGACCAGCCCGGCGGGAGCGAGAGAGAGCAGCCGCAGTATGCGGGCGGCCGGGGTCGGCAGACCGGAGTAGGCGAGCCGGAAGACCCGGCTGAGCGGGGTGCCCTCCTCGCCCTCGGCCCGCAGATGCTTGGCGAGGTCGGCGACGGCGGCCTTGGGCCGGGCGGCGAGCCAGCCGCCGGCCAGCATCAGCGCGGCGGGCTGGCCCTGGCACGCCTCGACGAGGCCCTCGGCCGCCCGTGGATCGACGGTGATGCGGACCGATCCGGCGTGCCGGGACAGCAGGTCGACGGCCGACTTGGTGTCGAGACCGCCGAGCGTGCAGGGCCGCACGTCCGAGATCCCGGTCAGCGGGCCGCCGGAGACGGCGACCGCCAGGCACTCCGGGGCGTCCGGCAGCAGGGCGTCGACCTGCTCGGCCGTGGCGGCGTCGTCGAGCAGCAGCAGGACCCGGCGGTCGGCGAGGGCCTCGCGCAGGGCCGCCGTGAGCTCGTCCTCGGCGGCGCCGGGCGGGGTCGGCAGATCGAGGGCGGTGAGCAGCTCGCGGGCGGTGCGCCCGAGGGGAACCGGGGTGCCGTCCGGCTCGCTCAGGCGGGCCCGCAGCACGCCGTCGGCGTACCGGTCCGCCACCTGACGTACCAGCTCCTCGGCGAGCGCCGTGCGCCCCGAGCCGGGGCGGCCGGCGATGAGCAGCACGCGCGCGCGTGGCGCCTTGCGGCCGGAGAGGGTGTCCAGGCCGGCGCGCTCGATGTCGGCGCGCAGCTCCTTCAACTCACGGGTGCGGCCCAGGAATTGGTTCGCGGCGGATTTTTGTGCCGACACCTGCACGCCGCCTGTGTCCACCGCCTGATCCGTCACGGGCCACGCTCCCGTCCCACGCACGCGCAAGCCCGCCGGGACTCCGGTCAGGGCATTTCCAGAGCCTAGTTCACGCTCTGCGACGATCCGGGCGCAGCACGGCGGACACATCCCCCAACCGGATCAGCAGATCGTACGACCGGCGCGATCGAACGGGCGTGAGTGCCGCGCCCCCCAGGGGCGCGGGGAACTGCGCGACCAGCCACAACGGACCAGCGCCCGGCCATGGACCGTCATACGAACGGCGCGACCCGCAAAAACCCGCACCCGCGACCCGCGAACCGCCTCACGCCTCGAACGGCCGTGCAGGCCACTCCGCCTCCGCCGAGCGCAACCCGTCCAACCCGCCGGAGGCCCGCGCGGCGACCAGCGACAGCACGCCCACGACAAGGCAGTTGTTGTGCAGCTCACCCGCGAGCACCGAGCGGACCAACTCGTCGAGCGGCACGCGCGCGTGCTCCAGGTCGGCCTCCTCGTCCTCCACCTCGAAGCGCTCCCCCTCGGCCTCGGACAGATCGCGGGCGAGGAAGATCCGTACGGCCTCGTCGCAGCCGCCGGGGGTGGTGTAGAGGTCGGTCAGCACCCGCCAGTCCTCGGCCTTGACGTGGGCTTCCTCGTAGAGCTCGCGCTGCGCGGCGTGCAGGGGGTTCTCGCCGGGGATGTCGAGCAGGCCGGCCGGGATCTCCCACAGCTTGTGCCGCACGGGGTGGCGGTACTGCTTGATGAGCAGCACGCGGTCCTCGGTGTCCAGGGCGAGCACGGCCACGGAGCCCGGGTGGACCTGGTAGTCGCGGCGGACGAC
This sequence comes from Streptomyces sp. NPDC098781, assembly GCF_044759995.1. Taxonomy (NCBI): domain Bacteria; kingdom Bacillati; phylum Actinomycetota; class Actinomycetes; order Kitasatosporales; family Streptomycetaceae; genus Streptomyces; species Streptomyces sp. NPDC098781. The sequence continues at coordinate 493,306 of NZ_JBIWAK010000007.1, forward strand.
CGAGCCGTCGGGCATGACCACGTCGTCCGTGCGGACGGAGGTCTTGTTGCCCACGAAGGGGGTGTCCGTCGCCCGGATCTCCCACTCCTGCGGGGTGTCCTTGATCGTCATGCCCTGGCCTTCCACACGCTTTGAAAAGAACCCGCCAAAGAAAACCGGGGTGCCCACCATTGAAGGTTTGCACCCCGGCCACCGTACAACTCTCGTGTTACTTCGAATTCTTACGCTCGACGGAGGCCTTGACGAGCCCGGCGAACAGCGGGTGCGGGCGCGTCGGGCGCGAGCGCAGCTCGGGGTGGGCCTGCGTGGCCACCAGGTAAGGGTGGACCTCGCGCGGGTACTCCACGTACTCGACGAGCTTGCCGTCGGGCGACGTGCCGGAGAACTGGATGCCGGCCTTCTTCTCCAGCTCCGCGCGGTAGGCGTTGTTCACCTCGTAGCGGTGACGGTGCCGCTCCTCGACGTACTCCTTGCCGTCGTAAACCTCGCGCACGATGGAGCCCTCGGCCAGCTTGGCCGGGTACATGCCGAGCCGCATGGTGCCGCCCATGTCGCCCTCACCGGCGACGATGTCGAGCTGCTCGGCCATCGTCGAGATGACGGGGTGGGAGGTGGCGGGGTCGAACTCGGTGGAGTTGGCGTCGCCGATGTCGGCCAGGTTGCGGGCCGCCTCGACCACGATGCACTGGAGGCCCAGGCACAGGCCGAGCAGCGGGATCTTGTTCTCGCGGGCGTACTTGATCGCGCCGACCTTGCCGAGCACTCCGCGGTCGCCGAAGCCGCCGGGGATGCAGATGCCGTCGACGTCGGCGAGCTGCTGCTTGGCGCCGGCCGGGGTCTTGCAGTCGTCGGACGTGACCCACTTGATCTTCACGCGGGCCTTGTTGGCGAAGCCGCCGGCGCGCAGCGCCTCGGTCACCGAGAGGTAGGCGTCGGGCAGGTCGATGTACTTGCCGACCAGCGCGAGGGTGATCTCGTGGTCGGGGTTGTGGACGCGGTCGAGCAGGTCGTCCCAGGTCGTCCAGTCCACGTCACGGAACGGCAGGTCCAGCTTGCGTACGACGTAGGCGTCCAGGCCCTCGCCGTGCACGGTCTTGGGGATGTCGTAGATCGAGCGGGCGTCGGGACAGGCGACCACGGCCGCCTCGTCGACGTCGCACATCAGGCTGATCTTGCGCTTGATCGCCGTCGGCACCTCACGGTCGCAGCGCAGCACGATCGCATCTGGCTGAATACCGATGTTGCGCAGAGCCGCAACCGAGTGCTGGGTCGGCTTCGTCTTCAGCTCTCCCGAGGGGCCGATGTACGGCAGGAGCGAGATGTGGACGACGAAGACGTTGTCACGACCGACCTCGTGACGGACCTGGCGGACGGTCTCCAGGAACGGCAGCGACTCGATGTCGCCGACGGTGCCGCCGACCTCCGTGATCACGACGTCGACCTCGTCCGTCGCCATGCGGCGGATGCGGTGCTTGATCTCGTTGGTGATGTGCGGGATGACCTGCACGGTGTCGCCGAGGTACTCGCCGCGCCGCTCCTTGGCGATCACGGTCGAGTACACCTGGCCGGTGGTGACGTTCGCGGAACCGTCCAGGTCACGGTCGAGGAACCGCTCGTAGTGGCCGATGTCCAGGTCGGTCTCGGCGCCGTCGTTGGTGACGAACACCTCACCGTGCTGGAAGGGGTTCATCGTGCCAGGGTCGACATTGAGGTACGGGTCGAGCTTCTGCATGACCACCCGCAGACCCCGTGCCTTGAGCAGCATGCCGAGGCTGGAGGCCGTCAGGCCCTTGCCGAGCGAGGAGGCGACACCCCCGGTGACGAAGATGTGCTTGGTCGTCGTGGCTGCGTGGTGTCGAAAAGCAGCGGGCGGCATGGCCAAGAGGGGGCTCCCGTGGTCGCGATCTTGAAGTGCGGTTCGGGGGTCTTCACGCCCACCGGTCCACGGGCTACCAGGGTATCAGCGACTCGGGGCGATGGCTTCCGGCCACGCTCCGCGCACGAGTCCGCACGGATCGGCACGCTTCACCGATTTTCCGCGCATCGGTCACCCATTGCTCACCCGTTCGGCCGACCCGGGTTGCCCGGAGCGGCACGCAGATCATCTACGTGCGTCGTATCCTGCTCGGACATTCGCTGCCGAGCCCGGCCGGCAACACGGCACCACCCCTCGCCCGTAAGCACCGGAACAACGAGAGCTCGTCAGTTCGTTGAGCACAGATCGTCGAGAAGAGACTGTCGTTTTGCCTCACGACGCGGACGACTGCTTTGCTTCACCGCTCAACGACGCATAACAACCACCCCTTGACCGCACTAGCGAGAGCCCCCTTTTTGCATGAGGGGGTGACGTGGCCGTTCGACTGGAGTTGCACGTGGCCGGGCGCATCGAAGACTACGCACTCATCGGAGACATGCAGACCGCCGCACTGGTCTGCCGGGACGGCACAGTGGACTGGCTGTGCCTGCCCCGCTTCGACTCGCACGCCATCTTCGCCGGCCTGCTGGGCACCGAGGAGCACGGTTTCTGGCGGCTCGGCCCGGCGCACGCCTCGGACTCCCCGCCGCCCACCGCGGCCCGGCGCAGCTACCGCGGCGACTCCCTGATCCTGGAGTCCGAGTGGGACACACCGCGCGGCACGGTCCGGGTGACCGACTTCATGCCCCCGCGTGACGGCGCGCCCCAGCTGATCCGGATCGTCGAGGGCGTCACGGGCCGGGTGCCGATGCGCTCGACGCTGCGGATGCGTTTCTCGTACGGCCGGGTGGTGCCGTGGGTGCACCGGCACGAGGGCCGTACGGTCGCCGTCGCCGGACCGGACTCGGTGTGGTTCGACACGGAGGCCGAGACCTACGGCAAGTCGCTGACCACGTACTCGGACTTCACGGTCGCCCCGGGTGAGCGGATCGCGTTCACCATCTCCTGGGAGCCCTCGCACAAGGAGCCGCCGGCGCTGCCGGAGCCGGAGCAGTCCCTGGAGGCCACGGAGGACTTCTGGCGAGACTGGGTCGAGCACTGCACGTACCACGGCCCGTACCGCGAGGCGGTGGTCCGCTCGCTGATCACGCTGAAGGCGCTCACGTACGCCCCGACCGGCGGCATCGTCGCGGCGCCCACCACCTCGCTGCCGGAGGACATCGGCGGCGTCCGCAACTGGGACTACCGCTACACCTGGCTGCGCGACGCGGCGATCACCCTGTCCTCGCTGCTGCGCACCGGCTACCGCGAGGAGGCCCGCTCCTGGCGGGAGTGGCTGCTCAGGGCGGTGGCCGGCGACCCCGAGAACCTTCAGATCATGTACGGCATCGCGGGCGAGCGCGAGCTGGGCGAGGCCGAGCTGGACTGGCTGCCCGGCTACGAGAACTCCGCCCCGGTCCGGGTCGGCAACGGCGCCGCGCACCAGCTCCAGCTGGACGTGTACGGCGAGGTCACCGAGGCGCTGCACCTGGCCCACATGACGGGCCTGGCCCGCAACGACTACGCCTCGCTGCTCCAGCTCAAGCTGATCCGCTACCTGGAGGACCACTGGCAGGAGCCGGACGAGGGCATCTGGGAGGTGCGCGGTCCACGCCGCCACTTCGTGCACTCCAAGGTGATGGCCTGGGTCGCCGTCGACCGCACGATCAAGCTCATCGAGTCCGGCGACGCCGACGGCCCGCTGGAGCGCTGGCGCGAGCTGCGCGACGACATCCACCGGGACGTGTGTGAGAAGGGTTACGACAAGGAGCGCAACACCTTCACGCAGTCGTACGGCTCGAAGGAGCTGGACGCCTCCCTGCTGCTGATCCCGCAGATGGGCTTCCTGCCCCCGGACGACAAGCGCGTGATCGGCACCATCGAGGCGATCCAGCGTGAGCTGTCCACCTCGGACGGCTTCATCCTGCGCTACCCCACGGAGGGCGAGAGCGAGGGCGTCGACGGCCTGCCCGGTGACGAGGGCGCCTTCCTGGCCTGCTCGTTCTGGATGGCGGACGACCTGGCGATGATCGGCCGGGTCGACGAGGCCCGCAAGCTGTTCGAGAGGCTGCTGTCGTTGCGCAACGACCTGGGTCTGCTGGCCGAGGAGTGGGACCCGCATCTCCAGCGCCAGGTCGGCAACTTCCCGCAGGCCTTCAGCCACGTCCCGCTGATCGACACCGCGCTGCGCCTCACGGCGTCGGGGGCCTACGGCGGCTGAACAGGACCGCCGGCCGAAGCCTGCCTAGGCTGGGATCCATCGGCCCCTGTACGGAAGGGGGCGCCTCCATGGCCTCCCCGTCGAAAGCGGGCGCGGCCCTCGCCGCGCTGCGCGAGGATCTGGTCGGCGACGTGTTCGCCCCCGGGGATGTGGGCTACGACGAGGCCCGCACCGTCTTCAACGCGATGATCGACCGCAGACCGGCGGTCATCGCCCAGTGCGTGGACGCGGACGACGTGGTGCGGGCCGTGCGGTTCGGGCGGGACCTGGACCTGCACATCGCGGTACGCGGCGGCGGGCACAGCGTGGCGGGCATGGCCGTCAACGACGCCGGACTCGTCGTCGACCTGCGGCACATGCGCGCGGTCTCCGTCGATCCCGCGGCCGAGGCGGTGCGGGTCGCGGGCGGCGCCACGATGAGCGACCTGGACCGCGCCTGCCAGCCGCACGGCCTCGCCACGACCGGCGGCCGGGCCTCCACGACCGGGGTCGGCGGTTTCGTCCTGGGCGGCGGCTCCGGCTGGCTGGACCGCTGGTCCGGGCTGGCCGTCGACAATCTGCTCGGCGTGGAACTCGTCACCGCCGACGGCGAGCGGGTCCACGCGAGCGCCGACGAGAACCCGGAACTGTTCTGGGGCCTGCACGGCGGTGGCGGCAACTTCGGCGTCGCGACCTCGCTCACCCTGAAGCTGCACGAACTGCCCGAGTTCTCGATCGCGCTGATCCTCTACCTCCCGGAGTTCGGCGCCGAGGTCGTCCGCACCTACCGCGACCTGGTGTCCGTGGCGCCGGACGAGGCGGGCGGCGGAGTGCTGTATCTCACCGGCCCGCCCGAGGAGTTCGTACCGCCCCACCTGGTCGGCAGGATCCTGTGCGTCGCCCTGCTGACGTACGCCGGGTCCGAGGGGGACCTGCGCAAGCTGGCCGAGCCCCTGCTGGCGCTGCCGCACGAGTCGGAGGTCGTCGGGGCGATGCCGTACGCCGATGTCCAGTGCATGCTCGACGATCCGCCGGGGATGCGGAACTACTGGTCGGCGGAGTACCTGACCGGCGCGCCCGACGCCTACCTGGACGCGTTCTGCGCCCGGGGCGAGTCCATGCCCGCGCCGACCGGCACCCTCCATGTGCTGTTCCCGCTGGGCGGGGCGATCGCCGCCGGTCCGCGCGAGTACCCCGTGCCCTACCGGGACGCGCCCTGGGTCGTGCACCCCTTCGCGATCTGGGAGGACCCCGCGGACGACGAGCGGTGCGTCCGGTGGGTCCGGGACGTGCGAGCCGACGCGCGGCCGTGGAGCACGGGCGCGGTCTACCTCAACTTCATCGGGGACGAGGGCGCGGAACGCGTGGTGGCCGGTCTGGGCCCAAAGAACACGCGGCGGCTCGCGGATCTGAAGCGGCGGTACGACCCGGACAACGTCTTCCGGTTCAACCACAACATCAGGCCGGCCTGAGCCCCGTCAGCGTCCGCTCCCCGCCCGGATCGCCCGCCGTGGCCGGGACGAGGGCGATCTCGTCGAGCCCGGCCTCGGCGTACTCCTCGGCCCGCGCGCGTACGGTGTCCAGGTCGCCCACCAGGCCGACCATGCCGGCCGCGCTGGCGGGCAGCGCACGGACCAGCGTGTCGGCGTCGGCCCCGGTACGGGCGAGCTCGACGGCCTCCTGGAAGCCGGCGGCCTCGAACATGTCGCTGTAGCCGGGCACCGTGAGATACCCGGCGATGCTCCGCAGGACCTGAGCGAGACAGGCCGGGCCGGGATCGACGGCGGCCGGCAGCCAGGCGGCCAGGACCGGCGGTGACGGACGTCCCGCGTCCTCGGCGGCCTTCTCCAGCTTGGCCCGCAGGGTGCGGACCTGGGCCGGCGAGACGATGTCGAGCAGCATCCGGTCGGCGTGCGCGGCCGCCGTGGCGATGGCACGGTCACCGAACGCCGCCACGGTGAGCGGGCCGCCCGGCGGCCGGTGACGGCGGCGGAAGGTGCTGCCGGGGACGACCGGTTCGCCCGGCTCGCCGTGCAGAAAGCCCCGTACGGCCGCCGCGGAGGCCTCCATCGCGGCGGCGGGCCGTACCCGCGGCACCCCGTGCACGCCCTCGACGACCCGCTTGCTGGACGTCCCCAGCGCCACCCCGACCGGCCGTCCGACGACGGCCGCGACCGACGCGGCGCCCCGCGCGATGCCGAACGCGTCCCGCACCGACACCGCGACCGGACCGGCCGTCAGCGCGACCCGCCCGGTGGCCCGCCCGATGGCGGTGGCCAGGACGAAGGAGTCCCAGGTCGGCCCCTCCCCCGCCCACACCTCGCGATACCCGAGCCGATCGGCGACCGCCGCCACCCGCAACGGCTCCTCGATCGCGCTGTCGTCCTCCCGTGCCACGGCAACCACGCTGTAGTCCATGCCGACGCGGCTACCCGGGCCCCGCGCCCGTGAACGCGTTCGGAGATGTCGGGAAGGCCCGCACACGGGTAGCGTCCGGCACATGGAAAGCGGCACGGGCAGTGGCATGAGCAGCGGATTCGACACCCACGGCGCCGGGATCACCGTCCGGCGGGCGCTGGAGCTGCCCGGTCTGCGCAGTGGGCTGCCCGAGATCGTCGCGGGCGCCGACCGACTGGGCCGGACCGTGCGCTGGGTGCACGCGGGCGAGGTGCCCAACATCGCGTCCCTGCTGAAGGGCGGGGAACTGCTGCTGACCACGGGATACGGCCTCGGCACCCGTCCCGCCGACCAGCGGGCGTTCGTGCGCACCCTCGCCGAGCGCGGCATCGCGGCCCTGGTCATCGAGCTCGGCGCGCGCTTCACGCGGCTGCCCGCCGCGCTGGTCGACACGGCACGCGCGGCCGGTCTCCCGCTCGTCCAGCTGCATCGCCAGGTCCCGTTCGTGACGGTCACCGAGGAGATCCACACCGAGATCGTCAACGGCCACTACGCGCTGCTCCAGCGGGCCGAGGAGGTGCACCGCCGCTGCACCGAGGCGCTGCTCGGCGGTGGCGGAGTGCCTCAAGTGCTGGGCATCCTCGCGGACTTCGGCGGCAACCCCGTCTTCCTGGAGACGACGGACGGGCGGCTGCTGTACGCGGCCGGGGCCGGCCCCGAGGGCGCGGACCCGTTGCAGGTGTGGGAGGGGCTGCGGGGTCCGCACAAGGACGCGCCGCCGCCCGCGGGGTCGGTGCTGGTGGACGTGCCGGGCGGCGGGCAGGGGGCGGGCGCGATCCGGGCCCGGCTCGTCCTGCTGCCGGTGCTGGGGCCGCTCGCGCCGGTGCACCGGATCGCCGCCGAGCGGGCCGCGGGCATTCTCGCCGTGGTGCTGATGCAGGCGCGCCAGGAGGAGGAGCTGGCCGCTCGCGGACGGGGCGACTTCCTGACCGACCTCGCGGAGGGCCGTATCGCCGCCGAGGACGCCCCGGCGCAGGCGCGCGTCCTCGGCTTCAAGCCGGGTGACGGCCCGCTGCTTCCGGTGGTGATGCGGCTCGGCGACGGACCGGCGCCGGGCGGCTGGGCGGTGCTGGCCCGCGCGGTCGGGGAGGAGCTGGCCTCGGTGGGGGTGCCGGTGCTGCTGGGCGTACGGCCCGTGGAGGGGCGCGTCCCGGTGCTGCTGGGCCTGCGGGCGGAGGCGGAGCGGTCGGCGGCGGCGGACAAGGTGGCGGCGGCGCTGCGGGCGGGCGTGGAGCGGGCCGGGATCCAGCGGCCCGGGGCGCGGCCGCCGGTCGTGGTCGTCGGGGTCGCGGGCGGCTGGGCGGCGGCCTCGGCGGGCCTGAGGCACGCGGCGGAGACGGCGACCGCGGCACAGGGCCTGTCCGACCGCCCCTGGTACGACGCCCGCCGCCTGGACATCGACCTGCTGCTGTGGCGGCTGCGCGACCATCCCGACCTCGCGGCCTTCGTGGACCGGGCGATCGGCCCGCTGCGCGACCACGACGAGCGCTCCCGGCCGCCCCTGCTGCCCACGCTGGAGACCTACTTGGCGCACGCGGGCCGCAAGGCGGAGACGGCACGCGAGCTGCACCTCAACCGGCAGACGCTGTACAACCGCCTCGCCCGCATCGGTGAGTTGCTCGGCACCGACCTCGACGATCCGCAGACGGTGCTGGCGTTGAGCCTGGCGCTGCGGGCGCGCAGGCATGTGACCTAGAGGCGCCCTCAGATCATGGGCCGCGGCTGCGTCAACTCGTCGTAGACACTGAGCACTTGGGCCACGGTCTCGTCCTCGGTCGGCCAGGTGGCCGCCTGCCGCACGCCCCGCTCCCTGAGCTCTTCCTGCCGCTCGGGGTCACCGAGCAGTCGTACGACGGCGTCGGCGAGCGTGTCGGGGGCGCCGTACGGGACGAGTACGGCCGCGTCGCCGACGAGTTCCGGAATGCCGCCGACGTCGGTGGCGACGAGCGGCACGCGCGCGTGGAGGGCCTCCTGGGCGAGGACGGACCGCGACTCCCAACTGCTGGGCAGCAGCGCGATGTCGGCGGCGGCGAGCAGCTCAGCGACGTCGTCGCGCCGCCCGATGAGCCGTACGGGCAGCTCCTCGTCCTCGATGCGGCGTTGCAGTTCGGCCCGCAGCTCCCCCTCGCCCGCGATCACGACCAACGGCGCCGGATCGAGCCGGCGCCACGCGCGCGAGGCGTCCAGCAGTACGTCGTATCCGCGATGCCCCTCCAGCGAGCCGACGGCGATCAGCAACGGCCGCCCGGTTGCCCCGAGTTCGGCGCGCACCTTGGGACGTAGTTTGTCGGGGTCGTCCTTCTGCACGGCGGGGCGCCGGCCGGGCAGCGCGACGGCGGCGAGCCGGGCGTCCCGCGCGCCGGTCCGGCGGGCGCGGTCGACCAGGGCCGAGGTGCTGCCGAGGACGACGGAGGCGGCCTTGACGACCCGCCGCTCCAACAGCCGGAGCAGATGGGCGCGGGCGCCCTCGGCGTGCGCCCGGTCGTGCCACGTCACGACCAGCGGAGTGCGCCGGCCGCTCAACGCGAGCACCGCGCGGAAGGAAGCGTGCAGTCCGTGGGCGTGCACCAGGTCGGCGTCCGCGCACACGGCCCGCAGGGCGGCCACCGAAGCCGGATCGCTGCTGCGCGGCACGTGCACATGCTCGGCGCCGGCGCCGCTGAAGTCGTAGGCGTGGTCGGCCTCGACGGGGGCGCAGACGGTGACCCGCACGCCCCGCGCGACCAGTCCCGCGGCCAGCGATCGCACATGCGCGCTGCTGCCGGCGTTGCCGCCGCCCAGCACCTGCACGGTGCGCAGCGACGACTGGCCGTGCGGTGAGTGGCTGCTCACGGGGGTCACGTGGCCGGGGCTCCTGGTGGTGGGTGGGGCGGTCACGAAGAAAGTACAGAAGGATCGGGCGGAGGGGGTGTACCGCGTGGATCCCTACGCGTACGACGTGTTTACGCCAAGGATGCCAGGAGCCACGGCCGTTCCGGGAACGGCGTGGAGGCGAGAGGCGGGCAACGCGGCGGCTTGAGTCACCCGCACGAGTGATTCGGGGTGGCGAGGGTGCACGAACACGCGCGCGTGGCGCACATTTTGGCTCCCGAGCCTCACGGGCCCACCCGGCGCGCGACTTCGCTCACTTTGTCGCCGTACACCGCCGCGGCCACGACGGCGGCAGCGTGCGCGACCAACGCCGCACGCCCTGCCCCACTCTCGGCCCCACTCGAGCGGGGGGACCCCCACCCCACGACGACCGCGGCGCCCAGGGCCGCGCCCAGCGCGTGCGCCCCGGTGTCACCGATCATCGCGCGTTCACCGAGGTCGTCGGGGAGCACGGCCGCGGCGGCCCCCATGACGCCGGCGGCGATCTCCGCGCCGGGCCCTCGGCGCAGCAGCCCGGGCGCCCCGAGGGCGAGCACCGTCGAGGCGGCCCTGCCCGGCCGTACGTCGACGAGATTGACGAAGTGGGCGGCCCCGGCGATGACGACGCCGGCGAGCAGCCGGTCCCATGGCCGCTCCTTCAGGAACGCCCCGGCGACGAGCCCGGCGGCCGAGATCCCGAACAACTTGACGGCGCCGCTCGTGACTTCGCCGTCCCGGAGGGCGCCGATGTGCGCCCGGAAGCCCCGTCTCGCGTCACCGGCCCCGGCCATGTCGTCGTACCCCCCGCAGATTCCCGCGACGGCCACGGCGACCCCGGCGGGAGGCGACACGCGCCCGGCCCCGACGGCGGCGGCCAGGGCCACGGCGGGTCCCGCGTACAACTCCACCGTGCGCCCCGCGTAGTTCTTCCGCTCCCAGTGGTCACGGCCACCGGGGGCCTGGGCACGCAGGGCGCCGACGGCGGCACGGGTGAGGGCGGCGCAGAGGGCGAAGGAGACAGCTCGCTTGATCATCCGCCCACCGTACGAACCCGCCCCGCGGCCTAGGCGTCCGCCCGAGCTGTCTCCAGCAGTTCCTCCGCGTGGGCCCGCGCGGTCTCCGAGTCCTCCTGCCCGGCGAGCATCCGGGACAGTTCCCGGATCCGCTCCTCGCCCTCCAGGACCTTCACACCGGAGCGCGTGACCGAGCCGTCGTTGGTCTTCTCCACGAGCAACTGCCGGTCCGCGAAGGCGGCGACCTGCGGCAGGTGGGTCACCACGACGACCTGCGCGCTCTTGGCCAGCCGCGCCAGCCGCCGGCCGATCTCCACGGCCGCCTTGCCGCCGACGCCGGCGTCGACCTCGTCGAAGAGGTACGTCGGCACGGGATCGGTGCCCGCGAACACGACCTCGACGGCGAGCATCACGCGCGAGAGCTCACCGCCGGACGCGCCCTTGGCGATCGGCCGGGGCGGCGCGCCCGGGTGCGGGGCGAGCAGCAGCTCGACCTCGTCCGCCCCCGACGGGCCGTAGGCGACCGGGCGACCGCCGACCTCCACTCCGTCCGGGTCCTCGGTCTGCCGCAGGGCGAAGGACACGCGCGCGTGCGGCATCGCGAGGGACGCCAGCTCGGCGGTCACCGCCGCCGCGAACCGCTCGGCGGCCTCGGTGCGCGCGTCCGTGAGCGCCTGCGCCAGCCCGCCCAGCTCGGTCCGCAGCGCGTCCCGCTCGGCGGTCAGCTCGTCGATCCGGTCGTCGTCGCTGTCCAGCTCGGTGAGGCGCGCGCTGCCCTGCTCGGCCCAGGCGAGCACGGCGGTGACGTTCTCGCCGTACTTCCGGGTGAGCGCGGTCAGCGCGGCCCGCCGCTCCTCGACGGCCGAGAGCCGCAGGGGGTCGGCGTCCAGGTCGTCGGCGTACCCCGCCAACTCCCCGGCGACATCGCCCAGCAGGATCCCGATCTCCCCGATCCGGTCGGCGAGCGCGGACAGCGCCGGGTCGTGCGACCGTACGGCGTCCAGGGCCCGCTGGGCACCCGCGACGAGGGTGGCCGCGTCGATGCCCTCGGGGTCCTCCGGGTTACCGGCGAGAGCGGCGTGCGCGGCGGTGGCGGCGGACGACAGGGCCTCCGCGTGCCCCAGCCGCTCGGCTTCCTCCGCGAGCTCCACGTCCTCGCCGGCGCGCGGCTCGACACCGGCGATCTCGTCGAGCCCGAACCGCAGTATGTCGGCTTCCTGGGCCCGCTCACGCGCGCGGGTGACGATCTCGTCGAGCTCGACGGAGGCGGCCCGCAGCCGCCGGTACGCCTCGCCGTACTTGGCGAGCGGCACGGCGACCGCGTCACCGGCGTACCGGTCGAGCGCCTGCCGCTGCCGGGACTGCTTCAGCAGGCCCTGCTGATCGGTCTGCCCGTGCACGGCCACCAGTTCGTCGGCCAGCTCGGCCAGCATCCCCACGGGCACGCTGCGCCCGCCCAGATGCGCCCGGGACCGCCCCTCGGCGGAAACGGTACGGCTGATCAGCAACGCCCCGTCGTCGAGCTCGGCCCCGGCCTCCTCGGCCCGTACGACGGCCGACGTGCCCTCGGGGACGGTGATCCGCCCCTCCACGACCGCCTTCTCGGCCCCGATCCGCACCAGCGCCGGGTCCGCCCGCCCACCGAGCAACAGCCCCAGGCTGGTGACGACCATGGTCTTACCGGCACCGGTCTCACCGGTCACGGCAGTGAAGCCGGGCGACAACTCGACGACCGCGTCGTCGATGACTCCGAGCGACCGTATCCGCATCTCCTCCAACACGGACACGACCTTACGAGGTCGGGACGGGGAAGTGCGACGGCCCCCGGCCCGATGATGTGAAGGTGCAGGTGACGAATGGGTATCGGCCGCACATTGTCACCCAGGCGAGTGCAACGCCGTCAGGGCCGCGGGGAAACCGCGCGACCGGCCACAACGGACCCGCAGCGGCCGACGCACCCCCGCACACCGCGGCGAAAGGGCTAGGTGTGCTGTTCGGACAGGTTGGTGACGCGGGTGGCTGGTGTGTGGCCGCTGATGCCGGTGTGGGGTCGGTGGTAGTTGTACCAGTCCA
>NZ_JBIWAK010000008.1:0-501745 GCF_044759995.1 Streptomyces sp. NPDC098781
CGCAATCCACACCGAACCCAGAGGCCCTCGCCCCGTTCAAGGACCGCTCAAGGCGTGTCGCCTGTCACCAACGTCCCGGGACAGCACACCTAGACCTGTCGTCGAGCTCCGGGCATCCGGCTCGCGGCGTCCGGCTTCCAGTCCGCGGCGAGCAGGCCGAGCACCACCTCGTCCAGGAACTCGCCCATCACCCAGGCCGAGGAGCGCAGCACGCCCTCGCGGACGAAGCCGTTGCGCTCGGCGGAGCGCAGCATCGCGGCGTTGTCCGACAGGGTCTCGATCTGAAGCCGGTGCAGGCCGCGGACGACGAAACCGTAGTGGCACAGCACGGCGACCACGTCGGTGCCGTAGCCCTTGCCGCGCGCGGACGGCCGCAGCCCCAACCCGATGTGTGCGAACCGGTTGTGCGTGTCTATGCCCCACAGTGTCGCGGTTCCGATCAGCGTGCCGCCGGCCAGCTCCACCGCGGAGAACGAGACGTGCCCCTCCTCCGTGTCGTCCACCACGAGCCGGGAGTCCTTGGAACCCGGTGTGATCGGCCGCCACGGCCGGCCCTCGGCCCGCGCGGCGTTGACCACGTCGTCGTAGAGCTCGGCCCGCAGCACCGGGATGTCGTCCTCGTGCCGGGCCCGCAGCCCGACCTTGCCGCCCTTCAGCATGCAGGGTTCCTATCCGACCGGACCGAGGAGCGGCAAACGAAATAGGCGGCCCGCTCGCCCTCAGTGGAAGCAGAGGCAGAACGGATGGCCGGCCGGGTCCGCGTAGATCCGCCAGTTGGCCTCGGGGCGGAGCTGGTCCGTCCGCTCCAGCACGGTCGCGCCGAGGGCGAGCGCCCGCTTCTCCTCGCCGTCGAGGTCGTCCACGTCGAAGTCCAGGTGGAGCTGTTGCGGGCGCTCCTGGCCGGGCCATTCGGGCCGCTGGTAGCCGTCCACCCGCTGGCAGGCCAGCGGTGTCCCCTCGAACCCGTGCACCTCGACCCAGTCGGCGTCCTCGGCGTCCGCGACCACCCTGCCGCCGAGCAGCTCGGCGTAGAACTCCGCGAGCCGTACCGGGTCGTCGCAGTCCAGCGCGACCGCCTGTAGCTTCCGAATCACTTCCGGCACCTTTCCCTCTACGGCCGCTTCCGTGACGCCCGCGTACGGGAGGGGTCGTACCCGCCGACGGGGTGCGCATGCGTTTCGGTGGGCCGGCCGACCCGGTGTGGGGTCCTCAGCCGCGGTACAGGGCCTCGATCTCGGCCGCGTACGCCGTGGTCACCGCGTGTCGTTTGACCTTCAGGGACGGGGTGAGCATGCCGTTGGCCTCGTTGAACTCGCCGTCGACCAGGGCGAAGGCGCGGATGGACTCGGCTCGGGAGACGGCCTTGTTGGCGTGGTCGACCGCCTTCTGCACGTCGGCGCGCATACGGGGATCCCTGATGACGTCGGGCATCGGGGTGTCGGCCGGCATCTTGCGCACGGCGAGCCAGTGGCTCACCGCGTCCGGGTCGAGGGTGATCAGGGCGCCGATGAAGGGGCGGTTGTCGCCGACGACGAGGCACTGGCCGATGGGTGAGCGGCTGCGCAGGCGGTCCTCCAGGACGGCCGGGGAGACGTTCTTGCCGCCGGAGGTGACGAGGATGTCCTTCTTGCGGCCGGTGATGGTGAGGTAGCCGTCCTCGTCCAGGGCGCCGAGGTCGCCGGTGGCGAACCAGTCGTCCTGGAGCACGGCGTCGGTGGCGGCCGGGTTGTTCCAGTACGAGCCGAAGACGATGCCGCCCTTGATGAGGACCTCGCCGTCGCCGGCGATGCGGACGGCGGTGCCGGGGACGGGGCGGCCGACGGTGCCGGGGCGGGGGCCGAGGGGCGGGACGATGGTGGCGGCGGCCGTCGTCTCGGTCAGGCCGTAGCCCTCGTAGACGAGGATGCCGGCGGCGTAGAAGAACAGGTTGAGGTCGCGGTCGAGGGGGGAGCCGCCGCTGATGGCGTAGCTCGTGCGGCCGCCGAGTTCCTTGCGGACACGGCGGTAGACCAGCAGGTCGTACAGGGCCCAGGCGGCGTAGAGGGCGGGGCCGGGGCCCTTGCCGATGCCGAGGAACTTGTTCAGGTGGGCCTCGCCGAAGCGGACGGCGATGCGGTCGGCGCGGTCGAAGGAGGCGGCGCGGCCCATCTTCTCGGCGGTGGCTCGGCCGGTGTCGTGGATCTTCTCGAAGAGGTACGGGACACCGACGAGGAACGTGGGGCGGAACTCCTTGAGAGCCGGGCGGAGTTCCTCGGGCTTGATGCTCGGGCAGTGGCCGATCTCTATCCGGGCCATGAGGCAGGCGATCTGGAGGCTGCGGCCGAGGATGTGGGCGAGGGGGAGGAAGAGGAGGGTCGAGGCGGTCTGGCCGGTGATCTCCTTGAAGATCGGGTGCAGCAGTTCGACGGTGTTGGCGGCCTCGGCGTGGAGGTTTCCGTGGGTGAGGACGCAGCCCTTGGGTCGGCCGGTGGTGCCGGAGGTGTAGCAGACGGTGGCGATGGTGTCGGGGGTGAGGGCGGTGCGGCGCTTGGTGACCTCTTCGTCGGGGAGGTGGTGGCCGAGGGCGGTGAGGGTGGGGAGGGCGGTGTCGGTGGGGGCTGTGGAGTCGAGGTCGGTCGACTCGGCTTCCAACTGCCATATGCGCGGGGGCTGTTGGTGGTGGGCCGTGCCCGCGGTGACCGTCTCGGTGTTCTCCCGCGTCTCGGTGATGACGAAGTGGGCGCCCGAGTCGCGGACGATCCACTCCACCTGGTCGGCGGAGGAGGTGGCGTAGATGGGGACGGTCTGGCCGCCGGCCGCCGAGATGGCGAAGTCGAGGACCGTCCACTCGTAGCGGGTACGGGACATGACGGCCACCCGGCCGCCGGGTTCGAGGCCGGCGGCCATCAGGCCCTTGGCCACGGCGGTGACCTCGTGGGCGAAGTGCGCGGCGGTGACGGGCTGCCAGGTGCCGTCGCCGTCCCTCTGTCGGCGGCGCAGGACGACGGCGTCGGGGGCGTCGGCGGCGTTGGTGAAGGGGAGGTCGGCGATGCTGCCGGTGGTGGGGTGGGGGGCGAGGGGTGGGGTGCGGGCCTCGCGGACCACGCCGTGGTCGTCCTTGACGATCTCGACCCCGGCGCGGTCGCTCAGCCCGCCGCGCTGCTTCGCCCGCTTCAGATCCTTGCGTACGCCCATGTCGGCTCCCGGTGCCCGTCGGACTTACCGGGGAGTCAACTTACTCGCGCGTAGCTGAGGGTCAATGCCTGCGGCTTGTCGGTGCCGGTCGGTGGCATCAAGGGGCGGAGCCCGCGCCGGAGGCGGAGTCAGCCCTGCGGGGTCAAGCCGCCGGCCGCCCGGATCGCGGCCGCCAGGTCGCGCACCTCCCTGTCCTCCGTCCTCGTCGCCAACCTCTCCGCCCGCTCGGCCAGTTGCGCGAGAGAAGTCCGGCCCGGGAGCGGCTCCCAGCTGCTCGCCCCTCCCCGCAAGGCGTCGGCGAGGTACGCCGCCGTCGCCGTCACCTGGAAGCGCGGGCTCGCGGCCCACACCGACGGCCGCAGGGAACCGGTCTCCAGCCGGCCCGACTCCTCGTGCGGCGCCCGCGAAGCCGGGTCCAGCCAGCGGACGTTCGCCGTCGCGAGGTGCCCCTCCGCGCCGGGTCGGGTGTGGACGGCGTAGAGGGCCGTCACCGTGTGGCCGGGACCGACCTCGCCCCCGTCGACGCTGTCGTCACGGAAGTCCTCGTCGGCCACCTCACGGTTGTCGTAGCCGATGAGGCGGAAGTCGGACACCGTCGCCGGGTCGAAGGCGATCTGGGCCTTGGCGTCGCGGGCGGTGAGGTCGATGTTGCGCGGGAGGTCCTCGCAGAAGAGCTCATGGGCCTCGTCGGACGTCGAGACGTACGCGGTGTGGCCGTCGCCCCGGTCCGCGAGCCGTTCCATCAGGGCGTCGCCGTAGTCGCTGCCGACGCCCACCCCGAACAGGGTGATGCCGTGCTCGCGGCGTTCGGACGCGATGCGTTCGAGGATGGTGTCCGGGTCGGTGTCGCCGGTGTTGGCGAGGGCGTCGGAGACGAGTACGACGCGGTTCGTGGCGCCCTCGCGCAGGCCCTCCACGGCGGTCTCGTAGCCCGTCTCCACACCCGCGCCGAGGTTGGTCGAGTCCGTGGGTTCCAGGGTGGCTATCGCTTCGTGGATCTCCTCGCGGTTGCCGCCCAGACGGGTCATCGGCAGCACCCGCTCCGCCTCGTCGCTGAAGGTGACGATCGCGACCGAGTCGTCGTCGCGCAGGCGGTCGGTCATGACGTCCAGGGACTCCTTCGCCAGGTCCAGGCGGCCCGGTTCGGCCATGGAGCCGGAGATGTCGATGACGAAGGTGAGGGCGGCCGGTGCGCGTTCGCCCGACTCGGCGGCGGGGCGGGTCGCCAGGCCCACACGGAGCAGCGACCAGTTCTCGTCGGCGGTGCGGGCGCCGTCGACGGTCACCGAGAAGCCGTTGCCGTCGGGACGGTCGTAGTCCTGGCGGAAGCTGTTGACGAACTCCTCGGGCCGGACCGTCGAGGGGTCGGGCAGCCGGCCCTCGGCGAGGGTGCGGCGGGCGTAGCCGTAGGAGGCGGTGTCGACGTCGAGGGCGAAGGTGGAGAGGTAGTCGGGGGCCGGGGCGAACTCGCGGGACTCCGGGTTCTCGTCGTTGTTCTTCTGCTCGCCCTCGCCGGTGCCGTTGCCGTTGTTGTAGTCCGGGGCCGGGCGGCCGGTGGGGTAGGTGCTGTTGTCCGCCTTCGACCTTCCGCTGTCCCCCGCGCCGCAGCCGGTGAGCAGCAGGCCCGCCGCCGCGGTGAGAGCCAGCACCCCACGTATTCGGTTTCGGTCCATCTTCCGTGCCCCCTGGATCCGTTGACGTCGGCTTTCTGTGACTGTGACGGGCCGGGGGGCCGGAACGTGCGTTACGTGGCGTTGCGGATGCGTCTCGAAGAGGGCACGGGACCCGCCGTTCGAGACCGGTGGGTGATCTTCCGGTGACCTACGACACGATGTCCTTGCGGGCGAAACCGCGGAAGGCCAGCGCGAACAGGACCACGGCGTACGTTATGGAAATCGCCGTGCCCTGGATCATGCCGGACCACTCGGGAGTGGGCTGTACGGCGTCCGCCCATGCGAACTGCCAGTGCGCGGGCAGGAAGTGACGCCAGTCGCCGAGCGCGGTCACCGCGTCGAGGACGTTGCCGACGATGGTCAGGCCGACGGCGCCGCCGACCGCGCCGAGCGGGGCGTCGGTCTTGGTCGACAGCCAGAACGCCAGGCCCGCGGTGACCAGTTGGGACACGAAGATGTAGGCGACGACCACCAGCAGGCGCTGCGCCGCCGTCCCCGTGTCCAGCGAACCGCCGGTCGGGATCTGCAACGGACCCCAGCCGTACGCGGCCGTACCGACCGCCAGCGCCACCACCGGCAGCAGCACCATCGCGGCCAGGCTGAGCCCCAGCCCGACCACGAGCTTGGACCACAGCAGGCGCGCCCGGGGCACGGGTGCCGCCAGCAGGTAGCGCAGGGACGACCAGCCGGCCTCCGACGCCACGGTGTCCCCGCAGAACAGCGCGACGGGGATCACCAGCAGGAAGCCGGCGGAGACGAACAGGTTGACGGCGGCGAAGTTCGCGCCGGACGCCGTGGCCGTGTCCATCAGGGTGATCCGGTTGCCGCCGCCGTCCGGCTCGCCGCCGATCGCGAACGCCGCGACCAGGACGAACGGCAGCACGGCGAGGATGGTGAACATGGCCAGCGTGCGGCGCCGCTTCAACTGGCGGACCAGCTCGACGCGCAGCGGCAGCGTACGGCCCGCCCGGTAGCCGGAGGCGACCTCGGTGCGCTCGGTGAGCGTGCTCATGCGGAGCCTCCGATCAGGGTGAGGAAGGCGTCTTCCAGGCGCCGGTGCGGGCCGACGCACTGGACGGGCACTTCGAGGCGGACCAGTTCGGCGACCAGACGGGGTGCGCTGCCGTCCGCGTCCAGGCGGACGAGCAGGCCCTCGTCGGTGCTGATCGCCGAGGCGATGCCGGGCAGCGCCGCCACCTTCTCCACGACCGGCTCCTCGATGGGCGCGGCCGTGCCGACCAGCAGGGTGTCGCCCGAGCCGATGATCTCGGCGACCCGGCCGGCCTGTACGAGACGGCCGCGGTCCATGACCACGAGGTGGGTGCAGGACTGCTCGACCTCCGCCAGGAGATGGCTGGAGACGATCACCGTACGGCCGGCCGCCGCGTAGCGGATCATCACCTGGCGCATCTCGCGGATCTGGGGCGGGTCGAGGCCGTTGGTCGGCTCGTCGAGGATCAGCAGGTCCGGCAGGCCCAGCATGGCCTGGGCGATGGCGAGGCGCTGACGCATGCCCTGGGAGTACGTGCGCACCGCGCGGGCCAGTGCTTCGCCGAGGCCCGCGATCTCCAGGGCCTCGTCGAGGTGGGCGTCCTCGGGCGGGCGGCCGGTGGCCCGCCAGTACAGTTCCAGGTTCTCGCGGCCGGACAGGTGCGGCAGGAAGCCCGCGCCCTCCACGAACGCGCCGACGCGGGAGAGGACGGGCGCGCCGGGGCGGATGGCGTGGCCGAAGACGCGGATCTCGCCGGCGTCCGGCTTGATCAGGCCCATCAGCATGCGCAGGGTCGTCGTCTTGCCCGCGCCGTTCGGCCCGAGCAGGCCCAGGACCTGGCCCTTCTCCACACGGAAGGAGAGGTCCCGTACCGCGTAACGGTCCTGCCCTCCCGCGTACCGCTTGCTCAGGTCGGTGATCTGAAGCGGGACTTCGGCCAGTTCGGGGTCGGGTGCCGGGGTGGCGGTGCGCCGACGGGCCGTCAGCAGCAGGGCCAATGCGATCGCCGCGCCCGCGAGCGGCAGCCACCACACCCACGCCGGCAGGGGGACGGCGGCGGTGCCCACGCCGGGGGCCGTGGGGACCGTCAGGTCGCTCTTCAGGGAGACGGTGTACGTCGCCGGGGAGAGCGGCGAGGCGTAGCCGAGGTCGGTGGAGGAGACGACCAGGCGCAGCCGGTGGCCGCTCTCGATGTCGTGGTCGATGGCGGGGAGCGTGACCGCCACGTCCTTGCCGGACTTGGCGTCCTCGACGCGCAGCGGTGTGACCAGCTGGGACGGCAGTACCTGCTGGGTGCCGTCGGGGCCGACGTCGTAGACCTTGGCGAAGAGCACCGCGTCCTCGCTGGTCGAGGTGACGTGCACGGTGGCCTTCGGGGAGCCGGTGATGCGCAGGTTCCCGGTGACCGGCGCCGATTCGAAGGCGGCGAACTGGCCGGGGAAGTCCAGTGACACCCCGAGGCCGAGCGAGGACAGCTGGGCGAGGCCGCCGGAGCCGCCGAGGCCGGGGAGCGCGGAGACGGCGGGCGGGCTGGCGCCGGCCGGGTTGGCGAAGCTCTGTTCGCCGCCGGTCAGCCGGAAGGACTTCGGGCCGCTCTCCAGGCCGGGGTAGGCGTCCGCGCTCGCGCCCCGCAGCAGGGCCTGGCCGTCGGTGGAGTCGACACCTCCGGTGCGGGTGACCCGGAAGGCGGGGCCGGTGTCGGCGCCCTTGTCGTCCTTGAGGTAGCGCTCGAACCAGGACTTCACGCGCCCCTGGATACGGTCCGTCTCCATGTCGCCGCCGTCGTGGCCGCCGGCGATCCAGTCGACGTCGACCGGCGCGCCGTTGGCACGGATGGCCTTCGCGGCCTGGTCGGCCTGGCCCAGCGGGAAGAGCGAGTCGGACTGGCCCTGCATCAGCAGGGTGGGGACCTTGATGCGGTCGCCGACGGCGGAGGGTGAGCGCGCCTCCAGCATCGCGCGGGCCTTCGAGTCCGGGGTGCCGGACTCGGCGACCCGGTCGTACATCTCGCAGATCTGCTTCTCGAACTTCTCGCAGCCGCCCGCCGAGTTGACGAAGATGCCGGCCCAGAGCTTCTTGAAGACACCGTTCGGGAAGAGCGCGTCCGCGAGGTTCCAGTAGGTGATCGCCGGGGCGATGGCGTCCACGCGGTCGTCGTGTCCGGCGGCCAGCAGGGAGATCGCGCCGCCGTAGGAGCCGCCCGCCATGCCGACCCGCGGGTCGCCGGCCTTGTCGAGCTCGACCTGGGGCTGCCCGGCCAGCCAGTCGAGCAGCCTGGAGACGTCGGCGACCTCGCCCTCGGGGTCGTTCAGACCGACCTCGCCGGTCGACCGCCCGAAGCCACGGGCCGACCAGGTCAGCACGGCGTACCCGTCCCCGGCCAGGTCCTCGGCCTGCTGTCGTACGTCGTCCTTGCTGCCGCCGAAGCCGTGGCCGAGCAGGACGGCGGGACGGCGGCCGTCGCCGGCGGCCGTGAAGTACGAGGTGTCGATCCGCACTCCGTCGCCCATGTCCATGACGCGGTCGGCGCGCCGTACCGCGGGCGCGTCGTCGTCGGCCGACGCCACAGTCCATGTGCCCGCACCGGCTATCACGACGACGGCGGCCACGGCGGCCAGCAGCCGCCGCGGCCCCCGCAGCGCGCGGAGCCCGGGCAATCGAAGATCCATGGTTCAACGGTACGGGGCGAACCTGTCGGAACGTTGTCGACCCGAGGCCGAACCTGTAGCCCTCCGACGGGAGTACACGGGCCCCGCCGCATACCGCGTCCGCGGTACGACCGGCCTCGGGGTTGCGCCGCTTTCTCCGGATTCCTCCAGAACATGCTCCAAGAAAAGCGGCCGACCGCATCCGGAACCTCAGATTCCGCGAAAATGCATTGATTAAGTGGAAGCGTCAGTTCGTATACTGTTCGGGCGAACGGCGTCGCGGGCCGACCAACCCGGCGACGCTGGTCACGTGGTCAAACAGCAAGGGGGAAGCATGCTTCAGGACAGGATCGACCACGACCCGGGCCGAACTCTCACGGCCAGACCCACTCGCACACATTAAGTCCGTACCAAAAGATCTGATCTTTAGCTCCGCCTGACGCGCGCCCAGAGGATCCGTGGATTCCTCTTCCTTGACGGCGCAGTGGGCGTGCGAGCTCGCAGAATCAGCGGCGGTACTTATCGGCATGCGCCCGCGGGCATGACACACGCGATGCGAGCTGCACAATCCTCACACCAACAGGCGGAGATTCGACGCCCCACCGTCGGATGAAACCGTGAGGTTACAGGTGAATTTTAGTAGTTCCTTGATAGAGCCCCACCTCAAACTCGGAAACGATCATCTGAGAATCCTGCAACTCGTCTCCCAGGGTTGCACCATGACGCAGGTGGCCCGCCGGATGGAAATGAGCGACCGCACACTCCGGCGTAAGCTCCGGTCGATCTGCCTGCACGTCGACGTCGAAACCCCGATAGAAGCGGTGGTGTGGGCCGTGCGGCGAAGAATCATCTGACGAACGACACGGCGGCGGGTGACGGTTGGCGGAGGAGACCGTCACCCGCCCACCGTGTCCGGCATCCGCGACAGGTCCTGCCGACGGTGGCCGATGCCGGTCAATTCGTTGCCCGGCGGCAGCGCCCCACGATAGAAAACGTCCGTGGCAGGCGAAAAGATTAAATACCCGCAGGGCCGGTCTTCCGCGTCGGCCGTCGACAATCCCGTGGATTCCTCGGTCGAACAGCTGCTGGCCCAGCTCGACTTGGGCTCGTTGAGCACCTCGGAGATCTACTCCTATCCCGGCCGTAACGAGAACTGGTCGGGGACAACGGACACCGGCAATTCGGTATTCGTGAAACAGCTCAAGGGCAGCCCCGAAGAATCCCTGAATCGCTATCGAAGGGTCCTGCTCTTCGAGCGTCTCGCACAGGGTGGTCCGCACCCGTTCCCCCGCCCCGAGTTCCTCGGGGGCGACGAGGAACGGCGGCTGCTGGTGTTCCGGATGCTGGGCGACACCAGATCCGGCAGCGAACTCGCCGCTGACCAGGAGTTCACCGAGTCCATGTCGGCGCTGGCCGGCCGGACGCTGGCGGCGCTGCACCAGCTCCCCCACCGTCCCGGGGACTTTCCCGACTCGGATCCCCACCCGTTCCCACCGGTCGAGGACCTGCGCTCGCTGCCGCTGGAGAACTACCTCAACGCCACCGGCGCCTTCGTCCAGGCCTGGGGGCTGTTGCAGCGTGACGCCCCGCTGGTCGAGGGGCTGGAGCGGCTGCGCGCGACCGAGGCCGGCGTCACGCGCGTGCCCATCCACGGTGACCTGCGGCTGGATCAGTTCCTGATCACCGACGGCGCGTTCTACGTCAATGACTGGGAGGAGTTCCGGCTCGGCGACCCGGCACGCGATGTCGGGGCGTACGTCGGCGAGTGGCTGCACCGCGCGGTGCTGCGGATTCCCGCGCAGGAGACGGACGACGCCTTCTCGGCGGTGCTCACCCACGAGGAGGTCGTGGCGCGGGGCAGCGAGGAGCTGGCCCGCGTACTGCCGCTGATCACCGCGTTTCACCGTGGTTACCGCGAGGGCGGGGGCCCCGACGACGACGGGCTTGTGGTGCGTGCCACCTCGTATGCCGGATGGCATCTGATCGACCGGCTGATCGCCTCGACCAGGGAGAGCGGGCGGCTGTCGGCCATCGTCCGGGCCTCGGCCGGCATCGGCAGGACCGCACTACTGGATCCGCGGAGCTTCGTCTCCACGGTGGGACTCGGAGAGGCAGCATGAGCACGCGCGTCAAGGAGACCGAAGAGGTCGCGGAGGTGCTTTCGGCCGGGCTGCGCGGTGCGCTGACCGACGTGCGGATCGCGCCGGACGGCAGGACGGCCTGGGTGCGCGACGACGAGGTGACCGCGGAGTCCGCGTCCGCGATGCGCTTCACTCTCGCCCGCACCCTCTACGAGGTGCTGCACACCGGGCGCGGCGTCAAGGACCGCGAGGCGCCCAGGACGCTGCGTGCGCCGGAGTACGAGGCACGGCTGGCGAAGGCCACTCCGCACCCGGAGACGGTCGCCGCGGGGATCCGCACCGGGCGGCTGACGAAAGCCGGCCGTCCGGTCGTGGAGATCGACGGCCTGCGGGTGAGTGTCCCGGACTCGGTCACGCTGCGGGAAAGCGGGCGGACCGCGGGCGATCCCGGACGTCCGGTGGTGCTGATGAACCTCCCGTCGGCCCGCCCGCTGGTCTCCCCCGGGTTCTTCCTCGTGGACAGCGGCTCGGGCCGCACCGCCGGCGGCGGCGCTCTGCTGCGGCTCTACCTCAGGGTGGCCGACCCCGAGGCGGCACCCGAGCTGTGGCACACGGTGCTGAGCGCCCTGGAGAGCGGCTCGGTGACCTACCGCGCGAAGATCATCTCGAATCCGGCGAGCCTGCCGCGCAACGACGGCATGGTCGTCTACCTGCCCTCGGCCTCCTGGAACGCCGTCGACGCGGTGGTCCAGAGCGCCATGGCCACCGGCCTGCCGGAGGGCCCCGCCCCCGCTTTCGCCCATGTGCTCGCGCCCGGTGTGACGGCCGCCTGGGAGCCGAAGGACGACCGTACGGGCATGCGCGGACTGAGTTTCGGCGAACACCGGGCGCATGTGGTCGCGCGGGCCTTCGTGGACGCGGCGGAGCAGGGCCGCGAGCGTCCTTCGGCCGCCGCGCTGGCCGACGCGTGCGCCGCGGCGAACGTGGACGCAGCCGACCCCGCCCGCAACCTCGACTCGGACCGCTGGCCGTGGCAGCCGGCCCTCCGGTCCGCGATCTGAACCGTCGGCCGTAGCGCCGAGGGTGACCGGATGTTCACCGCACCCCCGCAGGAGGTCCTTCACCATGGCCAGAGAACCACGCCCGGAGGGCACGGACGAACTGCGTGTCTTCACCCAGCTGCTCGAAGGGCGCAGGCCGACGGTCGCCGCCGCGGTGGTGCTGAGCCTGCTCTCCGCCGCCGCGACGATCGTCCTCCCACTCCAAGTCCGCGATCTGGTCATGGCCCTGGCCGAGGACAAGCGCCCCGTCGGCCCGCTGCTGATGATGGCGGGCCTCGCGGTGGGTGCCGCGGTGGCGACGGCGCTCTCCGCCCATCTGCTCGCCCGTGCCGGTGAGGGCCTGGTCGCGGAGGCACGGTGGCGCACCGCGTCGCACATCCTGACCCTGCCGCTGCGCCGGGTACGGCGGGAGGGGGCCGGCAACCTGGTCGCCCGCGCCAACTCCGACAGCACACAGCTGCGTTCCGTGGTGGACGTCGGCGTCGTGCAGATCCCGTCCTCGCTCTTCCTGGCCGTCGGCACCCTGATCGCCATGGGCCTGCTGGACGGCGTCCTGCTGATCGTCGTACTCGCCACCTTCAGCGTCGCCGGTGTCGGCATCTTCCTGTGCGTGAGGTCGATCCGCAGCGGTGTGGAACGTCAGCAGAACGCCATCGGCACCATGTCCCAGCACATGACGGCGGCCGTCCTGTCCCTGCCCACGGTCAAGGCGTTCCGCGCCGAACGCCAGGTCGCGGCCTCATTGGGCCACAGCATCGAGGACGCCCGTAAGGCGGCGGTGTCGGTCGCGCGGGTGACCGCCCTGGTCGCGCCCACGATGCAGCTCGGGCAGCAGCTTTCGATCGTCGCGGTGATGGTCACCAGCGGTGCCCGAATGGCCTCCGGCCACCTGGGCATCGGCGAGTTCGCCGCCTTCATCGTGTATCTGCTGCAACTCGTGGCTCCGCTGACCCTGTTGGTCTCGGGGGTGGCCAGGATGCAGAGCGGCCTGGCGGCACGCGCACGTCTCAACAGCGTGCTCACGATCGCGTCGGAGAGCTCCGGGGCCACCTCCCCCGTCGAGCCGTCACCGACCGCGGCCGCGGTGGAGTTCGAGGCGGTCAGCTACCGGGACGGTGGGCGAACCCTCATCCACGAGGCGACCTTCGCGGCGCCCGCGCGGGGGCTCACGGCCATCGTCGGGCCGTCGGGGGCGGGCAAGACGACGCTGCTCGGACTCACCGAACGCTTTCTCCTGCCGGAGTCCGGCCGGATCTCCGTCTGCGGACTGCCGGTCGAGCAGTGGCCCCTGCATCAGCTGCGCGGCGCGATCAGTTACGTCGATCAGAGCTTCACCCTTGTGGAGGGCACGGTGCGGCAGAACCTGCTGCTCGGGCGGGACGACGAGACGGGCGCCCTGCCGGACGCGGAGCTGTGGCGGGCGCTGGAGGCACTGGCCCTGCGCGGCGCCGTGGAGGCGCTGCCGGACGGCCTGGACACCGAGCTGGGCCGGGCTCAGGACCTGTCGGGCGGTCAGCGCCAGCGCCTTGCGGCCGCCCGCGTCCTGCTGAGGGACACGCGCATCGTCCTCTTCGACGAACCGACCTCCCAGCTCGACAGCGAGAACGAGGAAAGGCTGCGGACGCTGATGCGCACCCTCGCGGCCGAGCGCTCGGTGCTCGTGGTCGCCCACCGCATCTCCACGGTGCAGGACGCGGATCTGATCGTGGTCGTCGACGAGGGACGTACGGTCGACCGGGGTACGCACGAGGAGCTGCTGTCGCGCTCGGCGCTCTACCAGGAGCTGGTGCACGGTCAGTCGCTGCGCGGCAGTGGTCCGGTGACCGCCGGGGCGGTGGTCCGGTGACCGGCGGGCAGGACGCGGTCGAACCGGTGGGCGCGCGGCGTCTGCTGGTGATCGGGACGGGTTCGGTCACCGCGGCCCATCTGCCGTTCTGGGCGAGCTGGCTGAAGGTCGGGCACCCCGGCACGCAGGTGCGGTACGTGCTGACCGGGGCGGCCGGCAGGTTCGTCACCCGGGAGGCGCTGGCCGCCATCGGCGGCGGTGAGGTGCTGGCGGACCGGTGGCCCGACGAGCCGGAGCCGAAGGCACGCCATGTGGACCTCGCACAGTGGCCGGACACCGTCGTCGTGCTGCCGGCGACGCTGAACTATCTGGCCCGACTGGCCCTCGGGCTCGGTGACTCGCCCTCTCTCCTCGCGTTGCAGTGCACCCGGGCGGCGATCGCGCTGGCGCCCGCGCTGCCGCCCGGCGGCGCCGAGAGCGCGGCGTACGCGGACCACACCGCGAAACTCCGGGCGCGGCCCAACGTGGTCGTCGTCCCGCCCCACCCCGGCCGCAGTACGACCAGCGGGAAACGCGAGGCATGGGCGCCCGCGTCCTTTCCCGACGTGCTGGCCGCGGCCGACCGGCTGCGGGCCGCCCTGGCACATCCGGCTCCCGGCGACCGGGGCGGGCCCGGGCCGGAGCACGTATCCAACTGACACCTCACGGAGGCACCATCATGACCACCGGAACACCCCGGCCGTCCGAGGCCAGCAGCGCGTACGGCGAGTCGCTCGCCGACGTCTACGACTCGCTCTATCCCGCCACGGGCCCCGCCATCGACTCGATGGTCGCCTTCCTGCATGACCTGCGTCCTTCCCCCGCCTCGCTGCTCGAACTGGGCGTCGGGACCGGTCGGCTGGCGATTCCGCTGGCGAAGCACGGCTACCGGGTGCACGGTGTGGACGCGTCCCCCGCGATGCTGGCCAAGCTCCACGAGAACGACACCACCGGGAGTGTCACCACCGCGGTGGGCGACTTCGGCGCGCTGGCCGTCGAGGAGCGCTACGACCTCGTTCTCACGGCGCTCAACACCTTCTTCATGCTGCCCACCCAGGAGCAGCAGATCAGTTGTCTGCGCGGCATCCATGACGCGCTCGCGGACGGCGGGGCGGCGGTCTTCGAGACGTACAACCCTCAGGTGTTCCACCGGCTCACCGAGACGACGACCCGGATCGGTCATCCCGCGCCGGACGCGCTGCTGCTCGACACCGTCCAGGTGAACCGGTCGCTCCAGTCCGTGCTGGTCGTCCACACGATCGTGGGCGCCGGTGAGCTGCGGAAGGTGCCCGAGGTCAGCCGGTACGCCTGGCCGGCCGAGTTCGACGTGATGGCCAGGCTCGCGGGACTGCGCGTCACCGGCCGCTGGGCCGACTGGGACCGCAGTCCGGTGACGGATCAGTCGGAGAAGCATGTCTACGTGGTAGAGCGTCAATCCGTATGACCAAGTTGACGAAGTGATGTGTTAACACAATACTTCATCGAGTTAGTACATCACACGGGGAGGTGCGCGACATGACTGTGCCAGCGCTGGAGGTCGACGGTGTGCGCAAGACGTACGGGAGACGTACGGCCGTCGCCGACATGACCTTCGACATCCGCGCCGGGGAGCTGTTCGGCTTCGTGGGAAGCAACGGGGCGGGCAAGACCACCACGATGCGGATCATCCTGGGTGTCCTCGCGCCCGACGCCGGAGAGGTCCGGTGGCACGGCCGGCCGGTCGACTTCGCCGCTCGCAGGCAGTTCGGCTACATGCCCGAGGAGCGCGGCCTCTATCCGCGGATGAAGGTCGGCGAACAGCTGCGGTATCTGGGCGAGTTGCACGGTCTGTCGTCGGCCGCCGCACGGACCGCGGCCGGCCGGTGGATCGAGCGCCTCGAACTCTCCCGGTACGCCGCGGAGGAGGTCCAGAACCTCAGCCTGGGCAACCAGCAGCGGGTCCAGCTCGCCGCGGCGCTGGTCCACGGACCGAAGGCGCTGGTGCTCGACGAGCCGTTCTCCGGCCTCGATCCGGTGGCGGTGGACGTCATGCACGACGTGCTCGTGGAACAGGCCGCCGACGGCGTGCCCGTCATGTTCTCCAGTCACCAGCTGTCGCTCGTCGAGCGCGTCTGCGACCGGGTCGGCATCGTCGCCGGCGGGCGGCTCACCGCCTGCGGGACGGTCGAGGAGCTGAGCGCGGACGCCGATCGCCGGCTGCTGGTCGACGCCCCGGAGGCGGGCGAGAACTGGGCAGCTGGGCTGGAGGGCGTGGAGGTCGTCAGCCGCGAGGGCACCCGTACCCGGCTTCGCCTGACGAAGGGCGCGGACGACCAGCGGGTCCTGCACACGGCGCTGGCCACCGGGCCGGTCTCCGCCTTCGTCCTGGAACAACCTCCGCTGGCCGACCTCTACCGCGACCTGGTCACCAGGACCGGCACGGCGGACAACCGAAGCGGGGGCGACGAGAGTTGAGCACACTGACACCAACGCCGCAGGACCCCGGCACGCTGTCGGCCCGTCGGGCGGTCGGCCTGGTCACCCGGCGGGAGATCAACAGCCGGATGCGGAACAAGTCCTTCGTCCTGAGCACCCTCGGGCTGTTGCTCGCTGTCGGTGTCTACGCCGTGGTGATCCTCCTCGCCAAGGACGGTCCCGCCGAGGTCGGCGTCGAGCGGGAGGTCTCGGCGATGCGCCCGGTACTCACCGCGGTGGCCGAAGGAACGGGCGGGACAGCCGACTTCGAGTTCGTCACCGTCGACGCCGACCGCGGCGAGCGGCTGCTGCGCGACGGCGAACTCTCCGCCGTGATCGGCGGCGAGGACGGACGGCTCACGCTCCGGGTGGAACGTGAGGCGGACGAGAACCTGCTCGCCGTGGTGCGCGCCACGGTCGCCGAGGAGCGCACCACCCAGGAACTCGAACGCGCGGGCGTCGACCCCGTCGAGTTCAAGGAGCGCGTCGCGTCGTCCACCGTGCGGGTGCGGGCGCTGGAGCCGTCGGAGCACAGCGCGGCCGAACAGTTCGCGCTGATCGTGTCCTCCACCGGTCTGCTGTACTTCTTCTTCGTCTTCTACGGCATCACGCTGGCGCAGGGCGTGGTCGAGGAGAAGAGCAGCCGCGTGGTGGAGTTGCTCCTGTCGACCGTCCGCCCCTGGCAGCTCCTCACCGGGAAGCTCATCGGCGTGGCCGTGGCCGGCCTGACCCAGCTCGTGCTGCTCGGCGGGGCCGCGGTGGCGCTCGCGCAGGGCACCGGTGCCCTCACGCTGCCGGCCGCGGTGGGCGGGACGCTGCTGACGCTGGGCGTGTGGTTCCTGCTCGGCTTCTTCCTGTTCGCCGCGATGCTGGCGGCGGCCGCCGCGCGGGTCTCACGGCAGGAGGATCTGCAAGGGGTGGTGCAGCCGGTGATGCTGCTCATCACCACGCCGTTCGTGCTGGGCATCGCCCTGTTGAGCAAGGACGCGCACGACCCGGTGATCGAGTGGCTGTCGCTCGTACCGCCGCTCAGTCCGATCCTGATGCCGGCCCGCATGCTGCTGGGGATCGCCCCGGTCTGGCAGATCGCCCTCTCCCTGCTCCTCGCGGTCGCCGCACTGGCCGGCATGACCCGCATCGCCGGACGGATGTACGCCAACAGCGTGCTGCGCAGCGGCTCCCGCGTTCCGCTCGCCGAGGCACTGCGGCTGCGTTAGCGCTCCGCTGGGTACGCCGCGATATGCCGTCGTTCGTCTGCGGCTCCGTTGTGGCTGGTCGCGCAGTTCCCCGCGCCCCTGGTCGGCGCTGCCGAACCGCAGGCGACATGACCAGGTCCGCTTAGTCCCCCTGAAAGCCCCGACCCGGTAAATCAACCCCGTAAATCCCAACGCCCTACCCGGAAGGAAACACCTCATGAGCATCGCCCTCTGGATCGCCATCGGTATCGCCGTTCTCGTCGCCGTTGTCGCGGGGATCAAGAAGAGCCAGGGCTGATCCGGCCGATCGGCTCTCCCACCGACGAGGGGGCGGGGGGGGGGGGGGGGGGCCCCCCCCCCCCCCCCCCCCCCCCCCCCCCCCCCCCCCCCTGGTCTCTCAGCCGTTCCCGGTCAGGACTCGACCTGCTCGGTCACCTCGTCCGAGAACGTGGTCAGCCGGGTGTAGACACCCGGGTAACCGGCCTGGGCGCACCCCTCGCCCCAGGAAGTGATCCCTGCCAGGACGCCCCCGATGAGCAGGGGACCGCCGCTGTCGCCCTGGCAGGTGTCGACGCCGCCGGAGGTGTATCCGGCGCAGACCATGTCGGACGCGATGAAGTCCGAACCGTAGGAGCTGGAACAGCTGGAGTTGGAGACCGTCGGCACGGTCGCCGTGCGCAGCTGGTTGGAGGAGCTGCCGTTCGAGGAGGTGGTGCCCCAGCCGAGGATGCGGGCGGTGGTGCCGGCCGCGTACACGCCGGTGTCCGAGGAGTCGACGTACGACGCCGGGGTGTACGACATCGACGTGGACAGGGTCAGCACGGCCACGTCGTTGCCCTCGGTGACGTCCTGGTAGTCCGGGTGGATCCAGATGTCGCTGACCCGGCTGACCGTGCCGTTCGTGCCGTTGAGGTAGGTGCGGCCGCCGACGACGCGGACGCCGGAGGTGCTCTCGCCGACCATGCAGTGGGCCGCCGTGACGACCTTGGTGGCGGAGACCAGGGTGCCGCCGCAGAACTGGTTCTGGGAGGCGTCGGTGATCTGCATCATGAACGGGTACGCGGTCGTCGTGGTCGTCGATCCGCCCACGATGCGCGAGTCGGCGGCCTCAGCGGTGGGGGCGCTGAGCAGGGCCGTCGCGGCGGCTGCGACGGTGGCCGCCACGGCGGCGGTCCTTCTGGCGCGGGTGAGCCCGAACATGAGTCTCCTCATTGGGGGTTGCCGGTGGGGGGTCGCACGGGTGTGGGGGTGTGCACGGGGGGCGTGGGACCGACCCCCGTGTGCCCGGGCGAGCGGCACATCCACAAGGTAGGTCCCGGAAGTTCCCCTTCCCAATGAGGGAACCCCCTAAGGGAGTTGGGCAGGGAAAACCCTCGGTCGGGTACGGTCAAACCCGCGCGCACCGACCGGTACGGGTGAACTCACGTCGTACGACGCTCCGCCGCCAGTCTGACGATGTCGACCCGCGACCGGATCCCGAGTTTGCGGTACACCCGGGTCAGGGTCGCCTCGACCGTCTTGACGCTGATGTACAGACGCGCGGCGATCTCCCGGTTGGTCGCGCCCTCCATCACCAGCGCGGCGACCTGACGCTCCATCGAGGCGAGCCCGTCCAGGCCGGGCGGAGCGGCGGCGGGGGCGGGTGGCGCCTCCGGGGCCGGCAGGGCCGTCGCCGCCTCGACCTGCCGCAGCCAGGGCAGCGCCCGGCAGCGGCGGAACAGCCGGGCAGCCTCGTCGTACGACGCCGGGCCCGCGGTTGCGGTGTGCAGCCGGGCCAGCGCGAAGGCGGCCCGCGCCTCCTCAAGGCCGTACCCCAGCTTGCCGAGCCGGTCCTGTGCCGACGTCAACTGGACGAGGGCGGCGTCCCGTTGGCCGCGTGCGGCGCGGACCAGTGCCTCGGCGCGGTCGAGGACGGCCAGCACGCTCTCCCGGTCCAGCCGCAACGCCAGTTCGCGGGTGACGTCGATGACGTCCTGTGCCTCCGCCAGCTCGCCGCAGCGCACCAGCGCCTCGGCGAGGTCGCCGTGCCAGCGGCCGCGCGCCGGGTCGGTGATGCCCAGGCCCTGCTCCACCTCGCGCACCCGGCGCAGCGAACGCACCGCCGCCTCCGTGTCCCCGGCCACCAACTGGGCGTGCCCCAGCGCGGCCAGGGCACGGGAGACGTACATCTGGTCGCCGACCTCCTCGGCGTGCTCCACCGCTTCCCGGGCCAGCGCCAGCGCGATGTCCACCTCGCCGCCCGCGGCCTCCGCCAGTGAGGTCAGCACGGCCGAGGCCACCTCGCCGATCCCGGTGTCACGGGCGAGGCGCAGACTCTCCCGGGCGAGGTCCAGGGCGCGTCCGCAGTGACCGGAGTGCAGTTCGGTCTCGGCGACCCCGCGCAGGAAGTGCACCTCGCTCTCGACCCAGCCGTGCCGGCGCACCTCGCGCAGCAGCGCGGTCACCACCGCGCGGGCCTCGGGGAGCTGGTCGCTCATGATCAGCCAGCGGAAGCGGGAATAGCCGGCCCCGTTGTGATGGCACGCCACCCTGGGGTCCTGGGGCTCCTCCAGCGCGCGGCGGATGGTCGCGGGCGCGTCCGAGTGGCCCATCAGGGTCTCGATCTGCGCCTTGAGGGCGAGCGCCAGGAGCTCGGTGTAGCGGTCGCCGGCCCGCGCGGCCAGCTCCGCCGCGTACCCGGCCTCCTCGCGGGCCTCGTCGAAGTCGCCCTCCACCAGCAGGGCGCGCCAGGTGAGTTGGTAGTGGACCAGCGCGAGCAGCTCGGGGTCCTCGCCCGCGTCGGCCAGGGCCTGCGGGAAGATCGAGTCGACCTCCGTCATGGCGTGGCCCGCCGTCTCGATCACCGCGATCCAGGCGCGCACCCGCTCGGCGGGCACGGCCGTGCGGGCGAGCACCTCACGGGCGATGTCCCGGGCGAGATCCAGCTCACCGGCGGTGATCGCGTCCTCGACGGCGGTCAGCCGCACGACGTCGGGGTTCGGCGTGCCGTCCGCCGGGGTGTGCCGGGCGGCGAGCAGGGAGAGCTGCGCGGCCACCGAGGGCGCGCCCCGGTCCCGGGCCAGGGTCGCTGCCTCGGCGAGGCGGGCGGCGACCTCGGGGTCGGTGCCGGTGGTCGCGAGCGCCAGGTGCCGGGCGCGTTCGATGGGGTCGAAGGCGGCCGTGGACAGCGCGGCGTGCGCGGCCCGGCGTTCCTGCGCGGGCGCCTCCGCGTACAGCGCGGCGGAGATCATCGGATGCGCGAACCGTACGGCGGGCCCCTCGGGCTCGGTGGCCAGCAGCCCGAGTTCGGCGGCCTGGGCGGTCTCGGCCTCGGCGTTGTCCCGGCCGGCCGCGTGCAGCAGGGCGAGCGTCGGCCGGGCGCCGGCGCTGGCGACGAGAAGGGTGCGGCGGGCCTGGTCCGACAGCATCTCCAGGCGGTTGAGCACCAGGGCGCGCAGCGAGGTCGGCACCGGCAGGGGCTCGCCGGGACGGGGCGGGGTGGCGTTCTCGGCGAGGGCGCGGCCCAGTTCCAGGGCGAACAGGGCGTTGCCGCCGCTGGTGCGGTGGATGTCCCGGACCGTGGAACGGGGCAGGCCGGTGAAGCCGCGGTTCTCCAGCAGGGCGGACAGCTGGGCGCGGGACAGCGGGCCCAGCCGTACGGCGAGGGTGTCCGGCGGGGACGCGCGTAGATGGCGGTCGTACTCCTCGCCCTCGGTCCGCACCGCGCACAGCATCCGGACCGGGGTGTCGCCGAGCCGGCGGGCGGCGAAGCCGAGCAGTTCGGCGCTGGCCGGATCCAGCCACTGGAGGTCGTCGGCGACGACGAGGACGGGGCCCGCGTCGGCGAGGGCGCGCAGGGCGGACAGGACGGCCAGGCGCAGCGCGAGGCCGTCCCGTTGCAGGGTGGACTCGCCGCGGCCGGTGAGCGCCGCTTCCAGCGCGGTGAGCTGGGCGGTGGGGAGCCGGTCGGAGACCTCGTCCAGGACCAGACCTAGGAGGTCGGCCAGGGCGAGGAACGGAAGATGGGATTCGGACTCCGTGGGCGAGCAGCGCAACACGGTGCGCGCCGCGCCGCCGTATTCCCCGGCCAATGCCCGCAGGACCGTCGACTTCCCAATTCCGGCAGGTCCGTGAAGCAGCACGCTGCCGCCCCGCCCGAGCTGCTCACGTGCGGCGGTGAACAACTCCTCCCTGCCGATGACCTGGTCGGGGCGGCATCTGGCAGGCTCCTTGAAGTCCCGTCGCACGGTCACCGCTCCCCTCCGTGTGTCGTGTCCGGGCCAATATTAGGCAACTGTTCTTTGAAATTCGGACCGACCGCGTCGTGAGGGAAATAACAGCGACGGGGCATGGGGAAATTCAAAGCGCGGATGAATGAATGAGGGGTTGTCGGGGTGGGCTGGACCACTGCGGGTGAGCGGCGGGTCCGAGGCGCTCCCACGACAGCCCTACGGGAGCAGCGCCGCCCTGCGCGCCGCCGCCACCGCCTCACCGCGCGTGTGGGCGCCCAGCTTGCGCATCGCCGACCGCAGATAGCCCTTGACCGTCTCCGCGCGCAGCCCCAGCCGTTCGGCGGCGGCCGCGTTCGTCGAGCCGGCGGCCACGCATGCCAGCACGTCCAGTTCGCGCGGGGCCAGCCGCACCTTGCCCGGCACGGACCCCTCCGTCAGCAGGCCGCAGGCGTCCAGCAGTTCCGCGCGCAGGGCGGGGTCGCCGATGCGCGGCGCCAGGGCGCGCAGCGCGGCGTGGGCCTCGCGGACCTGTTCCCACCCCGCGCCCCGTTCGGGCGGCGCCGACGGCGGGCCGGCCGCCGCCACCAGATCCCGCACCTCGTCCCGCACCACCAGCGCCTGCTCCACGTCCCGCGCCGCCGCCACGGCCGCCGTCAGGGTCCGGTCGCCCAGCGGCTGGGCGGTGCGCAGGGCGCCGTACAGGACACCGCGCACCCGGCGCCGTACGACGACCGGCACCGCGAGCACCGAGCACAGCCCCTCCATGGCGACGGCGGCGTCGTACTCGTGGGTGATCTGCCGTGAGGCGGAGTAGTCGGTGACCGCGCAGGGACGGGCGAGGGCGACGGACTTGCCGCCCAGGCCGTTGCCGGCGGTCACCGCGAGTCTGCGCAGGGACTCGGTGGCCGTGCCGTTCAGTTCGCTGATGCGTATCCGCCGGTGGCCGGAATCCACCAGGCCGCCGAAGGCGACAGGGAGGCCCGTCGCGCGGCGCAGGCGCACCAGCGCGCTCCTTATCTCCACTGTTCCGACCGCGTCCACTGCCACGTACTCGCCCTTTCACTGCGGCGTCTCCGGAGCGCACACCCCCGTTCGGGGGTAGTGAGACCCACGTCACGGATTACACGATGGCAGAGAGCCGTCCGGCAAGGTCCGGTACCTAGGAGGACGGATGACGACGGGGACGGAGTCGTTCCGCAGCGCGCGGGACTTCCTGTTGCAGCACCGCGAGGACTACCCGACCGCCTACGAGGGCTTCTCCTGGCCCCGGCCCGAGCGGTTCAACTGGGCGCTCGACTGGTTCGACGTGATCGCGCGCGGGAACGACCGCACCGCGCTGCACATCGTCGAGGAGGACGGCGGCGAGGTGCGGCTGTCCTTCGCCGAGATGGCCGAGCGCTCGGATCGGGTCGCGAACTGGCTGCGGGCGCGGGGCGTGCGGGCCGAGGACCGGGTCCTCGTCATGCTCGGCAACCAGGCCGAGCTGTGGGAGACCGCCCTCGCCGCCATGAAGCTGCGCGCCGTCGTCATCCCGGCCACCCCGTTGCTCGGGCCGGCCGACCTGCGGGACCGGGTGGAGCGCGGACGCGTGCGGCATGTGCTGGTGCGGGCCGAGGACACCGGCAAGTTCGACGAGGTCCCCGGGAGCTACACCCGCGTCGCCGTCGGCGGGGCGCGCGAGGGATGGCAGCCGTACGAGGACGCGTACGCCGCCTCCCGCGACTTCACGCCCGACGGGCCGACCGCGGCCGACGACCCGCTGATGCTCTACTTCACCTCCGGTACCACCGCCCACCCGAAGCTGGTCGAGCACACCCACACCTCGTACCCGATCGGGCATCTGGCCACCATGTACTGGATCGGCCTCAAGCCCGGCGACGTGCATCTGAACATCTCCTCGCCCGGCTGGGCCAAGCACGCCTGGTCCAACCTCTTCGCGCCGTGGAACGCCGAGGCGACCGTCTTCATCCACAACTACACGCGCTTCGACGCGAGCCGGCTGATGGCCGAGATGGACCGCGCGGGCGTCACCACCTTCTGCGCCCCGCCGACCGTCTGGCGGATGCTCATCCAGGCCGACCTGAGCGCGCTGCGCACCCGTCCCCGCGAGGTCGTCGCGGCGGGTGAGCCGCTGAACCCCGAGGTCATCGAGCAGGTGCGGCGAGCCTGGGGTGTGACCGTGAGGGACGGCTTCGGACAGACCGAGACCGCCGTCCAGGTCTCCAACAGCCCCGGCCAGCCCCTGAAGACCGGCTCCATGGGCCGCCCCAGCCCCGGCTTCCGCGTCGAACTCCTCGACCCGGTCTCCGGCGCACCCGGCGCCGACGAGGGCGAGATCGCCCTGGACCTCTCGGAGCGTCCGGTCGGCCTGATGACCGGCTACCACGGAGACGCGGACCGTACGGCGGAGGCGATGGCCGGCGGCTACTACCGCACGGGCGACATCGGCTCCCGGGACGCCGACGGCTACATCACCTATGTCGGCCGCGCGGACGACGTGTTCAAGGCGTCGGACTACAAGATCAGTCCCTTCGAGCTGGAGAGCGCGCTGCTGGAGCACGAGGCGGTGGCCGAGGCGGCCGTCGTGCCCGCGCCGGACGCGCTGCGGCTCGCGGTGCCGAAGGCGTACATCGTGCTGGCGGAGGGCTGGGAGCCCGGCCCCGACACGGCCAAAGTGCTCTTCGAGCACGCACGGGAGGTCCTGGCGCCGTACAAGCGGATCCGCCGACTGGAGTTCGCCCCGCTGCCCAAGACCGTCTCCGGCAAGATCCGCCGTATCGAGCTGCGCGAGGCCACGGCCGCGGGCTCGGACGCCGAGTACCGCGAGGAGGACTTCCGGTGAGCTCCTACACCCACGGAACCGGCGAGACGCCGCTGCTCGGGGATACGATCGGCGCCAGTCTGGACCGGGCGGTGGCGGCCTGGCCGGGCCGCGAGGCGCTGGTCGACGTGCAGTCGGGGCGGCGCTGGACGTACGCCCAGTTCTCCGCGGACGTCGACGAGTTGGCGTATGCCCTGCTCGCGAGCGGCGTGGCCAAGGGTGACCGGGTGGGCATCTGGGCGGTGAACTGCCCCGAATGGGTCCTGGTCCAGTACGCCACCGCCCGGATCGGCGCGATCATGGTGAACATCAACCCGGCCTACCGCACCCACGAGGTCGAGTACGTCCTCAATCAGGCCGGCGTCTCGCTGCTGGTCGCCTCGGTGAGCCACAGGACGAGCGATTACCGGGCGATGGTCGAGCAGGTGCGGGGCAGGTGCCCGCAGTTGCGGGAGACGGTGTTCATCGGGGACCCGAGCTGGGATGCGCTGATCGCGCGCGCGACACCCGTCCCGTTCGAGGACCTGTCCTGCGACGACCCCATCAACATCCAGTACACCTCGGGCACCACGGGCTTCCCGAAGGGGGCCACCCTCTCCCACCACAACATCCTCAACAACGGGTACTTCGTCGGCGAGTTGATCGCGTACGACGAGCAGGACCGGATCTGCATCCCGGTGCCCTTCTACCACTGCTTCGGAATGGTGATGGGCAATCTGGCCGCCACGTCCCACGGAGCCTGCATGGTCATCCCGGCGCCCTCCTTCGACCCGAAGGCCACGCTGGAGGCCGTGCAGCAGGAGCGCTGCACCTCGCTCTACGGCGTGCCGACCATGTTCATCGCCGAGCTGAACCTCCCCGACTTCGCGTCGTACGACCTCTCCTCCCTGCGCACCGGGATCATGGCGGGCTCGCCCTGCCCGGTCGAGGTGATGAAGCGGGTGGTCGCCGAGATGCACATGGCGGAGGTCGCCATCTGCTACGGCATGACGGAGACGTCCCCGGTATCGCTCCAGACCCGGATGGACGACGACCTGGAGCACCGCACCGGCACGGTCGGCCAGGTGCTGCCGCACATCGAGGTGAAGATCGTCGACCCGGCGACGGGCGTGACCCGGCCGCGCGGCACGGCGGGTGAGCTGTGCACCCGGGGCTACAGCGTGATGCTCGGCTACTGGAACGAGCCCGAGAAGACCGCCGAGGCCGTCGACGCGGGCCGCTGGATGCACACCGGTGACCTCGCGACGATGCGCGAGGACGGCTATGTGGAGATCGTAGGCCGCATCAAGGACATGATCATCCGGGGTGGCGAGAACATCTACCCGCGCGAGATCGAGGAGTTCCTCTACGCCCACCCGGGGATCGCGGACGTCCAGGTCGTCGGGGTGCCGCACGAGCGGTACGGCGAGGAGGTGCTGGCCTGCGTCATCCCGCGCGACGCGGATGCCCCGCCGACCCTGGAGGAACTGCGGTCCTTCTGCGAGGGACGGCTCGCGCACTACAAGATCCCGAGCGGGCTGAGGATCCTCGACTCCTTCCCGATGACGGTGTCGGGGAAGGTGCGGAAGGTGGAGCTGCGGGAGAGGTTCGCCGCGGGTTAGCTCCGCCGCATGCACACCCGCGGCCATCGGTCGAGGCCGAGTTCCGCCTCATGGGCACGGATCTTCCGCAGCCCCGGGGTGAGTTCGGCCTCGTCCAGGATGCGGAAGCCGAGGCGTTCGTAGTACGGCGCGTTCCACGGGACCTCGGCGAAGGTGGTGAGCGTCAGACCGGACAGCCCTTCCTCCCGCGCACGATCGGCGGCGTGGGTGAGCAGGGCCCGGCCTACGCCCCGGCGGGCCGCGGCCGGGTGGACCGAGACCTGCTCGATGTGCAGGGCGGCGTCGACGGGTGCGCAGATCAGATAGCCGACCGGGCGGTCCTCGTCGTCGCAGGCGATCCAGGCGTGGCCCGCTCGCCGGTAGCGCTCCAGGACGTCCAGGGCGGGCGGCTCGTCGTCGGCGACGGCCGCCATGCCGAGTCCGCGAAAGACGACGCCCGCGGCACGCTCGATGTCCTGGAGGGCCGGGAGCTCGGCGGGCGCCGGCGGGCGGATGCGCATGTGCCGAGTGTCCGTCGGGGGGTGGGGGAAGCGCGAGCGGATTACCTGTGCGGGGGGTGCCGGCGCGGGTGCGCGAGGTGAGGCACAGGCAGGGGACGGTAACGGCGGCGCGGGCGTGTCACCGGCCGGCGCCCTCCGCGTCCAGGTC
Organism: Streptomyces sp. NPDC098781; assembly: GCF_044759995.1. Taxonomy (NCBI): domain Bacteria; kingdom Bacillati; phylum Actinomycetota; class Actinomycetes; order Kitasatosporales; family Streptomycetaceae; genus Streptomyces; species Streptomyces sp. NPDC098781. The sequence continues at coordinate 26,385 of NZ_JBIWAK010000008.1, forward strand.
GTCCGCGAGGCTGTTGACCGGCTGGGGCGTGCCCGTGAGGTCGAGGACGAACAAGGGGATGCCGAGCGTGTCGGCGCGGGTGCGGGCCTCGGGGGAGTAGCCGGAGAGGGAGAAGTAGGCGCAGGGGACGGATTCCGTCATGGCGGTCAGCCACAGGCACTCGACGTCCCGCAGGGAGGCCGGCGCCACGGTCGGGTCGACCTGGGCGAGCAGGCCGTCCGCGCAGAGGGCGACGCCGTTCGTGGGGCGCCTGCCGGTGCGGCGGATGTCCCGGTAGCCCAGCCAGCGCAGGTACACGGCGGCCGCCGTCACCGCGTCATGGGCGGTGCGGATCGTGACGGGCTGGAAGGCGCGGCGCGCCGGGGGAGCCGGAGGCGGCTCCACCGCGTCCGGTGCCGTCCCCGCCACCGGTACGAGCAGCAGCGTCCCGCAGGGGCAGCCCAGCTCCGGGCGGGGCCACTCGCCCTCGTGGCCGCAGGACGTACAGCGCACCTCGACCCACTCGTCGTCCCAGGCGCGATGGGTGACGGCCGTCGCGGAGCCGTGCGGATCGAGCGGCGGCGCCACCGGCGCACCGCAGCCGCAGGGATACACGGGCGCCGTATAGACGTGCTCGCGACGGCAGGCCGGGCAGCGCAAGGACACGCTCTCGGACATGGCCCTCATCGTCCTCCAAGAGGCCCTGGCTTGTCCCTCTCTTGACGGCATTCGCGCACCCTCCTACATTACTTCCAGATAGCAGAAATACATTTCCACAATACGGAAGAGCTCACCGCGGGGCGCGACGGGAGTGCGAATCCGACAGCCGAAGCAGGAGTACTCAATGGCTCGTATGACCGCTGCCCGAGCGGCAGTCGAGATCCTCAAGCGCGAGGGCGTCAGCAACGCGTTCGGTGTGCCGGGTGCGGCGATCAACCCCTTCTACGCGGCGCTGAAGGCCTCGGGGGGCATCAACCACACCCTCGCCCGCCACGTGGAGGGCGCCTCGCACATGGCGGAGGGCTACACCCGCACGCACGCCGGCAACATCGGTGTCTGCATCGGCACGTCCGGCCCCGCCGGCACCGACATGATCACCGGCCTGTACTCCGCGATCGGCGACTCCATCCCGATCCTGTGCATCACCGGCCAGGCACCGACCGCCGTGATCCACAAAGAGGACTTCCAGGCCGTCGACATCGCCTCGATCGCCAAGCCGGTCACGAAGATGGCCGTGACCGTCCTGGAGGCCGCGCAGGTCCCCGGCGTCTTCCAGCAGGCGTTCCACCTGATGCGCTCCGGCCGTCCCGGCCCGGTCCTGATCGACCTGCCGATCGACGTCCAGCTCACCGAGATCGAGTTCGATCCGGAGACGTACGAGCCGCTGCCGACCTACAAGCCGGCCGCGACCCGCGCCCAGGTCGAGAAGGCGATCGGGATGCTGAACGCGTCCGAGCGGCCGCTGATCGTCGCGGGCGGCGGTGTCATCAACGCCGACGCCGCCGAACTCCTCGTCGAGTTCGCCGAGCTGACCGGCACCCCGGTCGTCCCGACCCTGATGGGCTGGGGCATCGTCCCCGACGACCACGAGCTGAACGCCGGCATGGTGGGCCTTCAGACCTCGCACCGCTACGGCAACGCGACCTTCCTGGAGTCCGACTTCGTCCTGGGCATCGGCAACCGCTGGGCCAACCGCCACACCGGCAAGCTGGACGTCTACACGGCCGGCCGGAAGTTCGTCCACGTCGACATCGAGCCCACCCAGATCGGCAAGATCTTCGCCCCGGACTACGGCATCGCGTCCGACGCCAAGGCCGCCCTGGAGCTGTTCGTCGAGGTGGCACGGGAGTTGAAGGCGGCCGGCAAGCTGCCCGACCGCTCCGCGTGGGCCGCGTCCGCGCAGGAGAAGAAGGCGACGCTCCAGCGCCGTACGCACTTCGACGACATCCCGATCAAGCCGCAGCGCGTCTACGAGGAGATGAACAAGGCCTTCGGCCCGGAGACGCGGTACGTGTCCACCATCGGCCTCTCGCAGATCGCCGGCGCCCAGATGCTGCACGTCTTCAAGCCGCGGCACTGGATCAACTGCGGCCAGGCGGGCCCGCTCGGCTGGACCGTCCCGGCGGCGCTGGGCGTGGCGAAGGCCGACCCGGAGGCGCAGGTCGTCGCCCTGTCCGGCGACTACGACTTCCAGTTCATGATCGAGGAGCTGGCGGTCGGTGCGCAGCACAAGATCCCGTACGTCCATGTCCTGGTCAACAACTCCTACCTGGGCCTGATCCGCCAGGCGCAGCGGGCGTTCGAGATCGACTTCCAGGTCAACCTGGAGTTCGAGAACATCAACTCGCCCGAGCTGGGCGTCTACGGCGTCGACCACGTCAAGGTTGCCGAGGGCCTCGGCTGCAAGGCGATCCGGGTGACCGACCCGGCGGAGCTCGGCGCCGCCCTGGAGCAGGCGAAGAAGCTCGCCGCCGAATTCCAGGTCCCGGTGGTCGTCGAGGCCATCCTGGAGCGCGTCACCAACATCGCCATGTCGACGACCAACGACATCAGCAACGTCGTCGAGTTCGAGGAGCTCGCCACGGAGCCGGGTCACGCGCCGACGTCGATCAAGACGCTCAAGGTCTGACACACCCGCAGTAGCCGACGGGGCGGTCCATCCAAGGGATGGGCCGCCCCGTTCTGTTTGCGCTCCTGCCCTCAGCCCCTCAGCTCCTCAGCTCCTCAGCTCCTTCGCTCCCTCTACTCCTCGTGGTGCTCCGACAGCCCCGGCCAGTCGTCGGGGCCGCCGCCCTGCCAGTCGATGAAGTCGCTGTCCGCCACGTCGGTGACGTACAGGTCGGCGAGCCGCAGGATCTCGCCGACGTCGTCCACATGGGTGGCGATCCCCAGGGTCGCGTCGCCCTCGGTGACCCGCCGGGACCCGTCCAGGGCCGGGGCGTGCACCACGACGTGCGGATGCTCCGTTGGTTGTGCTGCCATGCCTTCAGACTCCTGCGAAAGGGCCCCGCGCGCACCCCGGACGCCGAAGAGCGCCGGGTACGGGACCGTCCGTACCCGGCGCTCTCCGGCCGGTGAGGTATGCGGTTGTGGCCGTCCGACGGTGCGAGGCTGGGCGCGACAGGACATTCGCGCCGCCGGACGGGGTCTGGGGGCTCGGGACCGCGGCGGGAGCGATGGAACCGGGGGCTCCTTCCCTCTGGTCGAAGAAGGAGGCCGGAACCTTCACCACCGCACTGGCTCGCACGCCGCCGCGGTCCTCGTTGCCCGCGCCCCTGCCGGACGACCACCCCTCATCCGGGTCGGCCGGCGACGGGCGCGGGCGATGCGTACGGCTCATGACCTCCCGTCAGGAGCCGTACGCAGCTTGGTGGTTCAGTCCTCGCGCAGGGCGCGGACCGCCTCCTCCACGCGCTTGCCGTACTCCGGGTCGGCGGCGTGGAAGTGGGCCAGGTTCTTCTCGATCACGTCGTCGCGGGAGACCTGGGAGAGGCCGCCGGCGATGTTGGCGACCAGACGGGACCTCTCCTCGGCCGACATCAGCCGGAACAGCTCGCCGGCCTGGAAGAAGTCGTCGTCCTTGGTGTGCAGCGGCGCCTCGTGGGTGCCGGTGTGGCCGGTCACGGCCAGCGGGGCCGACAGCGGGCGGCCGGTCTCGGCGGGGCCGTCGTAGGAGTTCGGCTCGTAGTTCTTCGCCCCGCGGCCCTGGGAGTTGGTCGCCATGAAGCCGTCACGGCCGTAGTTCTGCGCCGTCGTGGCCCTCGGGGCGTTCACGGCCAGCAGGGTGTGGTTGACGCCCAGGCGGTAGCGGTGGGCGTCCGCGTAGGCGAACAGCCGGCCCTGGAGCATCTTGTCGGGGGAGGGACCGATGCCCGGCACGAAGTTGTTCGGCGAGAACGCGGCCTGCTCGACCTCGGCGAAGACGTTGTCCGGGTTGCGGTCCAGCACCAGCCGGCCCACCCGGCGCAGCGGGTAGTCCTGGTGCGGCCAGACCTTGGTGAGGTCGAACGGGTTGAAGCGGTAGTCGGCCGCCTCGGCCGCCGGCATCAGCTGCACATAGAGGGTCCACGACGGGTGCACGCCCCGCTCGATGGCCTGGAGCAGGTCCGTCTGGTGCGAGCCCGGGTCCTTGCCCGCGAGCTCGGCGGCCTGCTCCGACGACAGGGAGCGGACACCCTGGTTCGTCTTGAAGTGGTACTTGACGAAGAAGGCCTCGCCGTCGGCGTTCGTCCACTGGTAGGTGTGCGAGCCGTAGCCGTTCATGTGGCGGTACGACGCCGGGATGCCCCGGTCGCCCATCAGCCAGGTCACCTGGTGCGTGGCCTCGGGGGCGTGCGCCCAGAAGTCCCAGACGTTGTCCGGCTCCTGGCGGCCGGTGAACGGGTCGCGCTTCTGCGAGTGGATGAAGTCGGGGAACTTGATCGGGTCCTTGATGAAGAACACCGGGGTGTTGTTGCCGACGAGGTCGTAATTGCCCTCCGCCGTATAGAACTTGACCGCGAAGCCGCGCGGGTCGCGGACGGCGTCCGCGCCACCGAGGCTGTCGGCCACGGTCGAGAAGCGCAGGAACACCTCGGTCCGCCTGCCCACCTCGCTCAGGAAGTCGGCGTGCGTGAAGCCGGTGACGTCGTCGGTCACCTCGAAGTGGCCGTACGCGCCGCTGCCACGGGCGTGCACCACGCGCTCCGGGATGCGCTCGCGGTTGAAGCGGGCGAGCTTCTCCAGGAGGTGCTGGTCCTGGAGGAGGAGCGGGCCGCCGACGCCGGCGGAGGCTGAGTTCTGGTTGTCGGCGACTGGGGCGCCGGACTCGGTGGTGAGCACGCGCTTCGACATCGGGGACCTTCCGTGCGGTGGCACTTCCGTGCTGGTGGCAGCGGAAAACTCTTTCCGCTTGGTGGAGCCTAGAAGTGAGGGAATCTGAGCGTCAACAGTTTGTTGAAGTCGATTCCGGGCGACGCCCCGCCTGGGCGCGACAGGACAGATGTCAGCGAGGCGCCGCCCGGAAGTCTCGTGGGTCAGACCTGGGCGCCGGAGAGGCGCTCCACGGCCCGCAGCAGGGCCGAGTGGTCCAGGCCGCCGTCGCCCTGCGTCCGCAGGGACGCGACCAGCTGCGCGACCACGGCGCCGACCGGCAGCGCCGCGCCGACGTTGCGGGCCGCGTCCGTGACGATGCCCATGTCCTTGTGGTGCAGGTCGATACGGAAGCCCGGCTTGAAGTCGCGGTTCAGGAAGTTGTCCTTCTTCCGCGTCAGCACGGTCGAGCCCGCCAGGCCGCCGTTGAGGACGTCCAGGGCCGCCTGGAGGTCCACGCCGGACTTCTCCAGGAAGACCACGGCCTCGGCGCACGCCTGGATGTTCACGGCGACGATCAGCTGGTTGGCCGCCTTCACGGTCTGGCCAGAGCCGTGCGGACCGCACAGCACGATGGTCTTGCCGAGCGCCTCGAGGAGCGGCTCGGCCTCGTCGAAGTCGGCCTGCTCACCGCCGACCATGATGGACAGCACCGCCTCGATGGCGCCGGCCTCGCCGCCGGACACCGGGGCGTCCAGGACGCGGATGCCCTTGTCCTTGGCCGCCTTCGCCAGGTCGACCGAGGTCTGCGGGGTGATCGAGGACATGTCGATCAGCAGGGCGCCGGACCTCGCGTTCTCCAGGATGCCGTCCGGGCCGTAGGCGATGGCCTCGACCTGGGGGGAGGCCGGCACCATCGTGATGACGACGTCGGCGTCCCGAACGGCCTCGGCGATCGAACCGGCGGCCGTGCCACCGGCCGCGGCCAGCCGGTCGAGCTTGTCCTGCTCCAGGGTGAAGCCGGTGACCTGGTAACCCGCCTTGATCAGGTTCTCGGACATGGGGGAGCCCATGATGCCGAGGCCGATCCAGGCGATCTTGGGGAGGTTGCTCATGATGGGGGTGCCTCTCTGAACTGCTGTGGTGCGTCTGCGTATGGGCGCCGGGTCAGGGGCGAGTGGCCCGTCCGGCGTTCGAGGACCGGGCCCGTTCGGGGGCGAAGCGGGGGTCCGGGGGTGGAGCGCCGTCAGCGGGCGGCGCGGTGCTCCGCCGGCAGCCAGCCGAAGGCCTCGGTGCTGGGCCGGTCGCCCGGCTTGTACTCCAGGCCGACCCAGCCCTCGTAACCGGCCTTCGTCAGCTGGTCGAGCAGCTCCTCCAGCGGCAGCGTCCCCGTGCCCGGAGCGCCACGGCCCGGGTTGTCGGCGATCTGCACGTGACCGGTCTTCGCGGTGTACTGCTCGATCACCGCCGGCAGGTCCTCGCCATTCATGGACAGGTGGTAAAGGTCCATGAGGAAGCGGGCGTTGCCCAGTCCGGTCGCCTCGTTGACCTTGTCGACGATGCCGACCGCGGCCGGCGCCGACACCAGCGGGTACCGCGGCGACTCGGGCTCGTTCAGGGCCTCGATCAGCAGGATCGCGCCGATCCGGTCGGCCGCGCGGGCCGCGAGGACCAGGTTCTCCAGCGCGAGCGCGTCCTGCTCGGCCGGGTCCACGCCCTCGACCCGGTTGCCGTACAGCGCGTTGAGCGCCGTGCAGCCCAGGGAGGCCGCGAAGTCCGCCGCCACGTCGATGTTGGCGCGGAACCGCTCCGACTCCTCGCCCGGGACCGACAGGGCGCCGCGGTCGGGGCCGGGCAGCTGACCGGCGTAGAAGTTCAGGCCGGTGAGCTGGACGCCCGCGTCCTCGATCGCCTGCTTCAGGGCGTCGAGCTCGGACTGCTCGGGGGTGGGGGAGTCGATCCAGGGCCACCACAGCTCGACCGCGGTGAAGCCGGCCGCGGCGGCGGCCGCGGGGCGCTCCAGAAGCGGGAGTTCCGTGAAGAGGATCGACAGGTTGACGTTGAAGCGCTGCTCTGCGAATCCCATGTCGCCGGCGCTCCCTTCCGTTTGTCGAGATTCCATATAGCGGAAGTTAGTTTCTGCGTACTGGAAGATTGCCGTCGTCTGTCGTGGCTTGTCAAGGGGGCTCGTGCCGATGGTCGAGGGGCTGCCCGAACATTCGCGCGCGCGTTAGGTTGTGCGCGTGCGATTGAGAGTGGAGTTCACGACCGAACCTTTCGACCTGGATGAGGCGCCCGCGCACGCGGTGGTCGCCCGTGAGGTCGTCGAGGCCGCCGAGCTCGACGCGGTGGACGTCGGGCCGTTCGGCAACACGGCGGAGGGCGGGGCCGACGCCGTGCTCACCGCCGTGGACGCCCTGCTGCGCAAGAGCCTGGAGGCCGGCGCCACCCGGATCTCGCTCCAGGTCAACGTGGTCGGGGAGGGCGGGGAGTGACCGGCAGCGGGGAAGAGCCCTTCATCGCGGCCGTGAAGCCGCTGGTCGACGCCATGGGCGGCGAGATACTCCCGCCGGACGAGGCCGGCCCCGAGGATGTCGTGCTCTCCTGGGAGGGTGCCGACGTCCTCGCCGTGCGCCTGCCCCAGCTGGCCGACTCCCTGGATCACATCCTGGCCGCCATGGAGCGCAGGAAGGGCAGGCCGCTGGCCGACCTGGACCGCAAGGACAAGCAGGAGGTCGTACGGATACTGGAGGCGCGCGGCGCCTTCTCCGTCCGGCACGGCGTCGAGACCGTGGCCGGCGCGCTCGGCGTCAGCCGCTTCACGGTCTACAACTACCTCAACCGCGAGAAGGGTGCCTGAGGCGGCACGAACGGGGACACGGGTGTCCGGGAGGGGCTGAACGGGGAGAAGAGGCTCCGGTGACGCCCCGCCCGGTTTCGGTACCGCGAATTTTCAACAAAGTGTTGACGTCTCGTCGTGGTAGGGCGTTAGCTATCGGCACGCCCGTTCAGTACGAAGGCCCTTCGCGGCCACGGAGGCTCCCGTGACGTCGAATTCCACGCCCCCGGGCCTGGCCCGGTTCAACGCCCTGGAGGAGCACGCGGCGCACGCCGCCCTGCACGAGGCGTGCGCCTCCACCGCCTGGGTGAAGCGGCTGCTCGCCGGCCGCCCCCACACCTCCGTCGAGGCCCTCTACACCGCCAGCGACGCCGCCATGGCCGAGCTGACCGCCGAGGACCTGGCCGAGGCCATGGCCGGGCACCCGCCGATCGGCCGCCCCAAGCCGGGCGACCCGACCTCGGCCCGGGAGCAGCGCGGCATGGCCGGCGCCTCCGAGGAGCTCAAGGCGGAGATGCTCGAACTCAACCTGGCCTACCAGGACCGGTTCGGCCATGTCTTCCTGATCTGCGCCACCGGCCGCACCGGCGAGCAGATGCGCGACGCGCTCGAGCAGCGGATCGGCAACTCGCCGGAGCAGGAGCGGGAGATCGTCCGCACCGAGCTGGGCAAGATCAACCGTATTCGGCTCGCCCGCATCGTCGAAGAGGACTGACAGCAGCATGAGCACCAGCACCACGGCCTCCGTGTCCACCCACATCCTGGACACCAGCATCGGCCGCCCCGCCGAGGGCGTCGTCGTCCGGCTCACGGCCCGCAGCGGCCGGGAGGCGGACTGGCAGGCGCTCGGCGGCTCCGCGACCGACGCGGACGGGCGGTGCAAGGACCTCCCCGCGCTGCCGGAGGGGACCACACACGTACGGCTCGACTTCGCCGTCGAGCCGTATTTCGAGAACAAGCAAGCCGATGCGCAGCAGGACGCCCCCGCGAATCGGGACAGCGGACCTGGTGTGTTCTTCCCGGAGGTGGCGATCACGTTCGCCGTCATGCCGGGCGAGCACTACCACGTACCGCTGCTGCTCAACCCGTTCGGCTACTCCGTATACCGAGGGAGCTAGCAGACACATGCCCACGATCCTGGGACAGAACCAGTACGGCAAGGCCGAGAACCGAGTCGTAAAGATCACGCGGGACGGCGCCACCCATCACATCAAGGACCTGAACGTCTCCGTCGCCCTCTCCGGCGACATGGACGAGGTCCACTACTCCGGCTCCAACGCCAACGTCCTGCCGACCGACACCACCAAGAACACGGTGTACGCGTTCGCCAAGGAGTACGGCATCGAGTCCGCCGAGCAGTTCGGCATCCACCTCGCCCGGCACTTCGTGACCTCGCAGGAGCCGATCCAGCAGGCCCGGATCCGGATCGAGGAGTACGCCTGGCAGCGGATCGAGGCCTCCGACGCCAACTCGCAGTTCATCGGCGCCGACGAGGTCAAGCACTCCTTCGTCCGCCAGGGCCAGGAGACGCGGCTCACCCAGATCACCTACGACGGCGAGAAGTGGGAGGTCATCTCCGGCCTCAAGGACCTCGTCGTGATGAACTCGACCAACTCCGAGTTCTGGGGCTACGTCAAGGACAAGTACACGACCCTCCAGGAGGCGTACGACCGCATCCTGGCGACCCAGGTCGCCGGCCGCTGGCGGTTCAACTGGACCGACGACGAGCAGCGGATGCCGAACTGGGAGAAGTCCTACGAGCAGACCAAGAAGCACATGCTGCACGCCTTCGCCGAGACCTACTCGCTGTCCTTGCAGCAGACGCTGTACCAGATGGGCTCGCGCATCATCAACAACCGCAGCGAGATCGACGAGGTCCGCTTCTCCCTCCCGAACAAGCACCACTTCCTGGTGGACCTGGAGCCGTTCGGGCTGAAGAACGACAACGAGGTGTACTACGCCGCCGACCGCCCCTACGGCCTGATCGAGGCGACCATCCTGCGGGACGGCTGCGAGGCGAAGATCCCCGTGGACCTCACCAACCTCTGATCCTTCTCTTTTCGGCACCCGTGTCCGGGGAACCCCCCTCCCCGGACACGGCACTCAAAACTCCCGGGGTCCTGCCGTGCCCTCTCCACATCAGCGCAAAGGACGAACCATGGCAGCAGCCCAGCGCATCGTCATCGAGAACTGTTCGATCGCGACCGTGGACGCGAACGACACCGAGTACGCGACCGGCCACCTCGTCATCGCGGACAACCGCATCGAGTCGCTCGGCGCGGGCAGCGCCCCCGAGGGCCTGGACAACGTGGTCCGCCGTGTCGATGCCACCGGGCATCTCGTGACCCCCGGCCTGATCAACACCCATCACCACTTCTACCAGTGGATCACCCGCGGCCTGGCCACCGACCACAACCTCTTCAACTGGCTCGTCGCCCTCTACCCGACCTGGGCGCGCATCGACGAGGAGATGGTGCGCTCGGCCGCGCAGGGCTCGCTGGCGATGATGGCCCGCGGCGGTGTCACCACCGCGATGGACCACCACTACGTCTACCCGCAGGGCTCCGGCGACCTGTCCGGCGCCATCATCGGCGCCGCCCGCGACATGGGCGTCCGCTTCACCCTGGCCCGCGGCTCGATGGACCGCAGCGAGAAGGACGGCGGGCTGCCGCCGGACTTCGCCGTGGAGACCCTCGAAGGCGCGCTGGCCGCGACCGAGGAGACCGTCAAGCAGCACCACGACTCCTCCTTCGACGCCATGACCCAGGTCGCGGTCGCCCCCTGCTCCCCCTTCTCCATCTCCACCGAACTGCTCAAGCAGGGTGCCGAACTCGCCCGCCGGCTCGGCGTGCGCATGCACACCCACGGCTCGGAGACCGTGGAGGAGGAGAAGTTCTGCCACGAGCTGTTCGGCATGGGCCCGACCGACTACTTCGAGTCCACCGGCTGGCTCGGTGAGGACGTGTGGATGGCGCACTGCGTCCACATGAACGACTCCGACATCGCCGCCTTCGCCCGTACGAAGACCGGTGTCGCCCACTGCCCCTCCTCCAACGCCCGCCTCGCGGCCGGTATCGCCCGCGTCCCCGACATGCTGGCGGCCGGCGTCCCGGTCGGCCTCGGCGTCGACGGCACCGCGTCCAACGAGTCCGGCGAGCTGCACACCGAACTGCGCAACGCCCTGCTGATCAACCGGCTCGGCGCCCACCGCGAGGCCGCCCTGAACGCCCGGCAGGCGCTGCGGCTCGGCACCTACGGCGGTGCCCAGGTCCTCGGCCGCGCCACCGAGATCGGCTCGCTGGAGCCGGGCAAGCTCGCCGACCTCGTGCTCTGGAAGCTGGACACGCTCGCGCACGCCTCCATCGCCGACCCGGTGACCGCCCTGGTCTTCGGCGCGGCGGCCCCTGTCACCGCGTCGTTCGTGAACGGCCGGCAGATCGTCGAGGACGGGCGGCTGCTGACGGCCGACGAGGACGCCATCGCCCGCTCGACGCGGCTGGAGGCCCAGCGCCTGGCGAGGATCGCCGCGCAGGGCTGACCAGTTGAAGATCTCCGGTCGGGAGGGACGGCTCCCGACCGGTGGCCGTGGACCCGAGCGGGGTCCATGGCGGCCGTCTCCGGGGCGCGTGCGTGAACGCGTGCGCCCCGGAACGGTCTCCGTTTCCCCCGGAACGGGCCCGTCCCGGTCCCGCACGACCACTTGCACCACCTCCCTGAAACCCACGTCAGAGCCGACGTGTAACCGCCCGGAGGAGAGCCGCAGTGTCCGCCCAAACCGCTCACCCAGTCGACGAGAAACTCCCCGCCCTGAAAATGGCGACCACCGGTCTGCAACACGTGGCCGCCATGTATGCGGGAGTCGTCGCCCCACCCCTGATCGTCGGCGCGGCCATCGGCCTCTCCGCCACCGACCTGACCTTCCTCACCGGCGCCTGCCTGTTCACCGCGGGCCTCGCCACCTTCCTCCAGACGCTCGGCATCTGGAAGATCGGCGCCCGGCTGCCGTTCGTCAACGGCGTCACCTTCGCCGGCGTCGCCCCCATGACCGCGGTCGTCGCCTCCACCGAGGACAAGTCCGACGCCCTGCCGATCATCTTCGGCGCGGTCATCGTCGCCGGCCTCCTCGGCTTCCTGGCCGCCCCCTTCTTCAGCAAGGCGGTCCGCTTCTTCCCGCCGGTGGTGACCGGTACGGTCATCACGCTGATCGGCATATCCCTTCTCCCGGTCGCCTTCGGCTGGGCGCAGGGTCCCAACCCCGCGGCGGACGACTTCGGTTCGGCGACGAACCTGGGCCTGGCCGCGGTGACCCTGCTGATCGTCCTGCTGCTGCGCCGCTTCACCCGGGGCTTCGTGAAACAGATCGCGGTGCTGCTGGGCCTGGTGATCGGCACGCTGATCGCGATCCCGTTCGGCGTCACGGACTTCGGCCCGGTCGCGGACGCGGACGTCATCGGCTTCCCGACGCCGTTCCACTTCGGCGCACCCCAGTTCCAGCTCGCCGCGATCATCTCGCTGTGCGTCGTGATGGTGGTGTCGATGACCGAGTCGACGGCCGACATGCTGGCGCTCGGTGAGATCGTCGAGCGCCCGGCCGACGAGAAGACCATCGCGGCCGGTCTGCGCGCCGACACCCTCGGCTCGGCGATCAGCCCGCTCTTCAACGGCTTCATGTGCAGCGCCTTCGCCCAGAACATCGGCCTGGTCGCGATGACGAAGATCCGCAGCCGGTACGTCGTCGCCGTGGGCGGTGGCTTCCTGGTGCTGATGGGCCTGTGCCCGATGGCCGCTTCACTGATCGCGGTCGTACCGCGCCCGGTACTGGGCGGCGCGGGCGTCGTCCTCTTCGGTTCGGTGGCCGCGAGCGGCATCCAGACCCTCGTCCGGGCCGGCCTGGAGAAGGACAACAACATCCTGATCGTCGCCGTCTCGCTGGCCGTCGGCATCATCCCGATCACGGCGCCGGACTTCTACCACGCCTTCCCGGAGACGGCACGCATCGTCCTCGACTCCGGCATCTCCACGGGCTGCGTGGCGGCGGTGGCCCTCAACCTCGTCTTCAACCACCTGGGCACCAGCAGGGACGCCCAGGACGTGACCCACCCGATGGAGGCAGGGGAGGAGATCACCGGGGCGACCCGGACGCCGGCGACGCCTTGAGGTCGGCGAACAACGCTGTCTGCTCGACGGCACGCTCGTCGCGGCCGTGCGCCCCGGCATACCCGCCGGGGCGCACGGTGTTCCCGTGGGGCAGGATCAGCGGGTGAAGGTCACCCGGTTCTCCTTGAGGGAACCGCAGTTGGAGCCGGTCACCTGCACGTACACGTTCTTGATGTGCCCACCCCAGTCGACGCAGTGGCCCTTGCCGGTGACGTACGTCGGTCCCGCGTACGACGTGAAGCTGCCGTTGTCCTCGTGGTACTCGTCGGTGTCGGGGACGTAGATCCACGCGGACATGTCCTGGGCGGCGCCCGGGTTCTTGCGGATGGTCACGACGCAGTTCTCGCCGTTGGACGCGTTGTACGTCAGGTAGACGGTGCCCAGCGAGCCGACGGGCGCCGAGTTCACGGTCTTGTAGGCGCTTCCGCAGACCTTCTGCGGGGTGGTGTTGGGCGCCGCGGAGGCGGGCGCGGCCAGGGCGGCCGTGCTCCCCACCATCAGGGCCGCCACCGCGGCGCCGGACAGTACAGAACGGGTGAATCGCATATTTCCCCCTGGTGATCATAGGAGTTGGTTTCTCCTGCATGATGTGACCCACGGGGTATCCGAATGGTTGTGCTCAGTTCTGCCGCGATCGCAGCACGACCGCCGCCAGTATCAGCGCGCCCACCCCGATCAACGCCCCTACCTGGAAAGCAAGTTGATAACCAGCAGCTGTGGCGGCTGTCAGTTCCGTACCGCGCTCGCGCAGGCCACCGACAGCACCGCCAGGCCGAGCGAACCGCCCACCACCTGCGTGGTGTTGAAGAGGCCGGACGCGAGCCCCGCGTCCTCCTCGCGGGCTCCCGACATCGCTAGCCCGGTCAGGGCGGGCATCGCGGCGGCGAAACCGGTGGCGAGCAGGAGCAGGGGCGGGAGCACGTCCGTGACGTAGGAGCCGTCGACGGGGGCGCGGCTGAGCAGTGCCATGCCGGCGACGATGAGCACCAGCCCGGCCAGCAGCACCCGGTACGCGCCGAACCGGCCGACGGTACGGGCCGACAGGCCCAGCATCAGCACGCCGATGGCGATCGGCGCCGGCAGGAACGCCGTGCCGGTCAGCAACTCGCCGTAGCCGAGGACGCGTTGCAGATAGAGGGCGCCGATGAACTGGAAGCCGTACATCGTCGCGATCATCAGGATCTGCACGGCGTTCGCACCGCTCAACAGCCGGGAGTTGAACAGGCGCAGCCGCAGCAGGGGACGTGCCGCCCGTGCCTGGCGGAGCGTGAACGCCGCGAACAGGGCCGGCACGAGGGCGGCGAGCAGCAGGGTGGCGGTGAGTTCGCGCTCGCCGGCGCCGACGATGACGTACACCGTGAGCATGAGGGCGCCGGTGACCAGCGCCGCGCCCGGGTAGTCGGCGCCCCTGCCGAGGCCGGCGCCGCGGTCCGGTCGCAGGATCCGCACGGCCGCGAGCAGGGACACGATCCCGATCGGCAGGTTGATCAGGAAGATCCAGTGCCAGTTCAGGGCCTCGGTCAGCGCCCCGCCGAGAAACGTGCCGAGCGCCCCGCCCGCCGCGCCGACCGCGCTGAACACCGCGATGGCGCGGGCCTGTTCGCGCGGCTCGGGGAAGAGCGCGACCAGCATGCCGAGCACCACGGCCGAGGTCATCGCCCCGCCCACGCCCTGCACGGCGCGCGCCGCGATCAGCATGCCAGGCCCGGTCGCCACCCCGCACAGCACGGAGGCCGCGGTGAACACGGCGAGCCCCGCCGTGAACATCCGCTTGCGGCCGATGAGGTCGCCGAGCCGGCCCGCCAGCAACAGCAGCCCGCCGAACGGGATCAGATAGGCGTTGACGACCCAGGCCAGCCCCGGCCCCGAGAAGCCGAGGTCGCTCTGGACGGCGGGCATGGCGACCGTGACGATGTTGCCGTCCAGGATCGTCATCAGTGTCCCCGCGCACAGCACGACGAGGGACGCCCAGCGGGAGTAGGTTCGGTGTGGTGCCGGCGTCGGGGACTCGACGATGGCCGTCATGGCGGTCCTGCCTCCGGATGCTCCGTGGTGCACGACTTGTAACGGAGTACATCGTGAGTGACCATGGAGGGGCGGCGTAAGGAGGCAGTCCGATGTCCCCGAGGAACACCGGTGTTACCGTCCAGGCAGTGAACGCCGAGGCGTGCCCGGTCCGCGAGGTTCTTGACAGGGTCTCCGGAAAATGGAGCGTACAGATCCTGGTCGCGGCCGCTCACGGACCCATCCGCTTCACCGAGCTGGAGCGCGGGATCGAGGGCATCAGCCGCCGGATGCTCACGCTGACCCTGCGCAATCTGGAGCGCGACGGCCTGGTCACACGGACCGTCCATCCGACGGTGCCGCCAAAGGTGGAGTACGAACTGACGCCCGTGGCGCGGGAGTTGTACGAGACCCTGCGACGCCTGACCGACTGGGCCGAGCGCAACAGGGTCTACATCGCCGACTCGCGTGCGGCCTACGACGAGGAGCACGCACCGGAACCGGGGTGACTCACAGCCCGAACAGGCTCGGGTCCGACGCCAGCTCCTTGAAGATCTCGTCGGGACGGGCCACCAGCTTGCGCTCCGCGAGGTCCAGGAGACCGCCGACCGCCGTGAGCTCGGCGGCCACCGTGCCGTCCGCCTTGCGCACGATCTGCTCGATACGGAAGGTCTTGCCGTCCGACCACTCGAAGACGCACGTCACATCGACCTCGTCACCGGCGAGGAGCTCCCGCTTGTAGCGGATCGTCGTCTCCAGGGCGACCGGGCCGACGCCCTTGCCTATGAGGTTCCGCTGGCCGATGCCCGCGGCCTGGAGCAACGACCAGCGGGCGTGCTCCGCGTAGTTGAGGTACACGCTCTGGTTGACGTGCCCCTGCACGTCCGTCTCATAGCCGCGGACGGTGACCCGGACGGAATACGGCTCGCTCACTTCTTCCCCTTCTGACATTCGATGCGCTGTGCACCGATCTTGGCACGCCCATCAGGTCCGGCGCGGGGACGCCAGCAGATAGCGCGCTCTGGTACGGGGCTCGGTGTACTCGCCGACCTGCCAGCCCGCCTCTTCCAGTGTGGCCGCGCAGGCCCGCAGCCGCTCCCCGTCCGGCTCCCGCACGGCGACCGCGTCGGGCTGCGGGGTCGCCCGCACCCGGTACCCCGCCTCGGAGTCCGGCCCGGCCGGAGGGTGCCCGGCGGCCTCCAGCGCGAGCGCGGCGGCCTGCACGAGATGCGCGCGCTCCCACCCGCACGGCCGGTCCGTCGCCCCGTCCGGGTTGGTCATCCGGCGCAGCTCCAGCATCCCCTGCCAGGCCCCACGCACCTCACGCAGCCGCGCGGGCCCCGGCCTCGGGGGGTGCTCCTCCCCGCCGATCCGCGCGGCGAAGACACCGCGAGCCGCCTCGGTAGGCTCGGACTCCGCGGTTGCGGTCGGCTCGCCCTCCCGTATCCGATGCCCCGCGGGCGTCAGAAAGTGATCGTGCGGCGGCCGCGGATGCCGGAAGGCGAGCCCACGCTTCACCAGCGCCGCGAGCTGTGCCTCCGTGCCCCTGAGCCGCCCGGTGTCGGGATCGGCGGCGTCGATGACACGCCGCTGGGCGGTGGTCGGCGGGCGTGTCATGGCGTACTCCTCCCCGGTGAACTGCTTCCGGGACGCCCCGCTACGGACGACCCATGGGAAGGCTACGACCCGGGTCTGACATTCCAGCCGGCGATGACCGGCCGGCCGTGCTCGGTGCCCAGTCGGCACACCGTTCCCGTCGCCAGTTGGAACAGTGCCCCGTCGGCCGGCGGCAGGCCGAGGCGCCGGGCCGTGAGCACCCGCAGGAAGTGTCCGTGGGCCACGAGCACCACGCAGCCCTCGTTGTTGGCGAAGGCCGCGTCCACCTTGGCCAGCATCCGGTCGGCGCGCTCCCCGACCTGCTCCGGGCTCTCCCCGGGGTGGTCGGGCGGCCCCGGCGCCACCCCGTCCGTGAACAGGAACCACCCCGGCCGCTCGTGCTGGATCTCGACGGTCGTGATGCCCTCGTAGCCGCCGTAGTCCCACTCCCGCAGATCGGTGTCGACCCGCACGTCGTGCAGCCCGATCAGCTCGGCGGTCTCCCGTGCCCGCTGCGACGGGCTGACGAACGCGGCCCCGATCCGATGCGACCGGATCAGCGGTACCAGCCGCCGCGCCTCCTCCCGCCCGCGCTCGGTGAGCGGAACATCCGTCCATCCCGTGTGCCGTCCGGACCGGGACCACTCGGTCTCACCGTGCCGGACGAGAAAGAGATCAGCCATGTGTCACAGGCTAAGAGCCCAGCGTTCCAACTCCGCGAAGTCACGCTCCCGCAGTCCCCTGCGCGCGTCGACCGGCAGCAGCAGCGCCGCGCCTTCGTGGTGGGCCGCCACATGGCGTACGTCGAGGCCGGTGATCATGTCGTCGACCCAGACGAACGGCCGTCCCGCCGCCCACGCGACCACGTGCCGGGTCTTCCAGTACAGCCCCTCGGGGTCCCGCTCGAAGAGGGCGGGCCACTCGATCACCGGCAGATCGGCGGGCAGCCCGATCACCGGCGCGATCATCTCGTTGGCCTGGTGCTGCCAGGTGGTGGCCCACGCCAGCTCGTAGGGCAGTGCCAGCAGCCGCGCCCCGTGCCCGGGATGCAGCCGCACCCGCAGCCCGCGACGCAGCCGCCGGGACCCCGGTGCCTGCCGGGCCGACCAGTTCGCGGGGTGCAGCCGCCGGGTGACATAGCCGCGGTGGCGCAGGAACGGGGCGCGGAACGGGTTGAGGGGGCCGTCCACGTCGAGGAGCAGCAGGGGGCGGGTGCTCATGGAAGGGTCCTACCCACCGGAGCGGTCACTCCTGCCGGTATCCGCTCAGGAACCGCCCGATCCGCCCGATCGCCGCCTCCAGGTCCTCCGCGTACGGCAGGGTCAGAATCCGGAAGTGGTCGGGGCTCGGCCAGTTGAAGCCGGTGCCCTGGACCACCTGGATCTTCTCCCGCAGGAGCAGGTCGAGGACGAACTTCTCGTCGTCGTGGATCTTGTGCACCTTGGGGTCGATGCGCGGGAACGCGTACAGCGCGCCCTTGGGCTTCACACACGACACGCCGGGGATCTCGTTGAGCTTCTGCCAGGCCACGTCGCGCTGTTCGCGCAGGCGTCCGCCGGGCGTGGTCAGCTCGCGGATCGACTGCCGGCCGCCGAGCGCGGCCTGGATGGCGTACTGGGCGGGCGCGTTGGCGCACAGCCGCATGGAGGCCAGCATCGTCAGGCCCTCCAGGTAGTTCTTCGCGTGCTGCTTCGGACCGGTGACCACCAGCCAGCCGGAGCGGAAGCCCGCCACCCGGTACGTCTTCGACAGGCCGCAGAAGGTGAGCACCACCAGGTCGGGGGCGAGGGCGGCGGCCGAGTGGTGCACGGCGTCGTCGTAGAGGATCTGGTCGTAGATCTCGTCGGCGAAGACCATCAGGCCGTGCCGGCGGGCGAGGTCGAGGATGCCCTCGACGATCTCCTTGGGGTAGACCGCGCCGGTGGGGTTGTTCGGGTTGATGATGACCACGGCCTTGGTGCGGTCCGTGATCTTCGACGCCATGTCGTCCAGGTCCGGGTACCAGTCGGACTGCTCGTCGCAGAGGTAGTGCACCGCCTTGCCGCCGGCGAGGGTGGTCACCGCGGTCCACAGCGGGAAGTCCGGGGCGGGGATGAGGATCTCGTCGCCGTCCTCGATCAGTGCCTGTACGGCCATCGAGACCAGCTCGGACACGCCGTTGCCCAGGAAGACGTCGTCGACGCCGACCTCCAGACCGAGCGTCTGGTAGCGCTGGGCGACGGCCCGGCGGGCGGACAGGACACCGCGGGAGTCGGTGTAGCCGTGTGCCTGGGGGAGCATCCGGATCATGTCCTGGAGGATCTCCTCCGGCGCCTCGAAGCCGAAGAGCGCGGGGTTGCCGGTGTTCAGGCGGAGCACGCTGTGGCCCGCCTTCTCCAGTGCGTCGGCGTGCTCGATCACCGGGCCGCGGATCTCGTAGCAGACCTCGCTGAGCTTGTTCGACTGCCGGAACTCCATGCGCGCTCGCCCCTCCGGTTTCGTGTGTTGCTTGGTTTTACCAAGTTCGAGCTTGGAAAGTCCAACAACATGTCTAGACTGCGTCGCATGTCACCTCGCCGAAGCTACGACCAGTACTGTTCCGCCGCCCGCGCGCTCGACGTCGTCGGCGACCGCTGGACCCTGCTGATCGTCCGGGAGTTGCTGGCCGGCCCGCGGCGCTACACCGACCTGCACGCCGACCTGCCCGGCGTCAGCACGGACGTACTGGCGTCACGGCTGAAGGACATGGAGCGGGACGGGATCAGCACACGGCGCAAGCTGCCGCCGCCCGGCGCGGCGTTCGTCTACGAACTCACCTCGCGCGGACGGCAGTTGCTGCCCGTGTTGCAGGCGCTGGTCGAGTGGGGCGAGGCCGAGCTGGGGGAGCGGCGCCCCACCGACGCCGTGCGCGCGCACTGGTTCGCGCTGCCGCTGCTGCGGCAGCTGGACGGGGAGGGACTCGTCGAAGTCCGGCTGGTGGAGGGGGATTTCCATCTCCACCTCGGTGCCGAGGACGGGCCGGTCTACGGCGACGGTGCCGCGCCGACGGAGCCCGACGCGCGGCTGGTACTGGACTCCGGGACGTGCGAGGCGGTCGCGCGGGGGGAGTCGAGCGTGGCGGAGGCCGTCCGGGACGGTCGTATCGAGGTGAGCGGCGACGGGACCCTGGCCAAGGCGCTGCTCGACGTGTGAGTGGAGCGAGCGATGCCCGCCGTACGCGATCGTACGGCGGGCATCGCTCGCTGGACTGACGAGGCGTCAGGCGCCCGGCGGCACCCGCACCGGCCGTCCCGCGCCACGGGTCAGCGCGTAACCGCCGATCCCCGCGAGCGCGGCCAGCACCCCGCCGATCGCCGTCCACACCCACCGGTCGGACCACCAGCCGGACGCCCAGCCGTCGCTGGGTTCGAGGCTCGCGAGCAGCGCCTCCTTGGTGGACTCCTCCTCACCGCCCTGGGAGATGACTCCGGCGCCCGGCACCAGCGGCCGGGCCAGCGAGCCGTCCACCGCCGCCGAACCGCCGATGTCCTTGGAGTCGACCCGGACCTCGGCGCCGACCGGCAGACCGAGGTCGGAGGTGGGCACGTCGACAGCCGTCAGCCGGATGTAGTACGTCCCCGGCAGCGGGTCGTCGGCCCACTGCTCCGACCAGGCGCGGACCGTGCGCAGGACGCAGGTCAGCTCCACCGAGGCCGTGTTCGCCGCCGCGGTGCGCGTCTGGGCCCCGTACTGGCAGGCCTGGCGGCGCCGCAGACCGTCGTACACGTCGATCTGCCAGGTCTCGGCGGCGTGCGTGTCGGGCAGCTTCACCGTCGCCTTCACGGTGGGGCGTCGGCCGGCGTCCGCCGGGAACGACCAGTACAGGTAGTCGCCGGTGGAGGCGCTCGCCGTGGCCGTCTGCCCCTGCTCGACCTCCGTCGCCGTACGGAAGGACGTACCCGCCAGGGTCGGCGCGCCGCCCTCCTCCGACGCGCTCGGCGACGGGGAGGAGTCGGCCGCCGCGGGACCCGCGGCCAGCCCCAGCGCCAGCAGGGCGCCGCTCACCACACGTGTGATCCGCATCAGTTGGTCCTCCAGACCGCGAGCCGCCAGCGCGACAGCCAGCCCCAGACGAGACCGGCGAGGAAGCCGGTGAGGATCAGCGCGCCGAGCAGCCACCAGCCGCGCCCGAGACCGAAGGAGGCCACGTCGCTCGACTGCGACGCACCGTCCACGACGTCGATCGTCAGTTCCAGCGGCAGACCGGGCGTGGTCTGCACACCGGAGCCCGCCGAGAAGGAGTGGGTGATCTGGAGGCACACGGCCTCGGCGGGCGCGGTGTCCTCGTCGTCGTCCGCCTCGGCCTTCGGGTAGCGCACGCCGGTCGACACGACGTCCGTACGGCCGTTGCCCGCCGCCTCGCCGCGCACGATCTCCCGGCCGCGCTCGGTCACCGCCCGCAGCAACACCCCGTAGGAGGGGTTCACCGCACGGTCGGCCGACACGCTCACGGACGCACGCAGCTCCTGGCCGGGCTCGACGTTCACCCGGTACCAGCGCTGCTGCCCGAACTCCTCGCGGTCGGTGTACAGGCCGGACTTCAGCGTGGGCGCCTTCGCACACTGGTCCGCGCCGGTCGTCGCGACCGGAGTCACCACCGGGTCGGCCGCCCGGTCCACCAACTGGTTGACCTTGTCGGTGAGTTCGTCGGTGTGCTCGACCGAGGTGAAGGTGCCGCCGGTCGCCTCGGCGATGCAGCTGAGCTGCTGGCGCAGCTTGGTGTTCGGGACCAGTCCGAGCGTGTCGATGGTCAGGCCGATGCCCTTGGCGGCGATCTCCCGGGCGACCTCGCACGGGTCGAGCGGGGCGCAGGTGTCCTCGCCGTCGCTGATCAGCACGATGCGCTTGGAGCCCTCGCCGCCGTCCAGGTCGTCGGCCGCCTTGAGCAGGGCGGGGCCGATCGGCGTCCAGCCGGTGGGCGCCAGGGTCGCCACCGCGGCCTTGGCCTCGGTGCGGTCCAGTGGGCCGACCGGGTAGAGCTGCGCGGTGTCCTTGCAGCCCGTCTTGCGGTCGTCGCCCGGGTAGTTGGCGCCGAGTGTGCGGATGCCGAGCTGGACCTCCTCGGGAGTCGCGTCGAGCACCTCGTTGAAGGCCTGCTTCGCGGCGGCCATCCGGGACTGGCCGTCGATGTCCCTGGCCCGCATCGAGCCGCTCACGTCGAGGACGAGATCGACCTTGGGCGCCATCGCGCTGGTCTCATCGGCAACCGCCCCGGCCGGGAACGCCATCCCGGCCGCGAGCGCGGCGAGCAGGGCGCAAACCCCGGTCGCCAGCCGTGTTCTTGTGATCATCGGCGGATCTTATTGATCAGAGGTGTCCGGCTTCAAACGAGGTCGGAACGGGGGTCAGAACACCTCACCGACCAGCGGATTGGGCAGTTCCGCCCACTGGTCCCCGGGCGTCCC
Source organism: Streptomyces sp. NPDC098781 (assembly GCF_044759995.1). Lineage (NCBI taxonomy): Bacteria > Bacillati > Actinomycetota > Actinomycetes > Kitasatosporales > Streptomycetaceae > Streptomyces > Streptomyces sp. NPDC098781. Next base: position 48,174 of record NZ_JBIWAK010000008.1, read on the forward strand.
GGGCGACAGCCGCATCAGGGTCAGCGCCTTCGTGGGCAGCGCCCGATCACCCAGAGCGGCCAGATCCACGGTCCCCGGCAGATCCCGTACGACCGCCTCCAGCGCCCCGCGCAACGCCGGGCCGGAACCCACCGTCCCCGCGAGCGCCCCGGCCACCAGGGATCCGAGCAGCTTGCGGCGCAGGGCCGGCACGTCGTCCGTGACGATCCGGCCGGCCAGCTCGGGAACGGGGATGCCGTGCCGGGCCAGCCGCGCCGGACTGACCCGGATGTCGGCGAGGTCCCGGTAGACCAGCCGCACCGGGGAGCCGTCCGGCCCCACCACCACGAGCAGGTTCTGGCCGTGCGCCTCCAGCGCCACCCCCAGCTCCAGCAGCCGCAGCCCCACGGTGAGGGCGAGCCGGGTGAACTCGGCCTGCCACTTCGGGGACCGGGGCAACCCGGTGGTGACGAGTGCGGCGACCGGCACCACCCGCTCACCGGGACCCGCGTACACCTGCGGCGACTCCCGCACCACCGCCGCCAGATCGGGCGAGTCGGCCGTCGCCGCCCCCAGCGTGCGGGTGACGTGCAGCAGCCCGTCCATGCGGGCCGCCAGCGCCTCCGCGAAGTCGGACAGCGTGGCCGACAGCCCGACGGAGTACACCGAGATGTCCCGCACCGAGGAGGTCAGCCGGGCACTCAACGCGGTCTTGACGTGCGGTCCTCCGGGGACGGCGAGCGTGCGCAGGGACATCAGCGGATGCGCGGCGATCCCCTCGTCGTAGGGGTCGCGGGGCCGCTTGAGCACATGCTCGGCCTGCCACGGATGCACCGGGATCAGCAGCCGGTCCCCGTCCCGCATCCCCTGCGGCCACTCGCCCGTCACCAGGCACTCCCGCGCCCGCACCGGCACCCGCGCCAACGTCACCACCGGCCGGTGCTCGGGCCCGTACGCCAGCTGCTCGGGCACCGAGAAGCCGGGCCGGGAACGGCAGTTGGGGTGGAACGGATGCCCGTCCACGACTCGCTGCTCCCACTCCCAGTCGCGCTCCGGCGCCTCCTGCGAGTGACCTTCCTGACCGGCCCGCGACAGGGCCAACGAGGCCACGCTGTGCCCGAGTTCGGTGGCGAGCGACGCCCCGTGCGGTACGGAGAGGCCGGTCAGCAGCCGGGCCGGATCGTCGTACGAGGTGCCGTCGAGCCGAACGGCGGTGACGTAGGCGGCGGTCGCGTACGGGTCGGCATGCGGGCCGTGCAGCCGGCGACCGTCCGCAAGGCGCAGGGTGAGGCCCTCCCGTCCGCGTTCGCGCCGGTCCACCCACGGCAGCGGCTCGTACGCCAGGGCACGCCACAGCCGGGTCAGCACGGCCGCGCGGGCCCCGGGCAACTCGGCCGAGTACCGCGAGACGAGTTCGGGGCGCACATCGGCCAGTTCGGCCGCTACCTCGGTCTCGGCGCTGGGGGGACGATGCACGGGCAGGCTCCTCGGGTACGAGTAGGGCGTCGGGCAGGCGCCGACCACAGACATACTGATCGTCTTCCCGCCTGAACGGACCGTAGAGAACGAGTGGATCGCGTGCACCTCAACCCTCCGCCCGCCGCCGATGTCGCGGAACGCGCCGACGCCCACTCCGTCGCGCCCCTGCTCAACTGCCTGTTGCGCGAGATCGCCGAACCGCACCGGCCCCCGGAGGGCGAGCGGCGGGTGTACCGGCTGCGCGGCTCGGGCCGTCTGCTGCGCGTCCTCGGCGAGCGGCGGCCCGCCGAGCCCGAGGTGCGCAGGGACGGCGCCTGGCAGCGCATCGGGCATGCCGAACTCGTCAAACTCGTCGCCGACGAGCTGCGTCGGCACACCGGCTCGCCCAACCACGAGCTGCCCGCCGAGATCCTCGACAGCCGGGACGCGCTGGCCGCCCTGCTCACGGCACGCGCGCGTGCGACGCCGCCGGACGACCCCTATCTGCGCTCCGAGCAGTCCCTGCTCACCGGCCACCCCTATCACCCCGCTCCCAAGGCGCGCGGCGGCGGCCCGGTCGCGACCTGGCTGCCGTACGCCCCCGAGGCACACGCCCGCTTCCCGCTGACGCTGCTCGGCCTGCGCGAGGACGCCGTCGTCGAGGAGGGCGACACCTCCGCCCTGGACGCCCTCGGCGAGGCCCCGCCCGGCTACCGGCTGCTGCCCGCGCACCCCTGGCAGCTGGACCTGGTCGGTCCGGCGCTCGCGGACGCCTTCGCCGACGGCAGGCTGCTGCGGCTCGGCACCACGGACTTCGACGCCTGGCCGACGGCGGCGATCCGCACCCTGTACGCCCCCGCACGTGACCTGTTCCTCAAGTTCAGCCTGGATGTGCGCATCACCAATGACATCCGCCGGCTGTGGCGTCACGACCTGCTGAAACTGCGCCGTACGGACTCGCTCACGGCCACCGCCCTCGCCGCGCTCGACGGGCCGGCCGCCTGGCTCGCCGACCGCGGCTACCGCACCGCCGACTTCGCCTTCGAGGAACTGGCCGTCCTGGTCCGCGACGGACTGCGGGACAGCGTGCTGCCCGGAGCGACGCCGCTGCTCGCCGCCGGGCTGGTCGAGGGCTTCGAGGGAAGCCCGCTGCACGGCGCCCGGGACCCGGCGGCATGGTGGCGGGCGTACCTCGCCCAGGTCGTCCCGCCGGCCCTCGCCGCCTTCGCCGACCACGGCGTCGTACTCGAAGCGCACCTTCAGAACGTGCTGGTCGCCGTGGACACCGACGGCCTGCCCGTGCAGGCGCTGTTCCGGGACGCCGAGGGGGTCAAGCTGCTCCCGGACGTGTCCCGGGCGGCCGGCTGGGAGCGGCTGGTGTACTGCCTGGTCGTCAACCACCTCGTGGAGATCGCCGGCGCCCTCGCGGAACACCACCCGGGTCTGGACCCGTGGCCGGCCGTGCGCCGCGAGCTGGCCCGCCACGGCCTTCCCGAGATCCCGGCGCTGCTGGCGTCGCCGACCCTTCCCGGCAAGACCAATCTGCTGCTGCGCTGGACGGGCGCGGACGGCGCGGACGCCCGCTATCTGCCGCTGCCCAATCCATTGCTGCGCGCGTGACGCCGGCGGCCGCCTTCGCCGCCGGCGTCACGCGGCGGCGGCCTCACCCGCCGTTGACCTGGGCGGCGACCCGGTCGCCGATGTTCTTGTCGATGTTCCGCCAGTACTGGATGGCCCGGTCGACGACGGGCCGGCTCACACCCTGGAGGAGGTGGCCGCTGACGTTGGAGACCAGCCGGTCCCGCGCCGCGTCGTCCAGGACCTCGCGGACCATCGTCCCGGCCTGGCCCCAGTCGTCGTCCTCGGCATGCCGCTTGGTCGCCTCGCGGACCAGCTCACCGGCGGTGTGCCAGCTCGCGGGGTCGCCGAAGCGGCCGAAGTCGGCGTCCGGTCCGCCGTAGGAGTTCGGCGCGTACGGCATCGCCGCCCTGGAGGGGGCGTACCGCATGGGGCCGTCCTTGGCGTAGGAGTTCACCGGCGCGTGCGGCCGGTTCGGCGGGAGCTGGGCGTAGTTCGGGCCGATCCGGTACCGGTGGGTGTCCGGGTAGGAGAACAGCCGGCCCAGCAGCATCTTGTCCGGTGACGGGCCGATGCCGGGCACCATGTTGGAGGGCTCGAACGCGGCCTGCTCGATGTGGACGAAGTAGTCCTCGGGGTTGGTGTCGAGGACCATCCGGCCGACGTCGATCAGCGGGTAGTCGCCGTGCGGCCACACCTTGGTGAGGTCGAACGGGTTGAACCGGTAGTCCGCGGCGTCCTCGAACGGCATGATCTGGACCTTCAGGGTCCAGCTCGGCGCGTTCCCGGACTCGATCGCGTCGAACAGGTCACGGCGGTGCTTGTCCGCGTCCGCCCCGGCCAGCTCGTCGGCCTCCTCCTGGGTGAGGAAGTCGATGCCCTGGTCGGTCTTGAAGTGGTACTTCACCCAGAACCGCTCGCCGCCGCCGTTGATCCACATGTAGGTGTGCGACGAGTAGCCGTTCATATGGCGGTAGGTCTTCGGGATACCCCGGTCGCCCATCAGCCACGTCACCTGGTGCGCGGACTCGGGGGACAGGGTCCAGAAGTCCCACTGCATGTCGTTGCTGCGCAGCCCGGTCATCGGGTGGCGCTTCTGGGAGCGGATGAAGTCCTGGAACTTGATCGTGTCGCGCACGAAGAAGATCGGTGTGTTGTTGCCGACCAGGTCGTAGTTGCCCTGTTCGGTGTAGAACTTCAGGGCGAACCCGCGCGGGTCGCGCCAGGTGTCCGGTGAGCCCTGCTCACCGGCGACGGTCGAGAACCGGGCCAGCATCTGGGTGCGCTTGCCCGGCTGGAACAGGTCAGCCTTGGTGAACTGGCTGACGTCGTTGGTCACTTCGAAGAACCCGTACGCTCCGCTGCCTTTGGCGTGCACGACGCGTTCGGGGACCCGTTCCCGGTTGAACTGGGCCATCTTCTCGATCAGGTAGTGGTCCTGGAGCAGAATGGGACCGTCCGCACCCACGGTGAGCGAGTGCTCGTCGCTCTCCACCGGGATGCCGGAGTTGTTGGTGGTGTACGGGGCCGTCTGGGGCTCCTGAGTCATGAGCGTCCTCCGTCCTGAGCCGATTCCAGGTCGCTTCGCCCACCCCAGCAAGTCAAACCCGCTGGCGCGACATCGGCAACTTCTGGACTTTGTCCAAAACGAGCTTCGTTCCGGGGGTCCTGGACGCGTACCCCGATGACGCCGACCGACTCAGCGCATCTCGGTCCCCGGAAAAGCAGTCGTGGTCCGATGTCACGCTCGGTTACTATGCTTTCTTCGTGCCGGAGGCCGGCATCGCCGAGGAGAGGCAGGTGACCTGCGCAAGTGCTGAGAGAGGTCACCGCCGTCCGCTACGTCGCCCCCTTGCACTCCGGCGGCTCCGTGCCCGGAATCGTCGAGGCCGACGACGACGGCACCTACGTCGTGAAGTTCACCGGCTCCGCGCAGGGCCGCAAGGCGCTGGTCGCCGAGGTGATCGTCGGGGAGCTGGCCCGTGCCCTGGGGCTGCGCTTCCCCGAGCTGGTCCTGGTGCATTTCGACCCCGCCGTCGCGGAAGGTGAGCCGCACCAGGAGGTGCGCGAACTGCACGCCGCGAGCGCGGGCGTCAACCTCGGCATGGACTTTCTGCCGGGCGCCCGGGACTTCACCCCCGAGGTGGCGAAGAGCTTCCGTGTCGACCCGCTGGAGGCCGGCCGGATCGTCTGGCTGGACGCCCTGACGGCGAACGTCGACCGCACGGTCCACAGCTCGAACCTGATGATCTGGCCGACGCTCGGCACCGTACCGCCACGGCTGTGGCTGATCGACCACGGGGCGGCCCTGATCTTCCACCACCGCTGGGACGGCTCCGACCCCGAGAAGACCTACGACTTCCGCCATCACGCCCTCGGCCACTACGGCCCCGACATGCGCGCCGCCGACGCGGAGCTGGCGCCCAGGGTGACCGAGGAACTGCTGCGCGGGATCGTGGCGGAGGTGCCGGACGCCTGGCTGGCCGCGGAGCCCAGCTTCGAGACGCCGGACGCGGCCCGCGAGGCGTATGTCGCCCATCTGCACGCGCGCGTGCGGGCGTCCTCCGTCTGGCTCCCCACCGACTTCCCCAGCCGGGAGGAACTCGCCGCCGAGGAGGCCCAGCGGGCGGCGAGGTCGCAGGAAGGCCGGCCGAGGTGGCTGAAGCAGGTGCCCGACCTGCATGGCAAGCCGGCCGCGGAACAGGATTGGTCGGTGCACCTCGGATGAGTGGCCGTGTCGAGATCGAGTACTGCACCCAGTGCAAGTGGCTGCCGCGCGCTGCCTGGCTGGCGCAGGAACTGCTCACCACCTTCGAGGCGGAGCTGTCCGAGCTGGCCCTGAAGCCGGGCAGAGGCGGGGTGTTCGTCGTGCGCGTGGACGACGAGGTGGTCTGGGACCGCCGGGAGCAGGGCTTCCCCGAGCCCACGGCGGTCAAGCAGGCCGTACGCGACCGAGTGGCCCCGGAAAAGTCCCTGGGCCACTCGGACAAGCCTGCGCAGGATTAGATCAGCCCCTGAGCTGCTCGTAGGCGGGCAGCGTCAGGAAGTCCGCGTAGTCCTCGTCGAGGGAGACCTCAAGCAGCAGGTCGTGCGCCTGCTGCCAGTGGCCGGCCGCGAGGGCCTCCTCGCCGATCTCGGCGCGGATGTTCGCCAGCTCCTCGGCGGCGACCTTGCGGGCCAGCTCCGGGGTGGCGTGCTCGCCGTTCTCGAACTGGACGCCCGCGTTGATCCACTGCCAGATCTGGGAGCGGGAGATCTCGGCGGTGGCCGCGTCCTCCATGAGGTTGAAGATGGCGACCGCGCCCAGGCCGCGCAGCCACGCCTCGATGTAGCGGATGCCGACCTGGACGGCGTTGACCAGGCCCGGGTACGTCGGCTTGGCGTCCAGCGAGTCGATGGCGATCAGGTCGGCGGCCCGGACGGAGACGTCCTCGCGCAGGCGGTCCTTCTGGTTCGGCTTGTCGCCGAGCACCTTGTCGAAGGACTCCATGGCGATCGGGACCAGGTCGGGGTGGGCCACCCAGGAGCCGTCGAAGCCGTCACCGGCCTCGCGGTCCTTGTCGGCGCGGACCTTCTCGAAGGCCACCTTGTTGACCTCGGCGTCCCGCCGGGACGGGATGAAGGCCGCCATACCGCCGATCGCGTGCGCGCCGCGCTTGTGGCAGGTGCGGACGAGGAGTTCGGTGTACGCGCGCATGAACGGGGCCGTCATCGTGACCGCGTTGCGGTCCGGCAGCACGAACTTGGCGCCGCCGTCACGGAAGTTCTTGACGATGGAGAACAGGTAGTCCCAGCGGCCGGCGTTCAACCCCGAGGCGTGGTCGCGCAGTTCGTAGAGGATCTCCTCCATCTCGTACGCCGCCGTGATCGTCTCGATCAGGACGGTCGCGCGGACGGTGCCCTGCGGGATGCCGACGTAGTCCTGCGCGAAGACGAACACGTCGTTCCACAGGCGCGCTTCCAGGTGGGACTCCGTCTTCGGAAGGTAGAAGTACGGGCCCTTGCCGAGGTCGAGCAGCCGCTGGGCGTTGTGGAAGAAGTACAGGCCGAAGTCGACGAAGGCGCCGGGGACCGGCTCACCGTCGACCTGGAGGTGGCGCTCGTTCAGGTGCCAGCCGCGCGGGCGCATCACGACGGTGGCGAGCTCGTCGGCGTCCTTGAGGGCGTACGACTTGCCGGACCTCGGGTCGGTGAAGTCGATGTTCCCGGTGTACGCGTCGATCAGGTTGAGCTGGCCGAGGACGACGTTCTCCCAGGTGGGCGCGGAGGCGTCCTCGAAGTCGGCGAGCCAGACCTTCGCGCCCGAGTTGAGGGCGTTGATGGTCATCTTACGGTCGGTGGGGCCGGTGATCTCGACCCGGCGGTCCTGGAGCGCGGGCGGGCACGGGGCCACCGACCACGAGTCGTCCGCGCGGATCGCGGCGGTCTCCGGGAGGAAGTCCAGCGTGGACGTCCGGGCGATCTCGGCGCGGCGCTCCGCGCGGCGGGCGAGCAGTTCGGCACGCCGGGGCGTGAACCGCCGGTGCAGCTCGGCGACGAAGGCGAGGGCCGCCTCCGTGAGGACCTCCTCCTGCCGGGGCAGGGGCTCGGCGTCGACGATGGCCAGCGGGGACGGCGCTGGTGCGGACATGAGCTGTCACTTCCTTCAGCGAGCTACGTGGACGAACTGTCGAGCTTCTGGCACCGGGTGCCAGTCTTCCCGGGTACGGCGGTCGGCGCCCGTGGAGCGGACAGGCGCTTCTGATCAGTGGATACTAGTTTCCTCATAGTGGAAGTTCAATGGTTTGTTGACGTCGAGATTCTCTGGGTCGAGGCAAGGTGGCTCCGGGTGCCACCACCCTCACTCAAGGTGGGCGAGATCGGCCTCCGTGTCGATGTCGTAGGGCTGGGCCACATCCCCGCACTCGACGAGCCTGACCGCCTCCTGGTGTTCCTTCAGATAGACGCGTGCCCCCCGGTCGCCGGTGGCGGTCGCCGCGATGCCGGCCCAGTGGGCGGCACCGAACAGCACGGGATGCCCGCGTACCCCTTCGTAGGCGGCCGAGGCCAGTGACGACTCGCCCTCGTAGGCGGCGCGTACGCGCGCGACCGCCTCCGGCCCGATGCCGGGCTGGTCGACGAGCGAGACGAGCGCGGCCCGCGCTCCGGTACCGGCGAGCGAATCGAGCCCCGCGCGCAGGGACGAGCCCATTCCGTCGGCCCAGTGAGGGTTCTCCACCAGGACGCAGTCCCCGAGCTCCGCCTGCTCCCGTACGGCGGCGGCTCGGGCGCCCAGCACCACGTGCACGCGGGCGCAGCCGGCCGCGCGCAGCACCCCGACGGCGTGTTCCACCAGCGGCCGGCCACGGTGCCGCAGCAGGGCCTTCGGTCGTCCGCCGAGTCGTCGTCCACCGCCAGCCGCGAGGAGCAGACCGGCGACCGGGGAGGCTTCCTTGTCAGTCATGCGTCCTGCATACCTGACACCCGCGCGCGTGCCTGACTTCCAACGACTGAATTTCCGTCCGCGTGGTGGCGCTTCGGCATCGGGTGGCGTTTACTGACCCGCGTCCCCGGCGCCCGAGCTACGCCAGGGGTGCTCGGCGGGGAATGCGCGACTACTGGCGCACAACGGCGTGCGAGGGGGAGAGCATTGTTGCGGAGCTTGGGGCAGAGGCCGGTGACGGGCAGCGACGAGGACCCAAGGGTGGCGGAACTGCGGACGGCCGTGTCCCGTCTGCGCCGCGAACTCGCCGCGCACCCGGCCGAGTTCCCGGACCGGGGCATCGCCGAGGACGAACTCGCGGCGCTGGCCGCGATGGTGATCTCGGGAGCGCCGGAGACCCCCCGGCTGCGCAGGTCGCTGCTGCTGATCGCGGGGGCGATCGGGTCGGTGAGCGCGCTGTCGCCGGGGCTCACACAGGTGCGTGACGCGGTGGAGATGTTCGGGGAGCCGCGCGGCTAGGAGAAGCCCAAGGTCAGGACCGTGTGCGGTACGGGAACGGGCTGCGGTAGCCCCAGGTGGACGTCCGCTGCTCGAACTGGTCGCACAGCCAGGTCTCCTGGACGAACTCGGTGAGCCGCGGCCAGATCGTGAGGATGCCGTGCGGGCCGTGCTTGCCGTCGCACCGCCGGTAGACGTCCTTGGCGTCACGGAAGCAGGCCAGTTGGCTCATCAACCCGTGTCCTACCGGGTGGTAGTCGGACCAGGCGCACGAGACGCACGCCTTGAGCCGGGTGTCCCGGGGCAGCGCGAGCGCGATCTCGTGCAGCCCGTCCTCGAAGTCGTACGTGGGATGCGTGGTGCGGTATTCGCGCCCGTCGAGGCCCAGCGTGAGCGTCAGGTGCTCCTCGTCCAGGCCGCCGGTGTCGGTCCTCGGGTTCCCGAGCCGCAGCGCGCAGTGCAGCGTGGCGACGCGCTCGCCCTGTCCCTCCACCTCGACCGGCATGGTCAGGCCCCACTCCAGGAGGCAGGCGCACAGGTCACCGTCGAGGAAGGTGAACATCGCGTCGAACGGCGGCTCGCCGGTCAGCGCGCCGAGCGAGTCCATCGAGGAGCCCTCGAAGCGGACGCCCCTGATCGTCGTGCGGATCGACTCCCGGCCGTCGGACTCCAGGACGATCTCCTCGGATCCGTGCCGGTCCGTGTACCGCGCCGGCCGGCGCTGCACCGGCGTCAGGCCTGGTTCTGGGTGGCCAGTGCCTCGGAGAGTTCGTCGGCGACCTGCTGGAGCACCGGCACGATTTTGTCCGTCAGCGCCTCGGTGACCCGTCCCGCCGGACCCGAGATGGAGATCGCCGCGGCGGTGGGGGAGTCGGGGACGGAGACCGCGAGGCAGCGCACCCCGACCTCCTGCTCGTTGTCGTCGACCGCGTAGCCGTTGCGCCGTACGTCCTCCAGCGCCGCGAGGAAGCCGTCCGCCGTCGTGATCGTCTTCTCCGTGGCCGCGGGCATCCCCGTGCGGGCCAGCAGGGCGCGCACCTCCTCCGGCGGGAACGAGGCGAGCAGGGCCTTGCCGACGCCCGTGGAGTGCGGCAGCACGCGGCGGCCGACCTCGGTGAACATGCGCATCGAGTGCTTGGAGGGCACCTGGGCGACGTAGACGATCTCGTCGCCGTCGAGCAGGGCCATGTTCGCCGTCTCGCCGGTCTCCTCGACGAGGCGGGCGAGGTAGGGCCGGGCCCAGGTGCCGAGCAGCCGGGAGGCGGACTCGCCGAGGCGGATCAGACGGGGGCCCAGGGCGTAGCGGCGGTTGGGCTGCTGGCGTACGTATCCGCAGGCCACCAGGGTGCGCATCAGGCGGTGGATGGTGGGCAGCGGCAGTCCGCTGCTGGCGGACAGCTCGCTCAGGCCGACCTCGCCACCCGCGTCCGCCATCCGTTCCAGCAGATCGAAGGCGCGCTCGAGGGACTGGACCCCGCCGCCGTTGGACTTGGCGGACTCGGTGGTGCTGGCGCTGGACGTCGGCACGGCGCGTTCCTTTCGGGACCGGTGGGAGGCCAGAAGCCTACCCGTGGGTCGGTCGACTCCCTGCTTGTGCATAGCTACGTTCTGCCTGCTGGAATTGTAATTCCGCTTTGTGGAAACGTCCAGAGAGTGTCGAGCGGGTGCACTGTGGAGAAGTGTGCCCTTGACGGCGCCGGAACGGGAGACGAGACTCCTTCAACAGAACGTTGAATTCCGTGAGAGCGGAAACAAAGTGCGGCAGAGAGGGGTCCGGGTGTCCGACGCTGAACTGGTGCTGCGCTCGACGCGCGTCATCACCCCGGAGGGGACGCGGGCCGCCTCGGTCACCGTGTCCGCCGGCAAGATCACGGCCGTACTCGGATACGACGCCGAAGTCCCGTCCGGCGCCCGGCTGGAGGACCTCGGCGACGACGTCCTGCTGCCCGGTCTGGTCGACACGCACGTGCACGTCAACGACCCCGGCCGCACCGAGTGGGAGGGCTTTTGGACCGCCACCCGCGCCGCCGCGGCCGGCGGCATCACCACCCTCGTCGACATGCCGCTCAACTCCCTGCCGCCGACCACGACGGTCGACAACCTCCGTACCAAGCAGGACGTCGCCCGCGACAAGGCGCACATCGACGTCGGCTTCTGGGGCGGCGCGCTGCCCGACAATGTCAAGGACCTGCGCGCGCTGCACGAGTCCGGCGTCTTCGGCTTCAAGGCCTTCCTGTCGCCGTCCGGCGTCGACGAGTTCCCGCACCTGGACCAGGACCGACTCGCGCAGTCGCTGGCCGAGATCGCCTCCTTCGGCGGCCTGCTGATCGTGCACGCCGAGGACCCGCACCATCTCGCCGCCGCCCCGCAGCACGGCGGCCCCAAGTACGCCGACTTCCTCGCCTCGCGCCCGCGCGACGCCGAGGACACCGCCATCGCCCAGCTGATCGCCCAGGCGAAACGCCTCGACGCGCGCGTGCACGTCCTGCACCTGTCGTCGTCCGACGCCTTGCCGCTGATCGCCGAGGCCAGGCGGGAAGGCGTACGGATCACCGTCGAGACCTGCCCGCACTACCTCACCCTCACCGCCGAGGAAGTCCCGGACGGCGCCAGCGAGTTCAAGTGCTGCCCGCCCATCCGTGAGTCGGCCAACCAGGACCTGCTGTGGCAGGCCCTGGCCGACGGCACGATCGACTGCGTGGTCACCGACCACTCGCCCTCCACGGCCGACCTGAAGACCGACGACTTCGCCACCGCCTGGGGCGGTATCTCCGGACTCCAGCTGAGCCTGGCCGCCGTATGGACGGAGGCGCGCAAGCGCGGGTACGGCCTGGAGGACGTGGTCCGCTGGATGTCCGCGCGGACCGCCCAGCTGGTCGGACTGGACCAGAAGGGCGCCATCGAGGCCGGCCGTGACGCCGACTTCGCCGTCCTCGCGCCGGACGCGACCTTCACCGTGGACCCGGCCGCCCTCCAGCACCGCAACCGTGTGACGGCGTACGCGGGCAAGACCCTGTACGGCGTAGTGAAGTCCACCTGGCTGCGCGGCGAACGCATCGTCGCGGACGGAGAGTTCACCGACCCGAAGGGGCGACTGCTCACCCGGACCGTCTGACTCCCACCCATCGACCTCGAAAGGCAGACCTGATCACCGTGACGGCGATACCGAGCTTCACCGGCGACGCGAACCCCTACGGCGGCGGCGACCCCTACGCGGACTACCGCACCGCCGACTTCCCGTTCACCCAGTACGCCGACCTCGCCGACCGCCGGCTGGGCGCCGGAGTCATCGCCGCCAACGACGAGTTCTTCGCCCAGCGCGAGAACCTGCTGGTACCCGAGCGGGCCGAGTTCGACCCCGAGCACTTCGGGCACAAGGGCAAGATCATGGACGGCTGGGAGACCCGGCGCCGCCGCGGTGCCTCGGCCGAGCACCCCTGGCCGACCGCAGAGGATCACGACTGGGCGCTGGTGCGCCTCGGCGCGCCCGGCGTGATCCGGGGGATCGTCGTCGACACCGCCCACTTCCGCGGCAACTACCCGCAGGCGGTCTCGGTGCAGGGCGCGTCCGTGCCGGGTTCGCCCTCCCCCGAGGAACTGCTCGGCGACGACGTGAAGTGGACGACTCTGGTCCCGCGCACGCCGGTCGGCGGCCACGCCGCGAACGGCTTCGCGGTCTCCGCCGAGCAGCGCTTCACCCACCTCCGGGTCAACCAGCACCCCGACGGAGGCATCGCGCGCCTGCGCGTGTACGGCGAGGTCGTGCCCGACCCCGCGTGGCTGTCGGTGCTCGGCACCTTCGACGTGATCGCCCTGGAGAACGGCGGCCAGGTCGAGAACGCCTCCAACCTCTTCTACTCGCCCGCCACCAACACCATCCAGCCGGGCCGCTCCCGCAAGATGGACGACGGCTGGGAGACCCGCCGGCGCCGCGACCAGGGCAACGACTGGATCAGCTACCGACTGGCGGCGCAGTCCCAGATCCGCGCGATCGAGATCGACACGGCGTATCTGAAGGGCAACAGCGCGGGCTGGGCCTCGGTGTCGGTGAAGGACGGCGACACCGGCGAGTGGACGGAGATCCTCCCGCGCACCCGCCTCCAGCCCGACACCAACCACCGCTTCGTCCTGCCGACCCCCGCCGTCGGCACGCACGCGCGCGTGGACATCTTCCCGGACGGCGGCATCTCCCGCCTCCGTCTGCACGGTTCGCTCACCGAGCAGGGCACGGCGGGCCTGACGGCTCGGCACCAGGAGCTGGGCGGCTGACGCCGATGGCGCACCGGGGCCCCAACTCCGGTGCGCCTCGCTATCGTTGCCCTGGTTGACGTAGAGGGTCCAGGGGGCGTGGATGGGCGTGCTGCTGTACTACCCGACGGTGAATCCGCCCACCGAGGTCGTCCACCAGGCCTTGCTCTACTGGGACGGTCTCGCCTCGGTCGTGCCCCGTGACCCCAGGGTGTACGAGGCGCTCGTCGGCACCGAACTGCGGCGCCTGGAAGAGCGTGAGCTGTACCGGCCGCTCACCTTCACGCCGGAGACACTCGATGTCCTGGACCGGTACGGACCCTCGCCCCACGCCGGCCAGAACTGGTCCCTGCTGACCCGCGAGCTCCAGCGGATCGCGGCCCGCCCGGATCCGCCCCGGCCCACCTCGCCGCCCGAAGCGGTGCTCTTCACATCGAAGATCACCTACGAGCTCCAGCAACTGCTGCTGGAGCTGAGGCTGGCGGCCAACCTGGTGCCCTGGAACCTGAGAGCGGAACTCTCCGTATCCAAGGAGGTCCAGAGCCTTGTCGTCGGCGTGCTGGCCCGTGAGCTCGCCGCCACCACGGACCTCGCCCTCTTCCCGTACACGGACAGCGAGGACGCCTACCGCAACAGCCTGCGCCCGACGTCGCCGACCGGCTGCTTGGCTTGGGAGATGGAACTGGGCCGGCTGCTGCCCGTCCCCGCGCCGGACACCGCGACCGAGGACGTCCTCGTCTTCCGGGAGAGGTACGCCGACGAGCGCCGTCGCCTGATGCGCGCGCTGCACCGCATGCTGGGCGACCTGCGCCGCGACTACGAGCATCCGGCCGACGTCTTCGCCCAGTTGCGCGTGGAGCTCTCCGAGGCGGTCGAGGACTACCGCGCCGCACGCCGCGGCAGCCGTATGGCCTGGGTGCACCGCTCCGTCACGGTGTCGGTCGCGCTGGCCGCCGCGGCCGGCGGTGCCCTGCTGCTGCCGGACCTCGGCTGGCTGCTCGGCACGGTCGGGGGCTACGCCCTGAACGTCGCCACCCGGGAGATCCGCCCGCTGGCCAGGGCCCGCACCGACCACGACTTCAGCTATCTGCACCGGGTGCACAGCGGACTGGCCTGAGGGAGGACACCATGGTGGGACTGGCGGGGAGACAACCGGGCCGCGCACGGCTGGAGGAAGGCCGTCCCTGGCAGGTCGTCATCACCTTCGCGCACGGGTGGTCGGCACTGCGCCTCCCGTCCGGCGGCGAGGCACCCACGTGGGACGAGATCGACCGCTTCCTCGCCGAGGACGGCTACGGGCGCACGGAAGCCGCGCCCGGCCGCGCTCCCCGCGGGGGCGACGAGTTCGACGTGGCGGGCTGGAGCCCGCACCTCGGAAGGTGGCCGCCGTGGGACGACTCCGAGGGGGCCGGGCCGCCGCGGGACGTCGCCGTGACCCTGCCTCTGGTGGAGGTGGGGGAGATTCGACGGGCGCTGGACGCGTTGTCGGCCCACCTTGTTCGTCCCGAGCAGACCGCCCGGGTCACCGCGCTGATCGCGGGGCTGGACGCCATCGGCACGGTGACGGTGACGCTTCCCGAGGCCACCGCGACCGCCCTCCGTTTCACCACGTCACTGGTCGGAGACCGGACCGAGGGGCTGGACGGCGGCACGGTCCACGCGATCGGCGCCCTCACCCGGTACCTGGGCAGCACGCAGCCCGTCGCCGGCCCCTGGCCCCGTGTCCGGGCCACGCTGCGGGACGCCCTGCGCGAGGCGCTGTCCCTGCCCGGCGCCGAGGGGCTGGCCGCGCGCGACGAGCTGCTCGCCGTCCTCCGCGGATTCGCCGACGCCCACGCGACGGCGACGGCGGCGGACGACGCGCAGCAGCGGGACCTCCAGGCGGAGCGGGCCGGGGTGGACGGGACTCAGCCCTAGGCTCCGGCGCCGCCTCGGGGCGAGGTTCGGTCAGGGCCGGTCCCGGTCCAGGGGCACAGCGACCGGCGCCGCCACCCCGCCCGTCGGCGCTACGCCGCGTGCCCGCCGTCCACCGAGAACTCCGCGCCCGTGACGTACTGGGCCCCGGCCAGGTACGCCACGATCGACGCCACCTCGTCCGCCGTACCGAAACGGCCCAGCGCGGTCAGCTGCGCCTGGCCCGGCGCGAACGGGCCGTCCGCCGGATTCATGTCCGTGTCGATGGGACCGGGATGCACGATGTTCGCCGTGATCCCGCGCGCGCCCAGCTCCCGCGCCAGGGCCTTCGTCAGGCCGATCAGGGCCGACTTGCTGGTCGCGTAGAGCGTCCCGCCGGGACCGGGCACGCGCTGGGCCATGCAACTGCCGATCGTGATGATCCTGCCGCCGGCGCCCATGCGGGCGGCCGCCGCCCGGGAGGCCAGGAAGACGCCCCGGACGTTCACGGCGAGGACCCGGTCCACGTCCGTGAGCGCGAGGCCCTCCAGCGGCCCCAGCACGCCGATCCCGGCGTTGTTCACCAGCACGTCCAGGCCGCCGAGCGTCTGAGCCGTACGCTCCACCACGGCCTCGGCCTCGTCCGCGTCACCGGCGTCGGCCCGCAGGGCGACGGCCCGCCGCCCCAGCGCCTGGACGGCCCCTACGACCTCCTCGGCCGCCTCCTTGCCGTGCACGTAGGTCACGGCGACGTCCGCGCCCTCCCGCGCGAGCCGCACCGCCGTGGCCGCGCCGATCCCGCGGCTGCCGCCGGTGACCAGGGCGACCTTTCCGTGCAGAGTTCCGTGAATACCCGTCGTGGGTTCGAGATGCGTTGTCATGCGTCCATCCCAGCTCCGTGCGGGCGCCGATGCTGGCGGCGAACGGTCACCTGGTCGGCCGCAGGAGCGGAACTCTTTGCTCCGCATCCGTCGTTCTCCGGATGTGACCCTTCAGCAAGAGATCGTCGGCAACGCCATGCAGATGGTGGTCGTCAGCCTCCAGCCCGGACAGACGGTGTACTGCGAGGCGGGAAAGTTCCTGTTCAAGACCACCGATGTGGCCATGGAGACGCGTCTGACCGGCCCCTCCGGCGGCAGCGGTCAGCAGTCGTCCGGCGGCGGCATGGGCGGCATGCTGCGCCAGGCCATGGGCACCGCCATGCAGGTCGGCCAGCGTGCCCTCGCGGGCGAGTCGATGGCGTTCCAGTACTTCACCGCCCGGGGCGGCGAGGGCACGGTCGGCTTCGCGGGCGTGCTGCCCGGTGAGATGCGGGCGCTGGAGCTCGACGGCACGCGCGCGTGGTTCGCCGAGAAGGACGCCTTCGTCGCCGCCGAGTCCACCGTCGACTTCGGCATCGCCTTCCAGGGCGGCAGGACCGGCATGAAGGGCGGCGAGGGGTTCGTCCTGGAGAAGTTCACCGGCCGCGGCACGGTGATCATCGCGGGCGCCGGGAACTTCATCGACCTGGACCCGGCCGACTTCGGCGGCCGGATCGAGGTCGACACCGGCTGTGTCGTCGCCTTCGAGGAGGGCATCCGGTACGGCGTCCAGCGCGTCGGCGGCCTCGACCGCCAGGGCCTGATGAACGCCGTCTTCGGCGGCGAGGGCCTCTCCCTCGCGACCCTGGAGGGCAGCGGCCGCGTCATCCTCCAGTCCCTCACCATCGAGAGCCTCGCCAACGCGCTCAGGAAGTCCCAGGGCGGCGACAAGCAGGGACCGACGGGCGGCCTGTTCTCGACGAACGCCGGCTGACGCGGTGCCCCGCCCGCCGATGAGTTGCGGGCGCCGGTGGGGTCTGAGGTGATGACAACAGACGCCACCCCGGAAAAGAGGCACTCCTCATGGGCAAGCTCGTCTCCACCCTCTTCGTCACGCTCGACGGCGTGTACCAGGCGCCCGGCGGTACGGAGGAGGACACCCGCGGCGGCTTCGAGCAGGGCGGCTGGGTCTTCCCCTACGCCGACGACGACTTCGGTCGGTTCATCAACGAGGTCTTCGCCCGCCCGGCCGCCTTCCTCCTCGGGCGCCGTACGTACGACATCTTCGCCTCGTTCTGGCCCAAGGTGACCGATCCCGGCGACCCGGTCGCCTCCAAGCTCAACGCCCTGCCGAAGTACGTCCCCTCGGCCACGTTGACCGACCCCGGATGGGCCGGCACCACGGTGCTCGGCGGCGATCTCGCCAAGGAGGTCACCGCCCTCAAGGAGCGCACCGACGGCGAGCTCCAGGTGCACGGCAGCGGTGCGCTGGTCAGGTCCCTGCTGGCCCTCGGCCTCGTCGACACGCTCCACCTGCTGACCTTCCCGGTCGTGCTCGGCACGGGTCACCGCCTCTTCACGGAGGGGGCCGTACCCACCCGGTTCACGCACGCCGGCGGCAGCAGCACGGCCAGCGGTGTCGCCATCAACACCTACGACCTCGCGGGCCGCCCGGAATACGGCACCTTCGGGCTCCCCGAGGACGCGTGAACGTCGGTCGCGGTGTTCTCGCCCGGCCTGATGGAGATCGGGTGAGAACGCCGGGACGCACGTTAACTTCCCGAGAACTCATCGGACTCGAAGGGAAAATCTCCCGTCTTGACATTGACATGCCACTGTCTACGCGCGTCATCATGAAGGCATGAGATTCCCCCCACGAATCACACGTATCGGTGCGGCAGCCGCCGTCCTGTCCGCCCTCCTCGTCGGCGGTACCGTCACCGCCACTCCGGCCGCGGCCGCGGTGGGCAGCATCTGTTACAGCGACCTGCCCTCCCAGGCGTACGACACGCTCGAACTGATCGAGCAGGGCGGCCCCTACCCCTACGAACAGGACGGCACCGTCTTCCAGAACCGGGAAGGCATCCTGCCGAGCCAGCAGTCCGGGTACTACCACGAGTACACGGTG
Source organism: Streptomyces sp. NPDC098781 (assembly GCF_044759995.1). NCBI lineage: Bacteria > Bacillati > Actinomycetota > Actinomycetes > Kitasatosporales > Streptomycetaceae > Streptomyces > Streptomyces sp. NPDC098781. Next base: position 66,178 of record NZ_JBIWAK010000008.1, read on the forward strand.
AAGACGCCTGGTTCCTCCACGCGCGGCGCTCGCCGGATCGTCACCGGTGAGGAGAACCAGGAGGACTACTACACGGCCGACCACTACGAGTCGTTCGACCTGGTCGACTACGGCTGCTGAAACCCCGACCACGGTCGACGCCCAGGAACGGCGCGACCAGCCGGGAGTCCGGTCCGACCTCAGCCGGACTTCCGGCTCTCGGCGGCGGCGAACAGCGCGAACGCCAGCACGAGCAGAGCGACGCTCGCGTAGATCTCGAAGCCGTCGAGGAAACCGACCCGCTGGACAAGTCCCCAGTGCCAGTCGGTGAACTCGTGCACCAGGCCCGCGATGCCCTGCACGAGGGCGATGAATCCGAGGATCTCCAGCAGTTGCTTCATGCCATGACTCTCGCCCCGCGGCACCCCCCACGCCAAGAGACCGCGGGGCGAGCCATGGCCGACGGAAGTCCACGTTCCGGGCGGCTGGGCGCGACCTAAGTCGACAGTGGCGCGACTTTGGTAGCCGGCCACGCCGGAGCAGACGCGGCGGGGTCCCGCACTGCGTAGATTTGTCGACCGTGAGTGGTGACAAGCAGGTGTACGAGCCCCAGGCGTTCGCGGGGCGACGCTGGCTGCTGCCCTCCGCCCTGATCAAGGAGTTCGACCCGGACCCGGACCGCGCCGGGCGGACCCGGCGGACCGTACGCGACTGGGTGGTCGACTTCTCCTGCTTCGTACTGGCCGTGTTCATCGGACTGCTGGCCGCCGACACCCTGCGCAGCGAGGACCTGCCGCAGGGCTACGCCGTCCTCGACCAGGTGCTGGGCGCCCTCTCGTGCGCCGCCGTGTGGCTGCGGCGACGCTGGCCGGTCGGGCTCGCCGTCGCGATGGTCCCGATCGGGTTCATCTCGAACACCGCCGGCGGCGCGGGCGTCGTCGCCCTCTTCACGCTCGCCGTGCACCGGCCCTTCCGGTACGTCGCCTGGGTGGCCCTGGCGGACGTGGCGCTGATTCCGCTGTTCTTCTGGCTGCGTCCCGACCCCGACGTGCCGTACGTCTGGGCGTTGGTCTTCGGCGTGCTGCTGACGGGGGCGATCGTCGGCTGGGGCATGTTCGTACGGTCCAAGCGACAGCTCCTGCTGAGCCTGCGCGACAGCGCCCGACGCGCCGAGACCGAGGCACGGCTGCGTGCCGAACAGGCGCAGCGGCTCGCCCGTGAGGCCATCGCCCGCGAGATGCACGACGTCCTCGCGCACCGGCTGACGCTGCTCAGCGTGCACGCCGGGGCGCTGGAGTTCCGGCCCGACGCGCCCAGCGAGGAGATCCAGCGGGCGGCCGGTGTGATCCGGGAGAGCGCCCACGAGGCCCTCCAGGACCTGCGGGAGATCATCGGCGTACTGCGGGCGGACGAGCCCGACGACTCGGGCCGCCCGCAGCCGACCCTCGCCGCGCTGGAGGCACTGGTCACCGAGTCCCGCGAGGCCGGCATGAAGGTCACCCTCGACCAGCGCGTCACCGACCCCGCCGCCGTGCCCGCCTCGGTCGGCCGCACCGCCTACCGCATCGCCCAGGAGGGCCTGACCAACGCCCGCAAGCACGCGCCCGGCGCCGAGGTCACGGTCGCCGTGACCGGGGCGCCCGGCGAGGGGCTGTCCGTCGTGGTCCGCAATCCCGCCCCCGAGGGGCCCGTGCCGCATGTGCCCGGGTCCGGACAGGGCCTGATCGGCCTGACCGAGAGGGCGACGCTGGCGGGCGGCCTGCTGGAACACGGGCCGACCGCCGCCGGCGGGTTCGAGGTGCGGGGCCGGCTGCCGTGGGGATGACGCCCACCGCCGTGCCGCGCCCGCCGGGCACTGCGCACGATCCGGCACCTGGACGCCGTACAACCGTGATTACGTGGGGCCCATGACTGCGATCAGACTCCTCCTCGTCGACGACGACCCGTTGGTCAGGGCGGGCCTGTCCTTCATGCTGGGCGGCGCCGAGGACATCGAGATCGTCGGCGAGGCGGCCGACGGCGCCGAGGTCGAGGCGCTGGTCGACCGCACCCGGCCGGACGTGGTCCTGATGGACATCCGGATGCCGACCGTCGACGGCCTCACCGCCACGGAGCGGCTGCGCGGCAGGAAGGACGCCCCGCAGGTCGTGCTGCTGACCACCTTCCACGCGGACGACCAGGTGCTGCGCGCCCTGCGGGCCGGCGCCGCGGGCTTCGTGCTCAAGGACACCCCGCCCGCCGAGATCGTCGCGGCGGTGCGCCGCGTCGCGGCCGGCGACCCGGTCCTGTCGCCCACCGTCACACGCCAGTTGATGGACCACGCGGCCGGTTCCGCCGCCGACACCCGCCGCACGCGCGCGCGTGAGCGGCTCACCGGCCTCAACGACCGTGAGCGCGAGGTCGCCGTCGCGGTGGGCCGGGGACTGTCCAACGCCGAGATCGCCGCGACGCTCTTCATGAGCGTCGCCACCGTCAAGACCCACGTCTCCCGCGTCCTCGCCAAGCTCGACCTCAACAACCGTGTCCAGATCGCCCTGTTGGCGTACGACGCGGGGCTCCTGGAGGAACTCGAGGACGGCGGGCACTAGTCGGAACGGCCGTGCGTTGACGGTGTGGTGGGGGAAACGGGGTGCGAGGGGGGAGCTTCATGGCGGAAGCGATCGACCTGGGGGAGTTCGGAGACGGGTTCCGGGTGAATCCGCATCCTGTGTACGCGCGTCTGCGCGAGCAGGGTCCGGTCCACCGGGTCCGGCTGCCCGACTGGGCTTCCGAGGTCTGGCTCGTCGTCGGACATGAGGAGGCCCGCGCGGCGCTCGCCGATCCGCGGCTGTCCAAGGACGGCGCCAAGATCGGCCTGAAGTCGCTGGAGGAGGTGATGATCGGGAAGAACCTGCTGGCCACCGATCCGCCCCAGCACACCCGGCTGCGCGGGCTCATCGCGCGCTCCTTCACCATGCGCCGCGTCGAAGAGCTGCGGCCGAGGATCCAGCAGATCACCGACGACCTGCTCGACGCGATGCTCCCGCGGGGCCGCGCCGACCTCGTCGAGTCGCTCGCCCACCCGCTGCCGCTCACCGTCATCTGCGAGCTGCTCGGGGTGCCCGAGATGGACCGCGCGGAGTTCCGCAGGATGTCGACCGAGGCGATCGCGCCGACCGGTCCGGGCAACGAGGTCGACGCCTTCACCCGCCTCGGTGCGTACTTCACCGACCTGATCGAGGACAAGCGGTGCGCCGGGCCCACCGGCGACCTGCTGAGCGACCTGATCCGCACCACCGCCGAGGACGGCGACCGGCTCTCCCCGGACGAACTGCGGGGCATGGCCTTCATCCTGCTGATCGCCGGCCACGAGACGACGGTCCACCTCATCACCGGCGGCGTCCACGCCCTGCTCACCCACCCGGACCAACTCGCCGCCCTGCGCGCCGACATGACCCTCCTGGACGGCGCGGTCGAGGAGATGCTGCGCCACGAGGGACCGGTGGAGACGGCGACGTTCCGGTATGCCGCCGAGCCCCTGGAGATCGCGGGCACATCCGTCGAGCAGGGCGAGGCGGTGATGGTCGGTCTCACGGCGGCCAACCGGGACGCCGCCCGCTATGCCGCCCCGGACACCTTCGACATCCGCCGGGACACCCGGGGCCACCTCGCCTTCGGGCACGGCATCCACTTCTGCCTGGGCGCCCCCCTGGCCCGCCTGGAGGCCCGCACGGCCCTGCGCTCCCTCCTGGACCGCGCCCCCGGCCTGGCACCGGACGGCCCACCGGGGGAGTGGCTGCCGGGGATGCTGATACGGGGGGTGCGGAGCCTGCCGGTGCGGTGGTAGCCGCGGGGCGCCGCCGGCGGCCCGCGGCAGGGGCGGTGGTGGTCCGGGCGGCCCGTGGCGGGGGCGGTGGTGGTGCGGGCGCGCGGGCCGCTCGCGGGGGCGCTGCGGCTTGTGTGGCGCTTGCAGGGGTGCGGCCCGCGTCCCGCCTACAGGGCTGTGGCTTGTGTGCCGTGCGGGGGGCGGCCGGGTGCGTGCGGTCTTCGTTCGTGTCTCGGCTGTTCGTCTGTCTGCGGGGTGCGCGTGCGCCGGTAGTGGCGCGGGCGGACGGGCGTGGTGCGGGGCGCGGGCCGCTCATGCCGCGCTGCGGCATGCAGGGCTGCGGCCCGCGTCCCGACTACAGCGCCGCGGCCTGGGTTCCGCCCGGGAGTTCGCCGAGTGCGACCGGTCTTCGTTCGTGTCTCGACAGTTCGCAGGCCTCCGAGATCCGTAGCGCCTGAAGGGCCTCCCGGCCGTCGCAGGGGTTGGCCCGCTCGCCGCGCACCACCTCCACGAACGCGTTCAGCTCCGCCTCGTAGGCCGGGCCGAACCGTTCGAGGAACCCGCCCCACGGCTTGTCCGCCGCGGGCGGACCCGTCGGCTCGGTGGACGCGATCGGCGTACGGTCGTCCAGGCCGACCACGATCTGGTCGAGCTCCCCGGCCAGCTCCATGCGCACGTCGTAGCCGGCGCCGTTCAACCGGGTCGCCGTGGCCGTGGCGAGCGTGCCGTCGTCCAGGGTGAGCAGCACCGCGGCGGTGTCCACGTCGCCCGCCTCACGGAACATCGCGGGCCCGGCGTCCGACCCGGCCGCGTACACGTCGACGACCTCGCGCCCGGTCACCCAGCGCAGCACGTCGAAGTCATGGATCAGCGTGTCCCGGTACAGCCCGCCGGACACCGGCAGCCAGGCGGCCGGCGGCGGCGCCTGGTCGCTGGTCAGCGCCCGCACCGTGTGCAGCCGCCCGAGCCGACCGGACCGTACCGCCTCACGCGCGCCCGCGTAGCCCGCGTCGAAGCGGCGCTGGAAGCCCATCTGAAGAATCGTCCCGGCGGTCTCCACCTCGCCGATCGCCAGCAGGGTGCCCGGCAGATCGAGGGCTATCGGCTTCTCGCAGAAGACCGGCAGCCCGGACCGAGCGGCGCGGCCGATCAGTTCGGCGTGGGCCGACGTCGCGGTGGTGATCACCACCGCGTCCACGCCCCACCTGAAAATCTCGTCCACTCCCGGCGCGGCCGTCTCGCCGAGCCGGTGCGCCAGCTCCTGGGCCCGCGAGGTGTCCGCGTCCGTGAGGATCAGCGAGCCGACGTCGCGATGGCGGCTGAGCGTGTTCGCGTGGATGGTGCCGATGCGGCCCGTACCGATGACCCCGATGCGCATGGCAACAAAGTGAGGGTTCAGTGCGTACGCTGTCAATGCAAATGTCCGGACAATCAAACTACACGACTTCCCGTCAACAACGCGTAGAGCTACAGTCGGCCCGTGCCGAAACCAGAAGTGGACCCGACCGTGGAACTCGAGCTGAGCGTGGACCGGAGCAGTCCGGTGCCCCTGTACTTCCAGCTGTCCCAGCAGCTCGAAGCCGCGATCGAGCACGGAGCGCTCACCCCCGGCAGCCTGTTGGGCAACGAGATCGAGCTCGCCGCCCGCCTCGGTCTGTCCCGGCCCACGGTCCGCCAGGCCATCCAGTCCCTGGTCGACAAGGGCCTGCTGGTGCGTCGCCGGGGCGTCGGCACACAGGTCGTGCACAGCCAGGTCAAGCGCCCGCTGGAACTCAGCAGCCTCTACGACGACCTGGAGTCGGCCGGGCAGCGACCGGCGACCAGGGTGATCGTCAACACCGTCGTCCCGGCATCCGCCGAGGTCGCGGCAGCGCTCGGGGTGACCGAGGACAGCGACGTACACCGCGTCGAACGGCTGCGCCTCGCGCACGGCGAGCCGATGGCGTACCTGTGCAACTTCCTGCCGCCCGGCCTGATCGACCTGGCGACCGCGCAGCTGGAGGCGACCGGCCTCTACCGCCTGATGCGCTCCGCCGGCATCACCCTGCACAGCGCCCGCCAGACCATCGGGGCCCGCGCCGCCACCGCCGCCGAGGCGGAACGCCTCGCCGAGGAGGAGGGCGCCCCGCTGCTCACGATGCAGCGCGTGACGTTCGACGACACGGGACGGGCGGTGGAGTACGGCACGCACACGTACCGCCCGTCGCGGTACTCCTTCGAGTTCCAGCTGCTCGTCCGGTCATGAACGCCGCAACCGACGCTCCTGAACAGGCGCGATAGACCAGCCGGTACGTAGCAATGTCCGGACAATGCGACGACCATCAGGGGTGGGTGCCCGGAGGGACGCGGGGAAACGTGCGACCGGTCGCACCCGGCCCGCGGACGGCGCATGGCGTACACCACCCCTTGTCACCCTGTACGGCATCCACCCCGACGGTGAGGCAGAATCGGCCGTGATGAGCACCTACCGCGACCTCGCCTTCCCCGCCCGGACGGGCAGCGCCCCCATCGGCTCCCGCCGCGCGGCGGCGCTGCGCACCGTGGGCCCGAGAGAGCGCCGCTCGCATCTGTCGGCGCCCCGTGTCCCCACCGTGGGCATCGACATCGGCGGCACCAAGGTGATGGCGGGCGTCGTGGACGCCGACGGCAACATCCTGGAGAAGCTCCGCACGGAGACCCCGGACAAGTCCAAGAGCCCGCAGGTCGTCGAGGACACCATCGTCGAGCTCGTCCTGGACCTGTCCGACCGCCACGACGTGCACGCCGTCGGCATCGGCGCGGCCGGCTGGGTCGACGCCGACCGCAACCGCGTCCTGTTCGCCCCCCACCTGTCCTGGCGCAACGAGCCGCTGCGCGACCGCCTCGCCGGCCGGCTCGCCGTGCCCGTCCTGGTCGACAACGACGCCAACTCCGCCGCCTGGGCCGAGTGGCGCTTCGGCGCCGGCCGCGGCGAGGACCACCTCGTCATGATCACGCTGGGCACCGGCATCGGCGGCGCGATCCTGGAGGACGGCCAGGTCAAGCGCGGCAAGTACGGCGTCGCCGGCGAGTTCGGCCATATGCAGGTCGTGCCCGGCGGCCACCGCTGCCCCTGCGGCAACCGCGGCTGCTGGGAGCAGTACAGCTCCGGCAACGCCCTGGTGCGCGAAGCCAAGGAGCTGGCCGTCGCCGACTCCCCGGTGGCGTACGGGATCATCGAGCATGTCAAGGGCCAGATCGGCGACATCACCGGCCCGATGATCACCGAGCTGGCGCGCGACGGCGACGCGATGTGCATCGAGCTGCTCCAGGACATCGGCCAGTGGCTCGGCGTCGGCATCGCCAACCTCGCGGCCGCCCTGGACCCGTCCTGCTTCGTGATCGGCGGCGGTGTCTCGGCCGCCGACGACCTGCTGATCGGCCCCGCCCGGGACGCCTTCAAGCGCCACCTCACCGGCCGCGGCTACCGCCCCGAGGCCCGCATCACCCGCGCACAGCTCGGCCCCGAGGCCGGCATGGTCGGCGCCGCCGACCTGGCCCGCCTGGTAGCCCGCCGCTTCCGCCGCGCCAACCGGCGCCGGGTGGAGCGGTACGAGCGCTACGCGCGGTTCACCGAAGCCCGTCGAGCATCGCAGGGGCCCGCGTAACCGTGTCCGTACCACCCACGGCCGACTCCTCGAACCAGCCGCAGCAGCCGGCCGAGGACCGTCGCCACATGATCCGGCGCAGGGCGCTCACGCTGCTCATCATCGTGCTGCTCATCGGCGTTCCCGCCGGCTATCTGGTCATCTCCGCCAACCAGAGCCGCAACAGCGGCAAGGACAAGGAGGAGAAGTACTCGGCGACCGGCCTGAGCGCGGGCTGGCCGTCGCGGGTCCAGCGGCGCGTCTACCAGATCCCGATCCCGATCCCGTCGTACAAGGTCGCGTACTACGAGACCAACAACTGGAAGACCAGCCGTCTCTACGTCCAGTTCGAGACGACCAACAAGAACCTGGACGGCTATCTGAAGGCCATGGGCGCCGACCGGGACGACCTCGAGCAGGACGAGATCACCATCAACGCCCGCGACCGGAAGATCACCGGCTGGGACTTCGACGGCCCGGGACCGTGGTACGGCTTCGTGCACAAGCAGAAGAACCCGGCGCCCACCAAGGACGTCGTCGTGAACATGTCCGATCCGGAGCATCCGTTCGTGTACGTCGTCTCCCGCACGGTCCCTTGATCACCCCGTGAGACACCGGCCCCGCACCGGCCGCCGGGGCCGATTGTCAGACCCCGCCCGTAGAGTCGGAGACGGTTGATCCGACTGGAGGGCGGGAGGTGACAGGACGTATGAGCGACAGGACCGCGGTGGCCGAGCGTGCGGGGGAGGCCGTCCCCGTCCGGCTCGCGGCCGTCTTCCTGCCCGCCCCCCTCCCGCGTGAGGGGCGGGTCGCCTTCTGGGACCCGGCGGGCGCACCACTGCCCGCCGAGGACACCGAGCTCACTGTCGTACGACGTCATGGAGCCGGCGTCCGCCGCCGGACCACCCCCGCGCTGACCCTGCCGCTCGGCGAGGCACTGCCGCTGCTCGCGCGGGCCCGGCGCGACCCGGCCGCCCATCCCGCCACCGCCTGCTGGGGCGCGGCCGCGCTGCACGCCCTGCGGCTCACCGCGCGCGGCCGGCTGCTGCCCGGACTGACCCCGACCGGCCACGACGCCTGGCGGGCCGGCCCGCTCGACCCGGACGACATCGCGCAGCTGCGCGCGATCGCCGCGGCCCTGCCCTACGAGGGCCATGCCGTCCCACTGCCCGGACCGGGCCCGCTGCGGCTGCCCGAACCGGAGGCGCTGATGCGTGCCTTCCTGGACGCGGTCGCCGACACCTTGCCCCGCACGCCCGCCGCACCGCACGTCTCGGGGCGGCCCTTCGCCGCGCGCGAGGCCCAGCACCTGCCCGGCGCACACGACTGGGCCGCCGAGGTCGCCGCCGGCATGGACGCGGGCGTGCGGATCTCGCTCCGCCTGGACCTGTCGGCCTACGACCTCTTCGACGACCGCGACGAAGGCGTCCGCAGCGCGGGCGCGGCCATCGTCCAGGTGCACAGCCTCGCCGACCCCACCCTGCTGGCCGATGCGGCCGCCCTGTGGTCGGGCGAGGCGGACGCGGCGTTCGGGCCACGCGCGCGGGTGGACGCGGCGCTCGCGGTGCGGCGCGCGGCGCGGGTGTGGGCGCCGCTGGACCGGCTGTCCGAGCAGGACGTGCCCGATGTACTGGCGCTGTCCGACGAGGAGTTGGGCGACCTGCTGGGAGTCGCCGCCAACCGGCTGGCGGCGGCCGGGGTGGCGGTGCACTGGCCCCGGGACCTGGCGCAGGACCTCAGCGCGGCGGCGATCGTACGGCCCGCGCCGGGCTCGGCGACCGACGGCACCGGATTCTTCGAGAGTGAGGAACTGCTCCAGTTCCGCTGGCAGTTGGCGATCGGCGGCGACCCGCTCACCGAGGCCGAGATGGACACGCTCGCCGAGGCGCACCGCCCGGTCGTGCGGCTGCGGGACAGCTGGGTGCTGGTCGACCCGGCCCTCGTCCGCAAGGCCCGCAAGCGCGAACTCGGTCTGCTCGACCCGGTCGACGCGCTGTCCGTCGCCCTCACCGGCAGCGCGGAGGTCGACGGCGAGAGCGTCGAGGCGGTACCGGTCGGCGCCCTGGCCGCGCTGCGGGACCGGCTGACAGCGGGAGAACGACCGGCACAGCCACCGCCGGGACTGCGGGCGACACTGCGGGACTACCAACTCCGAGGCCTGGGCTGGCTGGAGCTCATGACATCCCTGGGGCTGGGCGGCTGCCTCGCCGACGACATGGGACTGGGCAAGACGATCACCGTCATCGCGCTGCATCTGAAGCGCGCCCGGACCGCCCCGACCCTGGTCGTCTGCCCGGCGTCGCTGCTCGGCAACTGGCAGCGGGAGATCACCCGTTTCGCGCCCGGCGTCCCCGTCCGTCGCTTCCACGGCCCGGAGCGCAGCCTGGAGGACCTGGACGGCGGCTTCGTCCTCACGACGTACGGCACCATGCGGTCCGCGGCGCAGACGCTGGCCCGGCACCCCTGGGGCATGGTCGTCGCCGACGAGGCGCAGCACGTCAAGAACCCGTACTCGGCGACCGCGAAGGCCCTGCGCACGATCCCGACGCCCGCACGCGTGGCGCTGACCGGCACACCGGTGGAGAACAACCTCTCCGAGCTGTGGGCCCTGCTCGACTGGACGACACCAGGACTGCTCGGCCCACTGAAGTCCTTCCGCGCCCGGCACGCGCGCGCGGTCGAGAACGGCGAGGACCAGGAGGCGGTGGCCCGGCTGGCCCGCCTGGTGCGGCCCTTCCTCCTGCGCCGCAAGAAGTCCGACCCCGGCATCGTCCCGGAACTGCCGCCCAAGACGGAGACGGACCACCCCGTCCCGCTCACCCGTGAACAGGCGGCGCTCTACGAGGCGGTGGTGCGTGAGTCGATGTACGCCATCGAGACGGCGGAGGGCATGGCGCGCCGGGGCATGGTGCTGAAGCTGCTCACCTCCCTCAAGCAGATCTGCGACCACCCGGCGCTGTATCTGAAGGAGGAGACGGCGTCGGCGACCGAGCGACTGGCCGTCCGCTCGGGCAAGTTGACGCTGCTGGACGAACTGCTGGACACCCTGCTGGCCGAGGACGGCTCGGCGCTGGTCTTCACGCAGTACGTGGGCATGGCCCGGCTGATCGCCTCCCACCTCGCCGCCCGGGCGGTCCCGGTGGACCTGCTCCACGGCGGCACGCCGGTTCCCGAGCGGGAACGGATGGTGGACCGCTTCCAGAGCGGCGCGACTCCGGTCCTGGTCCTGTCCCTCAAGGCGGCGGGTACCGGCCTGAACCTCACCCGCGCGGGCCATGTCGTCCACTTCGACCGCTGGTGGAACCCGGCCGTCGAGGAACAGGCCACCGACCGCGCCTATCGCATCGGCCAGACCCAGCCCGTCCAGGTCCACCGCCTCATCACCGAGGGCACGGTCGAGGACCGCATCGCCGAGATGCTCGAATCCAAGCGGGCGTTGGCCGACGCGATCCTCGGCTCCGGCGAGTCGGCTCTCACCGAGTTGACGGACCGTGAGCTGTCCGACCTGGTGTCGCTGAGGAGGGAGTCGTGACGGAGCCGGAGGAGCCGATCCGTTCGGGCGAAACCGAACCCGAACCGGAACCCCAGCACGCGCCGGAGCCGGAGCCCGAGACCAAGCCCGCGGATGTGGCACGCCGGGCGCTGCGGGCTGCTCGGGAGGGGCGGTCGGGGGCGCTGGGGGCGGGAGCCGCCCGTGGTTCGGAGTCGGCGTTGGCGTCGGCGTCGGCGTCGGCCGCGAAGCAGGATGCGGTGCAGGAGGCCCCCGGAGCCGAGGAGTTGGCCGCGGGTGGGGAGTCAGCCGCCGATGAGGCGTCGCCCGCCGGCGGGCCCGACCGTCGGGAACCCCGACCCGGCGACGCCGCCCGTGCGGCACTGCGCCCCGCCCGGGAGCGGGGCAGGGGGGTCGGCGCCGGTGCCGGCGGTCCGGACGCGGCGGAGGGGGACCGTGAGGCGGGGCGGTCCGGAGCAGCCGGCGAGTCCGGGCAAGGGCCCACGAACCCCCATGTCTCCAGCGGGGACGCGGGCTTCGGTTCCGAGGCGCCCGAACCCGCGTCCGGCCGACAGGGGGTACGCCCTGGGGACGTCGCCCGTGAAGCCCTGCGTGCCGCCATGGAGGAGCGGCGGCGGGCCGAGTCGGAGTCGGCCGACCGGACCGTGACTGCGGGCACGCGAAGGCCGCGTCGCCCGGGGCCGCCGGCCGCTTCCCGTGAGCCGCAGCCCGCCGACGCCGACGCCGACGCCGGCGACGGCGCCGACGTGCGGCGTGCCCGTGACGTGCGGGGCCTGCTCGCCGGTGCGTTCCGGATGCCGTCCCTGGACTCGCCCCACGCCGACCCGGCGCCGACCGAGGCGGCCGGAGGCCACAGGGATGAGCGGACGCCGCCGACGACCCCCACCTCGCCTTCCCGCACCCCCACCTCGCCTTCCCGCACCCCCACCTCGCCTTCCCGCACCCCCGCCACGGAGACAGCACCGGACCACCCGGTCACGACCTACGACGCCGCCCCCGTCCCCGACACGACCGCCCCGCCTCTCGCGGCACCCCAGGTCCCCCGTTCCATGGCCGCACCGGCCCGCGACGGCGACCTGCGCCGCACCTTCCCCGCCTTCGCGCCCCGCCCGGCCGACGACGCCCGCTTCGCCGAGACCTGGTGGGGCAACGCCTGGGTGTCAGCGCTGGAGGAGGGGGCCCTCGACACGGCCCGGCTCGCCCGCGGGCGCGGGTACGCGCGGGAGGGGAACGTCGACGCCATCACCGTGACGCCGGGGCTGGTGCTGGCGTATGTGCGGGGCAGCCGGCCACGGCCGTATCGCGTGCAGGTGCGGCTGCGCACGCTGGACGACGCCGACTGGGCGCGGTTCCTGGACGCCGTCGCCGAGCGTCCGGGGCATATCGCGGCGCTGCTGGACAAGGAGATGCCGCGGTCCCTGGCCAAGTGCGGGGTGCCGCTGCTGCCGGGGGCCGGCGACCTGGACCCCCGTTGCAGCTGCCCCGACCGGGGCCACCCCTGCAAACACGCCGCCGCCCTGTGCTACCAGACCGCACGCCTGCTGGACGCCGACCCCTTCGTGCTGCTCCTGCTGCGCGGCCGTGGCGAACGCGAGCTGCTCGACGCGCTGTCCCGCCTGAGCGCCACCCGGGCGGCCCGCGCCGCGCAGGACCAGGAACCGGCACCTCCGGCGGGCCTACGGGCCACCGACGCGTTGGCCCCGGAGCGCCGACTCCCGCCCCTCCCGGCCCCGTTGCCCCTGCCCCCGCACCCCGAGCAGCCGCCCGTCTACCCGGCGTCCCCGGGCGGCCCGGACCCCCTCGCGCTGGACCAGCTGGCGACCGACGCGGCCGCCCGCGCACACGCCCTCCTCGCCACCGGACGCGACCCGGTCGCCGAACTGACGCTGTGGCAGGACGCGGTCCGGCTGGCCGCCGCCCGCCCCGGTTCCGGCCTCACCGCCACCACCCGCGCCCTGTACTCCTCCCTCGCCTCGGCCGCCGACCGCACCCCGGCCGATCTGGCCCGCGCGGTCGCCGCCTGGCGTCAAGGCGGCTTCGAAGGGCTGGCCGTCCTGGAGGAACCTTGGGACCCGCCGGCCGGCCGCTTCGACCGGGCCCGCCCCCTTCTCCTCGCCGCCGACCTCCCCGCCTTCCGCCCCTGGCGCAACCACCTCACCCACCCCCGCGGCCATGTCCAGCTCCGCCTCGGCCGGGACGGGCTGTGGTACCCGTACGAGTCGGAGCCGGGCCACGACGACTGGTGGCCGCGCGGCACCCCCGACCTGGATCCGGTCGGCGCTCTGACCGGCCTGGGCGCGGCCCCGGAAAGCTGACGGAGGGTCAACCTGCGTAGTCGGCCCGGGTCTCCGTGCGACCACGAGGGTGACCGCGGCCCGTGCCTCAGGGGCCACTACACTGCCGCGTTGTCTCCGGGCGTCACACGGCGTCCGGCCGGAAACGAACGGTGGGAGCAAGGCCATGGCAACGGGGGGATGGGGTCCTGGACCCGGCTCGGGGCAACCGGGCGGCAATGGACCGGGTGGGCAGGGCTGGGGCGCCCCGTACGGGCCCAACTCCGGCGGCAACCCCTACGGTCCGCCCGCGCCGAACCCGAACCAGACCCTGTACCCGAACCAGAACCCGTACCCGAACCCGAACCCCTATGGCCCACCGCCCGCCGCGCCCGTTCCCGCGGCGCGGCGCCGCAGCTGTCTGTGGTACTTCTCCCCGCTCTTCCTCGCCACCCTGATCCTCCGTTCCGCCCACCGCGTCGCCACCAAGCTCTTCGTGCACCAGAGCGGGGACCGGATCGTGGACCGCACGGTGGACCGGGTCCAGGTGGCCCGGACCGTGCTCGGTGTGCTGGCCAGCCTCGCGCTGATCCTCGTCTACGGCGTGGAGAAGGACCGGTGGAACAACGCGGCGGAGACGGGCTTCGCCAACGCGATCGTCACGCCGATCCTGCTGATCTGCACCGGGCCCCTGGTCGTTCTCGGGTTCATCCTCTACACGCCCCCGCATCTCAGGCCCCAGCTGCGCTCCCGGCTGCACGCCCCGCTCAAGGCGGTCGGCTGGTATCTGCTGAGCCTGGTCGTGCTCGCCGCGACCATCTATGTCGCGGGCGGCACCGGATTCAAGGACGACCTGCACGGCTGGCAGGTGGCACCGTTCGCGGTCCTCGTGCTCGTCGCCATCTTCTGGGGGCTGCCCTTCCTCTTCCTGGCGTCGCTGTACTCCGCGCGCAGCGCCTTCAACACCGCCTATGTGCACCCGATGCTGCCGCCCGTGGTCACCGGCGTACTGGTGTGGGTGCTCGCCGTGTTCAACCTGATCGGCAACGGCATGCCGGCGGGTCCGCCGGTGGCCCAGTTCTGCTCCCTGTTGGGCGGACCGCTGTCGGTGACCGCCGTATCGGCGTGGGAGATGTGGCGGCTGCGCACCCGCTTCGGGGTCACCGTCCGGGACTGACCTGCCCGCCACCGTCGTCCCCACGGGAAGACCCCACGGGATGACCTCCCGGGATGACCTCCCGGGATGACCCGCCCGGATGATCGGACAAGATGACCTGAAACCGGCCCCGCGGCCGACGGCCCGACCGGTCCATACCAGTGGCAGTCGCACCGATGGATCCCGGCGCCCCGTCGCCGCGGCCGTCCCCCCTCTCACCTGCGGGGGAGTGGCCGAAGCCGTTCCGGCCGGCCCCCGTGATCCATCGTCGAGCACACGGTCCGGCCGGGGTGCCCGAGTGCGCCGCACCTGCGTTTTTCCGTCAGGTTCCGCAGCAAGAGCACGAAAGCTCCACAGATACATCACCATTTGACGCGACGGATGCGTCGACGACCGGTCTCGGAGGGGGAATCCGGCGTCACGCGCGGGGGTGTGTCCGCTCAGCGGAGCATTACTCACCCCTGCCCGGGGAGGGGACAGCACCGCATGAAGCGGACCTTACGCACCAGCCTGCTCACGACGGGTGCGCTGATAGCAGCCATCGGCCTACCGGCCGCACAGGCGACGGCCGCGCCGCCGCCCCGCATCGACCTGCGGGTGCTCGTCGTCAGCGACGGCGGTCCGGCCACCGACGCCATCGCCGCCGAACTGGACACCGCGGGGACGCCGTACACGGAGATCGACCTCACCAGTTCCGACCGCCCCGTGATCGACGCCGGTTACCTCGCGGACACCGTGGACGGCCGGGACCGCGCCAAGTTCCAGGCGGTCGTCCTGCCCAACGACAACCCGTTCCCGGCCGGCTCGGCGGAGATGGCCGCGCTGGTGGCGTACGAGCAGGCCTACGGCATCCCACAGGTCGACGCCTACACCTACGCCCGCCCCGAGGCGGGACTCCAGTACCCGGTCCACGGCGGCTACTCGGGCAGCGTCGACGGAGTGCAGGCCCAGGTCACGGACGCCGGGCGGACAGGCCCGTTCGACTACCTCGACGGGCCGGTGCCCTTCGAGGACAACTCGCCGACGGTCGGCGAGAGTTACGCCTTCCTGTCGACGCCGATGGCCGGTGCCGACTTCACCCCGTACGTCCAGGCGCCGATCCCGGGCACGACCAAGCAGGGCTCGCTGGTGGGGGAGTACCGGCACGACGGGCGGCGCGAACTCGTCGTCACGTTCGTCTACAACCAGTACCAGCAGCAGTTCCGGCTGCTGGCCCGCGGCATCGTCGAGTGGATGACCGGCGGGGTGCACCTGGGCGCCTCCCGCAACTACTTCGCCGTGCACGTCGACGACGTGTTCGCGGCCGACGACCGCTGGAACTCCACGCTCAACTGCACTCCCGGCGACGTGGACTGCACGGACCCGAACGCCACGCCCGACCCGATCAGGATGACGCCCCAGGACGTCGACCACGCCGTCGCATGGCAGCGCGAGCGGGGCTTCACGCTCGACCTCGCCTACAACGGGGCAGGCAGCGTCGACCACCGTGAGGACAACAACGGGGCCGACCCGCTGGCCGACCGGTTGGTGGCCGAACGGGCCGAGTTCCGCTGGATCAACCACACCTACACACACGCCTTCCTCGGCTGCGAACAGGACACCGCGGTGGTGCCGTGGCGGTGCGCCACCAACCCCGACGGCAGCACCAAGTGGGTCAGCCGCAGCGACGTCGCCGACGAAATCGCCCACAACACGGTGTGGGGTCGGTCGGCCGGACTGCCGCTGAACAGCGACGAGTTGGTGACGGGTGAGCACTCCGGACTGCGGGTGCTGCCCCAGCAGCCGGCCGACAACCCCAACCTGGCGCTCGCCCTCGCCGACACCGGCATCACCTGGCTCGCCTCGGACAACTCCCGTGAACCCGCCCCGCGGCAGGTCGGCCCCGCCACCACCGTCCCGCGCTACCCGATGAACATCTTCTACAACGCGGGCCGCGCCGCCGAGCAGGTCGACGAGTACAACTGGATCTACACCAGCCGCGCGCAGGGCGGCAGCGGCATCTGCGAGGACAACCCGGCCACCACCACGTGTCTGCCCGCACCGCTGGACACGGCCACCGGCTACCCGCAGCACATCGTTCCCCTGGAGCGGCAGATCGCGCTCGGCCACGTCCTCGGCAACGACCCCAAGCCGCACTTCATCCACCAGTCCAACCTGGCCGAGGACCGGATCGCGTACCCGGTCCTGGACGGCGTGCTCGACACCTACGACACGCTGTTCGCGCAGAACACGCCGGTGGTCAACCTGAGAATGAAGGACATCGGCAACGAGCTGGAGCGGCGCGCCGCGTGGCGGACCGCGATCGCCGACGGGCAGGTCACCGCCTACCGGATCGGGGACACCGTCACCGTCGAGAGCCCCGCCGGCGTCGACGTCCCCGCCACGATGCCCGACGGCACCACCCGGTCCGGCTCCGCCTTCGGCGACGCCTACGCGGGCGAACGGTCCGGGTGGACCAGCCCGACCGGGGCGATCGTCCTCACCCTGCCGCAGTCCGCGGCATCCTCCACGGGCGACGGCGCCGGCCGATCCGCGCCGGCCACCGACCCGGCACCGGACGCCCGCGTGCCCGAGGGCGTGGCCGAGCCCGTCTCTCCCGCGGGGAGCTGACCGGGCGCACCGGCAGCGAGGTCCCGGCCGCCCCTCGGCGCGCCGGGACCGGCACCCCTCCCCACACCTCGGCCGTGGAGCACAACGATGCACGTTCACCACGGCGCGCGGCGCGATGCCGCCGCGCGCGTCACCCTGCTCACCGAAGGCACCTACCCGCACAGTCACGGGGGTGTGAGTGTCTGGTGCGACCAGCTCGTCACCGGCATGCCCGACATCGAGTTCGACGTCATCGCCGTCACCGGCACCGGACGGGAGTCGATCGTGTGGGACCTACCTGACCATGTCCGCGGCGTCCTGTCCGTCCCCATGTGGGGCACCGCTCCCGAAGGCCGCCCGCCGCGCGGCCGGGCGCGCAGGCAACTCGCCGGCGCCTACGAGCAGTTCCTGACCGCACTTCTCGACCCCCGCGCCGAGGGCGGTTTCGCACCCGCCCTGCACACCCTGGCGCGGGCGGCGGCGGCCGGCGAGCTCAGCCCCTTCCTGCGGGGCGACACGGCGATCGCGATCCTGACCGCCGTATGGACCCGTCCCGGGCTGGCCGTGTGTGAGGCGCGGCCGACGTTGCACGACGCGCTCACCGCCACCGCCCTGCTCGAACACGCGCTGCGCCCGCTGGCCGCGCCGCCCCCGCAGGACGGCGTCGCGCACGCCGTCAGCGGTGGCGTCGCCGTGCTGCCGGGGCTGGCCGCACGGGAGCGGTACGGGGTGCCGCTGCTGCTCACCGAGCACGGGGTCTATCTGCGTGAGCGCTACCTCGGCTATCGCACCGCGCCGTACCGCTGGCCGGTCAAGGCCGTGGTGCTGGGCTTCTTCCGGCTGCTGGCGGAGGAGAGTTACCGCAAGGCGGCGCTGATCACCCCCGGCAACCGCTACAACCGGCTGTGGGAGGAGCAGGGCGGCGCCGACCCGGAGTCGATCCGCACCGTCTACAACGGCGTCGATCCCGCGGCCTTCCCGCCGGCCGGACCGGAGCCGGAGAACCTCACGCTGAGCTGGGCCGGACGGGTCGACCCGATCAAGGACCTGGAGACGCTGATCCGCGCCTTCGCTCTCGTCCGGAACCAACTGCCGGACGTGCGCCTGCGGTTGTTCGGCGGCACACCCCGGGGCGGCGAGGCGTACCGGGAACGCTGCGAGGCCCTGGCCGCCCAGCTGGGGCACGCCGACGCGGTGACCTTCGAGGGCCGCGTCGAGGACATCAAGGACGCCTATGCCGCGGGGAACGTGGTGATGCTGTCCAGCATCAGCGAGGGCTTCCCGTTCACGCTGATCGAGGCCATGTCGTGCGGCCGGGCGACCGTGTCCACCGACGTCGGCGGCGTACGCGAGGCCGTCGGCGACACCGGACTCGTCGTACCGCCGCGCGATCCGGCCGCCATGGCCGCCGCCGCGCTGGAACTGCTCGGCGATCCGGTGCGGCGCCGGGCGATGGGCGAGGCGGCGCGGCTGCGGGTGATCGAGCAGTTCACGCTGCGGCAGACCATCGACACCTTCCGCGCGATCTACCACGAACTGGCGGCAGGGACAGTGGAGTCGCCGGCCAGGATCGTGCTGCCCGCTCCGGCCGTCAGCGGCACGGGGAGCCTGACCGGATGAGCGGTCCGATGTCCCTGGAGCCCGGCGGCGCCGAGCGGGACACCCTCGCCCTGCGGCTGGCCGAACCCCGCCCGCCGCGTCGCCGCCCGCGCTGGGCCCTGGACGATGCCACGCTCGCGATCCGGCTGCCCGCCCGTGGCCCCGACGAGGAGGCTGTCAGCACGCTGGCCGCCGAACTGGCCGACGCCATAGGGCCGGCCGTCCATCCCTACGAGGTGGCCGCCCTGCTGGAGGCGGAGGGCCTGCCCGCCACGGTCATCAAGGAGCGCTACGGCCACCCGAACCTCTTCTCCCTGGCGACGGCGCTGTACGAGCGGGTGCCCCGGACGTTTCCCGAGCCGCCGCCCGCGGCCGACCCGTGGCGGCCCGACACCCTGCGCTGCCTGCTGCGCGGCGTGCTGTTCGCGCTGCCCGCCCTGGCCTACCTGCTCATCGCGCCGCTGTGGCCGCTCGACCGGCACGCTCCCGTGCTGATCGTGGCGGGCGTCTTCTCCTGGGCGTGGGGCCAGGCGCTGGGCCACCGCGCGCATCTGCGGCTGGTGGCGGGCCGCCGGGAGGCCTGCGGAACCCTGCTGACCGGGTCCCTGCTGGGCGCCGCGGCGGCCACGGCCCTCGCCGCGACGGCCGCCGACAGCGCGACGGCCGTCGGGGTGGCCGCCGCCCAGTCCCTGTACCTGGCGGGCGCGGGCGTGCTGCTGGTCCTGGCCCGGGAGCGGC
Source organism: Streptomyces sp. NPDC098781 (assembly GCF_044759995.1). Classification (NCBI taxonomy): domain Bacteria; kingdom Bacillati; phylum Actinomycetota; class Actinomycetes; order Kitasatosporales; family Streptomycetaceae; genus Streptomyces; species Streptomyces sp. NPDC098781. The sequence goes on from NZ_JBIWAK010000008.1 coordinate 85,433, forward strand.
TGCTGCTGGCCGCGCTCAGCCCACTGGTCGCGGGCGCCGCCGTGCTGCCCTGGTGGGACCCCGGCGCGATAGCGCGGGCCGGGCTGCCCCTGCTCGCACTGCTGGCCACCTCGGTGGCCGCCGGTCACGTCCTGCGGTCGGGCCGGGCCGGGCAGCCGGCATCCGACGCCGCGCGGCCCAGGCTGCTCACGTCCCTGCCGTACGGCCTGTTCGGGCTGGCCGCGGCGGTACTCGTGATGCTGGAGGGCCGGCGGCAGCCGTACGCGGTGATCGCCCTGACCCTCAGCATGGGCCCCGCCGAATGGCTGCTGTACCGCTTTCGCGGCTGGTCGGTCCTCGCGCTGCGGTCCAGCGCGACCCCCGCCGGATTCCTGCTGCGCTCGGCCGCCGTCCTCGGCCTGTGCCTGTCCGCCTACCTGCTGCTGTTGCTCCCGGCCGCCCTGCTCGCCGGCCCCGACCCGGCCACACCGCTGCTCCTGGCGGCAACCCTGTGGACCGCCCTGCTGCTTCAGGCGTTCGGGGTGGCCTGGCCACCCGCACTGCTCTGCCTGGCCGCCGCCGGCACGGCCGCGGCGGCCACCCTGCTGGACCCGCCACCGGGACCGGCCGTGCTGCCCGCAGTCTGCGCCGTCGCCGCCGTCTGTCTCGTGGCCTGCGCGCTGCACCGGCTCGGCCGGCCGTCCCCGCACTCCTGACCCAGCCGTCCCGACCAGCACTCCTGACCACACGCACGACCTCTGAACGGGCCGCGGCCCGCCCCATCACGAAGGGACCGAGAGTTGACCTCCGCACCGCTCGCCGCCGTCACCGGAGCCGAAGGCTTCATCGGCTCGCATCTCACCGAGGCGCTCGTCGCCTCCGGCCACCGCGTCCGTGCCATGGCCCAGTACAACTCCTTCTCCTCGTACGGCTGGCTGGAGACCCTGCCGGCCGACGTCCTGGACCAGGTGGAGATCGTCCTGGGCGACGTACGCGACCCGGGCTCGGTGCGCGGCCTGCTCGAAGGCGCCGACTGCGCCTACCACCTCGCCGCGCTGATCGCGATCCCGTACTCCTACCAGGCTCCGCACAGCTACGTGGACACCAATGTCACCGGCACGCTCAACGTGCTGGAGGCGGTCCGCGCGCTGGAGATCCCGCGCCTGGTGCACACCTCCACCAGCGAGACGTACGGCACCGCGCAGACCGTGCCGATCACCGAGGACCACCCCATCAACACCCAGTCGCCGTACGCCGCTTCGAAGGCGGGCGGGGACCGGCTGGCGGACAGCTACCACGCGAGTTTCGGCACGCCCGTGGTGACGCTCAGGCCGTTCAACACCTTCGGTCCGCGGCAGTCGATGCGCGCGGTGATCCCCACCGTCATCGCCCAGGTGGCGGCCGGGCAGCGCACCATCACGCTCGGCGATCTGCGTCCCACCCGGGACTTCACCTTCGTCGAGGACACCGCGCGGGCGTTCCTCGCGGTGGGCACCGCCGCGGCCGAGCAGGTGGTGGGCCGCACCTTCAACGCCGGGACCGGAGGGGAGATCTCCGTCGGTGACCTGGTCGCGCTGATCGGCAAGGTCATGGACGCCCCGCTCGACGTACGGGAGGACTCCGCGCGGCTGCGGCCCGCGGGCTCCGAGGTGATGCGGCTGGTCGCGGACGCCACCCGGCTCGGCGAGGCGACCGGCTGGCGGCCCGCCCACACCCTGGAGGAGGGCCTCGCCCGGACCGCCCGGTGGTTCACCGAGCCCGCGAACCTCGCCCGCTACAAGACCGGCATCTACAACATCTGACCCGACCGGCACGTACCTCAGGAGGTATGCCATGCACGCAGTGATCCTGGCCGGCGGAAAGGGCGTCAGGCTGCGGCCTTACACCACCGCGCTGCCCAAGCCGCTGGTCCCGATCGGCGACCAGCACGCGATCCTGGAGATCGTGCTGCGGCAGCTGTCCACGGCCGGCTTCACCGGCTGCACCATCGCCATCGGTCACCTGGGCGAGATCATCCGGGCCTTCGTCGGGGACGGGGCCCAGTGGGGGATGAAGGTCGACTACGCCACCGAGGAGAGCCCGCTGGGCACGATGGGCCCGCTGCTGACCCTGCGCGACCGGCTGCCCGAGCACTTCCTGGTGATGAACGGCGATGTGCTCACCGACCTCGACTACGCCGACGTGCTGCGCACGCACGAGGCGTCGGGCACGCCCCTGACCATCGCCACCTACGCCCGCAAGGTGCACATCGACTTCGGGGTGCTGACCACCGACGCCAGCCGGGTGGTCGCCTTCACCGAGAAGCCCAGCATCGACTACCGGGTGTCCATGGGCGTCTACGGCGTCTCCCGGACCACCCTCGACGGCTACACCCCGGGGCTGCCGCTCGGCTTCGACGAGCTCGTGATGGACCTGCTCGCCGCCGAACGCCCGCCGCACGCCTACGAGTTCGACGGCTACTGGCTGGACATCGGCCGTCCCGACGACTACGACCGGGCCAACGCGGAGTTCACCAGCCGCAAGTCGCTGCTGCTCAAGGGAGCCTGAACAGCCATGCACATCCTCGTACTCGGCGCCACCGGCTACCTCGGGGGGCACGTCGTCGAGCACCTGCGCACCCTGCCGGGCGCGCGGGTCCTGGTCGCCGGCCGCTCGGCTGCCGCCGACGTCACGGTGGACCTCGCCGCCGACCGCCCGCAGGACCTGGCGGCGGCCCTCGCCGAGGCCGCGCCCGACGCCGTCGTCAACTGCGCGGGCGCGACCGGCGGCGACGCCGTCACCCTCGCGGAGGTGAACGCCCGGGGCCCCGCCGTGCTGTGCGCGGCGCTGCGGGCCACGGCGCCGGGCGCCCGGCTGGTCCATCTGGGCTCGGCCGCCGAGTACGGACCCACCGGTCCCGGAGAGCGGGTGACGGAGTCGGCGGCGACCCGGCCGGCCGGACCGTACGGCGCGACCAAGCTGGCCGGCACGGTGGCGGTCACCGCGTCCGGGCTGGACGCGGTGGTGCTGCGGGTGGGGAACCCGGTGGGCGCGGGGGCCCCGTCCACCGGGCTGCCCGGCCGGGTCGCGCGGCTGCTCGCCGAGGCCGGGAGCGACCCGGAGGCGGAGTTGCGGCTCGGTGACCTGTCCGCGCACCGCGACTTCGTGGACGTACGGGATGTGGCGCGCGCGGCGCGGCTGGCGGTCACGGCCGCCGGACCGCTGCCGCCCGTGCTGAACATCGGGGGCGGCCGGGCCCGTCCGGTCCGCGACCTGGTGCGCACGCTCGCGGACACGGCCGGCTTCCGGGGCCGGATCGTCGAGTCGGAGGCCGGCGGATCCACCCGGACCGCGCAGGTCTCCTGGCAGTGCTCGGACATCACCGCCGCCCGGGACGCCCTCGACTGGTCGCCGGTCCACACCCTCGACGCGTCCGTGGCGGCCCTGTGGGCGGCGGCCCGCCCCGGCTCGCGCACCGCCGAGGGGGTACCGGCGCGGTGAGCCTGCTGATCCCGCTGTACGTGCACCCGGCTCAGGACCCGGCCGCCTGGCACCGGCTCATCACCTGCGCCGCCCGCACCCACGCCGTCGTGCTGAACCCGGCGAACGGACCCGGCCAGGCCCCGGACCCGGCGTTCGTCACGGCGGCGAAGGCACTGCGCACGGCGGGAGCCCGGCTGCTGGGCTACCTCGACACGGACTACGGCGCCCGCGACCCCGCGCAGATCACCGCGGAACTGCGCCGGCACCAGGAGTGGTACGGCGTCGACGGCTGCTTCCTGGACCAGGTGCCGGCGGCCGAGCACGGGTTGCCGGACTGCCGCCGGCTGGTCCGCTCCGCCCGCCGGCTCGGGGCCTCCACGGTCGTCCTCAACCCGGGCGTCCACCCCGCGCCCGGCTATGCCCGGCTCGCCGACCTGACCGTCACCTTCGAAGGACCGTGGTCGAGATATGTGTCGGACTTCAGCCGCCCGTCGTGGACCGAGCGGCTGCCCCCCGAGCGGCTGTGCCACCTGGTCTACGGCGTACCCGAGCCGCTGGTGCCGCTCGCCATGCGGACCGCGGCGGAGCGGGGCGCGGGGGTGTGCGGGCCGGTGACAGGAGACCTGCCCAACCCCTGGTCCCGGCTGACGCCCGCGCTGGCGGACCGGTGAGGCGGGCGCTGCGGGCCGTCGTGGCCGTCCTGTCGGCCCTGACCGCACTGGCCGCGTGCACCGGCGACCACGCCCCCGACACCCCTCCCGGCGCCCGGTGGCAGCCCCGTCCCGGACTGGCCTGGCAATGGCAGCTCGACGGCAGGGTCGACCCGTCCGTCGACGTGCCCGTCTACGACATCGACGGATTCGAGAACGGCGCCGCCGACGTCGCCCGCCTGCACCGCGACGGCCGCAAGGTGATCTGCTACGTCAACGTCGGCGCCTGGGAGGACTTCCGCCCCGACCGACGCGACTTCCCGCGCTCGGTGCTCGGCCGGCCCAACGGCTGGCACGGCGAACGGTGGCTGGACATCCGCCGGTTGGAGGTGCTGCGGCCCCTCATGGAACGCCGTTTCGACATGTGCCGGGACAAGGGCTTCGACGCGGTGGAGCCGGACCTGGTCGAGGGCTACGGCAACGACACCGGGTTCCCGCTCACCGCCCACGACCAGCTCCGCTACAACCGCATGATCGCCGCCGTCGCCCACGAGCGGGGCCTCGCGGTGGGCCTCAAGAACGACCTGACCCAAATCCCGCAGCTCTTGGGCGACTTCGACTTCGCGGTCAACGAGGAGTGCGCCCAGTACGGCGAGTGCGCGCTGCTCGAACCGTTCACCGCGGCGGACAAGGCCGTCTTCCACGTGGAGTACACGCAGCCCACGGCCCGCTTCTGCCAGGCGTCCCGTGAGCTGCGGCTGTCCTCGATGCTGAAGAAGCTGGAACTGGACGCGTGGCGCAGGCCGTGCTGACGCCGGTCAGCGCAGCGGTGGCATGTCCGTGGGGCTGGAGTCCAGGCCGGGCCGTTTGCCGGCCCAGGCGCCCCGGGTGAAGTCCGGGATCTCGACCGGGCGTCCGTCCCTGGCGAGGGACGCCGCGCTCAGCGGGACCGCCGAGCACCAGGCGGCCGAGTCGTACACGTCGATGTCGGGCACCAGCCCGGCGCGCATCGACTGGACGGTCCGCCACTGAAGGACGTAGTCCATGCCGCCGTGACCGCCGTTGTTCGCGGCGTCGTCACCGACCTTCCGCCACAGCCAGTGGTCGTACTCCTTCTGGTAGTCGGCGAAGTCGCGCCAGGAGTGGCCTGCGTGGTCCGGTTCGAGATAGACGCGCGCGCCGGTCGGGGTGGGCCCGGCGTAGTCCTCGACGATCCCGCGGCTGCCGGCGAGGGTGTTGATCCTGCTGTACGGCCGGGGTGAACTCACCTCGTGCTCGGCCCGGATGACCCGGCCCTTCTCGGTGTCGATGAGACAGGTGACCAGGTCGCCGTTGATGTACGTCTCCTTCCACGACGGGTGGTCCCGGGGGATGAAGCGCTCGCGGTAGTCGGCCAGCCCCTTCGGGGCGGTCGCGGTGGCGCGCAGGGTGGTCATCCGGTCGCCGCGGTTGATGTCCATGGCCGCCGCGATCGGAGCGAGCCCGTGCATGGGGTAGAGCGAGGCGGTGCTGCGGGTGTGCCACAGCCGCCGCCAGGAGTCGGTGTAGTACGTGTCGGAGAAGAGGAGTTCGCGCAAGTCGTGCTGGTAGCCGCCATGGCCGTTGGTGATGTTTCCGAACACACCGGCGTGCGCCATCCGCAGCATGGCCAGCTCGTTGCGGCCGTAGCAGCAGTTCTCGGCGAGGAACAGGTGCCTGCGGGTGCGCTCGGAGGTGTCGACCAGGTCCCACAGCTGGCGCAGTTCGGTCGCGACGGGCAGTTCCACCACGGCGTGCCGGCCGCTCAGCAGGGCGGCTCTGCCGTGCTCGTGGTGGAACTCCCACGGGGTGGCGACGTACACCAGGTCGATGTCGTCGCGCCGGAGCATCCGCGCGTAGGAGTCTGCCGATCCGCCGTATTCGGCGGGGCGGGGCTCGCCCTTGCTCACCAGCCTGTCCGCGACGCGGCGCGCGCGGTCGGCGCGGATGTCGCAGACGGCGGTCACGGTGCAGCCCGGTACGGCCGCCCAGCCCTCGACCATGCCCGAGCCGCGGTTCCCCAGGCCGATGACAGCGACGCGGACGGTTCTGTGGACCTCGAACGGCACGCCGATCATCGACTTCTGTCCGGGACGGCGGTGGGGCGCCGGTCCGGTCGCGGCGGTCGCGGCCGGTGCCGCGGCGGTCATCCCGGCCGCGAGCGCGCCGGTGGCGACGGCTCCGCCCAGGAGCAGTCGGCGTGAGACAGCGGGGTTTTCGGACATGACGGCAACACTCCTCGGTGGGGTGGCTTGCATCACTGCCGGCGCACAGTCGGGACGGTGTGGACTGTCGGGGCACGACTCTGACGGGCTTCGACGGCTCATGTCAATACGTGCTCGATAGGTCGCAGTTCCGAGCAGGATCAAGCATCGAGGGGTGTTTGACGGAACGTCAGGAGGAGGGTGAGGCCGACCACCTCGCCCCGGTGGTCGGCCGTCACGTCAGTTGCTCCGGGAAGCGGGGGCGAGCGCGGGCGCGGGCGGAGGCGGGACGGTGGCGGCCTCCGCGCCTATGCGGGGCAGACGTCGGTCCAGCGGGCGGGGCACCCACCAGGCGGCACGCCCCAGCAGCGCCATGGCCGCGGGGACGAGCACCATCCGGACGACGGTGGCGTCGAGCACGACGGCCGTCGCCAGGCCCAGGCCCATCATCTTGACCAGGGGCGAGGGGCTGGCGACGAAGCTGAGGAAGACCACCGCCATGATCAGCGCCGCGGAGGTGATCACGCGGCCGGTGACCGACATGCCGCGGGCCACCGACTCGATGGGGTCGCCCGTGGCGTCGTACTCCTCGCGGACGCGTGAGAGCAGGAACACCTCGTAGTCCATGGACAGACCGAAGAGGACCGCGAAGAAGATCGTCGGCATGGGCGAGGCGATCGGCAGGGTCTCGTCGAGGTTGAACAGCCCGCTCAGCCAGCCCCATTGGAAGACGGCCACCACGACGCCGTATGCCGCGCCGATGGACAGCAGATTCATCACGGCGGCCTTCAGCGGTACCGCGACGGAGCGGAACACCAGCATCAGCAGCAGGAACGACACCACGAGGATCGCGGCGACGAACACCGGCAGGGTGTCGGAGAGTTGCCGGGTGAGGTCGTCGGTCATCGCGGTCAGGCCCGACACGGCGACATTGTCGGGGACGAGGTCGCGGACGCGTTCGAGGGTGTCGGAGGTCGCGGCGTCCGCGGGGGCGGTGGTGGGGATCGTCGGCAGTACGACGGTGTCCCGTGCCGCCGAGAACTGGGGCTCGCCGACCGACGCGATGCCGGGGTCGTCGGCGATGAGCCGGGACAACTCGGGGACACCCGCGGCGTCCACTCCGGGGCTGCGCAGGTCCCCTACGATCAGCAGCGGGGCGTTGAAGCCGGGTCCGAAGCCCTCCGCCAACAGGTCGTAGGCACGGCGGTGGGTGGTGTTGGCCGCGTCGTTGCCCGCGTCGGGGAAACCCGTCTCCATGCGCAGCGCCGGAACCGTCAGCGCCAGCAGCGCCGCGGACGCGGCGATCAGGTACGGCCACGGCCGGCCGGAGACATGGTGGGCGAACCTCCACCAGGCCGTCGTCTCGGGGCCCTCGTGCCCTTTCGTACGACGTGTGAAGAGGCGTCGGCGCCGCTGCTTGTGGATGCGGTCGCCCAGCAGGGACAGCAGCGCGGGCAGCAGCGTCAGGGCCGTCGCCGCGGCGAACAGAACGACCAGAGACGTACTCAGGCCGACCGAGGTCAGAAAGCCCAGGCCGGTCAGCGCGAGCGCGCTCATCGCCACGACGACGGTGCCGCCCGCGAACAGGACGGCCGCGCCCGACGAAGCCATGGCGTTCGACAGGGCGGTGGAGTTGTCCTGGCCGGCGGCGCGGTTCTCGCGGCAGCGGGCCACGATGAACAGGGCGTAGTCGATGCCGACCCCCAGGCCGATCATCGCGCCGATCGTGGGGGCGGCGGTGGACACGTCCATCGCATGCGCCAGCAGTACGACGCTGCCCAGGCCGGTGGCGACGGCGACCAGGGCGAGCGCGATCGGGACCAACGCGGCCACGATCGTGCCGAATGCCACGATCAGGATGACCAGTGCGGTCAGCAGGCCGGCCGCCTCCGCGCCGGACGTCGGCGTCTCGGCATTGATGAAGACGGCATCGCCGCCGAGTTCGGCGACGACACCGTCGCCGCGCACGGGTGCGATCGCGCCGCCCAGGGCGTCGATCTGCTCGGGATCCACCTCCATCGCCGGTATGTCGAAGGCGACTTGGGCGAAGCCGATCCGTCCGTCCGGCGAGACGGTCCCGGCGGTGAAGGGATCGGTGACCGTGGCGACGTGCTCCACGTCGGCGATCCTGGCGACCGCCGCCTCGATCGCCGGCCGGTGGCTGTCGATCCGCTTCCCTTCCGGCGCGGCGAAGACCGCCATGGCGCTGCCGCCGGACGCCTCCGGGAAGCGCTCCTCGAGCAGTTCCATCGCCTCCTCGCTCTGGCTTCCGGGAGCGACGAGGTCGTCGACGAACGAGCCGCCGGCCACCGCGGCCAGGGGCAGTATGAGGGCCAGGGCGGCAACCCAGGCGGCGATGGTCACCCACGGTCGGCGGGCGCTCGCGTCGCCGATGCGGCGCGTGAGTCGGTTCATGGCTGGGGCTCCTGTGGGACGGCCGCGGGCCGCGGCGGCACGGGTCGTGGGACGGTTGCCGACCGGCGGCACGTTCGGCGCGCGGAGGCAGGAGGATGAGCGGTTCCCATCGTGGGCGCCGGCCTCGGACCCGTCTCCCGCCACCAGGGGGGTCCGGCCTTCCCGCCCTGGGGTGGTCGTCTCCACCCGGGGACGGACGGCGGCATCCGTCCCCAGACGGGTGACGGTGCCTCGGAGCTGGAAATACGATGGCTTGCCCGGTGCGCTCCCCATCGCCTGCGCCAGGGCACTGGACGTCCCTTCATGGAGCGACGATGAACAGCACGGCGCCGCACACCGAGACGCCGGGCCGCGGCGTGCCGGGCAGGTTCCGCGGCCCGTTCACGCGTTGGCCTCGCAGCGCGGACGCCGTCCTGGCGACGGCGTTGTTCCTGCCGACGATGCTCCTGGAAGAGGGGCCGGGGGACACGCTGGTCGTCCGCCCGCTCTCGGAGATCCTCCATCCCGCGCTCCTGCTCTTCCTGGTGTCCGGGGCGGCGTTGTACCGGCGTCGGAGCAGGCCGGTACCGGTGCTGTGCGTGGTGCTCGCCGCGTGGGCCGCGACGCTGGGCAGCAGCCACTCCACCCTGGGCGGGATGGTGATCGTCGCGCTGTACAGCGTCGGGAGGCACGCCGAGGACAACCGGTGGGGCCCCGTCGGCGTCGTCGCCGCCATCGTCGCGCTCACGATCGACGGCATCCTCCTTGAAGTCCCCTGGGGGGACATCGGCTTCGGCGCGTTCGTCATGTCCGGGGCCTGGTACCTCGGCCGGCGCCTGCGGCTTCGGGCCGGTCGTGCCGCCCGGCTCCGCCAGGAGCAGGCCGCCGAGGCCCGGCGGATCGTGACCGAGGAGCGCACGCACATCGCCCGCGAGCTCCACGACGTGGTCGCCCACCGGGTGAGCATGATGACGGTGCAGGCCGGCGCGGCCCGCATGGTGGCGGCCGAGGACCCGCAGGGTGCCCTCGAGGCGATGGCCGCGGTGGAGGAGGCAGGGCGCCAGGCGCTGGACGAACTGCGGCACCTGCTGGGGGTGTTGCGGCCGGACGCCGGGCGCGACGGCCTGGGTCCCCAGCCGGGCCTGGCCGATCTGCCCCGCCTCGTGGCCGACGTCCGAGAGGCGGGGCTGGACGTCACGGTCTCGGGCGGCCTCCGGGATGCCGTCCCGGCCCGCGTGGACCTCTCCGCGTACCGCATCGTCCAGGAGGCCCTGACCAACGTGCTCAAGCACAGCGGACCGGGCACCCGCACCGAAGTGCGCCTGCGCGCGGAAAGCAACGGCATCACCATCGTGGTCCTGGACGACGGCCACGGCTCCGCCGTCGGCTCGGTGTCGACCGGTCACCACGGCCTGCCCGGCCACGGCATCGTCGGCATGCGGGAAAGAGCCCTGCTGCTCGGCGGAACCCTCGACGCGACTCCACGCCCCGGCGGAGGATTCCGGCTCACCGCCCATCTGCCCACCAAGGGAGAACCCACGTGAGCATCCGCGTCGTCGTCGCCGACGATCAGGCGCTGGTACGCCGGGGCTTCACCATGATCCTCCGGGTCCACCACGACATCGAGGTCGTCGCCGAGGCGGGCAACGGCATCGAGGCGGTCGAGGCGGCACACCGGCATCGCCCGGACGTGATCCTCATGGACATCCGCATGCCCGAAATGGACGGCCTCGAAGCGACCTCCCGGATCCTGAAGGAGGCCGACTGGGGGCCTCGGGTGCTGATCCTGACGACCTTCGACCCGGACGAGTACGTGTACAAGGCCCTGCGCTCCGGCGCCAGCGCCTTCGTACTCAAGGACATCCCACCCGAACAACTGGCCACCTCCGTACGCACCGTGGCCGAGGGCGGCACGCTGCTCGCCCCGTCCATCACGCGGCGCTTCATCGACCGGTTCGCGCAGCGCCGCGTCAACACCGTCGCGGCGGCCCGCCTGGAACGCCTCACCGGCCGCGAACGCGAGATCATGACCGCCGTCGCCCGGGGCGCGAGCAACGCGGAGATCGCCGAGCAGTTCGTCATCGGAGCCGCCACCGTCAAGTCACATGTGTCGAGCATCCTCACCAAACTCGGCCTGCGTGACCGGATCCAGATCGTGATCTTCGCCTACGAAAGCGGCCTCATCGAAGCGGGCGACCACGATGTCGGCCACTGACGACGCCCCGGGCCGCGCGGTGCGGCGGGGCTTCACAGCAGACCGAGGTCGCGGGCGCGCAGCGCCGCCTGGGTACGGTCGCGCAGGGCGAGGCGGGTCAGGATGTGGGAGACGTGGTTCTTGACCGTGCCCTCGCTGAGGTACAGCCGCGCGGCGATCTCCCGGTTGGTGTGACCCTGGGCCACCAGCCGCAGGATGTCCGTCTCGCGTGGGCTCAGGGGGACCGCGGGGGCCTGGGCCGGGCCGGGGGAGGACAGGGACGTGGTGAGGTGATGGGCGACCGACGAGTCGAGCTGGGTGACGCCCGCGTGCGCCAGGCGGACCGCGTGGGCGAGTTCCTCGGCCGGCAGGTCCTTGAGCAGGTAACCGTGGGCGCCGGCCCCCAACGCCTGCACGACGTACTCCTCGTCGTCGAACGTCGTCAGCATCACCACCCGGCACTCCGGGGCGCGGCTGCGCAGGACGGCCACCGCTTCGACGCCACCGGCCCGCAGCGCCGAGCACACCGCGATCCCGAACCGGGTATCCGTCTGAGGCGGAAGACGGCTTGACTCAAGCTCGCCGACGTAGCGCCGGTGGCGCCGCGATCAGCTGAAGAGGATCTGCCGCATGATCCGCGCGAGGTGTTCGGTGAGCTGGTCGGGCGGCATCGAAGCGAGGGGTTCGGTGCGGGCGATGTACCGGCCGAACGCCACCCCGATCATCTGCGCCCCCACGAGGGCCACGCGCGTGTCCAAGTCGTCGGGCGCCGTGGTCTCACCGGATGACAGGACCGACCGGTAGACGGCGATGCTGCGCTCCTGCATCGCGAACAGGAGGTCGGATGCGGCTCGTTGGTCGGATGCGCTGCGCAGCAGAGCGATGAGCGGGTCGTTGACGGCGTCGCTCTCCAGCCGCCGTACGAAGCCGTCGGCGATCCGCTCGGGCAGCGTCGCCGGGTCACCGGCCGCGACGCCCTCCAGGTCGCGATGGCCCGGCACCGCTGCGAGGAACAGCCGTTCCTTGGACGAGAAATGACGCGTGATCAGGCCATGGGTGACGCCGGCCCGGCGGGCGATCTCACGGAGGGTCGTACGGGCGTATCCGCGCTCGGCGAAGGTGTGGCGGGCCGCCTCGATGATGGCCGCCCGGTGTCCCTCGGGATCCCTCCGACGCCTGCGCGGCTGCTCGTCGGCCGACTCTGCGTCGCTCACGGCACCTCCTCCATGTGATCACTCTACGACGGCGAAGCACCTCGTCCGCCGGCACTGCTACGTTAGTATCCAATTGGATATTAACGATGAGGGGTGGAGCCGAGTGAGCATGCAGACATCCGAGGCGGCGGCGGTCGTCGAGACCCGCCTGCTGCACAAGATGCACAGGGCCGCGACGTCCCTGCTGGCAGAAGCCGCGCAGAGCGGTACCGCCCCCTCCGCCGCCCTGGAGGAGCTGCGCGACTTCCTCGTCGCCGCGCTGCGGCACCACCACGAGAGCGAAGACGACGTGCTCTGGCCGCAGTTGACCGCCGCGGACCCCTCGGCCGCCACCGGGCTGGCCGAGCTCGCGGCGGAGCACGACGCCCTGGACGCGGCGCTCGACGCGCTGGCCGCCGCCCCCGTGCAGGACGTCGACGACCGGGCGACGCTGACCGCCGCGGCGGTGGCCGTACGCGACCTGGTGCACAGGCACCTCGACCATGAGGAGCCGGTCCTCTTCCCGGCACTGACGGCGCACATGTCCGACGAGGCGTGGGCCCGGTTCTCCGGCGAGGTCATCGCCTCGGCCCCGCCCCTGGGCGCCCACCTCAACATCGGCTTCTTCGAGCAGGTCGGCACCCCCGACGAACTCGCGGTGGTCACAGCCAACTTCCCGGAGGCCGCCCTGCCCCTCGTCCCGGCCATGCGCGAGCAGGCGCGGGCCACTCTCGGCAGCCTCCGGGCCACCGGCGAGCAAAGGACAGCCACAGCATGACCAGCACACTCATCGTCGGAGGCAGCGGCGGACTGGGCAGCGTCATCGCCGAGCACTTCGCGAGCCGCGGTGACGACGTCATCATCACCAGCAGGGACAAGGCACGCGCCGAGACCGTTGCCGCCCGGATCGGCGGCGGCACGCGCGGGCTGGCCCTCGACCTCGCCCGGCCCGAGACGATCAGCGCCTCGCTCGCGGAGGTGACGGAGGTCGACCACCTCGTGATCACCGCTGTCGGCCAAGCGGCCAACACATTGGCGCAGTTCAGCATCACGGACGCGGTCTCCGCCGTGACCATGAAACTCGTCGGCTACGCGGAGACCGTCCGCGTGTTGCGCGAGAGGTTCACCCCGGGCGCGTCAGTCGTGCTCTTCGGCGGGCTGGCCAAGGAGCGCCCGTACCCCGGCTCGACGATCGTCAGCACCTTCAACGCCGGGATCACCGGCCTGGTCAGGACGCTGGCCGTGGAAATCGCCCCGCACCGTGTCAACGCCGTGCACCCGGGCCTGATCGGCGACAGCCCCAAGTGGCGCGACGTCCCCGACCCACCGCACTCCGACCGGACACCGATCGGGCGGCTGGTGACCATGGCCGAGATCGCCGACGCCACCGACTTCCTGCTCCGCAACACCGGTATCAACGCGCACGACCTGCACATGGATGGCGGCCTGCTCGCCACCTGACGTCCTGGTGCTGCCCGAGTACTGCGCTGTTCAGCCGGCGGCGCGTCGGCGGGCTGGCCCGTGGCTGGTCTCCTCGGCCGCGATGGCGTCGAGCGCCCGGGCGAACTCGGCGAGAGGAAGGTCCCCGAGGTTCGCCAGGACGACCCGGCGCACGCTTTCCAGGTGCGCCGGCCACGCGCCCTGGATGCGCTCCAGACCGGCGTCGGTCAGGACGGCCGCCTGCCCGCGGCCGTCACCGGGTGCCTTCGAAGCTGATCGACGGATCATGAGGCTGAGCGGGGCGCTGCTACCCGGGGTGGCGGCGTCCCGCGCTGAACCGTGTCCTCCGAGGCCGCCCAGGACTCGTCCGCGTGCTCCGCGAAGGCGGGGCCCTGCCACCACCCGAGGGCCTCGGTGAGCAGCGCGCGGACGTCCTCCGCCGGGGCGTGGCGGGCCCGGCCCACCGCGCCCTCGAAGCGCCAGGCGTCCACGGCGTCCCGGGGCAGCCGCAGGGCGTAGCCGGGCGGCGCGGTGACCAGGAGGGTCGCCGGGGTGCGGGGCGGCCGCCCGGGTTCGAGCGAGCGGCGCAGGTTGGAGATGTAGGTATGCAGGGGACACAAGGGCCTTGGCCGGCGGTTCCCCGCGCCACAGCGCGTCCGTCATCCGGTCCACCGGCACGACACCGCCACGGGCCGCCGTCACCAACGACAGAACGGCCCGCTGCCGGGGCGTGCCCAGGTCTACCGGTTCGCCCCAGACCTCGGCGCCCAGTGAACCCAGGACTCGCATACGCAGCACATCGTGGGAATCAACCCGTTTGGTGATGTCGTCCTGTGAACCGACGACAGTCACGGGCGCGCGAGCAGAGCCGAGCAGTGCGACGGGCGCCAAGTGGATGCCAAGTCGGCGCCAAGCGGTTTCCAAGTGGTGGACCGACCCTGGGAGCCTGTTGCCGGCACCTGATCGTTGGAGCTTTTGAGCGTGTCCCCTGGCTTTACGACGGACGAACTTCCCCCGGCCGAGCGGCCGTACACCCACGAAATGGTCGTGGTCCACCGTGTCTTCCGCCGCGAGTCGGCGCTTCTCCCTCGGTTGGTGCGCGCGGTGCCCGACGGCGGGACGGCCCGCGCGGCGCAGGTCGCGGAGCATCTGCGCACGTACGTGGACGGTCTGCACCATCACCACGCCCTGGAGGACGAGCTGGTCTGGCCACTCCTGCACGCCCGTGCCGTGCAGGACGACGAACTGGTCTCCCGGATGGAGGAGCAGCACCGGCGCATAGACGAGAGTCTCCAGGCGGTCGCGGAGTGGACGCCCGTCTGGGAGCGGGCGGCGGACCGTATCGCCGGGGAGGAACTGGCCCTGGCACTGGACGCGCACCGTGCTGCCCTGCTCGAACACCTCGACGACGAGGAGCGGTTGGTCCTTCCGCTGGTCGCCGAACACCTCACCGTCGCGGAATGGGACCTGGTCGGCACGCGCGGTCTGGAGCAGGTGCCGAAGAACCAGCTCTTCCTCGCCCTCGGCGCCCTCCTGGAGGAGGCCACGCCTGAGGAGCGGGCCTACTTCCTCGGCAAGGCCCCTCTCGTCGGCCGGGTGCTGTGGAGGGTCGTCGGCAGGCGCCAGTACGCCGCCGCCTGCCGGGCGATCCGCGGCCCGCTGGACGGGGGGCCGAACGCGTGAGCCCGCTCGACTCCGCCCCGCTCGACGTCCTGGACGCCTACCGGACCTGCGAGTTCGTGACACTCGGCAAGGACGGCACGCCACTGGTCTGGCCGACGGCCGTGTGGCGCCGCCCGGACGGGACGCTACTGCTGTCCACGTCCGTGGCGTTCGCGCAGAAGGCGCTGAACATCCGCCGGGACGGCCGGGTCGCCCTGCTCTTCTCCGACCCCACCGGCAGCGGCCTGGAGCAGGCCCCGGAGATCTTCGTCGGGGGCCGCGCCGAGTGCCCCGACGAGATCAGCACCGGTCCGCAGGGCGCCGAGGACTACTGGCGGATGCTCTTCGAGCGGCAGCCGCACAGCAAGGCGTACGTCTCGTTCCCGCTGCGCCGCACGATGGCCTGGTACTACCTGCGGTTGCTGATCACCGTCACCCCCGAGCGGGTGATCGTACGAGAGCCTCCCGCGCCCCTCGCCGAGCCACCCCGCCCGAGCACACTCCCGGGAGCCGTACAGCTGGCCCGCCACCCGAGTGCGGTGCTCGCCGCCCGGGACGCCTCCGGAGCGCCGGTGCTCGCCCGTACCCGGCCCCTGCCCGCGGACGGCGGCTTCGAGGTCGGCGTCCCCGAGGACTGCACCGCCGTCCCCGGCCCGGCCTCCCTGCTGGTGCACCGGCACGACGAGAAGCTCAACCACATGCACAACGCTTTGGTGCGCGGCGAGTTGAGAAGGTCCGGCACCACCTGGCTGCTGCTTCCCGAGCGGGTCGTGGAACCCATGGGCACCGGACGCCCGAGCGACGCGTGGCGGGTGCTGCGCCGTACGAACCGGGCCACGGCCCGCTATCTGGAGCGGCGCGGCATCTCCCGGCCACCGGTCCAGTGGGCGGAGTTCAGGAACCTGGTGGCCGAGGTCAAGGGCCGCTGACACGCACCGGCCCGGCGATGTGCGCGAGACGGTGTCCGGGAGGAAGTCCACGTGCGGGACATGGGCGGGCCGGTTCGGTCAACTGCCTCACCTGTCCTAGGGTCGCCACACCATGGTCAAGATATGCGTGCTCGGCCCCCTGCGGGTCGAGGTCGAGGGGCAGGCGGCGAGCTTCGGCAGCCGTCTGACGCGTGCGATCCTCGCCCAACTGCTGATCGCACGCGGGGCGTATGTGCCGGTGGACCGGCTCGTGCAACAACTGTGGCAGGAGACCCCGCCGCCGAGCGCTCACGCTTCCCTCCAGGGCTATGTCGCGAAGCTGCGCCGAGTCCTGGAACCCGACCGCCCGCCACGGGCGCCCGCACGCTTGCTGGCCAGTGCGCCGTACGGCTATGCGCTGCGGCTGTCACCGGACCAGCACTTCGTGGACGCCCGGCACTTCGAAGGCGAGCTGGCGGCCTGCCTCGCGCTTGCACCGGGGCATGACGCCGAGGGGGCTCACCGGTTGAAGGCGGCGATGAACCTCTGGTCCGGAACGGCCTACGCCGAGTTCGCCGATGAACCGTGGGCGGCGGACGAGAGCACGCGCTTGGAGGAGCTCCGGCATGCCGGGCGCGAAGCTCTCGCTACTGCCCACCTGAACAGCGGCGCCCTGCACGAGGCAGTCGCGGAAGCCGACACGCTCACCCGCGAGCAGCCGCTGCGCGAGGAGGGCTGGCGCCTGTTGGCTCTCGCTCTGTGGGCGAACGGCCGTCAGGGTGACGCCTTGGCGGCGCTGCGGCGGGCCAGGGACGGTCTGCGGAACGAGCTGGGTGTCGACCCGGGCCCCCAACTCGTCGAACTGGAAGAGGCCGTACTCCAGCAGCGATGGGACGTCCTGCATCGCTCCACGCGTGTGGCCGTCACCGACCCCCCGCCGCAGGAGAGGGCGTCTTCGCAGCCGACCTCACCAAAACCAACTCAAGTTGCGCCCGTGGCCGCCGCCGAACTCCTGGGCCGGGACACCGAGCTGACCGAGCTGGCGTCCGCGGCAGCCCGGGTACGTCAGGGTCGGGGGCAGGTCGTCCTGCTCTCCGGCGAAGCGGGCATCGGCAAGTCCAGCCTGCTCGACCACCTGGAGAGCCACCTCCCCGAACAGGGGTGGCTGGTCGCCCGCGGACAATGCCCGGAAACCGACGGGGTACCTCCCGGCTGGGCCTGGTTCGACGTCTTCGGCACGCTCGCCGCCGCAGCCCCGCCCTCCGGTGACCTCGCCGCGGTGCCGCCGGTCGAGGCCACGGACGCCCCCGACGCGTGGGCGGCCACGGACGGCAACCCGGCCCAACGGTTCCGCCTGCACCGGGCTCTGCTGTCCTGGCTCCGGGACATCGCCGCCCAGCGCCCCCTGGCCCTCCTCCTGGACGACCTGCACCGAGCGGACGAGGAAAGCCTCGAACTGTTCCTGCTGTGCGCCGAGCAACTGCGCACGGCCCCCCTGCTTCTGGTCGCCGCCTACCGTCCCGACGAAGGCGACATGACCAAGGCGCTCGGCCGCCTGGCGCGTTGCTCCCCGATCCGTCTCGCACTGAACGGGCTGACCGCACCCCAGGCGCGACAGCTGGTGCAGCAGGTCTGCCCTGTCGCGGTGAGCGACCAGGCAGCCGTCGCCCTCGCCGAGCGCACCGGCGGCAATCCGTTCTACCTGCGCGAGAGCGCCCTGCTGCTGGCCGAGGAGGGGGAACGGGAGGCTCTCGCCCGGGTTCCGCAAGGCATTCTCGACACCTTGCGGCGCCGTTTCGCGCGCTACGAGCCGGCCGATCTCGCGGTGCTGCGGCTCATGGCGGTGGCCGGACGACAGACGACGGTGGATCTGCTGGTCGCCGCGGCCGACGTGGACGAGGAGCGGGTTCTCGATGCTCTGGACACCGGCGTCGCCGCCGGACTGGTCGTCGAACCCGGACCCGGCCAGGTCAGGTTCTCCCACGCGCTGGTCCGCGACGCCTTGGAAGCCGACCTGACCGAAGTGCGTCGAGCTCGCCTTCATTCCAGGCTGGGCCACTGCCTGTTGAAGCTCGGGTCCCGCGATGTGGCAGCGGTCGCTCATCACTTCCTCCGGTCCTGCGACGTTCTGGCCGCCGACGCGCCGCTCGCGGTGGAATACGCCCGCAGAGCCTCGGAACAGGCGGTCCAGCGCTACGCGCCGCACGTGGGCGAAGCCCTGCTGAACAGGGCTCTGGAGTGCCTGGAGCGACACCCCGCGGCCTTCGCCACGACGGACGCCCCGGCCCTGGAGGTGACGCTGCTCGGCCGTCTCGTCCACATCCGGGTCCGGCTCGGCGCGATGCTCGGTGCGCAGCAGGCCCTCAGCCGGGCGGTGGAGCTGGCGCGCAGCCACGGGCGCGACGACCTGATGGTCGCTGCGTACAGCTCATGGACCGAGCCCACCCCGTGGTACTCACGCGGCTACGGAATCACCGACGCGGTTGCCGTCGCGGACCTGACCAGGCTGCTGGACCGCGCCGACCTGGAACCGCGCCAGCGGTGCCTGTTGCTGGACAGGCTCGCCTGCGCCCACGACCTCGCGGACGTCCGTGCCGAGGAGCCGGCGCGCGCGGCCGTGGCGCTCGCCCGCAGCCTGGGTGAACCGCGTCTGGTCGCCCTGTCGATCACCTCGCTCCTGAAGATCGTCGACTTTCTGCAAGGCCCGGACGCGGTGCTGACGCTGAACCGGGAACTCGCCGTGCTCGCCGAGGCCGACGACATGCCGGAGTACGCGTGGATCGCGGAGTACACGGCCGCCCGCGTGGCCGCGGTCCGCAACGACCTGCCCGCCCTCAACCGCCATCTCGACCTGGCCGATGAACTGGCGCGAAGCCATGAGCTGGCCGGCACGAACGCCCTCGGCCTGCTGCGACACCCGATGCTCGCCATGGCCGAGGGTCGCTTCCAGGAGGCAGAGCAGGCCCTGCTGAAGGCCGTGGACGTGTTGCGCGAGCAAGGAATGGTGAATCTGGAGGGTCTGGTAGCCCTGGCCCTCGGCTGCATGCGGCAACAGCAGGGCCGGCTCGCCGACATCGCTCCCGCGGTACTGGCCGTGTACCAGCAGATCCGTCCCGCAGGCGAGGCTCTCGCGGTCCTCGCCCTGCTAGCCGTCGGCGACGCGGAAGGCGCCCGAGAGGTCCACGCCGAGCGCATCCCCCTCCGGCGCGATTTCTCCTTCTCCCTCCAGGCGACGCTGAGGGCCGTCGCCGTCGTCGCCCTCGACGACCGTGCCGAGGCCGCCGAGCTGTATCCGACGCTGCTGCCCTTCCGGGACGAAGTGGCCGGGGCCGCCAGCCTCTCCATCGCTCTGCGGCCCGTGGCACAGTCCCTCGGGGAACTCGCGGTGCTCCTCGGCCACTGGCAGGAGGCCCGGGAACACTTCATACGGGCCGAGCGCGTGGCCAACCAGTGGAACTCCCGGCACTGGGCCGACGCCGCCCGCGCTTCCCTGACCGGGCTGCCTCAGCTGTGCGGGGAGCCGTAGGCGCGGAACGGCGCCACACCCGCCCCGATCCGAAGCCTGAGGGGTTCTGCGAAGACGGTCCTGGTGCCCGCCTGCACGGTGGACAGATCGTCACGCACGAGACGGCGGCCTCGCACGTACCGGCGCCGCCGGACCAGCCTCCAGGCGGGGCGGACGACCGCCGGGACCCGGGCGAGGACGGTCAGATGATCCTCGACCAGCGGGAGCACCAGCTTCTCCTTGGATGTGCTGTCGGTCTTCGTCTTTGCGGACACGTGAACCTCTCCGGTAACGCACGGCGTAGCACTGGCAACGCCAGATGCTGCGCTCCCGCGGTTGGAGCCGACTTGGCATCGGGTGGCAGCCACGGTGACCTCGTCGGACCCAGGTAGGAGAAGTAGGGCTTTGGCCTTGTACTCGCGAGGGATGGCAGGGCATGCCAACGTGGGCCTCCACCACGCAGTGGCACGTGAAGCCCGATGCAGAGGACACTTTCATTTGCTAGTGCAAAGTCCGACGTCTCCTGGTGCGGCTCACGAGGCCAGCCTGAAGTCGTCCTGCACAGGCCGGCCCTCGCTGCGGCAGCCCAGGGGAAGCAGCGGTTGACCACCCCGTTATCCAGCTCCTCCGCAGCGGTTCGGGCGTCCCAGTCGCTGTCGGCGGCGGTCGATGCGGTGGCAGTGACATGGTCGATCGGGGCCTGGGCAGACGGTTCCCGGGAGCGGTGCAGGAATCCTGCCCGAGCAGCCGACCCGCCGCACGAAGGCACTCCTCGCTGCGAAATACTCTCCCGATGAATTCACGCACTTCCCCGATCAGTCAGCCGGTCACGATACGGCGGGCCGTCGCGCGGGATGCCAAACGGCTCACGCGGCTCGTGCGTGGCTCAGGGGCCTACGAGGGTAAGTACGCAGCGGCAGTCGCGGGCTACCGGGTCGGTCCGGATTACATCGAGGCCCACCGCACCTTTGTGGCCGTCGGCGCCGACGAGCACGAAGGCCGGGTCCTCGGGTTCTACTCGCTCGTCCTCGCTCCACCGGAGCTCGACCTGCTGTTCGTCGCCGACGACGTGCAAGGACGGGGTATTGGACGGCTGCTCGTCGCGCACATGCAGTCCGAGGCCCGTGCCGCCGGGATCGACCGTGTCAAGGTCGTGTCGCATCTTCCCGCCGAGGACTTCTACCACCGCGCAGGTGCAGTGCGGATCGGGACCGCGCTCGCGAACCCACCCGCCGTGCCGTGGGACCGTCCCGAATTCGAGTTTCGCATTCCTTCGGAATGACGCGGTGTGCCGGTTGGCGGGGCCCCGGCTTCGACCGTGTGGTGGCCGGCATGCAGGAGCCGCTGGACGCCGCGCGCTCCGTGTGTGTGGTCTCCTCTGCCCTGGCGCCGTGATCGCCTGCGTCAGCGGTCTGCCGCGATGCCCTCGCCGGGCTGCTCTTCCAGGGCTCGCAGAAGTAGTTCCTGGACCGTCCCACGGGTGGTGACCTCGCCCAGTGACGCGAGCATCAGCCGATAGTCCGGGAACTCCTCGGGCGGTAAACGGCAATGCCGGTCTTCCCGGTCGGCCACGGGAGCCAGATCCCGTGCTCGATGCGTGGCTCGACAGCTCTCCTGTGGGGTGGGGCCGTTCTTCAAGGGGAACGGTTGTTCCAGGCCGACCCGCTGCCGGCACCCGCAGACAGGGGCAATCGGTATCAGCGGCGCGAGGTCATGCCGTGCTAGTCTCACGCGTTTGCGTGGTCGTCGCGGTGGGCGATTCTGTCTGTTCCGTTCGGCCTGTGCGTGGGCTGTTCAAACCTGCCGGGCCTTCCTCGGTACGTTCCCTTGCGGAAGGCTGTTCATGAAGCATCCCCATGACTCCGGCATCGCTCACGGCAGTCCCGCCCAGCCTGGGACAACGACTCCGGCGCTGCTCCCGGCCGTCACCTTCGCCGGTCTGGAACTGCCGACGGAGGTGCTGCGGACACTGAGCGAACTCGGGGTGCGCGAACCCTTTCCGATCCAGGCAGCCACACTGCCCGATGCCCTGGAGGGGCGCGACATCCTGGGACGCGGGCGCACCGGATCAGGTAAGACGCTCGCCTTCGGCCTGCCGCTACTCGCACGGACGGCCGGGCGGCGCGCGGAACCGAAGCAGCCCCTTGCTCTGATCCTGGTGCCTACCCGGGAGCTGGCCCAACAGGTCACCCAGGCGCTGGCGCCGTACGCCGAGGCACTGCGGCTGCGGATCGCCGCGGTCGTCGGCGGAACGTCGATCGGTCGGCAGGTCGCCGCGCTGCGCCAGGGAGCCGAGGTGGTCGTCGCCACCCCCGGACGCCTGCACGACCTGATCGAGCGCAATGCCTGCCGCCTGGGACGGGTGAGGATCACCGTGCTGGACGAGGCCGACCAGATGTGCGACTTGGGATTCCTGCCGCAGGTTGCCGACGTGCTCGACCAGGTGCACCCCGACGGTCAGCGGATGCTCTTCTCGGCCACTCTCGACCGCGACGTCGATCAACTGGTCCGCCGCTACCTCCACGACCCCGTCGTCCACTCGGTCGACCCGGCCGCGGGCACAGTCACGACGATGGAGCACCACGTTCTGGTCGTCCACGGCCCTGACCGCTACGCCGTCATCACGGAAATCGCCGCCCGCGACGGCCGCGTACTGCTGTTCCTCGACACCAAGCACGCCGTCGACCAGCTCACCCGGCATCTGCGGGCCAGCGGGGTGCACGCCGGGGCCCTGCACAGCGGCAAGTCCCAGCCACAGCGCACACGGACCCTGGCGCAGTTCAAGAACAGCCAGATCACCGTTCTGGTGGCGACCAATGTCGCGGCCCGTGGCCTGCACGTCGACGACCTCGATCTCGTGGTCAACGTCGACCCGCCCACCGATGCCAAGGACTATGTGCACCGGGCGGGCCGCACCGCCCGCGCCGGTGAGTCCGGCAGCGTGGTCACGCTCGTGCTGGCGGGCCAGCGCCGTGAGACGAGCCGCATGATGGCCGAGGCCGGCATCGAGCCGACCGTCACCAAGGTGCGCTCGGGCGAGGCGGAGCTGAGCCGGATCACCGGCGCCAAGACTCCCTCCGGGATCCCGCTCGAGGGCGCGCCCGCCGTCCCCCGACCCAAGAACACCAACGCTCCCTTCCGCGGCCTCGGCACCAGCAAGGGCACCTCCCGCGGCGCCGGCGGCAAGTCCCGAAAGGCGGGCGAGGCCCGCAAGCTCGCCGAGGCCCGCAGGGCCGCCCTCGTGCGTCGCACCGGCTGAGAGTCGTTGCCCTGGCAGCCTGGCCACGGGATCGACGACCCTCGGCCCGGCCCGAAGCCGTCCTGTGTGCCTCACCCACGAAGTCAACGCCTTTGGCCGCGAGAGGGATGCCCGCCGAAACGGAGCAGGATGATGTTGCCGGCGCCTCGAACTGCGCCCAGCATGACAAGCTGTGCTTGCCCACCCCCCGAACCCAGGAGGTCACCATGACCGCAGAGCCCGTATCTACGGAAGGTTCGGAGCCGGCTGCCCCCGAGACGTCCCCTCTGGAGCCGGACAGCGACGGCAACTACGACCTCAAGCGCAAGTTCCGTGAAGCCCTCGCGCGCAAGCGCGGTGCGCAGGCGGATGCCGCTGCTGTTGCCGCCAAGTCCGGTGCGTCGAAGGTGCGTTCGGCGCACGGCCCGGCTGCGAGCCAGCGGTCGTTCAGGCGCAAGAGCGGCGGCTGAGTCGATGAGTCCCGCGATCTGACCGCTTCATCGGCACTTGCGCTATCGACTCACGCATCCCGTGCTGTGGCCCGCGACGTGCGCATGCCCGTGCGCGCGTCGCGGGCGGGGCGTAGCCGGAGGACTCGCCTGAGCCCTCGCGTGCCCCTGTACCGCTGTGAAAATCGACTGCGGCCGTCCGGGGTGACGGTAGGCATCCGCGTGGCAAGGACATTCGTTCCCCGTCCTGCTGCGGCTGAACGACGGACGGACGGTCGCCCGCAACACCGACTCCCTCGCGAACCTGCCGGCCGCCCGCGGCGAGGCGATCCGCCTCGCCGCGGGCGCCCGGCGGCTTCGCCACCGTCCGGTCCGGGCGTGCCCGACCCCGATGCTCGCGGGGCGGCCACCTGAACCGCGGACGCGCGGCCGGGCCGCGGCTCAGGCGTCGATGATGACGGGGATGATGAGGGGCCTGCGGCGGTGGGTGCGGAACGCCCAGTTCGCCACGGCGCGGGCGACGAGTTGTTCGAGTTGGCGGGCGTCCCCGACGCCTTCCTCAGCTGCGGTGGCCAGGGTCTTCTCGATGACGGGGATGACCGGCTCGAAGGTGTCGTCGTCGTGGACGAAGCCCCGGGCCAGGAAGTCGGGGGCCTCGGCGAGGGCGCCGGTGTCCGCGTCGACGATCGCCACCACCGTGACCACGCCTTCGGCGGCGAGGGTGAGGCGGTCCTTGAGGGACGCTTCGGTCGCGCCGCCGACCTCCATGCCGTCCACGTAGACGTTGCCGGCGGGGACCTTGCCGGTGATGGATGCGCGTCCGTCGATCAGGTCGACGACGACGCCGTCCTCGGCGATGACGACCCGGTCGGGGTCGACACCGGTACGGATGGCGAGGTCGGCGTTGGCCCGCAGGTGGCGCCATTCGCCGTGCACGGGCATGACGTTGCGGGGTTTGACGATGTTGTAGCAGTAGACGAGTTCGCCGGCGCTGGCGTGTCCGGAGACGTGCACCTTGGCGTTGCCCTTGTGGACCACGTGGGCGCCCCAGCGGGTGAGTCCGTTGATCACCCGGTAGATGGCGTTCTCGTTGCCGGGGATGAGGGAGCTGGCGAGCAGGACGGTGTCGTCCTTGCCGATGCGGATCATGTGGTCGCGGTTGGCCATCCGTGACAGCGCGGCCATCGGTTCGCCCTGGGAGCCGGTGCACACCAGAGCGATCTTGTGATCCGGAAGCTTCTCCAACTCCTTCGTGTTCACGACCAGACCGGAGGGGACCTTCAGATAGCCCAGGTCACGGGCGATGCCCATGTTGCGGACCATCGACCGGCCGACGAAGGCGACCTTACGGCCGTGCTGGTGGGCGGCGTCCAGGACCTGCTGGATGCGGTGCACGTGGCTGGCGAAGCTGGAGACGATGACCCGGCGCGGCGCGGTGCGCATCACCTGCTCGATCGCCGGGTTCAGCTCTCGCTCGGAGGTGGTGAAGCCGGGCACTTCGGCGTTGGTGGAGTCGGTGAGGAACAGGTCCACGCCCTCCTCGCCGAGGCGGGCGAAGGCGCGCAGATCGGTGATGCGGTCGTCGAGAGGGAACTGGTCCATCTTGAAGTCGCCAGTGTGCAGCACCATCCCGGCCCGGGTGCGGATCGCGACCGCGAGGCTGTCGGGGATGGAGTGGTTGACCGCCACGAACTCGCAGTCGAAGGGCCCGAAGCCACGCCGGTCGCCCTCCCGCACCCGCACCGTGCGCGGCCGGATGCCGTGTTCCTTGAGCTTGGCCTCCAGGAACGCCAGCGTCAGCTTGGAGCCGACGACGGGAATGTCGGACCGCTCGCGCAGCAGGTACGGTACGCCGCCGATGTGGTCCTCGTGGCCGTGGGTGAGGACCACGGCCACGATGTCGTCCAGCCGGTCGCGGATCGAGGTGAAGTCCGGCAGGATCACGTCCACGCCGGGCTGGGTCTCCTCGGGGAACAGTACGCCGCAGTCGACGATGAGCAGCTTGCCCGCGTGCTCGAAGACGGTCATGTTGCGGCCGATCTCACCCAGGCCGCCCAGGGCGATGACCCGCAGCCCTCCTTCAGGAAGGGGCGGGGCGGCTTTCAGCTCGGGGTGCGGATGACTCATACCCTGACGGTACCCGGAGAGCGGGACAGGGTGATCCACTGCCTGTGCGATGTCCTTGTCCCGACGGGGCGGGGCACCCGCAGCGTGCCTCGGCACGAGCGGATCACGCCGGCGACCGGGGACAGGGAGCGGTGAAAGCGGTACCACCTTCCGTGGCCGAACCGTTCGCCCGGTGCTGGACAAGATCTCGTGCACCCTGTCGTGTTTTCCGACGTGCGCTGCCTCCCGGCGGGCCTCGGCACTGGTCCACTCGCAGTAGTCGACACTCGGGTGTCTTCGGCGCTCAGGAGCAAGTGGGCTGAGAGGGCCCGAGGCAGCTTCCTTCGCCGGGCAGGCAGACGGCGGTGTCACAGAGGCGCTTGCCGCCCCCGCCCGCCATGCAGGAAGCCGATGTGGTGCCCCATCGAACTCGACGACGAGGTCACGCGGGGGTGGCTCGTCCCTGGTCTCGAGCCGGTTCCGGGAAGTCGAAGGTGACGTCGTGTGGGGAGGGGCCGGTCACGCATGACCGGTGGGGCCCACCTGGAGAACAGTCGGCGGCGGGGAGAGGTCATGCCTCGCCGCAGCCTTGTGCAGAGGAAGGGCGCGAAACTGCTTGATCACCATCGGCTGAGCCTCACGGGCGACCCAGCCCTTCGTTCCGTGCGGGATGCTGGCGCGTTTTCGCTAGCGGCTTCCGTCATGCCGTTATAGCGTTGTGATCAGCAGTCGTGGTTCCGAAGTTCCGTTCGCCCGTGATCGCCTCACGGGCGTTCTTGCTGTTCAGCGCCTCTCCGGACCAGGGCGATCACCTCCCGGTCGCGCAGGGTGCGTGCCCGGTTTCTCCAAAGGAGACAGTCATGGCCAAGGGCACAGTGAAGTGGTTCAACAGCGAGAAGGGCTTCGGCTTCATCGAGCAGGAGGGCGGCGGCCCCGACGTCTTCGCCCACTACTCCAACATCGCCAGCCAGGGCTACCGCGAGTTGCAGGAGGGCCAGAAGGTCGAGTTCGACGTCACGCAGGGCCAGAAGGGCCCGCAGGCTGAGAACATCCGCCCCGCCTGATCGCGCCCCGGTAAGGGGGGCCCGGCATCCCGGCTTCGGGACGCCGGGCCCTTACCGTCGCGCGACGGTTCATCTGACTACGGGGGGCGGCCGCGCGCTGGCCTGGGACGGGCAAAAGGGAGACCCGCTGTTTGACACTCAGGTGTCCCGACGCGTCAGAGTACGGCCCCCTTGGTCGCTGACGACGCCGTCCACATCGCCGTATTCGACCCAGGGCGGCTTGTAGTCCTCGATCCGCTGGTGTTCGGGCTGCGCAGCCAGGCTGCCGGGCCACTGCTTCCTGGCCGGTCACTGCGTGCGACTGGTCGTTTCAGACGAGCGACGGTGTGGGAGCGGGCAGGTAGGGGGTGATGTTGCGCCACGCGCGCTCGATGTATTCCTCCTTCTCGCCGACCGGGGCGACATAGTGCAGTGCGCTTTCGGCGGCGTCGTTGCCCTGGAGGCGGGCGATGATCCAGGCGGCGAGGTAGTGCGAGGCGAGGCAGCCGCCGGCGGTGGCGATGTTGTCCTTGGCGTAGAAGGGCTGGTTGAGTACCTCGACGCCGGCGGCGATCACCCAGGGCTTGGTGGTCAGGTCGGTGCAGGCGGGGATGTCATCGAGCAGGCCGAGCTTGGCCAGCACAAGCGCGCCGGAGCACTGCGCGGCGATGAGTTGGCGCGAGGGGTCCAGGCCGCGCAGGATGTTCATGATCGCCTGGTCCTCGACGACCTCGCGGGTGGCGATGCCACTGCCGACGATGACCGCGTCAGCGGCGCACGCCTCCTCGATGGTGGACATTTGTTCAATGACCACCCCGTTCCTTGACGTCACCTTCGGGCTGGGGGTGGCGATCGTGACGCGCCAGTCGTCGGTCTTGGCGCGGTTGAGCACGTTGAGCGCGATCAGGGAGTCGAGCTCGTTGTAGCCCTCGAAGGTGAGGATGGCGATGTGCATGGCGGCTGTCCTTCCGGATGAGTGGGCCTTGACGGTAGGGACCCGCGAACAGGACAGTCAAAGAATTGTCATGGATACAATTCGGCGTATGGCAGCCTCGCGGTACAAAATCCTGGTCGACTCGCTCGCGTCTGACATCCGGACAGGCCGGCTTGCCGCAGGCGTGCGGCTGCCGACACACCGCGGGCTCGCCGCCCGCGAGGGCATCGCCGTGGTGACCGCGACTCGGGTGTACGCCGAACTGGAAGCCATGGGCTTGGTGAGCCGGGAACAGGGCCGCGGCACGTTCGTGCGTGACATGGCGGCCCCCTCCGGTCACGGCATCGATCTGCATGTCGTCGCCACGGATGCGGTCGATCTCAACTTCAACTATCCGTCCCTGCCCGGCCAGGCCGATCTCCTACGGCAGACTCTGCGAGAGGTGGCCACCTCAGGTGAACTCGACTCGCTGCTGCGCTACCAACCACATCGAGGGCGTCCCCAGGACAGAGCCTCGATCGCTCGGCACCTGACACATCGAGGAATCACTCCTGACGCGGATCGGATCCTCATCGTCAACGGTGCGCAGCACGGCTTGGCCATCACCGTCATGGCCGCGCTCAACGCCGGCGACGTCGTCGCGGTCGACGCGCTCACCTACCCGGGTTTCAAGATGCTCGCGCAAGCCTTTCATCTCGACTTGGAACCCATTCCCACAACGGCCAACGGGCCGGATCTCGATGCCTTCGAGAGGCTGTGCGCGACCCGCCCTGTGCGCGCCGTCTACACCATGCCGACCCTGCACAACCCTCTTGGGTGGGTCATGTCGGCAACTGACCGCACCCGTCTGATCGAGATCGCCCGGCGGCACGGTCCGCTCATCATCGAAGACGCCGCATACGCCTACCTGGTAGAGGACCCTCCACCGCCCCTGGCCGCGAGTGCACCGGACATCACCGTCTACATCTCGGGACTGTCCAAGAGCGTCGCCACCGGCCTCCGGGTCGGCTTCGTCGTCGCCCCGCCGTCCAGGGTGCCGTCGCTCGAACGTGCGATCCGGGTGACCACGTGGAACACCCCGGCCCTCACCACCGCGATCGCCTGCCGCTGGATCGAGGACGGCACGGTCGACCGCTTGGAAGCGCAAAAACGAGACGACGCCAGGGCCCGCCAGGCGCTCGCCGGACGAGAACTGGCGGGCCTGCCGCTCATCAGCCACCCGTCGTCCTACTTCACATGGCTGACGCTGCCCGACGACGCACGCGCCGATCGCCTGACCGCCTCCCTCGCGCGTCAGCGCATCTCGGTGAGCACGGCGGAGCCCTTCACCACCTCGAAGCACACGCCGCAGGCGCTCCGCCTCGCTCTCGGTTCGACCGATCTGGACAGTCTCCAGTCGACGCTGCGCACAGTGCGACGAGTCGCCATCGAGGACGCCTACACCTGAGCTCCACCCGCCCCGCCGATCCCCGCCCGTACCGACCGGCTAGTCGTTGGCTGCTGCCGTGGGCACCTCCGTCGGTGCTGTCATCCCCTGACGACGTCACCCGCTGCGCCAGCTCACGGTTGAACCTTCATGAATCGCCGTCTAGGGTCTGACGTGAAATTTCAAGTGAGGGCCTGGCCTCGCGTCGTCCGGCGTGCCTCGACGGCTCTGTGCGCGTCACACGCGTCGGGACCGTCGGCCGTCGATGTGGGCGAGCCGTGTCTCCCTCACGCTCTCAGCCACCCTCAGTCAGCTCTGTCTTTCCCGAAGTGGGTACCTTCATGTCCCCAACAGCTTTCAAGGCTCCCGGTGACGCACACGCCAACCGCTGGAAGGCCCTCGTCTTCATCGCGCTCGCCCAGCTGATGGTCGTCCTCGACACCACCATCGTGAACATCGCCCTGCCTTCTGCCCAGCAGGACCTGGGCATCTCCGACGGCGACCGGCAGTGGGTCGTCACGGCCTACGCTCTGGCCTTCGGCGGTCTGCTCCTGTTCGGCGGCCGGGTATCCGACCTGTGGGGCCGCAAGCGAGCGTTCGTCATAGGACTGGTCGGCTTCGCCGCCGCCTCCGCGCTCGGCGGCGCGGCAACCACCGGTGCGGCGATGTTCGGCGCCCGCGCCCTCCAAGGCGCCTTCGGTGCCCTGCTCGCCCCCGCCGCGCTCTCCCTCCTTGCCGTGATGTTCATGGACGGCAAGGAGCGCGCCAAGGCGTTCGGCATCTTCGGCGCTATCGCCGGTGGCGGCAGCGCCGTCGGCTTCATTCTCGGCGGCGTGCTCACCGAGTACATGGACTGGCGCTGGACGTTCTTCGTCAACATCCCGTTCGCGATCGTCGCGGCGACGGGTGCCTACTTCGTCGTCCGTGAGCCCGAGAGCGGCCGCAACCGCTCCCCGCTCGACATCCCCGGCGTCGTCCTGTCCACCCTCGGTCTGGTCTCGCTGGTCTACGGCTTCACCCGGGCCGAGTCCGACGGCTGGAGCGACACCACGACCATCTCTTTGTTCGTCGCGTCGGCGGTCCTGCTCCTCGCCTTCGTGATCACCGAAGCCAAGGTCGAGGCCCCGCTGCTGCCCCTGCGCGTGGTCATGGACCGCAACCGCGGCGGCGTCTACCTCTCCCTCGGCATCGCGGTCATCGCGACGTTCGGCAGTTTCCTGTTCCTGACCTATTTCTTGCAGGTCGTGAAGGGTTACTCGCCGGTCGAGAGCGGATTCTCCTTCCTGCCGATGGTCGCGGGCATGATGGTCGGCTCGACCCAGATCGGCACGCGTCTGGGGGCACGCGTCCCGGCCCGGTTCCTGATGGGTCCAGGCTTTCTGGTGTCTGCGGTCGGCATGTTGCTGCTGGCCCGGCTGGAGGTCGGCTCGTCATACGCCTCGACCGTCCTGCCGGCGCTGGTGCTGCTCGGTCTCGGCATGGGTACGGCGTTGCCGCCCGCCATGTCCCTGCCCACCCTGGGCATCGAACCCGGGGACGCCGGTGTCGCCTCCGCGATGATCAACACCTCGCAGCAGGTGGGCGGCGCGATCGGCACCGCCCTGCTGAACACGATCGCCGCCTCCGCGACGACCTCGTACGTCAAGGATCACATCGCCGACGTTGCGACGAAGCCGCAGCTGGTCCAGCTGCAGGGTGTGGTGCATGGCTACGCCAACGCCCTCTGGTTCGGCGTCGGCGTGCTGTTGATCGCCACGCTCATTGCCCTGACCCTGGTCAACCGCAACCCGGGCAGCGAGGGCGTCGAGGTCGAGGTGGCGGTCCCGGTGGTTGCCCATGGAGACACCGGTCACCCCCTGAGGAAGGGCGCGAGGATGGTACACCCCGCACCCAAGGCTCCTGGCCCACCCCGGCTTCCTGAGTGACCGGCTCGGCCGAGCCAGGGCAGGCCCACCTGAAGACCTTCGGCGCCAATCCCCATGATCATGCCGACGATCTACCGCTGTGCGGGGTTCAGCCGCTCGAACAGCGCCTGCCGCACGGCGATCGCATGGTCCGGCGCGGTGCGCCGCAGTACCTTCGACGCCCTGGTGGGTGAGCACCTTGCACTGGCCGCGCTTGTCGGAGCCGCAGTCCTCGACTGGCCGGACGTCCCTCACGGCGTGGCGTCCCGCGGCGGCAGCTGTTAGACGCGGCGGTGTCTTTGCGGGGTTACTTCGGCTGCTCCCAGTGGTCGATGCGCTCGCTGATCTTCTCGGCGGCGGTGCGCAGGTTGTCCAGCTCGGCGGGGTCGAGCACGTCGAAGACGAGGTCGCGTACCCGGGCCACGTGTCCTGGGGCGGCTTCGGTGAGATGGGCGTGGCCGGCGTCGGTCAGGATCGCGTGGGTGTAGCGGCCGTTGGTGGGGTCGGGTTCGCGGCGGACGAAGCCTCGGCGTTCCAGCCTGCTGATCATGTGGGAGAGGCGGGACTGCTCGGAGTTGGCGAGGACGGCCAGGTCGCTCATCCGCATGCGGTGTTCCGGCTGGTCGGAGAGTCCGGCAAGGACGTAGTACTCGATGTAACTGAGGTCTGCGTCCTGCTGAAGCTGCGCTCCCAGGGCGGCAGGCAGTCTGTGCAGCATCATTGCGAACTGCTGCCAAGTCTCCCGTTCTGCCGGGGTCAGCCAGCGGGGCTGATCGTTCGACGGCCGAGGCTGTTCAGGCATGCCCGGAGTCTATCTGGCATGAACGTTCAGGAGACGCGATTCAGATTTGAACATTCATGAGTGCTCGGTCTAGGCTGTGACATGAAAGTTCAAGTGAAGTGGTCGGCCTTGTACTGGTCGGCCCGTCAAGGAGAAGACCACATGAGTGACCTGAAGATCGCCGTCATCCTCGGCAGCACCCGGCCCGGCCGCAACGGCAAGGCCGTCGCGGACTGGGTGGTGGACCGCTCCGGCGCCCGCGCCGGCGTCGAGTACGAGCTGGTCGACCTCGCCGACTACCCACTGCCCCACCTGGACGAGGCCATCCCGCCGGCCATGGGCCAGTACCAGGGCGGTCACACTCAGGCGTGGGCGGCCAAGATCGCCGAGTTCGACGGGTACATCTTCGTGACCCCCGAGTACAACCACTCGACCTCCGGCGTACTCAAGAACGCGATCGACTACCTGTACGGCGAGTGGAACAACAAGGCCGCCGCCTTCGTCTCCTACGGTTCACTCGGCGGCGCCCGGGCCATCGAGCACCTTCGGGGCGTGGCCAGCGAACTGCAGCTGGCCCACGTGCGTCAGCAGCTGTCCTTCTCGCTGTTCACCGACTTCGAGAACTTCTCCCTCTTCAAGCCGGCCGCGCAGCACGACGCCGCCGCGACCACCCTGTTCGACCAGCTGGAATCCTGGGCCCGCGCCCTCAAGACGGTCCGGGTCTGACACCGTCGCCCGCCGGAAGGCGAGCGAGAGGCTTCCATCGCCGTAGCCGAGTGCAAACGCGAACGCGCCAGCGGCCTGTTCGGTCGGCTTTGCGGCTGAACCCGTAACGGGGCCCTGGTGACCCAGGGCCCCGTTACGCGTGTGATCCAACACAGGCTGAGTGCCACGGGGTCACCCAATGGCCCGGTCTGCACCTCGCCATCGGCTTCCTCTACGCCGCCCCTCGAGGAGCAGGACCTCACGTCCGTCGCCTGTGGCATCCCGCCCATCGGTTTCCCGCAGCGGACCGCGCGTACAGGGTCCGACAAGGGCTACGACTACGACGTGACGCGTCCTCCGTTACGCGAACGCGGCATCGGGCCCGGTTGCGCCCGCAGGGGCCATCGTGCCGTCCACCCGGCTCGGCCACCAGGAAACAGATCTGTTTCCGTGGGTGTTGCAGTCACATCATGGCTGGTGAAAGCACCAGGGACCGCCTGGTGGAGCACGCCACCCGCCTGTTCCACCGTGAGGGGTTCCACGCCGTGGGCGTGGACCGCATTGCCGCCGATCTACAAGCAGTTCCGGTCCAAGGGTGAACTCCTGACAGAGGTCCTTGACCGGTGTCACGACATGGCCGTGCGGGACTTCCCCGACGAGACCGACGACGCCACACCACGTGAGCGGCTGCTGGGAATCTTCGAGGCGCAACGCGTCCGCGGAGAGGCTCCCAGGTTCTCCGGCTGCTTCTTCGTGAACCTCGGCACCGAGTTCCGTGACCCGTCGCACCCCGCGGTGCGGCAGGCACGCTCCCACAAGGACCAACTGCACGGCTATGTGCGCCGCCAGGCCGAATGCGCCGGCGCTTGCGAGCCGGAGGTACTCGCGGAGCAGCTCGTCGTACCGCACCTGGGGCGGCCGACTACACCCTGCTCACCGGCCGCTGCCCGGATTCCGTGGGCGCGGCGGTCGAGGCTCTGCTGACCCCGCACGGTATCGACTGGTCGACCCGCCGTCCGGCGGCGGGCGGCGGCACACGAGGCGCAGGTCGCCGGCTGGCGCCGCGTCACCACGCCGTCCACGAAGCGGGCGGCAGGGTCGTCCTCCAGTTGTGGCACGTCGGCCGCATCACGCACCCCGCCGTCCGCGGCGGTGAGCCGGGGGTCTCCGCCAGTGCCCTGCCGTTCAACGCAAGCTGGGCGGCGGCGGAGAACAGGCGGAGTCGTAGCAGGCGGGGCTCCCAGAGCCGAGGTCTGCAGGTCAGACAGGGCCAGCAGCGGCAGCCAGGCCAGCAGGTCCAGGGCGAGCTGGACGATCTGTAGCCAGATCTGGTTCTGCGCGATGTCGTGCTGGGGCAGAGTACGCAGGCCGGTGGCCCGCGCGGCCCGGATGCGGTCCTCGGCCCGAGCGCGCTGGCGGTGTCGCAGCTCCAGTACGGCGATCGGCCCGTCGGCCGTGTTGGTCGCGAACGCGGTGAGCCGCAGCCCGTAGGCGTCGGTGATGCGCAACTGGGCTCCCGGATGGGGACGTTCCTTGCGGACGATCAGCCGCATCCCCTTGGGCCAGCTTTTGCGGCAGTCGCCGGTGAGTTCGGCGACCCAGGCTCCGTCCCGGATCTCACCGTCCGGTTCGATCGCCGGCGTCCAGGCGGGGGCGGGGACCTTGAGCACAGCCTCGTGAATCTGTTCGATGATGATCATCCCGACCGAGTACGACAGCCACCGTCCGCGCTGGGCGAGCCAGGCCACGAACTCGTGCGTGCCGCCGGCGGAGTCGGTCCGGATCAGCGTGCCTGGCCCGCGCCGGTGTCGCTACGGAAGCTGGGCCAGAGCGATGCGGGTGGCGGTGATGTGGTCGGCTGCGGTGTTGGAGCCGGCGTTGCCGAGCCGCAGCAGGCCCGCGACCGGTTCGCCAGTGCCGCCCCTGCCATGGTGGACAAAGCCCATCGGCGGATGGTGGCCGCGGGTTCTTCCAGGTCGGGACGGCATCCTGTTTGTCGGAGTGGGCCAGCACCAGCACACCGTCGAGGTCAAACGTCACCTGCCCGCCGGCATCCGGCGCCGCGGATCCGGTCAACTTCCAGACATGTTCAGGTAGTTCTGCCCGTCCCTGATCGATGTCAGGGCCTTCGGGCCGGCTGCGGCCAGATCTGATCGCCCATCAGACACCCTGCCCGCGTGAAGGCCCGAGGCTAGCTCGTCGACGCTGTCCGTGCCACCACGCGTGGCCATACGGTCCCTGGCCTCCCCGGTGGCAACCACGCGCGTGACCGCCCCGCCATGCAACGGCCGGTCCTGAGCGCGAGGCCGAGGTGCTCGCGCTCGTCGCCCGTGGGCTGTCCAGCATCGCCATCAGCCACGAGCTGAACGTGAGTGAGGCCACCGTGAAAATCCACCTGCTGCACGTGTTCACCAAACTCGACGTCAACGACCGAACGCCGCCGTGACCGTCGCACAGGCCCGTGGCTGGCTACCGCTCCCCTGGCGGCCCCCAGTTTGGGATCGGCCCGACGTTGAACGTCCGGGTCACCGTCCGCCGCGCAATGCGCCAGGCGCCGTCGTGGCGGCGGTACTCGTCGAGGTAGGTGGCTCCGCCGGTGACCCAGTTGGTGTCCTGGAGCTGGATGTGGACGATGACGTCGCTGCGGCAGGTAGCGGCCTCCACGTCGACGTCGAGATTGACCGTTCCGTGCGACATGGCCGGGAACATCTGCCACTGTCGTTCGACGGTTTCGCAGATCGCCTCGATACCGGTGAACACCATTTCGGGGCTGAGCTCCCACACAGCGTCCGGCGTCCACACGCCACGCCAAAGCTCGAGATCGCGCAGGTCGCCCGCGACGCAGTACTGGTGCGCCGCGCGGCGCAGGGCAAGCTCGGTCTCGACCCGTTCCAGCCGGGCGATCACCTCAGGAATGTCACTCATGAAGATTCATGATACGGCATCACGCTTGAACCTTCATGAGTTGCCACCCAGGATGTGACATGAAAGCTCAAGTGAAGGTTTGGCCTCGCGTCAGTCGGTGAGCGTCGACCGCTTCGTGCACCGTCATCTGCTGCTGTTTCTGGACGGGCAGCGGGCTCCGGCCCGCTCCGGGCGCCAGTGGCGGTCGCCGTGACATGAGCTCAGATGCCCGATAAGAGGCTTGAGTTGACTGCCATGGCGACGGTGGGGCGATACGCGCACAACATCACCACCATAGAAGGCACGGCAGGCCGCTCAGTGGGCCTCCGTTCGGCGCGGAGGGCCCCGGGAAGGTCTCCGGTGCTCGCAGCGAGGCGATGCGGAAGGAGCATCCGTTGACAGAGCAGTTGCGGCTGATGGCGGTCCACGCGCACCCGGACGACGAGTCCAGCAAGGTTGCTGCCAGCATGGCGAAGTACGTCGCCCAGGGTGTGGATGTCCTGGTGGCCACGTACACCGGGGGAGAGTGCGGCTCCGTTCTCAACCCGAAGCTCCAGGGGGACCCGGAGGTCGAGGCCAACCTCCACGAGGTGCGGCGCAAGGAGATGGACGCCGCCCGCGAGATCCTGGGTGTCAAGCAGGCGTGGCTGGGGTTCATCGACTCCGGCCTGCCGGAGGGGGCCCCGCTGCCCCCGCTGCCCGAGGGTTGCTTCGCGCTGGTGCCGGTGGAGAAGGCGGCCGAGCCGCTGGTCCGGCTGATCCGGGAGTTCCGTCCGCACGTGATCACCACGTACGACGAGAGCGGCGGTTACCCGCATCCCGACCACATCATGACCCACACGATCACGATTGCCGCCTTCGAAGCGGCCGGGGACTCCGACGGCTACCCGGAGTCCGGTGAGCCTTGGCAGCCGCTGAAGGTGTACTACAACCACGGTATGTCGATGGCCCGGATCCGCGCCCTTCACGCCTACCTGGTGGAGCACGGCCACGTGTCCCCCTTCGGCGAGTGGATCGCCGACTGGGACAAGGAGGGCCGCGAGGAGCGCGAGTTCACCACCCGGGTACAGCGCGCCGACTGGTTCGCTGTGCGCGACCGAGCGCTGATCGCCCACGCCACCCAGATCGACCCGGACGGCCCGTGGTTCCTGGTGCCGCTCGACGTCCAGCGCGAGATCTGGCCGACCGACGAATACGAGCTGGCCCGCTCGCTGGTGGACACCTCACTGCCCGAGGACGACCTGTTCGCCGGCATCGCCGCCGACATCACCGTCTGCCCCTGCCCTTGCCGAAGACCCCATCCGCTCAGGTGGGGCTGGGGCTCGACTCCGCGTAGCTCCGCTGCCAACCTCACGCCAGGCTGCCTGCGTTGACGGTGATCAGCGCGGCAGCGTGATCACTCGCGCTGCCGAGTACTACTCGGTGAGCCACTCCAGGATCTTGGCGTGTTCGTCGTCGGGGTCGCGCGGTTGGTCGCCACCGGTACCTGCTGGGGAGGCGTGAGGGCAGCCGCGTGTAGGGCAGGCCAGAAGCCGCACCCGCACACGGACCACGATCCGCCGCATCGACCGGAACGGTCGGCCACGGTCAGCAGATGGTGCACAGTCGGCCCCTCGGCTTGGATGATCAGACTCTCATTTGAACATTCATGCGTCACGCCCTAGGGTGTGACATGAAAGTTCAAGTGTGCGTTCGGCCTTGCATCGGACGGTGAGCGTCGACCGCTTTGCGTGTTAGGGAGAAGACATGTCTGGTTCTGTAGGGAATGCCTCTAGGGTGGGCGGAAAGGCTGGGAACATCGCTCTGTGGGTCCTTCAGGTCATTCTGGCCGGCGTGTTCGTAATGGCGGGGGCCTCGAAGTTGGCCGGCGCGCAGGACATGGTCAAAATCTTCCAGGACGTCGGTGCCGGGCAATGGCTTCGGTACGTCACCGGCTCCCTGGAACTGGTCGGGGCCGTACTGTTGGTCGTTCCCCGACTGAGTGCCCTGGGTGGTCTGGTACTCACCGGAGTCATGACGGGTGCATTCCTGACCTGCCTGTTTGTGATCGACGAAAGTCCGGTACCGGCAGCGGTGCTGCTCGTCCTGGCGGCAGTCGTCATGTGGAACCGCCGAGAGCGCACGCTCGGCATCGTCGGCCAACGCGGGACGTCCGCTTGATCGATCCGGGCCCGGCGCGTCCGGCGCGCCCGGAGCGAACCGCTATGAGGCCCGCGTGGGTGGAGAGTCCAGGGTCGCGGGCGTCGCGGAGTACATCAGTACGGCGGAATTCGTTGCTTTCGTGCATACCGAGGTAGCGCCCGAGTGTGCGGGCAAGGGAGTTGGTCGGCCCTGGTCCGTCCGCCCTCGACGAGGCACGCGCCTCGGGGCTCCTCGCGTCGGCCACGTGCTCGTTCTTCGCGGGCTGGATCGCCTGTCACCCCGAGTACCAGGACCTGCCGTATCAGTCTCGCAGCAAGGTCCGTGACTGAACGTACGACTCAACAGCCGGACACGGCGGTGAAGGAGGCCGGAATGAGCGTCAGATCCGAGAAGAAGGCGTACGAGGGTCAATCGATCACGGTCACCTTCGAGGCCAGGCGTTGCCTGCACGCCGCCGAGTGCGTCCGTGGCCTGCATGAGGTCTTCGACACGGCGATGCGCCCGTGGATCCAGCCGGACGGTGCCGCGGCCGGCCGTCTGGCCGAAGTGGTGCGGCGCTGCCCCTCGAGCGCGCTGCAGTACGAACTCGCGGACGGCGGGGCGGAGAACCCGGACCGGCCCGCGCGGATCGTCCGCGGCCCCCTCGGGCAGCTGACCGTGCGCGGTGAGCTGAGAGTGGACACCGCGGAAGGCCCGCGCGCCGAGACAAGGGCGATCCTGTGCGCCTGCGGGCAGAGCGGCCATCAGCCGTACTGCGATCACTCGGGGCCCTGCGGTGAGGCTGCGCCAGCCGGACCAGGGTCTGCCTGAAGGACCGCTACCCGCTGCATGTCGTCCGGTCCCTCTGTTACGCCGACGGGAGCTCCCCGGCGCACGGCAGGCCAGTCTCCGGCGCGTACGCCTGGTAGGCGGTGACCGAGGAGTCCGCGCACAGGCTCGAATTCGGTACTTCGGGTTCTGCCACCGGCACCGGGGTGGGCGCACCGGCTCGCTTTGAACGCCCGCGAGTCGCTCACGCTTGAACCTTCATGTGTCGCAGCATAAGATGTGACATGAAGTTTCAAGTGACTACCCAGTCTTGTTCCACTCACATCAGTCTCTCGCGTGCTGCCGAGGAGTCCCACCATGTCATCCCCCCAACAGGCCCCCATCGGCCTGGGCATCGTCGGTCTTTCCGCCAGGCGCGGTTGGGCTTCCCAGACCCACCTGCCCGCGCTGCAACAGCTGGACGGCTTTGAGCTGCGCGCACTTTCTGCGAGCAGCGCCGAGTCCGCGCGGCAGGCCGCGGAGAAGTACGGAGTCGCGCGGTCCTTCGGGACGGCCGGCGAACTGGCGGCGGCCGACGAGGTCGACCTGGTAGTGGTCACCGTGAAGGTGCCGGACCATCGGGAGATCATCCAATCCGCCCTGGCTGCAGGGAAGATGGTGTTCTCCGAGTGGCCATTGGGCAACGGACTGGCCGAGGCCGAGGAGCTGGCGACCACCGCTGCCGTGCGTGGGCTGCACACCTTCACCGGACTCCAGGCCCGGTCCGCCCCGGCGGTGCGCTACCTGCGCGATCTGGTCGCCGACGGCTACGTCGGCGAGGTGCTCTCGACGAGCCTGGTGGCCTCGGGCGGAGGCTGGGGAGCGGTCTTCCCTGAAAACGGCGCCTACCTGCTGGATCGCGCCAACGGCGCAACCATGCTGACCATCCCATTCGGGCACACCATGAGCGGCCTGACCATGGTGCTCGGCGATGTCGAGAAGATCACCGCTGTCACCGCCACCCGCCACCGAGAAGTCAAGGATCCGCAGTCCGGCCGGGTATACCGGCCCGACGCCGCTGACCAGGTGGTGTTCGGCGGTGTGCTCTCCTCCGGCGCCGTGGCCTCTGTCCACTACCGCGGCGGCATCTCGCGCGGCACCAACTTCCACTGGGAGATCAACGGAACGGACGGGGACCTGGTCGTCACCGGCGACACCGGACACCTTCAGTTGGGTGAGTTCAGCATCGACGGGGCGCACGGATCCGACGCGAAGCTCAGCCGACTCGTGATACCCGAGCGGTACTTCAACCCCGCACTCCAGAAGCTGCGTGGCACCCCCGCATACAACGTCGGCGCCGCCTACGCGCAGATCCAGCGTGACCTGACGCAGGACGGCTCCGAGGTGCCCGACTTTGCCCACGGAGCCCGACACCACCGACTGCTCGACCGGATCGAGCGTGCGGCGGAGCACGCCTGACTCCTCAGCAAGGCGGCTTCGCCACGCGGCGGGAATCCGGGGCGCTTCCAGCGTGGCCCATGCGTGGACAGACACCACCCCCGTGGGCAAGCCAGAAAAGCTCTGAGCTGCTGGAACGCTCAGCACCCAAGGAGCCCCGAAAGCCGCGGGCGCAGGCGACGTCCATCGCTGGGCCTGTCACCGGCTTGATTGCTGCCGCTGCAACCGACTTCAGCCACGGCCGCGGCAGCGCCGCACAGACTGCGGTCGGTTTCCAGGATCGCACAAGAACCCCACTGTCTGCGGACACGTCTGAGCCCGAAGAAACGGCATGAGCCAGCCGAGGGTGAAGTCTCAGGTATACGGACATGGCGTCGCCACACGAGGAGGCGGAAGCGTATGTGCACGGTGTGTGCTTCAAGACCGGCCCGCCCGAGCGGACCGGGGTGGAGACGTAGTGGCTGGTGTAGGACTGCTGCGACCCTGGACTGCCAGTATCCGTTGATCGGTTGAACGCTGCCCTCGCGCGGGTCGACGTCGCGGGCACCTTTCCAGGGGGCAGCAGGATCACCCTTGAGCCGGGTGGGCAGCTGGAGCTGAGTTCTCGTTCGGCCGTGTCCCTCGCCGGGTGTGTCGAGGCGATGGCCACGGATCTCACCGTACTGCGCGAGGCCGTCGAAAGTGCCGGCCTGATACTGGTCGGCACGGGCCTTGACCCGTACCGCGAACCGCCTCGCATACTCGACCATTCCCGCTACCGGGCCATGGAAAAGTTCTTCGATCGCGAGGGCCCCGCGGGCCCCGTCATGATGCGGAGTACCGCCTCCGTCCAGATCAACCCGAACGACGGGGATGAGTCCCACAGTTACTCCGGGTTCCGCTACCGCTGGGAACTTGCCCATCGTGTCGGTCCCGTCCTGGTAGCCGCCTTCGCCAACTCCCCGATATTGGACGGCTGGCACCCGTCTGCGGGTCGACCAGCGTGCTCAGGACTACTACGAGCGCCGGATCAGGGAGGGCAAGACCCGGCGCGAAATCGTCGGATGCCTCGAACGCTGCGCGGCCCGCGAGGTCTTTCACCTGGTCAGACAGCTACAGCCAGCACCCGCTCACAGGGGCTGTCGTGAGACGTGAGAGGGTCTGGGGCGTGAGTGAGACACCCCCGAACACCCTGCAATACCGCTTTGACGGGCCAGAAGAGGCTCCGGTCCTGATCTTGGGTCCCTCACTGGGTACCACCTGGCACATGTGGGACCGCCAGGTCCCCGAGCTGACCCAGCAGTGGCGGGTCTTCCGGTTCGACCTGCCCGGACACGGCGGCGCGCCCGCCTACCCGGCCGGTTCCGTCACCGACCTCGCGACCCGGCTGCTGGCCACCCTCGACAGCCTCGGGGTGCAGCGCTTCGGCTACGCGGGCTGTGCGTTCGGCGGCGCGCTCGGCATCGAACTCGCGCTGCGCCACCCCGAGCGCATCGCCTCGCTCGCGCTGATCGCCGCCTCGCCCCGCTTCGGCACGGCGGACGAGTTCCGCCAGCGGGGCGTGATCGTGCGCACGAACGGCCTCGACCCCATCGCCCGCACCTCGCCCGACCGTTGGTTCACCACCGGGTTCGCCGCCGCCCAGCCCGCGATCACCGAGTGGGCGGTGCAGATGGTGCGCACCACCGACCCCGGCTGCTACATCGCCGCCTGTGAGGCACTCGCCTCCTTCGACGTACGGTCACAGCTCGCCGGCGTCGCCGTGCCCACGCTCGTGCTCGTCGGCTCGGACGACCAGGTCACCGGCCCCGCCGAGGCCCGCACCCTGGTCGCCGGGATACCGGACGCCCGGCTCGCCGTCGTCCCGGGCGCCTCCCACCTGGTCCCGGTCGAGCAGCCCGCCGCCGTCACCGACCTGCTGGTCCGGCACTTCTCCACCGCCTGGCAGCCCGCCTACGACTCCAGCACCGGCCAGATGGCCATCGTGGCCGCCCCCGTCAAGCCGGTCCTGGCCGCCCCGGCGGCGCCGCAGCCCACGCCCGTCGCCGAGATCGCGCCGGCCGTGGCGCCGCCGCGGGGGACGGGACGGCCGGATCCGTACGCCACCGGCATCAAGGTCCGCCGTGAGGTGCTCGGCGACGCGCACGTCGACCGGGCGCTGGCCCAGGCGGACGACTTCTCCGGCGACTTCCAGGAGTTCATCACCCGGTACGCGTGGGGCGAGATCTGGGACAGACCAGGCCTCGACCGGCGCTCCCGCAGCTGTGTGACCCTCACCGCCCTGGTCGCGGGCGGTCATCTCGACGAACTCGCCTTCCACGTCCGCGCCGCCCTGCGCAACGGCCTGACCCCCACCGAGATCAAGGAGGTCCTGCTCCAGGCGGCCGTGTACTGCGGCGTACCGGCGGCCAACAGCGCGTTCAAGGTGGCCCAGAAGGTCATAAGGGAAGAGACCACCCCGCAGGAGTGAGCATCCAGAAGGGCTTCGCGCCACGATGGACCCATGAAGCTCACGAAGAAGTCGCACGCCTGCATCCGGCTGGAGAAGGACGGACAGACGCTCGTCCTGGATCCCGGCGGGTTCAGCGAGCAGGACGCCGCGGTCGGCGCGGACGCGATCCTCGTCACACACGAGCACCCCGACCACTTCGACGAGGCACGGCTGCGGGCGGGCATGGAGGCCAACCCGGCCGCGCACATCTGGACGCTGAAGTCCGTCGCGGAGAAGATCTCGGCGGCCTTCCCCGGCCGGGTGCACACCGTCGGCCACGGTGACACCTTCTCCGCCGCCGGCTTCGACATCCAGGTCCACGGCGAGCTGCACGCGGTCATCCACCCGGACATCCCGCGCAT
Source organism: Streptomyces sp. NPDC098781 (assembly GCF_044759995.1). Classification (NCBI taxonomy): domain Bacteria; kingdom Bacillati; phylum Actinomycetota; class Actinomycetes; order Kitasatosporales; family Streptomycetaceae; genus Streptomyces; species Streptomyces sp. NPDC098781. The sequence goes on from NZ_JBIWAK010000008.1 coordinate 127,711, forward strand.
CACCAACGTCGGCTACCTCGTCGACGGCGGACGCGTCTTCCACCCGGGCGACGCCCTCACCGTGCCCGACCACGCCGTGGAGACGCTGATGCTGCCGGTGATGGCCCCCTGGAACAAGATCGCGGAGATCATCGACTACGTCCGCGAGGTCAAGCCGCAGCGCGCCTACGACATCCACGACGCCCTGCTCACCGACCTGGCCCGGCCCATCTACGACCGCCAGATCGGCGGCCTGGGCGGTTCGGAGCACCTGCGTCTGACGCCGGGGGACTCCGCCGAGCTGTGACCGGTCCCACCCCGGCCGGGGCAGGGTTGTCAGTGCCGCCCGGTAGGTTGTGAGACATGCGCATCGCGACCTGGAATGTGAACTCGATCACCGCCCGCCTGCCGAGGCTCCTGGCCTGGCTGGAGAGCAGCGGCACCGATGTGCTGTGCCTCCAGGAGGCCAAGGTCGCCGAGGACGCTTTCCCGTTCGACCCGCTGCGCGACCTCGGCTACGAGGCGGCGGTCCACGCCACCGGCCGGTGGAACGGCGTGGCGGTGCTCTCCCGCGTAGGCCTCAAGGACGTCGTCAAGGGCCTGCCGGGCGACCCCGGCTACGACGGTGTCCAGGAACCCCGCGCCATCTCCGCGACCTGCGGCCCGGTCCGCGTCTGGTCGGTCTACGTGCCCAACGGCCGTGAGGTGGACCACCCCCACTACGCGTACAAGCTCCAGTGGTTCGAGGCCCTCAAGGCCGCCGTCGCCGGCGACGCGGGCGGCAGCCGCCCATTCGCGGTGCTGGGCGACTACAACGTGGCGCCGACGGACGACGACGTCTTCGACGTGGCCGCCTTCGAGGGCCTCACCCATGTCACCCCCGCCGAACGCGCCGCCCTCGCCTCCCTGCGCGAGTCCGGCCTGTCCGACGTGGTCCCGCGCCCCCTCAAGTACGACCACCCGTACACGTACTGGGACTACCGCCAGCTCGCCTTCCCCAAGAACCGCGGCATGCGCATCGACCTGGTGTACGGCAACGAGCCGTTCGCCAAGGCCGTCACCGACTCCTACGTGGACCGCGAGGAGCGCAAGGGCAAGGGCGCGTCGGACCATGCTCCGGTCGTGGTGGACCTGGACGTGTAGGCGGGGCGCCCCGCCTCGTCACGGCACCAGCGTCCGCAGATCCACCGACTCGGCGAGCGCGGCGAGTCCCGTGTCTCCCGGATGCAGATGGTCCCCGCTGTCGTAGGCGGGGAGCATCCGGGAGGGCCGCGCCGGGTCCCGCACCACGGCGTCGAAGTCGAGCACGCCGTCGTACACGCCGGCGCCCCTGATCCAGGCGTTGATCTCCACCCGCTCGGCGTCGGCGACCGCCGTGCACTGGGCTTCCCCTTCGCACGGCAGAATCGTCGCCGCCAGCATCCGCAGGCCCCGCGCGTGCCCCCGGTCCGCGATCTCCCGCAGGCCCGCGATCACCTGCTCCGCGGTCGTGCCCCACCGGGCATCGTTGATGCCCTCGAACACCACGGCCGTCCGCGCCGACGTCTGGGCCAGAACATCCCGGTCGAACCGGTGCAGCGCGCTCACTCCCGCCGTGTCCGTGGAGACCCCGTCGCCGGGATAGCGATCGGAGACCACACGGTTGCCCGAGATCCCCTGGTTGAGCACCCCATAGTGCGGGACCACACTCTGGTTCAGCAGCCGTGTGGCCAGCACATTGGGCCACCGCCGGTTGGCATCCGTCGTGGACTTGTCGCCGTCGGTGATCGAGTCCCCCAGCAACACCACGGATCCCGGCCCACCGCCCACATCGACACCTGTCAGCAGCGGCCAACTGGTCAGCACGGTCGGATAGGCCGAGCCGGCCGCCTCGGCCGTGTGGTCGCCCGGCCCGCTCACATACGACCGCTGCTGCGCGAGCCGGTGCAGCGGCGCCGCCGGCACGGTCCCCGGCAGATGGAAGCTCACCAGCAGGTTGGCGTCCGCGGGCACGACGAAACCGAGCGGGTCGCTGTACGCCTGCGCTCCGGCCGGGATCTCGACGCCCGCCGCGCCCCCGAACCGCACCCGGACCGGCGTCGCCGTCGCCGCCGCGCCGGACTGCTGCACCGCCACCGTGGCGGCGCCGATCCGCACCGGCCCCGCCGCGAAGGTGTTGTCGAACCGCAGCCGCACCCGCGGTCCGCCCACCGAGGTGTGCACCACCAGGCGCAGCGTCCGGTCGGTCCACGGCCCCACGGTCGGCCGGCCGCCCGTCGCGCTCGCCCAACTCCCCGTCCAACCGGTGGCCGGGGCCCGCAGCGACACCGCGAACACATGCATCCCGGACGCCCGCGGCAGCCGCACGGACACGACCGCGCGGCCCGCAGCGATCGGCACGGTCATGACGTACAGCCGTGCCCGTTCGGTGAGTTGGCCATCGGACGTGTTGATGTGCGGCAGCGCGACCGCCTTGGTGGCGAGCGGGCCGGTGCGCCAGTCGGGGGCGGTCAGGCGGTAGGCGGACCGGGTGCCGTCGGCGTACAGCACGGACCCGGCTCCGGCCACGTCCGCACCCGCCGTACCGGCCACCAGGAAGGCCAGCGCGTCGCCGCGGCCGGTCACGCGCACGTCCTGCCCGGCGGCCCGGACGTTGTCCGGCTCACCCGGCTGCCGGTCGGGCCAGGTCAGCCGCGCTCCCTGGACGGTGAGCGCCCGGCCGGGCGTCCAGCCGGCGGCCGTGAGGTCCTGGGCGGACAGGGAGGCGCCGGACCCGTCCAGATCCGCCTCGGCGGGCCGGGCGTCGTCGCTGACGGCCACGTTGTCGAACAGCCGCTCCAACGGGAGCGGCACGGCTCTGCGCTCGGGGGCGGCCTGCGCGGAGCCCCCCGGCACCAGGGCCGCGAAGAGGGCAAGGACGACCGCGGAAATCCACACAGATCGGCGCACGGCCGACTCCTCCCGTTCACGACTGCTCAGGACTGCGTATGGCTGCGCATGACAGGTTCGGGTGAGACTTCGATCGGGAAGCTGGTCGATATGTTCGAACCAGCCTTCATATGAGCCGTTCAGACGAGACGCAGGACGCATCGAGAAAGTAGAGAGGCACCCGTGACCCGTCAACGAGCCATGCCCGAAGTCGGCGTGAACTCGACCGGATTCGACGGCCCGCGCGCCTGTGGTGCGCTCGGCAGTGCGAATGACACGCTGTGCGTATGAAGATCCCTTTTCTGGGCCACCGGCCCGAGAAGCGCGGGGCTCCCGACCCCGAGGGCATCGCCGAACTGCTCTCGGAATGCGAACTCCTGCGTTCCCACGCGTCCCGGGCCGGGATCCAACTCGATGACACCGTGGCCTCGTTGGAGGCCCTGGATCAGATGCTGCCGCGCTGGCGGGACGACGAGGAGAGCCTGCCCTGGCTGGGCAACGACGCCGGGCTGTACCTCGGCACCGTCATCGTGCGCACCGTGCCCGGCGCCGCCTGGGAGTTCTGGCCGGACGGGCAGCCGGTGGTCCGGCTCGCCTCCGGCCGTGAGTTCGATGTCGTGACCTCCGGCCGGGAGTGGGCCGCGAGCGGCGCGCCGGAGCTGTCACAGCTGTACGCGGAGGTCTCCGAGGCCGGAGGTCCTCAGCACGGGTCGGAGTAAGAACCACGTAAATACGGCTTATGTCCGGAAAGTGCGTGTCGCGTATTAAGTCCGCTCCTACCTGGGTAGTTTGCGGCCATCACTACGCCGAAATCCTCGCCGTGTCCGACCTCGACTACGATGTTCCGTCCGTCCCCAGGGACGCTGCTGCCGGGTGGGGATCCCCCCACGGCCCCTGGGGACAGGGGCAGCAGGGGGCAGCAGTCACAGAGCCATACCCGTCCGGCGCCGGCCGGAGATCACTGTTCGCGCAGTGGAATCGACACGTACGACGGGTCGTTCGCCGGCGAGGAGAAGGTCAGCCGCGCGCCGGACGGGTTGTGCTCGATGTAGAGCGGGTCGACCGTGTCGACGACCAGGGCGAGACGGTGCCCAGCCGGGACGTCGTAGGCCGTGGAGTACAGCTCCAGGTCGACGCCGAACGGCTGTCCGGGCGTACGTCCGTGGAAGGTGTACGGCGCGTTGCTGACCAGCTTGCCGAGGCCGAGCGGGCCCACGTCGTACAGATAGGCGACGAGGGTGCCGCTCTCCTCGGTCGGGGTGAGGGTGGTGTGCAACTTCGCGGTGCCGCGCACCTGTTGGGCCGTGGTGTACTTCTCCGACTGCCAAACGCCCGCCCAGCGGCGGGGGATCAGCGGGATCGAGGCCATCGGGGGCAGTTGGGCCACCTGGTCGAGGATGCTGGACAGTAGGACGATGCCGCCGTTGGCCCCCGAGTCGATGTTCGCGCGGATCGTGGTCGAGCCCGCGAGCGCGATCTTCCGGTTCGTCGCGGCGACCGACTTCCAGTCCGGGTAGCCCTCGTAGCCGCCGTCGGTGCGGGACTTGAGGCGGACCGGCAGCTCGCGGTTGACGCCGTTGTCCTCGCCCTTGAGGTAGTGGTCGAACCAGCGTTCGGTGTCCGTCCATACGTCGTTGGGCAGGCCGAACAGTCCGGTCAGCTCCGCGGTGGCGTGGTCGCCGGGACGGAACTCCAGCCGCTTGGGGCCGGTGAGCTTCTCGTAGAAGTCCGCGTACTGATTGGGCGGGAACACCGTGTCGCCCCAGGCGTTGGCCATCATGACGGCGGCACCGCTGTCGTTGAGCCGGTCCACGTAGGTGGCGGCAGAACGTTTCTTCCCCCAGTCGATGATGTCCTGTTCCCGGGACAGGTCGGAGGCGTAGAAGTCGTCGAAGATCTGCCGGAGTTCGGCGCTCTGGCGGCCGGTGATCAGCCCCGCGCCGTCCAGCAGCGCGGCGGCCTGGACGTGCTGGGTGCGGCCGGAGTAGATCGAGCCGATGAGGTCGGCCCAGCCGCTGAGGGCGGCGACGGCCCTGACCCGCTTGTCGTGCGCGGCGGTCAGCAGGCTGATGCCGGCGCCGTACGAGACGCCCGCCATGCCGATGTGCTTCGCGTCGGCCGGGGTGTTGGCCAGCGCCCAGTCGATGACTTTGGACGCGTCGGCTATGTCGGGCGGGCCGGCCACTTCTATCTCGCCGCCCGACTGCCAGAAGCCGCGTACGTTGTAACTGACCACGACATAGCCCGAGTCGGCGAGCTTCTGCGCCTGCGCGAAGTACTCGATCTGGGGCAGACCCCAGCTCGTGGGCATGACAAGCAGCGGGTAGCGGCCGGCGCCGTCGGCACCCTTCGGCGTGACGACGTTCGCCTTGAGGGTGGTGCCGCCGTCGCCGGCGATGTCGACGAAGCGGACGCTGTTCGGGGCCGCCTGTGCGGCGGGGGCGACTCCGAGGACGCCACCGGCGACCAAGGTCGCGGAGACGGCGCCCACGGCGGTCGTACGCAGGGCCTTGCGATGGTGTCCCACGGGTCACTCCTCACTCGTGTCAGTGCAAAGTGACCCGACGGTAACCGCGGCCTCTTACCGCAAGTAACCCGTCGGTAAGTTACGTGCCAGTAACGATTAGTGGAATGTGGCGAACCTCAGGACGCGCGGTGGGAGTTCCGTGTGGTAACAGCCTCGGTCGCGGGCAGCGGGGTCTGTGCGGCACGGGTCACGTCCGCGACGAGTTCGACGACATCCGGGCCGTACGCCTGCGAGTTGACGACCTTCAGCAGCAGGGCGAAGGGCTTGCCGCCGTGCTTGCGGGCCAACCGCTCGTGGTTGCGGGCGAGATAGCGGGTCGCGGCCTGATTGGTGACCGCGCGCTGTCCGCAGAACAGGAACACCGGCCGCGCCTCCTGCCGTTCGCCGGCGGTCAGCCGGGCCAGCAGGACGTACTCCGTGACGCCCGGCTCCATGCGATAGCGCTCGCCGCCGATCTGGAAGGCGCCCCGGTCCGGGCCCGGTTCGGGGTCTATGTTGACGCGCACGCCCGGCAGCATCGCCGCCATGTGGGCCACCATGCGCCGGTTGGAGCCGGGACCGCCGACACAGAACTCGGTGCGCTCGCCGAAGCTCTGCTGGACGTTGTCCTGGGTCACCATCTGCATGTGCGCCCCGCAGTCCTTGATCAGCGCCGCGAGCTCCAGCAGGGCGAACACGTCCAGCCGATGGACCGCCGGTTCGGAGGTGGCCGGGTCGCGGTTGACGACGAGCAGGGACTCCGAGTTCTGCGGCAGCCCCAGGAACGCCTGCTTGCGGCGGAGCCTGCGCTTCCAGAGGTAGGTGCGGGCGAGCCAGCCCAGCCCGGCACTGATGCCCGCCGCGAGCACACCCAGCACGATGTTGCGTACGTCGTCATTCATGGGCGCGCATGGTAGCGGGCGAACGCAAACCGTTGTTCGAGACCGGTCCACACTCTCCTGACGCGGGCATGGCGATCGATTAGGCTGCGCGAACAGCCCTTGACTGGAGGTGCGGATGCGTCGCCCTGTCGCGCGGAAACTGTCGGTCCTGGCGGTCTCGATCGCCGTCGTGTCGGTGGGAGCGGCGGCGCCCCCGGCCACGCCGAGCGGCCCCGCCGAGAAGGTCCCCGTCGCCGTCGGCTACGGAGGCGCCGTCTCCAGCGTCGACGCGGACGCCTCCGCGGCCGGCATCGAGGTACTGCGCAAGGGCGGCAACGCCGTCGACGCGGCCGTCGCCACGGCCGCCGCGCTCGGTGTCACCGAGCCCTACTCCGCCGGCATCGGCGGGGGCGGCTACTTCGTGTACTACGACGCCGAGTCCCGTACCGTGCGCACCCTCGACGGCCGCGAGACCGCGCCGCTGAGCGCCGACTCCGGTCTGTTCACGGAGAACGGCACCGCGATCCCGTTCGCCGAGGCCGTCAGCAGCGGCCTGAGCGTCGGGACCCCCGGCACGCCCGCCACCTGGCAGAAGGCCCTGGACAAGTGGGGCAGCAGAAGCCTGGCGTCGCTGCTGAGGCCCGCCGAGCGCCTCGCTCGCGACGGCTTCACCGTCGACGACACCTTCCGCTCGCAGACCGCGGCCAACGAGACCCGGTTCCGCTACTTCCCGGACACCGCCGAGCTCTTCCTGCCGAACGGCGAACTGCCGGCCGTGGGCTCCACCTTCAAGAACCCCGACCTCGCCCGCACCTACGCGGAACTGGCCCGCAAGGGCGTCGGCACGCTCTACCGGGGCGACCTCGCCGAGGACATCGTCGACACGGTCGAGGACCCGCCCGTGGACCCGGCCTCCGGCTGGAACGCCCGCCCCGGCGACCTCACCGCCAAGGACCTTGCCGCCTACCGGGTCAAGTCCCAGGCGCCCACCAAGACCTCGTACCAGGGTCTCGGCGTCTACTCCATGGCACCCTCCTCGTCCGGCGGCACCACCGTCGGCGAGGCCCTCAACATCCTGGAGAACACGGACCTCTCCCAGGCGAGCGAGGTCCAGTACCTGCACCGCTACATCGAGGCCAGTCGGATCGCGTTCGCGGACCGCGGGCGCTGGGTCGGCGACCCCGCCTTCGAGGACGTACCGACCAAGGAGCTGCTGTCGCAGCGGTACGCCGACTCGCGGGCGTGCCTGATCAAGGACGACGCGGTGCTGAAGAGCCCGGTCGCACCCGGCGACCCGCGCGACCCGGCGCACTGCGACGCGAGCGGCACGGCCGCCCCGACCACCTACGAGGGCGACAGCACCACCCATCTCACCGTCGCCGACAAGTGGGGCAACGTCGTCTCCTACACCCTCACCATCGAGCAGACCGGCGGCAGCGGCATCACGGTCCCGGGCCGGGGCTTCCTGCTCAACAACGAGCTGACGGACTTCTCCTTCACCCCGGCGAACCCCGCCGTCCACGACCCGAACCTGCCCGGGCCGGGCAAGCGACCGCGCTCCTCGATGTCCCCCACCATCGTGCTCGACCGGCACGATAAGCCGGTGGTCGCGCTCGGGTCGCCGGGCGGCGCCACCATCATCACCACCGTGCTCCAGTCGCTGACCGGGTTCCTCGACCGGGGGCTGCCGCTCGTCGACGCCATCGCGGCGCCGCGCGCCAGCCAGCGCAACGCCGCCCAGACCGAGCTGGAACCCGGGCTCTACGACAGCGCGACGAAGACCGAACTGGAGGCCATCGGGCACTCCTTCAAGCTCAACCCGGAGATCGGCGCGGCCACGGGCGTACAGCGGCTGCCCGGCGGCAAGTGGCTCGCCGCCGCCGAGAAGGTACGGCGGGGCGGCGGCTCGGCGATGGTGGTGCGGCCGGCGTCCTGACGCCTCAGAGCTCGGGGGCGGGCGGCAGTTCTTCCGCGCGGAAGTCCAGCCGCCCGTCCGTCACGTCCACGGTGACCCGGCCGCCCTCGCCGATCCGGCCGTCCAGAAGCAGCCGGGACAGCTGGTTGTCGACCTCCCGCTGGATGGTGCGGCGCAGCGGACGGGCGCCGTACTCGGGCTGGTAGCCGCGCTCGGAGAGCCAGTCGACGGCCGCGCCGGTGAACTCGACCGCGACGCCCTGGGCGTGCAGCAGCCGGCGGGTCTTGTCCAGCAGCAGGTTGGTGATCCGCCGCAGCTGCTCGGGAGTGAGCTGGCGGAAGACGACGATCTCGTCGATACGGTTGAGGAACTCCGGCCGGAAGTGCTGGCGCAGCGGCCGCAGGATCCGCTCGCTGCGCGCGTCTTCCTCGGCCTCTTCGTCACCCGAGCCGAACCCGATCCCGGCGCCGCCCCGGCTGATCGCCTCCGAACCGAGGTTGCTGGTCATCACGACGACCGCGTTGGTGAAGTCGACCGTCCGGCCCTGCGAGTCGGTCAGCCGGCCGTCGTCCAGGACCTGGAGCAGGATGTTGAAGACGTCCGGGTGGGCCTTCTCGATCTCGTCGAGCAGCAGCAGTGAGTACGGATGCCGGCGCACCACCTCGGTGAGCTGCCCCGCCTCCTCGTGACCGACGTACCCGGGCGGGGCCCCGATCAGGCGGCTGACCGTGTGCCGTTCCTGGTACTCGCTCATGTCGAGGCGGACCATCCGCTCCTCGCTGCCGAACAGCGCCTCGGCCAGCGCCCGTGCCAGCTCGGTCTTGCCGACGCCGGTCGGGCCGAGGAAGAGGAAGCTGCCGATCGGCCGGTCGGGGCTGGCCAGTCCGGCCCGCGAGCGCAGCACCGCGTCGGCGACCACGCGCACCGCCTCGTCCTGCCCGACGACCCGTTCGTGCAGATGCTCCTCCAGACCGAGCAGCCGGTCCTTCTCCTCCTCGGTGAGGCTGCTCACCGGGATACCGGTCTGCCGGGACACGACCTCCGCGATGGCTTCGGCGGTCACCTCCAGGTCCATGCCCTCGTCGATCTCCCCGTCACCGGACTCCGCGACGCGCTTCTTCAACTCGACGATGCGGTCGCGCAGTTGCATCGCCTGCTCGTACTGTTCGTCGGCGACGGCCTGGTCCTTGTCCCGGGTCAGCTGCTCGACCTCGCGCTCCATGGCCCGTACGTCCGTGCCTTTGGTCCGCGCGCGCAGCCGCACCCGGGCGCCCGCCTGGTCGATCAGGTCGATCGCCTTGTCCGGCAGCCGGCGGTCCGTGAGATAGCGGTCGGACAGCTCCACGGCGGCCACCAGCGCCTCGTCGCTGTAGCGGACCTGGTGGTGGGCCTCGTAGCGGTCGCGCAGACCGCGCAGGATCTCGATCGCGTCCGCGGCGGTCGGCTCGGGGACCAGGATCGGCTGGAAGCGGCGGGAGAGCGCCGCGTCCTTCTCGATCCTGCGATACTCCTCCAGCGTCGTCGCGCCCACGATGTGCAGTTCGCCGCGGGCGAGGGCCGGCTTGAGGATGTTCCCGGCGTCCAGGGAGCCGCCCTCGCCGCCGCCTCCGGCGCCCACGACGGTGTGCAGTTCGTCGATGAAGACGATCAGCCGGTCGGAGTTCGCGCGGATCTCGTCCACGATGTTGGTGAGCCGCTCCTCGAAGTCGCCCCGGTAGCGGGTACCGGCGACCACGCCGGTCAGGTCCAGCGCGATGACCCGCCGGCCGCTGAGCACGTCCGGCACGTCACCGTCGGCGATCCGCTGGGCCAGGCCCTCCACGATCGCGGTCTTTCCGACGCCGGCGTCGCCGATCAGCACCGGGTTGTTCTTGCCGCGCCGGGAGAGCACCTCGACGGTCTGCTCGATCTCCTCGTCCCGGCCGATCACCGGGTCGATACGGCCCTGGCGGGCGAGGCCGGTGAGGTCGCGGCCGTACTTGTCGAGGGTGGGCGTACCGGTGTCGACGCGCGGGCGCTGGTCGGTGTGGTCCCCGGGGCGGCCCCCGTCCGGGGCCTCGGGCGGCATGCCGGAGGGGGCGAAGCGGGCCGCGTTGAGGATGTGTCCCGCCGCCGAGTCGGGGTTCGAGGCGAGCGCGCTGAGCACATGCTCCGGGCCGATGTAGCCGGTACCCCGGGCGCGGGCCAGGTCGTGCGCGTCCAGCAGGGCGCGCTTGGCGGCCGGGGTGAGGGACAGCGAGGTCGGCGGCGGGCCTTCGCCCGGCGGGTGCTGGCTCGGCCCCGAGCGCTCGTCGATCTCGGTCGCCAGGGAGTCCGGATCCGCGCCGGCCCGGGTGAGCAGACTCCGGGTCGGCTCGGCGGACAGCGCGGCGCGCAGCAGATGCTGGGTGTCCAGGTCCCGGCTGCCGTGCTCGGCGGCGTACTGGGCGGCGCCCCGCACCAGTTCCCGGGCCGGCTGGCTGAGCAGCCGCCCGATGTCGATCTGCCGGGGACCGGGACGGGGTCCGCCGAAGAAGCGGGCGAGGAATTCGCCGAAGGGGTCGTAGTCTTCGGGGCCACTGAAGCCGCTGGTCATGGCGTTCCCATCCGGCTTCCCTGCGCGGGCAGGGTCGCCCTCGCTGATCGACATGCCGGAGTCGGGTAACCCGGTTCGGGCTCGCTCATGCCACGATGGCACGTTCTGGCCCGGGGGGCATGTGCAGGAACGCCTCAGCCGTGCCTCCGAGGGCCGCCGTGGTCCGCGGGCGGCCCGCCGCCGGGGCGCAGCATCTGGCTCGTGGCCAGTTCGCGGTAGAGGGGGTCGCGGGCCAGTAGCTGCTCGTGGCTTCCGCAGGCGGGGCTACGGCCCTGCTGGAGGACGACGTGTGGTCGGCGTGCCGCACGGTGGACCGGCGGTGGGCGATGACCAGCAGGGCGCACTCCCGGGCGACGTCCTTCATCACCGTGGTCAGCGCGGCTTCGTTGATCGCGTCGAGGCGCGAGGTGGGTTCGTCCAGGAGCAGCAGCGCGGGGCGGGCGAGCAAGGTGCGGGCCAGGGCGACGCGTTGACGTTCGCCGCCCGAGAGGGTGCTGCCGCGCTCGCCGACGACGCTGTCCAGACCGCCGGGCAGCCGGTCGACGAGCTCCTCCAGTCCGGTCAGTGAGAGGACGCGGCTGATTTCCGAGTCCGGGGCGTCGGGCACGGCGTAGGTGATGTTCTCCCGCAGCGTGCCGTGGACGACATGGGTGTTCTGGTCCACCCTCGCGATGCGCCGGCGACGGGGGTCACGGCCGAGTTCGGCGGCGGTCCGGCCGTCGAACCGGACGGCTCCCGCGTCCGGTTCGTAGAACCCCGCGACCAGCGCGAAGACGGTGCTCTTGCCTGCTCCCGAGGGACCCACGAGGGCGACCTGCCGGCGGTGGGGGACGGCGAAGGACACGCCGGACAGCACCGGCCGGTCCGGGTCGTAGCCGAACCGGACGTCGTGCACGGCGAGCGCGGGCCGACCGGCGGGGGCGGACGGTGCGGGCCCGGAGCGGCCCGGTCGCGCGACCGGCGGCCCGGTGCGTTCCACGGGCAGGCGCAGCGCCTGGTCGATCCGCCGGTGGGCGCCCATGCCGCGCTGGACCAGGCTCACCGCGTGGAACACCGAGGACAGCGGCAGGACGAGGTAGGAGGCGTACAGCAGGAAAGCGACGAGGTCCCCGAGGGATCCGGCGTGACCTCCGACGCGCAGGCCCCCGACGACCAGGACGACGAGGAAGGAGCCCTGGACGGCGATGCGCTTGTGCGAAGAATCGTTCCCGGCTGGAAGCCGTCCGCGGTCGCGGCAGGCGGGCACCGAACCCGGGGCGGGCGCCGCCGGGGCGCACAGCGCGGTCGGCGGTGCGCATCTGTCCCGGCGGCGGTGAGAGGTCAGAGGGCTTCCTCCCGGGCGGTGAGAACACGCGGTCCCGCGTCGGTGATCGCCACCGTGTGTTCCGTGTGGGCCGCGCGGGAGCCGTCGTTGGTGCACAGGGTCCAGCCGTCCGGGGCCACGTGGTAGGCGTCCTCGCCGCCCGCGATGAGCATCGGCTCGATGGCGAGCACCATGCCGTGCCACAGCCGCAGGCCACGGCCCGGACGGCCCTCGTTCGGGACCGGTGGGTCCTCGTGCATCCTGCGGCCGATGCCGTGCCCGCCGAAGTCGTCCATGATGCCGTAGCCGCCCGCCCGGCACACCGAGCCGATCGCGTGCGCGATGTCGCCGATGCGGTTGCCGACCACGGCCGCCCCGATGCCCGCCGCCAGCGCCCGTTCCGCCGTCGCGACGAGGCGTACGTCCGCCGGGCGCGCCGTGCCGACGACGAAGCTGATCGCCGAGTCACCCGCCCAGCCGCCCAGTTCGGCTCCGCAGTCGATGGACACGAGGTCGCCGTCGCGCAGGCGGTAGCCGGTCGGGATGCCGTGCACGATCGCGTCGTTCACCGAGGCGCAGATCACGGCGGGGAACGGGGTGGAGGCGAAGGAGGGGCGGTAGCCGAGGAACGGGGACGTCGCCCCGGCCCCGCTCAGCACCTCGCGCGCCACCTCGTCCAGCTCCCGCAGGGAAACCCCCACGTCCGCCGCCTTGCGCACGGCCGTGAGGGCCTGCGCCACGACCTGCCCCGCCTCGTACATCGCATCGATCGACGTGTCCGTCTTCAACTCCACCATGCCAATTACTATACCGGTATTTAAATGGGGGGCGGCCATCGGGGGCGGTATTAGAATGGGGTCATGGTGCGCACCCCTCTCACCCCTGAAGAGCGTGAACGCGGCGAGCGGCTCGGCCGGCTGCTCCGCGAGGCGCGCGGCGGCCGCAGCATGGCGGAGGTCGCGGCGAGCGCCGGCATCTCCGCCGAGACGCTGCGCAAGATCGAGACCGGCCGGGCGCCGACCCCGGCCTTCTTCACGGTGTCCGCGCTGGCGGACGCCCTCGGGCTGTCGATGGACGAACTGGCCGGGCGGTGCACGCCGGTGGTCGAAGCCGCCGCCTGAGGAGTGCGCACGTCACTTTGAGGCAGCCGCGGCGTACTCTGCGTTCAGTCGGAAAACTCCCCGTAGCGCGCCCGTAACACGGCTGGTGTTGCCTGACGGACCGGAGTGCTCCGGTCTGGCGGGAGTTGAGATGTCAGTGGATCAACTCCCGGCTCGGGTACGGGAGTTCGTGAACTACCTGAACGGCCTCGTGGCGCGCCTGGATCAGGGCGCCGGCTGGTGCGGGGTGTTCTGGCAGCGTGACCCGGAGGGCATGCGGGCCTGCCTCGACGGACGGGAAGTCCCGCCCTGGGACGTGGTGGAGTCCCTGCTCCACGATCTCGCCGGCCAGTACGGCCCCGGCGGCACCGGCCCCGAGACCGAACGCGCCCGCGCTCTGCACACCGGCGCCCTCGCCGCGTACGACGCCCTCCCCGGCGGCCGGGACGCCCTCGGCGACCGGCTCGAGGTGATGCTCCGCGAGCAGCGGTACGCGGCCGAACGGCAGGCGGAACTGGGCCGGTTGCTCACCGCCGCCACCGACCGGGAGCAGGCCGACGCCCTCCGCGTCGACCTCGCCTGGGCCCGCGACGACCACGAACGCGCGACCGCGCGATGCGCCGAACTCCGCTCCCGGACGGCCGACCTGGACCGTCGTGCGGCAGCCGCGCGGGCGCCGGTGATCCGGCCGGAGGGGACGGGGCAGGCGTCCGGCCGACGCCTCGACGACGACCGGTTCCGGGACGACCCGTTCGCGGGTGCCGGATCAGGAGTCGCGGGCGGTGCGCGGCCGAGCGAGGCCCGGTCGGACGGTCACCCTTCCCCCGACCCCGACCCCGATCCCGCCCCTGCCCCCACCACGAAACCGCGCAAGCGCCGCCGAGGCAGTGCCCGCTTCGCCGGCATCGTCGAGGAGGAGGCCGCCCCCGTCGTCGTACCACCGACCGCCGAGCCCGTCCTTCCGGACCTCCCCGCCCAGGCCGGCACCACGCGGCGCACCCCGCGCGGGGCCCGGTTCGCCGGGGCCGCCGACGAGGCGTCCGCGACCCCGGAAGCGCGGTCGCCCGCTCCGGCCCTGGACCCCCGGGACCGGCAGGAGGTCGTCGGCACGGTCGAGACGCTGGTGCGACTGCGGGCGCAGGGGCGCAGCGGCGAGGCGCACGCGCTGCTCGTCGAGGCCGCGCACTGGCCCGCCGTACGGCTCCCGCTGCTCGCCGCCGAGACACAGCGCGCCGGGCTCGGAGCCGACTGGGCGACCCTGTTGTGGGAGGCCGCCTCGCTGCCCGCCGAGCGGCTCGTCGCCGCCGCCGACGCACTGACCGCCGCGGGACGCGCCGAGGACGGGGAGCAGATCCTGCGCCAGGGCGTGCTGCGGCCCGCGCACGAGATCGGGCAGGCCGTGCTGGGGCTGGCCGGCGAGGGGCGCGGCCGCGAGGTCCGGGCGCTGCTGGACGCGTACGTGCGCGTGCGCACCCCGGAGGAGGCCGCCCGCAGCGCGGAGCCCGACCCGAAGCGGCTCGTTCCCCTGCTGCTGGCGGCCGCCCAGGGTGCCTCGGACGAGTGCCTCTGGGACCTCGTCCACGCCCTGCGGGTCGCGGGCTTCACGACCTGACCCCGCCTAGGATCACCCGTCACACCCCTCCCACCGGCCCCATCCATCACCCACAGGAGGGTGAAACCTGATCGACTCAGCGGGTTAACGACGATGGTCTTGGCAAGGCTGTCCCAGGGGCTTACTTTCGAGCCTCTACGGCCCCCCTCTACGGGCGTAGAGGCTCTGACGTCCCTCGAAGGAGCAGCTCATGGCCAACGTCGTACGCGCCGCTCTGGTCCAGGCCACCTGGACCGGCGACACCGAGTCCATGGTGGCGAAACACGAGGAGCACGCTCGCGAGGCGGCCCGGCAGGGCGCCAGGATCATCGGCTTCCAGGAAGTCTTCAACGCTCCCTACTTCTGCCAGGTCCAGGAGCCCGAGCACTACCGCTGGGCAGAGCCGGTGCCCGACGGGCCCACCACACGTCGTATGCAGGACCTGGCCCGCGAGACCGGCATGGTGATCGTCGTGCCCGTCTTCGAGGTCGAGCAGTCGGGCTTCTACTACAACACCGCCGCCGTGATCGACTCCGACGGCACCTTCCTCGGCAAGTACCGCAAGCACCACATCCCGCAGGTGAAAGGCTTCTGGGAGAAGTACTACTTCAAGCCCGGCAACGTCGGCTGGCCCGTCTTCGACACCGCCGTCGGGAAAGTGGGCGTCTACATCTGCTACGACCGCCACTTCCCGGAGGGCTGGCGGCAACTGGGTCTCAACGGCGCCCAGTTGGTCTACAACCCGTCGGCCACCCACCGCGGGCTGTCCTCCTACCTCTGGCGTCTGGAGCAGCCGGCCGCCGCCGTGGCCAACGAGTACTTCATCGCCGCGATCAACCGGGTCGGCGTCGAGGAGTACGGCGACAACGACTTCTACGGGACGAGCTACTTCGTCGATCCCCGTGGGCAGGTTGTCGGGGACATCGCCAGCGACAAGAGTGAGGAGCTCGTCGTGCGCGACCTCGACTTCGACCTGATCGACGAAGTGCGCCGGCAGTGGGCCTTCTACCGCGACCGCCGCCCCGACGCCTACGAAGGACTGGTGAAGCCGTGACCAAGGACCTGATGGGACGCCATCGAGCCGTCATGCCCGACTGGCTGGCCCTGTACTACGAGGAGCCGCTGGAGATCACCCACGGCGAGGGCCGGCACGTCTGGGACGCCTCCGGCAACAGATACCTCGACTTCTTCGGCGGCATCCTCACCACGATGACCGCGCACGCGCTGCCCGAGATCACCAAGGCGGTCGGCGAACAGGCCGGACGGATCATCCACTCCTCCACCCTGTACCTCAACCGTCCGATGGTCGAACTCGCCGAGCGCATCGCCCAGTTGAGCGGCATCCCGGACGCCCGCGTCTTCTTCACCACCTCCGGCACCGAGGCCAACGACACCGCGCTGCTGCTCGCGACCACGTACCGGCAGAGCAACACGGTCCTGGCGATGCGCAACAGCTACCACGGCCGCTCCTTCAGCTCGGTCGGCATCACCGGCAACCGCGGCTGGTCGCCCACCTCGCTGTCGCCGCTCCAGACGCTGTACGTCCACGGCGGAGTACGCACCCGCGGCCCGTACGCCTCGCTGAGCGACGAGGACTTCATCGCCGCCTGTGTCGACGACCTGAAGGACCTCCTCGGCCACACCCGCCCACCGGCCGCGCTGATCGCCGAGCCCGTGCAGGGCGTCGGCGGCTTCACCTCGGGCCCGGACGGGCTGTACGCCGCCTTCCGCGAGGTGCTCGCCGAGCGCGGGATCCTGTGGATCGCCGACGAGGTGCAGACCGGCTGGGGCCGCACCGGAGACCACTTCTGGGGCTGGCAGGCGCACGGCCGGTCCGGCCCGCCGGACATGCTGACCTTCGCCAAGGGCATCGGCAACGGCATGTCCATCGGCGGGGTCGTCGCCCGCGCCGAGATCATGAACTGCCTCGACTCCAACAGCATCTCGACCTTCGGCGGCACCCAGATCACCATGGCGGCCGGCCTCGCCAACCTCTCCTACCTGCTGGAGCACGACCTCCAGGGCAACGCCCGACGGGTCGGCGGACTGCTCCTGGAGCGGCTGCGCGCCGTCGCCGCGCAGGTCCCGCACGTACGGGAGGTGCGCGGCCGGGGCCTGATGCTGGGCATCGAGCTCACCCGGCCCGGCACCGACGAGGCGGACCCCGCCGCAGCGTCCGCCGTACTGGAGGCGGCCCGCGACGGCGGCCTGCTCATCGGCAAGGGCGGCGGCCACGACACCACGTCCCTGCGGATCGCGCCGCCCCTGTCCCTGACCGTCGCGGAGGCCGAGGAGGGCGCCGCGATCCTGGAGAGCGCTCTGAGGAGCATCTAGTACCGCCGGAGCAGAGCAAGGGAAATCGCCATGACCACCACCTCGGAGCCCCTGGAACCCGCGCTGTCGGTCCGGCAGATCCTCACCCTGGAACGGGTGCTGGCCGGGGAGCCCGAGGTGGTGGCCGGCGCCGGCCAGCTCGACCGGACGGTGCGCTGGGTGCATGTCGCCGAGGCACCGGACGTCGGGGTGATGCTCAGCGGCGGCGAGATGGTGCTCACCACCGGGGTGCTGCTCGCCGGGGACGAGGACAAGCAGGCCGAGTACATCCGGTCCCTGCACCGGGCCGAGGCGGCGGCCGTCGTCCTGGGCCTCGGCCGGGCCTTCCCCGCTCCGCCGGAGGTGATGCGCCGGGCGGCCGAGCGATGCGGGCTGCCCATGGTCGTGCTGCACCGGCCGTTCCCCTTCGCCGAGCTGACCGAGGAGGTGCAGTCCCGGCTCGTACGGCGGAAGTTCGCCGCCGTCAGCCTCTCGGAGACGGTGCGGACCGCGCTCACCGCCCTCATCACCGCGGGCGCCCCGTTGCAGAGCCTGCTCGACGAGGTCGCCTCGCACAGCGCGTGCCCCGTCGTCGTCACCAACCTCGCCCACCGCGTCCTCGCCACGGCGGGGGAGCGGCCGGCGGTGGACGACGTGCTGCGCGACTGGGAACGCATCGCCCGGCAGGCATGGGGGCACGACCCAGGCCGTTCAGGCACCGGGGGAGCCAGCGAGGGCGACGGCTGGATCCGCGCCGAACTCGGCGGACGCGGGGAGCGCTGGGGCCAGATCACGCTGTGCGGCCACCGCGGCGACACCGCCACCGGACGGCTGCTCGCCGAGCGGGCCGCCGAGGCCCTGGTCCTGCACCGCATGCTCGGCGGGAACTCCGCGCACAGCTGGGAGGAGCAGTCCGCGCAGAGCCTGCTGACCGACCTCGTCAGCGGGGTCGTACCGGCGCGGCAACTGCTGCCCCGCGCCCGTGCCGCCGGACTTCCCGTCAACCGGCGCACCTTCGTGCCGCTGGTCGTGCGGGACGGCGAGGCGGCGCAACTGGAGCGCGTGCTGCGGATGCTGGGGCTGTCCGGGATCGTCGCCGAACTCGCCCACGGGGTCACCGCGGTGCTGCTCAGCCTCGCCCGGGACCAGGACGCCGCCGTGCTCGCCGCCAACTTCGCGTGCCGGGTGCGTTCGGAGGCGGGGGCCGACCGGACCGTCGTGGCCGCCGCGGACGCCCGTACCGCCTGGGACGACGTGCCCGCCGGGCTGCGCGAGGCCCAGCACGTCGCGGACGCCGTCGCCGACTCCTCGGCCGTCCTGGACCTCCCGGCCGTCGTACGCCTCAGGGACGTACACCTGCGCGGCCTGATCCGCCTCCTGCGCGACGACCCGCATGTGCAGTCGTTCGCGGAGCGGGAGCTGGACGGACTGCTGTGCGCGGCGGACGACGACATGCTGTCCGTGCTGCGGACGTACCTCGCGACCGGCCGGAACAAGTCCCGCACCGCCCAGCTCCACCATGTCTCGCGGCCCGCGCTCTACCGCCGCCTGGAGGCGATACAGACGCGGCTCGGCGTCGACCTCGACGACTTCGAACAGGCCGCATCCGTACACATCGCACTCCTCGCGCACGACGCGCAACAGAGCTGAAACCTGCCACGACCTGGGAAAACGGCGGTGAAACATGGGACCACGACAGGGTGACACCGTGGCACGCCGCACGCCCGCAGACGTGACACGTTGCAACTCAACCCGACGTTGTGGACTTCCTAGGCTCCTCGCACACCGAGCGACCGGAGGTCCCGATGAGCCGAGTGATTCGTGCCGCCCTCTTCCAGACCGCCTGGACCGGCGACAAGGAATCGATGATCCAGGTACACGAGCAGGCCGCCCGCGACGCGGCGGCGCAGGGCGCTCAAGTGCTGTGCTTCCAGGAGCTGTTCTACGGGCCCTACTTCTGCCAGGTGCAGGACAAGGCGTTCTACGAGTACGCCGAACAGATCCCCGAGGGCCCGACCGTGCGCCGCTTCCAGGCGCTCGCGAAGGAGCTGGGCATCGTCCTCGTCCTGCCGATGTACGAGGAGGAGCAGCCGGGGGTCCTGTACAACACGGCCGCCGTGATCGACGCGGACGGCTCCTACCTCGGCAAGTACCGCAAGACCCACATCCCGCAAGTGCAGGGATTCTGGGAGAAGTTCTACTTCCGTCCCGGCAACAGCGGCTGGCCGGTCTTCGAGACGGCCGTCGGGAAGATCGGCGTGTACATCTGCTACGACCGTCACTTCCCGGAGGGCTGGCGGGCGTTGGGCCTGGGCGGTGCCGAGATCGTGTTCAACCCCTCGGCCACCTCCCGCGGGCTCTCCCGCTACCTGTGGCAGCTGGAGCAGCCGGCCGCGGCCGTCGCCAACGAGTACTTCGTGGGCGCGATCAACCGGGTCGGTGTGGAGGACCTCGGCGACAACGACTTCTACGGCACCACCTACTTCGTGGACCCGGAGGCCCAGTTCGTCGGAGAGGTGGCGAGCGACAAGGAGACCGAACTGGTCGTCCGCGACCTGGACCTGGCCAAGCTCCGAGAGGTCCGCGACCGCTGGCAGTTCTACAGGGACCGCGCGCCGGGGGCGTACGGCCCGCTGACAGCACCGTAAGAACGCCGGGCAACGGCAACGCCGCCAAGGGGCGCGGGGCTGTATCGACATGCGGCTCCGCCGCGCGGGCGCGACCAGCCCCACCCAACCGGCACGTGACCACCGAGGGAGAGGACCCATGACCGGCCGAACAGTAATCCGCGGCGGCCTCGTCATCACCGCATCCGACGAGCTGCACGCCGACGTCCTGATCGAGGACGGCCGTATCGCCGCCCTCGCCGCCACCGGAACGTCCGCCGCCGAGGCCTGGACGGCCGGGCGGACCATCGACGCCACCGGGAAGTACGTCATCCCGGGCGGCGTCGACGTCCACACCCATATGGAGCTGCCGTTCGGCGGCACCTTCGCCTCCGACACCTTCGAGACCGGCACCCGGGCCGCCGCCTGGGGCGGCACGACGACCATCGTCGACTTCGCCGTGCAGAGTCAGGGCCACTCACTGCGCGAGGGCCTCGACGCCTGGCACGCCAAGGCCGAGGGCAACTGCTCGATCGACTACGGCTTCCACATGATCGTCTCCGATGTGAACCAGGAGACGCTCAAGGAACTGGACCTGCTGGTGGAGGAGGGGGTCACCTCCTTCAAGCAGTTCATGGCCTACCCGGGGGTCTTCTACTCCGACGACGGCCAGATCCTGCGCGCCATGCAGCGCTCCGCCGAGAACGGCGGCCTGATCATGATGCACGCCGAGAACGGCATCGCGATCGACGTGCTGGTGGAGCAGGCGCTGGCGCGGGGCGAGACCGATCCGCGCTATCACGGGGAAGTACGCAAGGCGCTCCTCGAGGCCGAGGCCACGCACCGGGCCATCAGGCTCGCGCAGGTCGCGGGCGCGCCCCTGTACGTCGTGCACGTCTCGGCGACGGAGGCCGTCGCCGAGCTGGCACGCGCGCGTGACGAGGGGCTGAACGTCTTCGGCGAGACCTGCCCGCAGTATCTGTTCCTGTCCACCGACAACCTCGCCGAGCCGGACTTCGAGGGCGCCAAGTACGTGTGCTCGACGCCCCTCAGGCCCCGCGAGCACCAGGCCCAGCTGTGGAAGGGCCTGCGGACGAACGACCTCCAGGTCGTGTCCACCGACCACTGTCCCTTCTGCTTCGTGGGTCAGAAGGAGCTCGGCCGAGGTGACTTCTCCAAGATCCCCAACGGTCTGCCGGGCGTGGAGAACCGGATGGACCTGCTCCACCAGGCCGTGGTCGACGGCCACATCACCCGCCGCCGCTGGATCGAGATCGCCTGCGCGACACCGGCCCGAATGTTCGGCATGTACCCGAAGAAGGGCACCATCGCGCCCGGTGCCGACGCCGACGTCGTGATCTACGACCCGGCGGCCGAGCAGGTCATGTCCGCCGTCACCCACCACATGAACGTCGACTACTCGGCGTACGAGGGCAGGCGGACCACCGGCCGGGTCGAAACGGTCCTCTCGCGCGGCGAACCCGTCATCACCGAGCGGGAGTACACCGGTCGCGCCGGGCACGGCGTCTACACGCCCCGCTCCACCTGCCAGTACCTCAACTAGGAGCGGAGCACATGGACTTCGGACTCGTCCTGCAAACCGACCCGCCGGCCTCGCGGGTCGTCAGCCTGATGAAACGCGCCGAGCGGAGCGGGTTCAGCCACGGCTGGACCTTCGACTCGGCCGTGCTGTGGCAGGAGCCGTTCGTCATCTACAGCCAGATCTTGGCCAACACCCAGAAACTGACGGTCGGCCCGATGGTGACCAACCCGGGCACCCGCACCTGGGAGGTCACCGCCTCCACCTTCGCCACCCTCAACGACATGTTCGGCAACCGCACGGTCTGCGGCATCGGCCGAGGCGACTCGGCGATGCGGGTCGCGGGCCGCAAGCCCAACACCCTGGCCCGGATCAGCGAGGCCATGAAGGTCATCCGTGCGCTCGGCAGCGGCCGGGAGGCCGATCTGGGCGGGGGGACGCTCGTGCGGTTCCCCTGGATCAAGGAGGGCGCCGAACTCCCGGTGTGGATGGCGGCGTACGGCCCGAAGGCCCTGAAGATGACCGGTGAGGAGGCAGACGGGTTCATCCTCCAGCTCGCCGACCTCTATCTGACCGAATACATGGTCAAGGCCGTGAAGGACGCGGCCGTCGCGGCCGGCCGTGACCCGTCCGAGGTGAAGATCTGCGTCGCCGCGCCGGCGTACGTCACCGAGGACGACTCGCCCGAGCAGCTCGCCCACGCGCGCGAGCAGTGCCGCTGGTTCGGCGGGATGGTCGGCAACCACGTGGCCGACCTGGTGTCCAAGTACGGCGAGCACTCCGCCGCCGTACCCGACGAACTCACCGACTACATCAAGGCGCGGGAGGGGTACGACTACTCCCACCACGGACGCGCCGACAACCCCGACACCGCGTTCGTGCCCGACGAGATCGTCGACCGGTTCTGTCTCATCGGCCCGGTCGAGAAGCACATCGAGAAGCTGAACGCCCTGCGCGAGCTGGGCGTCGACCAGTTCGCCGTCTACGACATGCACGACGCGCAGGAGGCGGTGATCGACGCGTACGGCACGTCGGTCATCCCGGCCGTCAACTCCTAGTCTCACCCGCCGAGTTCACCCACGGCCGGGTTCACATCCGGCCGGGTGCATCGTGACCCCCCACCCCTTGTTCCCCTCCCCGCCGTCCCGGGGAGGGCCCAAGGCCCCCGCACGGCCTCTCCCGTTCCCACCTGATCGATTGGCCTGCTCATGACCGAAACCGTCCCCACGGGGTCACCGATACCGCAGTCCGCCGACACCGGCGGACGTGTCGAGCTCGCCCCGGAGGCGTTCCCCGCCGACAGCCCCTTCGCCAACGACGACCTGCGTCCCGTCCCGGTCGCCGAGCGCAAGTGGACGACGTACAACTTCGCCGCGCTGTGGATCTCGATGGCCCACTGCATCCCCAGCTGGACCCTGGCCTCCGGGCTGGTCGCGCTCGGCATGGACTGGAAGCAGGCCGTCTTCACCATCGCGCTGGCCAACGTCATCGTGCTGCTGCCGATGCTGGCCACCGGGCACGCCGGGCCCAAATACGGCATCCCCTTCCCCGTCCTGGCGCGGGCCTCCTTCGGACTGCGCGGCGCCAACATCCCGGCGATGATCCGCGCGGCCGTGGCCTGCGGCTGGTTCGGCATCCAGACCTGGATCGGCGGCAGCGGCATCTTCGCCCTCGGCTCCAAGCTCACCGGCGGCGGGTGGGAGAACGCGGGGAAGATCGCCGGCAACCCCTGGCCGCTGTGGCTCTGCTTCCTCCTGTTCTGGGCCGTGCAGATCGCCATCATCTACCGCGGTATGGACTTCTTGCGGCACTTCGAGAACTGGGCCGCGCCCTTCGTGATCGTCGGGGCGCTGGTCCTGCTGGTGTGGATCGCCGTCAAGGCGGACGGGTTCGGCGCGCTGCTCGACCAGCCCTCGAAGCTCGGCTGGGGCCCCGACTTCTGGCCGGTCTTCTTCCCGTCCCTGATGGGAATGATCGGTTTCTGGGCGACCCTGTCGCTCAACATCCCCGACTTCACCCGCTTCGGTGCCAGCCAGAAGGCGCAGACCTGGGGCCAGTCCCTCGGTCTGCCCACGACCATGACGCTCTTCGCGGTCCTCGCGGTCCTGGTCACCTCCGGCTCCGAGGTCGTCTACGGCGAGGCCATCTGGGATCCGATCGCCCTGGCCGCCAAGACCGACAACGCCTTCGGCCTGCTCCTCGCCATCATCGTGGTATTCGTCGCCACGGTCTCCGTGAACATCGCGGCGAACGTGGTCTCCCCGGCGTACGACCTGGCCAACCTGGCGCCCAAGCTCATCAACTTCCGTACCGGCGCGCTGATCACCGGCGTCGTCGGCATCCTGATCTTCCCGTGGAAACTGATCTCCACCCCGGAGTTCTACATCTTCACCTGGCTCGGTGTGGTGGGCGGACTGCTCGGCACCGTCGCGGGCATCCTGATCGCCGACTACTGGATCGTCCGCCGCACGGTGCTGCACCTCGCCGACCTGTACACACCCGGCGGACGCTACTGGTACTCGTCCGGCTGGAACTGGCGGGCGATCGTCGCCTTCGTGGTCGGCGGCGTCCTCGCGGTCGGCGGTTCGCACTCGGGTGTGGGCGCGGACGGCACGAAGACCGGGCCCTTCCCGGCCGACGGACTGATCCCGTTCCTCAAGCCGCTCGCCGACTACGGGTGGGCGGTGGGGCTGGGAGCCTCGCTGCTGCTGTACGTGCTGCTCATGGGCGGCCGCAAGGAACGCGCGGAGGCCTGACGGGACCGCCGGGAGGACGGTCAGCTCTTCTGGCCGTCCTCCAGCGCGGCGACCGCGGCCTTGGCCGCCTTGATCGCCCCCTTGTTGATCTCGTCGGTGGCGGGTGCCTTCTTCGACTCGAAGTCGCTGCCGCTGTAGGTGATGGAGACGATCGCGTTGGAGGCGCGGATCATCACCGTGCCCTCGCGGGTCTGCTGCTTGTCCTCGGTGGAGAGGTTCACGACGGAGTAGCCGGCGTCACCGACACCCGGGACCTCGCCGCCGCCGCTCTTGTCCGCGACGCGCTCCTTGTAGGACTTCTCCGCGGCCTCGTCCGACGCCGTGATCTCGTACGACACGTCCAGCCAGCGGTAGTCGAACCCCTTGAGGGCGTTCCACGAGCAGGTGCGGCGCACGCTCTTGTCGGTGGACGGCAACTCCTTGCCGGCCGCCTTCGCGCCGGGCACGAGGTCCCCTATCGACTTCGAGTCCAGGGCTTCGCACGGCGAAGGAGCGGCGGAGTACGTCTTCGACGCCGCCGCCGTGGCGGGAGCCGACGGCGAGTCGTCGCCGGAGTTCTGCGTCGCCGTCCGGTCGTCGGCGGCCGGCGTCGCGGCGGGGCCGGACGACAGCGCCCAGCCCGCCGCGGCGAGCACGACGACGGGCGACAGACGCGCGGTGAGGGCTAGCGGCAAGGGAAGAGAACGCACGACGCACTTCTCGTGGGGGACGGTGCGGAGGAGTCCGCACTGCGGACGGGACGCCAGTGTCACATGACTGACTGTGAGGCGAAAGTGCCAACTCGCTGCGTGCTGACGCCACTACGCAAGGGTTCCGATCAGGTGGTGTCCTGGGTGAGTTACACCGCCTCTTTGGTGATTTGTGAGGAAAGTGCGCTTTCGATGCGGTCCACGGCGATGAAGGCGCCGTACGCGACGAGCCGCACGAGGCAGTGGTCGCCGTGCTCCGGCCGCCGCCAGGCCGCCACGTCCTCGTCGGTGATGCGGTACGGCGCGAGGGCGGCCAGCAGCGCGAGCCGCGCCGCGGGACGCTCCCGGCGGTCCGGGAACCCGGCAAGTCCGAGCGGCGGATGGGTGCCGTCCCAGTCCTGAACGGCCGCCTCCACCAGGTCGTGGTCCTCCGCGTCCAGCAGGGCCGAGCCCCGCATGGCGGCCCTGAGCAGCGCCGCGTACGCGAGGCCGACGGGTGCGCCGCCCGCCCAGGCGGGTGCCTCACCGGGATCGACGCCGTCCAGCAGGGCGAGGGAGTGCCCCGGGCGGGCCGTACGGCGCACGGTCCGGCACAGCGCGCGGCCCGCCACGCTCCGTACCGCCCGGAAGCGCTGGGCGCCCGCCGGGAGCAGGTTCTCGGTCAGCAGGGCCGACGCGATCCGGTTGATGAAGTGGAAGACGAGCGCGGTACCGAGATAGGCGGGCGCCTGTTCACGCGGGAAGGGATACGGCTCCAGGGCGGCGCCGGGCACACGTGTGTGCTCTCCCCAGGCGAGCAGACGCGCGTGCTCCTCGCTGTGCGGTGACTCCCCGCGCGCCACCCGCTCGGCGAGCGCGTGATCGCCGGTGGCGTGCAGCAGCACGGTGTGCGCGTCCACGCAGAACGGGCACCTGTTGGCCTGCGACACCCCGAGCGCCACGAGTTCCTTGCCGGTCCGGTCGCCGGCCCCGGCGATGAGCGACTCGCGCAGCAACGCCCAGGCGGGGGCGAGGAGTTCGGGCGCGCAGGACAGGACCACGAAGGTGGACGGCTCGGCGACGCCGAAGTCCAGGGCGATCTGCGCGTACACCTCGGCTACGGTGCCGGCGGCCGACCTGGGCGGGAGGGGTTCGGTGTAACGGAAGGGTGTGGGCATGGACTTGAGTCTGCTCAGCCGGGCGGTGCGGGTCGTCGTACCGGCGAACGGAGTCGGGGCTGCGCCGGCGGGGCGGGAGCGTGGCCCGCACTACTACGCCGGGAGTAGTCCCGGAGCCGTCCACAGGGCTGACGTGGCTGTCGTCGGCGCCGTCTAGTGTGCGGGCATGAGCGGGCCTCGAATCACAGGCGTGCGGTTCGCCGACGCGGCCGTCGCCGTCGTGGTCGGCGCGATCACCGTGCTCGCCGCGGTGGCGGACGACCGCGCGGGACCCGTCGACTGGGCGCTGATCGTGGCCGGTTCACTCGCCCTGGCCGCGCATCGCGGCGCCCCGCGCGTGGTGCTCGCGATCACCACCGGCTGTCTGCTCGCCGAGGTCGTCCACGCCGGACCCGCGGCCACGCTGGCCATCCCGGTGGTGGGCGCGGTGCACACCGCCTCGCGGACCGGCCACCGGGGCACCGCCGCCGCGGCGGCCGCCGTCTTCCTCGGCGGCTGTGTCGCGGCGGGCTCGGCGACCTCGGACGTCGTACGCGAGACCCTGCTGCTCGCCGGATGGTTCCTCTGCGCGGTCGTGACCGGCCTCGCGGACCGCAACTGGCAGGCGTATCTGCGCCAGACAGAACAGCGCGCGCTGGAGGCCGAACGCACCCGCGAGGAGGCGGCGCTGCGCAGGGCGGGCGAGGAACGCCTGCGCATCGCACGGGAGTTGCACGACTCCCTCACCCACAGCATCTCGATCGTCAAGCTCCAGGCCGGCGTCGCCGTGCATCTCGCTCGCAAGCGGGGCGAGGAGGTGCCGCCGGCGCTGCTCGCCATCCAGGAGGCGAGCGGCGAGGCCATGCGCGAGCTGCGCGCCACGCTGGAGGTGCTGCGCACCGACGAGGCCACGGGCACACCCGCGCTGCTCGTGGAGCGCGCGGGCGCCGCGGGGCTGGCCGTCGACCTGGAGGTGACGGGAGACGAGCGACCGCTCCCGCCGCCGGTCGACCGTGCCACGTACCGCATCGTCCAGGAGGCCCTCACCAACGCGGCACGGCACGCGGGACCGGCGAAGGTGACCGTACGCCTCGCCTACGCCGACGACGCCCTGGCGATATGCGTCGAGGACGACGGCACCGCCGACCCGTCCCGCCCGCCCACCCCCGGCATCGGCCTCACCGGCATGCGCGAACGCGTCACGGCCCTCGGCGGCACGTTGGACGCCGCTCCACGCGAGGAGGGCGGGTTCTCGGTGCGGGCGTGGTTGCCGGTGGGGGGTGGGGGGTGACGGACGGACCGGTCATCAGGGGGACTGCAATGACGGACGGTGTGATCAGGGTGGCGCTCGTCGACGACCAGGCGTTGATGCGGGCCGGTTTCCGGGCGCTGCTGGACGCCGAGGACGGTATCGAGGTGGTCGGCGAGGCGGGGGACGGCGAGCGGGGTCTGGAGCTGGTCCGCGCCCAGGTGCCCGACATCGCGCTGATCGACGTCCAGATGCCGGTGATGACGGGCATCGAGGCGACCCGCCACATCGCCGCGGACCCCGCCCTCACCGGCGTGCGCGTGGTGATCCTCACCAACTACGGCCACGACGAGTACGTCTTCGAGGCGCTGCGGGCCGGCGCGAGCGGCTTCCTGCTGAAGGACACCGAACCGGCCGACCTGCTCCAGGCGATCGAGGTGGTGGCCCGCGGCGAGGCACTGCTGTCCCCGTCGGTGACCCGCACGCTCATCGGCGAGTTCGTCTCCCGCCCACCCGACCGGGCCACGGCACCGGGGCTCGAGGGCCTGACCCGCCGTGAACGCGAGGTGACGGCCCTCGCGGCACGCGGACTGACCAACGAGGAGATCGCCGAACACATGGTGATCAGCCCGTTCACGGCGAAGACCCACATCAGCAGGGCGATGACCAAGCTGGGCGCGCGTGACCGGGCCCAACTCGTCGTGTTCGCCTATGAGTCGGGGCTGGTGGCGCCGCGGAGCTCAGACACCTCGGAGTGCTGATCGCGCCCGCCCTCGAACGCCGCGAGAATCCGCTCGGCGGCCAGCGTGGCCGTCAACTCGCCGTCCCTCACCTGCTGTTCGAGCGTCGGTGTGACAGCCCGTACCGCCGGGGCGGCGTGCAGCCGGCCGAGGAGTTCGTCGCGGACCATGGTCCAGGTCCAGTCGACCTGCTGGTCACGCCGCTTGGCGGCGAGCCGGCCGGTGGAGTCCAGCAGCGCGCGGTGCTGTTCCAGGCGGTCCCAGACGGTGTCCAGGCCCATCGACTCGCGCCCGCTGCAATGCAGCACGGGCGGCGTCCAGGCGGCGTCCTTGCCGTGCATCAGGCGCAGCGCGCCGGCCAGTTCCCGGGCGGCGGCGCGGGCGTCGCGCTCGTGCGGGCCGTCCGCCTTGTTGACCGCGAGCACGTCGGCCAGTTCCAGGACGCCCTTCTTGATGCCCTGGAGCTGATCGCCGGTCCGGGCCAGCGTCAGCAGCAGGAAGGAGTCGACCATGTTGGCGACCGCGGTCTCGGACTGGCCGACGCCGACCGTCTCCACCAGGACCACGTCGTAGCCGGCCGCCTCCATCACCACGATCGACTCACGCGTGGCCTTGGCGACCCCGCCCAGCGTGCCGGCCGTGGGGGAGGGACGGATGAACGCCGCGGGGTCCACGGCCAGTCGCTCCATGCGCGTCTTGTCGCCCAGGATCGACCCGCCCGTCCGGCTGGACGACGGGTCGACGGCGAGCACCGCGACCCGGTACCCCAGCCCCGTGAGCATGGTGCCGAACGCGTCGATGAACGTCGACTTCCCGACCCCCGGCACTCCGCTCACGCCGATCCGTCGCGCCTTGCCGCTGTGCGGCAGCAGCTCGGTCAGCAATCGCTGTGCCAGCACCCGGTGCTGGGGCCGGGTGGACTCGACGAGGGTGATGGCGCGCGCGACGATCGCCCGCTTCCCGTCGAGCACGCCCTTCACATACGCGTCGAGATCGATCACAGCGCGTGCCCGAGGTCGGCCCCCAGCCGCTGCACGAGGTCGTACGCGGCGTCCGGGATCACCGTCCCGGGCGGGAAGACCGCGGCCGCGCCCATCTCAAGGAGCGTCGGCACGTCCTGCGGCGGGATCACCCCGCCGACCACGATCATGATGTCCTCGCGGCCCTCCTCGGCCAGCGCCTCCTTGAGCGCCGGTACGAGGGTGAGGTGCCCGGCGGCCAGCGACGACACCCCGACGATGTGCACGTCCGCCTCGACGGCCTGGCGGGCCACCTCGGCAGGCGTCTGGAACAGCGGGCCGACGTCGACGTCGAAACCGAGGTCGGCGAAGGCGGTCGCGATCACCTTCTGGCCGCGGTCGTGGCCGTCCTGGCCCATCTTGGCGACCAGGATGCGCGGCCGGCGGCCCTCGGCCTCCTCGAAGTCGGACACGAGGGTGCGGGTGCGGTCCACGGACGGCGACTCACCGGCTTCGTTGCGGTACACGCCGGTGATGGTACGGATCTGGCTCGCGTGCCGCCCGTACACCTTCTCCAGGGCGTCGGAGATCTCCCCGACGGTGGCCTTCGCGCGGGCGGCGTTCACCGCCAGCTCCAGCAGGTTGCCCTCGCCGCCGGCCGCTCGGGTCAGCGCGTCGAGCGAGTCCCGGCAGGCGGTCTCGTCCCGCTCCTCGCGCAGCCGCCGCAGCTTGGCGATCTGCTGGGCGCGCACCGAGGAGTTGTCGACCTTGAGCACCTCGATCTGCTCGTCGCTGTCGACGCGGTACTTGTTGACGCCGATGACGGGCTGGCGTCCGGAGTCGATCCGGGCCTGGGTGCGCGCGGCGGCCTCCTCCACGCGCAGCTTCGGGATGCCGGCGTCGATGGCCTGCGCCATGCCGCCCGCCTGCTCGACCTCCTGGATGTGCTGCCAGGCGCGGCGGGCGAGGTCGTACGTCAGCTTCTCGACGTAGGCGCTGCCGCCCCACGGGTCGATGACCCGGGTCGTGCCCGACTCCTGCTGGATCAGCAGCTGGGTGTTGCGGGCGATGCGCGCGGAGAAGTCGGTGGGCAGCGCGAGCGCCTCGTCGAGCGCGTTGGTGTGCAGCGACTGAGTGTGGCCCTGGGTCGCGGCCATCGCCTCGACACATGTGCGCGTGACGTTGTTGAACACGTCCTGCGCGGTCAGCGACCAGCCCGAGGTCTGCGAATGGGTGCGCAGGGACAGCGACTTGGAGTTCTTCGGATCGAACTGCTTCACCAGCTTCGCCCACAGCAGGCGCGCCGCGCGCAGCTTGGCGACCTCCATGAAGAAGTTCATGCCGATCGCCCAGAAGAACGACAGCCGGGGTGCGAACGCGTCCACGTCCAGACCCGCCTCACGGCCCGCGCGGATGTACTCCACACCGTCCGCGAGCGTGTACGCCAGCTCCAGGTCGGCCGTCGCACCGGCCTCCTGGATGTGGTAGCCGGAGATGGAGATCGAGTTGTAGCGCGGCATCCGCTGCGACGTGAAGGCGAAGATGTCGGAGATGATCCGCATCGACGGCTTCGGCGGATAGATGTAGGTGTTGCGGACCATGAACTCCTTGAGGATGTCGTTCTGGATGGTCCCGGCCAACTTCTCGGGCGGTACGCCCTGTTCCTCCGCCGCCACGATGTAGAGCGCCAGCACCGGCAGCACGGCGCCGTTCATCGTCATCGACACGGTCATCTTGTCCAGCGGGATGCCGTCGAACAACTGCCGCATGTCGTAGATCGAGTCGATCGCCACGCCCGCCATGCCGACATCGCCCGTCACGCGCGGGTGGTCGCTGTCGTAACCCCGGTGCGTGGGCAGGTCGAAAGCGACCGACAGGCCCTTCTGGCCGGCCGCCAGGTTGCGCCGGTAGAAGGCGTTGGACTCCTCGGCGGTGGAGAAGCCCGCGTACTGGCGGATCGTCCAGGGCTGGTTGACGTACATCGTCGGGTACGGGCCGCGCAGATACGGCGCCATGCCCGGGTACGTGCCGAGGAAGTCCAGGCCCTCCAGGTCACGGCCGGTGTACAGCGGCTTGACCGCGATGCCCTCCGGGGTCTCCCAGAAGGTCCCGTCGTTCCCGGCGGCCTTCTGCCACTCCTCGGCACCGGCGTCGGTCCTCGGCTCCCCGAGTTCGATCCCGGAGAAGTCGGGGATTCCCATCAGGACACTCCCATGCGGTCGAGGGTGGCGGACAGCACGGCGACGGCGTCACAGCCGGCGAAGACGTACGAGTCGACATCGTGGTGATTCCCGGGCCGCCCGGCGAGGAACACATGCGAGGCGCCGGCCGCCTTCAACCGGCCGGCCTCGGTCCGCGCCTGCTCCTCGTACACGGTGTCACTGGAGCACAGGCAGACCTCGGTGGCACCGCTCTCCTCGAACGTGCCCTCGGTGACCGGCTCGATGCCGCCCGCCTGGAAGAGGTTCGAGGCGAAGGTGAGGCGCGCGGTGTGGGCCGCCGCCGGGCCGAGCGCGGCCAGGAAGACCCGGGGCCGGGAGCCGGTGGCCGCCAGGTGGGCGTCGGAGCGGGCGCGCAGCGCCTCGTACGCCTCGTCGCGCCGCACCCGCGGAAGGCCACCGGAGAGAGGTGCGGGAGCGGGCTCGCGCTTGACGGGCTGCTCGGCGAGGTGGGGGAACTCGCTGACGCCGGTGATGGGTTCGCGGCGCTTGGCGAGCTTGCCGCTGCGCGCCTGCCAGGTGTCGGCGAGGTCCTGGCCGAGCTGTCCGGAGCGCAGCGCGGCCGCCTGTCCGCCGGCCTGCTCGATCCGCTGGAAGAACTCCCAGCCGGCGTGGGCGAGCTCGTCGGTCATCCGCTCCACGTACCAGGAGCCGCCCGCCGGGTCGATCACCCGGGCGAGGTGCGACTCCTCGATGAGGATGGTCGAGGTGTTGCGGGCGATGCGCCGCGCGAACGCGTCCGGCAGGCCGAGCGCGTGGTCGAAGGGCAGCACGGTCACGGAGTCGGCGCCGCCGACGCCGGCGGCCAGCGTGGCGACCGTCGTGCGCAGCATGTTCACCCAGGGGTCGCGGCGCGTCATCATCACCGGCGAGGTGACGGCGTGCTGCACCTGGGCGCTCGGTGCCCCGCACACCTCGGTGACCCGCGCCCACAGCCGGCGCGCGGCCCGCAGCTTGGCGACGGTCAGGAACTGGTCGGCGGTGGCGGCGTACCGGAACTCCAGCTGCGCGGCAGCCTGTTCGACCGTCAGCCCGGCCTCGGTCAGATCCCGCAGATAGGCGACACCGGTCGCCAGCGAGCTGCCCAGCTCCTGGGCCGCCGAGCCACCGGCCTCGTGGTACGGCAGCGCGTCCACGGTCAGGGCCCGCAGCCCCGGGTACTCCTGGGCGCACGCACGGGCCAGCGAGGCGACGGGCGCGAACGCCGAGGACTTTCCGGTACGTGCCTCGTGGCCGAGCGGATCGGCGCCGAGGTTGCCGCGCGCCGCCTCCTTGGCGACGCCCTTCTCCTCGTACAGCCGCAGCAGCTCGCGCGCGGCGGGCTCCACGTCGGCGCCCGCGTCGAGGACGACCGGGGCCAGGTCGAGGTAGACGCCCTCCAGGGCGCGGCCGAGCTCCGCCACCGGGATGCCGCCCTCGCCGAGGACCAGCCAGAGCGAGGTGACGCCGTTCTCCAGGTCGGCCAGCACCACGCCGTCGGTGAGCGCGGAGTGCCGCTGCCGGACGTCCCAGCCGCCGGCCGTGTTCCCCTCGGGGCGACTACCGCGGACGAACGGGGCGAACCCGGGCAGACCGGCGTCGGGCGCGGCGTCGTGCGCGCTGTACAGAGGGCGGGTGCGCAACCCGTCCTCCAGGGCGGTGGACAGGGCTTCTTCCGCGGCCGGGCCCGAGACTTCCTTGCCCGCCTTGCGCAGCACACCCTCCACCAGGTGTTGCCACTGCTCATGGGTCGCGTCAGGGAACTCGGCGGCCAGCGAGAGCCCGTCGTCAGGCAGGACCGTCATGCTCGGATGCTAGGCCAGATCATCAAAGGAGCAGCAGAGGGCACGGCTGTGACCTTGCCCTCTTCCAGATTGTGACCTGGGTCTCCGTCTCCCGTCGGCCCTGGCGGCGACCGGTCGAACGACCCCGCGACAAGGCGGGCTTGATAGCCTCGTCGGGCCAGTCGAGCCACACCCGAGGCCAGGGAATCCGGTGCGAATCCGGAACTGACGCGCAGCGGTGAGGGGGACGGGCGGGGCAACTGCCACTGGGAGACCGGGAAGGCGCCGCGGCCGGACGAACCCGAGTCCGAAGACCTGCTGGCACCTTGGCACCCCCGGGTGCCGAGGTCGTCCGTAGGCCAGGCTCCGCGTACGAGCCCAGACCCCGAGGAAAGCCCTTGCTCCGCACCCCCGCGCTTCTTCTGGCATCCGCCCTGCTCCTCACCGCCTGCGGTTCCTCCGGCGGCGACGACTCGAAGGCGGCGCAGACGTCCGCCGCCGGCTATCCCCGCACGATCGACAACTGCGGCCGGAAGGTCACCCTGAAGTCGGCGCCCCGGCGCGTGGTCTCCCTCAACCAGGGCACCACGGAGATCCTGCTCTCCCTCGGTCTCGCCGACCGTGTCGCCGGTACGGCGACCTGGACGGACCCGGTGATGAAGGGGCTGGAGAAGGCCAACGCCTCCGTGCCGCGGCTCGCGGACGACGCGCCCTCCTTCGAGAAGGTCCTGGACGCCGAACCCGACTTCGTCACCGCCTCCTTCGTCTCCACTCTCGGCAAGGGCGGCGTCGCCACCCGCGAGCAGTTCGAGAAGCTCGGCGTGCCCACCTACGTCTCGCCCTCCGACTGTTCCGCGGGCAAGGACAACGACAGCGGCGGAGACGGATCGCGCAGCAAGCCGCTCACCCTCGACGTCGTGTACGGCGAGATACGCGACCTGGCACGGGCCTTCGGCGTCGACGAGCGCGGCGAGAAGCTCGTCGCCGAGCTGAAGCGGCGGGTACGCGAGGCGACCGACGGTCTGGACGCCTCCGGTGTCTCCCTCATGTACTGGTTCGCCAACTCCCAGTCGCCCTACCTCGCGGGCTGCTGCGGCGCGCCCGGTGCCGTCACCCGTGCCGTGGGCGCCGAGAACACCTTCTCCGACACCCATGACGAATGGCCCCAGATCGGCTGGGAGACGGTCGCCGACCGGGACCCCGACGTCCTCGTGATCGGCGACCTCACCCGCAAGCAGCAGACCGCGGAGAGCGCCGCGGCCAAGATCCGCTTCCTGGAGACCAACCCGGCCACCCGCAACCTGACCGCGGTGAAGAAGAAGCGGTACGTCCTGCTCAGCGGGCAGGCGATGAACCCGTCCATCCGCACGATCGAAGGGATCGAGCAGGTCGCCGCCGGGCTGCGCGACTTCGGGCTCGGCAAGTGAGCGCCCGTACGCTGCTGTTGACCGGCGGCGGGTTCGCCGCGCTGCTCGCTTCGGTGGCCGTCGCGGTGACGATCGGGCCCGCCGACATCTCGACGGCGGACGTGTGGGCCGCGGTCGCCGCCCATCTCGGCCTAGGGGAGAGCACGTTGGCGCCGCTGCGGGACGGCATCGTGTGGAACCTGCGGATGCCGCGCACCCTGCTCGCCGCCGTGTGCGGGGCCGGGCTCGCCGTGTGCGGAGCGGTGATGCAGTCGCTGCTGCGCAATCCGCTGGCCGATCCGTTCGTGCTCGGGGTGTCCTCGGGAGCGTCCACGGGAGCCGTCGCCGTCGTCGTGCTGGGCGTGGGCGGGGGAGTGGTGTCGCTGTCGGCGGGCGCCTTCCTCGGCGCGCTGCTCTCCTTCGCGATGGTCCTGTTGCTCAGCCACTCGCTCGGCGGCAGCACGGACCGGGTGGTGCTGTCCGGGGTGGCCGCCATGCAGCTGTTCTCCGCGCTGACCTCGTTCATCGTGCTGACCTCCGCCGACGCCGAGACCACCCGGGGTGTGCTGTTCTGGCTGCTGGGCTCGCTCACCGGCGCCGACTGGGGACAGGTGCTGCTCTGCGCCGCCGTACTGGCCGTGGTTCTCGCCGTCTGCCTCGGACATGCCCGCACCCTGGACGCCTTCGCCTTCGGTGACGACGCCGCCGCCGGACTCGGCGTGCGGGTCGCCCGCACCCGCCTCGTCCTGCTCTGCGCGACCGCGCTGCTCACGGCCGCCCTCGTCAGCTGCGCGGGGGCGATCGGCTTCGTCGGCCTGGTACTGCCGCACGTCACCCGCGCGCTCACCGGCTCCGGACACGCCCGTCTGCTGCCGGTCACGGCGCTGACAGGAGCCGTCTTCCTCGTATGGGTGGACACCGCCGCCCGCACCGTCCTCGACCCCCAGGAGGTTCCCGTGGGCGTGGTCACGTCCCTGATCGGCGTACCGGCGTTCGTGGCGGTCCTCCACCGGGGGCGAGGCAAGGGATGACCAGCCTGCACGCCCAGGGCGTCGTCCGACGCGTCGCCGGCAAGGTCATCGTCGACGGCGTCACCCTCACCCTGCGCCCCGGCGACACCGTCGGACTGCTCGGCCCCAACGGCTCAGGGAAATCAACCCTGTTGAGGCTCCTCGCCGGAGTCCTCGCACCCACCTCCGGAGTGGTCACCCTGGACGGACGCCCCCTCACCGAGGTCGGCCGGCGTGCCACCGCCCGGCGCGTCGCCACCGTCGAGCAGGAGGCCCACACCCAGACCGAACTGACCGTCCGGGACGTCGTCGCCCTCGGCCGTGTCCCGCACCGCCGGGCCTGGACCCCGGCCACGGCGGCCGACGCCGGGGCAGTGGACGAGGCGCTGGAGCGCACCGGCCTCGCCGACCGCGCCGAGCAGTCCTGGCACACCCTCTCCGGCGGCGAACGCCAGCGCACCCAGATCGCCCGCGCGCTCGCCCAGGAACCCCGCGAACTGCTCCTCGACGAACCCACCAACCACCTCGACATCCAGCACCAGCTCGACCTGCTGGACCTCGTCGCGGACCTCCCGGTCACCACCGTGATCGCCCTGCACGACCTCAACCTCGCCGCGATGTACTGCGACCGCCTGCTCGTCCTGCGCGAGGGCCGTGCGATCGCGGAGGGCACCCCGGCCGAGGTCCTCACCCCCACCCTCATCGAGCGGGTCTACGGCGTCCGGGCAGAAGTCACGACCGACCCCGGCCACCCCGTGATCCGCTTTCTGCGACCGGCGACCCGGGGCGGATCCCCCGGCAGGAGGAGCGTGCCGAGCGATGCCTGAGCAGCGACCCGTAGGCCCGACGGGCGACACCCCCGCCGCACCCGCACCCTGCCGGGTCGTCGTGTGCCGGGACTGCTGCTGCGGCAGCCCCAAGGTCACCGGCATCGACCACGCCCGGCAGACCGCGCGCCTCGCCGAGAACGTGCCCGTGCGGGTCTCCGCCTGCCTCGACGTGTGCGAACACGCCAACGTGATCGTCGTCCAGCCGTCCGCCACCGCGCGCGCGGCCGGCGCCCGCCCGGTGTGGCTGGGCCTGGTCAACGACCCCGACGCCACCGAGGACATCATCGACTGGGTCCGGGCCGGCGGCCCCGGTGTCGCGCCCTGTCCCGACGTGCTCGACCTCTACACCTTCACCCCGCCCGGACGGAACAAGGCGAAGCCGGGGACCACGGACCCGTCCCAGCCGGAAGGTTGAAGCACGAACAGGCGGGACATGAAGATCGGACGGACCGATCCGCGCCGACAGCGAGGTGAAAGACACCGATGTTCACCACCCGTCCCACCCTCCAGGGCACCTTCGGCATGGTGTCCTCCACCCACTGGCTCGCCTCGCAGTCGGCGATGGCCGTGCTGGAGCGCGGCGGCAACGCCTACGACGCCGCCGTGGCGGGCGCGTTCGTCCTGCACGTCGTCGAGCCGCACCTCAACGGGCCGGCCGGCGAGGTGCCGATCCTCGTCGCCCCGGCGGGCGGCGAGGTGCGGGTCCTGTGCGGGCAGGGGGTGGCGCCCGGCGGGGCGACCGTCGCGCACTACCGGGACCTCGGACTGGAACTCGTGCCGGGGACCGGACCGCTGGCCGCCGCCGTGCCCGGCGCCTTAGACGCCTGGATGCTCCTGCTGCGGGACCACGGGACCAGGACGCTCGCCGAGGTGCTGGAGTACGCCATCGGGTACGCCGAGCACGGGCACGCGCCGGTCGAGCGGGTCGGCGAGACGGTGGAGACCGTCCGCGAGCTGTTCGAGACGGAGTGGACCTCGTCCGCCGAGGTGTATCTGCCGGGCGGGCAGCCGCCCCGGCCCGGCGAACGGCTGCGCAACCCCGCCCTCGCCGCCACCTGGAAGCGGCTGCTCGCCGAGGTGTCGGGGGCCGGGGACCGGGTCGCGCAGATCGAGGCGGCCCGGGAGGTGTGGCGGTCCGGCTTCATCGCCGAGGCCCTGGTACGGCAGGCCGGCCGCCCCACGATGGACACCAGCGGCGAGCGGCACTCCGGCACGCTCACGGCCGCCGACCTCGCCGGCTGGTCCGCGACCTACGAGGCGCCCGCGACGTACGACTGGAACGGCTGGACCCTGTGCAAGGCCGGCCCCTGGAGCCAGGGCCCGGTCCTCCTCCAGCAACTTGCTCTGCTCCCGCCCGAACTGCCGTCCTATGGGTCCGCCGAATACGTCCATCTGCTGGTCGAGGGCTGCAAGCTGGCCATGGCCGACCGGGAGGCCTGGTACGGCGACGCGGCCGAGGTACCGCTGGCCGACCTGCTGTCGGACGAGTACAACGCGGCCCGCCGGGAGCTGGTCGGCGACAAGGCGTCCCACGACCTGCGGCCCGGCAGCCCCGGCGGGCGCGCCCCGCGCCTCAGCGCGCACGCGCGCGTGGCCGCCGTCGAGGAGGCCGGCTTCGACGCGCTGGGTGTGGGGGAGCCGACGGTCGCCAAGCGGCCGACGTCACCGGTGCCGGGGGAGCCCGACGTCCGCGCCGACGGCGGCACCCGGGGCGACACCTGCCACCTCGACATCGTCGACCGCTGGGGCAACATGATCGCGGCCACGCCCAGCGGCGGCTGGCTCCAGTCCAACCCCGTCGTGCCCGAACTGGGCTTCCCGCTCGGCACCCGGCTCCAGATGACCTGGCTGGAGGAGGGCCTGCCGAACTCCCTGACACCGGGACGGCGTCCGCGGACCACGCTCACGCCCTCGATCGCCCTGCGCGACGGAGTGCCCGTCATGGCCTTCGGCACGCCCGGCGGGGACCAGCAGGACCAGTGGCAGCTGCACTTCTTCCTCGCGGTCGCCCTGCGCGGGCGGGTTCGCGGCGGCCTCGACCTCCAGGGCGCGATCGACGCCCCGAACTGGCACAACGACAGCTTTCCCGGATCCTTCTACCCGCGGGGGATGCGGCCGGGCAGCGTGACCGTGGAGTCCCGGACCGATGCCGGGGTGGTGGCGGAACTGCGCCGACGTGGTCATGACGTGACCGTCGGTGACGCGTGGTCGGAGGGCCGGCTCTGCGCGGTCGCGAGGGACCCGGCGACCGGGGTCCTGTCGGCGGCGGCGAATCCGCGGGGGATGCAGGGGTACGCGGTGGGACGTTGAACCCGGCCCCCGACCCACGGATCCATGCCCCCGACCCGCGGATCCACGCTCCCGGAGTTCACGCCGATGCCATCGCGCCGTCACCCACCCGGCGGGGATTGTCAGTGGGGCGTGTTCTTATTGACACGTGATCCGAACCAACGAAACCATCGAAGAGTTTCTCGCACAGCACTCGGCCGACGTGGCCGAAGCGGTCCGCAAAGCCGCCGCGGCCGAGATCATGCCCCGCTTCCGGCAGCTCGCCGAGCACGAGGTCGACCAGAAGAGCGGACCGCACGACCTGGTGACCGACGCCGACCGGCTCGCCGAGAAGTACCTCACCGAGGCGCTCGGCGCGCTCCTGCCCGGCTCCGTCGTCGTCGGCGAGGAAGCGGTGCACGCCGACCCGGCGACGTACGAGGCGGTGTGCGGCGACGCCCCGGCCTGGATCGTCGACCCCGTCGACGGCACCCGGCAGTTCGTGAACGGGGACGACGGCTTCTGCACACTGGTCGCGCTCGCGCAGCACGGCGTGCTCCTCGCCTCCTGGACCTACGCCGCCGCCCGCGACCAACTGGCCACCGCGATACGGGGCCAGGGCGCCTACCTGGACGGCGAGCGGCTGCGCGCCGGTGCGCCGCAGCCCGGGCACGACCTCCGCATCGCCACGTCCCACCCGGACTACACCACCGACGAGCAGAAGCAGGCCCTCCTCGGCCTGTGGACCGACGGCGTCGCCCCGCGCGCCTGCGGCTCGGCCGGCCTGGAGTATCTCGCCATCGCCCGCGGCGAGTTGGACGCCACCGCGTTCAGCTGGGAGGCCGCCTGGGACCACGCGGCGGGCATCCTCCTGGTCGAGGAGGCCGGCGGCGCCCACCTGACCCGCACGGGCGAGCCGTTCCGCGTCACCGGCGGCAACGCACTGCCGTTCACCGCGGCCCGGGACGAGGCCACGGCTCGCCGTGTGGTGGGACTGCTGTCGGGCGGAGCCTGATCTGCGGGTGGGACCGGCCGACCCGCAGGTCGACCACCTCGAACTCGGCGGGTGTGCCCTCCACGGGCCAGCGGCACCCGGCCCGCAGAAGGATCGCGGCGTCCACGAAGCCCGGAGCGGGCAGGCCGACGTCGACGAACACGCCGGTCACGCCCGCTCCCCAGGGCGAGACGGTGAAGGTGCCGGTCAAGCGGGTGCCGACGGGCAGGGGACCGCTGTCGTGACGCACCTCGCACTGGCGGTACGCACGGGCACGGCCCCACGTGACGTCGAAGGCGTGCGGGTCCACCGCCCGTGCCTCCGGAGGCTCCACGACCGGCTCGCGCGCCGGCCTGCCGTACACGACCTCGTACAGCTGAACGCCCCAGTCCCCGCACGCCTGCCGGGTCAGGGCGAGCTCGTCCGTCTCGACCGCGACCACCGGTACGCCGGCTGATCCCCGGAAGGTGATCTGCCGCACCACCTGGCCCCGGCCCCCGTCCGTCACCTCGAACCAGTGCTCTTCGTCGTCCACGGGCACCCGGAAGCGGAAGCGGTGCGTCATCCGGCGGACTTTACCCGCGCCCCGGCGTTGTCGGTGCCCCGGCATATCCTGACCTTCAATGGCCATCGGCTGACGAAGGGGTCCGAAGGTGCCGTCGATGCTCGATGCGGTCGTGGTGGGAGCGGGGCCGAACGGACTGACCGCTGCCGTGGAGCTGGCCCGCCGCGGCTTCTCCGTGGCCGTTTTCGAGGCGCGGGACACGGTCGGCGGGGGCGCCCGCACCGAGGAGCTGACCCTGCCCGGCTTCCGGCACGACCCGTGCTCCGCCGCGCACCCGCTGGGTATCAACTCACCCGCGTTCCGTGCGATGCCGCTCGACCGCTACGGACTGGAGTGGCTGCACCCCGACCTGCCGATGGCTCACCCGTTCGCCGACGGCACGGCCGCCGTGCTGGCCCGGTCCGTCGCCGAGACCGCCGCCTCCTTCGGACCGCGCGACGCGGGACCGTACCGCAGGCTGGTCGAGCCGTTCCTGACGAAGTGGGACACGCTGGCCCGGGACTTCATGTCCCTGCCGCTGACGGCTCTGCCCCGCGACCCGGTCACCCTCGCCCGGTTCGGCCTGGTCGGGCTGCCCCCGTCGACCTGGCTGATGCGGCGCTTCCAGGACGAGCGGGCCAAGACGCTGTTCGCCGGTCTCGTCGCCCACGTCATGGCCCCCCTCGGCGGCTTCGCCACCGGCGCCATCGGCCTGGTCTTCGCCCTCGCCGCCCACGCCCGGGGCTGGCCCGTGGCCCGCGGTGGCTCCCAGTCCATCTCCGACGCCCTCACCGCGTATCTGAAGGACCTCGGCGGCACCGTCCACACCGACTACGAGGTCAAGCGGCTCGACGACCTGCCGCCCGCGCGCGCCTACGTCTTCGACACCTCGCCGACCGCGCTGGCCCGCATCGCCGGCTTCGGCCGCTACTACGAGGGCTATCGCTACGGTCCCGGGGTCTTCAAGATCGACTACGCGCTCGACGGCCCGGTGCCGTGGACCGCGGCGGAGGCCCGGCGGGCCGGCACCGTGCAGATCGGCGGGAACAGCGCCGAGATCGACACCGCGCTGCGCGCCGTGTCCAAGGAGGGCCGGGCGCCCGGCAAGCCGTTCCTGATCACCGTGCAGCCCGGCGTGGCCGACCCCACCCGGGCCCCTGAGGGCAAACAGGTCTTCTGGGCCTACGGGCATGTGCCCAACGGCTGGACCGGAGACCTCACGGACGCCATCGAGCGTCAACTGGAGCGCTTCGCCCCAGGGTTCCGCGACCGCGTGCTCGCCCGTGCGACGGCCGGCCCCGCCGAACTCGTCGCCCGCAACGCCAACTACGTCGGCGGCGACATCGGCTCCGGCGCCTCCTCGGGACTCCAACTCCTGCTGCGCCCCAAGCTGTCGCTCTTCCCTTACGCCACCCCGCACCCGGCGGTCTTCATCTGCTCGTCGGCGACCCCGCCCGGCCCCGGAGTGCATGGCATGTCGGGACACAACGCCGCCAAGGCGGTGTGGCGGCGGCTGCGACAGGAGCCCTGAGACGGCTCGAACGACCTACCCTCCCCGGCCCGCCGTCACCGGTCAGGACTGCTCCGACTGCCGACTGCCGACTGCCGACTGCTGACTGCCGACTGCTGACTGCCGTCCGCCGACTGCCGACTGCTATGGAGACAGCCATGACCACCATCAACTTCGTCCAGGGCGACATCACACGCGAGTCCGTCGACGCGATCGTCAACGCCGCGAACTCCTCCCTCCTCGGCGGGGGAGGAGTCGACGGCGCCATCCACCGCCGAGGCGGCCCCGCGATCCTGTCCGAGTGCCGAGACCTGCGCGCCTCCCGGTACGGCAAGGGCCTGCCGACCGGCCAGGCGGTCGCGACGACGGCCGGTGACCTGGACGCGCGGTGGGTGATCCACACGGTGGGCCCGGTCTGGTCCACCACCGAGGACCGCTCCGCCCTGCTGGCCTCCTGCTACCGCGAGTCCCTACGCGTCGCCGACGAACTCGGCGCCCGCACGGTGGCCTTCCCGGCGATCTCCACCGGGGTGTACCGGTGGCCGATGGAGGATGCCGCGCGTATCGCGGTGGACACGGTGCGCGAGGCGCGGACCGACGTCGAGGAGATCCGGTTCGTCCTCTTCGACGAGCGCGCCTACGACACCTTCGCCGCGCGTCTCTGAGTACGCGTACTCGGACCAGCTCCGCACAAAGACGGTGCCGGGAAGCCGGTCACGGTGAGAGGGTCGCCTCATGCGTCGCTTCATGTCCACGTCAGCATCGTCCCGTCGTGCTTCCCTCGCCGCGGCTGCCCTCGTCCTGGTCGCGGCCGTGACCATGACCGCCTGCGGTGAGCTGCGCGCCTCGGACGCGGCGGCCGGCGCCTCGCCCGAGGCCTTGCCCGCCACCTCGCCCGCCACCTCGCCCGGCACCTCGCCCTTCACCTCTCCCGGCACCTCGCCCGGCACCTCCGCACCGACCGGCGGAACGGGAGCCTCCCCCTACGTGGAGCCGGGCGCCGGCGACGGTGCGCCGCACTACAACGAGAACAACGCCTACCGACGGGCCGGCGAGATGACGCCCGCTCACGCGAAGGACGCCGAGCGGGAGGCCGCCCGTATCAGGCCGGTGCTCCAGCGGCTGTGGGAACAGCGCACATGGGACCCCGCGTCGGTGCGAGCGGCCCTGCTCCGGCTCGGCTACGAGGAGGAGCGCGTGACCCGGGACGGCAAGCGGCTCGGCGGCACACTGACCGTCCGGGAGATGTTCCAGCGCTTCGAGCACGACCACTACGTCACGCCCGAGGGGGCACTCGTCGGTCTGCGCGTCCACGACGACGCCTGCGTCACCGCGTTCGTGCAGAAGTCCAACTACGAGGTGCAGGCCAACGGCCCGTACCCGGAGACGGGCTGCTTCGAGCCGCCCTACGGCCACTGACCCGACACGGAGGCCGCCTGCCTACCGTGGACCCATGACACCACCACTGGACGTGCTGATCGTGGGCGCCGGTCCCACCGGGCTGGCGCTCGCGGCCCAACTGAGCGCCTACGGCACCCGGTTCCGGATCGTCGACCGCTCCCTGGACCGGGTACGCGAGTCCCGGGCGCTCGGCATCCAGCCCCGCACCCTGGAGGCACTGGCGGGATTCGGGGTGACTGAGGAACTCGTGGCGCGCGGCAACCCCGCGGTGGGGCTGCGGCTGCATCTGAGGCGGCGCACGGTGTCGGTGCCGCTGTTCGACATCGGGGCGAACGACACGCCGTACCCCTACCTGCTGTTCCTCTCCCAGGCCGAGACGGAGAGCGTGCTCGGTGAGCACCTGGCGGACCGGGACGTGACGGTCGAGCGCGGCACCGAGCTGGTGGGGCTGGAGCGGCGGGGACCGCACGTCGAGGGCCGGCTGCGCGGCCGTGACGGCACGGAGGAGAGCGTGACGGCCCGCTATGTCGTGGGCTGCGACGGCGCGCACAGCACCGTGCGCGAACAGGCCGGCATCGGCTTCGAGGGGTACGCCTATCCACAGACGTATCTGCTCGCCGACCTGGAGGTGGACGGCCTGGAGCCCGGCGCCGTGCACTCGTACATGACCGGCGGCGGGATGGTGTTCTTCTTCCCGCTCGTCTCGCCCGCCTCCTGGCGCATGCTCGCGATGCGGCCGTCCGACGCCCCCGACGGCGAGGTGACCGTGCCGATGCTCCAGCGGATCGCGGAGCGCAACGGCGCGGAGGGCCTGGTCCTTCGGGATCCCGTCTGGATGACCGAGTTCCGGCTCCACAACCGCGGTGCCGACCGCTACCGCAGCGGCCCCTTCTTCCTCGCCGGCGACGCCGCACACATCCACAGCCCGGCCGGGGCCCAGGGCATGAACACCGGCATCCAGGACGCCCTCAACCTGGGCTGGAAACTCGCCCTCGTGTGCCGGGGCGCCGCGCCGGAGGACCTGCTGGACACCTACGGGGCAGAGCGCGTCCCCGTCGGCCATGACGTACGGCGGTTCACCGACCGCGCCTTCGTCATCGGCACCAGCCCGAATCCCGTCCTCCGGATCGCCCGCGAACGTCTCGTCCCACGCCTCGCGCCGCTGGTCGAGTACGCCACCGTGCTGCGCCGTCGGGTCTTCCGCACCGTCTCCGAACTCGGCATCCACTACCGCCGCAGCCCCGCCTCCGCGACCGGCGGCCGACCGCCCCGCCGCGGCCCCCGCGCCGGGGACCGGCTGCCCGACCTGCCCCGAGGGCTCCAGGCACGGACGACCGCCCCCGGCTGGCATCTCCTCCTGTCCGGCCCGCCGCACCTCTGGCCGGACGAGCGGCTCGCCCCGATCCTCGCCGGCCGGGCCGGCCTGATCACCGTGCACCGCCTCGGCGACCGGAGTCCCTGGCCGGACGTCGCCCAGGGACTCGTACGGCCCGACGGCCACCTCGGCTACGTCGCACGCGGCGCCGGACTCGACGGGCTGCGGGCCTACGTCGCCCGATGGCTGCCGACCGGGTCCCCGTGACGCACGAGGTGAACGGCGTCCGGCCTTGATCCGTACCACCCCGCGTGCAGCCACACCGAGGAAAC
Organism: Streptomyces sp. NPDC098781; assembly: GCF_044759995.1. Taxonomy (NCBI): domain Bacteria; kingdom Bacillati; phylum Actinomycetota; class Actinomycetes; order Kitasatosporales; family Streptomycetaceae; genus Streptomyces; species Streptomyces sp. NPDC098781. The sequence goes on from NZ_JBIWAK010000008.1 coordinate 172,048, forward strand.
CACCGAGAAAGCCACCGGGGAAGCCGAGGAAGCAGAGGACGCACGGCACTCGCCGCGGCGGCCTGCGGTCTGCCCCTCGTGCTCACCGTCACCGCGTGCGGCGGCGGTGACGACAAGCCGGCCGCCGCTCGGAGCAGCCAGACGAACGTCTCCGCCACCGTGGCCGGCGTCGTGGCACCGGCGAAGGTCGAGGTGATCGCCGGCCTGACCGGCTGCAAGGTCAAGATCCGGACCGAAGCGGACCAACTGCGTGAGGGGGTCTGCCACACCGAGGAGGGCGACTTCCTCATCACGACGTTCCCCGCGGAGAAGTACAAGCTGACCTGGCTGGACTCGGCCGCCGTCTACGGCGGCGAGTACCTTGTCGGCACCCGCTGGGTGGTCAGCGCCAAACCGGTGCTGCTGGAAACCCTCCGGCCGCGACTGGGCGGGACCATTCAGGAGCTGCGGGGCACGGGGCCGGCTCCCGGCCCGAACGCCTCGTAGCGACTCCTCCGCTCGGTCGGCGAGGTGATCCGGCGGCTCCCAGCACAGACGAGGTTGATGTCGGATTCTCGCCAGCCCTCGCCGCGCCCGTGGCCGATGCTGGACGTATGCAGAAGGGGATGCACACCGACACGGAGCGCTGCGTGCGCGCCGTACAGTCCAAGGACGCCCGCTTCGACGGATGGTTCTTCACCGCGGTCGTCACGACCGGGATCTACTGCCGGCCCAGCTGCCCGGTGGTCCCGCCCAAGCCGGAGAACATGCGGTTTTTCCCGAGCGCGGCCGCCTGCCAGCAGGCGGGGTTCCGGGCCTGCAAGCGCTGCCGCCCGGACACCAGCCCCGGCTCCCCGGAGTGGAACCAGCGAGCCGACCTCGTGGCCCGGGCGATGCGCCTGATCTCCGACGGCGTCGTGGACCGCGAGGGCGTGCCCGGCCTCGCCGCCCGCCTCGGCTACAGCACCCGGCAGGTCGAACGCCAGCTTCTCGCCGAACTCGGCGCGGGCCCGCTCGCCCTGGCCCGCGCCCAGCGCGCCCAGGCCGCCCGGCTGCTCATCGAGACGACGCCCCTGACCATGGCGGACATCGCCTTCGCGGCCGGCTTCGCCTCCATCCGCACCTTCAACGACACCGTCCGCGAGGTCTTCGCCCTCTCGCCGACCGACCTGCGCACCCGCGCGCCCCGCAACACTCCCGGCAACACCACCGGCGCCCTCACCCTGCGGCTGCCGTTCCGCGCCCCCCTCAACCCCGACAATCTCTTCGGCCACCTCGCGGCGACCGCCGTACCCGGCGTGGAGGAGTGGCGGGACGGCGCCTACCGGCGCACCCTCAGGCTGCCGTACGGCCACGGCATCGTGTCCCTCACCCCGCAGCCCGACCACATCGCCTGCCGCCTCACCCTCGGCGACCTGCGCGACCTCACCGTCGCGATCAGCCGCTGCCGCCGGATGCTCGACCTGGACGCCGATCCGGTCGCGATCGACGACCAGTTGCGTACGGATCCGCAGCTCGCGCCACTGGTCGACAAGGCGCCCGGACGGCGGGTGCCGCGCACGGTCGACGAGGCCGAGTTCGCCGTACGGGCCGTGCTCGGCCAGCAGGTCTCCACCGCCGCCGCACGCACGCACGCGGCCCGGCTGGTCACCGCGCACGGCGAACGGATCGACGACCCCGAGGGCGGCCTCACCCACCTCTTCCCGTCGCCCGAGGCGCTGGCCGGGGTGGACCCGGAGTCGCTGGCGATGCCCCGGACCCGCCGTACGACGTTCACCACACTGGTACGCCGGCTCGCCGACGGCGAGCTGCGCCTCGGCCCCGACAGCGACTGGCCGCAGACCCGGGCCCGGCTCCTCGCCCTCCCCGGCTTCGGCCCCTGGACGGTCGACGTCATCGCCATGCGGGCCCTCGGCGACCCCGACGCCTTCCTCCCCACCGACCTCGGCATCCGCCGCGCCGCCCAGGAGCTGGGCCTGCCGTCCACCCCGGCGGCCCTCACCGCCCGCGCGGCGGCCTGGCGCCCCTGGCGCGCGTATGCCGTGCAGTACCTGTGGGCGACGGACAGCCACCCGATCAACTTCCTCCCCGTGTAAGGAAACCCGGTGAAACAGCACACCCTGATCGACAGCCCGTACGGCCCTCTCACCCTCGTCGCCGAGGACGGCGTCCTGTGCGGCCTCTACATGACCGAGCAGCGTCACCGCCCGGCCGAGGAGACCTTCGGCACCCGCGACCAGACCCCCTTCGCGGAGGCGGAGGAGCAGCTGGAGGCCTACTTCGCGGGCGAGTTGAAGGAGTTCACCCTCGAACTGAGCCTGCGCGGAACGCCGTTCCAGCGCACCGTCTGGGAACAGCTACGGCAGATCCCATACGGCGAGACCCGCTCCTACGGCCAACTCGCCGACGCCCTGGGCAACTCCGGCGCCTCCCGCGCGGTCGGCCTCGCCAACGGAAAGAACCCGATCGGCATCATCGTCCCCTGCCACCGTGTGGTCGGCGCGAGCGGAAGCCTCACCGGCTACGGCGGCGGCCTGGCCCGCAAGCAGCGGCTGCTGGACTTCGAGGGCGGAACCGCCCTCTTCCAGAAGGGCCTGTTCTAGAAATTCCGCTTCCAGAAAGCCCTGTTCCAGGGGGAGTTCACGTCAGCCGACCCGTTCGGCGGCACCGCGCTCCACACAGAACTCGTTGCCCTCCGGGTCGGCGAGGACCGCCCAGCCCCTGCCGTCCGGGTTGCGGCGGTCGTCGACCAGCGTGGCGCCGAGGGCCAGAAGGCGCTCGACCTCCTCGTCCCGGGTGCGGTCCTGCGGCTGAAGGTCCAGGTGCACCCGGTTCTTGCCGGACTTGGGCTCGGGGACGGTCACGAACAGCAGCCCCGCCCCCTCGATCAGCACGTCCTCGTCCCCCGGCTGGTCGTCCTCGTGCACGGGCAGACCGAGCACCTGGGACCAGAAGCCGGCGAGGCGGTAGGCGTCGGCGGAGTCGATCGTCGTATGGCGTATCGCGGAAGTCATGATCGGATTCTCCGTCACCCGCCGAGACCGCGCAGCAGTTTCGGCAGAGCGGTGCCGATGGGCTCGCGGATCACCTCGTCGGCGAGTTCGTCGTACGGCGTCGGCTCGGCGTTGACGATGACGAGCCGGGCGCCGTGGTCGGCGGCGACGCCCGCGAGACCGGCGGCGGGCTGCACCTGGAGGCTGCTGCCGACGGCGATGAACACCTGGCAGGCCTTGCTGATCGCGACCGCCTCACCGAGGACCGCCGGATCGAGCCGCTGCCCGAACATGACGGTGGCCGACTTCAGGATCCCGCCGCACTCCAGACAGGGCGGGTCCTCCTCACCGGCCTCCACCCGCGCGAGGGCGTCCTCCATCGGCCCGCGCGCATGGCACTTCGTGCACACCACACTTCGCGCACTGCCGTGCAGTTCGAGCACCTTGCGGGCGGGCAGCCCGGCGAGCTGGTGCAGCCCGTCCACGTTCTGCGTGATCACCCTGACCGGCACCCCGGACCGCTCCAGCTCGGCCACCGCCCGGTGCGCCGCGTTGGGCTCGGCCTTGAGCGTGCGGTTCTTGCGGCGCATCTGCCACGAGCGCCGCCGGATCTCCGGATCGCCCATGTAGTACTCGTACGTCACGAGCTTCTCGGCCTCCGGGTCCCGGCGCCACAGCCCGTTCGGCCCCCGGTAATCGGGGATGCCCGAGTCCGTGCTGATACCGGCGCCGCTGAGCAGGGCGACGAGGGGCTTGGTCATGATGCCGAGGGTAGGACGGTCGCCGTGCGGGCGGCGAATGGATATTCGAGGGCCGGGCCCGCGCCCGGGTCAGCCCACCCGGTGGCCGTTCTCCAGCTCCACCGTCCCGCCGCCGTCCGCGAGGACGTCCAGCCCGGCCAGGACTCGGCGGCCCAGGGAGCCCGGCAGATGCGCGGTGATCTCCTCGCGCGCGACCAGCCGCCAGGACAGCAGCTCCTCCTCCTGGAGCCGGATCGCCTTGAGGTCGTCCTCGCCGAGGACGCCACCGTCGTACAGATACGCCACCAGCGGCGGCCGGCCCGTCCAGTGCACCCAGTCCACCGCGAGCAGCGGACCCAGCTCCCGGTCCAGCCCGATCTCCTCGGCCGTCTCCCGGCGCGCCCCCTGCCGGGGTGTCTCACCGTCGTCCGACTCGACCGTACCGCCCGGCAACGCCCACCCCTCACGGTAGTTGGGCTCCACGAGCAGCACCCGGCCCGCACCGTCCCGGAAGAGGGCGGCGGCACCGGCGAGGACGCGGGGGAGGGAGGCGATGTAGGCGGCGAAGTCCGGCGTTGAGGTCATGGGGGAAGGGTAGCCAGGCTCCCCGGCCGATCAGGCCACCGGCCGGTCAGACCTCCGCCTCCGCCAGCCGCACCGTCCGTTCCGCCAGCTCGCTGATCCGCATTCCGTCGTACCCGAACACCGCGCTGCGGACCGTGTCCTCCAGCGGCCCGGTCCACTGGTCCGGGATCGCCTCCGCCCCGGTCAGGACTCCGGCCACCGAACCGGCCGTAGCCCCGTTGGAGTCGGTGTCCAGGCCGCCCCGGACGGTGAGCGTGATGGTGCGGGTGAAGTCGCCGTCGCCGTACAGCAGCCCGGCGGTGAGCACGGCCGCGTTCGGGATGGTGTGGATCCAGCCCAGCCCGGCCGTCTCCTCGGCGACCGTCGTGAGCGTGTCCTCCCAGGTCATCCGGGTGTCGTGGAGCGAGACGACCCGGCGTACGGTGCGGGCGAGACGGCTGCTCGCCGGGATGACGGCGAGCGCCTCGTCGACCGCCCGCCGGATCGTGGGCGCCGTGAACGCCGCCGCGATCAGCGCCGCCGCCCACATCGCGCCGTACACCCCGTTGCCGGTGTGCGAGAGCACCGCGTCCCGGCGGGCGAGGGAGGCGGCCCGGCGGGGGAGGCCCGGACAGGTCCAGCCGTAGATGTCGGCGCGGATGAGTGCGCCGATCCACTCCTGGTACGGATTGTCGTAGGTGGCCGTGAGCGGCGGCTTCAGACCGTTGGCCAGGTTGCGGTACGTCGCCCGCTCCGCCGTGAAGGTCTGGAGGTACGGCAGCCGCAGCAGCCACAGGTCACCGACCTGCTCGGTGCTGAAGCCGAAACCGTAGGTCTCCAGCAGGTCCAGGCCGAGGATCGCGTAGTCGACGTCGTCGTCGCGGCAGCTGCCGTGGATACGGCCCCGTACGCACTGGCGCCACTCGGGCCGCAGCTCGAATCCGTCGCTCTCGTCGACGGGCTCCGGCAGATAGTCGGTGAGGGGCAGGGCGGCGGCCTGCCGCAGATAGCGGTCGATACGGTCCCGCGTCCACAGGTCGCCCTGCTCGACCGGCTTGCCGAGCATGTTGCCCGCGATCCGGCCCAGCCAGCCCCCGAGGACGCGGTCGGCGAGCTCTGGCTCAGTGCCCACAGGGGTCATAGGACCGGTTTACCCAATTCCGGGGGCATCCGCTCCGGGTTCGGCAACCGGCCACAGGGAGTTCTCAGGGCACGCCCACGGGGTTCCTGCGCAGTTCTCAAGGTCCGGTCAGCGCATGACGGCGGGGGCGGACTCCGGTTAAGGTCGCAGCGGCGCGACTGGCCTTGACATGCGCGAGGCCCGGAGAGCAAGGGGAAAACAGGTGACACAGCGCGTGCTCATCGCCGCGGACAAGTTCAAGGGGTCGCTCACGGCCGTACAGGTCGCCGAGCGTGTGACGGCCGGTCTGCGCCGAGTCGTGCCGGACCTCCAGGTGGAGGCCATGCCCGTGGCCGACGGCGGCGACGGGACGGTCGACGCGGCGGTCGCGGCCGGGTTCGAGCGGCGGGAGGTACGGGTCGCCGGGCCCCTCGGGCACGAGGTGACGGCGGCGTTCGCGCTGCGCGGCGACACGGCGGTCGTGGAGATGGCGGAGGCGAGCGGCCTCCAGCGGCTGCCCGCGGGTGTCTTCGCCCCGCTGACGGCGTCCACCTTCGGCTCCGGGGAGCTGCTGCGGGCCGCGCTGGACGCCGGTGCCCGCACGATCGTGTTCGGCGTCGGCGGCAGCGCGACGACGGACGGCGGCGCCGGGATGCTGACCGCGCTGGGCGCGCGCTTCCTGGACGCGGACGGCGAGCCGGTCGCCCCGGGCGGCGGCGGCCTCGGCGACCTCGCCACGGCCGACCTCTCGGATCTGGACCCCAGGCTCGCCTCCGTCGACCTGGTGCTCGCCAGCGACGTCGACAATCCGCTGACCGGCCCGAAGGGCGCGCCCGCTGTGTACGGCCCGCAGAAGGGGGCCTCGCCGGACGACGTGGCGACCCTGGACGCGGCGCTCGGGCACTTCGCGAAGGTGCTGGAGGACTCGGTCGGCACCAGGGCCGCCGAGCACGCCGCGGCGCCCGGCGCGGGTGCGGCGGGCGGCATCGGCTACGGCGCCCTCCTCCTCGGTGCCCGGTTCCGCCCCGGCATCGAGGTCATGCTGGACGTCCTGGGCTTCGCGCCGGCGCTGGAGCGGGCGACCCTGGTGATCACCGGCGAGGGCTCCCTGGACGAGCAGACCCTGCACGGCAAGGCCCCGGCGGGCGTCGCCGCCGCCGCCCGCGCCGCCGACAAGGAGGTCGTCGCGGTGTGCGGCCGGCTGGCGCTGCTGCCGGAGGCACTGGGGCGGGCGGGGATCCGGCGGGCGTATCCGCTGACGGAGGTCGAGCCGGACGTCGCGAAGTGCATCGCGGACGCGGGGCCGATCCTGGAGCGGGTGGCCGAGCGGATCGCGGAGGACTTCCTGAGCTGAGCCGACGCCGCCGACGCACGGTACGACGAAGGGCCCCGAGCCGACCGGCTCGGGGCCCTTCCTGGTGTCGTACGGCCGCGTACGGCTTCGGCACGGCTGGCTACGGGAGCTGTGCCGCCCGCGCCTCGCGCCGGTTGTCACGGAAGTTGTTCACCCGGCGAGCCGTGGCGAACAGCGGAATCACCGCGCCCATCACCAGCTGGAGCGCACATCCCGTCTGAAGCAGCAGCTGCCCGCTCGGCGCGTCGAACGCCCACGCCGCGAGCAGACCCATGCTGACCACGATCCAGGCGAGCATCGCCACCGCGAGGCGTCCCCGCGGCTTCGGGTACTCGACCCGGCTGACCATCAGCCACGCCGTGCCCAGGATCGCCAGCAGCGTCGCCACGAACGGCAGCTCGAGCAGCACGATCGAGACCACCGTCAGCGCCCCGAAGGGCGAGGGCATGCCCTGGAACATGCCGTTCGGCGGCGTCACGCACGAGAACCGGGCGAGTCTCAGCACCACCGCCAGCAGAACCACGATCGCGCCGACCGCCGCCACCCGCTGGTGCGCGTCGTCGGCGACCATGCCGTAGACCAGGACGAAGTACGCGGGCGCCAGGCCGAAGCTGATCAGGTCGGACAGGTTGTCCAGCTCCGCGCCCATGGGGGAGGAGCGCAGCTTGCGCGCGACCAGGCCGTCGAACAGGTCGAAAACCGCCGCGCAGAGCATCAGGATGACCGCCGTGGCCGCACTGTGGCGGGCCATGCCGGTCTCCTGGCTGCCGGTGAGGTGCGGGATCAGGATGCCGGTGGTGGTGAAGTACACCGCCATGAAGCCGCACGTGGCGTTGCCGAGCGTGAGGGTGTCCGCTATCGACAGGCGGAGAGAAAGAGGCATCTCCTCCTCTTCGTCCACCTCATCGGCCTCCGGCACCCAGCCCGGCTGAGTCTCAGGATCAATCACGGTCAATGCGAGTCACCCCAGCCACGGTCTTCTGCCCGACCTCGACCGCGACCTCCACGCCCTCGGGCAGGTAGATGTCGACACGGGAGCCGAAGCGGATCAGACCGATACGGTCGCCCTGCTCGACCTTCGTGCCCTGCGGGATGTAGGGAACGATGCGACGGGCCACCGCGCCGGCGATCTGGATCATCTCGATGTCGCCGAGCTCGGTGTCGAAATGCCAGACTACGCGCTCGTTGTTCTCGCTCTCCTTGTTGAACGCCGGAACGAACCCACCCGGGATGTGCTCCACGGAGGTGACCGTGCCGGCCAGCGGCGCACGGTTGACGTGGACGTTCAGCGGGCTCATGAAGATCGCGACGCGGGTACGGCCGTCCTTCCACGGCATGATGCTCTGCACCACACCGTCGGCGGGCGAGATGACCCGGCCCTGGGCGATCTCACGCTCGGGGTCGCGGAAGAACCACAGCATGCCCGCCGCGAGAGCGGTGGCGGGCACGGCGACGGCCTTGGCGGCGCCGGAGCGGCGGGCGCGCAGCAGGCTGACGGCTGCGGTGGCGACGGTCGGGAGAAGCCACGGCGATGCTCCGCGCGCGAGGCGTACGCCGCCGACCTGGCTGTCGCGTGGTGCAGAGGTTTGGCTGTGGGGCATGGATGACCTTCGTAGCGGATGATGCCGCGCGGTATCAGGGGACGGCGGCTTTCCCGGGATCGTACCGGTCGCGGGCCACAACTGGGCAAGCCAGGAAGCCGAGTCGGCGGCTGAAGAGCGCTGACGGGGTGTGATCTTCTTCTCCAAGAAAACACCCCGAATCCGGATATTCAGCCCTGGAACCGATACTCTTCGAGCAACCTGCGACCAATGATCATTTTCTGGATCTCGGCGGTACCTTCACCGATCAGCAGCATCGGAGCCTCACGGTAGAGGCGCTCGATCTCGTACTCCTTGGAGAAGCCGTAGCCGCCGTGGATCCGGAAGGCGTCCTCCACGACCTCCTTGCAGTACTCGGAGGCGAGGTACTTCGCCATCCCAGCCTCAAGGTCGTTTCGTTCCCCGGAGTCCTTTTTGCGAGCCGCGTTCACCATCATGGCATGCGCGGCCTCGACCTTGGTAGCCATCTCGGCCAGCTTGAACTGGATGGCCTGGTGCTGGGCGATCGGCTTGCCGAAGGTGTGTCGCTGCTGGGCGTACTGAACACCCAGCTCGAAGGCACGCTGAGCGACGCCGCAGCCACGCGCCGCTACATTGACGCGGCCGACTTCGACGCCGTCCATCATCTGGTAAAAACCTCGCCCGGTGACGCCGCCGAGCACCCGATCGGCCGGAATGCGCAGGCCGTCCATGATGAGCTCGGTCGTGTCGACGCCCTTGTAGCCCATCTTGTCGATCTTGCCGGGGATGGTGAGGCCGGGGCGGACCTCTCCGAAGCCGGGCTCCTTCTCGACGAGGAAGGTCGTCATCGACTTGTGGGGCGCCGTGCCCTCGGGGTGTCCTTCGTCACTTCGGACGAGTACGGCGACCAGACTTGACGTGCCGCCGTTCGTGAGCCACATCTTCTGGCCGTTCAGGACGTACTCCTCGCCGTCCTTCACCGCCTTCGACGTGATGGCCGACACATCGGAGCCCAGCGCCGGCTCCGACATCGAGAAGGCGCCGCGAATGTCGCCGGCCGCCATCCTCGGCAGGAAGTGGTCCTTCTGCTCCTGCGTGCCGTGCTGCTTGAGCATGTACGCCACGATGAAGTGGGTGTTGATGATGCCGGACACCGACATCCAGCCGCGGGCGATCTCCTCGACGCACAGGGCGTACGTCAGGAGCGACTCGCCCAGACCGCCGTACTCCTCGGGGATCATCAGGCCGAAGAGGCCCAGTTCCTTGAGGCCGTCGACGATCTGCTGCGGGTACTCGTCGCGGTGCTCCAGCTCGGTCGCGACCGGGATGATCTCCTTGTCCACGAAGTCGCGGACGGTGGACAGGATCTCCTGCTGGATGTCGGTCAGACCGGCGGTCTGGGCGAGTCGCGCCATGGCTACTTCTCCTGCTCCTTGAGCTCGGGGCGGCCCGGCTGCTCGCCGCCGCGCTCCTTGATGTACGTCTCGGTCGGCACCATCACCTTGCGGCGGAACACGCAGACCAGCGTGCCGTCCTGCTTGTAGCCCTTGGTCTCGACGTAGACGATGCCGCGGTCGTTCTTCGACTTCGACGGCCACTTGTCGAGCACGGTCGTCTGGCCGTAGATCGTGTCGCCGTGGAAGGTCGGCGCCACGTGCTTGAGCGACTCGATCTCCAGGTTGGCGATGGCCTTGCCGGAGATGTCCGGGACGGACATGCCGAGCAGCAGGGAGTAGATGTAGTTCCCGACCACCACGTTCTTGCCGAAGTCCGTCGTCTTCTCGGCGTAGTTGGTGTCCATGTGGAGCGGGTGGTGGTTCATGGTGAGGAGACAGAAGAGGTGGTCGTCGTACTCCGTGACCGTCTTTCCAGGCCAGTGCTTGTACGTCGCCCCGACCTCGAACTCCTCGTAGGTGCGTCCGAACTGCATCGCGCTCAGGCCTCCGGGATCTCGAACTTCGAGGTGCGCTGCATGCCGGCCGCACGGCCCTTGCCGGAGATGACCAGGGCCATCTTGCGGCTGGCCTCGTCGATCATCTCGTCGCCGAGCATCGCCGAGCCCTTCTTGCCGCCCGCCTCGGACGTGTAGTAGTCGTACGCGTCCAGGATCAGCTCGGCGTGGTCGTAGTCCTCCTGCGACGGCGAGAAGATCTCGTTGGACGCCTCGACCTGGCCCGGGTGCAGCACCCACTTGCCGTCGAAGCCGAGGGCCGCGGCGCGCTGGGCGACCTCGCGGTAGCCGTCGATGTTGCGGATCTGGAGGTAGGGGCCGTCGATCGCCTGGAGGTTGTTGGCGCGGGCGGCCATAAGGATCTTCATCAGGATGTAGTGGTAGGCGTCCGCCGGGTAGCCGGGCGGCTGCTCGCCCACGACCAGCGACTTCATGTTGATGGACGCCATGAAGTCGGCCGGGCCGAAGATGATGGTCTCGACGCGCTGGGAGGCCGTCGCGATCTCGTTGACGTTGTTCAGGCCCTGTGCGTTCTCGATCTGCGCCTCGATGCCGATCTTGCCGACCTCGAAGCCCATCGTCTTCTCGATCTGGGTCAGCAGGAGGTCCAGGGCGACGATCTGCTCAGCCGTCTGCACCTTCGGCAGCATGATGCAGTCGAGGTTCTGGCCGGCGCCCTCGACGACCGTGACGACGTCGCGGTACGTCCACTCGGTCGTCCAGTCGTTGACGCGCACGACCCTCGTCTTGCCCGTCCAGTCGCCCTCGTTGAGGAACTTGACGATGGTGTGCCGCGCCTCGGGCTTGGCGAGCGGCGCGCACGCGTCCTCCAGGTCGAGGAAGACCTGGTCCGCCGGGAGGCCCTGCGCCTTCTCCAGGAAGCGGGGGTTCGAGCCCGGTACCGCCAGGCAGGAACGCCGGGGGCGAAGGCGGTTCGGGAGGTGTGCGGCGGAGCCGCTCGTTGGAAGGGTGGTGGCGGGCGACGGGTGGGCGGTCGTCATGCGGGGACCTCCAGGGGGTCGAGCTTGTTCGCTTTCCGGATCTCGTCGACGATGCGGCCGATGATTCCGGTGATGTCGAAGTCCTTCGGGGTGAAGACGGCGGCCACACCGGCGGCCCTGAGCAGCTCGGCATCACCATTCGGGATGATGCCACCGGCGATCACAGGTATATCTGTGGCACCGGCCACACGGAGCCGCTCCAGCACGTCCGGCACCAGCTGCGCGTGCGAGCCCGAGAGGATCGACAGGCCGACCGCGTGCACGTCCTCCGCGAGGGCCGCGTCCACGATCTGTTCCGGCGTCAGCCGGATGCCCTGGTAGACCACCTCGAAGCCGGCGTCACGCGCGCGCACCGCGATCTGCTCGGCACCGTTGGAGTGCCCGTCCAGGCCCGGCTTGCCCACCAGGAAGCGGAGCTTGCCGACGCCCAGGTCCTTGGCGGTCAGGTCGACCTTGCGGCGGACCTGCGACAGCGCCGAGCCCTCCTCGGCGGGGATGGCGACCGGCGCGGACGACACGCCCGTCGGCGCCCGGAACTCCCCGAACACCTCGCGCAGGGCCCCGGCCCACTCGCCGGTCGTGACTCCGGCGCGGGCGCACTCCAGGGTGGCCTCCATGAGGTTCTCGGTGCCCTTGGCGGCCTCCTTCAGCCGCTCCAGCGCCTTGCAGGGACGAGGGTGGTTGAAGGGGGGCTGGTAGCGGGTGTCGCGCCACTTCTGGAGTGCCGCGATCACCCGGGCCTCGACGGCCGGGTCCACCGTCTGGATGGCGGTGTCGAGGTCGGCCGTCAGCGGGTTGGGCTCGGTCGTCTCGAAGATGTTGACGCCGATGATCTTCTCCTGCCCGGACTCGATCCGGGCCCGGCGCTCGGCGTGCGACGAGACCAGCTGCGACTTGAGGTACCCGGACTCGACGGCCGCCATCGCGCCGCCCATCTCCTGGATCCGCTCGATCTCGGCGAGCGAGTCCTCGACCAGCTTGCTCACCTTCGCCTCGATGACGTGCGAGCCGTCGAAGATGTCCTCGTACTCCAGCAGATCGCTCTCATGGGCGAGCACCTGCTGGATGCGCAGCGACCACTGCTGGTCCCAGGGCCGGGGCAGACCCAGCGCCTCGTTCCAGGCCGGCAACTGCACGGCACGCGCGCGTGCGTCCTTCGACAGCGTCACGGCCAGCATTTCGAGCACGATCCGCTGGACGTTGTTCTCCGGCTGCGCCTCGGTCAGACCGAGGGAGTTGACCTGGACGCCGTACCGGAAGCGGCGCTGCTTGGGGTTCTCGATGCCGTAGCGCTCGCGCGTGACCTGGTCCCAGATCCGCCCGAACGCCCGCATCTTGCACATCTCCTCGATGAAGCGGACGCCCGCGTTCACGAAGAAGGAGATACGGGCCACGACGTCCCCGAACTTCTCGGCGGGGACCTGCCCTGAATCGCGTACGGCATCGAGAACCGCTATCGCGGTGGACATCGCGTACGCGATCTCCTGAACCGGAGTGGCACCCGCCTCCTGCAAGTGGTAGCTGCAGATGTTGATCGGGTTCCACTTCGGGATGTGGGAGACCGTGTACGCGATCATGTCCGTCGTCAGCCGGAGTGAGGGCCCCGGCGGGAAGACATGGGTCCCCCGCGACAGATACTCCTTGACGATGTCGTTCTGGGTCGTGCCCTGGAGCTTGGTGATGTCCGCGCCGTGCTCCTCGGCAACGACCTGATAGAGCGCCAGCAGCCACATGGCGGTGGCGTTGATCGTCATCGAGGTGTTCATCTGCTCCATGGGGATGTCCTGGAACAGCCTGCGCATGTCACCGACATGGGCCACCGGTACGCCGACCCGGCCGACCTCGCCGCGGGCGAGGATGTGGTCGGAGTCGTAGCCGGTCTGCGTCGGCAGGTCGAACGCGACCGACAGACCGGTCTGGCCCTTGGCGAGGTTGCGCCGGTACAGCTCGTTGGACGCCTCGGCCGTGGAGTGACCGGCATACGTGCGCATGAGCCACGGCCGGTCCTTCTCCCTTGCCTCGTCGGCGTTCTGACGCTCAGTCATCTATGACCTCGGGTGTCTCAGATGTTGCGGAAGCGGTTGATGCCGTCGATGTGCTTGGCGCGCATCTCCTCGTCGCGCACGCCGAGACCTTCCTCGGGGGCGAGGCACAGGACGCCGACCTTGCCCTGGTGGAGGTTGCGGTGCACGTCGAACGCGGCCTGTCCGGTCTCCTCCAGGTCGTAGACCTTGGAGAGGGTCGGGTGGATCTTGCCCTTCGCGATGAGCCGGTTGGCCTCCCAGGCCTCGCGGTAGTTGGCGAAGTGCGAGCCGATGATCCGCTTCAGCGACATCCACAGGTAGCGGTTGTCGTACTCGTGCATGTAGCCCGAGGTCGAAGCGCAGGTGGTGATGGTGCCGCCCTTGCGGGTGACGAAGACCGAGGCGCCGAAGGTCTCGCGGCCGGGGTGCTCGAAGACGATGTCGATGTCCTCCCCGCCGGTGAACTCGCGGATGCGCTTGCCGAAGCGCTTCCACTCCTTCGGGTCCTGGGTCTGCTCGTCCTTCCAGAACTTGTAGCCCTCGGCGTTGCGGTCGATGATCGCCTCGGCGCCCATCGCGCGGCAGATGTCGGCCTTCTGCGGACTGCTCACCACGCAGATCGGGTTGGCGCCACCGGCCAGCGCGAACTGCGTGGCGTACGAGCCGAGTCCGCCGCTCGCGCCCCAGATCAGGACGTTGTCGCCCTGCTTCATGCCGGCGCCGTTGCGGGAGACCAGCTGCCGGTACGCGGTGGAGTTCACGAGCCCCGGAGCGGCGGCCTCCTCCCAGCTGAGGTGACCCGGCTTGGGCATCAGCTGGTTGGACTTGACCAGCGCGATCTCGGCGAGGCCGCCGAAGTTGGTCTCGAAGCCCCAGATGCGCTGCTCGGGGTCGAGCATGGTGTCGTTGTGGCCGTCGCTGGACTCCAGCTCGACGGACAGACAGTGCGCGACGACCTCGTCACCGGGCTGCCAGGCGTTGACGCCGGGGCCGGTGCGCAGGACGACGCCCGCGAGGTCGGAGCCGATGATGTGGTACGGCAGGTCGTGGCGCTTGGTGAGCTCGCTGACGCGGCCGTAGCGCTCGAGGAATCCGAAGGTGGACAGCGGCTCGAAGATCGAGGTCCACACCGAGTTGTAGTTGACACTCGATGCCATGACGGCGACCAGGGCCTCGCCCGGGCCGAGTTCCGGCAGCGGAACCTCGTCCAGGTGGATCGACTTGCGCGGGTCCTTGTCGCGGGTCTCCAGGCCCGCGAACATCTCCGTCTCGTCCTTGTGCACGGTGATCGCGCGGTACGACTCGGGGAGCGGCATGGCGGCGAAGTCGGCCGGCGTCGAGTCCGGCGACTGGATCGCGTCCAGGATGTCCTTCACGGTCACGGTGTTGCCTCCGGCGATACGCACCCTGAGGGAGGGGTGCTGAGGGTTACGTCGGTGCTGCTGAGGGGTGTTGGTGGTTGCCGTCGGTTCGGCGATCTGTGCTGTTCGGCAGCGCTTTGTGGCGCGGGAGGTTGCCTGTGACGCAGGCGCCGGGCGCGCAGGCCCCTGGAGGGACTTGCGGGGACAGCCGACGTACGAAAGGTCTCTGCACGCCGGCCGCCCGGACTCCTTCAACGTATGGCACGGCGTGTCATCCGGCAAGGCACTGGGTGCCAGAACTTGCTCTCAGATGAAATCTTTACGCAACAAATGAGCGATGATCGATCAAAGCTACCGACGAGTAGGTGCCAATCGGGCGCATCGGTCACCTGGAAGCCATCTGCGGGACGGGTGGGGGTCGCAGGGCGGGCACGCGCACGGGCTGGGGGGCGTGCGTCGGCCTGGCGCGCCGATCGCCCCTGAGGGCGCGCTGCGGGGCCGTAGATCCCCGAGGCGGCGGTGGCGCGGCCCCTGGAGGTCGGACGAGGCGGCAGGGCGTGGACACGCCGACCGTACGGCTGTCGAGGGGCGGTGCCGGTTGAGTCCGGCCGGCGGTGTGCTGGGGCCGTACCGGCTCGCCGGTGCGCCGGACGACCGGATCGCCCGGCATTCCACCCGGGGGAGGAGCGACCGGTCCCTGTCCGGCGGATCACGTCGGCCGCCCGGAGCCTCGTCCAGTGCGCGGATGCGCCTGTCAGGCCACGAGATCCGGCGTGACCCGCCGGCGGGGCAGGCTCAGGCCCCCAGGCCCAGCAGGGCCACGTCCAGCGGGAGCGCGGGGCGCTCGGGAAGGGCCGGGGGCTCCTCGCCGTGGCCGGTGTGGGTGGGCGGGACGGGACGCAGGCCCCGGATACCGTCGGCCGCCCACTTCGCGTCCGTGGCGGGGAGCGACAGGGTCATACGCCGCCCGTCGGCCACCGTCACTTCGAGCTTGTTCGGGTCGTTCGTCTGCATGGCAACCCCCAACATCCGTCACACGCCGTCAAGATCCGGCTTCGGATGGAGAACGGCCGCCTCCGCGAAATGATTCCCTCGCGGGTCCTAGGGCCTGTCGTTTGGATCAGGTCGGTTGAGAGGAACTGCTCCTGTCGGCCGAGCCGAGCGGGGTCTGGTGCGTGCAGCTGCAAGGCGGAGGAGGGAGTCGACGCGGAGCGTCGGCGAGTGACGACAACGCGGCAGATGTGCGTGCCAGGCCCCGCGACGCCGGCATGATCCAAACGACAGGCCCTAGGCCCGTTCCTTCAGCGCCTGTTCGATCGTGCGCATCACCTCGTCCAGCGGCGCGTCCGTCCTGGCCACCGTCACCAGCACCTCGCCCTGCGCCGCCACGGACGCCGGTGCCGTGCGCGGCGTGGTGTCCCGGCCCGCCCCGATCCCGGTCCCGAACGTCCTGCGCACGATCGCGAAGGCATGGTCGAGCTGCGTCTCCACGTCGCCCTGGCCGCCCGCGCGCAGCCAGCGCCGCAGCACGTGGTTGTGCGCGGTGACCACGGCGGACGCTGCGACCTCCGCGAGCAGCGGGTCGTCGTTGGCGTCGTCGTCGTGCGCGTGCTCGTCGAAGTGGCCGAGGAGGTAGCGGGTGAAGAGTCGCTCGTAGCGGGCCACCGACGCGATCTCCGCCTCGCGCAGGGTGGGCACCTCGCGCGTGAGCTTGTAGCGGGCGACCGAGATCTCCGGCCGGGCCGCGTACATCTTCATGACTTCCTTGATGCCACGGCACACGGTGTCGAGCGGGTGCTCGTGCGCGGGCGCCGCGTTCAGCACCGCCTCCGCCCGGATCAACGTGTCGTCGTGGTCGGGGAAGATCGCCTCTTCCTTGGAGCGGAAGTGCCGGAAGAAGGTGCGGCGGGCGACCCCGGCCCGGGCCGCGATCTCGTCGACGGTGGTCGCCTCGTACCCCTTGGTCGCGAACAGCTCCATGGCCGCGGCCGCCAGTTCGCGGCGCATCTTGAGCCGTTGGGCGGCCGCGCGACTGCCGGCGGCACTTTCCGGCGCGTCGGGCGTTGCTGGTGTACGTGAGGACTTGGCGGGCTGGGACATGACCCGAACGTACTGCATGTGCGCAGCTTGATGCGCATGTACGGGGTATCCCCCGCCCTGGGTGGGCGGGGGAGAGCTGCCGGGCTCCAGCAGCCCGCCCCACTCCTGACCGTCTCTGAACCAGTCGCCGGGCCGCCCCTTAGCGTCGGGCATATTCGCGGAAGCCGCGACCCGTCTTGCGGCCGAGGCAGCCGGCGGCGACCAGGTGCTCCAGCAGGGGAGCCGGAGCGAGGCCCGGGTCGCGGAACTCGCGGTGCAGGACCTTCTCGATCGCCAGCGAGACATCGAGTCCGACGACGTCCAGCAGCTCGAACGGGCCCATCGGGTAGCCGCCGCCCAGCTTCATCGCCGCGTCGATGTCGTCCAGCGAGGCGTAGTGCTCCTGCACCATCTTGATCGCGTTGTTCAGGTACGGGAACAGCAGCGCGTTCACGATGAAGCCGGCCCGGTCACCGCAGTCCACGGCGTGCTTGCGGATCCTGGCGCAGACCTCGCGGACCGTCGCGTGGACGTCGTCGGCCGTCAGGACCGTACGGACGACCTCGACCAGCTTCATCGCCGGCGCCGGGTTGAAGAAGTGCATGCCGATCACGTCCTGCGGACGCGAGGTGGCGCGGGCGCAGGCGACGACGGGCAGCGAGGAGGTGGTCGTGGCCAGCACCGCGCCCGGCTTGCAGACCTTGTCCAGGGTCGCGAACAGCTGCCGCTTGATCTCCAGGTCCTCCGCGACCGCCTCCACGGCCAGGTCGACCTCGGCGAAGGCGTCGTACGTACCGGCCGCGGTGATCAGGTCCAGGGTCTGCGCGGCGGCCTCGGCCGTCATCCGCCCCTTGTCGACGGAGCGGGACAGCGACTTGCCGATCCGGGCCTTCGCCGCCTGCGCCTTCTCCTCGGTGCGGGCCGCGAGCACGACCTCGAACCCGGCCTTGGCGAAGACCTCCGCGATGCCCGACGCCATCGTGCCGGAGCCCGCGACACCGACCGAGCGGACGGTACGGCCGGGGGTGAGGGCGGTGCCCTCCAGCGGCGTCAGCGCGTCCCGCACGACGGTGGCGCTGCCGGGAGCCTCGTAGGTGTAGAAGCCGCGGCCCGACTTACGGCCCGTCAGGCCCGCCTCGCTGAGCTGCTTGAGGATCGGCGCGGGGGCGTGCAGCCGGTCGCGGGACTCGGCGTACATGGCGTCCAGGACCGTGCGCGCGGTGTCGACGCCGATCAGGTCGAGCAGGGCCAGCGGGCCCATCGGCAGTCCGCAGCCCAGCCGCATCGCCGCGTCGATGTCCTCGCGGGAGGCGTACTTGGCCTCGTACATCGCGGCGGCCTGGTTGAGGTAGCCGAACAGCAGCCCGTCGGCGACGAATCCGGGCCGGTCGCCGACCGCGACGGGCTCCTTGCCGAGGTCCAGGGCGAGGTTGGTGACGGCGGAGACGGCCGTCGGCGCGGTCAGCACCGAGGAGACGACCTCGACCAGCCGCATGGCCGGCGCCGGGTTGAAGAAGTGCAGCCCGAGCACCCGCTCGGGGCGGGCCGAGTCGGCGGCCAGCCGGGTGACCGACAGGGCGTTGGTGCCGGTCGCCAGGATCGTCTCGGGGCGCACGATGCCGTCCAGCTCGCGGAAGATCTGCTGCTTGATCTCGTACGACTCCGGAGCCACCTCGATGACCAGGTCCGCGTCGGCGGCGGCCCGCAGGTCGGTGCTGGTGCGGACGCGGGCGAGGGCACTCGTGCGCTCGTCCTCGGTCAGCCGGCCGCGCTGCACGGCGCGGGCGGTCGAGGACTCCAGGGTGGCGACGGCCTTGCCGGTCGCGGCCTCGCTGATGTCGATGCCGATGACCTCGCGACCGGCCTTGGCGAGGACCTCGGCGATACCGGTGCCCATGGTGCCGAGGCCGACGACGGCGACGGTCCGGAGCGGGGACAGAGGGGTGTCGGACAGGGGAGTGGCCATGGCGGGACTCCAGGAATGAGGGTGACGACTGGAAGCGCCCCCAGGTGCGCCGACGAGGCGCACCGGGTGCGAGGAGAAGTGAGTGCGGGTGTTGTGCCGGGCTACTGGCGCACACGCCCGGTGCCGTGGCCGCGAGACATGAACACGTCTCGGGGAACGGTGGATCCGACCGGCCCTGTCCCGGAGCCGGGTCGTACTGCGGTACGTGAAGTACCGAACCGACCGACACTCGCAGCGGCTGCGTCACCAGGCCGCTGCAAGCAGATGTGCGAGTGGGTGACTCGCTCGTATGAGCTTAACCGGCGGGTAACGAGCGCGCCAGTCCCCGTCTTTGTGATGTAGGTCCCGTGACTCCGGCCGCTTGCATACGCTCGGCTTCATGGACGAAGAGTTGCGATCACTCACGGAGCGCTTACGGCAGGAGTCCGGGGCGTCGGCCGCGTACGACCGCCTCGTGGCGACCGGGGACATGGACGAACTGGCCGATGTGCTCACCGCGCCCGGACAGCCGCTGTGGGCCAGGGAGTTGGCCGCGTTCCGGCTGGGCCTCGCCGGGGACCGCCGGGCCTTCGAGTCCCTCGTCCTCCTCCTGAACCACCGCGACCCGGAGCGCTGTGTCTCCGCGGCCCACGCCCTCGCCCGCCTCGGCGACCCGCGCACCGCACGCGCGGCAGCCGCCCTCGCCACCAACGAGCTCCGCGTCGCCTACGCCCTGCACCCCGTGTGGCTCCTGGTGGAACTGCGCGCACCCGAGGCCGTCCCCGCCCTGATCACCACCCTGGAACGCCGGCTGCGCCCCCACGACCCCTATCGCCGAGTGGCCCTCGCCTGTGTGGAGGGCCTGGGCGCGATGGGCGACGCCCGCGCCAGACAGGTCCTCAACGAGGCCCTCGCCCACCCGGCCCTGGCGGAGGCGGCCGTGCGGGCACTGGCTCGCATCCCCGCTCAACGGTGATCCGCGAGCTCCCGCGCGTACCGCACCTCCGGTACCTCGGCCCCGCCCACGTCGAACGGCTCCTCGGCCCCGTCCGCCCGGAAACCCGCCCGCTCGTAGAAGCGCCGCGCGCCGGTGTTGCCCTTCAGCACCCACAGCAGCATCCGGGCCCGCCCGGCGGCCACGCACCGGCGCACCGACTCCTGGAGCAGGGCATGCCCGATGCCGGCGCCGTACCGTCCGGGGGCGACGTAGATGGCGTACAACTCGGCGTCCGCTGTGCGCACTTCGCCGTCCCGGTACGGCCCGTGACAGGCCCAGCCCACGACCGCGCCGCCGCGCTCGGCGACCAGGTCCACCACGGTTTCGTCACCCCGCGAGAGATACGCACGGCGGCGCTCGGCGTCCTCGGCCACGTCCATGGCGTCCAGATACGACTGAGGTATCAGGCCCTGGTAGGCGCCGCGCCAGCCCCCGACGCGGATCTCGGCGACGCGGTCGCAGTCGGCCAGGGTCATGGGGCGGATCCGTATGCGGTCGTCGTCCATGACGGGACCCTAGGCTCCACTCACTCGGGTCGGCCTCCCGTTAACCCGGCAGCACCGCGAACGCCTCCACCTCCATCAGGAACTCCGGCCTGACCAGTCCGGCGACCTGGACCGCGGAAGCGGCCGGCAGCCGGTCGTCGGGTATGTGCGCGGCGCGGGCCGCGCGGACGGCCGGCATATGGGCCATGTCCGTGACGAAGTAGGTGAGTTTGACGACGTCCTCGAAGGTCGCGCCCGCCGCGGCCAGGCAGCGCCCGAGGTTCGCGAAGACCTGGCGGGCCTGAGCCGCCGGGTCGCCCTCGCCGACGAGCTCGCCGGCCCCGTCCAGGGCGACCTGGCCGGAGACGGCGACGAAACGGCCCGTGCCGAGCACGACATGCGAGTACTGCGCGGCGGGGGCGACCCCGTCGGGGGCGGGAATCCTGGTCAGCTCACTCATGCGTCCATCGTGGACCACGGCACTGACAACGCCCCCGACGGGCGGTCAGGCGGTGCGGGCGCTCAAGGGCGGAACCCGATCAGTTCACGCAGTTCGGCCCCCTGCGACACCAACGCCTTGGTCTTGGCCTTGGCGCTCAGCGGCTTCGGATCGGGCTGCGCCTTGCACACCGCGTCGACCGTCCCCGTCCCGCGCGGCACCGTGCCGTCGGTCAGGTACGCCGCGAGGTGCTTGTCCAGGCAGGCGTTCCCGCCCAGCGTGACGGCGTGGTTGCCGCCGCCGCGCTCCACCACGAGGCTGGAACGGGCCAGCCGCCGGTGGACCGTGACGGCGCCCTGGTACGGGGTGGCGGCGTCGTCGGTCGCCTGGAACAGCAGGACCGGCGGCAGCTTGTCGTTGGCGACGTCCACCGAGCGCAGCGAGTTCGTCGGCCAGAACGCGCACGGCGCGTTGTACCAGGCGTTGTTCCAGGTCATGAAGGGCGCCTTCTTGTACACGGCCCGGTTGTCCGTGCGCCACCGGTCCCATCGACGCGGCCAGGCGGCGTCCCGGCACTGCACGGCGGTGTAGACGCTGTAGCCGTTCTCGTCGGACGCGTCGGAGGCGCCGAAGTTCTCGTACGCCTCGATCAGCGGCTCGGCGTTCCTCTTGTTCACGTACTCCGCGAAGGCCTCCGCGAGATAGGGCCAGTAGCCGTTGTAGTAGCCGCCGGGCAGGAAGGTGTCCTCCAGTTCGGAGGCCCCGACCTTCCGGCCGGCCGGCTTCCTGGCCAGCGCCGTCCGCAGCGCGTACCACTTGGCCTCGACCCGCGCCGGATCGGTGCCGAGCCGGTAGGTCGCGTCGTGCCGGGCGACCCAGGCCAGGAAGGCCCGGTGCCGGTCGTCGAAGGCGACGTCCTGCGCGAGGTTGTCGTCGTACCAGACGCCGGTCGGATCCACGACCGAGTCCAGCACCGCGCGCCGCACCCGCTCCGGGAAGAGCTTGGCGTAGACCGCGCCGAGGTAGGTGCCGTACGAGTAGCCGAAGTAGCTGATCGTCCGCGCGCCGAGCGCCGCACGGATCCGGTCCATGTCCCGCACCGCGCCGACCGTGTCGATGTACGGCAGCACATCCGGGTACTTCTTCGCACAGGCCCGCGCGAAGGACCTGGCGCGCAGCAGGTTGGCCCGCTCGACGCGCGCGGTGCTCGGGACGGAGTCGGGGCGTACCGGGGAGAAATGGCCGGGGGCGCAGTTCAGCGCCGGCTTGCTCTTGCCGACCCCGCGCGGGTCGAACCCGATGACGTCGTACTGGGCCGCCACCGCCTTGGGCAGCGCGGAGGCGACGAATCCGGCGAGGGTGAGCCCGCTGCCGCCGGGACCGCCGGGGTTGACCAGCAGCGGGCCCTGATACTTCTTCGCGGTGTGCGGGACACGGGACAGCGCGAGGGTGATCTGCCGCCCGCGCGGACGGGCGTGGTCGAGCGGCACCTTCAAGAACGCGCACTGGAGCTTCGGATATTTCGCGGTCCCGCACTTCTTCCAGGCGAGGCGCGCGGCGGGAGCGGATTCGGCGGGGTGCGTGGTGCGCGCCTGGGCGGGGGCGGCCGTCACGGCCCCGGCCACGAGGACGGCGGCGCCGCACAGTAGGGCTGCGCGTTTTCCCATGGGGTCCTCCCAGGACGGAGGGGCGGACCGCGGGTGTTCACGGTCCCGGCCGCATAGTCCCGGTATGGACGCCCGGAAGAACTTGTTCTGTCTGGACTTGACCCGATTGGGCCGAGGGAAGCGCTCGAATGCTCTCAGATGAGCGTGAGTTGGGTCGGTTCCGTCGCCGGGGACTCGGCCGGCTCGGGCTCGGGGATCCGCCGGGGCATCCCCGCGCGCGTGGGGCCGATGCCGTACTCCTGCGCCAGATCGTGGACCTGGCGGGTGATCCGGCGCTGGTACCACTTCGGCGCGTAGGCGCCGTCCGCGTACAGCCGCTCGTAGCGGCGTACCAGATACGGGTGCTCGCGCCCCAGCCAGGCCATGAACCACTCACGGGCGCCGGGCCGCAGATGCAGCACCAGCGGGGTGACCGACGTGGCACCGGAGGCGGCGATCGCCCGCACGGTCGCCCGCAGTTGGGCCGGCTGGTCGCTCAGGAAGGGAATCACCGGCGCCATCAGCACCCCGCACCCGAGCCCGTGCTCGCTCAGGGTCCGTACGACGTCCAGCCGCCGCTCGGGAGCGGGCGTGCCCGGCTCCACGGTGCGCCACAGCTCGGGATCGGTGAAGCCGACCGAGACGGAGATGCCGACGTCCGTCACCTCGGCGGACTGCTTCAGCAGCTCCAGGTCGCGCAGGATCAGCGTGCCCTTGGTGAGGATCGAGTAGGGGTTGGCGTGGTCGCGCAGGGCGCCGAGGATGCCCGGCATCAGCCGGTAGCGGCCCTCCGCGCGCTGGTAGCAGTCGACGTTCGTGCCCATCGCTATGTGCTCGCCCTGCCAGCGGCGCGAGGAGAGCTGGCGGCGCAGCAGCTCCGGCGCGTTCACCTTGACCACGATCTGGGAGTCGAAGCCGAGGCCCGTGTCGAGGTCGAGATAGCTGTGGGTCTTGCGGGCGAAGCAGTACACGCACGCGTGCGAGCAGCCCCGATAGGGGTTGACGGTCCACTCGAAGGGCATCCGCGAGGCGCCCGGGACCCGGTTGATGATCGAGCGGGCCCGGATCTCGTGGAACGTGATCCCGGCGAACTCGGGCGTGTCGAAGGTACGGGTGACCACGGCGTCCGCGCCGAACAGCGCGGAGTCGGCCCGGCTGTGGTCGGACTCCAGGGTGAGGTTCTCCCAGCGCATGACGCCTCCTCGTTGGCACTGCCCTCACAATAGAACACATGTTCCCTTGATCGTGCGACCTATCTCCGCCCTTCGTTTTCGATCACTGTGCGACCGCTTCGGGGAACAGTTCGGGACCCCGATTTGGGCGGGCCGGGAGCGGGGTGGTTGGCTTGCCCCAACCCCGAGAACTCTGGTCCTGGAGGAAGTCAATGGCGCAGGTCGAGGCCACTACGGAGCGGGTCGTCGCGGCGGACGCGGAGAAGGTGTTCGACGCCCTCGCCGACTACAGCGGCACCCGGCAGCGGCTGCTGCCCGAGCACTTCAGCGAATACGAGGTGCGCGAGGGCGGCGACGGCGAGGGCACCCTCGTCCACTGGAAGCTCCAGGCCACCAGCAAGCGCGTACGCGACTGCCTCCTGGAGGTCAGCGAGCCCACCGACGGCGAGCTCGTCGAGAAGGACCGCAACTCCTCCATGGTCACCGTCTGGCGGGTCACCCCGGCCGGCGAGGGCAAGTCCCGGGTCGTCGTCACGACCACCTGGCAGGGCGCCGGCGGCATCGGCGGCTTCTTCGAGAAGACCTTCGCCCCCAAGGGTCTCGGCCGCATCTACGACGAGGTGCTCACCAAGCTCGCCACCGAGGTCGAGAAGTAGGGCCGCCGACCGCACCGGACGAAGATCTCTTCAACCCGCTGTCCCCGGGCGGTCGTTGATCGCCTCACCGGATCGAGTGGATCTCATCCTCGTCCGACCCTGTTCCGTAACTCGTCGCGCTTGCTCGTAGTTGTTCGCTTACGCGGGAATTGTGCAGCAGCGCGACGAGGGGAGCGGTACGTGGGCGGGAGCACTCTGGTACAGGACGAACCGGCCGCGGCGGCCCCGGACGTCCCCACTCCCGTACCGGCACCCACGGCCGAACTCGGCCCACGCCGAGTCCGGTTGATCTTCTTCGCGCTGATGCTCGCGCTGCTGCTGGCCGCGCTGGAGCAGATGATCGTCGCCACCGCGCTGCCGAAGATCGTCGGCGAGCTGCACGGCCTGGACCGGATGTCCTGGGCGATCACCGCCTACCTGCTCACCGCGACCGTCGGCCTGCCGATCTACGGCAAGCTCGGCGACCTGCTCGGCCGCAAGGGCGTCTTCCAGTTCGCGATCGTCGTCTTCGTCGTCGGTTCCGCGCTCGCCGGGCGGGCCGGGACCATGGACCAGCTGATCGCCTACCGAGCGGTCCAGGGCGTCGGCGCCGGCGGGCTCATGATCGGCGTCCAGGCGATCATCGCGGACATCGTGCCGCCCCGTGAGCGCGGGCGCTTCATGGGCCTGATCGGTGCCGCCTTCGGCCTCGCCTCGGTCGCGGGGCCCCTGCTGGGCGGCTACTTCACCGACCACCTCTCCTGGCGGTGGTGCTTCTACATCAACGTCCCCTTCGGCCTGGTCACCCTGGCCGTCGTGGCCGTCGTGCTGAAACTCCCGAAGCCCGAGACCAGGGCGCGGCTCGACATCGTCGGCTGCCTGCTGCTCGCCGCCGCCTCCACCTGCCTCGTCCTGCTCACCAGCTGGGGCGGCATCGAGTACGCCTGGGACGACCGCGTCATCCTCGGCCTCGGCGCGGGCGCCGCCGTCGCCACCGTGCTCTTCCTGGTCACCGAGCATTTCGCGCCCGAACCCCTCATCCCGCTCAGGCTGTTCCGGGACTCCGTCTTCAACGTCACCGGCCTGGTGGGCCTCGTGGTCGGCGTCGCCCTGTTCGGCGCCGCCAGCTATCTGCCGACCTACCTCCAGATGGTCGACGGGGCCACGGCCACCGAGTCGGGCCTGCTGATGCTGCCGATGATGGGCGGCATCGTCGGCGCCTCGATCGTCGGCGGCCAACTCATCAGCCACACCGGCCGCTACAAGATCTACCCAGTGCTCGGCACCGCCCTCTCCGCCGTCGGCATGTGGCTGCTCTCCCGGCTGGAGACCGACACACCCCGGCTGCACTACAGCCTGTGGATGGCCGTACTGGGCGCCGGCATCGGCATGGTGATGCCGGTCCTGATCCTCGCCGTGCAGAACTCCGTGCGCCCCGCCGACCTCGGCACCGCCACCAGCGCCAACAACTACTTCCGGCAGATCGGCGGCAGCGTCGGCGCGGCGATCTTCGGCACCCTGTTCGCCGACCGGCTCACCGACGCGCTGGCCGAACGACTGCCCGCGCACGCCGGCGCCGGCATGCCCGACGCCGAGTCCATCACCCCGCAGCTCGTCCACTCTCTGCCCCCGGCGCTGCGCGACGCCTACATCCAGGCCTACGCCGACGCCATGCCGAGGATCTTCCTCTACCTCGTGCCGGTGCTCGTGCTCGGCCTGCTCATCGCCTTCTTCCTCAAGGAGAAACCACTGGTGTCCCACAACGCCCCGGCCTCCGAGACGGAACCGACGCCGGTGAACACCCAGATCCCCCCGGCCCGTTCACCGCACATGGCCGGCGTCCCCGTCCACGGCACCGTGCAGCACCCCGACGGAACCGTCGTACCGCGCGCGGCACTCACGCTCATCGACATCGCCGGGCAGCAGGTCGGACGCGGCGCGAGCGGCGAGGACGGGCGGTACGCGCTGGCCACGCCCGGCCCGGGGACGTACGTCATGATCGCCGCGGCCGGCGGCCACCAGCCGCAGGCCGTCACCGTGAGCGTCGGCGAACGCCCCGTCGAACTGGACATCGTCCTCGGCGGCGCCGGACGCCTCGCCGGAAGGGTGCTCACCCCGGACGGCACACCCGTCGACGCCACCGTCACGCTCACCAACGTCCAGGGCGAGGTCGTCGCCACCACCCGCGGCGGACGCGAGGGGGGCTACGTCATCACCGAACTGGTCGCCGGCGAGTACACCCTCGCCGCGAGCGCGCCGGCCTTCCGCCCCGCCGCCGTGCCCGTCACCGTCAAGGCGGCCCGCGAGACCCGCCAGGACATCGAACTCGCCGGCGGCGCCCTGCTGCGCGGCACGGTTCGGGCGGGCGGCGGGCGGCCCGTCGAGGACGCGCGCGTGACGCTGCTCGACGCGGCCGGCAACGTGCTGGACACCCTCACCACGGGCCCCGACGGCACCTTCCGGTTCGCCGACCTGTCCACCGGCGAGTACACCGTCATCGCCGCTGGTTACCCACCGGTCGCCACCGTCCTCCAGGTCGCCGGCGGAGGCCGAACGGAACGCGATCTTCAGCTGGGGCACGAGGACTGACACCGCCGCCCGCGCACACGGGCTGGACTGCGCGGACGCGGGCTTGGCGGGAACTTCCGCACCCCCGGCCATCGTTGTTGTCCCGTCACATCAATTCCCGTATTGCCGCACACCATCACGGCCGGGAGCCGTACGGTGGTGTGGGCGCGCAGATCTTGCGGAGCCTTGGGGAGAGAGGGCCTGGGCCATGGACCGTGGCACCGAGAGGGACGGCGCGGTGACGGAACACGCCGTGTCCGGACGTATCCCGCTGGCTGTGGTCGTCGTGGACCGCGAGGGCCTCGTCTCCCACTGGAGCTCCGGCGCACGCCGTCTGTTCGGCGCCGCCAAGGAGGACGCGATCGGTCGCCCGGCGGTCGACCTGCTGCCCGTCTCCGGCGCGCTGCCCGAGGACGACGACATCTCGCTGTACGGGGCCTACTCGGCGTACGACGGACTCGGCCACGACCTCGAGACGTCCCTCGACGGACGGCTGTACTACCCCGCCGCCGGCCGCGCCCGCATCACCGTGCCCGAGCGGGACGAGATGGGCGTCCGCCCGCCCGCAGGGCAGGGGAGCAACCGCGTCGACGTGCTGTGGTGGGCCTACCCGCTGGTGGGACCCGGCCCGGAGCGGATGCTCGTGCTCGGCGCCGACGTGGGCCGCCTCCAGCAGGAGGACCGCGACGACGACCTCGGCTACGAGCGCGTTGCCCCCGGCTTCGCCCTGCACACCGACTTTCCCGGCGCCGAGGAACTCGCCCGCAGGCTCCCCGACATCCTCCCCAGCATGAGCGTCGAGGAGGGCGCCCGGATCGTCGGGCAGATCCTCGAACTGGGCTATCCGGTCCTGGAGTTCAGCCAGAGCGACCGGGTGCCCGTCACCCCCGACTGGGGTGTGCCCCGGCGTGTGGAGCGCAGGGCCCGCCGCGAGCAGGCCGCACAGGCCGCCGCCCTGGGCTCGCCCATGGCCTCGGCCGACGTCGACGAGGTCGAGGACCTGGAGTACGCCGCCGTACGGGAGCGCCTCGAATTCCTCAACGAGGTCAGCGGCCGCATCGGCACCTCCCTCGATCTGGCGCGGACCATCATCGAGGTCAGCAGGGCCGTCGTGCCCCGCTTCACCGATGTCGCCGGCACCTACCTGCGCGAACAGGTCGTCGCCGGCGAGGGATTCCCCGAAGGCGTGCCGGACACGACCACCATGTGGCACCGAGTGTCCCTCGAACACACCGACGAACCCGGTCGCTGGGACGACGTCGTACCCGTCGGCGAGGCCATGCCCTTCCCGGCGCACACCCCGTTCTTCCAGTGCATGACCAGCGGAGAGCCCGTGCTCGTGCCGCGCATCAGCGAGCAGATGGGCCACGCCATCGCCTCGCAGTTCGAGAAGCGCGACATCCGGCCGCTGATCACCGGCCGCTCCATGCTGGTGGTCCCGCTCAAGGCACGCAATGTCGTACTCGGCTTCATGATCCTGCTGCGCCACCCGTCGCGCGTCGAGTTCAACGACATGGACCGCGTCACCGGCGCCGAACTCGCCGCCCGCGCGGGCCTCGTGCTCGACAACGCCCGCATGTACACCTACCAGGAGAGCGTCGCCGAGACCCTCCAGGACAGCATGCTGCCGCACATCCCGCCGCGCATGGCGGGCTGCGACATCGCCACCCGCTATCTGCCGGGCACGTTGCTGGGGCGGGTCGGCGGTGACTGGTTCGACTCCGTCAAACTGCCCGGCGCCCGCACCGCGCTCGTCGTCGGCGACGTCATGGGACACGGCCTCAACTCGGCAGCCATGATGGGCCAGTTGCGCACGGCGGTGCAGACCATGGCCGCCCTCGACCTGCCGCCCGCACAGCTCCTGCGCAACCTCGACGACCTCGCCCAACGCCTGGGCGACACCTACCTGGCGACCTGCCTGTACGCCGTCTACGACCCGATCGCGAGCGAACTGCTGATCGCCAACGCCGGTCACATCCCGCCCGTCCTGGTCCGCGCCGACGACGGGCGCAGCGAACTCCTCGACCTGCCCACGGGCGCGCCGATCGGCGTCGGCGGGGTGCCCTTCGAGGCGGTGCGTGTGCGTGTGGAGCCCGGCGACCGGATCGTGATGTGCACCGACGGCCTGGTCGAGGTGCGCGGCGAAGACATCGGTGTCGGCCTCGCGACCCTGTGCGAGTCCGCCGCCCACCCGGCCGCGTCCATGGACGACGCCTGCGACACGATCATCCGCGCCCTGAACACCCGCGGCGGCCGCAAGGACGACGTGGCCCTGCTGATGGCCCGTCTGAACGGCATCGAACCGCAGGACGTCGCCGAACGGCGGATCGGCCTCGACCCGGCGGAGGTCGGCCGGGCCCGCGCCGTCGTCCGCGAGCAGCTGCACGAGTGGGGTCTGTCCCGCCTCGCGGACACCGCCGAACTGCTGGTCAGCGAACTGGTCACCAATGCCGTACGGCACTCCCACGGGAGGCCGGTCGAGCTGCGCCTCGTCCGCGGCGACACCCTGCTGTGCGAGGTGGACGACGACGACCACGACCTGCCGACCCTGCTGAACGCCGCCCCGCTCGACGAGTCCGGACGCGGGCTGCGGGTGGTGAGCACGCTCGCACGCGAGTGGGGCACCAGCCGGACGAACACCGGCAAGACCGTCTGGTTCGAACTCACACTCCCGCGCCGCTGACCTCGTGCGCCCCAAACGGGCGTACGACGGCGTGCGGCTGTCGAATGCGGAGTGAAGGTATGCGCCGCGCGCTTGTGGCCGAAACCACGCCGCGATAGACCGTACTCGCCCGTCACTTCACGACGGGGCGCGATCGCTACCTGGGGAGTCGGTCATGAGCGTGACGAATCGGTACCGGGAGGCCTGGGAGGGCTTCTGGCGTGAAGCCCCCGAGGAACAGGGGGAGGTGTTCTGGGACGCCGAGCCTGCCCTGACCGCCGGACGCCATCTGGCCCTCTTCGAGCCGCATCTGACCGATCCTGGTCTGCCGATGGTGGACCTGGGCTGCGGCAACGGCACTCAGACCCGCTTTCTCGCCGAGCGCTTCCCGCGCGTCGTCGGGGCCGACCTGTCCGTCGAGGCCGTCGAGCACGCCCGCCGCTCCGACCCCGCCGGGCAGGCGACCTACCGGCAGTTCGACGCCGTGGAGAAGACCGAGGCCGAGACGCTGCACGCCGAGCTCGGCGACACCAACATCTATATGCGGGGCGTGCTGCACCAGGCCGAGCCCGACGACCGGCAGCTGATGGTGAACGGGATGGCGACGCTGGTCGGCGAGCGCGGCCGGGTCTTCCTCGTCGAACTCTCGGAGTCGGCCAAGCCCGTCCTCATGGGCCTCGCGCAGAGCCCGTCGGGCCCGCCGCCGAAGCTCGCACCCGTCTTCCGGCACGGCATCGCCCCCGGCGAGGTCGCCGACGCCTCGGTGCCCGAGTATCTGCGCGCGGCCGGTCTCACGGTCATCGCGAGCGGCGAACTGCCGCTGACCACAACGGAGTACGGCCCCGACGGCGCCCGCATCGAGCTGCCGTCGAAGTGGATGGTGGCGGGCCGCACGGCGTGACGAGCACGGCCCTCCGGGTGGCTCCTTGCCCGCCCGGAGGGCCAACGCCCGGTCCACGTCGTTCAGTTGGCGCTACGACCCTTGCGGTACGCCGTCCAGCCGGCGGCGAGCAGGGCTGCTGCCAGCGCGGTGACGGACAGCACGGTCACGCCGGTCGAGGCGAGACTGCCTCCTGCCGCCGAGGTGCCGCTGGCGCCGGATCCGCCGGTGGTGGAGGCCGCCGTACCGGTACCGCCGTCCGCCGTGCCCGTACCAGGGCCCGAACCGCCGTCGCCGCCCGTGCCACCGGTGCCGTCGTCGTCCGTGTCCACCGGGTCCGTGCCGACGGGGGACGGCTCGCCGCTCGGTGTCTGCGTACCGCCTTCGTCGCCGTCGTCGGGCTCGGTGACGGTCAGCGTGATCGGTGAAGTCCTGGTCGTTCCCACGGAGTTCGTGAACTCGGCACGGTAGCGGTAACCGTCCTGCGCCGTCTTCGCGGTGAAGGAGTACGTGTTCCGTGCCGCGTCCTCGACCGTGGACCAGGTCTGCCCGCCGTCGGGGCTGACCTGCCAGCGGGCTGTGGGCTCCGGGGTGCCCTCGGCCGCGGCGACGAGGGTGACCTCGTCGCCGGCCGCCACGGACTGGTCGGTGGGGGACTGGACGACCTTCGGGGAGACCCGGCGGTCGAGCCTGACGACCTCGCTCTCGGCCTGGTCGGTGACATACACGGACGTGGCGCCGGGGGCCACGGCGACGCCCGCGTAGGCGCCGGCGCGGCTGCCGGGCAGGGCGACCGGCTCGGCGGCCTGCTCGGCCGTGGCGCTGTCGTAGACCTCCAGGGCGCCGACGCCGTCCGCGCCGTCCTCGGCGGTGCCCCAGTCCTCGCGCAGCACGAAAGCCTCGCCGGTGGCCCGGTCGAAGGCCATCGCGGTGGCCCGGTCCACGCCGGTGAGCTCGGCCAACGGCTTGCCGTCCTGGTCGAAGACGAGCACGTCGTACGAACTGCCCACCCAGACATGGCCGGTCAGCGGGTCCGTCTCGACGAAGTAGACGGAAGCGGCCGGGAGTTCGACGGTGGCGGTGACGGCGAGGGAGTGGGTGTCGACGCGGTACAGCTTCCCGCCGGTGGGGTCGGCCGACCAGGCGACGCCGCGGGCGGTGTCCACGCCGAGGACCCCGCCGCCGGCGAGGGTGGCGGTCTTCTCGACCGCGCCGGTCGCGGTCTCGACCCGGGACAGCGTGGCGCCCTGCGCGACGAGCACGGTGGAGGCGTCCGTGCCGGGGCCGACACCGGTGACCGTGCCGCCGGTCAGCCACACGCCCCGCGCGACCGTGTCCCCGTCTCTCGCGGTGCCCAGGCCGCGCAGGGGGTAGTGGAAGGCGACGCCGTCGCCGGCCAGCGGGGCGGCGATCCAGCGGACCACGCGGGCCGCGAGCGCGCCGTTGGACCCCGGTGCCTGCTGGACGTGGCCGAGTACCTCGCCGTCCTTGGGGTCGATGGCGTACAGGCCCTGTTCGGCTACGTCCGCGGTGTCGGGGACGTTGTCCGAACCTACGTACAGTTTCCCCGAGTCGGGGTGCAGCAGCAGGTCCAGCGGGCGGCCGGCGGTCGTGAACTCGGCCGTCTTCGCGTAGCGGACGGTGCCCGGCGGCACGTCCACGCCCTCGCCGCCGTCGCTGTCCCCGGGGTCCTGTCCCACGAAGGTGACGGGGACACGGACGTCCTGGGAGCGGTCGCCGGGGTTGCGGTGGTCGACGCGGGTGACGACCGAGCAGGCGACCTCGGCGCAGTCCAGGCTCGCGTCCTCGGCCCTGACGGCGATCTCGACGTCGAAGGTGCCGCCGGCGCCCCAGGTGACGGCCAGGTCGCCGGCGTACTCGTCGCCCTCGGGGACGATCCACTGCGAGGAGGTGCCGGTGCCGCTCTGGTCGGCGCCGCCGAGGCAGGGGGTGGGCACGCGGTTGTCGCCGTTGTCCTTGCACAGGGCGACATAGACGGCCTTCGTCGCGTCGTAGCCGGAGCCGGTGACGCGCAGCGTCTCGCCGTCGGGGGCGAGGTCCGCGGAGGCGGAGACGGTGAGTTTCTGGCCGTCCTTGCCGAGGGCGGTTCTCGGGGTGTCGGAGGCCCGTGCGGCCGGGCCGACGGCGGCGAAGGCCGCGATCGAGGCGGCCACGAGCGCGGCGGCGCCGAGGAGCGCCGCCGGTCGTCTGTGCACCATGGGGGTTCCTGGGCTCACTGGAAGGTGATCGGGACGTGGACGTCGTACTTGCGGTCCTCGCTGTCGAAGTGGTCCGCGCGCGTCACGACCGCGCACTCGACGTCCTCGCCGCAGACGCTGCCGTCGTCGAGGGTGGCCTTGACGTAGATCTGCACGGTGAAGGTGCCGCCCGAGCCGAACTTGGAGCTGTTGGCGAACATGCCGCCGAAGGTGTTGTTCACCCAGTGCGAGGCGCCGGTCGAGCCGCTCTCGTCCTGACCGCCGAGGCAGGGGGTGGGCTTGTTCGCGCCCTGCGCCCCGTCGACCACGCACAGGCTGACGTAGATGCCCTGGCCGGTGTTGTAGCCGCTGCCGGACACGCTGATGACCTGGCCCGCGGCGGCGGCCGTGGCCGGGGCGGTGAGCGACAGGTTGTACGTCGTGCCGCCGTCGGTGACCGTCCGGGTGGAAGTGGCGGCGGAGGCCGAGGTGGCGAGGGCCAGGGTCAGGGCGGAGGCGGCGGCGACGGTGAGCGCGGCGCGGAGGGATCTCATGAGGAGCTGGACCTTTCTGCTGGGAACCCAAGGCAGTTGGACTTAGGTAAGGCTAACCTAAATACTGACCAACGGTTTTTGTCAATGGAGAGCAAAGGACCGCCAACGGCTCTTTGGTAGAACGCAGTTGAGGGAGCCGGCCCGGAGTCCGCGGGTACGCTCGGGCCGTGAACGGCGACTGGCGGGCGGACCGCATCGGGGCCGCCCTGCGCGGCGAGAACCCGACCGTGCTGCGACGCCTGGACTCCGGCTTCGCGGTGATCGGCGACGTGCAGTTCCTGCCCGGGTACTCGGTTCTGCTCACGGACGACCCGGGCGTTCAACGGCTGTCCGACCTGCCGAGGGTCGAGCGGCTCGCGTTTTTGTCGGACATGGACCGGCTGGGGGAAGCGGTCGAGCGGGCCTGCGCACGGCTGGACCCCGGCTTCCGCCGGGTCAACCTGGAAATCCTGGGCAACACCGACCCGTTCCTGCACGCGCATGTCTGGCCGCGATTCGAGTGGGAGCCGGCGGAGCTGGTGGGCAAGCCGGTGTGGCTGTATCCGAGTGACCGGTGGGCCGAGGAGCGGTTCCGGCTCGGACCGCGGCATGATGCGCTGCGCGCTGCGATCGGGGGTGAACTGGATCGGTTGCGTTCGGGGTTCTGACGGTGCGGTCCGTGGGACGCCACCCCGTGGGCGGGATTCACCGTCCCCGACGTCACCTCCCCGCGGGAAGCACCCGCCCCACCCCCCCCAAGAAGTCCCCCCTCCCCAGGGGAAGTTCACCTTTGCGGCACTCTGGCGACCCCGAGAACTCCTGGGCTACCGTCGGTAACACCCCTGCTGTCGCAGGGGTACCTCTTTGCGTCTCCCGTCCCTTGCGCGCCTGCGCGTGCGCATTTTTCCGGAAGGCAGCTCATGGAGAACTCCTCAGTTCCCGGCGCGATCACCCGTCGGCGTGCTCTCACCGTCGCCGGCGGGGTGCTCGCCGGTGCCGCTCTCGCGCAGGCACCGTTTCCGGCGTTCGCGGCCTCGGCCGGGGCGTCGGACGCGGACGCCATCGTCGTCGGTCACGGCCTCGCCGGGCTGGTCGCCACGGCCGAACTGGCGGCGGCCGGACGCAAGGTGCTGCTGCTGGACCAGGAGCCGGAGGCCAGTCTCGGCGGACAGGCGTTCTGGTCCTTCGGCGGACTGTTCTTCGTCGACTCCGCCGAGCAGCGCCTGATGGGCGTCAAGGACTCGCACGACCTCGCCTGGCAGGACTGGCTGGGCACGGCCGGCTTCGACCGCGGCATCGACGACCCCAAGGGACCGGACCACTGGGCCTACAAGTGGGCCCAGGCGTATGTGGACTTCGCCTCCGAGGAGAAGCGGGCCTGGCTGTCCGGGCTAGGCATGCAGTGGTTCCCGATCGTCGGCTGGGCCGAGCGCGGCGGGGGTCTGGCCGACGGGCACGGCAATTCGGTGCCGCGCTTCCACGTCACCTGGGGGACCGGCCCCGCCGTGGTCGAGCCGTTCGAGAAGAAGGTCCGGGCGGCCGTGGCGGACAAGCGGGTGACGTTCAAGTTCCGGCACCGGGTGGACGATTTGATCGTCACCGGCGGTGCCGTCACCGGCGTGCGCGGAGCCGTCCTGGCACCCAGCGACGCGGCCCGGGGCAAGCCCAGCTCCCGCACGGTGGTGGGCGAGTTCGAGCTCAACGCCCCCGTGGTGGTCGTCACCTCCGGCGGTATCGGCGCCAACCACGACCTCGTACGCGCCAACTGGCCCGCCCGGCTCGGCACCCCGCCCAAGTCCATGATCACTGGCGTACCCGCGCATGTCGACGGACGCATGCTGGCGATAACCGAGCGCGCGGGCGGCCGGATCGTCAACCCCGACCGCATGTGGCACTACACCGAGGGTCTGAAGAACTACGACCCGATCTGGCCCGGCCACGGCATCCGCATCCTGCCCGGCCCGTCCTCGATGTGGTTCGACGCCACCGGCAAGCGTTTCTCCAGCCCCGACATCCCGGGCTACGACACCCTGCACACCCTGAAGTCGATCAGCGACAGCGGCTACGACTACTCCTGGTTCGTCACCACCCAGAAGATCATCGCCAAGGAGTTCGCGCTGTCCGGTTCCGAGCAGAACCCGGACCTGACGGAAAAGAACATCTGGAAGCTGCTCTCCCGCATCTGGCAGACCCCGGAACCGATCGAGCGGTTCAAGGAGAAGGGCGAGGACTTCGTCGTCGCCAAGACACTGCCCGAACTCGTCACCGGCATGAACAGACTGACCGGCGACAACCTCATCGAACTCGCCGCCCTGCAACGGCAGATCGAGGCCCGCGACCGCGAGATCGACAACCCCTACACCAAGGACGTCCAGGTCATGGGCATCCGCAACGCGCTCGCCTACCCCGGGGACACGCTCAGCCGCACGGCGGCCATTCACAAGATCCTCGACCCCGCCGCCGGCCCCCTGATCGCCGTACGCCTCAACATCCTCACCCGCAAGACCCTCGGCGGCCTCCAGACCGACCTCTCCGGCCGGGTCCTGGACGCCTCCGGCACCCCGATCGCCGGTCTGTACGCGGCCGGCGAGGTGGCCGGCTTCGGCGGCGGCGGCGTCCACGGCTACCGCTCGCTGGAGGGCACCTTCCTCGGCGGCTGCCTCTTCTCGGGGCGCCAGGCCGGCCGGGCGGCGGCGCAGGCCACCGCGACCTGAGAACCGACCGTCCCTACGGCTCGGTGGGCACACACAGGACCGGGGTGCGGGCCAGATGCAGCAGTTTGTGGGGTGTGGAGCCCAGCAGGGCACCGCGCAGCGGGCTCTCACCCCAGCTGCCGACCACGATGCACCTGGCCCCGTGGCGCGTCGCGGCGTCGATCAGCGCCTCCGCCGGCTTCTGGTCGAGGACCTCGACGGTGGTCCGCACACCGGCCTCGTCCGCCACCGCGACGGCGTGCGCCAGGGCGGTGCGTCCGACCTCCTGGACGGCGTCGCGGTGCGCGGTGTACTCCTCGCCGACGGAGCCGGGCGCCGCCGCGCCGTAGACCAGCACGAGCGGCTCGCCGAACGCCGCCGACACCTCGATGGCGACGTGCAGCGCGCGGACCGCGCCCGGGGACTCGTCGTATCCGAGAACGATCGGCATCTTCAGTGCTCCTTGTCGCCGTGTACGAGATCGGGGTCGGCCACCTCCGGGCGTGCCGACCAGAAGGCCGGGGCCATCAGACGCCACACGATCATGAGGACCACACCCGCGAGAGCGATGCCGATGCCGATGACCAGCGGCGGGCCCAGCCCGAACCACGAGACACCGCTGTAGGAGTTGGCCGGGTCGGCCATGTCTCCGATCGACTCGACCAGCAGCCAGACGAGCAGCCCGGCGCCGATCAGCGGGCCGAGGCCGATCAGCAGGAAGTTGTGCACGCTCTCGGTGAGATGACGCCGGTAGTAGACCGCGCAGGCGATGCCGGTGAGCGCGTAGTAGAACGCGATCAGCAGGGACAGCGCGGTCAGCGAGTCGAACAGGGCGTTCTCGCTGATCTGCCGGACCACGAGATACCAGGCGATGGCGATGCCCGCGACCCACCACGTGCTCACGTCGGGGGTGCGGAACCGCGGGTTGATGTGCCCGAAGTGGGAGGGCAGCGCGTGCCGGCGGGCCATGGACAGCGCGGTGCGCGAGGCGGGGATGATCGTCGTCTGCGTGGACGCCAGCCCGGAGGTGGACACCGCCAGCAGCACCACCCAGTCCCAGCCGCCCATCGCCTCGTCGGCCAGCAGGGCGAAGATGAACTCCTCCTCCGCGGCGTTCTCCGACAGGAACGCCGGCCCGGCGTAGGCCACCACCGCGATCGCGACCGACACATAGGTCACCAGCAGGATGACCGTCGACCAGACGCCCGCCTCGCCGGGAGCGGTGGCCGAGTTCTCGACCTCCTCGGTGAGGTTGACCGCCGATTCCCAGCCCCAGTAGATGAACACGCCCAGCAGCAGACCCGCCGTCAGCTCGGCGCCTCCCGCGCCGAAGGGGTCGAGCCAGCCGATCTCCGGATCGACGGAGTCGAGGGTGCCGGTGTCGGCGTAGACCCGGTAGAGCGCCACCACGGCGAACGCCAGCAGACAGGCGACCTGCGCGAGGATGAGGGTGTTCTGCACCCGGGCCGACACCTCGGTGCCGATGACACACACCGCCGTCATCACCAGGATGACCAGCACCGTCAGCAGCTGGCGGACGAATTCGTTGTCCACCCAGCTGTCGAGCCCGACGGCGAGCAGGAAGAAGGTCACCGCCACGTCCGCCAGCGAGCCGACGACCAGGACGCCGGTCATCGCGATGGCCCACCCGCCGAGCCAGCCCGCCCACGGGCCCATCGCCCGGGTGACCCACGAGAAGGTCGTCCCGCAGTCCTGGTCGACCTTGTTGAGGTAGTAGAACGCCGACGCGATCAGCAGCATCGGGACGAAGGACGCGAGCATGACGCCCGGTGCGTAGACGCCCACCAGGGCAACGACCGGTCCGATGGCCGCGGCCAGCGAGTACGCGGGCGAGGTGGCGTTGAGGCCGATCACGAGTGCGTCGAGGAACCCGATCGCGTCGGCCTTCAGCCCTTCGGGCGGGCGGGTGTCCATGGTGCCGTCGGCCATGCTGCCTCACTTCGGTCGCTCGTGACCTCATGAAACAGGCAACCGTGTGGACCGCCCCGCCTTTGCTGCGCGGTCGCGGAAGACATCACCCGTGTGCCCAACGGCGACCCGTCTCAGCCGTCGGCCGGGAGCGCGCGCGTGGTGTGCGCCGGCGTCAGGGCCGCGAGCTCCTCCGCGTCGCGTGGACCGGGCGCCGTGTCGTCCAGCAGCCCCTGTGCGCGCAGCAGCCGGGTCGCCGCCACGCCCCAGGGCAGCCGCAGGCCGGCCTGCCGGAGGAGGTCGGTGCGGGCCAGCATCGCCGGCGCCGGACCGGTGCGCACGCCGGACGGGGTCAGCAGCGCCGCGTCGTCGGCCCACCGCAGGGCGAGGTCGACGTCATGGGTGGCCATCACCACCGTCGTGCCGCCCGCGCGCAGCTGGTCGAGGGTGGCGAGCAGGCGCTCCTGGCCGTCGGGGTCGAGCCCGGCGGTCGGTTCGTCGAGGATCAGCACGCGCGGACGCATGGCGACCGCCCCGGCGATGGCGGTGCGCTTGCGCTGCCCGTACGACAGCAGATGCGTGGGCCGGTCGGCCAGCGCGCTGATGTCCAGGGCGGCGAGCGCCTCGTCGACCCGTGCCCGTACCTCGGCGTCGGGCAGACCCAGGTTCAGCGGGCCGAAGGAGACGTCCTGGGCGACGGACGCGGCGAACAGCTGGTCGTCGGGGTCCTGCACCACCAGCTGGACGGTCGTCCTGAGCCGGGTCAGCCCCTTGCGGTGGTACGTGACCGGCGCACCCTCCACCGTCAACCGGCCCGCGTGCGGCCGGAGCCCGCCGCTGAGCAGCCGCATCAGCGTGGTCTTGCCACTGCCGTTGCGGCCCAGCAGCGCCAGCGCGCGCCCCTCGGACACGTCGAAGTCGAGGCCGCTGAGTACGACGGGGCCGTCCTCGTAGGCGTAGGAGGCGCCTCGCAGGGCGACCAGGGCGGTGGGCTCGCTCATGGCAGGGCCTTCTCCAGTACGAGAGTGAGGGCGACCAGCGCCGCGAGCAGCACGCAACTGGCGGCCGTGAAGGGGACGGAGACCCGGGCCCGCGGCACCAGGACGCGCAGCGTGCCGTCGTAGCCGCGCCCGGCGAGCCCGGCCTGGAGCCGGGTGGCCCGGTCGAACGCCCGCACGAAGGCAGTGGCGCCGAGCCCGGCGAGCGAGCGCCACTCGGCGGCCCGGCCGGTGTGCCCGAGGCGCGCGGCCTGGGCCTCCCGGATGCGCCGCACCGAGTCGAGGAGCAGGAAGCTCATGCGGTACGTCACGAGGGCGACGTCGACCACGGGTGCGGGCACCCCCGCCTTCACCAGCCGGGGGAGCAGGTCGGACATCGGCGTGGTGAACGCGAACAGCAGCACGCCGAGGGAGGCGGCCGAGGTCCGCAGCAGCAGTTCCCCGGCCCGCAGCCCACCGTCGTCGGCGAGGGACACGAAGCCCTCCGGGCCGCCGACCTGGACCAGCAGGGTGGCCGCGCCGGTCACGCAGAAACCGAGCGGCACCCGGTAGGCGCGCCACAGCCGGCGCGCGGGAACGCCCGCCGGGCCCAGCAGCACCGCGAGCGCGGTGACCAGGACCAGCGCGGCGCCCGGCCAGGGCGGCAGCGAGATCGCGAGGACGGTGAGACCGAGCCCGAGCACGGCCTTGTCCACGGGGTGACGGCGGCGCCAGCGACTGCTGTGCGCCGCCGCGTCGATCGGCAGCATGATGCGTCAGACCTTGTCGGCCTTCGGCTCCTCGCCGGCCGGTGCCTGCTCCAGCGCCCGCTCCTCGCCCTGCCGCCGTCCCCGGTGCAGCCCGAAGTAGTAGGCGAGAACACCGGCGCCGAGGGCCGCCTGGACCGCGAACAGCGCCGACTCGATCTCGCCGGAAGGCGGCTCGTACAGCGGTGTGAACCAGGGCTCGTAGTCCGGCTCGATCTCGGTGATCGCGGTCTCCGCCTCGGCGTCGGCGCCCGCGAACGGCTCCTCCTTGTGGTCGCCGAGACCGAGTGCCAGGGGCAGCACGGCCAGCGCGGCCACCACGAGCAGCAGCAGAAGGTTGATCTTCGTGTTCTTCTTCATCGGGCCACGGCCTCCGTCTCGGTGCGGGTCCGCTTGCCGGCGAGGAGCACGCCCAGCCGGGTCAGTTCGCCCTTGCTGGACTGCACCAGCAGCCGCATCACGAGCACCGTGAGCAGGCCCTCGCTCACCGCGAGCGGGATCTGGGTGACGGCGAAGATGGAGCCGAACTTGCCGAGCGCGCCGAGGAAGCCGCTGCTCGGGTCGGGGAAGGCGAGCGCCAGCTGGACGCTGGTCACGCAGTAGGTGGACAGGTCGGCGACGAACGCCCCGAAGAACACGGCGACCATCAGTGGCACGTCGTAGCGCCGCAGCAGTTTGTAGATCGCGTACCCGGCCCAGGGTCCGACGATCGCCATCGAGAAGACGTTGGCGCCGAGCGTGGTCAGGCCGCCGTGCGCGAGCAGCAGCGCCTGGAA
Source organism: Streptomyces sp. NPDC098781 (assembly GCF_044759995.1). Classification (NCBI taxonomy): domain Bacteria; kingdom Bacillati; phylum Actinomycetota; class Actinomycetes; order Kitasatosporales; family Streptomycetaceae; genus Streptomyces; species Streptomyces sp. NPDC098781. Next base: position 212,078 of record NZ_JBIWAK010000008.1, read on the forward strand.
GAGCAGGGTGATGGTGCCCAGGACCGCCATGATCGGCGGCCGGAAGAGGATGGCGCCCAGTCCGGTGCCGGTGGGATGCGAGCAGCTGCCGGTCACCGACGGCAGCTTCAGGGCGGACAGGACGAACGTGAAGGCTCCGGAGGCGCCGAGGAGCAGCGTGCTCTCGGGGTGCTCCCTGACCTCACGGGTGAGTGAACGGACTCCGTGGACGACGAACGGAGCGGACGCGACGCCCCAGGCGACCGCGTGCGCCGGCGGGAGGAAACCCTCGGCTATGTGCATGGCTCAGCAGACCCTCTCCAGCACCTCGTGGATGGTTGACGCGCCTTGGCCGGTCTCCTGGCTGACGGGTACCACACGCCCGTGCTCCGCCTTCCCGGGTCCGAGGACCCAGTGGCTTGCCCGTGCGGGCTGGAGCCGGACTTCCCGATTCACAGTGGCGAGGGCCGCACCGGCATCACACCGGATTTCCCGTTCACCAAGGCGTGGTGACAGTAGTGCCCGGACACAGTGGCTGACAAGCACGCCTCGGCGGCGTGAAAGCGGCGTTCGTCCGCTTCGTGGCGGGTTCCGGCGCGGGCGCGTAACGTGACGGAGCATGAAGATCCTCATCAGCGCCGACATGGAGGGCGCCACCGGTGTGACCTGGCCGGCGGACGTTCTGCCCGGCACGCCGCAGTGGGAGCGGTGCCGGGGGATGTTCACCTCGGACGTCAATGCCGCGGTAAGGGGATTCTTCGACGGCGGCGCCGACGACGTCGTCATCAATGAGGCGCACTGGACCATGCGCAATCTGCTGCTCGAACGGCTCGACGAGCGGGCCGAGATGCTCACCGGCCGGCACAAGTCGCTGTCCATGGTCGAGGGCGTCCAGCACGGCGACGTGGACGGCATCGCGTTCGTCGGCTACCACGCCGGCGCCGGCATGGAAGGTGTCCTCGCCCACACCTACCTGGCGAACTCGATCACAGGGGTGTGGCTGAACGACGTACGGGCGAGCGAGGGGCTGCTCAACGCGCACGTCGTCGCGGAGTACGGCGTGCCCGTCGTCCTCGTCACCGGCGACGACGTGGCCTGCGAGGACGCGCTGGGATATGCGCCCGAGGCACTGAAGGTCGCTGTCAAGGACCATGTCTCGCGGTACGCCGCCGTGTGCCGTACGCCGGCCAGGACCGCCGCCGACATCCGCGCGGCGGCGAAGGAGGCGGCCGGGCTGGCGGTCCGTCAGCAGCCGGTACACGGTGGCCCGTTCACCGTGGCCGTGGAGTTCGACGCCGAGCACCTCGCGATGGCCGCCACCGTCGTCCCGGGCGTCGAACGTATCGGCGAGCGAAAGGTGGCGTACACCAGCGAGCGTATGTACGAGGGAATCCGTACCTTCAAGGCGGTCACCACGATCGTCTCGGCCGCGGTGGAGGAGCAGTATGGCTGACGGGCAGGCGCTGGACGAGGTCGTTACGTTCACTTCCGACCTCATTCGCATCGACACGACCAATCGCGGGGGCGGCGACTGCCAGGAGCGCCCCGCCGCCGAGTACGCCGCCGCGCGGCTGGCGGAGGCGGGCCTGGAGCCCACCCTGCTGGAGCGCGTCAAGGGCCGCACGAACGTGGTCGCCCGCGTCGAGGGAACCGACCCCTCGGCGGACGCGCTGCTCGTCCATGGTCATCTGGACGTGGTGCCCGCGTGGGCTGACGAGTGGAGCGTGCACCCCTTCTCCGGGGAGATCCGCGACGGCGTCGTGTGGGGCCGGGGCGCCGTCGACATGAAGAACATGGACGCGATGATCCTCTCCGTCGTGCGGGCCTGGGCGCGCGAGGGCCTACGGCCCCGCCGGGACGTCGTGATCGCGTTCACCGCCGACGAGGAGGCGAGCGCCGCGGACGGCTCCGGCTTTCTCGCGGACCGGCACGCCGCGCTGTTCGAGGGCTGCACCGAGGGCATCGGCGAGTCGGGCGCGTTCACCGTCCACGACGGCAGCGGGCGGCAGATCTACCCCCTCGCGGCCGGAGAGCGCGGCACCGGCTGGCTGAAGCTCACGGCACGCGGGCGGGCCGCGCACGGCTCCCGGCCCAACCGGGAGAACGCGGTGACCCGCATCGCCGCCGCCGTCACCCGGATCGGCGCCCACGAGTGGCCGGTCCGCCTGACCCCCACGGTCCGCGCCGCCCTCGTCGAACTCGCCGCGCTGCACGGCCTCGACGCCGACCTCGACGACGTGGACGGACTGCTGGAGAAGCTCGGCCCGGCGGCCAAGCTCGTGGAGGCCACCGTCCGCAACAGCGCCAACCCGACCATGCTGGACGCCGGTTACAAGGTCAACGTGATCCCGGGGGAGGCCGTGGCCCACGTCGACGGCCGGTTCCTGCCCGGCTTCGAGGACGAGTTCCGCGCGACCATCGACGAACTGACCGGCCCGGACGTCGACTGGGAGTTCCACCACCGCGAAGTGGCCCTCCAGTCACCGCTCGACTCGCCGACGTACGCAAAGATGCGCGCCGCCGTCGAGGAGTTCGCGCCCGAGGGGCACACGGTGCCGTACTGCATGCCCGGCGGCACCGACGCCAAGCAGTTCTCGCGGCTCGGCATCACCGGTTACGGCTTCTCACCGCTGCGGCTGCCGGAGGGCTACGACTACGGGGCCATGTTCCACGGCGTCGACGAACGGGTGCCGGTCGAGGCACTGCACTTCGGTGTGCGGGTACTCGACCGCTTTCTGCGCACGGCCTGACCGGAGTGGGGGAGACAGTGCGGACGCTGGCGTACGGTTCCTGGCCCTCGCCCATCGACGCCGCCGTCGCCGCGGCGCACGACGGGCGGCCCGAGTACGTCGGGTTCGTGGGTGACGAGGCGTGGTGGATCGAGCCGCGGCCCACGGAGGCCGGACGGCGCACGCTGGTACGGCGCGGCGCCGACGGCACCGAGGAGTCCGTCCTGCCCCCGCCGTGGAACGTGCGCAGCCGGGTCGTCGAGTACGGCGGGCAGCCGTGGGCCGGTGCGATGGTCGACGGCCGCCCGCTCGTCGTCTTCGTCGACTTCGCCGATCAGCGCCTGCACCGGTACGAGGAGGGCGGCGAGCCGCGTCCGCTCACTCCCGTGTCCGAGGTGGGCGGCGGACTGCGCTGGGTGGAGCCGCAGTTGCGGCTCGACCTCGGTGAAGTGTGGTGCGTGCTGGAGGAGTTCACGGGGGAGGGGCCGACGGATGTGCGGCGCGTCCTGGCCGCGGTCCCGCTGGACGGCTCGGCGGCCGAGGACCGGGACGCCGTACGCGAACTCACCGACGACCGGTACCGGTTCGTCACCGGGGCGCGGATCTCGCCGGACGGACGGCGCGCGGCATGGCTCGCCTGGGACCATCCCCGGATGCCGTGGGACGGCACGGAACTGCTGGTCGCCGATGTCGGCGCCGACGGCAGCCTGGCCGGCCGGCGGATCGTCGCCGGTGGGCCGCGGGAGTCGATCGCCCAGGTCGACTGGTCGGCCGACGGCCGGCTGCTGTACACCAGCGACCGCGGCGGCTGGTGGAACCTGTACCGGGACGGCGAACCCCTCTGCCCGCGCGAGGAGGAGTTCGGCGGCCCGCTGTGGAAACTGGGGCTGCGCTGGTTCGCCCCGCTGGCGAGCGGACTCGTGGCGGTGGTGCACGGCCGCGGCTCGACGGCCCTCGGGATCCTCGACCCCGAGACCGGCGAGATCGTCGACGCGGCCGGCCCCTGGACCGAGTTCGCGCCCACGCTCGCGGTGCACGGCGACCGGGTGATCGCCGTCGGCGCGAGTCCGCGCAGCGCCTACGAGGTGGTCGAGCTGGACACCTGCACCGGACGGTCCCGGGTGGTCGGGGCCGCGCACGACGACGCGGTGGACCCCGCCTACTACCCCGAGCCGCAGATCCGCACCTTCACCGGTCCCGCCGGCGACGACATCCACGCGCACATCTACCCGCCGCACCACCCCGGTTGCGTCGCCCCCGCCGACACCCCGCCGCCGTACGTCATTTGGGCGCACGGCGGCCCCACCGACCGGGCGCCCCTCGTGCTCGACCTGGCCATCGCCTACTTCACCTCGCGCGGCATCGGCGTCGCCGAGGTCAACTACGGCGGCTCCAGCGGGTACGGGCGGGAGTACCGCGACCGGCTGCGCGAGCAGTGGGGCGTGGTCGACGTCGAGGACTGCGCGGCCGTCGCGCTCGCCCTCGCCGACGAGGGCACCGCCGACCGGAGCCGGCTCGCCGTACGGGGCGGCAGCGCCGGCGGCTGGACCACCGCCGCCTCGCTCACCACCACCGACGTCTTCGCCTGCGGCACGATCCTCTACCCGATCCTCGACCTGACCGGCTGGGGCACGGGCGAGACCCATGACTTCGAGTCGCGGTACCTGGAGTCGCTGGTCGGCCCCCTCGACGAGGTGCCGGCGCGCTACGCCGAACGCTCGCCCGCGGCGCACGCCGACCGTCTCACCGTGCCGTTCCTGCTGTTGCAGGGCCTGGACGACGTGATCTGCCCGCCCGCCCAGTGCGAGCGGTTCCTGGCCCGGTTGGCGGGGCGCCGGGTGCCGCACGCCTACATCGCCTTCGAGGGGGAGGGGCACGGATTCCGGCGGGCCGAGACGACGGTCCGGGTACTGGAATCCGAACTCTCCCTGTACGCCCAGGTGTTCGGCCTGAACCCGCCCGGCATCCCGCACCTGGAGCTCGCCAAGTGAACCGACCCGCAGGGCCCTTGGCGCGGCCCACCCGGCTGGCCCCCGGCGCCCGGGTGGCGGTCGTCGCGCCCAGCGGGCCGGTGCCCGAGGAGCGGCTCCAGGCCGGCCTCGACGTGCTGCGCGGGTGGGACCTCGACCCGGTGGTGGCGCCCCATGTGCTGGACCGGCACGGCGCGTTCGGCTACCTCGCCGGTACGGACGCCGACCGGGCCGCCGACCTCCAGAACGCCTGGTGCGACCCGGCCGTGGACGCCGTGCTGTGCGCCCGGGGCGGCTACGGCGTGCAGCGGATGGTCGACCTGCTGGACTGGGACGCGATGGCCGCGGCCGGGCCGAAGGCGTTCGTCGGCTTCAGCGACATCACCGTGCTGCACGAGGCGTTCGCCGGCCGGCTGGGCCTGGCCACGCTCCACGGGCCGATGGCGGCCGGCGTCGACTTCGTCAAGAACGCGCGGGCGCAGGAGCATCTGAGGGCCACGCTGTTCGAGCCGGAGTCGGTGCGGGTCATCACCTCCACCGGCGCCGCACTGGTCCCGGGCCGGGCCCGCGGGGTCACCCTCGGCGGCTGCCTCACCCTGCTCGCCGCCGAGGCGGGCACCCCGGGAGCCCGGACCTCCGCGGCCGGCGGACTGCTCTGCCTTGAAGACGTGGGCGAGGAGACCTACCGGCTCGACCGCTGTCTCACCCAGCTGCTGCGCGCCGGCGTGCTCGACGGCGTGCGCGGCGTGCTGCTCGGCTCCTGGCAGGAGTGCGGGCCGTACGAGCGCCTGCGTGCGCTGTTCCTCGACCGACTGGGTGGCCTCGGTGTGCCCGTTGTGGAGGAGTTCGGGTTCGGGCACTGTGAGGGTGCGCTGACGATTCCCTTCGGCGTGAGTGCCGAACTCGACGCCGACGCGGGCACGTTGACGCTCGACGAGCCCGCGCTGCGCTGAGCGCCGTTCACTGAATCTCCGTCAAGAAACCTCCGTCACGGCGATTGACCCCGCCTGACACGTGTCACACCATGACAACCGGCCAGTACTTACTGGTCGGTAAGCAGGGCATCCCCAGCGTGCCTCAGTGTGGAGGTCTCCGTGTCCCGTCGTGTGCCCAGATATCGAGCTCCGCTCGCACTCGCCCTCGGCGCCACCCTCACCGCACCCCTCGCACTCACCGCACCGGCCGCCGTCGCCGCGACCGGCCAGTACACCGTCACCGCCCTGAAGTTCACCGTCCAGGCGGGCGGCCGCACCTGCACCGTCGACGCCGATCTGTACCGGCCCGCCGGTGTCGACCGTGCCCACCCCGCGCCCGCCGTCGTCGCCACCAACGGCTTCGGCGGCAGCAAGTCCGACGGCTCGACCGACGCCATCGGCAAGGCCTTCGCCGAGCGCGGCTATGTCTCCCTCGTCTACTCCGGGCTCGGCTTCGGCCGGTCCGGCTGTCTGATCTCGCTGGACGACCCCGCCATCGACGGGGTCGCCGCCTCAGGGCTGATCGACTTCCTGGGCGGCGGGCGCCCGGCCGACGACGGCACCAAGGCCGACTTCGTCACCCTCGACGCCCCCGGCGACCCACGTGTCGGCATGGTGGGCGGCTCCTACGGCGGGGCCGTCCAGCTGGCCACGGCCGCCGTCGACCGGCGCGTGGACGCCCTCGTGCCGCTGATCACCTGGAACGACCTCGCCTACTCCCTCGACCCGAACAACGCCGTGGGCAGCGGCAACGTCCCCGGCGCCTTCAAATGGCAGTGGGCCAACGGCTTCTACCTCATCGGCGAGGGCCAGCCCCTGCTGGAGCCCGACCTCGACCCCTCCCGCATCAACTCCCTCGCCTGTCTGCACTTCGTCACCAACGCCTGCGACACCATCCGCACCCTCAACTCCGGCCGCTACCCGGCGCGTCAGACGGCCGAGCTGCTCGCCTACGCCCGCAGCGTCTCGCCGGTGTCCTACCTGCACCGCGTCAAGGCCCCCACCCTCCTCGTCCAGGGCCAGGCGGACAGCCTCTTCAACCTCAACGAGGCCACGGCGACGTACCAGACGCTCAAGGCCCAGGGCACCCCGACCAACCTGATCTGGCAGTCCTGGGGTCACAGCGGCGGGCTCAGCGACCCCGCCTCCGGCGAACTCAACCTCGGCCAGGGAAACCTGGAGACCAGCTACGTCGGCCGCCGCATCCTCGGCTGGTTCGACCGCTATCTGCGCAAGAACCCCGTCGACACCGGACCGGCCTTCGCCTACTACCGCGACTGGATCACCGACCCGAACCACACCTACGCCACCGCCGACCGCGTCCCCGGCCCCAGCCGGACCCTGTACCTCTCCGGCGACGGCAAGCTCGTCGACAACCGCGCCAAGGTGAAGCGCGGCAGCCGTACCTACACCAACTGGCTCGTCCCCACCAGCCACTCGGAGAGCTCGCTCGCCGGACTCATCGGCCTCCCGGACCCGGCGCCGTACGACACCCCGGGCACCTACCTCGGCTGGACCAGCGAGCCGCTCACCCGCACCACCGACGTCGTCGGCGCACCCCGGGCCACGCTGAAGGTCGTCTCCCCGAAGGCCGAGCGGACCCAGCACTCCGGGGACGCCGCCGACAAGCTCGTGCTGTTCGCCAAGCTGTACGACGTCGCGCCGGACGGCACGCGGACGCTGGTGCACCGGCTGGTCGCGCCGGTGCGGGTGCCCGACGTGACCCGGAGCTTCACCGTGACCCTGCCGGGGATCGTGCACCGGTACGAGAAGGGGCACCGGCTGCGCTTCGTGATCGCGGCGAGTGACGACGCGTACTTCGGGAACCGGGGGATCAAGCCGGTGACCGTGGTCAGCGCTCCCGGCGACACGGGGGTGATCCGGCTGCCGGTGGTCGACTGAGCGCTCGGGCTGGTGCTCACCGTGCGTGATCGCGTCTTCGGGAGCATGCTGGGTGGTATGAGCACGAAGACGTCGGAGCGCCGCGGCAGGGCCGGCGGGCGGCGAGGACGGCTGGGCGAGGCGATGACCCCCGCCCGGATCACCGTGCTCGTGCTCGTCGCCCTGTCCCTGATCTTCATCTTCGAGAACACCCGCAAGACGGAGATCCGGCTGTTGATCCCCGAGGTGACGATGCCGCTGTGGGTGGCCCTGCTGGGCATGGGCGTGATCGGTGCGCTCTGCGGGGCGTACTTCATGGGACGGCGCCGCTAGCCGATCGTACGCTGGCCCAATGCCGCATCCCGCGTCCCGCTACCTCGCCGAAGGCCCCCACGTGGGCCTTCGCCACTTCACCCACGAGGACGCCGCCGAGTTCACCGCGCGCGCCCGGGAGAGCAAGGAGCTGCACCAGCCCTGGCTCTTCCCGCCGGACGGCCCGGCCGCCTACGCCGCCTACGCGGGGCGGCTGATCGAGGATGCCACCAAGGCGGGCTTCCTGGTCTGCGCGAAGGACGACGCCGGTGGCATCGCCGGGTTCATCAACATCAACAACATCGTCCAGGGCACCTTCAGGAGCGGCGCCCTCGGCTACGGCGCCTTCGCCCACGCGGCCGGGCGCGGCCTGATGCGGGAGGGCCTCGACCTCGTGGTCGGCCATGCCTTCGGACCGATGCGACTGCACCGTCTGGAGATCAACGTCCAGCCCGCGAACACCGCGTCCATCGCCCTCGCCCGCGCCTGCGGTTTCCGCCTGGAGGGCTTCTCGCCGGCCATGCTCTTCATCGACGGGGCCTGGCGGGATCACGAGCGGTGGGCGATCACCGCCGAGATGCGGAGCGCCCCACCGGATGTGCCGTGAAGCGCAGCCGTCGTCCGCCCGCCCCTGAGGGGCCGCCGCCGAAGGGCAGTTGAGGGCCGGCCCCCGGTCGGAGAGGATGGGCCGCATGCGGACCATCGTGGTGCTCGACGCCCCCTCCAACCTGGGCCTGCGCCCGCCCGCCCCCGGCACCGTGCCCGGCTGCCACAAGCTCGCCGGTGCGCTGCGCGAGCAGCGGATCGTGCAGAGGCTGCGGGCGCTGGAGGGCGGGGTGGTGGTGCCGCCGCGCTACGACCGGGGGGACTGGCAGGAGGGCGACGGCGTCTTCAACGCGGCCGCCATCGCCGGGTACACCCGAAAGCTCGCCGACCGGATCGAGCACCATGTGCGCGCCGGGGACTTCCCGCTCGTGCTGGGCGGCGACTGCTCGATCAACCTCGGTGCCGCCCTCGCGCTGCGTCGCCTCGGCCGGTACGGGCTGGCCGTCGTGGACGCCTCGCCCGACTTCCGGCACCCGGGGAACTCCGACGGGGTCGGCGCGGCCGGCGGTGAGGAGGTCGCCCTGGCCACCGGGCGCGGTCAGGAGCAGCTGACCGACCTGGAGGGGCTGAAGCCCTATCTGCGGGACGAGGACGTGCGGTACTTCGGCATCCGGGACTGCTTCGAGGACGAGCGGGCCGAACTCGCCGACCTGAAGATTCCCGTGGTGACCGTCGGGGACCTGCGGGAATGGGGCGCCGAAGCCCTCGCGTCGGTCACCCGGCAGGCCTTCGAGATCCCGCAACTGGACGGCTTCTGGGTCCATCTGGACGCCGACGTCCTCGACCCGTCCGTCATGCCCGCCGTCGACAGCCCCGACCCCGACGGCCTCACGCCCGACGAACTCGTCGCGCTGCTGAGGCCGTTGCTCGGCTCGGGACACTGCGTCGGGCTCAACGTCACGATCTACGACCCCGATCTGGACCCCGAGGGCACGGCGGGGGCGCTGCTCACCGACATCGTGGTGTCGGCCCTCGATCAGGACTGACGGTCGACGTACTCGTAGATCGACCCGTCCGGGTGCATCGCGATCAGGTTGCGGCCCACCGGCGTCGGCACCGGCCCGGCGATGATCCGCGCACCCAGCTCACTGAGCACCTGGTGCGTCTCCTCGACGTCCTTCACCGCGATCGTCGCCGCGACCTTGCGCAGCACCTCCAACTCGGCCTCCGGGCCGCTCATCAGCAGGAAGCATCCGATCGCCGCCACCTGCACGCCGCCGCGTTCGAAGCGGAGGGCTGTGCCGCCCGCGAGGCGTTCGTAGAAGGGGACCGCGGCCTCCAGGTCGTCGACGCACACGCGCAGCGTGGCTCCCAGAATGTCCATGCTGGAAAGCCTAGTTGGCACCGGCAGGCAGGGCAGATCGTTTCACGCGATCCCCTCACTCCCCGTTATGCGCAGGCCCGTACGGGTACTCGGCGCGCATGGACCGCTTGGATCATCTTGAGCATCTGGACAAGCACCTGGTCGACGAACTGGCGCAGGTGGCGCGCGAGACCATACGGGACGAACTGCGCGAGCAGACCCGCAGGCAGCGCCGCCGTGCCACGCTGTACGCCGCGTCCGGCGCCGTCGCCCTGTACGCGGGCGCGGCCCTCGCGCTCGCCCTGGGACTCGGCCTCGCCGCCGGGCTGCCGAACTGGGCCGCCGCTCTGATCACCGCGGCGATCCTCGGCGCGCTCGCGTACGTGCTGCGCGGCGCCGCCCGCCCCTCGGTGTCCCGGCACCCGGGCGCACCGACCGAGGCCGCGCACGGCCGCATGGGCGCCGCGGCCCCGTCCGCCGCGCCGAGCGGGCAGGGCATGCCCTACCCGCCGATGCCGCCCGTACCGCCGGAGGCGGGCACCCCGGACCCGGCCGGCACGCGGAAGCCGCGCCCGGACGGCATCGACCCCGAGCAGCCGCGCCACCGGGCGTGAGGCGGCGCGCGCGGACCGTGGAACCAGGCCCTGCCGAACCATGGCAGGGCGTGGTCGTGACCGGGGCGAGCGGCGGCGTGGGCCGGGCCACGGCCCTGGCCTTCGCCGCGCGCGGTATCTGGGCTATGTGTTCGGCACCCGGGCCGCCCTGCGGCACATGCTGCCGCGCGACCGGGGCACGGTCGTGCAGGTCGGATCGGCGCTCGCCTACCGCGGGATTCCGCTGATGATGGTGCAACTGCCGGCCGCCAACACCCCGCAGTTCGACCCGGTGGTGAACCGGATGCCGGGCGCGCCCGGCCGGTGGCGCCGGTGTACCAGCCGGAGGTGGCCGCGCGGGCGATCGTGCACGCGGCCGGACACGGCCGGCACCGGGAGTACTGGGTCGGCGGTTCGACCGTGGCGACGCTGCTCGCCGACGCGGTCGTACCCAGGCTGCTGGACCCCCGTATCTGGCGCGGACCGGCTTCGCGTCCCAGCACGACGACGGCGAGCCGGCCGGACCCGGCAATCTGTGGACCCCGGCGGACGGGCCGCACGGCCGGGACTTCGGTGCGCACGGCCGGTTCGACGAGGAGTGCCATCAACTCGCCCCGCAGGAGTGGCTGTCCCGCAACCGTGGCCGGGTGACGGTACGTCGTCCCTAGCTGGCTAGCCGACCCGGTACTCCTGGACCTCCTCCGCCCGCAACGTCAGCCCGTGCCCCAGACCCTGCACCGGGGCGACCGTGCCGCCCGTGGGGTTCAGAGCGCCGTCGAAGAACATGTCCTCGACCCGGACGTGGTCGTGGAACCACTCGATGTGACGCAGGTTGGGGAGCGCGGCGGCCACGGCGGCGTGCGCGTGCGGTGCGCAGTGGGCCGAGACCTCCAGGCCGTGGGCCTGGGCGAGGGCGGCGGCGCGCAGGAACTCCGTGACGCCACCACAGCGGGTGGCGTCGATCTGGAGGCAGTCGACGGCGCCGGCCGTGATCATGCGGGCGAAGTACGGCAGGTCGTAGCCGTACTCGCCGGCCGTCACATCGCACGGCAGGGCGTCGCGGATCAGCCGCAGTCCGGCCAGGTCGTCCGAGGACACCGGTTCCTCGAACCAGCCGACGCCGTGCCCGGCGAGGGCGTGGCCGACCCGGATCGCCTGCTTGCGGGTGTAGGCGCCGTTGGCGTCCACGTACAACTCGGCCTCGGAGCCGATGACTTGGCGGGCTGCCCGGACCCGGGCCATGTCGCGCAGCACCGCGCCGCCCCGGTCCTGACCGATCTTGATCTTCACGCGCGGGATGTGCTGGCCGTGCACCCAGCCGTTCAGCTGCGCGGCCTGATGCTTGTCGTGGTACGTCGTGAAGCCGCCGCTGCCGTAGACGGGAACCCGTTCGCGGCAGGCGCCCAGCAGCCGGGCGAGGGGCAGTTCCAGCAGCCGGGCCTTGAGATCCCACAGGGCGATGTCCAGCGCGGAGATCGCGCACGCGGCGACGCCCGGCCGGCCGGCGTCGCGGACCGCGCGGACCATCGTCTCGTGCGCGGCCGGGATGTCCAGTGCGTCGCGGCCCTCCACCAGCGGCGCCAGATGATCGCGCAGGAAGTCGCCGACCGCCGCCGGGCCGTACGTCCACCCCGTGCCGGTCGCCTCGCCCGCCGTGACCTCGGCGATCACCACGGTCGTCGAGTTCCAGCTCAGGGTGCCGTCCGCCTCGGGGGCGTCGGTGGGCACCGTGTAGACGGAGACGACGGGCAGATGGAGCTTCATGACGCAAGCCCGCCCCTCGTCGCCGCCGCGGCGCGCCGGTCACCGGCGACACGAAGGGAGCAGCCGTGCTGGGGCATGGGGGACACCTCCGGAAGGGCCGCTTCGGCGGTGGCGGGTCGCCGTACCGGGTACCCGGAGGTCCGGACGGCAACCCGGGCCGGCCGGTTCGGCGTGCCGGAAAGCCGGTGGCGGGCCGCGGCCACGTTTGGGGGCCCTGACCAGGGGGACGCGGAAGGCTCCCGAGGTACGCGACAGCGTCGGAGGCCCAACGTGAGTCGACCCCGCATCGTGATCGTCGGCGCCGGATTCGCCGGATTCCGGGCGGCCCGCACCTTGTCCCGGCTCACCCGGCACAAGGCTGACATCACCCTGCTGAACCCGACCGACTACTTCCTGTATCTGCCCCTGCTGCCCCAGGTCGCCGCCGGCATCCTGGAACCCCGCCGGGTCACCGTCTCCCTCTCCGGCACCCTGCCGCACGTACGGCTGGTGCTGGGCGAGGCCGGCTCCATCGACCTCGACGGGCAGACCGTGCACTACACCGGCCCCGAGGGCGACACCGGCACCCTGCCCTACGACCGGCTGATCCTCGCCGCGGGCAGCGTCAACAAGCTGCTGCCCATCCCCGGCGTCGCCGAGCACGCGCACGGCTTCCGCAGCCTGCCCGAGGCGCTGTACCTACGGGACCACGTGACCCGGCAGATGGAGCTGGCCGCCGCGGCCGACGACCCCGAGACCTGCTCGGCGCGCTGCACGTTCGTCGTGGTCGGCGCCGGATACACCGGGACCGAGGTCGCCGCGCAGGGCAAGCTCTTCACCGACGCCCAGGTGCGCAAACACCCGCTGCGGTCGGGCCTGCGGCCCCGCTGGATGCTGCTCGACATCGCCGAGCGCGTCCTGCCCGAGCTGGACGAGAGGCTGTCGCGCACGGCCGACCGGGTGCTGCGGCAGCGGGGCGTCGACGTGCGGATGGGGACCTCCGTGAAGGAGGCCACGCACCGGGGCGTGCTGCTGACCGACGGCGAGTTCGTCGACACCCGCACGCTGGTGTGGTGTGTCGGCGTACGGCCCGATCCGCTCGCCGAGTCCCTGGAACTGCCGTTGGAGCGGGGGCGGCTGCTGGTCGACCCGTACCTTCAGGTGCCGGGCCGGCCGGGGCTGTTCGCCGCCGGGGACGCGGCCGCCGTGCCCGATCTGGAGAAGCCCGGCGAGTACACGCCGATGACGGCGCAGCACGCCTGGCGGCAGGGCAAGGCCGTGGCGCAGAACGTCGCCGCTTCCCTGGGCCTGGGGGAGCGGCGCGCCTACCGGCACCGCGACCTGGGCTTCGTCGTCGACCTGGGCGGCGTCAAGGCTGCCGCCAATCCGCTCGGCATCCCGCTGTCCGGCGTGGCGGCGGGCGCGGTCACCCGCGGCTACCACCTGGCCGCGATGCCCGGCAACCGCGTCCGAGTCGCCGCCGACTGGCTCCTGGACGCCGCGCTGCCACGCCAGGCCGTGCAACTGGGCCTCGTACGGTCGTGGTCGGTACCGCTCGACACGGCTTCGCCGGAACTCGTCCGGGCACCGGGTGCGCCGGATCCGCAGGACGGCGCGGCGGCCGCCGGGGAGTCCGACTCCGACAGGGATCACGCCAAGGGCCGGCCGGGTGGGGAGACCGCCAAGGACCAGCCCGGTGGAGAAACCGCCGACAGGAACCAGCCCGACCCGGTCCAGGACCCCGACGCCGCCAAGCACTCCGAACCTCCCGGCCCCGTGCTGCGCCCCCACACCCGGGCCGCCGCCGGGCCGCCCTCCGACGCCCCGGCGGTGCACAGGCCGCATCCGGACCAGTCCTCGGCACCCGAACCCGCCTCTCCCAAGCCCACGGAAGGAGACTCATGAACACCGACGAACTCACCGAGCTCGCCCAGCAGTTGCGGGTGGACAGTGTGCGGGCCGCCGCTGCCGCGGGGTCAGGGCATCCGACGTCGTCGATGTCCGCCGCCGATCTGATGGCCGTCCTCCTCGCGAACCACCTGCGCTACGACTTCGAGCGCCCCGCCCACCCGGGCAACGACCGGTTCGTGCTGTCCAAGGGACACGCCACGCCGCTGCTGTACTCCGCCTACAAGGCCGCCGGCGCCATCGAGGACGGCGAACTGCTCACCTTCCGCAAGCTCGGCAGCCGGCTCGAGGGGCACCCCACCCCGCGGCGGGTGCCGTGGGTGGAGACGGCGTCCGGCTCGCTCGGGCAGGGGCTGCCCATCGGGGTCGGGATCGCGCTGGCCGGGCAGCGGCTGGACCGGACCGGGTACCGGGTGTGGGTGCTGTGCGGCGACAGCGAGCTCGCCGAGGGTTCGGTGTGGGAGGCCGCCGAGCACGCGGCGTACGAGAACCTGGACAACCTCACCGCCATCGTCGACGTGAACCGGCTGGGCCAGCGCGGCCCGACCCGGCACGGGCACGACCTGGACGCCTACGCCCGCCGCTTCCAGGCGTTCGGCTGGCACACCGTCGAGGTCGACGGGCATGACGTCGACGCCGTCGACCGCGCCTACGGGGAGGCCCGGTCCACCACCGGGCAGCCCACCGTCATCCTCGCCCGCACCCTCAAGGGCAAGGGCGTCGCGAGCGTCCAGGACCGTGAGGGACTGCACGGCAAGCCGCTGCCCGACGCCGACGAGGCCGTCGCCGAACTCGGCGGCCCGCGCGACCTGCGCATCCAGGTCCACGAACCGCACGCGACCCGCATGCTGCACGCCGTGACCTCCGGCAACCTCGAACTGCCCCGCTGGGACAAGGGGGACGAGGCCGCCACCCGCGACGCCTACGGCAAGGCGCTCGCCGCCCTCGGCAGCGGGCGCGGGGACGTCGTCGCCCTGGACGGCGAGGTCAGCGACTCCACACGGGCGGAGTTCTTCGCCAAGGAACACCCCGAGCGGTTCTTCGAGTGCTACATCGCCGAGCAGCAGATGGTCGCCGCCGCGGTGGGGCTGGCCACCCGCGGCTGGGTGCCGTACGCCTCCACCTTCGCCGCCTTCCTGACCCGCGCCTACGACTTCGTGCGCATGGCCTCGGTCAGCGGGGTCGGCATCAATCTCGTCGGCTCGCACGCCGGCGTCGCCATCGGGCAGGACGGGCCGAGCCAGATGGGCCTGGAGGACCTGGCGATGATGCGGGCCGTGCACGGCTCGACCGTGCTGTACCCCTGCGACGCCAACCAGACCGCGAAGCTCGTCGCGGGGATGGCCGGCCTGGACGGCGTCCGCTATCTGCGCACCTCGCGCGGCGCAGGACCGGTGATCTACGGCCCCGACGAGGAGTTCCCGGTCGGCGGCAGCAAGGTGCTGCGCTCCAGCGAGCACGACCGGCTGACCGTCGTCGCGGCCGGCGTCACCGTGCACGAGGCGCTCGCCGCCGCCGACTCCCTGGAGCGCGAGGGCATCCGGATCCGGGTCATCGACCTGTACTCGGTCAAGCCCGTAGACCGGGACACCCTGCGCCGGGCCGCCGAGGAAACCGGCTGCCTGCTCACCGTGGAGGACCACCACGAGGAGGGCGGCATCGGCGACGCCGTGCTCGACGCGTTCGCAGACGGGCGCCCGGTGCCCCGTCTGGTGCGGCTCGCGGTGCGCATGATGCCGGGCTCGGCCTCCCCGGACGAGCAGCTGCACGCCGCGGGCATCGACGCCATGGGCATCGCCGCCGCCGGCAAGCTGCTGGTGGAGGAGGCGGTCGTACGGTGACCGACGGCGACGCCACGAAACAGGTGCGCGCGGGCCGCCGTACCGTCGAGGTCAAGCGGGTCGACAAGGTGCTCTTTCCGGGCGGCTCAGGCGCGAAGGAGTACACCAAAGGCGATCTCGTGGCGTACTACCGGTCCGTCGCCCCCTTCATGCTGCCGCATCTGCGCGGCCGCCCGCTGATGCTGGAGCGGCACCCCGACGGGATCGACGGGCCGCGGTTCATGCAGAAGAACACCCCCGAGCACTACCCGGACTGGATCACCCGCGTCGAGCTGCCCAAGGAGGACGGCACCGTCTGCCACACGGTCTGCGACGACATCGCGACCCTCGTGTACCTCACGGACCAGGCCAGCCTCACATTGCACCGCTGGCTCTCCCGCACCGGCAGCATCGACCGGCCCGACCGGCTGGTCTTCGACCTCGACCCGGCCGAGGACGACTTCGGGCAGGTCCGCGAGGCGGCCGTCCTGCTCGGCGAACTGCTCGACACCCTGAAGCTGCCGTCGGCGCTGATGACCACCGGCTCGCGCGGACTGCACGTCGTCGTACCGCTGAAGGCGCAGGACGACTTCGACGAGGTGCGCGCCTTCGCTCGGGGCGTCGCCGACACGCTCGCCGACGCCCACCCGGACCGGCTGACCACCGCCGCCCGCAAGAAGGACCGCGGCGACCGCCTCTACCTCGACGTGCAGCGCAACGCCTACGCCCAGACCGCGGTCGTGCCCTACACCGTGCGCGCCAAGCCCGGCGCCCCCGTGGCCACGCCGCTGACCTGGGACGGGCTGGACGCCCCGGACCTCGACGCCCGGCGCTGGACCATCGCCGACGCCGTGGACCAGGCACGCACCGACCCCTGGGCCGGGCTGATGGGCCGCGGCCGCACCCTGGGGCCGGCCCGGCGCAGGCTCGAAGCGCTGCGCGGCTGAGGAAAACGACGCACCGAGTGACCGAAGAAGCGGCCAGGGGTTTGATCGGCGCCTTGCAGGCCACTCGGCGTAGGAGGCGCCATGAATGATTCACAGAACACACCCAAGTCATCCAGACGGCAGACGGGCGGGAAGGGCGGAGGGCCGGCCGCGATGGAGGTACTGCGTCAGGCACGGAGCCAGCTGGCGGAGCTCACCGGTATGAACGCCGAGTCGGTGTCGTCCTTCGAACAGACGGAGGACGGCTGGAGCCTCGAGATCGAGGTCCTGGAACTGACCCGCGTTCCCGACACGATGAGCCTGCTGGCGAGCTACCAGGTCGAACTCGACCACGAGGGGCAGCTCACCGGCTACCGGCGCGTCCGCCGCTACGAGCGTGGACGGTCCGACGCACATCGGCCCGGCGGCCGCTAGGCCGCCCGCCCGCGCCCGCAAGACCAACCCCAGACAAGGAGGAACGGCAGGCATGACCGTTGTCCCGGCACAGCAGAGCGGCGGCGGAGGCGGCAGCAGCGGCCTCTACGACGTGCTCGAGCTGGTACTCGACAGGGGACTCGTCATCGACGCGTTCATACGAGTCTCCCTGGTCGGCATCGAGATCCTCAAGATCGACGTCCGCGTGGTCGTGGCCAGCGTCGACACCTATCTGCGCTTCGCCGAAGCGTGCAACCGGCTCGACCTGGAGGCCGGGCCGCGCAAGGACCCGGGCCTGCCCGACCTGGTCGGCGAGATCACCGAGTCCGGCGCCCGCGGCAAGTCCAAGGGGGCTCTGTCCGGCGCGGCCGAGACCATCTCCGACGCCTTCAAGCAGGCACGTGAGGAAGGCGAGGAGCGGCCCAGGCAGCGCACCCGCAAGTCCACGACCTCGCGCAGGAAGGAGGAGCAGGAGTGAGCACGTACGTGTACGGCATCACCGCGAGCTCGCACCCCGCGCTTCCACAGGACATGGGCGGCGTCGGCGACCCGGCGCGCCCCGTGCGCGTGCTCAAGGCCGGCGAACTGGCCGCTCTCGTCAGCGACGCTCCCGAGGGGCTGCGCCCCAAGCGCAGGGAACTGCTCGCCCACTCCAACGTGCTCGCCGAGGCGGGCGCGGCCGGCTGCGTGCTGCCCATGCGGTTCGGCAGCGTCGCCCCCGACGACGACACGGTCACCTCGGTCCTCGCCGAACGGGTCGACCACTACAAGGAACGACTGGCGGCCCTGGACGGCAAGATCGAGTACAACATCAAGGCGTCCCACGCCGAGGAGGCCGTGCTGCACCGCGTCATGGCGGGCAACTCGGAGATCCGGGCCATGACGGAGGCCAACCGGCAGGCCGGTGGCGGCACCTACGAGGATCGCCTCCACCTCGGCGAGATGGTGGTCGCGGCTGTCAAGGCGCAGGAGGTCGAGGACGCCGCCGATGTGCAGCACACCCTGGAACCGGCCGCGGCTGCCGTGAGCGTCGGCCCGGAGTCCAGCGGCTGGCTCGCCAATGTGTCCTTCCTGGTGGACCGCGACGGAGCCGAGGCGTTCCTCACCGCGGTCGAGCAGCTGCGCAAGGGCCACCCCCATCTCGAAGTGCGGGTCAACGGCCCGCTGCCGCCGTACAGCTTCGTCGAGCCCGGCCCGGCCGAGCCCGCCGGTACCACGAGCGGCGTGGAGAGCGCTGAGGAGTGAGGTCGTGGGACTGATCGGAGAGGTGTTCCTGCTGCCGTTCGCCCCGGTGCGCGGCAGCGGATGGGTGATCAAGCAGGTGGTCCAGGAAGCGGAGCGCATCTACTACGACCCGAGCGCCGTGCGCGCCGAACTGGCTCAGCTGGAGGAGCGGTTGAACGCCGGCGAGATCGACGAGGAGGAGTTCGACCGACAGGAGGACGAGCTTCTCGACCGACTTGAGACGGGCCTGCGCGCAGGGTACGGGAACAGTGACGGGACGGCATGATGAACCGAGTGGGACTGGGCCTCGCGGTAGGGGCCGGATACGTCCTAGGACGTACGAAGAAGATGAAACTGGCGTTCGCCCTCGGCACGTTGGTGGCGGGCAAGCGAATGAACCTGAGCCCACGGGCCGTCGCGGACCTGGTGTCCCAACAGCTCCAGAACAACCCGCAGTTCAAGGAGATAGGGGACCAGCTGCGCGAGGATCTGCGCGGCGTCGGCAAGGCGGCCTCGGGCGCGATGGTCGAGCGGCAGCTCGACGCGTTCTCCGACCGGCTGCACGGACGTACCGCTGAGGTGCGTGAGCAGCTGACCGGCGCGGTTCCCACGCCGGACCTGGGCTCGAAGAACGAGGAGGACGCCGAGGACGCGGAGGGCACGGAGGACACCGAGGACGAGGGCCGCGACGAGGCGTCCCGCAAGGCCCCGGCGAAGAAGGCCCCGGCCAAGAAGACCGCGAAGAAGGCGGCCAAGAAGGCCCCCGCGAAGAAGACGGCTCCCTCGAAGAAGGCGGCGGCCAAGCGGACCGGCGCCCCCAGGTCGGCGGCCAGGAAGACGGCCGCCGCACGCCGGACGAAGGGCGGTGACGAGTCATGACCGAGACACTCGGATCCGCGGGCTCCGCGGCCCGCGACACGGCCAAGCAACCGCTGTCCGGCCTCGCGGGCAGTGAGGCGGCCGACCGGTTCAAGGCCGAACTCCAGGAGTACCTCGCCGCGCAGGCGACGCGGCTGCTGACCGGCGCCGGACGCAAGCTCGGCGAGACCACGGTCAAGCTGAACGACATAGCCGAGGGCCGCAGCCCCGGTTTCGCCCAGCTCGCACTCGACGGCGGCCGCAAGCTCGCGGAGGGCAAGGGACCGCTGCGCAGCGCGCTGGAACTCGGCGCAACCCGCGCGAAGGACAACGTCGTGAACGCTTTCAAGAGTCTCGGTGGGGGCGGCAAGAGGAAGAAGGGCGGGGCGGGCAACAAGCCCACTGTGATCATCGAGCACATCGATGTCGGCGTGCCGCTGCGCACGGCGTACGACCAGTGGACCCAGTACCAGGACTTCAGCACCTTCGCCAAGGGCGTGAAGAGCGCGAACCGCGCCGACGACACGACCTCCGACTGGCAGATGAAGGTCTTCTGGTCCAACCGCAGCTGGAAGGCGCACACCACCGAGCAGGTGCCGGACGAGAAGATCTCCTGGACTTCGGAGGGTGGCAAGGGCACCACGAAGGGTGTCGTCTCCTTCCACGAGATCGGCGACAACCTCACCCGCGTCCTGCTGGTCATCGAGTACTACCCCAAGGGCCTGTTCGAGAAGACCGGCAACATCTGGCGCGCCCAGGGCCGCCGTGCCCGGCTCGACCTGAAGAACTACGTCCGCTTCATCACCCTCAAGGGAGAGGCCGAGGACGGCTGGCGCGGTGAGATCCGCGACGGCGAGGTCGTCCGCAGCCACGAGGACGCGGTCGCGGAGGAGGACGAGCAGGAGTACCAAGAGAACGAGGAAGAGAACGAGGACGAGAACGGGGCGGAGTCCGAGTACGCCGAGGACGAGGACGAGGAGCCCGAGGACGAAGAGCCGGAGGGCGAGTACGAGGACGAGGAGGCCGAAGAGGGCGAGGAGGAGCCCGAGGACGCCTACGAGGAGGAGCCCGAGTACGAGGATGAAGCCGAGTACGCGGGCGGTGGGAGTCGGCGATGACGATGTCGAGCAGGATGCCGGAGCCGTACGGCCAGGGGAGCAGTGCCAACCTGGCCGACATCCTGGAGCGGGTGCTGGACAAGGGCATCGTCATCGCGGGTGACATCCGGATCAACCTGCTCGACATCGAGCTCCTGACCATCAAGCTCCGCCTCATCGTCGCTTCCGTCGACAAGGCCAAGGAGATGGGCATCGACTGGTGGGAGGACGACCCGGCGTTGTCCTCCCGCGCCCGCCGCAACGAACTCGCCAAGGAGAACGCCGAGTTGCGCGAACGTCTGGCCCAGCTGGATCCCGCCGGCGAAGCCACCAGGAAGCCCATCAGGGAATCCGCCCGGGAACAGGAGGAGTCCCCATGACCGGACTGCGCTATGTCTACGCCGTGTGCCACCCCTTTCGCTCCGCCCTCCAGGCCCAGCTGGCGGGCGTCGCCGGCGCGCCGCCGAAGCAGCTGACGCACCGCGGACTGGTCGCCGTCGTCAGTACGGTGCCCGAGGCGGACTTCGCCGAGGCACCGCTGCGCGCCCATCTGGAGGACCTCGACTGGCTCACCGTGACCGCCCGCGCCCATCAGCAGGTCATCGACGCGCTCACGGCCGTCACCACTCCGCTGCCGCTGCGGCTCGCGACCGTCTTCCGGGACGACAGCGGCGTGCGGACCATGATGGAGGCCCGCGAGCAGGACTTCCGGCGCGTCCTTGACCGGCTGGAGGGGCGGGTGGAGTGGGGCGTCAAGGTCTACGTCGAGAGAGCGCCCACGGAAGCCCCTGAGCCCGCCGGGCCCGACCCGTCCGATCGCAGGGCGGAGTCGGGCCGTGACTATCTGCGCCGGCGACGTACGCAGACGCGTGCTCATGAGGACGTGTGGCAGCGGGCCACGCAATTCGCCGGCCGGCTGCACGAAACGCTTTCCGCGTTCGCCGAGGACCGTCGGGTGCACGCTCCGCAGAGCGCCGCGCTTTCCACCGCGTCCGGGCAGAACGTGCTCAATGCCGCCTATCTGGTACCGCGCGCGGATTCCGAGGAATTCGTGGAACTGGTGGACCGGGAAAAGGACGACGTGCCCGGAATCCGAGTCGAACTCACCGGCCCGTGGGCGGCCTATTCCTTCACGGGGGAGTTCGCGGAGGAGTCGGAGGTGGAGCGGTGACCGTGGTCGAACGCCGTGAGATCGCCCTGGTGGACCTGCTCGACCGGCTGCTCGCCGGCGGTGTGGTCGTCACGGGGGACATCACCCTGCGCATCGCCGACGTCGACCTCGTCCGCATCGACCTGAACGCGCTGATCAGCTCCGTCAACGAGCAGGTCCCGTCCCCCTGGGGGGAGTTGACGTGACATCGGACCCCGACCGCCCGGAACCGCGCCCCGAGCCGGACTCACCGGCCGACCCGGCACCGCATCGCGACCCGACGTCGCGTCGCAACCGGCTGGACCTCGACCCCGACACCGTGGAACGCGACCTCGTCAAACTCGTCCTGACCGTCGTGGAGTTGCTCCGCCAGCTCATGGAGCGCCAGGCGCTGCGCCGCTTCGACCAGGGTGATCTGAACGAGGAGCAGGAGGAGCGGATCGGGCTGACGCTGATGCTGCTCGACGACCGCATGACCGAACTCCGGGAGCGCTACGGACTGCGGCCCGAGGACCTGAATCTGGACCTCGGGCCGCTGGGGCCACTGCTTCCCCGGGACTGAATGGGGCTCGAACCCGGGGAGTGGAATCACATCACCATCGATACCAGCGGCCCCTGCCGCCCGCCGTGGTCGTGCCACGCATCACGAATCCCAGAAGCCATACGACGAGAACCGCGATCGCGATCCACCAGAGCGCCTTCAGCGCGAATCCGGCGCCGAAGAGAATCAAAGCCAGAAGCAGCACGAGCAGAATGGGAACCATAATTCAACCTCCTGCTCATAGAGTCTCCAGAAGTCCGCGATTCAGGCTTGCTTGCGGCACAGAATCTCTCCGTGCGGTACACGGAACCAGCCGTCGTCCCGACGCCCCCACTCCCGCCAGGCGGCCGAGACGGCCCGCAACTGCTCCGGCGTCGCGTGCCCGCCCCGCGTGGCGCGCTCCGCGTACGCCGACGCCAGGGTGCGATCCGCCCACAGTCCGCTCCACCAGGCCCGCTCCTCGGGCGTGGAGAAGGTCCAGGCGCTCGACGTCGCCGCGATGTCGGTGAGCCCCGCCCGCAGCGCCCACGACTTCAGCCGGCGCCCGGCGTCCGGCTCGCCGCCGTTGGCCCGGGCGACCCGGCGGTACAGGTCCAGCCAGTCGTCCATCCCCCGGGACGCCGGACGCCAGGTCATGCCCGCGTAGTCGGAGTCGCGGACCGCGATGAGGCCGCCCGGCCGGGTGACCCGCGTCATCTCGCGCAGCGCGGCCACCGGGTCGCCGACGTGCTGGAGCACCTGGTGGGCGTGGACCACACAGAAGGTGTCGTCCGGGAAGCCCAGGGCGTGCACGTCCGCCACCGCGAAGTCCACGTTGACCACCCCGCGCCCGGCGGCCGTGGACCGGGCCCGCTCCAGCACTTCGGGCGCCCGGTCCACGCCGGTCACATGGCCGTCGGGGACCAGGGCCGCCAGGTCGGCGGTGATCGTGCCCGGACCGCAGCCGACGTCCAGGATCCGCATGTGCGGCTTCAGCGAATCGAGCAGGTACGCCGCCGAGTTGGCGGCGGTGCGCCAGGTGTGCGAACGCAGCACGGACTCGTGGTGCCCGTGCGTGTAGACGGCACTCTCCTCGGCCTTCGACATGGCGGTGTCCCTCGTCTCGTCGGTACGCGACACCGTACGCCCGCATGCCGAATGGTGAGACCCGCGTTTTACTATCTGGACTGGTGGCCCGTCAGGAACCCCCACGCAGCGGCCGGTAGACGGTCAGCGCCTCGGGCAGCTTCTCCAGCGTCACATCGCCGCCCACCTCGGTGACCTCGCCGTCGTAGGCGAGCAGGGCGCCCGGAGTGACGCCGGACAGGTGCAGTCGGCCGACCTGGACCGCGGCGTGTGCGGGGGAGCGGGTCAGCGGGCCCGCGACGGCCGCGGCGAGCAGACGCAGCGCGGGCCGGCGGCCGCCGTGCACGACCCGTACGTCGAGCACACCGTCGGCGAGGTTCAGCCGACGGGCGGGGGCGAGACCCAGCCGGTGGTAGGTGCCGTTCCCGGCGAACAGCAGCCACAACGGGTGCGTACGGCCGGCGACTTCGGCGTGTAGCGGGTGCCGCTCACGGCGCAGGACGCGCAGTGCCGCGAGCACCCCGGCGGGCCAGGCGCCGACCTTCGACGAGAAGCGGTCGCGCTCACGGACCAGCTCCGGATACACGCCCAGGCTGCACGTGTTGAGGAACAGGCCCTGCTGTTCGCCGCAGCTGAACCGGCCCACGTCCACGCGCACCGCCTCGCCGCGCTGCACGGCCCGGCTCAGATCGCGCTCGTTCTCCACCCCCAGGTCGACGGCGAAGTGGTTCAGCGTGCCGCCGGGCAGCACCGCCAGCGGCAGATCGTGCCGCAGCGCGATCTCGGCGGCCGCGTTCACCGTGCCGTCGCCGCCGCACACCCCGAGCACCCGGGCGCGAGCCGCCGCCTTGCCCAACTCGGTGCGGACATCGGCCGGTTCGCACTCGACCAGCTCGGCGCGCGGGAGCAGGTCGAGCAGCGCGTGCACCCGCTCGGCGCTACCGGACCCCTTGTTGGCCACTATGACCAGCCCGTCCCCCTCCGTCAGCGCCGGCACATCCGGTCGCGGCCGGGCCGGCGGGACCTGTAGATCACGCGTGGGCACCAGACCCCGTACGGCGAACGCGGCACCCGCGCCCAGCGCCGCGCCCGCCAGCACGTCGCTCGGGAAGTGCACGCCGGTGTACACCCGCGACAGCGCCACCGACCAGGCGATGGGCGCCACCACCAGGCCCCAGCCGGGGGACTCCAGGGCGACACCGGTGGCGAACGCGGCCGCCGACGCCGCATGCCCCGACGGGAACGAGGTGGTGATCGGCTGCCGCTTCAGCTGCCGGACCAGCGGTACGGGGTCCAGCCCCGGGCGGGAGCGGCGCACCGACCGCTTGCCGACGGTGTTGATGGTCAGCGAGGCCAGGCTCAGCGAGGCGAGGCCCCGCACCGCGGCCCGCCGCGCCCGTGGCGTGCGGCTGACGGCGATGGCGGCGGCCGTGGCGAACCACAGCACACCGTGGTTGGCGCTCCGGCTCAGCCGGGGCAGGACCCGCTCGGCGTACGGCCAGTGCTGCTCGGCCGCGAACTCGAACAGCCGGGAGTCGAGGGCGAGGAACCGGTCGCGCAGGTTGTGCCGGCCGGGCTTGAGGACGGTGAGGTCGACGTCTGGGCTCATACAGGGCTGGGTACCCTGAAGTGGCCGATTGCTGTCCGGCAGGCGGTGAGTGACACACGGAGGAACCCCCAGCACATGCGTCTGCTCCTCATACGCCACGGCCAGACCCCCTCCAACGTGGACCATCTGCTGGACACGGCCGTCCCCGGCCCCGGCCTGACCGCGCTCGGCGAACAGCAGGCCGCCGCCCTGCCCGAGGCGCTGGCCGACGAGGACATCGAGGCGATCTACGTCTCCACCCTGACCCGCACCCAGCTCACCGCCGCCCCGCTGGCGGCCGCCCTGGGCCTGGAGGTGATCGTGCGGGACGGCATCCGCGAGCTGACCGCCGGCGATCTGGAGATGCTGCCCGGCGACTCCGAGCAGGGGCAGCTGTACATGAAGACGGTGTTCGCCTGGTCGGCCGGCGACACGGAGCTGCGCATGCCGGGCGGCGAGAACGGCACGGAGGCGCTGGCCCGCTTCGACGCCGTGGTGGCGGAGGCGGCGGAGCGTGGCGCCGGGACGGTGGCCCTGGTCAGCCATGGTGCCGCGATCCGTATGTGGACGGCGGCGCGGGCGGTGAACGTGGATGTGCCCTTCTCTGCGGCGCATCCGCTCGACAACACCGGTGTGGTGATCCTGGAGGGGTCGCCGTCCGCCGGCTGGAAGGCCCTGACCTGGGCGGGCGCCGTGGTGACGCCGGCCGGCGACGGTGGGCCCACCGGCTGGCCCGTCGATCCCGAGCAGCCGCGGGGCGCGTGACTTCCGGCGCGGGGGCCGCCTGCCTCCCCGCACCGGAATAACGGTTTGCCCGGCCGCCTCCGCCGCCCGCAGAATGCGGCCCCATGGGACATCTGGAAGCCGCGCACCTCGAGTACCACCTCCCCGACGGGAGGGCGTTGCTCGGCGACGTGTCCTTCCGGGTGGGGGAGGGCGCCGTCGTGGCGCTGGTGGGGCCCAACGGCGCCGGCAAGACGACCCTGCTGCGGCTGATCTCCGGGGAGCTGAAGCCGCACGGCGGCACGGTCACCGTCAGTGGCGGGCTCGGCGTGATGCGGCAGTTCGTGGGGTCCGTACGGGACGAGACGACCGTACGGGACCTGCTGGTCTCGGTCGCGCCGCCGAGGATCCGCGAGGCCGCGAAGGCGGTCGACACCGCCGAGCACGCGATCATGACGGTCGACGACGAGGCGGCCCAGCTGAAGTACGCGCAGGCGCTCGCCGACTGGGCCGAGGTGCGCGGCTACGAGGCCGAGACACTGTGGGACATGTGCACGACCGCCGCGCTCGGGGTGCCGTACGAGCGGGCGCAGTGGCGTCAGGTGCGCACCCTCTCGGGCGGTGAGCAGAAGCGGCTGGTGCTGGAGGCGCTGCTGCGCGGCACGGACCAGGTGCTGCTGCTCGACGAGCCGGACAACTACCTCGACGTGCCCGGCAAGCGCTGGCTGGAGGAGCGGCTGAAGGAGACCCGCAAGACGGTCCTCTTCGTCTCCCACGACCGGGAACTCCTCGCCCGCGCGGCCGAGAAGATCGTGTCCGTGGAGCCCTCGCCGGCCGGTGCGGACGCCTGGGTGCACGGCGGCGGCTTCGCCACCTACCACGAGGCCCGGCGCGCCCGCTTCGCCCGCTTCGAGGAACTGCGCAAACGCTGGGACGAGAAGCACGCCCAGCTGAAGAAGCTGGTGCTGGCACTCCGCCAGGCCGCCGAGAACAGCCCCGACATGGCATCCCGGTACCGCGCCGCCCAGACCCGGCTGCGCAAGTTCGAGGAGGCCGGTCCGCCGCCGGAGCCGCCGCGCGAGCAGGACATCAGGATGCGGCTGAAGGGCGGCCGCACCGGCGTACGGGCCATCACCTGCGAGGGGCTCGAACTGACCGGACTGATGCAGCCGTTCTCCCTGGAGGTCTTCTACGGCGAACGGGTCGCCGTCCTCGGCTCCAACGGCTCCGGCAAGTCGCACTTCCTGCGCCTGCTGGCCGGGGACGACGTGGCGCACACCGGGGCGTGGAAGCTGGGCGCGCGCGTCGTGCCCGGCCACTTCGCCCAGACGCACGCGCACCCCGAGCTGCTCGGCCGCACCCTGCTCGACATCCTGTGGAAGGAACACGCCCAGGACCGGGGCGCCGCCATGTCCCGGCTGCGGCGCTACGAACTGACCAACCAGGCCGAGCAGGCCTTCGACCGCCTCTCCGGCGGCCAGCAGGCCCGTTTCCAGATCCTCCTGCTGGAGCTGGAGGGCGTCACGGCCCTCCTCCTCGACGAGCCGACGGACAACCTCGACCTGGAGTCCGCCGAGGCGCTCCAGGAGGGCCTGGAGGCCTTCGAGGGCACGGTCCTCGCCGTCACCCACGACCGCTGGTTCGCGCGCTCCTTCGACCGCTACCTGGTGTTCGGCAGCGACGGCCGGGTGCGGGAGACGGCGGAGCCGGTGTGGGACGAGCGCCGGGTGGAGCGGGCGCGGTAGCGCGAAGCGGCGGCGCTCACGCCCAGCGCAACAGCGCCCCCAGGCCGCCCACCGGGGCGTCCTCGCGGACCGGCTCGGTGGCCGGTGTCACCGATACCGCCCCCGCGCCGGTGGCCACCGCGCAGCGCATCAGCGCGTCGTCGGCGCGGGCCGACCAGGAGTGCTGTTCGCCGAGGATCTTCAGGTCCGTACGGCGCACCGCGAGCTGGTCCGGGTCCTCGCCGATCCACACCTCACGGTGGGCGTCGGGCCCGTCCGGGCGGATCAGGAGTTCGTCGATACGGTGCTCACGCGCCGCCTCGATCAGCGCCGGCACACCTTCCACCGCCCCGGCGTGCCCCTCGCCGTCCGGTTCGCGGGCCGCCCGGAAGCGCTCCAGCTCCCGCGCCGCCCGCTGCCGTACATGGTTCTCACGGGCCGCTTCGACGTCCTCGTCGAGCAGCCTGCTGCCGGTGCCGTGCGGAGCCTCGACCACCAGGTCGCCCAGCCGTTGCGGCAGCCGTTCGCGCACCGCCCGGCGCTCCCGGTCGGCACCGACGAGGATCAGCAGGTCGGCGCGGGTCTCCTCCTGGCAGACGGCGAGTGCGTCGGCGATCTCGGCGGCGTTGTGCTCCCAGGTGTTCTCCACCTTCAGCTGGAAGTGCCGCTCGGACCAGTCCGCCGAACTCGTCCGGTGCACCGGATGCCGCCGCCCCGTCACCGCCCCGGCGTCCTGCCGGCCCAGCGCGGTGCGCAGCTCGAACGCGGCGCCCTTGCGGTCGACGTACGCCACCACGCACACCGGGTCCTCACCGGCCAGCTCCAGCAGCGGTGTGGTGTGCGGCAGCGGCGCCCAGTGGGCGGTGTCCCGCAGCGGGGCCCGGGCCAGCGGCGGATCGAGGACCACCTCACCCGCACGGGCGAAGATCGCGCGGCCGTGCGGCTCGGACGAGTGCTCCAGATCCTCCAGCGCACCGCGTACCGCCCGGCAGGTCGCGTCGTCGCAGCCCTGCTCGCCCAGCTCCTGGGACAGGGCCTGGGCCGTCAGGTGCCGCTCGTGCGGGGTGTCCGCCGTGTGCCGCGAGGTGTCGACGTACACGGAGGCCCAGGGCCCGAGGTGTTCGTACAGTGGATGCAGAAACGCGAGATCCATGGCTGTCTCCCGTACACCGATCGGGGGCTTGTGCTCCCCGGCGGGTACCCGGACCGCATGGTCGAACACGACGAGCGGGGCACCACCATGACCGGAGTCGACCCCAGCCGGCTGGACGACACACAGCTCATGAAGGAGCTGGAGACGATCCACCGGACGCGCCACGACACGCTGCTGTACGGCTCGAACGACGCGCTTCGGGCCCACAACGAACGGATGGCGCAGCTGGAGGGCGAGTACCTGCGCCGCAACCCGCGCCGCACCGTGGCCGCGGGCCGCACCCGCGAGGGCGCCCGCGACCGCACGGGCGCCGAGGGCTCGGCCGGCTGACCGGTCCCTCGGCGCCCGCGCGGTCCCTGATCAGGCCGCCTTCGCCGACTCCTTGGCGAACACGTCGAGGAACGTCTCGCAGAACGCCTTCAGGTCGTCCGGCTTACGGCTGGTGACCAGCTGGTTGGGGCCGTGGTCGCAGATCCGCACCTGCTCGTCGACCCAGGTGCCGCCGGCGTTGCGGATGTCGGTCTCCAGGCTGGGCCACGAGGTCAGCACCCGGCCGCGTACGACGTCCGCCTCCACCAGCGTCCACGCGGCATGGCAGATCGACGCCACGGGACGGCCCTGGTCGAAGAAGTCCCGTACGAAGGCGACGGCCTTGCGGTTCGTGCGCAGATAGTCGGGGTTGGCGACCCCGCCCGGCAGGACCAGCCCGCCGAAGGAGTCGGCCGACGTCTCGCCCACGACCTCCTGCACCGGGAACTTCTCCGCCTTGTCCAGATGGTTGAACGCCTGGATCGTGCCCGGCTTCGTCGACACGAGCACCGGCTCGTGACCGGCGTCCACCGCCGCCTGCCAGGGTTCGGTCAGCTCGACCTGCTCGACGCCCTCGGGCGCGGTCAGGAAAGCGATACGCATGATGTCCTTCCGTCCTTCCGTGGTCCGGCGCGCGGGCCACGTGCTCGGTTCGGGTCGTGCGGGTCCCGGACCCGCGCGCCTCACCCGTCCGGGGCTGCGCGGCTGATCTCGGCCAGCGCCGAGTCGGGATCCCGCGTCTCGGCCAGGTCGCCGAGGCTGACCACGCCGACCGGCAGGCCGTCCTCGACGACCGGCAGCCGCCGTACGGCGTGCTCGCGCATCAGCGAGACCGCGACGGAGACCCGCTCGCCCGGGCCGATCAGCACCGGGTTCCGGGTGCACACCGCCCCGGCGCTCACCGTCAGCGGATCGGCGCCGTCCGCGACGGCCCGCACCGCGATGTCACGATCGGTGAGCACACCCAGGACGTCCTGTCCGTCGGCCACCACGACATCGCCGATGTCCTGCGCCCGCATCAGCTGCGCCGCCTCGACGAGCGAGGCGTCCGGGCGGACGGCGACCACTCCCGGGGTCATGACGTCCTTCACGAATTCGGCCATACGACGGCCCTTCCCGCGTCGACTCGGTCGCACCGGTGCCGGTACGACCGTCAGGTGTTCCCCCGCCGGGCCGGTTGCCCGCTCCCGGTCAGGGCCTCGGCCAGCTCCTGGACGTTGGCGTAGCGCGCCGAGCGCGGCAGCCGTTCCACCGACTCGGCGAGCGCGTCGGGCGCGTAGCCACGGCGCAGCTCTCCCGCCAGGTCCCGGGGGCTCGCCGGGAAGGCACCACGGCCCAGCACCCGTGCCAGCTCCAGCCGGACCGTCGCCAGGGACGCCGTCGACGACCCAGGCGCCACCGGACCACCGGCGACCTGCGGATCGTCCTCGGCGGACGGCTCCGGATCGTGCCACTCCTCGGTCCGGGTGGGACGCCCGGACCGCAGCAGTCCTTGGAGCTCGTGCTTCATCTCGTCGTCGCGGTGGACGCTCAGCCGGTCACTGCCTCGCTGCATGACTCCCTCCAGATCTTCGGGACTGCGCACCGCGTACCCGATGGCAGGGGGCCGACACCGGGTTTGCACCCCCGATGCGGGGAGACCCGGAGGGACACCCCCCGCGAAGGTTCTGGGGAAGGACCGGGCCATGGCACTGCTCACTGTGCTTCTTCCGCTCGTGATGCTCGGCGTCGTGCTGGCGCTGGGACGGTACGAGGATCTGCTGCTGCCGGGGGAACGCGAGGAGGGCCACCCGCAAGGGACGGCCCTGTCCGCTTCCGCCGCTAGTCCCGCTTCTTCTCCCGCCCCGGCAGGAACTCCTGCATCTTCGCCTTGAACCCCTGCCTGACCATCGATCCCCGGTCCGCGTCGCCCTTCAGGATCGACGTGGCCGTCGCCTCCATCTGCTCCCAGGTGGCGTGCGGGGGGATCGGCGGTACGGCCGGGTCGGTGAGGAACTCGATCACCGCGGGGCCCGCCGCCTCCAGGCCCGCCCGCCAGCCCGCCTCGACGTCCTCGGGCTTCTCCACCCGGATGCCGGTCAGACCGAGGGAGCGCGCGAAGGCCGCGTAGGCGACGTCGGGGAGTTCCTGGGAGGGCAGGAACGAGGGGGCGCCCTCCATGGCACGCATCTCCCAGGTGACCTGGTTGAGGTCACGGTTGTTGAACACGGCCACCACCAGCCGCGGGTCCTCCCACAGGTCCTGGTACTTCGCGGCCGTGATCAGCTCCGCCAGCCCGTTCATCTGCATCGCCCCGTCCCCGACCAGCGCGATCGCCGGGCGGTTCGGGTGGGCGAACTTCGCGCCGATCGCGTACGGCACTCCGCAGCCCATCGTCGCCAGGGTCCCGGAGAGCGAGCCGCGCATGCCGGGGCGCATCGTCAGATGGCGGGCGTACCAGTTGGCCGCCGAACCGGAGTCGGAGGACACGATCGCGTTGTCCGGCAGGAGGGCGTCCAGGGCACGGGTGACGTGCTCCGGGTTGACGGGGTCGGCCGACAGCCCGGCGCGTCGCTCCATGACCTCGCGCCAGCGGGTCACGTTGTCGCACACCGTGTCGTACCACTCGCGGCCCCGCTCCTCGGACCTGATCAGCGGGATCAGCCGCTCCAGGGTGGCCTTCGCGTCGCCGATCAGATTGACCTCGTACGGGTAGCGCATCCCGACCATGTGCGGATCGATGTCGATCTGCACGCCCCGCGCCTTGCCGAAGTCCGGCAGGAACTGGGTGTAGGGGAACGAGGAGCCGATGGTCAGCAAGGTGTCGCAGTCCCGCATGAGTTCGTACGACGGGCGGGTGCCCAGCAGGCCGATCGAGCCGGTGACGTACGGCAGTTCGTCGCTCAGCACGTCCTTGCCGAGCAGCGCCTTGGCCACCCCGGCGCCCAGCAGTTCGGCGATCCGCTCCACCTCGGCGCGGGCTCCGGACGCGCCCTGGCCGACCAGGATCGCCACCTTGTCACCGGTGTTGAGGACCTCCGCGGCCCGTC
This sequence comes from Streptomyces sp. NPDC098781, assembly GCF_044759995.1. NCBI lineage: Bacteria > Bacillati > Actinomycetota > Actinomycetes > Kitasatosporales > Streptomycetaceae > Streptomyces > Streptomyces sp. NPDC098781. The sequence continues at coordinate 243,718 of NZ_JBIWAK010000008.1, forward strand.
GCACCGAGTCGTCCGAGGGGACGGCCGTCCAGGAACTGCGGTCCAGGCTGGACGGGACCATCTTGAATTCGTGCGTGGGCGGCGAGTAGTCGAGTTCCTGCACATCGCCCGGGATGATGATCGCCGTGGGGGCGCGCCGCGCGTACGCGGTGCGGATCGCCCGGTCCAGGACGTTCGGCAACTGCTCGGGAACCGTCACCGTCTCCACGAAGTCCGAGGCGACGTCCTTGAACAGGGTGTGCAGGTCCACCTCCTGCTGATACGAGCCGCCCATCGCGGTGCGGTGCGTCTGGCCGACGATCGCGAGGACCGGGACGTGGTCGAGCTTGGCGTCGTACAGCCCGTTGAGCAGGTGGATCGCGCCGGGACCCGAGGTCGCCGCGCACACTCCGAGACGGCCGCTGAACTTGGCGTAGCCGACCGCCTGGAACGCGGACATCTCCTCGTGCCGGGACTGGATGAAACGCGGCTCGTTCTCGGCCCGGCCCCACGCCGCGAGGAGGCCGTTGATGCCGTCACCCGGATAGCCGAAGACATGCTCCACACCCCACTCGCGCAGACGATGCAGGACGTGATCGGCGACCTTCGTGCTCATGCGGGACCTCCTGGGCTCCGAGGGGACTGCGCGGCGCGGCTACGAGTGACCCCGCGCGGGCACGGAAAACCTGCGCCCGGGTTTGAGGAGCGGGAGTGCGGGCAGGCGCACCATCAGTGCTTCGGACAGGAGGCACGTCCGTGGGAGTGGTGTCTTCCCATCCACGGGTGTGTCCGCCTCCGGTGCGCGCCCGCACTCCCTCGGTGACCTACCAAACCTGAGCACGATCAAGGGAGTTGCGACGCACCATGCCCACTCAAGTGAGCGCGAAGCACCACCCGCACGACGACGCCCCCGACACCGCCGCGGACTTCCGCACGCTCGCCACGCTGCCCGACGGGCCGCAGCGCGAGACACTCCGCGCCCGCATCATCGAGGCCTGGCTGCCCATGGCCGACCGGCTCGCGGGGCGTTTCCGCAGCCGCGGCGAGAGCTTCGAGGACCTGCGGCAGGTCGCCGCCCTCGGACTGGTCAAGGCCGTCGACCGCTACGACCCCGAGCGCGGCAACGCCTTCGAGAGCTACGCCGTGCCCACCATCACCGGCGAGATCAAGCGGCACTTCCGCGACCACATGTGGACGCTGCACGTGCCGCGCCGGGTACAGGACCTGCGCAACCGCGTACGGTTCGCCGTCCACGACCTCCAGACCGTCTCCGGCCGCCGGCCGACCGAAGCCGAGATCGCCGAGCACGCCGACATGAGCGAGGCCGATGTCCGCGCCGGCCTGGAGGCGTTGGAGAGCTTCACCGCCCTGTCGCTCGACGCGGAGCTGCCCGGAAGCGACGACGGCTACTCGCTGAGCGACGCGCTCGGATCCGCCGACCCCGCACTGGACACGGTCGTGGACCGTGAGGCGGTCAGGACCAGGCTCGCCGCGCTGCCCGAGCGGGAGCGGGCGATCCTGTACATGCGGTTCTTCGGGGACATGACGCAGAGCCGGATCGCCGAGCAGTTGGGGATCTCGCAGATGCACGTGTCCCGTCTCATCAGCAGGTGCTGCCATCGGGTCCGGGAGCAAGTGCTGAGTGACGTGGTCTGAGGCTCTGGCGGCCCCCGGCGAGGCGTACCGCCAGGGGGTCGTACCGCCAGGGGGTCGTACCGCCTAGGGAGTCGTACCGCTCGTCAGCGAGATGTGGCGGGACATCGTGTCCAGGGCTTTGGCCTCCGCCATGGAGAACGCGGGGCGGGGTCCGCATCTGAAGAGGCTCAGGACACCGCGCACCGCGCCGTCGGTCGTCAGGGGCACGCACAGCAACGAGGTGACGTCCGCCTGGACGAGGACGGGGGCGCCCTGAGCGTCCCGGCCGAATGCGTCCGGGTCCTCGGGGCGCACCTGGAGCGACGCGGAGCCGGTGCGCGCCGTCTCCATGACCAGGGGGCAGTCGGCCGGATCCTGCGCCGCCAGCGCGGACGCCTCCCGGTCCGACGGGGCCAGCACCGCCGTACGGGACATCCCGTCGGCGACCGTGTCGACGACCACCCAGTCGGCGAAGCGGCCGTGGAGCACCCGGGCCGCCCGTCGCAGGACCGTCTCGCGGTCGCCGCGCGGTGCGGTCAGCAGCGTCGTGGTCATCTCGTCCAACAGGTCCAGCAGCGCGGCGTGCCGGGTCGTCTCCGCGAGGTCGGGGACCCGCGCGGCGGGCGCCGGCGCGCCGGGTGCCGTGAGCCCGCCGGGCTGGAGCACCACCAGCACCGTGGTGTGCGGCTCCCCGCTCGGACGTACGGCGGTCAGGGTCGCGTGGACCGGGGACGACGGATGCTGCTGGAGACGCACGGTCAGGCTGCGGTCACCGTCCCCCCGGGCCACGGCGGCGGCCTGCGAGCGGAACGCCGCCCGGTCGGCGTGCGCGAGGAGAGCGGTCAGCGGGCGGCCGGTCGCATACCCGGCGCGGACACCGGTGAAGATGGTCGCCGCGAAGTTCAGCCGACGCACCACCGCTTCCCGGTCCACCAGCGCCACCGGCAGCGGAAAACGCTGGAAGACCGCGCGCAGCAGATGCTGTTCCTGACGCTCGGCGGAGGCACCGCGGCCCTGCCCGGTCGAGGACAGCCGCTCGTACCAGGGCCACAACTGGCCCGCGACATGGTCGAGTTCGAAGATGGCCGCGTCCAGGACCGTCGGAAGGTCCCCGTCGGACACGGTTCGCGCCGCCTTGAGTTCCGCGACGCGGCGCACGAAGTCCGCGATCTCTTCACCGAACCCGTCCGTCTTCTCCATGGGGATGAACCTAGCTGGCGGCGTTGTGCTCCGGGGAGCCGGGGCCCGATCCGGTCTCCGATCCGGTCTCCTTCTCCAGCTGTTTTCCCCGAGCGGGACCGGGAACGCGCAGGAGGGAGGGAGGAGTTGAGGATGTCCACTGACGGCCCCGTGGGCCACTGGGGGGACGAGTCCCCGGAAGCAGCGCTTCCGGGGCGCAGGCTGTCCGTGCTGGCCGAGCAGGCCGTGCGCTGCACCGTCAACTGCTGCGGAGCCAGCAGCATGGTCGCCGAGCCGGGGTCCGAGCGACCCGCCTCCGTCACCCACCCCGACCTCGCCGGACTCGTCGCCGTACAGCTCCGCTCGGGGGACGGCCCCATCCCGGCCGCCCTGGAGCGCGGCGAGCCCGTCGACTCGGCCGACCTGCTGCACGACGAGCGCTGGCCGCAGTACCGCGCGATGGCGCTCGACTCGGGCGTACGTTCCAGCGTCACGCTCCCGTTCCGCCGGTCCGGGATGACGGTGACGCTCAGCCTCTACAGCTTCCGGCCCGGAGCTCTGGAGAACGCCCGGCACGGGCCCGTGCACGCCCTCGGCGAATTCGCCGCGAGCTGTCTCGTGCGCGACCGCTCCTACCGCGCCGCGCTCACCGAGCTCGACCACCTCGGCACCGCCCTGCGCTCCCGGCCCGTCGTCGACCAGGCGTGCGGCATCGTCATGCACGTCCTCGGCTGTGACGCCGACGCCGCCTTCGGCGTGCTGCGCCGCATCTCGCAGGGGACCAACCGCAAGCTGGCGGACGTCGCGTCCGGCGTCGTGCACCGGCGGGGGCGCGGGCTGGAGCGGGATCTGGCGGCACTGCTGAACTGACGGCCGCGCGGGTGGGTGCCGATGTCACCCGATCGGCGGTACCTCGTCGCGCGAATGGTGCCCGGCCGCGCGCGTCCGGGCGCCGGGCGGGCTGTCATGGCTGCGGGGGCACGACCGCCGTTCCCCCGCAGTCGTCGGCCGAAGGAGCTCACCCCATGAGCCGCACCGCCCGTGCTCTGTCCGTCGCCGCTCTGGCCGGTGCCGTCCTGGGCACCGCAGCCCCGGCCGCCCTCGCGGATCCGGCCGCGGAGGTCAGTCCGGGCGCCGTCGCGCCGGGCGGCAGCGTCACCGTGTCGGTCTCCTGCGACCCCGTCGACGGGACCGCGCCGGCCGCGATCGAGGCGGTCTCGCAGGCGTTCGAGGAGGGCACCGTCGAGCTGAAGCGGGTCGCCGGCAACGACGAGAAGGCCGCCGGGCCCGCCTACCACGGCACCGCCCGCGTCCCTCCCGCCGAGAACTTCGAGGGCGACCCGGACGCGGCCGGCCCCGAGTCCGAGTGGACCGTCGACGGCACATGCCCGGCGGCGGGCGGCAAGGAGGGCAAGGAGTGGAGCGCGACCTTCACGGTGGCCCGCGACAGCGGCGCGAGCGGCGGTGGCAAGAGCGGTGAGGGCGGTGAGGGCAGCTCCGAGACCGGCGTGGAGGACGGCCTTGGCGAAGCGGGCGACGTGGGCGGCGGCGGACTCGGCAGCGGCGAGGGCTGGACCGGCGGCGGCACGGGCGGCACGGGCGGTACAGGCGGCGGAGGCCGTACCGGGGGCGGCGGCCATACCTGCGCCGAGCCCCGCTCGGACCGGACGGGGTCCGGCAAGTCCGAGTCCCACTCGGGCAAGTCCGAAGGCGACGGGGCGGTGGGCGAGGAGGGCCTGGGCGAAGGTGGCGTGGGCGGCCAGGCCGAGGGAGGCACGGCGGAGGGTGACAGGACCGAGTCCGACCCGGGCACGACCGGAGCCGAGGAGACCGCACCCGAGGCGGACGCCGCCGACCCCTACTGGTACGGCAGCGGGCCCGGTTCCGGCACCGGCGAGTCCCGCTCGCAGGACTGCGGCGACGCCGCCGACCAGCACGGAGTGCAGGCCGGCACCGGCGGTACGTTCACCGACTCCGTCCCCGCACTGGTCGCCGGCGGCCTGCTGATCGCGGGCGCGTTCGGGGGCGCGGTGTACCGGGTGCGCCGTAGGACACCCACCGTGGACGACTGATCCGCACGGCCGCCGCTGTGACCGGTGCAACCCCTGCGATCGCCCATGGAGTTGCGCCACGATGGGTACGCAGAGCGCGCGGGAACGCGACACACCGTGACGAACCAGCACGGCACCAGGCACAGCGGAGGCACGGATGCGCCGGACGGACCCCGAAGGCCACGGCCCCGTCCGTTTCGGGCCGCCGTTCCCGGACGACGGACTCCCCGTGCTGCCCGAACTGGCCGCCGTGCTCGCCGCGGCCGCGGGCCGGGCCGAGAGCGAGCCCGTCGGCGGCGGCACCGCGCTGCTGGAGGCGGCATGCGGCTACTGGGGCCGGCGCGGACTGCCGACCGAGCCCGCGCAGGCGGTGGCCGGCCCCGGCGCCCCCGCGCTGCTGCTCGGGCTGACCTTCGCGCTCGGCGGCGACGTCCTGGTGCCGCGGCCCTGCGCGGCCTGGTGGGCGCCGTACGCACGCCTGCTGGGCCGGCCCGTCTTCCATGTGCCGACGCCGGCCGAGTCCGGCGGTGTCCCGGACCCGTACGCCCTGCTGGAGACCGTCCGCCGGGTCCGCGCCGAGGGCGGTGACCCGCGGCTGCTCGTGCTGTCCGTCGCCGACGACCCCACCGCCACCGTGGCCCCGCCCGAACTGCTGCACGAGACCCTGGAGGCCGCCACCGGCGAGGGCCTGCACCTGGTCAGCGAGGAGACCTGGCGCGACACCGTGCACGCCCCGCACGACACCGTGCTGGTCAGCCCCGCCGAGATGCTGCCCGAGCAGGTCACCGTGGTCACCGACCTGGCCGGCGCCCACCTCCCCCCGGGATGGCCGGCCGCGGTCGCCCGGTTCCCCGCGCACGACGACGGCAACGGCCTGCACGCGCGCGTGCTCGACGTGCTGACCGCGCTGGGCGCCGGCGTCGCCGGCCCGGTCGCCCTCGCCGCCGGGTACGCGCTCGCCGAGCCCGAGCCGGTCACCGCGCGGGTCACGGCCGCCGTACGGCTGCACGCGCGCGTGGCCGCCGCCGCGCACGCCGCCGCCGTCGGAGCCGGTGCCGTCGCCCGGCCCCCGCAGGCCGGGCGGCACCTGTACGTCGACCTCGGGCCGCTGCGCGACGGGCTGTCCACGCACGGCGTCGGGGACGCCCAGGACCTGGAGGAATTCCTCACCGCCCGGCTCGGCATGCCCGCGCCGGGCGGGCACCGTTTCGGCGACGACCTCGCGGCGCTGCGGGTACGGCTGTCCACCGGACCGCTGCTCGCGGGCAGCGCCGAGGAACGCGCGGAATGCCTCGGTTCACCCGCGCCGTTGGAACTGCCACATGTGCAACGTGCGTTGATCCACTTGAAGTCGGTCTTCGAAGATCTCCGTGACGACGCTCAGCGATGGGAGCCTCCTCGATGACGCAGCAGTCCGAGTCATCCATGTCGACGACACCGCGTGCGACCACACCCCGTCCCGACGCCGAGGCAGCCGACGCCCCGCCGGCCCCGGCACCCCTCGCGCCCCCTTTCCCCCCGTCGGCCGCACCCCGCCCGCTGGGCGAACGCCGGGTGTGGCCGCGCACCTTCCACGACCGTCTCACCGCCCCGCTGCCCGGCATCAAGGCTCTCGCCCGGTTCGCCCGTGAGGGCGCCGTACGCCCGGGCCGCGAAGGCCTCGCCGACATCCCGCGGTTGCCCTACGAACCAGGCCCACTGCCCCGCGTGGACGCGCGCACGGTCGCCGTGTCCTGGGCGGGGCACGCCAGTTGGGTCGTGCGGATCGGCGGACTGACCGTCCTCACCGACCCGGTCTGGTCGCGCCGCATCCTCGGCACCCCCGCCCGTATCACCCCCGTCGGCATCGACTGGCACGCCCTGCCCCGAGTGGACGCGGTCGTCATCAGCCACAACCACTACGACCACCTGGACGCCCCCACCCTGCGCCGACTCCCGCGCGACACCCCGGTGTTCGTCCCGGCCGGCCTCGCCCCCTGGTTCCGCCGCCGCAGGTTCACCCTGGTCACCGAGCTGGACTGGTGGGAGGCGGCGGAACTGTCCGGCGTCCGCTTCGACTTCGTGCCGGCCCACCACTGGTCCAAGCGCACCCTCGTCGACACCTGTCGCAGCCTGTGGGGCGGCTGGGTGCTCACCGCCCCCGACGGACAGCGCGTGTACTTCGCGGGTGACACCGGCTACGGCCGCTGGTTCGCCCGCATCGGCGAGCGCCACCCCGGCATCGACCTCGCCCTGCTCCCCATCGGCGCCTACGACCCCCGCTGGTGGCTCAGTGACGTCCACTGCGACCCCGAGGAGGCGGTGCGCGCGGCACAGGATCTGGGGGCGCGCAGGATGGCGCCGATGCACTGGGCGACGTTCGTGCTGTCGGCGGAACCGGTGCTGGAGCCGCTCACGCGGGTGCGGGTGGCCTGGGAGAAGGCGGGACTGGACCGGGAGGACCTGTGGGACCTGCCGGTGGGCGCCTCAAGGGTGCTGTAGGCGGTTCACGCGGAGGAAGCCTTCCGCAGGCGACGCCACAGAGCCGGTGCCGCGCTGATGACCAGCGTCAGCGCGATCGCCGCGACCACGCCCTCCCACGGCTCGTCGAACAGCGACCCGCCGAGGATCCCGATCAACTGGTACGTCAGCGCCCAGGCCAGGCAGGCCGGCAGATTGCCGCGGGCGAAACGCCGCAGCGGCCACTCGGCCAGCAGACACGCCAGCATCACCGGAATCCGCCCCGCGGGCACCAGCCGCGACAGCACCAGCACGGCCACACCGTGTTCCGTGAGCTTCTCCTGCGCCTGCGTGAGCCGCTCCTCCGGCGCGTGCGCACGGATCGCCTCCAGCCAGCGCGAGCCGTTCTTCGAACGCAGGCCCCGCCGACCCAGCCAGTACAGCGTCCCGTCGCCGAGGAACGCCGCCGTCGACGCCGTCACGAAGACCAGCGCCAGGGCGAACGGCGCCGTCTGGTGGAACGCCACCACCGCCGCGGAACTCACCAGCGCCCCCGTCGGCACGATCGGCACCAGCGCCCCGATCAGCACCAGCAGGAACAGCGACGGATAGCCGATCGCCTGCTGCGTCGACTCCACCGGCACCACCGCCGGGGTGGCGGCCAGTATCGTCACCGGGCCACCCCCAGGCGCACGCTCTCTCCGTGCGCGAGCCGGTGCACCGATACGCCGGGCGCGTGCTCGGCCGCGAGCCGCGCGAACTCGTCGCCGGGCGCGTGGAATTCATGGGGGCGCACCGCGTCCATGCCGATCGGCCAGTACGTCCCGTAGTGGACCGGCACGGCACTGCGCGGCGACAGCCTGGCCAGCGCCTCGGCGGCCCGCCCCGCGTCCAGGTGCCCCTCCCCGAGATACGGTCCCCAGCCGCCGACCGGCAGCAGTGCCACGTCCACCGGCCCGACCTGCTGCGCCATGGCGTCGAACAGCCCGGTGTCCCCGGCGAAGTACGTGCGTGCCTCGCCCTCGATGACATAGCCGAGGGCGGGGGAGCGATGCCGGCCGAGCGGCAGCCGACGGCCGTCGTGCCGTGCGGGCACGGCGCGTACGGACACATCGCCCACCGTCGTCACATCCCCCGGCGCCATCTCGGTCACCCGCAGATGCGCGAGCCGGCGCAGACCCGGCACACCCCGGGGCGCGCCCCGGGGCACGAGCAGCCGGGTGCCCCCCGGCAGCCCGGCCAGCGACGGAACGTGCAGGTGGTCGGCGTGCAGGTGGGAGACGGCGGCGATGTCGGCGCGGCGGGCGTCGGGCGCGGGCAGTGCGCCCCGGCGGCGGCGCAGGTGCGCGAGCCGGCGTGCGAACAGAGGATCGGTGAGGACGCGCACGTTCGAATCCTCGACCGTGCAGGTGGCGTGACCCCACCAGGTGATCTCCACCGGCACCTCTTTGCCTCCTTCGCGCGACTCCCCGAAGCGTACGGGCTGGAGTAGGGTCGGCGGCGAAACCCGGAGGTGAGGGGGACGCCATGGGGTCATCCGTAGTGCGCGTCACGGCGATCGCCAGTCTGACGCCGCTCGAAGAGCTGGACGCCGACCCCTTCCTGGTGGACTCCCGCAGCCAGCACGCGATGTGCGCGCGCTGGGCCGCGGAGCACGGGTTCGTGGTCGCGCGCGAGCTGCTGGTACGCCGGTTGCGGCCGGACCACGGCGTCCTGTGGGAGGGCGTGCGCCCCGGCCTCGACCTGTTCGTCGCGCCCAGCCGCAGGGTGCTGGAGAGCGCGCTGTCCTCGGTCGAGGAGTTCACCGCGGAGTGCGCCCGGCGCGGGGTGCGGGTGGAGACGGTGGGACGTGCGGAACCGCTGTACGACGCGCAGATGAAGGCGCGGGTGCACCGTCGGCTGTCGATGCCGACGGCGGGGTACGACGGGCGCTGAGCGGCGACGCTGCGCTGCCGGACCGGGAGCCACGCGGGGAACCAGCAGGGCCGATGGGCCGTTGTGTCAGGCTGGGGGGCGTGAAGGCCCGTTTCGGGACGTGAGGTGGGCTGGGCGTGCGTGGGCGTTGGCGGCGGGTTGCCAGTCAGGTCGGGCGGAGCATCGCCGTATGGGCCGTCTGTACCGTCACCATGCTCGTGCTCGCCGGGATCCTGCCGGACTTCCAGTTGCAGTCGGCGGACGACGACAGTGCCACCAGCCTGGCGATGACCGCCGCCCTCGGCGCCGGCGCGTTCGGCCTGCTCTCCGCGCTCGTCTGGCCCCTCCTGGTACGGCTGCTGCTCCTCGTCCCCGCGCTGGTGCTCGGCCTGCTGGTGTTCTTCCTGAACGGCTCGCTGCTCATCGTCGCCCTGCGCCTGGTCCCCTCCGGCGACAGCGAGGCCGCCCCCGAGACCGCCGTCATCGTCGCCGCCGTGATGTCCGCCGTCGCCTCCGCCACCGGCGCCGCCCTCGCCGTACGGGACGACGACGCCTACCGGAGCAGGCTGTACCGCCTCGCCGACCGCCGGCGCAGGGCCCTGCCGCCCGGCCCGTCCAGCCCGGGCACCGTGTTCATGCAGCTCGACGGCGTCGGCCACGACGTCCTGCTCGCCGCCGTCGGCAAGGGCCTGATGCCCACCGTCGGCCGCTGGCTCGGGGAGGGCGGCGGTCGCCCCACCCACCGGCTCACCCCGTGGCGCACCGACTGGTCCAGCCAGACCGGCGCCAGCCAGCTCGGCATCCTGCACGGCAGCAACCACGACGTGCCCGCCTTCCGCTGGTACGAGAAGGCCGGCCACGAGGTCATGGTCTGCAACCGCCCCACCAGCGCCGCCGAACTCCAGCGCCGCGCCATCGACCGCACCGGCGACGGCGGACTGCTCTCCGCCGACGGCGCCAGCCGGGGCAACCTCTTCAGCGGCGGCGCCGACGAGCAGGCGCTGGTGCTGTCCATCGCCACCAGACGGCGCGGGCGCAGCAACCGCTCTCGCGCCGGATACTTCGCGTACTTCTCCGACCCGGCCAACGCGGTGCGCACCGCGCTGTCGTTCGTCGCCGAGGTGGGGCGCGAGATCGGCCAGTCGTCCCGGGCCCGGGCCCGCAAGGTCCGGCCGAGAGTCGGCCGCGGGGGCCTCTACCCGCTGGTCCGCGCCTTCGCGACCGTCGTGGAACGGGACGTCGTCGTCGCCGCGGTGATGGGTGACATGCTCGCCGGCCGCACCGCCGTCTACGCCGACCTGGTGGCCTACGACGAGGTGGCGCACCACTCCGGGCCGATCGGCCGCGACACCGAGAAGGTCCTCGAACGCCTGGACAGGGCGCTGGCGTTGATCGAGAACGTCGCCGAGCACGCGCCGCGGCCGTACCGGATCGTCGTGCTCTCGGACCACGGCCAGAGCCCCGGCGAGACCTTCCGTGCCCGCTACGGCCTCGGGCTTGGCGACCTGGTGCGGGCCGGCTGCGGGCTGCCCGTGCCGCGCAGGGCGCGACGCACGCACAGCGGCGCCGAGGCCCGCGCGGCCGTGCGCGCGGCGCTGCGCCGGCCCGTCGAGGAGGGCGAGGAGCAGCACCGCCCCTCGCGCCGCCGTTCCGAGCCGATCGTGCTGGCCTCCGGCAACCTCGGCCTGGTCTCGTTCCCGGACGTGCCGCACCGGATGACCAAGGAGGAGATCGACGCCCGCCACCCGGCGCTGCTCACCACCCTCGCCAACCACCCCGGCGTCGGCTTCCTGCTCGTCCGCAGCCAGGAGCACGGCGGGCTCGTGCTCGGCCCGTACGGTGTGGAGATCCCGCTCGACCGACTGGACGACGATCCGGGACCGTTGGAGGTCTTCGGGCCGGGCGCCGCCGACGCCGTACGCCGGACGCACTCCTTCCCGAACACGGCCGACATCATGGTCAACTCCGCCTACGACCCCGCCGACGGAGAGGTCCTCGCCTTCGAGGAGCAGATCGGCTCGCACGGCGGGCTCGGCGGTGCGCAGGGCAGACCGTTCCTGCTGTCACCGGTCGCCTTCTCCGCGCCGGCCGGCCACGGGGAGGACCTCGTGGGCGCCGAGCACGTCCACCGGGTACTGCGCCGCTGGCTGCGGGAGGCGAACGGACCTCAGGTGCCGCTGGACGCGGAGCCGCGGGAACGGGCCGCCTGAAAATCGGCTGCGGCCGACGGCCCGTGAGCACACACTGTTCGAGTCGCACATCTCTCGAACACTCCCGAGGAGTTCCTGCTTTGCAGGCAGCTGTCACCGTCACGCCCGCCCGAATCCCCGAACTGCTTCTCGGCCTCGCCACCGTCCGGCCGGTCTTCATCTGGGGCGCCCCCGGCATCGGAAAGTCCTCCCTGGTCAGGGCCTTCGCCGAGGCGCTGGGCCTGGAGTGCGTGAGTCTGCTCGGCACCCAGCTGGCGCCGGAGGACCTGATCGGCGTGCCGCAGATCCGCGACGGGCGTTCGGTGTTCTGCCCGCCGGAGGCGATCGCCCGTGACGAGCCGTACTGCCTGTTCCTGGACGAGCTGAACGCGGCCACGCCGGATGTGCAGAAGGCGTTCTACTCGCTGATCCTGGACCGCCGTATCGGCAACTACGAGCTGCCCAAGGGCTCCATCGTCATCGGCGCCGGCAACCGGGCCACCGACAACGCGCTCGCCCGGCCCATCGCCTCCGCCCTCGTCAACCGTCTCGCCCACGTCCACCTGGAGGCCTCCGCCAAGGACTGGCTGACCTGGGCCACCAACCACGGCATCCACCCCTGGATCCTGGACCACCTCACCGACCGGCCCGACCACCTGTGGTCCAAGCCGCCCAAGACCGAGGAGCCGTTCTCCACGCCCCGCTCCTGGCACATGCTCTCCGACGCGCTGCACTCCTTCGGCCAGGGCCTGGACGAGGAGACGCTGAAGGTCCTGGCGCACGGCATGCTGACGCCGACGCACGCCACCGCGTTCTGCGGCTACGTCAAGATCGTGCGCAGCCAGTACGGCATCGAGGCCATCATCAAGGGCGACGCCGGCTGGCCGCACCGGATGCAGGACCGCGACCTGCTCTACTACCTTGCCGAGTCCTTCCGGGGCCGGCTGATCAAGGAACTGCCGGTCAGCAAGGACCACATGTCGTCGAGCGGCCGGCAGACCGCGTACCGGGCCAAGTCGCTGCTGGTGCAGCTCGCGGAGATCTCCGTGGAGGTCGCCCAGAGCGTCATCGCCTCCGACGCCGACGGCAATCCGGTGCTGCCGTCCTGGTTCCTGGTGGAGGCCGCGCGGGACATGCCCCGGCTGGTGGAGGCGCGGCGATGAGCCGCAGCCACGACAAGGGGAAGGGCAAGAAGAAGCGGGACCTCGCGGCGGAGGCCTTCACCGAGGGGCTGCGGCTCGTGCGGGCCAACCCGGCGCTCGCCACCGTGGAGTTCACCGTCTGCCGCGACGAGAAGTGCGAACAGGCGCCCCGCGAGGGCCTCGCCCGCGTCGCCTCCGACGGCGTCCTGCACGCGCACCCGGAGCGCCTGGCCGAACCCGCCACCTGGGCCTGGACCATCGCGCACGCCGTCCTCCACCTCGGCTTCGGCCATGTGCCGTCGAAGAAGGGCACGCCGGTCCAGCCCGATCGCGCCGACCTCGCCGCCCGTTGTGCCGTCGTCAACCGCTTCCTGCTCACCTTCCCGGTCGGTCAGGCCCCGGACCACCTGCCGCTGACCTACCCCGACGGGGACGAGGAGCAGATCGCCGCGCGCTGGCGGCGCGACGGCATCCCGGCCGTGTACGAGCGCTGCGGCACCGCAGGTCCGGAGCCCGACCAGCTCCTGGTGGAGTGGATGGGCTGGTTCGGCTCGCCCCCCCGACCATCAGCTGGCCTTCGCCACCGCGCTGACCCGGACCGTGTCCACCGCGATGGACATGGCGGGCGGCCGCCGGGACTCCATGGACGGCGAGCCCGTCAAGAAGCGGCCCTGGCAGTGGGCGCTGGAGTGGTTCATCACCTCCTACCCGCTGCTCGGCGGCATCGCGGCCGGCATCAAGCTGGTCGCCGACGCCGAACTCGCCCGCGCGCACGGCATCGCCGTGGCCGCCGTCAACGCCGAGGCCGGCGAGATCTACATCAACCCGCTGCGGACGTTCGAGGCGGAGGAATGGCGGTTCATCCTCGCCCACGAGATGCTGCACGCCGCCCTGCGCCACGGCGACCGCTGCGGCACCCGCGACCCGTACCTCTTCAACGTCGCCTGCGACTACGTCATCAACGGCTGGCTGCGCGAGATGCAGATCGGGGAGATGCCCCACGGCCTGCTGTACGACGCGCAGTTCACCGGCCTGTCCGCCGAGGAGGTGTACGACCGGATCGCCGGCGACCTGCGCCGGATGCGCCGTCTCGCCACCCTGCGCGGCAAGGGCCTCGGCGACATGCTCGGCGCGCCCCTCGGTCCGCCCGGCGACTTCGTCGACCTCGACGAGTTCTACCGCCGGGGCCTGTGCCAGGGCCTCGACCTGCACCAGCAGCAGGAGCGCGGCTTCCTGCCCGGCGGACTGGTCCAGGAGATCCGCGCGCTCAGCCATCCGCCGCTGCCCTGGGACGCCCAGCTGGCCCGCTGGTTCGACGAGTTCGTGCCCCGCCCGGAACCGGTGCGGACGTACGCCCGCCCCGCGCGCCGCCAGGCGTCCACGCCCGACATCCCGCGCGCCGGCCGCTACTTCCCGCCGGAGGAGATCGCCCGCTGCACCTTCGGGGTGGTCCTGGACACCTCCGGTTCCATGGGCGCCGGCCTGCTCGGCAAGGCGCTCGGCGCGATCGCCTCGTACGCCGGGGCGCGCGACGTTCCGGCCGCGCGGGTGGTGTTCTGCGACGTGGGGCCCTACGACGCCGGGTACGTGCCGGTGGCGGACATCGCCGGCCGGGTACGGGTGCGCGGGCGTGGTGGCACGATCCTGCAACCCGGGATCGACCTGCTCCAGCGCGCGGACGACTTCCCGCCGGGCGCGCCCGTCCTCGTCATCACGGACGGCTGGTGCGATGTGCTGCGGGTGCGGCGCGAGCACGCGTACCTGATTCCGCAGCGCGGTCGCCTGCCGTTCACCCCGCGTGGGCCGGTCTTCCGGGTGCAGTGAGCCGGAGTGTGGTCGGATGGGAGCACGGACCCCAGCAAACGGGCCCCCACGCGAAAGGAAGAACCGTGGCTACCACGCGCTCCGCACACACCGTCTGGGAAGGCAACCTGCTCGAGGGCAACGGTGTCGTCAACTTCGACTCATCCGGTGCCATCGCAGCCCAGCCGGTCACGTGGGCCTCGCGCTCCCAGGACGCGAACGGCAAGACCAGCCCCGAGGAGCTGATCGCCGCCGCGCACTCCAGCTGCTTCTCCATGGCGCTCTCGCACGCCCTGAACGGCGCCGGCACCCCGCCCACCAAGCTCGTCACCTCGGCCGACGTGAACTTCCAGCCGGGCGAGGGGATCACCGGCATTCACCTCACCGTCGAGGGGACGGTGCCGGGCATCGACAACGATGCGTTCGTCGCCGCCGCCGAGGACGCCAAGGCCAACTGCCCGGTGAGCCAGGCGCTGAAGGGCACGGACATCACGCTCTCCGCCAAGCTGGCGTAGCGCCCCCGGGGGTGCGGCGGGCCCGTGAGGGTGTCGCCGCACCCCCTTTTGAACGTTGAACGAGTCCGGCTTCCGTCCGCCCTGGACCGGCGTCGCCGTGCACCGGCGGCGCTCGCGTGCGACCGTATTGCGGGAGGCGTCCCGCAGCCCCCGCCGCGCCCCGGCGCACCGGGACTGAGCGCCCGCTCAGCCCCCGTTTGGCACCCGCCTCCTAGGTCACTCGCCCCATTGACAAGAACCCACTCAAGTTTTGTGCTGGAGTTCCAGAGGTGCCCTGGCGGAAGGGGACAACGATGGCACGCGCGGTCGGGATCGATCTCGGGACCACGAACTCGGTGGTCGCCGTCCTGGAGGGCGGCGAACCCACTGTCGTGGCCAACGCGGAGGGGGCCAGGACCACACCGTCGGTCGTGGCCTTCGCCAAGAACGGCGAGGTGCTCGTGGGGGAGGTGGCCAAGCGGCAGGCGGTGACGAACGTCGACCGCACCGCGCGCTCCGTGAAGCGCCACATGGGCGACGCGAACTGGCGCTTCCCCGATCAGGGCGACATCGACGGCACCCGCTACCGGGCGCAGGAGCTGTCCGCCCGGGTGCTTCAGAAGCTGAAGCGGGACGCCGAGTCCTATCTCGGCGAGGACGTCACCGACGCGGTGATCACCGTCCCCGCCTACTTCGACGACGTCCAGCGGCAGGCCACCAAGGAGGCCGGCGAGATCGCGGGCCTGAAGGTCCTGAGGATCATCAACGAACCCACGGCCGCCGCCCTCGCCTACGGTCTGGACCGGGGCGAGGAACAGACGGTCCTCGTCTTCGACCTCGGCGGCGGCACCTTCGACGTCTCCCTGCTGGAGATCGGCGACGGCGTCATCGAGGTCAAGGCCACCAACGGCGACACACACCTGGGCGGTGACGACTGGGACCAGCGGATCGTCGAATACCTGGTGAAGAAGTTCAAGGGGCAGTACGGCATCGACCTCGGCAACGACAAGATGGCGCTGCAACGGCTGCGCGAGGGTGCCGAGAAGGCCAAGATCGAGCTGTCCAGCTCCTCCGAGACCACGATCAACCTGCCCTACATCACCGCCTCCGCCGACGGCCCCCTGCACCTCGACGAGAAGCTGACCCGCGCCCAGTTCCAGGAGCTCACCGAAGACCTCCTCGACCGCTGCAAGACCCCCTTCCACCAGGCGGTCAAGGACGCCGGCATCAAGCTCTCCGCGGTCGACCACGTGATCCTCGTCGGCGGCTCCACGCGGATGCCCGCCGTCACCGAACTCGTGAAGGAACTCACCGGCAAGGACCCGCACAAGGGCGTCAACCCCGACGAGGTCGTGGCCGTCGGCGCGGCCCTCCAGGCCGGCGTCATCCGCGGCGACGTCAAGGACGTCCTGCTGCTCGACGTCACCCCGCTGTCCCTCGGCATCGAGACCAAGGGCGGCATCATGACCAAGCTCATCGAACGCAACACGACCATCCCGACCCGGCGTTCGGAGATCTTCACCACCGCCACCGACAACCAGCCCTCGGTCGGCATCCAGGTCTACCAGGGCGAACGCGAGATCGCCGCGTACAACAAGAAGCTCGGGGTCTTCGACCTGACCGGCCTGCCCCCGGCCCCGCGCGGAGTCCCGCAGATCGAGGTCGCCTTCGACATCGACGCCAACGGGATCATGCACGTCTCCGCGAAGGACATGGCGACCGGCCGGGAGCAGAAGATGACGGTGACCGGCGGCTCGGCGCTGCCGAAGGACGACATCGACCGCATGATGCGGGAGGCCGAGCAGTACGCCGAGGAGGACCGCAACCGCCGCGAGGCCGCCGAGACCCGGAACCAGGCCGAACAGCTCGTCTACCAGACCGAGAAGTTCATCCGCGACAACGAGGACCGGGTCCCGGCGGACACCAAGGCCGAGGTCGAGTCGGCGATCACCGACCTCAAGCAGCAGTTGGAGCAGAACGCCGAGACCGGTGTGCTGCGCACCGGCATCGAGAAACTCGCCACGGTGAGCCAGAAGATGGGACAGGCGATGTACGCCCAGTCCCAGCAGGCACCGTCGGACGCCGACGCGGGCACGAGCACCGGCTCGGGCTCGGAACAGGCGTCACCGCAGGACGACGACGGCGTAGTGGACGCGGAGATCGTCGACGACGAGAAGGACGAGCGGGACCAGAAGGGCGGGGCGGCCTAGGAGCCCGCCTTCTCCCAGCCGCGCCGCTCCGGCCGCGGCCCCAGCTGCTCGGGGTCGCGGCTGCGGTACACCACATACGGCCGGAACAGGTACTGCACCGGCGCGCTGAACATGTGCACCAGCCGGGTGTAGGGCACCAGCGCGATCAGCGCCATGCCGACCACCGCGTGGATCTGGTACAGCACCGGCACGCCCGCCATCCGGTCCAGGTCGGGCTGGAGGGTGAACAGGCTGCGGGCCCAGGGGGCGATGGACCGGCGGTAGTCGTAGCCGTCGCCGGAGACATGGGTGAGCTTGGCGACCATGCCCAGCACGATCGCGCCGAGCAGGACGACGTACATGACCTTGTCGTTGGCCGTCGTCGCCCGGAACACCGGGGCGTTGGTGCGCCGCCGGTAGACCAGCAGCCCGATCCCGGCGACCGTCACCACGCCGGCCGCCGTACCGCCGTACAGGGAGAACAGGTGGTACGCGTGCTCGTCGACGCCGAGCGAGTCCGTCCAGGACGCCGGGACGAACAGGCCGACCAGATGGCCGACCAGCACGAACAGGATGCCGTAGTGGAAGGCGGGCGAGGCGATGTTCAGCAGCCTCGACTCGTAGACCTGGGAGGAGCGGGTGGTCCAGCCGAAGCGGTCGTAGCGGTGCCGCCAGACCAGGCCGGCTACCAGCAGGGCGAAGGTGACGTAGGGCAGGACGCCCCAGAGCAGTGTGGTCATGGGCGCGCTTCCGGGTGGGCGGTCGGCAGGGTGGCGCACACGGCGTCCAGGACGGACGCGTACGGTGTGCCGAAGTCGGTGAGCCGGGAGCGCAGCTGCTCCAGGCAGTCCCGGTGGTCCAGCAGGAGATCGGTGTCACCGGTGCGGGCCGCGAACTCCAGGACCGCGGGCAGGTAGTCGGGCAGCTCCTCGCCGGAGAACTCCAGGCCGTGGGTGCGGTAGACGTCCTTGAAACGGAGCATCGACATGCCGCGCCGCCGGGTGTCCCCGTCCCGCCACCAGGTCAGATAGAGGCTGTGGCGTTCGGTGAGGTCGAAGACCTCCACGTAGTGCGCGGCCAGCTCCTCCGGCGAGGTGACCGCGGCGTGGTCGGTGAACTCCCTCAGCTGCGGGGCGGCTTCGCGCAGCAGCGGAAGCCGGGCGCGGAAGTCGTCGTCAGGGTAGGTCAGGCAGAGCGCGGCCGCCTGGTAGAGCACCTCGAAGGACGGCATCAGGTCTCCTCGACGTCGGCTGTCCGGTCCGCGGTCTGTCTGTCGCGCAGCAGGTGGAAGTTCTCCACCGGCACCAGCGGCAACAGCTTGCGCCCCGAGTCCTGGCCGACGGGCCCGTCCGCGCCCATCCCGGGCCCGCCGTCGTAGTCGAGGCTGCACCCCTGCGGCAGCGCCGACTCCTCCAGCCGGCGCGCGTCACCGGCGGCCGCGGTCGGAATGACGTACCGGTCCTCGTACTTGGCGATGGCCAGCAGCCGGTACATCTCCTCGATCTCCTCGGCCCGCATCCCGACGGCCTCCGGAACCGAGGGGTCCGGCTCGTCGCCGAGGTTGATCGCCCGCATGTGGGAGCGCATCGCGGCGAGCTTCTCCAGCGAGGCCCGGACCGGCCCGATGGCTCCGGCGGTGAACATCTCCGCCAGGTACTCCAGCGGGATGCGCAGGCTGTCGATCGCGCCGAACAGGTTCCCCGCGTCCTCGCCGTCGTGCCCGGTCTCCGCCAGCACGTCCACCACGGGGGACAGCGGCGGGATGTACCAGACCATCGGCATCGTCCGGTACTCCGGGTGCAGCGGAAGGGCGACCCGGTACTTGCTGATCAGCGCGTGCACCGGCGACCGGCGGGCCGCCTCCAGCCAGTCGTACGGGATCCCCGCCGCCTCGCACGCCCGCCGCACCTCGCGGTCCTCGGGGTCGAGGAAGATGTCCAACTGCGCCTCGTACAGGTCCCGTTCACGCGAGACGGAGGCCGCGGCCGTCACCCGGTCGGCGTCGTACAGCATCACGCCGAGATAGCGCAGCCGGCCCACGCAGGTCTCCGAGCAGACCGTCGGCAGACCGACCTCGACGCGCGGATAGCACATCGTGCACTTCTCGGCCTTGCCGGTGGCGTGGTTGAAGTACACCTTCTTGTACGGGCATCCCGTCACGCACATCCGCCAGCCCCGGCACCGGTCCTGGTCGACGAGGACGATGCCGTCCTCCGCCCGCTTGTACATCGCCCCCGACGGACAGGACGCCACGCAGGACGGGTTGAGACAGTGCTCGCAGATGCGCGGCAGATAGAACATGAAGCTCTGCTCGAACTCGAACCGCACCTTGTCCGAGGCCTGATCGCGCGTCCGCTCGACCATCGGGTCGAGATCGCCGTAGGCGGGGGCGCCCGCGAGGTTGTCGTCCCAGTTCGACGACCACTCGATCTTCATCGGCTTGCCGTCGAGCTGCGAGACCGGCCGGGCCACCGGGTAGTCGTCGCCCAGCGGAGCGTCGGTGAGGTTCTTGTAGTCGTACGTCCAGGGCTCGTAGTAGTCCTTGATCTCGGGCAGTTCGGGGTTGGAGAAGATCCCGGCGAGTTTGCGCAGCCGGCCGCCCGCCTTCAGCTTCAGCGCGCCCCGCCGGTTCAGCTCCCAGCCGCCGCGCCAGCGTTCCTGGTCCTCGTAGCGGCGTGGATAACCCTGCCCGGGGCGGGTCTCGACGTTGTTGAACCAGACGTACTCCATGCCACGGCGGTTGGTCCACGCCTGCTTGCAGGTGACCGAGCAGGTGTGACAGCCGATGCACTTGTCGAGGTTCATCACCATGGCGATCTGGGCCATCGGACGCATCAGTACTCGACCTCCTGGCTGCGGCGGCGGATCACCGTCACCTCGTCACGCTGGTTGCCCGTCGGGCCCAGGTAGTTGAACGCCCAGGACAGCTGGGCGTAGCCGCCGACGAGATGGGACGGCTTGAGGATCAGCCGGGTCAGCGAGTTGTGGATGCCGCCGCGCATGCCGGTGGCCTCGGTCTTCGGGACGGCGATCGTGCGTTCCTGCGCGTGGTGCATGTAGACCGTGCCGGGCGGCATCCGGTGCGAGACGACGGCCCGCGCGACGACCACGCCGTTGCGGTTGGCCGCCTCCACCCAGTCGTTGTCCACCACGCCGATCGCCTCCGCGTCCTGCGGGGACATCCAGATGTTCTGGCCGCCTCGGGAGAGGGCCAGCATGAACAGGTTGTCCTGGTACTCGGAGTGGATGGACCACTTGTTGTGCGGGGTGAGGTAGCGGACCGTCACCTCCCGCTGTCCGTCCGGGCCGAGACGTGGCTCGCCGAACAGCTTGTTCATGTCCAGCGGCGGCCGGTAGACGGGAAGCGCCTCGCCCAGTTCGTGGATCCAGTCGTGGTCGAGGAAGAAGTGCTGCCGTCCGGTCAGGGTGTGCCACGGCTTGAGGTGCTCGGTGTTGAGGGTGAAGGCGGTGTAGCGCCGCCCGCCGGACTCGCTGCCCGACCATTCGGGCGAGGTGATCACCGGCACGGGCGCGGCCTGTGTGTCCGCGTACGTGACCCGCTTGCCCTCGTGCTCGGCGGCAAGGTGCGCCATCTCCTGCCCGGTACGGGCCTCCAGGGTGCGGAAGCCCTGGGTGGCCAGGCGGCCATTGGTCGTGCCGGAGAGGGCGAGGATGGTGTTCGCCGCCTTCACGGCCGTGTCGAGGGACGGGCGGCCGTCGGCCGTCACACCGTTCAGGTGCCCGAGGTCCTCGACCTCCACGTCCGGCCTGAGCGTGATGCCCTTCGCGGGCAGCCCGAGCTGTTCCACCAGCGGTCCCAGCGAGACGAACTTGGCGCCGATCGCGGTGTAGTCCCGCTCCACCACCGTCAGGTTCGGCATGGTCCTGCCGGGCACCGGATCGCACTGCCCGCGCCGCCAGTCCAGGGCGACCCCGCCGGGCTGGGCGATCTCACCCGGGGTGTCGTGCTGGAGCGGGGTCGCCACCAGGTCCCTGCGCACGCCGAGATGGCCGACGGCCAGCTCGCTCAGCCGCTCGGCCAGCGCCTTGAACGTGTCGAAGTCGGTGCGCGCCTGCCACGGCGGATCCACGGCCGGAGTGAAGGAGTGCACGTAGGGGTGCATGTCGGTGCTGGACAGGTCGTGCTTCTCGTACCAGGTCGCGGCGGGCAGGACGACGTCCGACAGCAGCGTGGACGAGGTCTGCCGGAAGTCCAGCGACAGCAGCAGGTCCAGCTTTCCCTCGGGTGCCTCGTCGTGCCAGGTCACCTCACGCGGCCGTACGTCCTCGGGAGCCTCCTCGGCCCGCAGCGAGGAGTGCGTGCCCAGCAGGTGCCGGGTGAAGTACTCCGCGCCCTTCGCCGACGAGCCCAGCAGGTTGGCCCGCCACAGCGTGAGGATGCGCGGCCAGTTCTCCGGCGCGTCCGGGTCCTCGCAGGCGAACTTCAGCGTGCCCGCGCGCAGTTCGGCCACCACCCGGGACACCGCGTCGCCGAAGACCTCGCCGAGTTCCAGCGGATTGCGGTCGAACGTCGGATACGACGGCATCCACCCCACGCGCGCCGACAGCGCCAGACAGTCCGCGCTCGTCATCCCCCGGAACCGTCCGGCGCCGAGCGGCGAGGCGAGCACATCGGCGGTGAAGCGGTCGTAGCGCCACTGGTCGGTGTTGAGGAACCAGTACGCCGTGCCGATCATCTGGCGCGGCGGACGCGACCAGTCCGACGCGGCCGCGAGCGTCGCCCAGCCAGTCACCGGACGGCACTTCTCCTGGCCCACGTAGTGCGCCCAGCCGCCGCCGTTGCGGCCCTGGCAGCCGGTGAGCTGGAGCAGGGCGAGAAAGGCCCGGTAGATCGTCTCGGAGTGGAACCACTGGTTGGTGCCTGCGCCCATCAGGATCATGCAGCGGCCCTTGGACCGCTCCGCCGTCCGCGCGAACTCCCGGGCGATCCGTACGCACTTGGCGGCCGGTACCGAGGTCTGCGCCTCCTGCCAGGCAGGCGTGCAGGGGGAGCCGGCGTCGTCGTAGGACGCGGGCCAGCGGCCCGGCAGCCCCCGCCGTCCCACGCCGTACTGCGCGAGCAGCAGATCGAAGACCGTCGTCACCAGGGGGCCGTGCGCGCCGCCGAGCTTCGTCGCCGGTACGCCACGCCGTACGACACCCCCACGGCCCTGCCCGTGTGCCCCGCCCTCGGTGTCGAAGCGCGGCAGCAACACCTCGACACCGGCGGCGACCTCACTGCCGTGCAGGCTCAACTTCGGCTTTGTGTCGCCCAGTTCGAGATTCCAGCGCCCCTTGCCCGACTCGGTCCAGCGGAAGCCCAGCGAGCCGTTCGGGGCGACGGCCCGGCCCGAGACCTCGTCCAGCACGACCGTCTTCCACTGGGCCGCCTCACCCTCCTGCCCCAGGTCCGAGGCGCGCAGGAACTTCCCCGGGACATGGCTGCCGTCCCGCTCCTCCAGCGTGACCAGGAAGGGCAGGTCGGTGAACTGCCGTACGTAGTCCGCGAAGAACGGTGTCTCGCGGTCGACGAAGAACTCCTTGAGGACGACATGCCCCATCGCCAGAGCCAGCGCGCCGTCCGTGCCGGGGTGCGGATGCAGCCACTCGTCGGCGAACTTGGCGTTGTCCGCGTAGTCGGGGGCGACCACCACGACCTTCTGGCCCCGGTAGCGGGCCTCCGCCATCCAGTGCGCGTCGGGCGTGCGGGTCACCGGGACGTTCGAGCCCCACATCATCAGATACGCCGCGTCCCACCAGTCACCCGACTCCGGTACGTCGGTCTGGTCGCCGAAGACCTGCGGGGAGGCGACGGGCAGATCGGCGTACCAGTCGTAGAACGACAGCATCGGGGCGCCGATCAGTGAGTGGAACCGGGCGCCCGCCGCGTGCGACACCATCGACATCGCCGGGATCGGGGAGAAGCCGGCGATCCGGTCGGGGCCGTGCGTCCTGATGGTGTGGACGTGCGCCGCCGCGACCATCTCGATGGCCTCGTCCCAACTCGCCCGCACCATGCCGCCCTTGCCGCGCGCCTGCTGGTAGCGCCGGCGGCGCTCGGGGTCGCCCTGCACGTCCGCCCAGGCCAGGACGGGGTCCTTCAGACGCTCCTTCGCCTCCCGGTACATGCTCAGCAGCACACCGCGGACGTAGGGGTGGCGGACCCGGGTGGGGGAGTAGGTGTACCAGGAGAAGGCGGCGCCCCGCGGGCAGCCGCGGGGCTCGTACTCGGGGCGGTCGGGGCCGACGCTCGGATAGTCGGTGGCCTGCGTCTCCCAGGTGATGATGCCGTCCTTGACGTACACCTTCCAGCGGCAGGAGCCCGTGCAGTTCACGCCGTGCGTCGAGGTCACGACCTTGTCGTGGCTCCAGCGGTCCCGGTAGAACGCGTCCGCCTCGCGACCGCCGGTCAGCGCGACGCTGTGCAGATCGGGCGCGGGCGTGCCGGGCCGGAAGAACCTGCCGGCCCTCAGCAGCGCCGCGCCCGGCTCGGCGGGCGAGGTGGGCGGTATCCGGGTGTCGGTCACAGGCGCTCCCTTGCTTGCCCTGATCACGAACCTAGGGCGGGGCGGGGGAGCGCACCTGTTCACGGCGCCCGTACGGGTAAGGGAACCGGCACCCGTACGGGTCAGGGCACGGGTCAGGGCTTGCGGGCGACCCCCGCGTACACGGGCACGATGCCCTCGGCCTGGGCCGCCACGTCCACCGGCTCCGGACGCCAGCCGTAGACCGGGATGACGCCGGGGCCGAGCAGCTCCAGCCCGTCGAAGAAGCGGGAGAACTCCGGCAGCGAGCGGGGGAAGAAGGGGGTGCCGCTGCGCCGGAAGTGGTTCGCCGCGTTCTCGACGGCCTCCGGGCTGAGGTCCGGGGTGACCTGGGACAGGATCAGATGACTGCCCGGGGCGAGCGCAGCGACGTATCTGCGCAGCAGGCCGTACACGTCGTCCCCGTCGGGGTCGTCACCCAGGTAGTGGGTGAGCGCGACCAGCGACAGCGCGACCGGCTCGGTGAAGTCCAGGGACTCCCCGGCCCGGCCCAGCAGCGCCTCGACGTCCCGGACGTCGGCGTGCACATAGTCGGTGCTGCCCTCGGCCGAGCCTTGCAGCAGGGCCTCCGCGTGCCGCAGCACGATCGGGTCGTTGTCCGCGTACACCACCTTGGCGTCGGGGGCGACGCCCTGTGCCACCTGGTGCAGATTGGGCTCGGTGGGAATGCCCGTGCCGATGTCCAGGAACTGGCGGGTACCGGTCTCGGCGACCGTACGCACGGCGCGCTGCATGAACCGGCGGTTGGCGCGCGCCCCGCGCAGCACCGTGCCGTCCACGGCGAGGATCTTCCGGGCCAGTTCCTCGTCCACCGGGTAGTTGTCCTTGCCGCCCAGCCACCAGTCGTAGACGCGGGCCGGATGGGGCCGGCTGGTGTCGACGCGGGCGGGCGCGGACTCGGATCCGGTCATGGGGTGTGGTCTCCTCGGGGGCTCGATCGCTCTCGTGGTGCTCTGCCGGTGCGGTGCCTCAACAGGTCTCGCGGTACTCCCGCAGGATCTTCTTCGTGCGTTCCGCCGACGCCGCGGCCGTCGACATGTGGTCCAGGACCTCCAGATGCGCGGCGACCTCCCTGCGGGAGTCGAGATACAGGGCGCCGCTGAGGTATTCGGTGTAGACCATGTCGGGCAGCTCCGGCTCGGCGAACCGGAACAGCGTGAAGGGCGCGTACGTCCCCGGGTGCGGGCCGGAGGCGAACTCGGCGATCTGGACCGTGACCCGGTCGCGCTCGGCGAACTCCAGCAGCTTGTCCACCTGGTCGCGCATCACCTCGCCGCCGCCGCTCACCGGGCGCAGCAGCACCGTCTCGTCCATGATCACCCACAGATGGGGCGGATCCGGGCGCTCCAGCAGGCGCTGGCGCTCCATGCGCAGCGACACATGCCGTTCGACGGTCTCCGGCCCGGTCTGCCCGATCGTGCCGGTCCGCATCACGGCACTGGCGTACTCCTCGGTCTGGAGCAGGCCGGGCACGAAGTGCGGCTCGTAGCAGCGCATGATCCGGGCGGCGCCCTCCAGGCTCACATACAGGCTGAACCAGTCCGGCAGCACATCGTGGAAGCGCTGCCACCAGCCCGGCTGGTTGGCCTCCTCGGCCAGCGAGACGAACGCGGCAGCCTCCTCCTCCGGGACGCCGTACGTCTCCAGGAGCACCTGGACGTACGGGATCTTCAGAGCGACCTCGGCCGTCTCCATCCGGCGTATCGTCGCCGCGGTGACGCGCAGGACCCGCGCGGCCTCCTCACGGTCCAGGCCGGCCGTCTCCCGCAGCTCTTGCAGGCGTTTGCCCAGCACCACCTGGCCGACGGTGGGGGCGGGTCGCCGCTCACTCACGCCACGCCTCCCCTACGCGCCGAAAGTACGGCGAGCAGTCTGCCACGTTCGAGGGCGCCGTGGGGGAGGCGGGCCCTCCGGTTCCGTGGGGGTGGCCGGTCTTGTACGTCGACTGCGGATGGCCCGTGTCCGTCTGCCCAGTTCCCTACGCCTGCACGGGAGTTGATGGTGACTCGGTCCCCGGTGCCCTCCCCATTACCTCGCGGGTAATCGACCCCTTGCCCCCTCCGCGGGATCGTGGAGGCACCGGGTTCCGGGGCGGCGCACTCCGTTCCGGGACTCGGGTCCCACCACCGCCAATCGACCTCGACGGAGGGTGATTCACCATGTCCGCCACCACGCTCGCCGGGCTCGCCCGGGCCTCCGACCCGCAGACCGTGCTGCGCCGCTTCCTGGCCCTCGACGCGGTGGTGACGGGGGCGAACGGGCTCGCCTATCTCGTCGCGTCCGGGCCGCTGGGCCGTCTCCTCGGAGTCGACTCCACCCTGCTGCTAGCCCTCGGCGGGATCCTCGCGGCGTACGCGGCGGCCGTCGGGCTGCTCGCCTCCCGTGCCCGGCCCGGCGCCTTCCCCGTACGCGCCGTGATCGAGATCAACCTCGCCTGGGCCGCGTTGAGCCTGATCGCCCTCGCGGTGTGGCTGTCGCCGTCGGCCGCGGGTGCCGTGTGGACGGTTCTCCAGGCGCTCGTGGTCGCCGGGTTCGCGGTCCTTCAGCATCTCGCACTGAGGGCGCGTCAGGGGACCAGTGACTGAAGGTACTTGACCGTCGCCGGGTCGGCCGGGAGCAGCGTCTCGATGGCCAGCTCGGCCACGGTCACGTCCATGGGGGTGTTGAAGGTGGAGATGGACGAGATGAAGGACAGGACGCGGCCCTCGTGCTCGATCTGCAACGGCAGCGCGAAGTACGGCACGGGCTCGGCCGGTTCCGCGCCCGGCTCCTCCTCGGGCACCGGGTACGCCGCCACCTCCTCGTAGAGCTCGCGCAGCGGCTCCGAGCGGTGCAGGGCGATCTGCCGCTCCATCTGTGCCAGGAGATGGCCGCGCCACTCACGAAGATTGCGGATGCGCGGTGCGAGGCCCTCCGGGTGCAGGGTCAGGCGCATCGCGTTGAGCGGGGGTTCGAGGAGGTGCGCCGGCATGCCGTCGAGCAGCATCAGGATGCCGCGGTTGGCCGCCTGCACGTTGTACATCGCGTCCACCACGATCGCCGGGTACGGCTCGTAGCCCTGGATCAGCTGCTCCATGCCCGCGCGCAGCGCGTCCAGGGCCGGGTCGTCCAGCGGGGTCTCCGGGTAGTGCGGGGCGTAGCCGGCGGCCAGCAGCAGCGCGTTGCGCTCGCGGACCGGTACCTCCAGGTGCTCGGCCAGCCGCAGCAGCATCTCCTCGCTCGGCCGGGAACGGCCCGTCTCGATGAAGCTGATGTGCCGCGCCGAGGAGTCGGCCCGCAACGCCAACTCCAGCTGACTGACCCGACGTTGCTCACGCCAGGCCCGCAGCAAGGGGCCGACGCCCTGACCGGAGGGCGCGGCGGCGGGGGCGGCGCCGGACGGGACAGTGGTCATGGGTACGACCGTAGTCGAGGAACGGGTGGAATGCCGGAGTCGTGGATGCTGTCCTTGGCTGACGAGGGGGTGTATGGCGGCGAGGGTGCAGCGCTGGCTGCTCGGCGGGGCTCTCGGGGACGCCGTTCGCGACGGCGACCTGATCACCGGACGGTGGCTGTACGCCCGCCGCACTCACGGTAGAGGCGTCTGCGTCTCCGAGGTCGCCCAGCTGTACGTACCCGACCCGTGGCCGGCGCTCGGCCGCAAGCCCGGTCAGGCCCCCCGAGGGCTGCGGCGGCGTGCTGCGCTCCGCCTCGTTCGGCCTGGTGAACCCGGCCGAGCCCGCCTCCGGCATGGCCGCCCGAGCGGCCCGGCGCACCCACCGCCACCGGCTGGTACGCGGCCCGCGTCCTCGCCTCGATCGTGGCGCACCTCGTCGCGGGCGTCTCCCTGGAGGGTGCGGCCCTGCGCAGTCACCGGCGGCCGACCCGCCACCCGGTCACGTGCGGGCCTCGGCCGCCCCAACCGAGGCCCGGGACCTGGCCAGGCAGGTCGCCCCCACCCCCCCCACGAGCCCGGAGGTGTCCCGCCCCCGCCACCGGGCACCCTTCTGACCAGGGCCGCCGCGTCCCGGCTGTGGCAGGCTGAAGGCGTAGCCGACCGTTCGGGAAGGAGCGATGCCATGCCCCTGGAAGCCCTGTCGCAGAAGGAGATCGAGGACCGGCTCGCGGAGCTGCCGGGGTGGTCGCTCGACGGCGACCGGATCGCCCGCTCCTACCGGCTCCCCTCACACTTCGCGGCCACGGCGATGGTCGTGCACATCGCGCAGGTCCAGGAGGAGCTCGACCACCACTCCGACCTCACCCTGGGCTACAACACGGTGTCGCTCACCGTGAACACGCACACGGTGGGCGGTGTGACCGAGCGGGACTTCGCCCTCGCCCACCGGATCGAGGAGCTCGCGCCCGGCCACGGGGCCCAGTGACGGGCGTGCTGGACTACGACAAGGAAGCCGAGCGGTACGACGCCTCACGCGGCGGCGAGCCGAGGGCGGCCGCGGCGGCCCGGGCCGTACTGGGACTCCTGCCGGACGGCACCCGGAGCCTGCTCGACGTCGCCTGCGGCACCGGCATCGTCACGCGACGGCTCGCCGCCGGCCGCGACGCACTGACCGTGACCGGCGTCGACCTCGCACCCGCGATGGTCCGGCATGCCGCCGCCCGTATGCCCGGGGCCGTCGTGCTCGCCGACGGCCGCCGGCTGCCCTTCCGGGGCGGCCGGTTCGACGCCGTCAGCAGCGTGTGGCTGCTGCACCTGGTGCCGACCGCCGAGGACGTACGGACCGTCGTGGGCGAGTGCGCCCGCGTGCTGCGGCCCGGCGGGGTCTACGTCACCACCGTCGACAAGGCCGCCGCCCACAACGTCGGCAGTGACATCGACGCCGTGATGGCCGCCCGGCCGCGCCGCCCGGCCCGGGACGCGGCGGACCTCGTCGAGTCCTACGCCCTCGAACACGGCCTGCTCCCGGCGGGCGGCGCCCGTTTCACCGGGCACGGCCAGGGCCGCAGCCCCCGCCGTACGGTCGCCGACCTGCGCCGGGGCTGGTTCGTCACCCTGCCGCCCGGCGAGGCGCTCGCCGACGGATTCGCCGCCCGGCTCGCGGAACTGCCGGACCAGGACCGTCCCCGCGCCGACCCGGTGTTCACACTCCGGGCGTTCCGGAAGGCCGCGTGAAGTCCATCGTCCAGTTGGTCAGCCAACTCTCACCGCCGTCGACGGAGAACGCCTGCTCCCACCGGGCCGCCGTCGGGGAGACGCCCGACCAGACGAACCGCACGCGCACCTCCTTCCCGGCGTAGGTGTCGTCGCCGTAGAACTCCCCGCGTCCGCCCTCGAAGCGGCCGAGGACCGGCGGGAACAGCGTCCCTGTGACGCTGGAGGCCCAGCTCAGCGACCACTGCTCGGTCTCCCGGTCGAAGAGCCGCAGGGTCGCGCCCTTCGCCGACAGGTACGGCATGTCGATCTCGTCGACGTTCGCGGCCCCGTCGAACAGCGGCCGGCAGCGGCTGGTCGACGGGAACTCATCCCACTCACAAGCCGGGTCGAGGAAGTCGGTGCGCCGACGGTGGCGGACCTCCCAGTCGCCGTGGAAGAAGTCGAAGTCGTGCGGGCTGCTCATGTGCGGTCTCCAGTGGTTCCTTCGGGCAGGGAGTCGGCCAAGTAGGCCTTAAGGTCCGGGACTTCGGGCGCGAGTAGGTGCCGTGCCCAGGCGTCCCGTTCGTGCAGGATCGGCGGGAGCTCCCAGACGCAGCCGATCCACGGCCGGTCGGGCGCGATGAAGTGGGTGGGGTCACGGTCCGGGCAGCCGAGCACCGGCTGGCCCGCCGACGCGAACCTGAAATGCAGGACGTTGTCCCACACCCAGCTGTAGGCGTTCAGATAGGCGCCGTCGTCCCCTCCCCGGTGGAGGACGACGAACGTCGCCGGGGGAGTGCCGTCCGGCTCCGGCAGCAGCTCCGGCAGGATCGCGTACGCCGCCTTCTCCACCTCGGGCGCGATGCCGGCCGGGTCGGCGGTGACGTGGTAGCGCTTGATGTGCCGCCCGGCCACCTCGATCGGCTCAGGCACGGTCAGCAGTTTCTCCGTGAAGGGCATGCCGTGACGTTAGGACCGCTTCACTGACATCCTGTGTCAGTGAAGTCCAGCCGGCTCGTCTCCGTCCTCCTGCTGCTCCAGACCCGGGGCCGGATGACCGCGGCCCAGCTCGCGCAGGAGCTGGAGGTGTCGGTGCGGACGATCTACCGGGACGTGGAGGCCCTCGGCGCCGCCGGGATCCCGCTGTACGGCGACGCGGGCCACGCGGGCGGCTACCGCCTCCTCGACGGCTACCGCACCCGCCTCACCGGCCTGACCGCCGACGAGGCCGAGGCCCTCTTCCTCGCCGGCGCCCCAGGCCCCGCCGCTCAACTGGGCCTCGGCTCCGTCCTGGCCGCCGCCCAGCTCAAGGTCCGCGCCGCCCTGCCGCCGGAGCTGCGCGGCCACGCCGACCGCATCAGCGGCCGCTTCCACCTCGACGCGCCCGGCTGGTACGCCGACGCCGACGAGACGCCGTACCTGCCCGCGGTCGCCGACGCCGTCTGGAACGGCCGTGTCCTGCGGATCCTGTACCGCCGCTGGCGTGAACCCACCGATGTGGAGCGCCGCCTGGAGCCGTACGGACTCGTCCTCAAGGCAGGCCGCTGGTACGTCGTCGCGGGCCCCGGTCCGCGCACCTACCGCGTCGATCAGATCCTCCGACTCACCGTCACCGAGGAGGAGTTCGTCCGCCCGGACGGCTTCGACCTGGCCTCGTACTGGGCGGCGTACCAGCGTGACTTCCACGACCGCCTGTACAGCGGGCGGGCGGTGGTGCGGCTGGCGCCCGGAGTGACCCTCGACCGTGCGGCCGATCACCGTACGGACACGGACGGTTGGACCCGCGTCACCGTCCCCATCGAGTCCGTCGACCGCGCCCACGCCGAGTTCCTGCGCCTGGGCACCGGCATCGAGGTGCTCGAACCGCCCGAACTGCGCGACCGGATCGCCGGGACGGTGGCCGAACTGGCCGAAAGGTACGGCAACTCGCGTACGGACAGCGGCGACTGAGGGAACGGAATCCGTCCGTCCTCCCGAGGAGGCACGCCAAGTGCAGCACCCGCGCAAGTACAGCAGACGCCGGGCCGCCCTCTCCGCGGCCCTCGCCACCGCCGCCCTGATCGCCGCCGGACTCACCACCCTGAACGGCGCCACGACAGCTGAGGCGGCCACCGCCCGGCAGGTCGAGGCCCTCGACCGGGGCGTGGTCAGCGTCCACACCGCAGGCGGCAACCTGGTCAGCTGGCGCTGGCTCGGCACCGACCCGAACGACGTCTCCTTCAACGTCTACCGGGCCGGCACCAAGGTCAACGCGGCCCCGATCACCGGCTCCACGAACTACTTCCACACCGGCGCCCCCGAACAGGCCGACTACACCGTCCGCGCGATCGTGAACGGCGTCGAACAGGGCGACTCCGTGCACGCCGTCCAGTTCCGGCCGGGCTACAAGGACGTCCCCATCAGCCCGCCGGCAGGGGGCACGACCCCCGACGGATTGGTGTACACCTACGAGGCCAACGACGCCTCGGTCGGCGATCTCGACGGCGACGGCGCCCTCGAGTTCGTCCTCAAGTGGCAGCCCACCAACGCCAAGGACAACTCCCAGTCCGGCTACACCGGCAACACGATCGTGGACGGCATCGAACTCGACGGCACCCGGCTGTGGCGCGTGGACCTGGGCCGCAACATCCGCTCCGGCGCGCACTACACACAGTTCCAGGTGTACGACTACGACGGCGACGGCAAGGCCGAGGTCGCCATGAAGACCGCCGACGGCACGGTCGACGGGACGGGCGCGGTCATCGGCAACTCGTCCGCCGACCACCGGAATTCGAACGGCTACGTGCTCTCCGGCCCTGAGTACCTGACCATGTTCGACGGGCGGACCGGCAAGGCGATGGGGACCGTGGACTACGTCCCGGCCCGGGGCACGGTCTCGTCCTGGGGTGACTCGTACGGCAACCGCGTCGACCGGTTCCTCGCCGGCACCGCCTATCTGGACGGCTCCCGCCCGTCCCTGATCATGGCGCGCGGCTACTACACCCGTACGGTCATCGCCGCCTGGGACTGGCGCAACGGCGGCTTCACGCGCCGCTGGACCTTCGACACCAACTCCTCCACCAACACAGGCAAGGGATTCGACGGCCAGGGCTCGCACAGCCTGTCCGTCGGAGACGTCGACGGCGACGGCAAGGACGAGATCGTGTACGGCGCGATGGCCGTCGACGACAACGGCAACGGCCTGTGGACCACGAAGACCGGCCACGGTGACGCCCAGCACCTCGCCGACCTCGACCCCTCGCACGCGGGCCTGGAGTACTTCAAGGTCTCGGAGTCGACCGGCCAGCCCGCCGAGCTGTACGTCGACCCGGCCGACGGCACCATCGAGTGGAAGCTGGCCGCCTGCTGCGACAACGGCCGGGGCGTGGCCGGGGACATCTACGCCGGGAACGGCGGCGCCGAGATGTGGTCCGCCTCCGACAGCTCCATCCGCGACGAGGCCGGTGCCGCCAAGGGCCGCGAGCCGTCCTCGGTGAACTTCCTGTCCTGGTGGGACGGCGACCCCGTCCGCGAACTGCTCGACGGCACCCACATCGACAAGTACGGCACGTCGTCCGACACCCGTCTGCTGACCGGTTCCGGCGTCTCCGCCAACAACGGCACCAAGGCCACGCCCGTGCTCTCCGGCGACATCCTCGGCGACTGGCGCGAGGAGGTCGTCTGGCGCACCAGCGGCAACACCGCCCTGCGGATCTACTCCACGCCCTACGAGACGAGCACGAGGATCACGACCCTGCTGCACGACACGATGTACCGCACGGGTCTCGCCTGGCAGAACACCGCCTACAACCAGCCCCCGCACCCGAGCTTCTTCCTCGGCGACGGCATGGCGACCGCGCCCAGGCCGGCCGTGTACACCCCTTGACGGAGCAGGAGAGGCGGTCGCCCGAGTGGTGTCGGGCGACCGCGTGCACCCATGAAGAGCGCGTCGGCGCCGTGACCCCTACTCCAGCAACTCCGCGTAGGAGCCCATGGCCAGCGCGATGTCCGCCTGAGCCCAGAAACGGTGATACGTGAACGACGGCACGGCACCGCCCGCGAGATAGCTCTCGATCTTCGACCAGGCCGGATCGTCCTCGTAGAACGACCGTATCGAGTCGAAGGTCGACGACGGGTCGATCGCGTCACCGTTCGGCATCGTGCCGTTCCACCCGCTCGGGATGTGGACCGGGTCGTCGAAGCGGCTGTAGTCGGCGCGGCTCTCCGGGACGGCGATGCCCAGGGCGTCCTGGTGGTTGTCCCACATGCCGTCCAGCAGGGCCTTGGCCGTAGTCGCGGCCGCCGTGTCGCCGGAGCGGTCCGCGTAGTACGTCAGGGTCTTCGCGTACGCGGCCGCCACACCGACGTCGTCGGTGTAGTCGGCGACGGTGACATGAAGTCCGTTGTTGGCGCCCGGACTTGACGGGTTCCAGGTGTCGGGCTGCCCCGACCACTGGAGCGTGGACGGGATCCGGTACGTGCCGTCCGGATGGACGGTCGTCTCGGACAGCGCCCAGTCCACCCACTTGTCCAGCACGGCCTTCGCCGCCGCGTTCCCCGTCTGCTGGTAGTATTCGGCGACCCGCTCCATCGACCACGCCTGGAAACCGAACCACTGGTTGGACGGCGGGTCGTGGTAGACGGGCTGCTGGTCGTAGTACATGCCGTAGAACGTCGACTTCCCGGTGGGCGGCGTCGCGTACCGGCCCGCCCAGCTGTTGGTCGCTCCACCCGCGATCGCGCCCTCACCGGACTGGAGCCAGCGGTAGAACTCGACCTGCCGCTGAAGGGACTTGGCCCAGTCCGCCTGCCCCGTCGCCGACTTGGGCTTCAGGTCGGCGTACGCGCTGAGCGCGTATGCGGCCATCGGGTTCTGGTAGCCGCCGTGGGCATGGCTGGAGCCGATGCGCCAGGCCCAGCCCGCCGAGGTGTCGGTGGCACCGCCCCAGGCGTAGTACCAGGACAGCAGATAGTGCGAGGCGTCCTTGCCGGTGCCGGCCGGACAACTCGACGCTCCCACACAGTTGCCGACCTTCTTGAAGTACTTGTCGTACATCGCGTACCGCAGGTAGTCGCCCATCTTCGCGGCCTTCGCCACGGTCGCCGAGACCTCGCCGCCCTTGCCCTGCTCGTCGGCCCACTGGTCCGCCCAGTACGCGGCCTGCACCGCACGGGCGTCGGCGTCCGGGGCGTTGGTGAACTTCCACTGCCTCGCGTACGACGCGTCACCCGTGAACAGGTCCAAGTACCCGTTCGCACCGCCGTACTTGAAGGCATCGCAGGTCGGCTGCGGCACCGTCTCCCACACGGACTCCTGCGCGCCGCGCTGGAAGGTGTTGATGTACGACGGCCCGGTGTCGGCCGGCCCCGCCTCGCACTTGCCCGGCGAGTTGCCGTACCCGTAGACGTTGTCGACGTCCTGGAGCCAGTGCATCCCGTAGACGTCGTCCGTGCCGTACGCGCTCTTCAGCTCACCCGCGATCGGGTCCGAACCGACCGGGACCGAGGAGTCGAGCTTCGCCGGGTACTCGTTCGGCGTGTCCAGCTCGGGCGCGTAGGTCGCCGGCTTCGAGGCGTTGTAGAAGGAGTTGGTCGGCTGGTCGGCGTGGGTGGGGATCATGTACTTCTCCATGATCTCCCAGGCCCCGTTGAACTTGGACCAGTCGCCGGTGACCCTGCCGTACATGGCCTGTAGCCACAGAAGGTAGCTGTAGGCCTCCGAGGTGGTCTCGTGACCGTGGTCCGGCGCCTCGACGATCAGTGTCTCGACCGAGTGGTACGGGATTCCCTCGGGCGAGAAGTAGCCGTTCGCCGGGTCGGTGATCTTGCCGTACAGCTCCAGGAACCGGGCGTCGTACGCCTTCGTCGCCGCGATCTGGGTCACCGTCACCGACGCCTTCGCGTGCCCCGCGGCCGTCGACTCGAAGGTCGCCGAACCCGTGCCGGAGGAGTCGGCGGAGACGGTCACCTTCTGGGCGGTGTTCCAGTTCGACGGCGTGAAGGTGAGCGAGGCGCCGCCGGTCACCGACACGCCCGAGTTGCCGCCCGTGCGGGCGGTGGTGACGGTCACGTTCGCCGACGGCTGGGTCGACAGCTTGACGTCGAACGTCGCCGACTTGCCCTGCTGGACCGGGAGTTGGGCCGGTGTGGCCACCACGGCGGGACCCGAGGCGACCGTGATGCCGACCGGTGTGGACTCGCCGGACGCGCCCAGGCTGTCGTACGCCTTCGCGAGCAGCGAATGACCGCCCACGGTCAAGCTGGAGACCGAGAGCGAGTACGGCGCCGTGGTATCCGTGCCCAGCAGCGTGGTGTCGTCGTAGAACTCGACCTTGCCGATGGTGGCGCCGTCCGCGGCGGCCGCCGTGGCCGCGAGCGGGACGGCGTCGCCCTGCGCGTAGACGGCACCGGCCGCCGGGCTGGTCAGCACCGTGACGGGGGGCTGGTGGGCGCCGACGCACCGCGTGCCGTTGACGGCGAAGTCGGTGGGCGCGGCGTTGGTGCCGCTGTAGGCGAACTGCGCACCGGTGGTGACGGCCGCTCCGGCGGCGATGCGCCCGTTGTAGCCGGCGTCCTTCACCGTGATCGCCCGGCCGGACTGCGACCAGGTGCCGTTCCAGCCGTTGCCGAGCTTCTGGTCGCCTGTGTAGGCGTAGGTCAGGGTCCAGCCGTCGATGACGTCCGTACCGCGGTTGGTGAGGGTCAGTTCCGCGGTGAAGCCGGAGCCCCAGTCGTTGGTCCGGTAGTCGACACCGCACTGAACCGCCGCCGCCCGGGCGGGAGTCGAGGCGGGGCCGAGCATGGTCAGGGGAAGCGCCAGCGCCGCCAGGACGGCCGTCCACAACCGCCGTACGGCTCTGTGTCTGCGTGGGGGATGCACGTGCTGGTTCCTCCTCGTGGCTCGGAGAAGACAAGGCTTGAACCAGTGGGAGCGCTCCCATAGTGAGGACGGGGGTGCAAGGGGTCAAGGTGCTCGAAGAGTCGAAAAGATTCGACAGGTCCAGTTGAGCAAAAGTCAGTAACTCCTCTGTCCATCCCCGTCACTTGGCGCTAACTTCAGGGACACCAGTGGGAGCGATTCCATCAGTCGACGCGTCCGTCACGGCGCGCCCGATCTGCAAGGAGTCGCTCATGCGACACCCCCCGCGTTCCGTACTTCTAGCCTGCACCGGAGCGGTCGCCCTCGTCGCGGCCGTGACGGTGCCGGTGGTCACGGCCCAGGGAGCCACCCCCGCCTGCGCGGTCACGTACTCCGTCACCAGCCAGTGGGACAGCGGCTTCCAGGGCGCCGTGGAGATCACCAACAACTCGATGCCCGTGAGCGGTTGGAGCCTCGGCTTCGACTTCGCGGGCGGCCAGAGGGTCACCCAGGGCTGGAACGCCAAGTGGTCCCAGTCCGGTACGACGGTGACCGCGACCAACGAGTCCTGGAACGGCACGCTCGCCACCGGCGCGAGCGTCAGCGCCGGCTTCATCGCGTCCTGGTCGGGGACCAACGCCGTACCGACGACGTTCAAGCTCAACGGCACCACCTGCAACGCCGACACCGAACCGTCGCCACCCGGTCCGACGGACCCGACCGATCCGCCGGACCCCGGTGACGGCACGGCGCCCCCGGCCCTGCACGTCTCCGGGAACAGGCTCGTGGACGCCGACGGCACCACCCGTCGCCTGCTCGGCGTCAACCGGTCCGGCGGCGAGTTCATGTGCGTCCAGGGCTACGGGATCTGGGACGGCCCGGTCGACGACGCGGCCGTCGCGGCGATCGCCGACTGGAACGCCAACACGGTCCGCATTCCGCTGAACGAGGAGTGCTGGCTGGGCCTGTCCAACATCAAGCCCGAGTACGGCGGCGCGAACTACGTCGACGCCGTCAGGGAACTGGTGGCGAGGGTCAAGGCGCACGGCATGACGCCGATGCTCGAACTCCACTGGTCCTGGGGCCAGTACACCGGCAACTCGGCGGGCTGCTCCGACGTGCACGCCACCTGCCAGAAGCCGATGCCCAACACGCAGTACACGCCCGCCTTCTGGGCGTCGGTCGCGAGCACCTTCAAGGACGACCCGACCGTCGTCTTCGACCTGTTCAACGAGCCCTACCCGGACCGCGCGACGCCCACGACCACCCAGGCGTGGCAGTGCTGGCGGGACGGCGGCACCTGTCCCGGCATCGGGTACGAGGTCGCCGGCATGCAGGATCTGGTCGACGCCGTACGGGGCACCGGTGCCCGCAATCCGATCCTGCTCGGCGGACTCGCGTACTCGAACGACCTGAGCCAGTGGCTGACGTACCGGCCCACCGACCCGGCGGGCAATCTCGCCGCCGCCTGGCACGTCTACAACTTCAACACCTGCGCGAACGAGAGCTGCTGGAACTCCACGCTCGCACCCGTCGCCGCCCAAGTGCCTTTGGTCGCCGGGGAGATCGGGGAGAACACCTGCTCGCACTCCTTCGTCGACCAGGTCATGAAGTGGTTCGACGACCGGGAGCTGTCCTACCTCGGCTGGACCTGGAACACCTGGAACTGCTCCTCCGGTCCGGCCCTGATCTCCGCCTACGACGGAACCCCCACGTCGTACGGCATCGGGTTGCGCGACCATCTGCGCTCCCTCGACCGGTAATTCCTCTCACTCAGAAGGAACCCGCACTCATGAGTCGTACCAGAACAGCGATGCTCGCTGCCCTGACGCTGGTCGCCGGGGCCTCCGGAACCGCGCTCGCCGCGGACCCCGACGCGATCGGCACGGCAGCCGTGCCCTGCACCGTCGACTACAAGGTGCAGAACCAGTGGGACACCGGTTTCACCGCCGCGGTCACGGTCACCAACCAGGGCGCCGCCAAGTCGAACTGGTCGGTGAAGTGGTCGTACGCCGGAAACCAGAAGGTCACCAACGGCTGGAACGCGCGGATCGGCCAGAGCGGCGCCGACGTCACCGCCGCCAACGAGAGCTACAACGGCACGCTGGCGACCGGCGGTTCGGTGAGCTTCGGCTTCCAGGCCTCCTACAGCGGCACCAACTCCGTCCCCGCCACCTTCACCCTCGACGGCGTGACCTGCAACGTCGACGACGGAGGCGGCGGCCCCACGGATCCGACGGACCCCGGGCCCACCGGTCCCCGGGTCGACAACCCGTACTCCGGCGCCAAGGTGTACGTGAACCCGGAGTGGTCCGCGAAGGCCGCCGCCGAGCCGGGCGGCAGCCGGATCGCGGGCCAGCCGACCGGTGTCTGGCTCGACCGGATCGCCGCGATCAACGGCGTGAACGGCGGCATGGGCCTGCGCGACCACCTCGACGAGGCCCTGACCCAGAAGGGCTCCGGCGAACTGGTCGTCCAGCTGGTCGTCTACAACCTGCCGGGCCGCGACTGCGCCGCCCTCGCCTCCAACGGCGAGCTCGGCCCGACGGAGCTCGGCCGGTACAGGACCGAGTACATCGACCCGATCGCCGCGATCCTCGCCGACCCGAAGTACGCCTCGCTGCGGATCGTCACCACGATCGAGATCGACTCGCTGCCGAACCTGGTCACCAACACCGGCAGCCGTCCCACGGCCACCCCGCAGTGCGACGTGATGAAGGCCAACGGCAACTACCAGAAGGGCGTCGGCTACGCCCTGAACAAGCTCGGTGACGTCGCCAACGTCTACAACTACATCGACGCCGGCCACCACGGCTGGATCGGCTGGGACGACAACTTCGCCGCCAGCGCCACCGTGATGAAGGAGGCCGCCACCTCCGAGGGCGCCACCGTGAACGACGTGCACGGCTTCATCGCCAACACGGCCAACTACAGCGCCCTGAAGGAGAACAACTTCACCATCGGGGACTCCGTGGGCGGCAAGTCGGTCCGTGAGTCGAAGTGGGTCGACTGGAACCGCTACGTCGACGAACTGTCGTTCGCGCAGGCCTTCCGGAACCAGCTGGTCACGACCGGGTTCAACTCCGGGATCGGCATGCTGATCGACACGTCGAGGAATGGCTGGGGCGGCAGCGCGCGACCCGCCGGGCCGGGTGCGACGACCGACGTCGACACCTACGTCAACGGAGGCCGCTACGACCGCCGTATCCATGTCGGCAATTGGTGCAACCAGTCCGGTGCCGGTCTCGGCGAGCGTCCGCAGGCCGCGCCGGCGGCGGGGATCGACGCCTACGTCTGGATCAAGCCCCCGGGTGAGTCCGACGGTGCCAGCTCGGAGATCCCGAACGACGAGGGCAAGGGGTTCGACCGGATGTGCGACCCGACGTACACGGGTAATCCGCGCAACGGCAACAACCTGTCCGGTGCGTTGCCGAACGCTCCGCTGTCGGGGCACTGGTTCTCCGCGCAGTTCCAGCAGCTGATGCAGAACGCCTACCCGCCGTTGTCGTAGTGCGGTGACTCGGCACTGCGGGTCCGCTGTGGTTGATCGCGCAGTTCCCCGCGCCCCTGTCGGGGCGCGGTAGTCGCCGGGGTCCGGTCAGTGCTCTCTGGCCAGGCCCCGGCGGATCGCGAACTCCACCGCCGAGTAGTCCCCGTCGGCCCGGTCCAGCTCCAGCGGCACCGCCGTGTGCAGCGGCGGCTGGGCCATGAAACGCGGGCGGGTGCCGTGGTGGGGCTGGGCGGCGTGCACCAGGAACGGGTGGCAGAGGTAGACGTCGCCGGGGCGGCCGGTGGCGTGGGCGAGCGGGCGGTGCGCCGAGGCCTGCGCGACCTTCGGGCCCAGCTCCAGGAAGGAGGCGCCCCGCTCGCCGTACGGTGCCAGGACGGGCGGTACGTCGAGATGCGAGCCGACCCGGACGCGGGTCGGGGCGTTGTCCTCGGTGACCTCGCTGAACAGGAAGAGCATGAGCAGGGCGCGGTCCTTGGAGTGCACGTTGGTGTGGGCGTGCTCGGCGCCCTCGGGCACATAGCTGCCCTCGATGTGCCAGCCCGCGTCGTCCGGCTCCTCCTCGTGCGGGAACCGCAGCGGGAAGGTGCCCAGCGAGTAGCGCGACTGCCAGCGGTCCTCACCCACCAGCACATCGAAGGCCTCGTGCAGCACGGGTGTGTTGACGGCGGCCGCGAAGGGGCCCTGCGCCATGTCGTACACCCAGTGCACGGGGTCCTTCCAGGTGCCCGGGTCCTGCGGGTCGTACCCCGTCTCCCGCCACAGCAGCCGCGCGCAGTGCTCGGCGACGCGCGGCGGAAAGGCGCCCTCGATCCTCACGAACCCGTCCTCGAGGAAGCGCTCCACCATCTCGTCGTCCATCGGGCCATCGTGAGCGACCGGAGCCCGCCGCCGCACCCCATTTTTCTTTGTCCCGTTTTTGCCGCCTCGGCAAGGACAGTGGCCCGGGGGCGGTGCCTCGGAGCAGGCTGGCGGCATCCGGACGAGAGGCAGGCCGCCATGGCACCCGAGAACCACCCGCACCACCAGCACCCGGGACACCAGCACCAGCACCCCGGACACCAGCACCACCATGACCACGACCACACCGAGGTCGACTGGGCCGAGATGGGCCCGCTGCTGGAGGCGCAGGCGGAGCTGTTCACGCCGCTGTACGAACACGCCATGGCCTGGCTGGCCAAACGGCAGACCGAGCCAGGGCTGATCGTGGACGCGGGCAGCGGTCCCGGAGTCCTGTCCTGTCTGCTCGCCGACACCTTCCCGGGCGCACGGATCGTCGCCGTCGACGGATCCGAGCCGCTCCTCGACCGGGCCCGGGGGCGGGCGCAGCGGCTCGGCGTCGCCGACCGTTTCGACACGCTCACCGGTGAACTCCCGGGGGTCCTGGACGAGTTGGACTACCCCGTAGATCTCCTCTGGGCCGGCCGCAGCCTGCACCACCTGGGCGACCAGCGTGCCGCGCTCGCCGCGTTCGCCGACCGGCTCGCGTCCGGCGGCACGCTGGCCCTCCAGGAGGGCGGTCTGCCGTCGCGCTTCCTGCCGCGGGACATCGGGTTCGGGCGGCCCGGACTCCAGGCCCGCCTCGACATGCTGGAGGCGGAGTGGTTCGCCCGGATGCGGGCCGACCTCCCCGGTTCGGTCGCCGAGACCGAGGACTGGCCGGCGCTGCTCGGCTCGGCGGGCCTGCGACCCACCGGCACGCGCACCTTCCTCCTCGACCTGCCCGCCCCGACCACGGACCGCGCCCGCGCCTACATCGCCGGCACCCTCGGCCGGATGCGCGAGGGGCTCGGCGACCGCCTCGACGCCGACGACCGCGCGACCCTCGACCGGCTGCTCGACCCGGAGGACAAGGCGAGCGTGCACCACCGCCCCGACGTGTTCGTGCTGGCGGCGCAGACGGTGTACACGGCCGTGCGGACCAGGTGACAGTCGGGGCGCCGGGCGGCGGCGGGGCTTGACTTAGAGAGCTCTCCAACTGGTGGACTCCCTCTCGTCCGAACCGAGACACAGGGGACCGAGACACAGGGGGATCCACCATGACCGACTCTCCGGTCGCACTCATCACCGGCGGTGGCAGCGGCATCGGCGCCGCGGTCGCACGACAGCTGCTGGCCGCCGGGTACCGGGTCACCGTCACCGGCCGTGGCGAGGCGCGGCTGCGCGGCTTCGCCGAGGAACTCGGCGCACCGCAAGGACTGCTGACCGTGGTCGGGAACGCGGCCGAGTACGCCGATGTGCGGGCGGCCGTCGACACTACGCTCAAGGCCTTCGGGCGGCTGGACACGGTCGTCGCCAACGCCGGCTTCGCCACCCATGACTCCGTCGCCGAGGGCGACCCCGAGGGGTGGAAGGAGATGGTGCTGACCAACGTCCTCGGTCCGGCCCTGCTGATCCGCGCCTCCATCGACGCCCTCAAGGAGACCCGCGGCCGGATCGTGCTGGTCGGCAGCGTCGCCGGGTTCGTGCCGGGGCCGGGCAACATCTACGGGGCGACGAAGTGGGCGGTCACCGGGCTCGCCGAGAACACCCGGCGGCAGGTCACCGACTGGGGCGTGGGCGTCACGCACATCGCCCCGGGCCGGGTCGAGACACCGTTCTGGGACAGCTACGGCAGCCTGCCGCCGGGGCATCTGCTGACCGCCGACCAGATCGCCGACTCGGTCGTGTGGGCCGTCCGGCAGCCCGACGGCGTGGACGTCAACACCGTCGTCGTACGGCCGCTCGGTCAGCCCAACTGACGACCTTCCGTCAGCAGGATTCCTTGGTCAGTTGCGGCGACATGACTCTCGGTAGAAGACTGGACATACCGAAGATTTCGGATGTGCGCCCGGCTCTCCGGGAGGTGTCATGTTCGTACGCGCCATCTACACGACCGGCGATCCGACGAAGATCGACACGGCCGTCAGGGCGATGAACACGGAGGGACGGGACCTTCTGGAGGACCGTCCCGGATACCGCGGAGCGAGCGTCTTCGTGGACCGGACGCTCGGGAAGCTGCTCGCGGCCAGTTGGTGGGAGACCGAGCAGGCCCGGCGCAACAGCGACGAGGTGCTGCGCGAGCGGCGGGCGGCGATGCTGGATCCCTTCGCGGGCACCCTCGCGGTCGACAACTACGAGGTGCTGGTCTTCCACCAGGTGGGGCAGCCGCGGGCGGGCGGCGGACTGCGCCTCACCCGGCTGGAGTTCGACCCCAGGGACACGGACCTGCTCGCCGACACGTTCCGGGCGACGGTGGTCCCGAGGCTCGACACGCTTCCGGGACTGGCCAGGGCGTCCCTGCTGGTCGACCGGGAGCGCGGACGCGGCATGGTCGGGGCGCTCTTCGTCGACCAGACGTCCCTGGCGGCGTCCCGCTCGGCCCAGGCGGGCGCCCGGCACGAGGGCGCGGCGAAGGCACATGTGAGCGTGATCGGCCTGGAGGAGTTCGAGGTCGTCTTCACCGATGTGCGGGGCGACTGATCCCGCACGGACACCGGCCGCCGTAAGCACGCCGGCCACCCCGAGCTCCGGCCCCGCAAGAGCGCCCCGCACGCGTCCGCCCGCCGCTCGTGCGACCGAGTGGCGGGCGGGGCGCTGTGCGGGTGCGGTGGGGTCAGCCGCCGAAGGTGGCCGGGTCCGGGCCGAGGCGGCGGTCCTCGTTGAGGGCGCTGATGGCGGCCAGGTCCTCGTCGTCGAGGTTGAAGTCGAAGACCGCGATGTTCTCCTCGATCCGCGACGGCGTCACGGACTTCGGGATGACCACGTTGCCGATCTGGAGGTGCCAGCGCAGCACGACCTGCGCGGGCGTGCGGCCGTGC
The DNA here is from genome assembly GCF_044759995.1 of Streptomyces sp. NPDC098781. NCBI lineage: Bacteria > Bacillati > Actinomycetota > Actinomycetes > Kitasatosporales > Streptomycetaceae > Streptomyces > Streptomyces sp. NPDC098781. Next base: position 286,494 of record NZ_JBIWAK010000008.1, read on the forward strand.
TTCTGGGCGATGGCGACGATCGCCGGGACCTCCAGCAGACCCTTGCCCTGGCCGAGCGGGGACCAGGCCTCGGTGGCGATGCCCTGCTCGGCGTGGAACTCCCGGGAGGCGTGCTGCTGGAGGTGCGGGTGCAGCTCGATCTGGTTGACCGCCGGGACCACCGACGTCTCACCGATCAGGCGCTCCAGGTGCTCCGGAAGGAAGTTGGAGACACCGATCGCGCGGGCGCGGCCGTCGGCGTGCAGCTTCTCGAAGGCCTTGTAGGTGTCGACGTAGGTGCCACGGGCCGGGACCGGCCAGTGGATGAGGTACAAGTCGATGTAGTCCAGGCCCAGCTTCGCCAGCGACTCGTCGAAGGCGCGGAGCGTGGCGTCGTACCCCTGGTCGCCGTTCCAGAGCTTGGTGGTGACGAAGATGTCCTCGCGGGGGACGCCGGAGGCGGCGATGGCCTTGCCGGTGCCCTCTTCGTTGCCGTAGATCGCCGCTGTGTCGATGCTGCGGTACCCGGTCTCCAGCGCGGTGGCGACCGCCGTCTCCGCCTCGTCGTCCGGCACCTGCCAGACCCCGAAGCCCAGCTGGGGCATCTCCACGCCGTTGTTGAGGATGATCGGGGGGACCTTGCTGCTCACGAGCTCTTGATCCTTACGGTTGTCGTCAGGTGGTACTGCATATCGTCAACGATCACAGGACGCCGTGCATTCCTGACGGCGGAATCCGCTGCGGAAACCGCCGACGGCGACGACAACCGGGGCGAGCGCGACCGGAGGGCACGATTCCGCGTGCATGCCGGCCGACCCGGTACGGATTCACGCCTGGTACAACGCGTCGACCTCGTTGGAGTACGCGTTCTCGATCGCCTTGCGCTTCAGCTTCAGCGACGGTGTGAGCAGCCCGTGCTCCTCGGTGAAGGGCTGGGCGAGGATACGGAAGGTGCGGATCGACTCGGCCTGGGAGACCAGGGTGTTGGCGGCGACGACCGCACGTCGGACCTCGGTCTCCAGATCGGCGTCGCGCACCAGCTGGGCCGGGGTCAGCTGCGGCTTGTCGCGCATCATCAGCCAGTGCTCGACGGCCTCCTGGTCGAGGGTGACCAGGGCCGCGATGTACGGGCGGTCGTTGCCGACGACGATGCACTGCGAGACCAGCGGATGGTCCCGGACGCGTTCCTCCAGCACACCCGGCGAGACGCTCTTGCCGCCGGAGGTGACGAGGATCTCCTTCTTGCGGCCGGTGATGGTGAGGTAGCCGTCCTCGTCGAGGGAGCCCAGGTCGCCGGTGCCCAGCCAGCCGTCGTGCAGGGACTCGTCGGTGGCCTTGGGGTTGTTGAGGTAGCCCTGGAAGACGTTGGCGCCGTGCAGCCAGATCTCGCCGTCGTCCGCGATGTGCACGGTCGTGCCGGGGATGGGGCGGCCCACGGTGCCGTAGCGGGTGCGCTCCGGCGGGTTCGCGGTCGCGGCGGCCGTCGACTCGGTGAGGCCGTAGCCCTCGTAGATGTGCACGCCCGCGCCGGCGAAGAACAGCCCGAGCCGCCGGTCCATCGCCGAGCCGCCCGACATCGCGTGCCGGATCCGGCCGCCCATCGCCGCGCGCATCTTGGAGTAGACGAGCTTGTCGAAGAGCTGGTGCTGCATCCGCAGCCCCGCCGACGGGCCGGGGCCGATGCCCCACGCCTTGGCCTCCATGGCGTCCGCGTACTTCACGGCGACCTCGACGGCCTTCTCGAACGGGCCGGACCTGCCCTCCTTCTCGGCCTTACGGCGGGCGGCGTTGAAGACCTTCTCGAAGATGTACGGCACGGCGAGGAAGAACGTCGGCTTGAACGCGGCGAGGTCCGGCAGCAGGGCCGCCGCGTTCATCTGCGGCTGGTGGCCGAAGCGGACCCGGCCGCGGATCGCCGCGACCTGCACCATCCGCCCGAAGACGTGCGCGAGCGGCAGGAAAAGCAGCGTCGCCGCCTCGTCGCCCTTCTTGGAGTGGAACACCGGCTCCCAGCGCTCGATGACCGTGTCCGCCTCGTACATGAAGTTGCCGTGCGAGATGACACAGCCCTTGGGCCGCCCCGTCGTACCGGACGTGTAGATGACCGTCGCGACCGAGTCCGGCGTGACCGCCTGCCGGTGCCGGTGGACGACCTCGTCGTCGAGGTGGGCGCCCGCGTCGTACAGCTCGTGCACCGCGCCCGAGTCCAGTTGCCACAGCTGGTGCAGCCGCGGCAGCCGGCCGATCACCGTGGCGATCGTCATCGCGTGGTCCTCGTGCTCCACGATCGCCGCCGAGCACTCGGCGTCGTACAGCATCCAGAAGCACTGCTCGGCCGAGGAGGTGGGGTAGATCGGCACCACCTGCGCGCCGATGGTCCACAGCGCGAAGTCGAAGAGGGTCCACTCGTAGCGCGTACGGGACATGATCGCGACCCGGTCGCCGAACCGGATGCCCCGGGCGAGCAGGCCCTTGGCGAGAGCCAGGACCTCGTCCCGGAACTCGGCGGCGGTGACGTCCCGCCACTGGCCGCCCTCGTCCTTGCGGCCCAGCACCACGTACGACGGATCCTCCTGGGCATGCTGGAAGACGACGTCGGCCAGACCGCCCACCGGCGGTGCCAACGCCAACGGAGGGTTGGTGAACTCGCGCAAACCCCGCTCCCCGCTCCGAATGCCTCGGCTGACGCTCCGCACAGCGCCGTGAAAGCTACCCCACCCGCCTTTCGGACGGGAGGGGGCCGAAAATCGACCGCTGCTCGGGTATCCACTGGTCAGCGGTGGAAAATGCGCTCACATGGGGAAGGGTCGGACAGAAAACTGACGGTTGAGTAAGTTTCGGGGCCGTAATCTCCACCGAATCTGTACGAGCCAACTACCCGGTATGAGCCTTGTCGATCTTGTAATTCTCCGGATGCTCCACCCCGCTACCGGCGGTGCAGTCGATCCCCGCCCGCCAGGACCGCCGCCGCCAGCGCGTCCGCCGCCCCCTGGGCCGCCGCCTGCCGCCGGCCGTGCACGAGCACGAAGTCGACGCGCCCGAGCGCCGGCAGCCCGAACCGGTCCGGCACCCGCACGAGGCCCGGCGGAATCAGTCCCCGGGAGTGCGCCATCACCCCGAGTCCGGCCCGCGCCGCCGCGATCAGCCCGTTGAGGCTGCCGCTGGTGCACACGATCCGCCAGTCGCGCCCCTGCCGCTCCAGCGCCTCCAGAGCGAGCGCCCGGGTGATGCCGGGCGGCGGGTAGACGATCAGCGGCACGGGACGGTCCGCCTCCAGCCGCAGGCGCTCCGCGCCGATCCACACCAGCCGGTCGTGCCAGACCGGTTCGCCCCGCGGATCCTCCGGGCGCCGCTTGGCCAGCACCAGGTCGAGCTTCCCGGCGGCCAGCCGCTCGTGCAGCGTGCCCGAGAGCTCGACCGTCAGCTCCAGATCGACCTCGGGGTGCTCGTAGCGGAAGCTCTCCAGGATCTCCGGCAGCCGGGTCAGCACGAAGTCCTCGGACGCGCCGAAACGCAGCCGGCCGCGAAGCCGGGTGCCGGTGAAGAACGCCGACGCCTGCTCGTGCACCTCGAGGATCCGGCGGGCGAAGCCGAGCATCGCCTCGCCGTCCTCCGTCAGCTCCACGGAGTGGGTGTCCCGGGTGAACAGCGGCCGCCCGGTGGCCTCCTCCAGCCGCCGTACGTGCTGGCTGACGGTCGACTGGCGCAGGCCGAGCCGCCGGGCGGCCTGGGTGAAGCTCAGGGTCTGGGCCACCGCGAGGAACGTACGCAGCTGGGAGGGGTCGTACACGCCCTCCAGGCTACCCCTGGTCATCGCGGAACGTGATGACAGTCAGAGTGGTATGCCGGATTCCCGATCGCTGACCTCCGGAGGACGATGGAGAGGGCACGTCCGTGCCCGGAACCGGAAGTTCAGCGAAGCGACAGCGAAGTAGTGGAGCACAGTGAAACGCCTGCGATGGCCCCGTTGGATGCCGATCGACCCGTACATCCTGCTGCTGCTCGGGACGGTGGGGCTCGCGGCCCTGTTCCCGGCGCGCGGGACGGCCTCCGACGTGGCGTCAGGCGCCTCCACGGCCGCCATCGCCTTCCTGTTCTTCCTCTACGGCGCCCGGCTGTCCACCCGTGAGGCGCTGGACGGGCTGAAGCACTGGCGGCTCCACGTCACCGTCCTCGCCTGCACCTTCATCGTCTTCCCGCTGCTCGGCCTGGCCGCCCGCGGTCTCGTCCCGGTGATCCTGAGCGACCCCCTCTACCAGGGCCTGCTCTTCCTCACCCTCGTGCCGTCGACCATCCAGTCCTCGATCGCCTTCACCTCGATGGCACGCGGCAACGTGCCCGCAGCGATCTGCGCGGGATCCTTCTCCTCCCTCGTCGGCATCGTCGTCACCCCGCTCCTCGCGGCGGCCGTGCTCGGCGGCAGCGCCGGTGGGTTCTCCACCGACTCGGTGGTCAAGATCGTGCTCCAGCTGCTGGTGCCGTTCGTCGCCGGGCAGCTGCTGCGCCGCTGGATCGGCGGCTTCGTCACCCGGCACAAGAAGGTCCTCGGCCTCGTCGACCGCGGCTCGATCCTGCTGGTCGTCTACACCGCGTTCAGCGCGGGCATGGTCCAGGGCGTCTGGCACCAGGTGAGCGCGGTCCGGCTGGCCGGCCTGCTCGCGGTCGAGGCGGTGCTGCTCGCGGTGATGCTCGCCCTGACCTGGTACGGCGCCAAGGCGCTGGGCTTCGGCCGGGGGGACCGCATCGCGATCCAGTTCGCCGGCTCCAAGAAGTCCCTGGCCGCCGGGCTGCCCATGGCCAGTGTCCTGTTCGGCGCGCACGCCTCCCTCGCCGTCCTCCCGCTCATGCTCTTCCACCAGATGCAGCTGATGGTGTGCGCGGTCATCGCCAAGCGGCGCGCCCACGACGTCCAGGAGACGATCACCGTGTCGGCGCCGCCCGCAGCGTCACGAACCGCGGTCGGTACAGGGACACGTTCCGGCTGAGCTGGGCCGCCGCGCCGCCGGTGTCCAGCCAGTTGACGTCGTAGCTCAGCACCAGCCGCCCGCCGTCGCTCAACTCGGGGTGCACCTGCGGGTTGTAGGCGGCGACCTGGCCGCCCGGCGGCAGCGACGGGGTGAAGTCCTTCGTCGGCCCGTGCCACGGGCCGACGGGGGAGCAGGCCCAGTACGACGTCACCGTCGTCAGCCCGTCGGCGCCGGCGGCCATCGTGAACAGCACGTACGTCCCGCCCACCCGCGCCACCGAGAACGCGCTGCCCACCCCCGCGCGCTGCCCGTCCCCGAGCACGGCGCGCGGCCGTGCCCCCGCCTTCCCCCACCCGGAGCCGTTCCAGTACTGCCAGGCTCCGGGCTCGGCGAGCCGGCCGTCCGGCACACGGGCGACGTAGGCGTGCGACACGGGCCGGGAGGCGGCCTGGCCGTCGTCACCCCCGAAGACGTACGTCCAGCCGCCCTCCTCGAGCAGCGTCGTCCCGTACAGCACCCGCCGCGAGGCGTCCGGCACCAACTGCTGGTCCAGCACCCTGGTGACCGACTCCACCCGCAGCTCCGGCAGCGAGAGCGTGGCGACCTCGGTCGCGGTCGGCACACCGTAGATCCAGGGGGACTGCCCGGCCGTGCGCACCCACAGCAGCACCCGCAGCACGCGTTCCGCTGAACCGGGGGAGCGGGGCTCGACTCGGGCGGCGACCGGCCAGCGCCACTGGTTCGGCGCGGGATCGGGGAACAGCGGGGCGGCGAGGGTGCGCTCCAGGCGTCCGTCGCGCATGACGACCGCCGAGTTGCGCACCAGCGGGGCGGTCGCCTCCCGCCAGGTGAAGGACTCGCCGAACGGGTTGGGCGGGCCGTGCACCTGACCGAGATAGGTGTCCGAGAACAGCCACAGCAGCCGACCGTCCGGCAGCCGTACCGAGTGCGTCCCGTCGCCGCCGGTCCAGTCGTCGGTGCGGGAGGGGTCGTCGCCGTAGCGGGCGAACTCGGCGGTCAGCTCGTCGTCGGCCGACCAGGACCGGACCGAGTGCGCCACGCACGCGTCACCGCCCTCCCGTTCGCCGTCGTCCGGGAGGGCGGTGAGCAGCACGGCCGCGAGAACCAGGGCCAGCAGCAGTCCGAGGCCGGTTCCCGTACGCTGCCGTGCTCGTGCGTCGTCGGGCACGACCGGGACGTTAGTGGCCTCAGCCCACGTGGTCCATGGGCAGCCACAGGACGGTGTCCCGGGTGTTCACCTTCTTGCGGGTCGTCACCTGTGCCGCCGCGGCGGCGCTGAGCTCCTCCTCGCCGAGCGCCCGGCTCCACACCCGGACGTCGTCGATCGTGCCGGTGAGGAAGGCCCGGCTGTCCATGCGCTGGCCGACGTGCACCCCGAACGGCGAGTTGCGGCTGAGCGAACCGGGCACGTCCGTGGTGCTGATCGCCCTGCCGTCGAGGAACAGCGTCAGCCGGCCGCCGCCGCGCCGCAGCGCGAGATGGTGCCACTCACCGTCGTTGGCGGCGCCGCCGGCCCACACGGACGAGGTGTGCACGGTCCCGAACCCCTCCCGCGTGGTGATCAGCGCCCGCACCCGGTCGTTGTCGGGCTCGCCGCGCAGCCAGACCTGGGGCTGGGTGCTGCCGATCCCGCCCATCCACAGGAACGGCTGCTCGCCGGACGTGGCGGAATAGCGGAAGAACAGCGACACCGTGAACTCGCCCGTCCCGAGCGGCAGGCTGGAGCGGTACGGCAGCCGTACGGCGTCGTCGCGGCCGTCGAACTCCATGGCGCGGCCCAGCACACCGTCGGTCGTCCCGGCGCCGCCCAGGACGGTCGCGCGGGGTGCCCCGATGGCGAGGTCGGCGGTGGTCGGGTCGGGGCCGCGCCGGGGTCCGAGCCAGTCCTCGTTGAACCGCGCGAAGCGGATCTCGTCCCGGGCGTCGACCGCGCCGCCCTCGTACATCAGACCCACCGTGGACGCGTCGACGTCCACCATGTCGGAGTATCCCGACCAGTCCGTGGTGACGACCTTGCCGCGGTCCACGCTCTCCCAGGTGTCGCCGCCGTCGTAGGAGCTGCGGATCATCATGGTCCGACGGCGGTCCGGGTCGCCCGGTGCGGACAGCAGTATCCGGTTGCCCAACCGCAGTGTGGCGCCCTGGACTTGGGGCGTGTAGAGGTCGGGCAGGTCGTGGAACGGCCCGGTGAAGCTGTCGCCCCCGTCGCTGCTGAACGTCTGGGTGCGGTGCCCGAGGTCGGTGCCGTCCTGCTCCCGGCCGCTGATGAGGATCTTGCCGTCCGCGCGCTCGGTGACGGTCACCTCGGACGGCTTCTGCCGGAAGGTGTTGTCGGCGGCCGAGATGGGCCAGGAGTCGGTGGCGCCGATCCGCCAGTTGTCGCCGCCGTCGTCGCTGACGATGAGCGCGGCGTGGTTGGCGGTGACCCGACTGCCGTCCCAGGTCTCGGTGTTGACGCCGAAGACGAGCCGCCCGGCGTGCTTGCCCTTGGTGAGCTGGATGCCGTGCACGGGGCCGGTGGCGTACCAGGAGTTCCAGTTCGCGGGCAGTATCTGGTCGCTCAGGGGACGCGATTCGGACCAGGTCCGCCCGTCGTCGTCGCTGTACTGGAGGTGGGGTTTGCGATCACACGGAACCGAGCAACTGCCGCTGTCCGTACGCCCGGTGTTGTACGTCTCGGCCAGCACGATGCGGCCGGTCTCACGGTCCACGATGGGCGCCGGATTGCCGTGCGTGTCGCCGTTGCCGTCGTTGACGACCTGGAGCGGCCCCCAGGTGCGCCCGCCGTCGGTGGACCGCTTGAGCACGATGTCGATGTCGGCGGCGTCGCCGCAGTTGAGCACCCGTCCCTCGGCGAACGCGAGCAGCGTGCCGTCCTTGGTCTTCACGATCGCGGGGATGCGGAAGCAGGCGTACCCGGGGTCCTGGGACGCCTTGAACAGAACCTGTTGCTCGAACGACGGGCTCGTCGTGGTCGGTTGGGACTCGGCGGGACTTAACGTCGCGGCCGTCGCCGAGGTGGCGACGGCCGCGACAAGGGCAGCTCTGAGACGTGCGCGAACTCTAGCCGGCATGGTGCGGCCCGCCCTTCATCGTCTGGTCATGCGTCCAGGCATCTGAACATTCGGACATCCCACGTCCAAAGTGCGCATCACAGACGTTAGTTGGGCTATCGCACACATCACAAGAACCGTGCACGTGTCACGTCACGGATGGAGTATTGCTTTCCCCCCGTTGACCCGCGCCCCGACAGCCGCGTGCGCCTCGGTCGTTCCGCCGTCCGAACGGTATGCCACGCGTCGCCCGTCAGGGGTGAGCGCCGGGGCCGGCGCCCGGCATGTCGTCGCCGATTGCCCCGAACGGCCGACCCGCCGCGACGATCCACCGATTCATGGACTTGTTGATCCGGATTTCCGGTACACAGCGCTGATGGCGGATAACGTTCCGTCATGACCGCACCGCTCACGCTCCACCCGGCACACACCGCCCTCGTGCTGGTCGACCTGATGGACCGCATCGTCGCCCTGCCCCTGGAGCCCCGCAAGGGCACCGAAGTCCTCGTGGCCTGCGAGGAGTTGGCGGCGGCCTTCCGTTCCTCCGGCGCCACCGTCGTCCTGGTCCGCGTCGAACGCCCCGGCGTCGCCGAGCAACCGGCCGGCAGCGGTCTGGCGGGCGGCCTGCTGCGGGACGGTGACATCGAGATCGTGAAGCGCACCATCGGCGGCTTCCAGGGCACCGGACTGGACGACCGCCTGCGTGAACGCGGCATCCGTACGCTGGTGTTCGGCGGTATCGCCACCAACCTGGGCGTCGAGTCCACCGCCCGCGCGGCCGGCGACCTCGGTTACGACCTGGTCTTCGTCGAGGACGCGATGACGGCGTTCACGGCGGCCGAGCACGACGCGTCGGTACGGCTCGACTTCCCGCGGCTGGGCACCGTGGTGCGAGCGGCACAGCTGCGCCTGACGGGCCGTCAGGGCTAACGGCGGGGCCCACCACGGCGCAGGGGGCGCTCCCCGCCGATGGGGCCCCGCCGCCGTGTCGCGGGGAGCCTGTCAGGCCTGGGCGGCCGCGGTCCGCAGGGCCAGCCGGTGTTCGCCCGCGTACACGTTCATGGAGCTTCCCCGCAGGAAGCCCACCAGCGTCAGTCCCGTCTCCGCCGCCAGGTCCACCGCCAGCGAGGAGGGCGCCGAGACCGCCGCGAGCACCGGGATCCCGGCCATCACGGCCTTCTGCGCCAGCTCGAAACTGGCCCGTCCCGAAACCAGCAGGATCGACCGGGACAGCGGGAGGTCCCCGTTCTGAAGGGCGCGGCCCACCAGCTTGTCGACCGCGTTGTGCCGGCCCACGTCCTCCCGTATGTCCAGCAGCTCGCCCTCCTCGGTGAACAGGGCCGCCGCGTGCAGGCCCCCGGTCCGGTCGAAGACCCGCTGGGCCTCGCGCAGCCGGTCGGGGAGGCCGGCGAGCAGTGCGGGGTCGACCCGGACCGGGGGAGTGTCGGCGATCGGCCAGCGGGCCGTCGTACGGACGGCGTCCAGTGACGCCTTGCCGCACAGCCCGCAGGACGACGTCGTGTACACGTTCCGTTCGAGGGTGATGTCGGGGACGGTCACTCCCGGCGCCGTCCGCACGTCCACCACGTTGTAGGTGTTCGACCCGTCCACCGTGGCGCCCGCGCAGTACACGATGTTCTGGAGGTCATCCGCCTCCGCGAGCACCCCCTCGCTCACCAGGAACCCGGCCGCGAGCGCGAAGTCGTCACCCGGTGTGCGCATCGTGATCGCCAGCGGCTTGCCGTTGAGCCTGATCTCCAGGGGTTCCTCGGCGACGAGTGTGTCCGGCCGGGTGGAGACGGCTCCGTCCCGGATCCGGATCACCTTGCGTCGTTCCGTGACTCGTCCCATGTCCTGTCTCAGTCCCGGTTCTGTACGTGCTGATAGCCGAAACGGCCCTTGATGCAGAGGTTGCCGTGGGTCACCGGGTTGTCGTGCGGTGACGTGACCTTCACGATCTCATTGTCCTGCACATGGAGCGTGAGGTTGCAGCCCACTCCGCAGTACGCGCACACGGTCGTCGTCTCGGTCTGCGCGCTCTGGTCCCACGTACCCGCCGCCCGCATGTCGAACTCCGACTTGAACGACAGCGCCCCCGTCGGGCACACCTCGATGCAGTTCCCGCAGTACACGCACGCCGAGTCGGTCAGCGGCGCGTCGTGCTCCACCGCGATCCGCGCGTCGAAGCCGCGACCCGCGACCGAGATCGCGAAGCTGTTCTGCCACTGGTCGCCGCACGCGTCGACGCACTTGTAGCAGAGGATGCACTTGTCGTAGTCCCGCACATACAGATCGTTGTCGACCTTCGGCTCCTCGTTCAGCCGTGCCGCGTCCGGGCCGAAGCGGTCCGGTTTCGCCTCGTACTCCTTGATCCACTCGGCGACCCGCGGGGTCGTCGAGAGGTCCACGGACGAGGCGAGCAGTTCGAGCACGATCTTGCGGCTGTGCCGGGCGCGCTCGGTGTCCGTGCGCACCTCCATACCGGCCTCGGCCTTGCGCGAACAGGCCGGGACCAGCGTGCGTGCCCCCTCGACCTCGACGACACACACCCGGCAGGCGTTCTTGGGCCTGAGGGTGTCGCCCTCGCACAGGGTCGGCACGTCCTTCCCGGCGGCCCGGCAGGCGTCCAGGATCGTGGAGCCCTCCGTCGTGCGCACGGGCTCCCCGTCGATCGTGAATTCCAGCAGCCGGCGCGGGATCCCCAGCGGTACCACGGTCATTCGTACGCCCCCAGACGGTCGATGGCGGATTCCACGGCGTTCCACGCGGTCTGTCCGAGACCGCAGATCGAGGCGTCCCGCATCGCGCGGCCGACCTCCCTGAGCAGGGCGATGTCATCGGCGGCCGCCGCACCCGTGCGTTCGGCGATCCGGTGCAGCGCCTCCTCCTGCCGTACCGTCCCGACCCGGCACGGCACGCACTGTCCGCACGACTCGTCGCGGAAGAACTCGGCGATCCGCAGCAGCAGCCGGGGCAGCGGGACGGTGTCGTCGAAGGCCATGACCACGCCGGAACCGAGCGTCGTGCCCGCCTCGCGGGTGCCCTCGAAGGTGAGCGGGATGTCCAGCTCGTCGGGCCGGACGAAGCCACCCGCGGCGCCCCCGAGCAGGACCGCCCGCAGCCCGTCCCGGACCCCGGCCAGCTCCAGCAGCTCACCGAGCGTCGCGCCGAACGGGAGCTCGTAGATACCGGGCCGCACCACGCTCCCGGACACGCAGAACAGCTTCGGCCCGGTGGACCGCTCCGTCCCGATCGCCGCGTACGCCGGTGCGCCCATGGTCAGGATCGGCAGTACGTTGACCAGCGTCTCCACGTTGTTCTCGACCGTCGGCTTGCCGAAGAGGCCCTTCTCCACCGGGAACGGCGGCTTGGAGCGGGGTTCGCCCCGGTAGCCCTCGATGGAGTTGAAGAGGGCTGTCTCCTCGCCGCAGATGTAGGCCCCCGCCCCCCGCCTGATCTCGATGTCGAAGGCGTACCCCTGGCCGAGGACGTCGTCCCCGAGCAGCCCGCGCGCCCGTGCCTGGGCGAGGGCGTGTTCCATGCGGTGCAGGGCGCGCGGGTACTCGCCGCGCAGATACAGGTAGCCCTTGTGGGCCCCGGTCGCGTACGCCGCGACGGTCATCGCCTCGACCAGCGCGTACGGGTCGCCCTCCATGATCACGCGGTCCTTGAAGGTGCCCGGCTCTGATTCGTCGGCGTTGCAGACGACGTAGTGCGGATGGTCGGGCTGCGACGCCGTGGCCTGCCATTTGCGGCCGGTGGGGAAGGCGGCGCCGCCGCGCCCGACCAGGCCGGAGTCGCTGACCTCACGGATCACTCCGGCGGGACCGAGCTTGAAGGCCCGGCGCAGCGCGCTGTAGCCGCCGTGGGCGCGGTAGTCGTCCAGCGAGGACGGGTCGACCACGCCGACGCGGCCCAGCAGGGTCAACGAGGGATCGCCGGCCTGCGGCACCGCCATCATCGCGGGCGGCTCCTGCGGTGCCGAGTCCGGGGCGCTCGCGGCGAGGACGGCGTCGTGCACGGTCGCCGGCGCCGAGACCGCCGTACGCACCGGATCGCCGGCCTTGATCGCGAGCGCCGCCGGAGCCCGTTCGCACAGGCCCAGACACGGACTGCGTTCCACGCTCACCCCGCTGCCGAGGCCGAGGCGCGCCTCGATCCCGGCACACAGCTCGCTCGCCCCCGCGGCGGCGCACGCGAGGTCCGTGCACACGTGGAGCACGGTGGCGGGGCGGGGTTTGACCGAGAACATGGCGTAGAAGGTGGCCACGCCGTACGCCTCCGCCGGCGGCACCGTCAGCCGCCGGCAGAGGTAGTCGAGCGCGCCCTCGCTGATCCAGCCGATCCGGTCGTTGATCGCGTGCAGCCCCGGCAACAGCAGGTCGCGGCGGTCCCGGGCCTCGCGTCCGCCCCTGGCCCACCTCAGGTCGGCGTCCGAGCGGTCGGCGCCCTCCCAGGAGGACTCCGGCGGCCCCAACAAGGCGTCCACGGCCGCCCGTTCGTCGTCCGTCGGTTTGCTGTCGCCGAAGTGCAGGTCCACTTACGTCACCTCACGATGGTCGCGACGGGGAGCTTGTCGATCCGGATCGCCGACGCCTTGAACTCCGCCGTCCCCGCGATCGGGCAGTTCGCCTCGATCGTCAGCTGGTTGGTGTCCACCTCGTCGGGAAAGTGCATGGTCATGAAGGCGAGCCCAGGCCGCAGGGCGGTGTCGATCCACACCGGCGCGACCACCGAACCGCGCCGCGAGGTCACCTGGACCTCCTCGCCGACGACGACCCCGTACCGCTCGGCGTCCTCCGGGCTGATCTCCAGGTACTCGCCGCGCCGCAGCGGGGAGGCGAAACTCCCGGTCTGCACCCCGGTGTTGTACGAGTCGAGCCGCCTTCCGGTGGTGAGCCGCACCGGGTACTGCTCGTCGGTGAGGTCGACCGGCGGATCGTGCTGGACGATCCCGAACGGCGCCGGCACGCCCCGCTCGGCCGGGTCGGCCTCCCAGAGCCGGCCGTGCAGATAGGTCGGTTCCAGCCCGTCGGTGCTCGGGCACGGCCACTGGATGCCCTGATGGTCGTCCAGTCGCTGGTACGTCATCCCGTAGTGGTCCGGGGAGACCGAGCGCAGTTCGTTCCAGACGGCCTCGGAGTCGGCGTACTTCCACTCGTGGCCGAGCCGTGCCGCCAGCTCGCAGATGATGTCGATGTCCTCGCGCGCCTCACCGGGCGGGGTGACCGCCCGCCGCACCCGCTGCACCCGCCGTTCGCTGTTGGTCGTGGTGCCCTCGGTCTCCGCCCACCCGGCGGTGGCGGGGAGGACGACGTCCGCCAGCTCGGCCGTCTTCGTCAGGAAGATGTCCTGGACGACGAGGAAGTCCAGCTGCCGCATCCGCCGTACGGCCTGCTCGCTGTCCGCCTCGGACTGCGCCGGGTTCTCGCCGATGCAGTAGACGGCCTTCAGCTCGCCCTCCTCCATCGCCTCGAACATCTCGGTGAGGTTGAGGCCGTAGTGGGGCTGGATCACCGTGTCCCAGGCCGACTCGAACTTGAGCCGGGTGTCGGGGTCGAGGATGTCCTGGAAGCCGGGCAGCCGGTTGGGGATCGCGCCCATGTCGCCGCCGCCCTGGACGTTGTTCTGTCCGCGCAGGGGCTGGAGCCCGCTGCCGTAGCGGCCCACGTGGCCGGTCAGCAGCGACAGGTTGATCAGCGCCCGGACGTTGTCGGTGCCGTTGTGGTGCTCGGTGATCCCGAGGGTCCAGCACAGCTGGGCGCGCTCGGCGCGAGCGTAGGCGTGCGCCAACTCGCGGATGGCTGCGGCCGGTACGCCCGTCACCTTCTCCGCGAGCGACAGCGTCCACGGCTCCACCAGCGCCTTGTACTCCTCGAAGCCGCTGGTCGCCCGCTCGATGAACGCCTCGTTCGCGAGGCCCGCGTGGATGATCTCGCGGCCGATCGCGTGCGCCATCGGGATGTCGGTGCCGACGTTCAGCCCCATCCAGCTCTCCGCCCACTCGGCGGTGGAGGTGCGGCGCGGGTCGACGGCGTACATCCGGGCGCCGTTCCTGATGCCCTTCAGCACGTGCTGGAAGAAGATCGGGTGCGCGAAGCGGGCGTTGGAGCCCCACATCACGATGACGTCGGTGTGCTCGATCTCCTCGTAGGAGGAGGTGCCGCCGCCCGAGCCGAACGCGGCCGAGAGTCCGGCGACGCTCGGGGCGTGACATGTCCGGTTGCAGGAGTCGACGTTGTTGGTGCCCATCACGACGCGGGCGAACTTCTGCGCCACGTAGTTCATCTCGTTGGTCGCGCGGGCGCAGCTGAACATGCCGAAGGCGCCGCGTCCGCGTTCGAGCCCGCGGGCCGCCCGGTCCAGCGCCTCCTCCCAGCTCGCCGTCCGGAAGGGCTCGTCGCGGGAGTCCCGTACCAGCGGGTGCGTCAGCCGGGTGTAGGTCTTCGGTTGCCGTTTCCTCATACGACGCTCCTCATGCGGCGCTCCTCAGTGCGAGCAGGTCCGAGATGGCGTGCACGGTGCGCAGGGTGGGCACCTGGACGCCGGTGATCTCCGCCAACTCGACGACCGCCGCGAGCAGTACGTCGAGTTCGAGCGGCTTGCCGCGCTCCAGGTCCTGGAGCGTGGAGGTGCGGTGGTCGCCGACCTTCTCGGCGCCCGCGAGCCGGCGCTCGATGGAGACGCCGACCTCGCAGCCGAGGGCCTCGGCCACCGCGAGCGTCTCGGTCATCATGATCTCGATGACCTTGCGGGTGCCGCCGTGCAGGCACATCTGCCGCATGGTGGCGCGGGCCAGCGCGCTGATCGGGTTGAAGGAGATGTTGCCGAGCAGCTTGAGCCAGATGTCGTTGCGCAGGTCGGGTTCGACCGGGCACTTGAGGCCGCCCGCGATCATGGCCTCGCTGAAGTCCAGACAGCGCCTGGACACGCTGCGGTCGGGCTCGCCGATGGAGAACCTGGTGCCCTCCAAGTGGCGTACCACACCGGGGCCTTCGAGCTCGGTGGCGGCGTAGACCACGCAGCCGATGGCCCGTTCGGGCGCGAGTACCGCGCTGACCGTGCCGCCGGGGTCCACGCTCTCGACGCGGTGGCCTTCGTGCGGGCCGCCGTGCCGGTGGAAGTACCACCAGGGGATGCCGTTCTGGGCGGCCACGACCGCCGTGCCGTCGTGCAGCAGGGGCTCGATCAGCGGCCCGCACGCCGCGTACGAGTTGGCCTTCAGACCCAGGAAGACGAAGTCCACCGGGCCGACTTCGGCCGGGTCGTCGGTGGCGTGGGCGCGGGCGGTGAAGTCGCCGCGCTGACTGAGCACCCGCACCCCGTGCTGCCTCATGGCCGCGAGATGCGGTCCACGGGCGATGAGATGCACGTCGGCGCCGGCGCGATGCAGCGCGGCTCCGACGTAGGCGCCGATGGCACCGGCGCCGAGGACTGCAACTTTCACTTCGGAACGCTCCGTTCGGTCGAGGGAGTACCGCGGAGTGGCTGGGAAGTTGTGCCCGAACAGGTCGATTCTCGTCGACTGAATATTGTCTACAGTATGGATACAGGGTCAGCAAGAGTTCGCGCACGGGCTTGGGGAAGGCTTTCCGGACGGTGTTCGACCGTTCGTCGCGTCCTGCATACCGCTCACCGCATACGGTCGACGTGCCGCCTTCTCAACTCCCGTGGTCGTCCCTACCGTTCGGGATCATGAGTCCACCGCTCGCACCCCCGGGATGGAGCCGCTGGCTGGTTCCGCCCGCCGCTCTGTCGGTCCATCTGTCCATCGGCCAGGCCTACGCGTGGAGCGTGTTCAAGCCGCCGCTCGAATCCGCGCTCGGCCTCAGCGGCACACAGAGCGCCCTGCCGTTCCAGCTCGGCATCGTCATGCTCGGTCTGTCGGCCGCGTTCGGCGGCACGCTGGTGGAACGCAACGGCCCGCGCTGGGCCATGACCGTCGCCCTGATCTGCTTCTCGTCCGGCTTCCTGCTCTCCGCCCTCGGCGCGGCCACCGAGCAGTACTGGCTGATCGTCCTCGGCTACGGCTTCGTCGGCGGCATCGGCCTGGGCATCGGCTACATCTCGCCGGTCTCCACCCTGATCAAGTGGTTCCCCGACCGGCCCGGCATGGCCACCGGCATCGCCATCATGGGCTTCGGCGGCGGCGCGCTCATCGCCTCGCCCTGGTCGGCGCAGATGCTGGAGTCGTTCGGCAGCGACAGCTCCGGGATCGCCCTGGCGTTCCTGGTGCACGGGCTGTCGTACGCCGTCTTCATGCTGCTCGGGGTGCTGCTGGTCCGGGTGCCGCGCACCGAGAAGCCGGTCGGCGACGGGCCCGGCGCCTTCGACGGACCGCAGGTCTCCGCCCGCGACGCCGTGCGCACACCGCAGTTCTGGTGTCTGTGGGTGGTGCTCTGCATGAACGTGACCGCGGGCATCGGCATCCTGGAGAAGGCCGCGCCGATGATCACGGACTTCTTCGCGAACACCTCCACACCGGTGTCGGTGTCGGCCGCGGCCGGTTTCGTCGCCCTGCTGTCCGCCGCCAACATGGCCGGCCGGATCGGCTGGTCGTCGACCTCCGACCTGATCGGGCGCAAGAACATCTACCGGGTGTACCTGGGGGTGGGCGCGCTGATGTACGGCCTGATCGCGCTCGCCGGCGACTCCTCGAAGCCCCTGTTCATCCTGTGCGCGCTGGTGATCCTCTCCTTCTACGGCGGCGGCTTCGCCACCGTCCCCGCCTATCTGAAGGACCTCTTCGGGACCTACCAGGTGGGCGCCATCCATGGGCGGCTGCTCACCGCCTGGTCCACGGCCGGAGTGCTCGGACCGCTGATCGTGAACTGGATCGCCGACCGGCAGGAGGAGGCGGGCAAGAGTGGCTCGGCCCTGTACACGATGTCCCTGTTCATCATGATCGGGCTGCTGGCCGTGGGCTTCGTCGCCAACGAGCTCGTCCGGCCCGTGCACCCGCGTCATCACGTGCCCGTCCCGGCGCAGAGGGAGAAGGAGGCCGCTGATGTCCAGCGACAGCAGTCAGAGTCCGCCTAGCCGGCGCGGGCTGATCGCCTTCGCCTGGGTGTGGGTGGGGCTGCCGCTCGCGTACGGGCTCTACGAACTCGTACAGAAGGCGACGCAGCTGTTCACCGGGTAGGTGTTCGGGAGTTGTTCGGGCGTCCGAGGGTCTGAGGGAAGCCGACAATACGGGCGCCTGTTTCCTGTGGCATCACGTGCCGCCCTACCCGTGAGTCACTGATCAGACTGGTGAATCCCGCTACCCGAGGTCCGAGGGGGATCACCATCGATGAACGGCTCGCGCATCGCCGCCGTCGGCCACTATCAACCCGCCAGGGTCCTCACCAACGAGGAGCTGGCGGGCATGGTCGACACCAGTGACGAGTGGATCACCACCCGGGTGGGCATCCGCACCCGGCACATCGCCGGCCCCGACGAGCCGGTCGACGAGCTCGCCGGCCACGCCGCCGCCAAGGCCCTCGCGGCGGCGGGACTCGCGCCCGGCGACATCGACCTGGTCCTGGTCGCCACCTCCACCGCCATCGACCGCTCCCCGAACATGGCCGCCCGGGTCGCGGCCCGGCTCGGCATCCCCTCGCCCGCCGCGATGGACGTCAACGTCGTCTGCGCGGGCTTCACCCACGCGCTGGCCACCGCCGACCATGCCGTGCGGGCGGGGGCCGCGGCCCGGGCGCTGGTGATCGGCGCCGACAAGATGTCCGACGTGACCGACTGGAGCGACCGCACGACCTGTGTGCTGGTCGGGGACGGGGCCGGCGCGGCCGTCGTGGAGGCGTCCGACGAGGCCCGGATCGGACCCGTGCTGTGGGGTTCGGTGCCCGAGATGGGGCACGCCGTGCGGATCGAGGGGCAGCCCGCGCGGTTCGCCCAGGAGGGGCAGAGCGTCTACCGCTGGGCGACCACACAGCTGCCGGCCATCGCCCGCCGGGCCTGTGAGAAGGCCGGCCTCGCCCCCGAGGACCTCGCCGGCGTCGTGCTGCACCAGGCCAACCTGCGCATCATCGAGCCCCTCGCCCTCAAGCTCGGCGCGGTCAACGCCGTGGTCGCCCGGGATGTGGCCGAGTCCGGGAACACCTCGGCGGCGAGCATTCCGCTGGCGCTGTCCAAGCTCGTGGAACAGGGGCGGATCTCGACCGGGGACCCGGTGCTGCTCTTCGGGTTCGGGGGGAACCTGTCCTACGCCGGGCAGGTCGTCCGCTGCCCCTGACGCCGGCGTGATGTGGCCAACTCCTCAGTGCCCTGGCCGTTGTGCGCCGTAGACTGTAGACGAAAGACAATTGATACTGGCTTTCCGTGACGGGTACCGGCCTTTCGTCACGTTCGGCCACGGGACGCAGTCGCCCGGCGTTCGCCCAGGAGGGGAACCGATGTTGTCGACAGGACTGCCGCAGGGTGCGGTGCCCAAGCTCGAACGGCCCGGCCCGCTGCGCGACCGCGTCTACGAGGCGCTCCTCGAACTCATCACGACCCGTGCCCTCCAGCCGGGCCAGCACCTGGTCGAGAGTGAACTGGCAGGTCACCTCGGCGTGTCGCGCCAGCCGGTGCGGGAGGCACTACAGCGGCTGAACACCGAGGGCTGGGTCGATCTGCGGCCCGCGCAGGGCGCGTTCGTGCACGAGCCGACGGAGGAGGAGGCCGACCAGCTCCTCACCGTGCGCACCCTGCTGGAGGCGGAGGCCGCCCGGCTCGCCGCCGCCCACGCCGACAGCGCCGGCATCAAGGCCCTGGAACAGCTGTGCGCGGAGGGCGAGGAGGCCGTCGCCGCCGACGACGTGGACGGCGCCGTCGCCCTGAACGCCCGCTTCCACGCGAAGATCATGGACCTCGCGGGCAACGCCGTCCTCGCCGAGCTGGCCGCACAGGTCGACCGCCGGGTCCGCTGGTACTACACCCCGGTCGCCCGCCAGCGCGGCCACCAGTCCTGGATCGAGCACCGGGGAATGATCGCCGCGATCACCGACCGGGACGAAGCGCGCGCGACCCAGCTGATGAGGGAGCACACCGAGCACACGCGGCGGTCGTATCACGCCCGGTCCGAGTCCTGAGCGACGCCGCGGTGTTCAGGGCCGCGGAGCCGCTCGGAGGTCAGGGCAGCATGGGGTTCCCCGTGGCGTCCGTGCGAGGGCTCGCGACCTGTACCCAGGTGCCCATCTCCCGCTGCTCGATCCGGGTGACCCTGGTGGCGAGCGCCTGGTCCCGGGTCGTGGCATCGGCGTACGGCTCCGCGCCCGTGTAGTACAGACGGCGTTCCGCCTCCACGGCCTCGCGGGCCTCGCTGAAACGCAGGTAGTCGTCCTGCCAGTGGAAGACCGACCGCAGACCGGTGATCACCACGACGACCCCGCCCAGGACGGCGGGCACCAAGGCGTTCCTGGACGAGACGACCGCCGAGACGGGGATCGCCGCGGAGACGAGCAGCAGCAGCGTCTCGGTCATGCGGAAGTAGCGGCGAGCCCTGACGGCGGCGTCGCGATACCAGGCGTACGACCCGTCGGCCACGCGCATGGCATAGCCGGGCTCGGTGTCGGGCGAGCCGCCGGAGCGCGGGGGCTCGGCCGTGGCGCCGGCGCCGGCCGCGTCCCGGGTCGGCACCGGTTCGTCGGACGAGGTTCCCTGAGCCATCCGCGCTCCCCCCAAAGCACTCCAGTCGGCAGGGAAAGGGTAGCCAACCAAGGCCCCGTCGCACCCCCTTGGCGCACAAGGACGATCAGCGGCAGATGCCGTACGTGGTCTTCCCGCTCGCTTCTTTGTCCTGTGAGTGGAGAAAGTCGACGGCAATCTCTGCGCAAGTTCTTCCCAGTACCGGCAGCCACTGCTACGTTCCCCTCGAAAGCAGGCCGCAGCATGTGGCCGAAACCCGGCGCGCTCAGGCCGATTGAGGCGGGGAGGGGCTCGTGAGACGTATGACGGCGCGACCCGCGAACGCCCATCAGGCCAAGCTGCTCCGGCTGTTGCGCGACGAGGGACCCAACTCCCGTGCCCAGCTGGGCGATCAGATCGACCTCTCGCGGTCCAAGCTGGCCGTGGAGGTGGACCGCCTGCTGGAGACGGGCCTGGTCGTGGCCGACGGACTCGCCGCCTCGCGCGGTGGGCGCCGCTCCCACAACGTGCGGCTCAACCCCGGGCTGCGCTTCCTCGGCGTCGACATCGGCGCGACCTCGGTCGACGTCGCCGTCACCAACGCCGAACTGGAGATCCTCGGCCACCTCAACCAGCCCATGGACGTCCGCGAGGGACCCGTCGCGGTCTTCGAGCAGGTCCTGTCCATGGCAGTGAAGTTGAGGGCCTCGGGACTCGCGGAGGGATACGACGGCGCCGGCATCGGCGTCCCCGGACCCGTCCGCTTCCCCGAGGGCGTCCCGGTCGCCCCGCCGATCATGCCGGGCTGGGACGGCTTCCCGGTGCGGGAGGCGCTCAGCCAGGACCTCGGCTGTCCGGTCATGGTCGACAACGACGTGAACCTCATGGCGATGGGGGAGCAGCACGCGGGCGTCGCACGGTCCGTGGGCGACTTCCTCTGCGTCAAGATCGGCACCGGCATCGGCTGCGGCATCGTCGCGGGCGGTGACGTCCACCGTGGGGTCACGGGCAGCGCGGGCGACATCGGGCACATCCAGGCCGTGCCCGACGGCCGCCCCTGCGCCTGCGGCAACCGCGGTTGTCTGGAAGCCCACTTCAGCGGGGCGGCCCTCGCCCGGGACGCCGTGGAGGCGGCCCAGCAGGGACTGTCGGAGGAACTCGCCTCGCGACTCGAGGCGAACGGCACCCTGACCGCCGTCGACGTCGCCGCCGCGGCCGCCGCGGGCGACGCCACCGCGCTCGACCTGATCCGCGAGGGCGGCAACCGCGTCGGCCAGGTCATCGCCGGACTCGTCAGCTTCTTCAACCCCGGCCTGGTGGTGATCGGCGGCGGGGTGACCGGACTCGGCCACAACCTGCTCGCCGCGATCCGCACCCAGGTCTACCGCCAGTCGCTGCCGCTCGCGACCGGCAACCTCCCCATCGTGCTGGGCGAGTTGGGCCCCACCGCCGGCGTCATCGGCGCGGCCCGCCTCATCAGCGACCACCTGTTCTCACCCGCGTAAGTCACCGGCTCCACCCGGCTCACCAGTACGGCCCCCGCCTCGCCCTGCTCTGCCTCGAAACTGCTCTGCCCTGAACCTGTTCCGCCCTGAATCTGTTCTGCCCTGAAACCGGCCCGCACGCCCGCCAAGGGGACCTCATGGCACCAGAACCACCCCTGCTCAGCATGTCCGGGATCACCAAGTCGTTCCCCGGAGTCCGCGCCCTCGACGGCGTCGACCTCGACGTCCAGGCCGGTGAAGTGCACTGCCTGCTCGGCCAGAACGGCGCCGGCAAGTCCACCCTCATCAAGGTCCTCGCCGGCGCCCACCAGCCCGACACCGGCACCATCCGCTGGCGCGGCGACGAGGTCACCCTCCGCTCGCCGATCGCCGCGATGCGCCTGGGCATCGCCACCATCTACCAGGAACTCGACCTGGTCGAGCACCTGTCGGTGGCCGAGAACGTCCACCTCGGCCATGAACCCACCACCGCCGGTTTCGTCGTACGCGGAAAAGCCGCGCGGGCATCGACGGCCCAGCTCCTCAAGCGACTCGGACATCCCGAGATCGACCCCGGCCGTCTGGTCGGGGAGTTGTCGGCGGCCCAGCAGCAGATCGTCTCCATGGCCCGGGCGCTCTCCCACGACGTACGGCTGATCGTGATGGACGAACCGTCCGCCGCCCTGGACCCGGACGAGGTCGACAACCTCTTCCGCATCGTCGGCGATCTCACCGCCGAAGGTGTCGCCGTCGTCTACATCTCGCACCGCCTGGAGGAGATCCGCAGGATCGGCGACCGGGTGACCGTGCTCAAGGACGGGCGGGCCGTGGCCGGCGGGCTCCCGGCGAAGTCGACACCGACCCGGGACGTCGTGGCGATGATGACGGGCCGCAACGTCGAATACGTCTTCCCCGAGCGGCCCCTGAAGGACGCCACCGGCGGCGAGCCGCTGCTGGAGGTCCGAGGACTCGCCCGGGACGGGGAGTTCGAGTCCCTGGACCTGAGCGTGCGACCCGGCGAGATCGTCGGACTCGCCGGACTCGTGGGCTCGGGACGCTCCGAGATCCTGGAGACGATCTACGGCGCCCGCAAGCCCAGCGCCGGTCAGGTCCTCGTGGACGGGCGGGCGCTGAAGCCCGGCAGCGTGCGCGCCGCCGTGCGCGCGGGCCTCGGGCTCGCTCCCGAGGAACGCAAGGCGCAGGCCCTGCTGAT
Source organism: Streptomyces sp. NPDC098781 (assembly GCF_044759995.1). NCBI lineage: Bacteria > Bacillati > Actinomycetota > Actinomycetes > Kitasatosporales > Streptomycetaceae > Streptomyces > Streptomyces sp. NPDC098781. The sequence continues at coordinate 308,815 of NZ_JBIWAK010000008.1, forward strand.
GCTGGAGTCCGTCACCCGCAATGTGTCGGTGTCCTCCATGTCCCGCTTCTCCCGCGGCGGTTGGATCGACCGCTCCGCCGAACTGGGCGCGGCGCGCGCCGCCACCCGTGAGCTGTCGCTGCGGCCCGACAACCCGTCGGTGCCCGTGCGCACCCTCTCCGGCGGCAACCAGCAGAAGGCCGTCCTGGCCCGCTGGCTGCTGCGCGGCTGCCGGGTGCTGCTGCTCGACGAACCCACCCGCGGCGTCGACGTCGGCGCCCGCGCCGAGCTGTACGCCGTGGTCCGCCGGCTGGCCGACGAAGGCCTCGCCGTGCTCCTGGTCTCCAGTGAAGTGCCCGAAGTGCTGGGCCTCGCCGACCGCGTCCTGGTGCTGCGCGAGGGCCGTGTCGTGCACACGGCGCCCGCGCGTGAACTCGACGAACACCGTGTCCTCGACCTCGTCATGGAAGGAAGCCCGGCGTCATGACGCAGCACGCCTCTCCGCCCCGGGACAGCACCGGCAAGGTGCCGTCGGCCGGTGCGGCGCCCGCCTGGCGGGGCCTGATGGCCCGCGCCGACGTGCGCACCCTGTCCCTGCTCGGCGTCCTCGCCGCGCTGATCGTCATCGGCGGCATCACCAAACCGGACGAGTTCCTGGACACCCGCAACCTCCAACTCGTCCTCACTCAGGCGTCCGTGATCGGTGTCGTCACCGTCGGCATGACCTTCGTCATCATCTCCGGCGGCATCGACCTGTCCGTCGGCGCGATCGTCGCGCTGGCCTCGGTGTGGGCGACGACGGTGGCCACCCAGGAGTACGGCTTCGCCGGCATCCTCTTCACCGCCGTGATCGTCGGCGTGGGATGCGGGCTGGTCAACGGGGTGCTTATCGCGTACGGCTCGATGGTGCCGTTCATCGCGACCCTCGCCATGCTGGCCTCGGCCCGCGGACTGGCCCTCCAGATCACCGATGGCAAGACACAGATCGTCACCATTCCCTCAGTGCTGGACCTCGGCGAGCGCGACGCCTATGTGCTCGGCATCCCGCCGCTGGTCATGGTGTTCGCGGTCGTGACGATCATCGGCTGGCTGGTGCTGAACCGCACGACCTTCGGGCGGCGCTCGGTCGCCGTCGGCGGCAACGCCGAGGCGGCCCGGCTCGCCGGCATCGACGTCCGCCGCCAGCGGCTCTACCTCTACCTGCTGTCAGGGCTGTGCTGCGGAATCGCCGCCTTCCTGCTGATCATCCTGTCCGGCTCCGGCCAGAACACCAACGGCAACCTCTACGAACTCGACGCCATCGCCGCCGCGATCATCGGCGGCACCCTGCTCACCGGAGGCCGGGGCACCATCGTCGGCTCCGTGCTCGGTGTCCTGATCTTCACCACGATCACCAACATCTTCGCCCTGAACAACCTACAGAGCGACGTCCAGCAGATCGCCAAGGGCGCGATCATCGTCGCCGCCGTGCTGGTCCAGCGCCGTACCGCAAGCACGACCTGAGGAAAGGGTTCACCGTCATGCCAGAGCTCACCAGTCGCAGAGGGCTGCTGTTCGGGACCGCCGCCATAGGTGCCGGTGCCCTCCTCGTGGGTTGCACGAGCAACGAGTCCGATGACGAGCCGGCGGCCAACGACCAGCCGGCCGCCGACGACAAGCCCGGCAAGGCCGTCACCATCGGCTTCGCCGGACCGCAGGCCGACCACGGCTGGCTCAACGCGATCAACGACAACGCCAAGAGCCGGGCGAAGAAGTACTCGGACGTCACCCTGGAGATCACCGAGGGCTCCAACGACACCGCCGCCCAGATCGGCCAGATCGAGACCCTGATCAACAAGAAGGTCGACGTGCTGGTGGTGCTGCCCGCCGACGGCAAGGCGCTCACCCAGGTCGGCCTGAAGGCGATGCGCGCGGGCATCCCGGTCATCAACCTCGACCGGATCTTCAACACCCCGCAGGCGTACCGCTGCTGGATCGGCGGCGACAACTACGGCATGGGCCTCAACGCCGGGCACTACATCGGCGAGAAGCTCAAGGACAAGGCCGACGCCAAGGTCATCGAACTGGCCGGCCTGGACAACCTGGAGCTGACCAAGCAGCGCACCCAGGGCTTCGACGACGCCCTGAAGAACTACCCCAACATCAAGAAGGTGGCCCGCCAGGCGGCCGAGTTCACGGTCGAGTCCGGACAGGCCAAGATGGCGCAACTCCTCCAGGCCCAGTCCAAGTTCGACGCGCTGTGGAACCACGACGACGACCAGGGCGTGGGCGCGCTGCGCGCCATCGAGCAGGCAGGGCGCGACGACTTCCTGATGGTCGGCGGCGCCGGCGCCCTGTCCGCGTTCCAGGCGATCAAGCAGGACGACGGCGTCCTCAAGGCCACCGTCCTGTACCCGCCGACCATGGCCGCGTCCGCCATCGACCTGGCCCGTGCGCTGGGCCAGGGCAAGGGCGTCGGCGGCATGGCCGAGTTCGAGATCCCCGCGTCGATCACGCTCTACTCGGCGGTCGTCGACAAGACCAACGTCGACCAGTACATGTCCACGGGCTTCAAGTAAGGGGCAGCACCTTCGGATGCCGGTCGGCCCGGCGCCCCGGAACGGGCGCGGGGCCGACCCGGAAGGGGGCTGCGCGAGCGCGGTTCGATCACACCGGCGCAGCCGCCCCGAGACGGCGACCCCGGCACTCGGCGGCGCGCAGCCACCCGCGCCCCTCCGGAGGACACGGCCGGCCAACCCCCCACAGCGCACCGACGACGAGGAGGACCTCTTCATGGGACAGCCGCAACAGCCCGAAGCCGACGGCGGCACCGGGACGCCGGCACCCGGCACCCCGGAGAAGCCGCCGCTGCGCATCGGCATGGTCGGCTACGCCTTCATGGGCGCCGCCCACTCGCAGGGCTGGCGCACCGCGGGTCGTGTCTTCGACCTCCCTCGCGATCCGGTCCTGGCCGCGATCTGCGGGCGGGACGCGACGGCCGTGCACAAGGCCGCGCAGCGGCACGGCTGGGAGTCGGCGGAGACCGACTGGCGTGCGCTGATCGCGCGGGACGACATCGACCTCGTCGACATCTGCACCCCGGGCGACAGCCACGCCGAGATCGCACTCGCCGCGCTGGCCGCCGGCAAGCACGTCCTGTGCGAGAAGCCCCTCGCGAACACCGTCGAGGAGGCCGAGACCATGGCGGCCGCGGCCGACGAGGCCTACCGGCGGGGCCAGCTGGCGATGGTCGGCTTCAACTACCGCCGGGTGCCCGCCACCGCGCTGGCCCGCGACATGGTCGCCGAGGGCCGCCTCGGCAGCCTGCGGCACGTGCGGGTGACGTACCTTCAGGACTGGCTCGTGGACCCGGAGTTCCCCCTCACCTGGCGGCTGCGCAAGGAGCTCGCCGGATCGGGCGCGCTCGGCGACCTGGGCGCCCACATCATCGACTTGGCGCAGTACCTGGCGGGGGAGCGGCTCGGCGGAGTGTCCGCCCTGACGGAGACCTTCGTGCGGGAACGGCCGCTGCCGGGCGGCCCGACGAGCGGCCTGGCCGCCGTCTCCGCGAACGGGACCGGCCAGGTCACCGTCGACGACGCCGCCGTGTTCACCGGCCGCTTCCCGTCCGGCGCCCTCGCCTCCTTCGAGGCCACCCGCTACGCGACCGGCCGCAAGAACGCCCTGCGCATCGAACTCAACGGCTCGCAGGGGTCGCTCGCCTTCGACCTGGAGCGGCTCAACGAGCTCGCCTACCACGACGGCACGGAACCGGGGGCGCACGCCGGCTTCCGCCGCATCCTCGTCACCGAACCCGACCACCCCTACCTGGACGCCTGGTGGCCGCCGGGCCACGGCCTCGGCTACGAGCACACCTTCGTCCACCAGGCCCGCGATCTGGTCCACGCCATCGCCGAGGGCCGCCAGCCCGAGCCCTCCTTCGCCGACGGGCTCCAGGTCCAGCGCGTCCTCGCGGCGGTGGAGGAGAGCGCCGAGAAGAACTCCGTCTACACCCCGATAGCGGTCTGAGGAGGCTGACGCGCAATGCCGCGTACGTTCACGCTGTTCACCGGCCAGTGGGCCGACCTGCCGCTGGAGGAGGTCTGCCGGCTCGCCCGCGACTTCGGCTACGACGGGCTCGAACTCGCCTGCTGGGGCGACCACTTCGAGGTCGACAAGGCCCTGAGCGATCCCGCCTACGTCGAGTCGAGGCACCAGCTCCTGGACAAGTACGGCCTCAAGTGCTGGGCCATCTCCAACCACCTGGTCGGCCAGGCCGTCTGCGACGCCATCATCGACGAACGCCACCAGGCCATCCTGCCGGGCGAGGTGTGGGGCGACGGGGACCCGGAGGGGGTCCGGCAGCGTGCCGCCGCCCGTATGAAGGACACCGCGCGTGCCGCGGCCGCCTTCGGCGTCGACACCGTGATCGGCTTCACCGGCTCCGCGATCTGGCACCTCGTCGCCATGTTCCCGCCGGCGCCCGAGTCGATGATCGAGCGCGGCTATGAGGACTTCGCGACCCGCTGGAACCCCATCCTGGACGTCTTCGACGAAGAGGGCGTGCGGTTCGCGCACGAGGTCCATCCCAGCGAGATCGCCTACGACTACTGGACGACCTGGCGGGCCCTGGAGGCTGTCGGAGGCCGCCCCGCCTTCGGCTTGAACTTCGACCCGTCGCATTTCGTGTGGCAGGACCTCGACCCGGTCGGCTTCCTCTGGGACTTCCGCGACCGCATCTACCACGTCGACTGCAAGGAGGCCCGCAAACGCCTCGACGGCCGCAACGGCCGCCTCGGCTCCCATCTGCCGTGGGGCGACCCGCGCCGCGGCTGGGACTTCGTGTCCGCCGGGCACGGTGACGTCCCCTGGGAGGACGTCTTCCGGATGCTGCGCTCCATCGACTACAAAGGCCCGGTCTCCGTCGAGTGGGAGGACGCTGGCATGGACCGGCTCCAGGGCGCGCCTGAGGCGCTGACCCGTTTGAAGGCGTACGACTTCGAGCCGCCCAGCGCGTCCTTCGACGCGGCGTTCAACAGCTGAACCACGCACCCGGCGCAGGTCGGGGACGGGGACCGGCACTTCCGCCGGTCCCCTCTCAGACCTGCTCAGATCCCGCTTTGTCCTGTGTCGGGAGAAAGTTCAACCGAGTTCGACGCAAGGGGTGTTCGCCCCGGACGGACGCGGTTACCGTCCCTGAAGTGTTCAGGACACACGCAGAAGTGTTCACGGCACACCCACCTCCGGGGTGACGGCGCACCCCGGCGCCCGCACCGCACGTCTACGCACCCACCCCGTACGGCCCATCCCGTTCCCGGAGGGACTTCGTGCACAGAACCAGATTCCGCAGCACCCCCAGACGCCCCGGACTGCGCGCCGCCGTCGCCCTGTTCACCGGCCTGCTCCTGGCCGTGGGCACCCCCGCGACCGTCGCCGGCGCCCACCCCGGCCACCCCGAGCACGACGAACCCGCCGCCGAGGGGCAGTTCCAGCAGGTGCCGCTCGCCAAGGGCGAACCCGAGATGGGTGAGCCGATGTCGCTCGCCGTACTCCCGGACCGCAGCGTGCTGCACACCTCACGCGACGGCACACTGCGCCTCACCGACCAGGGCGGCGTCACCAAGGTCGCCGGCAAGCTCGACGTCTACAGCCACGACGAGGAAGGCCTCCAAGGCGTCGGTATCGACCCGGACTTCGCGAACAACCGGGCGATCTACCTCTACTACGCCCCGCCGCTGGACACCCCCGCGGGCGACGCCCCGGAGACCGGCACCGCCGACGACTTCAAGAAGTTCGACGGCGTCAACCGCCTCTCCCGCTTCACGCTGAACGCCAACGGCACGCTGAACACGGCCAGCGAGAAGAAGGTCATCGACGTCGCGGCCTCCCGTGGCACCTGCTGCCACGTCGGCGGCGACATCGACTTCGACGCGGCCGGCAACCTGTACCTGTCGACCGGCGACGACACCAACCCCTTCGCCTCCGACGGCTACACCCCGATCGACGACCGGCCGAACCGCAACCCGGCCTTCGACGCCCGCCGCAGCTCCGGCAACACCAACGACCTGCGCGGCAAGATCCTGCGCATCAAGGTCGCCGAGGACGGCTCGTACACCGTTCCGGAGGGCAACCTCTTCGCCCCGGGCACCGACAAGACCCGCCCCGAGATCTACGCGATGGGCTTCCGCAACCCGTTCCGGATGAGCGTCGACGACAAGACTGGCATCGTGTACGTGGGTGACTACGGCCCCGACGCGGGCGCCGCCTCGCCGACGCGCGGCCCGGCCGGACAGGTTGAGTTCGCCAAGGTCACCAAGGCCGCCAACTTCGGCTGGCCGTTCTGCACGGGCAACAACGACGCCTACGTCGACTACGACTTCGCCACCGGCGCCTCCGGCGAGAAGTTCGACTGCGCCGCCCCGAAGAACACCTCGCCGTACAACACCGGCCTCACCGACCTGCCGCCCGCGCAGGCCGCGTGGATCCCGTACGACGGCGGCTCCGTGCCCGAGTTCGGCAGCGGCTCCGAATCCCCGATGGCGGGCCCGGTCTACCGCTACGACCCCGACCTCGACTCCAAGGTGAAGTTCCCCGAGGCCTACGACGGCGACTTCTTCGCGGGTGAGTTCGGCCGCCGCTGGATCAAGCGGATCGAACAGAACGAGGACGGCTCCGTTGCGAAGATCAACGACTTCCCGTGGACCGGAACCCAGATCATGGACATGGAGTTCGGCCCCGACGGCGCGCTCTACGTCCTCGACTACGGCATCTCCTGGTTCCAGGGCGACGAGCACTCCGCGCTGTACCGGATCGAGAACGCCGAGGACGGCTTCTCGCCGATCGCCGAGGTCAGCGCCGACAAGACGTCCGGTGCGGCCGGCCTGAAGGTCAAGTTCACCGCTTCCGCCAAGGACGCCGACTCCCCGGACCTCACCTACAGCTGGGACTTCGGCGACGGCACGAAGGGCGAGGGGCTCACCCCCACCCACCAGTACAAGAAGGTCGGCACCTACACCGCCACCTTCACGGCCAAGGACCCCGAGGGCAACACCGGCAACGCCAGCGCCCGGATCGTGGTCGGCAACACCGAGCCCAAGGTGCGGATCGACGTCCCGGGCAACGGCACTCTGGCCGAATTCGGCAAGCCCGTCCCGTTCAAGGTGACGGTCATCGACCCCGAGGAGACCGTCGACTGCTCCAAGGTCAAGGTCGCCTACAGCCTCGGTCACGACTCCCACGCCCACGAACTGACCAGCGAGATGGGCTGCGAGGGCACCCTGACGCCGCCCGCCGGTGACGGCGGCCACGACCCCAACGCCAACATCTACGGCGTCGTCGGCGCCAGTTACACCGACGGCGGGGCGAACGGCCAGGAGGCCCTGACCGGCACCGCCCGTACCGTGCTCCAGCCGCTGCACCGCCAGGCCGAGCACTTCGGCACCCAGTCGGGTGTGAAGGTCTACGACAAGACCGGCGCCAACGGCGGCAAGACCGTCGGCGACATCAACGACGGCGACTGGATCTCCTTCACCCCCTACCGGTTCGACGGGCAGAAGAAGATGACCGTGCGGGCCTCCTCAGGCGGCGCGGGCGGCTTCATCGAGCTGCGCACCGGCTCCCCCGACGGCCCGCTGCACGGCTCGGCGTACATCCCGCCGACCGGCAGCTGGGAGACGTTCCAGAACGTCGACGTGCCGCTGCGGTCCCTGCCGAAGAAGACCACCGACATCTACCTGGTCTTCAAGGGCGGCGAGGGCGCGCTCTACGACGTCGACGACTTCGAGTTCTCCACCCAGCCCTTCAAGGGCGGCAAGAAGGTCCTGGTCTTCTCCAAGACCGCCGGCTTCCGGCACGACTCCATCCCGGCCGGCATCACCGCGCTGAAGGAGCTCGGCGGCCCGGCCGGCATCACGGTCGACGCGACCGAGGAGGCGAAGCAGTTCACCACGGCCAACCTCGCCAAGTACGACGCGGTGGCCTTCCTGTCCACCACCGGTGACGTGCTCAACGCCGAGCAGCAGAAGGCGTTCGAGAACTACGTGGCGGGTGGCGGCGGCTACATGGGCATCCACGCCGCCGCCGACACCGAGTACGACTGGGCGTTCTACGGCGGCCTCGTCGGCGCCTACTTCGACTCGCACCCGGCCATCCAGAAGGCCACGGTCCGCGTCGAGGACCACGACCACCCGTCCACCGCGCACCTCGGCGACGCCTGGGAGCGCACCGACGAGTGGTACAACTACCGCACCAACCCGCGCGAGCAGGCCAAGGTCCTCGCCACCCTGGACGAGACCACCTACCAGGGCGGGAACATGAAGGGCGACCACCCGATCGCCTGGTGCCAGAGCTACGGCGGCGGCCGGTCCTTCTACACCGGCGGCGGCCACACCAAGGAGTCCTACGCCGACGAGGCCTTCCGGGCCCATCTGCTCGGCGGCCTCCAGTACGCCACCGGCCAGGTCAAGGCGGACTGCAAGCCGAGCAAGGACTACCGGAAGATCTTCAACGGCCAGACCCTGGAAGGCTGGAAGCAGGCCGGCCCCGGCAAGTTCGACGTCAAGGACGGCACGCTGGAGTCCGACGGCGGCATGGGTCTGCTCTGGTACCAGGCCAAGGACCTGAAGTCGTACTCCCTCAAGCTCGACTGGAAGATGCAGGGCGACGACAACTCCGGGATCTTCGTGGGCTTCCCGGCCTCCGACGACCCCTGGTCCGCGGTGAACAAGGGCTACGAGATCCAGATCGACGCCACGGACGCGCCCGACCGCACCACGGGCTCCGTCTACTCGTTCAAGTCGGCGAACATCAAGGCCCGTGACCAGGTTCTGCGGCCGCCCGGCCAGTGGAACTCCTACGAGATCAAGGTCCAGGGCGAACGCCTCCAGGTGTTCCTCAACGGAGTCAAGATCAACGACTTCACCAACAAGGACCCCGAGCGGAGCCTGACCGACGGTCACATCGGCCTCCAGAACCACGGCGCCGACGACCAGGTCGCCTTCCGCAACATCCAGTTGAAGGAACTGCCCGCCACCACGGGCGACTGAACGGCGGCGGGCGGGGGACGCCGGACCCCCGCCCGCCGTCTCCCTCCCTCTTTTCGGGTTCGCGCACGATCAGGAGGCTGCCCATGTCCGCGTCCCTCTCCCGACCGCGAGTGGGAGTGTGGCTGATCGGAGCCCGAGGCTCCGTCGCCACCACCGTCGTCACGGGATGCGCCGCCATCACCGCGGGACTGCATCCGCCCACCGGCATGGTGACGGAGACGTCGATGTTCGCCGGGAGCGGGCTGCCCGCGCTCTGCGACCTCGTCTTCGGCGGCCACGACACCGTCGACTGCCCCCTGCCCAAACGCGCCGAGACCCTCACCGCCGGCGGTGTCCTCCCACCGGGCGTCGCCACCGCCGTCACGGCCGAACTCGCCGCCGCCGACCGGGAGATCAGGCCCGGCGGCCCCACTAGGGGTGACACCCGCGACGAGGCCGAACTCATCGCGACCTTCGCCGACGACATCCGCGACTTCCGCCATCGCCACGAGCTGGAGCGGGTCGTGGTGGTGAACGTCGCCTCCACCGAACCCGCGTCTCACGGTCCGGACGCCCCGCTGCCCGCCAGCACCCTGTACGCGCTCGCGGCCCTGCGCGCCGGCTGCCCCTACGTCAACTTCACCCCGTCCGAGGGCCTGCACCACCCCGTCGCCGCCCAGGAGGCCGAACGCAGCGGCCTGCCGTACGCCGGGCGGGACGGCAAGACCGGACAGACTCTGCTGCGGGCCGTGCTGGGCCCGATGTTCGCGCAGCGCGCGCTGAACGTTCGGGCCTGGTCCGGCACGAACCTGCTCGGCGGCGGTGACGGCGCCGCCCTCGCCGACCCGGCCGCCGCGGCGGCGAAGAACGCCGGCAAGGAACGCGTCCTCGCCGACACCCTCGGCACCGTCCCCGAGGGCGAAGTGCACATCGACGACGTCCCGGCCCTCGGCGACTGGAAGACCGCCTGGGACCACATCGCCTTCGACGGCTTCCTCGGCACCCGCATGATCCTCCAGACCATCTGGCAGGGCTGCGACTCGGCCCTCGCGGCACCCCTCGTGCTGGACCTCGCGCGCCTGGTGGCCCGGGCCCACGAGGCGGGCCTGACCGGCCCGCTCGGCGAACTCGGCTTCTACTTCAAGGACCCGGTGGGGGACGGTCCCGCGAGCCTGGGAGACCAGTACGCGGCGCTGGCGGGCCTGGGCGAGCGGCTGCGGCGGGGGCGAGCTCCGGAGGTCGGCCACGGGGAGGCCGCCGAAGGGGCTGCGGTACGGGGCGTCGAAGGGTCCGGGGCGGTCGGGGGTGCGGCGGGTCGGGGCATCGGTCCGTGGGGGTCGGCTGAGGAGGCTGCGGCGCAGGGTGCTGATCCGCGCGAGTCCGGCCCGGGGGAGCGGCTGCGGCGGGGTCGTGCTCCGGAGGTCGGCCAGGGGGAGGTCGCCGAAGGGGCTGCGGTGCCGGGCGTCGAGGGGTCCGGGGCGGTCGGGGGTGCGGCGGGTCGGGGCATCGGTCCGTGGGGGTCGGCTGCCGCGCTGGGCACTGATCCGCGCGAGCCTGGCCCGGGGGAGCGGCCGTGAGTGCTAGCCGTGCCTGGGCCGAACTGCTGCGGCTCCCCGCCCTGTTCACCGTCCCCGGCGACGCACTGAGCGGTGCCGTCGCCGCCGGGGCCCGTCCCAACTCGCGCACGCTGCTCGCCATCGGCTCCTCCCTGTGTCTCTACGAGGCCGGCATGGCCCTCAACGACTGGGCGGACCGGGCGGAGGACGCCGCCGAGCGCCCCCACCGCCCCCTGCCCTCCGGCCGCATCCGACCGTCCTCCGCCTTCGCCGCGGCCTGCGCCCTGACCGCGGCGGGGCTCGGTCTGGCAGCCGGCGCAGGCCGCCCGGCCCTGGCGGTGGCCGCTCCGCTGGCGGCAACCGTCTGGGCGTACGACCTCGCCCTGAAACGCACGCCTGCCGGCCCCGTGGCCATGGCCACGGCTCGCGGCCTCGACCACCTCCTCGGCGCGGCGGCGACCACCGGCCGTCCGCAGCGGGCGCTGCCCTCCGCCGCCCTCCTCGGCACCCACACCCTCGCCGTGACGACCGTGTCCCGACGGGAGACCCAGGGCGGGACGTCGCTGCCACCGCTGGCCGCCCTCGCCGCGACGGCCGTCCTCACCCGGCTCGTGGCACGCGGCGCGCGGGCCACGAAGGCAGCCGCGGCGACCGGACCGGGAACAGTCCCCGGCACGCACATCGGCACCGCACCCCGGAGGCTCGCGCAAGACCGACCCGTCCCCACGCTCGACGGCGCCCTGCGCACCGCCCTGGCCGCCGCCTACGCCGTCACCGCCGGCCGCCCCTACACACACGCCGCGCTGAACCCCTCACCGCCCCTGACCCAGCGAGCCGTCGGCGGCGGTATCCGCGCCACCATCCCGCTCCAGGCGGCGCTCGCGGCCCGCGCCGGATCCGGGCTCACCGCCGTGGCCATCGCCGCGCTCGCGCCCCTCGGACGGAAGTACGCGAAGAAGGTGAGCATCACATGAGCCCGCGGCACCACCCTGCGCAGGAATCCGCCGAACCGTCCGCCCGCCCGACCCCGCTGCGCTTCGGCTACGGCACCAACGGCCTCGCCGACCTCCGGCTCGACGACGCCCTCGCCCTGCTCGCCGACCTCGGCTACGACGGCGTCGGTCTGACCCTCGATCACATGCACCTCGATCCCTTCTCCCCTGACCTCCCCGCCCGCACCCGCCGAGTCGCCCACCGCCTCGGCGAACTCGGGCTCGGCGTCACGGTGGAGACGGGCGCCCGCTACGTGCTCGACGCGCGCCGCAAGCACGGCCCGTCCCTGCTGGACGCGGCGCCCGACGACCGCGCTCGCCGCGTCGACCTGCTGCTACGTGCCGTCCGGGTCGCCGCCGACCTCGGCGCCCACGCGGTGCACTGCTTCAGCGGCACCCTCCCGTCCGGCACGGAAGAGGACACGGCGTGGAAAAGACTGGCCGACAGCCTCACCCCCGTCCTGGAGGCCGCGGACGCCGCAGGTGTGCCGCTCGCCGTCGAACCGGAGCCCGGCCACCTCCTCGCCCGCCTCGAGGACTTCCACCGTCTGCGCCGCACCCTCGGCGACCCCGACCCGCTCGGCCTCACCCTCGACATCGGTCACTGCCAGTGCCTCGAACCCCTCTCTCCCGCCGACTGCGTACGCGCCGCCGCGCCCTGGCTGCGCCACGTCCAGATCGAGGACATGCGCCGCGGCGTCCACGAACACCTCCCGTTCGGCGAGGGGGAGATCGACTTCCCGCCCGTCCTGGCAGCCCTGGCCGCCACCGGCTACCAGGGCCTGACCGTCGTCGAACTGCCCCGCCACTCCCACGCCGGCCCTCACTTCGCCGAACTCTCCCTCCCCTTCCTCCGCGGCGCCGAGGCCACGGCCACCCGACCACCCGTACCTGTCCCATCCCAAGGCGATCCCTCCGCCACCCCCGAAGGGAGCACCTCATGAGCCAGCCCCGCACCAGCCCGGCGACCCCGGCAGCGGACATGGAGGACCGAATGGGCACGGAGGACCGACCAGGCCCGGAGGACCGCATACGCGCGGAGGAGCGCCCAGGCGCGGAGGAGCGAAAGGGCACGGGGGACCGCATACGCGCGGAGGACCGACTAGGCCCGGCGGACCCAATACGCGCGGAGGAGCGCATGGGCGCCGAGAGCCGGGACACCGGAGAGAGATCCGGCGGCGACAGAGCGGGCGCTGAGGCTCGAACCGACGCCGAGACCCGAACGGCGACCGAGAGCCGGATGGGCAAGGGCGTCCCGAGCCCCTGGGACACCCCTGGCGCCCCCCACCCCCTCGCGGCGACCCCTCCCGAAGCCCTCCGTGCCCACCTCGCCACCCACCTCGACCCTGCCCCCGGCGCCTGGCTGCGCCGGGCTCTCGACGAGGCCGCCGCGAATCCCGGCACCCACGGACCGATCTCCGTCTGGGAGCTGCGCGTTGCCGAGGCCGGCCGCCGCTGTGGCGCCGAGTACGCCGATGCCGCCCGCGCCCTCATCCTGCACGCGGCCCGCGCCGACATGGACGCGCTCACCCGGGTCTACTCCCAGGGCACCGCCGCCGAACGCCGCGCCGTCCTGTGCGCACTGCCCCACCTCGTCACCGGCCCGGACGCCCTCCCGCTCGTCGAGGACGCCCTGCGCACCAACGACACCCGGCTCCTCGCCGCCGCCGTCGGTCCCTACGCCGCCCGGCATCTCGACGCCCACCAGTGGCGGCACGCCGTCCTGAAATGCCTGTTCACCGGTGTCCCCGTCGACACCGTGGCCGACCTGGACCGGCGCGCCCACGGTGATGCCGAACTCGCCCGCATGCTGGGCGACTACGCCGCCGAGCGGAGTGCCGCAGGCCGTCCCGTGCCCGAGGACCTGTACCGCGTCCTGACCCTGACCGACCCCACGGCCACCCCACCCGCGTCCGCCACCGAGGGCGGCGACCGCGGCACCAGCGGCAAGGAGTCCTGATGCGCCTCTTCGACCCCCACATCCACATGACGTCGCGCACCACCGACGACTACCAGGCCATGTACGCCGCCGGCGTCCGAGCCGTCGTCGAGCCCTCCTTCTGGCTGGGCCAGCCCCGCACCTCTCCCGCCTCCTTCCTCGACTACTTCGACTCCCTCCTCGGCTGGGAGCCCTTCCGCGCCGCCCAGTACGGCATCGCCCACCACTGCACCCTCGCCCTCAACCCCAAGGAGGCGAACGACCCGCGCTGCGTCCCGGTCCTCGAGGAACTGCCCCGGTATCTCGTCAAGGACCAGGTGGTCGCCGTCGGCGAGATCGGCTACGACTCGATGACCCCGGCCGAGGACACCGCCCTGGCGGCCCAGCTCCAGCTCGCCGCCGCCCATGAACTTCCGGCCCTGGTCCACACCCCGCATCGCGACAAGCTCGCGGGGCTGCGCCGCACCCTCGACGTCGTCCGGGAATCGGCGCTGCCGCCGGAGCGCGTCCTGGTCGACCATCTCAACGAGACGACGGTCAAGGAGGCCAAGGACAGCGGCTGCTGGCTGGGCTTCTCCGTCTATCCCGACACGAAGATGGACGAGGAACGGATGGTCGCGATCCTGCGCGAGTACGGCCCCGATCAGGTGCTGGTGAACTCCGCCGCGGACTGGGGCCGGAGCGACCCGCTGAAGACCCGCAAGGTCGCCGACCTGATGCTCGCGGAAGGCTTCGGCGAGGACGACGTCGAACGGGTGCTGTGGCGCAACCCCGTCGCCTTCTACGGTCTCAGTGGTCGCCTCACCCTCGACGTGGCGACCCCGGAGGCGACCCCGGAGGCGACCCACGAGGGGAACTCCATCCTCCGCGGCGCGCCCAAGGACCCCGGCGAAGGACCGGCCGGCACCGCCGCAGACCTGGGCGGTCCGACCGCCGCCCCCGTGCCGGGAGCGTGAGCCATGCGCTTCCGCCACCCCGACGGTTCCACCGTCCACCTCGCCTACTGCACCAACGTCCACCCGGCCGAGACCCTCGACGGCGTCCTCGCCCAACTCCGCGACCACTGTGAACCGGTCCGCCGGCGGCTCGGCCGCGACCGCCTCGGCATCGGACTGTGGCTCGCCAAGGACGCCGCGCACGCTCTGGGCACCGACCCGTCCGCCCTGCGCGGTCTGCGCACCGAACTCGACCGGCGCGGCCTCGAGGTCGTCACCCTCAACGGCTTCCCCTATGAGGGTTTCGGCGCCGAGGAGGTCAAGTACCGCGTCTACAAACCGGACTGGACCGACCCCGAACGACTCGACCACACCACCGCCCTGGCCCGGGTCCTCGTCGGCCTCCTCCCCGACGACGTCACCGAGGGCAGCATCTCCACCCTGCCGCTCGCCTGGCGTACGCCGTACGACGAGCGCAGTGCCAAAACCGCCCAAGCCGCTCTGCTCACCCTCGCCGAACGCCTCGACGCCCTCGCCGAGTTGACCGGCCGCGACATCCGGGTCGGCCTCGAACCCGAACCCGGCTGCATCGTCGAGACCACTCGCGACGCCATCGCGCCGCTCACCGCGATCGGCCACGAACGCATCGGCATCTGTGTGGACACCTGTCACCTCGCCACCTCCTTCGAAGATCCGCACACCGCCCTCGACGCGCTCACCGACGCGCACGTCCCGATCGTCAAGTCCCAGCTCTCGGCCGCGCTGCACGCCGAACAGCCCCACCTCCCCGATGTCCGCGAGGCCCTGGCCGCCTTCGACGAACCCCGCTTCCTGCACCAGACCCGCGCCGCCACCGCCGCCGGCCTGCGCGGCACCGATGACCTCGGGCAGGCGCTCAAGGGTGACGTCCTGCCCGACGCCTCGCCTTGGCGCGCCCACTTCCACGTCCCGCTGCACGCGGCCCCCGCCGCGCCCCTCACCTCCACGCTCCCCGTCCTCAAGGCCGCACTGACCCGGCTCGTCGGCGGCGCGCACCCCCGCACCCTGCACCTGGAGGTCGAGACGTACACCTGGCAGGCCCTCCCGGCCGAACTGCGGCCCCGCGCCCGCAGCCAGCTCGCCGACGGCATCGCCGCCGAACTCGCCCTCGCCCGCGACCTGTTGACCGACCTCGGACTCAAGGAGCTGCCATGACCAAGCCATCGGATCCGGCGATCCCGGCCGCCCCGGCAGGCCAGGCAGCCCCGGCCGAGCGTCCAGCACCCCTACCGGACGCCACCTCCGAGACCCGTCCCACCCCACTGCTCGTCCTGGACGTCGTCGGCCTCACCCCCCGTCTGCTCGATCACATGCCCCACCTCAAGACCCTCTCCCAGTCCGGCTCACAGGCGTCGCTCGGCACCGTCCTGCCCGCCGTCACCTGCGCCGCCCAGTCCACCTTCCTCACCGGCACCCACCCGTCGGAGCACGGCATCGTCGGCAACGGCTGGTACTTCCGCGACCTCGGCGACGTACTGCTGTGGCGCCAGCACAACGGACTGGTCGCCGGCGACAAGATCTGGGACGCGGCCCGTCGTGCCCATCCCGGCTACACCGTCGCCAATATCTGCTGGTGGTACGCCATGGGCGCCGACACCGACATCACTGTCACCCCCCGTCCGGTCTACTACTCCGACGGCCGCAAGGAACCCGACTGCTACACACGCCCGCCCGCGCTGCACGACGAACTCACCGAGAAATTCGGCACCTTCCCCCTGTTCCACTTCTGGGGGCCCGGAGCCGACCTCGTCTCCAGCCGCTGGATCATCGACGCGACCCGCCACATCAACCGCACCCGGCACCCGGACCTGACGCTCTGTTACCTCCCGCATCTCGACTACGACCTACAGCGCTTCGGCCCCGACGACCCGCGCTCGCTGAAAGCGGCCGCCGATCTGGACGCGGCCCTGGCCCCGCTCCTGGACGACGCCCGGACGCAGGGCCGTACCGTGGTGGCGCTCTCCGAGTACGGCATCACCCGTGCGAACCGGCCCGTGGACATCAACCGGGCGTTGCGTCGAGCGGGTCTGTTGGAGGTGCACACCCAGGACGGCATGGAGTACCTCGATCCGATGGCGTCACGTGCCTTCGCCGTCGCCGACCACCAGATCGCGCACGTCTATGTCCGCCGACCGGAGGATCTCGACGCGACCCGCGCCGCGCTCGGCGGACTGCCCGGTATCGAGCAACTCCTCGACGACGAGGGCAAGAAGGCACACCATCTCGACCATCCGCGCTCCGGCGAACTCGTCGCCGTGGCGGAGCCGGACGCCTGGTTCACGTACTACTACTGGCTCGACGACGAACGCGCCCCCGACTTCGCGCGTCTGGTCGAGATCCATCGCAAACCCGGCTACGACCCGGTCGAACTCTTCATGGACCCCCTCGACCCCTACGTCAAGGTCAAGGCCGCGACCGCGCTCGCCCGTAAGAAACTCGGCATGCGCTACCGCATGGCGGTCGTGCCCCTGGATCCGTCACCTATTCGCGGCAGCCATGGCCGCCTTCCCGTGAGCGACGACGACGGTCCGCTCCTCATCTGCTCCACCCCCCGCGCTGTCGGCGACCGTGTCGCGGCCACCGACGTGAAGTCACTCCTGCTTCGACTCGCCGGTCTCGGCTGACGGGCCACGGCCGGCGCACAACCGCTCGCCGGTCTTCTCGACCCGTCTCTTCCGACTGGTCCCCAGTGAAGCACTCACCACTGACAACGGCCTTCGATCACAAGGAGTTCCAGGCATGAGCCGCTTTTCCCAGACAGACCCCGAACTCACGCACCGCCTCAGCAGACGAGGCATGCTCGGCGTTGCGGCGGGTGCCACGGCCGCCGCCCTGGTGGGCGCCGCCACCACCCCCGCGACCGCCGCCCCCGCCGCTGCCTCCCACGGCGGCGGCCACGGTCGCCCCGTCCTCCCGCCCGGACGCCTCGGCATCCAGCTCTACAGCCTGCGGGACAAGGTCTCCACCCTCGGCTTCGCGCCCGTCTTCGCCGAACTGGAGAAGTACGGCTATGACGAGGTGGAGTTCGCCGGGTACACCCAGGGTTCGGCCGGCCCGATCACCCTCGCCCAGCTCAAGCGGCTGGCCCGGAACCACGGCCTGAACCCGATCGGCAGCCACGTCGGCTACTACTCCGACGACCCGAACGCCTACACCTTCGCCCAGAACCTCACCAAGGTCCTGGACGACGCCCAGGCCCTGGGCCTCAAGCACATAGGCACCGCGTCCGGGCCGTTCCGCTACGGCTCCACCGTCGACGCCTGGAAGCGGGCCGCCGAGGAGTTCAACACCTACGGAGCGGCGGCCAGGGCACGCGGCATGAAGTTCTACCAGCACAACCACTCCGAGGAGTTCTCCTTCGCCACCGACAACCCCAAGGTCCGCCTCTACGACGTGCTGCTCGCCGAGACCGACCCCGACCTCGTGTACCTGGAGATGGACATCTACTGGGCCTACTCGGGCCAGTTCCGCTTCTCGAAGCGGCCCGACGGCTCACCCGCCCCCTTCGAGCCGCTGGACTACGTACTGAAGCAGCCCCACCGCTACCCGCTCTTCCACGTCAAGGACGGCGTCAGCGACCCGTCCGACACCTACGGATACCGCATGGTCGACGTCGGTGACGGCGACATCGACTACAAGCGGTTCATCTCCGCCGTGACAAAGCTGCGCGGCCACCGCCTCGCGCACCACTGGCAGGCGGAGCACGACAACCCGACCGAGTCGTTCACGTTCGCACGCCGTTCGAGCCGGCATCTGCACTCGCTGCGCGAGAAGGACTGCTGACGGCCGTACCGACGTGAGGAGGCCCTCCCCGCTGCGGGGAGGGCCTCCTCACGTTCGCGACGGATCACCGTCGACGGATCACCCCGTCGGTCGCGGCGCCGCCGTCCGTCCCGGCTGCCGCAGCAGCAGCGCGATCGCCGCGGCGGCCATCGACACTCCGCCGGCCAGCGCGTAGGCGCCGTCGTAGCCCCAGGCCGCGACGACCATGGAGCCCAGACCGCCGCCGAACAGACCGCTGATCAGCTTGCCGCTGTAGACCAGGCCGTAGTTGGTCGCGTTGTAGTTCTCCCCGAAGTAGTCCGGGGTGAGCGCCGCGAACAGCGGGTAGAAAGCGCCGCCGCCGAAGCCGGAGAGGAAGGCGAAGAACAGGAACAGCCATTCGCTGCGCAGGTCTCCGGCCCAGATCACGCCGAACTGGGCGAGTCCCAGGACGACGATCACGAACACCAGGGTCGACTTGCGGCCCCAGCGATCGGACAGCCAGCCGACGACACCGCGGCCGATGCCGTTGATGACCGCCATCACACCCATCGACGACGCCGCGACGAGGGGGCCGAAGCCGACCTCCTTGGCGTAGTCGACCTGGAAGGAGATGCCGAAGATCGACACTCCCGCCGTGAGGACGATGGACAGCCACATCAGGGGCAGCATTCCGGTCCTGATGGCCTCCCGGGGCGAGTACTGCTTGACGGCGGGAGGGTTCTTGGCCAGGCTCGCCGCGTTCTTCCCGTCGCCCGAGAACGTCAGGGGATCGACGTCGGCGGGCCACCAGTTCTTCGGCGGATCCTTGAAGAAGAAGGCGCACCCGAACACGACGATCATGATGTAGCAGCCGATCAGGTCCAGCACCCGGTGGTAGTTCGCGGTGTCGAACCCGTAGTTGAAGATGAAGATGAACGGCAGCGATCCGTACGCGAACCCGCCGTTGACGAAACCGGTCCTGGCCCCGCGGCGTTCCGGGAACCACTTGCCCACCATGTTGATGCAGGTCGCGTAGACCAGTCCGGCCCCGATGCCGCCGATGACACCGAAGCCGAGGATCGCCAGCAGCACGTTGTCCATGTGGGAGAGAGCGAGGAACCCCAGCAGGCACATGCCCGAGCCCAGGTACATGGCCGTGCGAGCCGTCAGGATGCCCTTCTCGCGCAGCCAGCCCGCCGGGAAGGCGACACCGGCCTGGAAGAACACCCAGACGCTGAGGATCCAGAAGGTGTTGCTCTGCGTCCAGCCGTGCGCGTGGGACAAGGTGTCCTCCGCGGAGCCGTACGCGTATTCGAAGACGCTGATGGCCATCATGGCGATCCACGGGAGATACACCATGATCTTGCGCGAGTGGCCGAGGATGTCCCGGTCGGTCTCGCCGACCCGGTAGACGCGCCCGCGCGCGTCGGTCACCTCACGGTAGGGACGGTGTGCGGCGTCGGAGTGTGCGGACGAACTGCTTGCTGCGTACGGATCTGCCGTCATGTCAGGCCATGTCCTCGCCGAGCGGTTGCGGGTTGGGGGCGATACGCGCGTCCTTGTCACGGCCCGGTGGGGTCAGGAACAGTGCCACGCAGCCGGCGAAGAGCGAGATCGAGCCGGCCAGGATGAAGGCACCGGAGTGTCCCCAGGCACCGACGACCACGGCGCCCATGCCCGCGCCGAGACCGGAGACGAGCTTGGCGCTGTAGACCATGCCGTAGTTGGACGCGTTGTTGTTCTCACCGAAGTAGTCGGCGGTGAGTGCAGCGAACATCGGGAAGATGGCGCCGCCGCCGAAGCCGGAGATCGCCGAGAAGATCAGGAAGAACGTCAGGTGCTTGCTCTCGGCCGACCACAGGATGCCGAACTGGGCGAGGCCCAGGATGACGCAGACGGCGAGCAGACACCGCTTGCGGCCGTAGCGGTCGGACAGCCAGCCGATCACGCCGCGGCCGGTGCCGTTGACGACCGCCTTCAGCGACATGGCCGTGGCGACGATGCCGCCCGCGAAGCCGGCCTCCTCACCGATGTCCACCTGGAAGGCGATACCGAAGATGTTCACGCCGGACGTGCAGGCCAGGCAGAACCACATCAGGGCGACCCGGCCGGTCCTCCATGCCTCAATAGGCGTGTACTGGCGCACCGCGGGCGGGTTCATCCGCAGCGAGCGGGCGGCGCGCGGGTCCTTCGGGGGGTTGAGCGGGTCGATGTCAGCGGGCCACCAGTTCTTCGGCGGGTCCTTGAAGAAGAAGCCGGCCACGCCCACCATCAGCGCGAGGAGGAGACCGACCGAGACCAGCACCCAGCGGAAGTTGGTCAGGTCCATGTAGCCGGTGAACAGGAAGACGAAGGGCACCGAGCCGTAGGCGAAGCCGCCGTTGACGAAGCCGGTCTTGCCGCCCTTGCGCTCCGGATACCACTTGCCGACCATGTTGACGCAGGTGGCGTAGACCATGCCGGCGCCCATGCCGCTGAACATACTGAAGCCGATGTAGGCGACCACGACATGTGGTGCATAGGCCAGCGAGAGGTAGCCCAGCAGTGTGCCCACCGCGCCCAGCATCATCGCGAAACGGGCCGGCAGCTTGCCGGACTCACGCAGCTTGCCGGCGGGGAAGGCCACCGCGGCCTGGAAGAACACCCAGACCGTCATCATCCAGAAGATGTGCGCACTGGCCCAGTGGTGCGCGGTGTGAAGCGTGTCCTCGGCGGACGCGAACGCGTATTCGGCGGAGGAGATGCCCATCATGCCGATCCAGGGCAGGATCACCATCCACTTGCGCTTGCGCCCCATGATGTCGATGTCGGACTCGCCCAAGCGGTAGACGCGTCCGTTCTTGTCGGTCACCTCGCGATAGGCGGCGACCCGTGGAACGTCGGTGGTTGTCACGTTGGTTGCACCCCTTGCGTCGAAAGTTCTGGCCAGCGCCCCCTGTCCAATGCCTTTCGTGTGCGCACGGGTCCCGGGTCGGCCGACCGCACTGTCGGCCGACCCCGTCTCCCTTCACCTCATGAAGCGCCCCCCAACAGTCCCGCCGCCCGCGCCCACCGGTACTTGGCGCCCAGCACGGCCACCGGCTTCTCGGTCGTGTACGGGTATGCCACGACCCCCCGCTCGTACAGGTACTGGCAGGCCTCCTCGACCTCCACGTCACCCGCCAGCGACGCGACGACGGGCTTCTCGATGCCGCGCGCACGGAACTCGGCCACCACGCGCGCGGTCAGCTCCGCGAAGACCATCGGGGGAGTGACGATCGTGTGCCAGTAGCCCAGGACCAGTGAGTGGATGCGCGGGTCCTCCAGGCCGAGCCGGATCGTCGCCTCGTACGTCGACGGCGGTTCGCCGCCCGTGATGTCCACCGGGTTGCCCGCCGCCCCGAAGGGCGGGATGAACTTCCGGAAGGCCTCGTCCAGGTCCGGCGGGATCTCCATCAGGGACAGGCCGTTGTCGGTCACCGCGTCCGACAGCAGCACACCGCTGCCACCGGCCCCCGTGATGATCACGACGTTGTCGCCCTTGGGGGTGGGAAGCACCGGCAACGCGCGCGCGTACTCCAGCATTTCGTTGAGGCCCGGCGCGCGGATGACACCGGCCTGCCTCAGGATGTCCTCGTACACGGCGTCGTCGCCGGCGAGGGCCCCGGTGTGCGAACCGGCCGCCTTGGCGCCCGCCGCCGTCCGGCCCGCCTTGAGGACCACGACCGGCTTCTTCGGTACGGTCGCGCGCGCGGCCTCGACGAAGGCGCGGCCGTCCTTGAGGTCCTCCAGGTGCATCGCGATGCACTCGGTGTGCGGGTCCTCACCGAACCAGGTCAGCAGGTCGTCCTCGTCCAGGTCCGACTTGTTGCCGAGGCCGACGATCGCCGAGACACCCGTCTTCGTGGTCCGCGCGAAGCCCAGGATGGCCATGCCGATGCCGCCGGACTGCGAGGTCAGCGCCACCCCGCCCTTGACGTCGTACGGCGTGCAGAACGTGGCGCACAGGTCCTGCCAGGTCGAGTAGTAGCCGTAGATGTTCGGTCCCAGCAGCCGGACGCCGTGCCGCTCGGCGATGGCCACGATCTCCTCCTGGAGTTCGTGCTCGCCGGTCTCCGCGAAACCCGAGGGGATGAGTACGGCGTTCGGGATCCCCTTGCGTCCCACCTCCTCCAGAGCCGAGGCCACGAACTTGGCGGGAATAGCGAAGACCGCCACATCCACCTCACCGGGAACGTCCGTGACACTCTTGTACGCCTTGCGGCCCAGAATGTCATCGGCCTTGGGGTTCACCGGATGGATGTCTCCGGCGAAACCACCGTCGATGAGGTTGCGCATGACCGAATTGCCGATCTTGCCCTGCTCGTTGGAGGCGCCGATGACGGCGACCGACGCCGGCTGCATCAG
This sequence comes from Streptomyces sp. NPDC098781, assembly GCF_044759995.1. Classification (NCBI taxonomy): domain Bacteria; kingdom Bacillati; phylum Actinomycetota; class Actinomycetes; order Kitasatosporales; family Streptomycetaceae; genus Streptomyces; species Streptomyces sp. NPDC098781. The sequence goes on from NZ_JBIWAK010000008.1 coordinate 331,387, forward strand.
CCGGCGCATGGAGGTCAGGATCTCGTCGCGCGAGTAGCGGCGACGCGGCTTGGCGGGTGCCTCGGAGAGGATCACGCGGATGTCGGCCGCGACCGCCCCCTGTGCGGTCGCGATCACAGGGTTGAGATCCACCTCGGCGATTTCGGGGAAGTCCGCCACGAGCTGCGAGACCCGGCGGATCTGCTCGGCGACCGCCCACCGGTCCACGGCCTCCTGGCCGCGCACCCCGCGCAGGATCTCCGCCGCCCGGATCGAGTCCAGCATCGACAGCGCCTCGTCCGCGGTCACGGGCGCGAGCCGGAACGTGACGTCCTTGAGGACCTCCACGAGGACCCCGCCGAGCCCGAAGGCGACGACCTTGCCGAACGTCGGGTCGGTGACGGCACCGACGATGACCTCCTGCCCCTGCGGGAGCAGCTCCTGCACCTGCACGCCCTCGATACGGGCATCCGCGTTGTACGCGCGCGCGTTGTCGACGATCTTGTGGAACGCCGCCCGTACGTCCGCCGCGCCCTCGACGCCGACGATCACGCCGCCCGCGTCGGTCTTGTGGAGGATGTCCGGTGAGACGATCTTCATCACGACGGGCCCGCCGAAGCGCGCCGCGTACGCCACCGCCTCGTCGACGTCGGTCGCGAGCTCCTCGCCCGGTACGGCGATGCCGTACGCGTCGGCGATCACCTTGCCCTCGGGCGCGGTGAGCGCCGTACGCCCCTCGCCCCGCACCGAGTCGAGGAGCGTGCGCACCCTCAGGACGCGGTCTTCGGCCATCACGTCAGATCACTCCGTTCGACTTGAGCAGGCGCAGCTCCTCGTCACCGAGGCCGAGCTCGCCGATGTAGACCTCTTCGTTGTGCTCGCCGAGCAGGGGCGAACTGCTCACCTCGACCGGGGAGTCGGAGAGCTTGAGCGGACTGCCGACGGTGACGAAGTCGCCCCGCTCGGGATGCGGCACGGTGACGACCATCTCGTTGGCCACCAGCGAGGAGTCCTCGATGATCTCCTTGGTGGAAAGGATCGGCCCGCACGGGATGTTGTGCGCGTTGAGCCGCTCCAGCACCTCCCACTTGGGCAGGGTCGAGGACCACTCCTCGATCAGCTGGAACATCTTGTTCAGCTTGGGCAGCCGGGACTCGGGCGTCGCCCACTCGGGGTCGTCGGCGAGTTCGGGCCGGCCGATGAGCTCGCTGATCGGCTGCCAGCCGACGGGCTGCACGATGACGTACACGTAGTCGTTCGGGCCGCCCGGCGCGCACTTGACCGCCCAGCCGGGCTGACCGCCGCCGGACGCGTTTCCCGAGCGGGGAACTTCGGTGCCGAAGTCCTCGTTGGGATATTCAGCGAGCGGCCCGTGTGTCAGGCGTTGCTGATCCCTCAGCTTCACCCGGCACAGGTTGAGTACAGCGTGCTGCATGGCCACGTTGACCCGCTGCCCACGCCCGGTGTTCTCGCGCTGGAACAGCGCCGCGAGAATCCCCGCGACGGCGTGCACACCCGTCCCCGAGTCCCCGATCTGGGCTCCGGTCGCCAGTGGCGGCCCGTCCTCGAAACCGGTGGTCGACATCGACCCGCCCATGGCCTGCGCGACGACCTCGTACGCCTTGAAGTTGGTGTACGGGCCGTCGCCGAACCCCTTGATGGAGGCATAGACGATCCGCGGATTGATCTCCTGGATGCGGTCCCAGGTGAAGCCCATGCGGTCGACCGCGCCCGGTCCGAAGTTCTCGACCATGACGTCGGAGCGCCGGATCAGCTCGGTGAGGATCTCCTTGCCGCGCTCGGTCTTGGTGTTGAGGGTGATGCTCCGCTTGTTGCAGTTGAGCATCGTGAAGTAGAGGGAGTCGACGTCCGGGCGATCGCGCAACTGCTTGCGCGTGATGTCACCGGTCGGCGCCTCCAGCTTGACGACGTCCGCGCCGAGCCAGGCGAGCAACTGGGTCGCGGAGGGGCCGGACTGGACGTGGGTCATGTCCAGGACGCGGATGCCTTCGAGAGCCTTGGTCGACGTAGCAGTCATGAAGGCCTCCTCACTTGTACATGGTCTGGTTCATGGTTCCGGGGGCGTACGCGTCCGGGTCGACCCAGACGTTGATCAGCGACGGCTTGCCGGACTCTCGGGCGCGCCTGAGCGCGGGGCCGATGTCGGCGGGGTCACGGACCTCCTCGCCGTAACCGCCCAGCATCTGCGCGAACTTGTCGTAGTGGACGTCGCCGAGGGTGTTGCCGACCCGCTCGCGTTCCAGGCCGTACTTCTGGGCCTGGCCGTAGCGGATCTGGTTCATCGAGGAGTTGTTGCCGACGATGCCGACGAAGGGGAGGTTGTAGCGGACGAGCGTCTCGAAGTCCCAGCCGGTCAGGGAGAACGCGCCGTCGCCGAAGAGCGCGACGACCTCCTTGTCGGGCCGCGCCTGCTTCGCCGCGAGCACGAACGGCACCCCGACGCCGAGCGTGCCGAGCGGACCCGGGTCCATCCAGTGCCCGGGCGACTTGGGCTGCACGACCTGACCGGAGAAGGTGACGATGTCGCCGCCGTCGCCGATGTAGATCGAGTCCTCGGTGAGGAAGTCGTTGATCTCGCTGACCAGCCGGTACGGGTGGATCGGCGAGGCGTCCGACTTCAGGCTGGGCAGCCGCTTCTCCAGCGCAGTCTGCTCGGCCGCGCGCAGCTCGTCGAGCCACTCCTTGCGCTTGGACGCACCGCCGTTGACGCGCCCGGAGGCGGCCTCGGTCACCGACTTCAGTACCAGGCCGGCGTCACCGACGATGCCGAGGTCGATGTCGCGGTTCTTGCCGACGGTGCGGTAGTCGAGGTCGATCTGCACGACGGTCGCGTCCGGCGACAGCCGCTTGCCGTAGCCCATGCGGAAGTCGAAGGGCGTACCGACGATGACGATGACATCGGCGTTGGAGAAGGCGTACCGCCGTGACAGCTGGAAGTGGTGCGGGTCGCCGGGCGGCAGTGTGCCTCGGCCTGCCCCGTTCATGTAGGCGGGGACGTTGAGGGTGCGGACGAGTTCGATGGCCGCCTCGGTGCCGCGGGTCGTCCACACCTGGCTGCCGAGCAGGATGGCCGGCTTCTCGGCGTGCACCAGCAGGTCGGCGAGCTTCTCGATGGCCTCGGGGTCGCCGGCCGAGCGGGTGGAGGCACGGTAGGCGCCCTCCTTCGGCACACGCGCCTTGCTCACCGGCACCTTGGCGTCGAGGACGTCGCGCGGGATCTCCAGGAAGGAGGGCCCGGGAGCGCCGTGGTAGCACTCGCGGAACGCCATCGACACCATGTCCGCCGCGCGTGCCGTGTCCGGCACGGCTGCCGCGAACTTGGTGATCGGCGTCATCATGTCGACGTGGGGGAGGTCCTGGAGGGACCCCATCTTGTGCTGGGTGAGGGCGCCCTGGCCGCCGATGAGCAGCATCGGGGACTCGGCGCGGAAGGCGTTGGCGACGCCGGTGACGGCGTCGGTGGTGCCGGGACCGGCGGTGACGACCGCACAACCGGGCTTGCCGGTGATGCGGGCGTAACCGTCGGCGGCGTGGGCGGCGACCTGCTCGTGACGGACGTCGACGACCTCGATGCCCTCGTCGACGCAGCCGTCGTAGATGTCGATGATGTGGCCGCCGCACAAGGTGTAGATGCGGTCGACCCCCTCGGCCTTCAGAGCCTTGGCAACGAGATGACCACCGGAAATGACGTCCTGGGTGTCGTCGGGCATGGCGAAGTCCTGTCCCTTCGTAGGGGGTTGGAACGCTCTCGCGGTACATTGCATACAGTCGACGAATACTGTATGAACCTTGTTATCCCGCATCCGGTGGGTGGTGTCCAGGGGGCGTGCGGCACTTTCGAGTCAGGAGCCGGAATGGACCTGTACGAACACCAGGCAAGGGAACTCTTCGAGGAACACGGCATCTTGGTGCCGCGGGCGGAGGTGACGGACTCACCCAAGGAAGCCCGCGAGATCGCACGCCGGCTCGGCGGCCGAGTCGTGGTGAAGGCGCAGGTGAAGACAGGTGGCCGGGGCAAGGCCGGCGGGGTGAAGCTCGCCGCGGACCCGGCCGCAGCGGAGATCACCGCACGCCAGATCCTCGGCATGGACATCAAGGGCCACACGGTCGGCAAGGTGATGCTGGCCCAACCCGTGGACATCGAGACCGAGTTCTACGTGTCCTACGTGCTCGATCGCGCGGCGGGCGGATTCCTGGCCATCGCCTCGGCGGAGGGCGGCATGGAGATCGAGGAGGTCGCCGCCACCCGGCCCGAGGCCGTGGCACGGATCCCGATCGACCCGGCCGAGGGCGTCACCTCCGCGAAAGCGGGCGAGATCGCCGAAGCCGCCGGACTGCCGCCGCAGACCGTCGACGTCCTCGTACGACTGTGGGAGGTGCTGGTCCGCGAGGACGCCCTGCTGGTCGAGGTGAACCCGCTCGTGCGCACCGCGCAGGGACAGATCCTCGCCCTCGACGGCAAGGTCACCCTCGACGACAACGCCCGGTTCCGGCAGGCGCGTTGGGGTGCCGAGGGTGTGGAGCACGACGATCCGCTGGAGGCGGCAGCCGCCGCCAAGGGCCTCAACTACGTCAAGCTCGACGGCAAGGTCGGCATCATCGGCAACGGCGCGGGACTCGTCATGTCGACGCTCGACGTCGTCGCGGGCTGCGGCGCCCGGCCCGCCAACTTCCTCGACATCGGCGGTGGGGCCTCGGCCCAGATCATGGCGGACGGGCTGTCCGTCATCCTCTCCGACCCGGCCGTGAAGTCGGTCTTCGTCAACGTCTTCGGCGGGATCACCGCCTGCGACGTGGTCGCCGACGGCATCGTGCAGGCCCTGGACAGCGTCCAGTTGACCAAGCCGCTCGTCGTCCGTCTCGACGGCAACAACGCCGCCCGCGGTCGCGCCATCCTCGACGACCGCGCCCACCCCCTGGTCCAGCAGGCCACCACCATGGACGGCGCCGCGCTGCGGGCCGCTCAACTCGCCGCCGCCACAGCCTGAGGAGACATGACGACATGGCGATCTACCTCACCAAGGAGAGCAAGGTCCTCGTCCAGGGCATGACCGGCGGCGAGGGCATGAAGCACACCCGGCGCATGCTAGCCGCCGGCACGAACGTCGTCGGCGGCGTCAACCCGCGCAAGGCGGGCCGTACCGTCGACTTCGACGACCGTGCCGTCCCCGTCTTCGGCTCGGTCGCCGACGGCATGCGCGCGACCGGCGCCGACGTGACCGTCGTCTTCGTGCCGCCCGCCTTCGCCAAGGCGGCCGTCGTCGAGGCCGCCGACGCCGGCATCTCACTCGCCGTCGTGATCACGGAGGGCATCCCGGTCCACGACTCGGTGGCCTTCACCGCGTACGCCAAGGCGCGCGGCACCCGCGTCGTCGGCCCCAACTGCCCCGGCCTGATCACCCCCGGCCAGTCCAACGCGGGCATCATCCCGTCCGACATCACCAAGCCCGGCCGCATCGGCCTGGTCTCCAAGTCCGGCACGCTCACCTACCAACTGATGTACGAGCTGCGCGACATCGGCTTCTCGACCTGCGTGGGCATCGGCGGCGACCCCGTCGTCGGCACCACGCACATCGACTGCCTGGCCGCCTTCCAGGACGACCCCGACACCGAACTGATCGTCCTCATCGGGGAGATCGGCGGTGACGCGGAGGAACGCGCCGCCGCGTTCGTCCGCGACCACGTCACCAAGCCCGTCGTCGGCTATATCGCCGGGTTCACCGCGCCCGAGGGCAAGACCATGGGGCACGCCGGCGCGATCGTGTCCGGCTCGTCCGGCACCGCGGCGGCGAAGAAGGAGGCGCTGGAGGCCGTAGGAGTACGGGTCGGCGGCACCCCCACCGAGACCGCGCGCCTGGTCCTCGACCGTCTCGCGGCGAAGGCGTGACGTCACCCATAGTCCACACGGAGTCACTTTCGGGTGCACGTGTGCCTCGCTAGCTTCGTCGTGGCCATCACCGACCGCCCCCGACTGTGCACCGAGAGCGGAGACCCTCATGGCAACACCCCTCACCCTCAAATCCGGCACCGCCTGGACCGACGCCTGGCAGCGCTGCCTGACGGTCGCCCCGGAGGCCTTCCGGGACGACCGTGTCCTCAACCTCTGGAACTCGACCTGGCAGGCGGACGGCCGTGCCCTGCCCGCCACCAGCCCCGTCGACGGCAGCCCGATAGCCGGCCCGCCGCGCCTGGACCGGGACACCGCCCACCAGGCCGTACGCGCCTCGCTCGACCAGCACCGCGCGTGGCGGCACCTCCCGCTGGAGGAACGGCGGGCCCGCGTCGCCGCCACCCTCGACGCCCTGACCCAGCACCGGGACCTGCTGGCCCTGCTCCTCGTCTGGGAGATCGGCAAGCCCTGGCGGCTCGCCCGGGCGGACGTCGACCGGGCCATCGACGGCGTGCGCTGGTACGTCGACGGCATCGAGCCGATGGTCACCGGCCGGGCCCCGCTGAACGGTCCGGTCTCCAACATCGCCAGCTGGAACTACCCGATGAGCGTGCTCGTTCACGCAATGCTGGTCCAGGCACTGGCAGGCAACGCGGTCATCGCCAAGACCCCGACCGACGGCGGCGTCGCCTGTCTGACCCTGGCCTGCGCGCTCGCCGCCCGCGAGGGGCTGCCCGTCACCCTCGTCAGCGGCAGCGGAGGCGAGCTGTCCCAGGCGCTGGTGCGGGCGCCCGAGATCGGCTGTGTCTCCTTCGTCGGCGGCCGCGACACCGGCGCCGCGGTGGCCACGGCCGTCGCCGACCTCGGCAAGCGGCATGTACTCGAACAGGAAGGACTGAACACCTGGGGCATCTGGAACCACACGGACTGGGACGCGCTCACGGCGGTCATCCCCAAGCTCTTCGACTACGGCAAACAGCGCTGCACGGCGTACCCGCGCTTCGTCGTCCAGCGTGAGCTGTTCGACGATTTCCTGGCGGCGTACCTCCCGGCGGTGCGCACGCTGAGGACCGGCCACCCCCTGGCGGTCGAGAAGTGCGACGACCCGTACCCGCAGCTGGACTTCGGTCCGCTGATCAACGCCGCCAAGGCCAAGGAACTACAGGACCAGGTCGCCGAGGCGATCGACCGCGGCGCCGTCCCGGTGCACCGGGGCAAGCCGTCCGACGCCCACTTCCTGCCCGGCCAGGACACCTCGGCGTACGTCCAGCCGGTCACGCTGCTCAACCCGCCGCCGTCCTCGCCGCTGCACCACGCGGAGCCGTTCGGCCCGGTCGACACGATCGTCCTGGTCGACACGGAGGCGGAGCTGCTGGCGGCGATGAACGCGTCCAACGGCGCGCTGGTCGCCACGCTGTCCACGGACGACCGGGAGACGTACGAGCGGCTGGCCCCGCAGATCCGTGCGTTCAAGGTGGGCCACGGCAAGCCGCGCTCCCGCGGCGACCGCGACGAGCTGTTCGGTGGTTTCGGCGCGTCCTGGCGCGGGGCGTTCGTCGGCGGCGAGCTGCTGGTGCGCGCGGTGACGCAGGGTCCGGCGGGGGAGAGGCTGCCGGGGAACTTCCCGGAGTACCAGCTCCTTCCGTGAGCGGACATCGCCGGGGCATCGGCCGACCTGCGAACCGGTCAGCCGATGCCCTGCCGGTCCGGGCGGAGCGCGAACGCGCGGTCCGTCGCGTTCGGGGCGGTCTCGTCGACGGCCTGGCCGAGCAGTTCGCGGTGCCGCAGCAACGGCTCCCGCCGATCCGGGTGCGTGAGCAGCAGCAGGTCGTCCAGCCCGGCCAGCATGCGGCGTGACACCTGCGGGCTCGCGGGGGCGCACCCGCGCACCTCGGTGAACCCGAGGTCCACCAGCTCGGTCCACCCCGGTACCGGCTGCACCAGCCGCACGGCCCCGCCCCGGTCCCGGTGCAGTGCGACGTCCAGCGGCCGCCGGCTCAGCGCCGCCAGGAACTGCACGATCCGGTCCAGCGCCTGCACGGCCGTCGTCGGATCGTTGACCGCCGGCGACAGGGCCCGCAGCGCGATGTCGCACAACTGCCGCAGTCCGAAACCGAGATCCTGGTGATAGGTCCGTTCCACCCCGACGGAAATGGTGTAGCGCAGTGCGCCGGGCGGCGGGGCGGCCCCGTCGTGGACCGCCAGCAGGGGCGTGCCCGGCACCACGAAGTCCCCGATCCGTGGGATCAGCCGCAGCACGACGCCGTGTCTGCGGGCCACCCGCACCAGCCGTGCGATGTGCACGTCCCGCAACACGCCCGCCCGGCCCTCGTGCGGCACCCATGCCGTCGCCGGGCCGAGTTCGGGCGTGTCCGCTCCGCTCGCGGGCGGGGGCATCGAGGCGATCGCCCGGAAGGACTCCGTGGCGATCCGCGCGATCACATGGCTGATCCGCATCAGCCGCAGGGTGGCGTTCACGTACAGGACGAAGAGCAGCAGACTCAGCGCGACCATGCAGAGCGTGAGGATCGACTGCACCAAGGGCAGCGTCGTCACGTCCCGGGGGTCGTCGGCGGTGTCGAAGGCGGTCAGCACCAGCAGGGTCAGCACGAAGGTCGCCAGGAAGACCGCGAAGGTCGCCTTGGTGATCCGGCTCCGGACGAACAGCCGCACCACTCGCGGGGTGAACTGCCCGCTCGCCATCTGCACGGCCACCAGCGAGATGCTGAAGACCACGCCGATGAAGGTCATCATCGCCGACCCGACCGCGCTCACCACGGCCTTGGCGTCCTCCGCGAACCGCAGCAGCTCGTCGATCGACTCGTAGTCGCCGTCGTCCCGCAGCGAGTCCACGATGGCTGTGTCGAGCGCCTGCGCCGCGAGCCAGACCAGGAAGACAGCCACCATCGCGGCGGTCGGGGCGAACCAGAAGGTGTCCCGCAGATGCTCCCTCAGGGGCGACAGAGCACGCGGTCGTCGGCCCGGCTGCGGGCTCTGCGTAACCAGCCAGTCACTCATGGTCCGACCCTAGGGGCATCGGAGCGCGAGGTCCCGGACCCCCGCCCGGTGGAAGGAAACGCAGGTGAAAGGCACTCCGAAAGCTTGGTATTGTTGTCCACGTCGCCGAGCGGAACACCCCCGTCAAGGCGGCAGACACCTGGTCCGGGTGGCGGAATGGCAGACGCGCTAGCTTGAGGTGCTAGTGCCCTTTATCGGGCGTGGGGGTTCAAGTCCCCCCTCGGACACACATCGCGTCACTCGTGCGGGTCGGGCCCAGCCCCGGCCCGCACGACTTGTTTTCCCGTGGCTGTGAGACACGGCTGTGAGGCACTCCGAAGGCCGCCTCCGAAGGCCTGCTCCGAAGGCCGGCGACGACGCGGGGACACGGCGGCCGCTGCCCCGCCGGGAAAATCACGTGACCGGCCCCTCCTCCCCTCCCTAGACTCCAGCTGCAACATCACGAGGACCGACGAGTGAGGGGAGACCGGCCGTGCGCAACCGCATCGCTGTCGTCGTTCCCCGGTCGCGGTACGACGTGATCCTCGTGTCCTCGTCCGGCCGGTGCCCGCTGCGCGGCGTGCACCGCAGGCCCGTGACGAACGCCTGACGCCACCCGTCGACTCGACGACCCGTCAGTTCCCGCTTCCCGTCATGGGAATCGCGCTGCCCTTTTCCGGATCATCCGAAAGGCCATGGGCCGTGCGCACCGACCTCAACACCCTCGCCGCCGTTCGCAACCTCGGCATCCTCGCCCACGTCGACGCGGGCAAGACCACCGTCACCGAGCGGATCCTGTACGCCACCGGGACGACGCACAAGCGCGGCGAGGTCCACGACGGCACCACCGTCACCGACTTCGACCCGCAGGAACGCGACCGTGGGATCACCATCTTCGCGGCAGCCGTGAGCTGCTCCTGGGACGGTCACCGGATCAACCTCATCGACACCCCCGGCCACGTCGACTTCGCCGACGAGGTGGAGCGCGCCCTGCGTGTGCTCGACGGCGCGGTCGCGGTGTTCGACGCCGTCGCCGGGGTCGAGCCGCAGAGCGAGTCGGTGTGGCGGCAGGCCGACCGGCACGGCGTACCGAGGATCGCCTTCGTCAACAAGCTGGACCGAGCCGGGGCCGACCTCGACACGGCCGTCGAGTCGATCCGGGAACGGCTGCACCCGGCGCCGCTGGTCGTGCAGTTGCCCATCGGCACGGAGGACGGATTCCGCGGTGTCGTGGACCTCGTACGGATGCGGGCCCTGGTGTGGCCCGACGGTGCCGACACGGCTGTGCAGGAGCCGGTGCCGGAGGAACTGCGGGAGGAGGCGCACCGGCGTCGGCGGCTGCTGGAGGAGGCGGTGGCCGAGCTGCACGCCGGGGCGCTGGAGGAGTTCTGCGCGCGGTCGACCGTGTCCGAGCAGACCCTGGTCCGCGCCCTGCGCGAGCTGACCCGCAGCGGTGAGGGCGTGGTCGTGCTGTGCGGCTCGGCCTACCGCGACCGCGGTGTCGAGCCGTTGCTCGACGCGGTCGTGGCGTATCTGCCGTCGCCGCTGGACGTGCCGGCGGTACGCGGTCTGCGCGACGGCGTCGAGGAGGAGCGGCCGGCCGACCCGTCGGCGCCGTTCGCGGCACTGGCGTTCAAGGTGAGCGCCACGCCCACCGGGCGTCTCACCTATCTGCGTGTGTATGCGGGAACGATCGAGAAGGGAGACACGGTGTACGACGTCGGCGTGCGGCGCGGCGAGCGGATCGGGCGGATCCTGCGGGTGCAGGCCGACCGGCACGCCCAGGTGGACCGGGCGGTCGCCGGCGACATCGTGGCCGTCGTCGGCCTGAAGTCGGCCCGCGCGGGCTCCACCCTCTGCGCACCGGACGCCCCGCTCGTCCTCGAACCGCCCGGTGTCGCCGAACCGGTGGTGTCCGTGGCGGTCGAGGCCCGCAGGTCCACCGAGACGGACAAGCTGGCCTCGGCGCTGGCACGGCTGGCGGAGGAGGATCCGTCGCTGGTCGTCCGCACCGACGCCGAGACGGGGCAGACGGTGCTGTCCGGCATGGGCGAACTGCACTTGGAGGTGGCGGTGGAGAAGATCCGGCGCGAGACCGGGCTGGACGTCAACGTCGGCCGACCCCGGGTGTCGTACCGCGAGACGGTCGGCCGCGGGGTGTCCGGCTTCGTCTTCCGGCACGTCAAACAGGACGGCGGGGCAGGGCAGTTCGCACATGTCGTCCTCGACGTCGAGCCACTCGACACGGAGTCGGGGTTCGACTTCCGCTCGGCCGTCGTCGGCGGAAGCGTGCCGCAGGAGTATGTCCGTGCCGTGGAGGCCGGCTGTCGGGACGCACTCGCCGAGGGCCCCCTCGGCGGTCACCCGGTGACCGGGCTGCGGGTGACCCTGACCGACGGGGCGACGCATGTGAAGGACTCGTCCGACACGGCGTTCCGCACCGCCGGCCGACTCGGTCTCCGCGAGGCCCTGCGCGCCTGCGCGATGGTCCTCCTGGAGCCGGTCGTCGAAGTCACGGTCACCGTGCCGGAGGACGCGGTGGGCGCGGTCCTCGGTGACCTGGCGGCCAGGCGCGGCCGGGTCTCCGGCTCGGTCGGCCGGGCCGGTGCGGCGGTGGTCACCGCGACCGTGCCGCTGGCCGAGCTCTTCGGCTACGCGACCCGGCTGCGCAGCCGCACCCAGGGCCGCGGCACCTTCACGGCCCGCCCGACCGGGTACGCCCCGGCGCCGACCGGCCACCCGGTGGTGACGGCGACGCGGTAGCGCGCCAGGCGGCCCCTCCCGACCACGGGCGGGGCCGCTCCCGGCGATGCCGGTGGCACCCCTCCCTACAGCCCCGCCGCGTCCGGGCTTAGCCTGACCGCATGGTGCACAGCACAGCGGACGACGTCGACGCCTATCTCGCCGAGGTTCCTGCCGAGCGCAGGCAGGCCCTGAGCCGGTTGCGGGAGCTGTGCCGTGCGGAACTTCAGGGCTTCGACGAGGTCATGGCGTACGGCATGCCCACGTATCAGCGCGGCGGCGCGGCCGAGATCGCTTTCGCGAGCCAGCGGCAGTACATCTCCATCTATCTCATGCGCGGCGATGTCCGGGACGCGTTCCAGGAACGGCTGGACGAGCACGACATGGGCAAGGGCTGCCTGCGCTTCCGCAAGCCCGAGAAGATCGATTTCGAGCTGGTGCGGGATCTGCTGCGGGCCACTGCGGCCGGTCCGGGCCCGGTCTGCTGAGCACGGTGGAGCCTTCGCCGTCCGCTTCGTCTGCGTTCCTCGTCCAGGGCGCCCGGTGAGGCGTTCGATGTCGGTCGGCGACCGTGGTGCCGGTGCGCATCGAGTGACCGTGGCCCGGCGGACGGCTCGCCACCGACCGGCCGCCGGACCGAGGTCCGTCAGGGGTACGAGACGACGGTCGACGGCACCGTGGACGTCCCCGACGTGGGCGCCCCGGTGTCGTTGATCACGCACTCGTACTGCCCGTTGCCGCCCAGCGACACGACCAGCAGGTTGTGGAAGCGCACTCCGGACCGGACGGGGGCGGCGAAGCCGTGGTGCTGGACGATCGACGGGTCCACGTTGTAGTAGCAGTAGCTGCCCAGACCCCAGCCCTCGTGCGCCGTCACCCCGTCGCCGACCCGGTAGGCGGCGTACCCCTTGATCGACCCGTTCTGGACGGCGGCCTGGTTCGGGGCGTCGTACGCCTTCTCGTTCTGGAAGAAGATCGTGCGGCCCCGCTGGCCGAACCACTGGACGTCGTACTTGTTGAAGTGCTCCACGAACAGACCGGTCGCCAGGACGTCGTCGCCGTTGACCACGACTCCGTAGTCGGCCCGGTTGGTCTCCCAGCCGACGCCCTCGCCGTGGTCGGCCCGCCACACCCAGGTGTGGTCGACGATGGTGTGCCGGCTGTTGACGACCATGCTGGTGGTGGCCTTGCCGGGGCCCGCGCCGCCGATCCGCACGAACACGTCCTGGACCGTGGTCGGGTTGGCGGAGTGGTCCGCCGACGCGCCCCGCGGCCCGATCTCCAGCAGGGTCGCGGAGTTGACCGTTCCGGCGTCGACCAGGAACCCGGCGAGCCGCACCCCGTCGACGTCGGCGACCTTCACGGCCGTGACGCCGCCGTCCGGGATCAGGGTGGCGTAGCCGAGGCCGAGGACCACGGTGTTCGGCCGGTTGACCTGGATCGGCCGGTCGAGGTGGTAGATCCCCGGCGTGAGCAGCAGGTGCAGTCCCTGTGCCAGCGCCTCGTTCAGCGTGGCCGCCGAGACACCAGGCCGGGCGACGTAGAACTGTGTCAGCGGCAGGGAGGTACCGCGCGGGGTGCCGTTGCCCCAGGTGACCCCGCGGGCGTTCGTCCGCTTCTCCGGCAGGAAGACCCGGTAGCCGCCTCCCTCGATGTACAGGAACGGCTTCTCGCGGGAGACGGGCGTCGTGTCGAGCGTGGTGTAGGGCGGGTTGGGGAAGCTCTGCGCGGGAGCGCCCTGGACGCCCGAGAACACCATGTTCCACACGCCGTTGAGCCAGCTGCCGATCGCGCTGTCGCGGGTGTACCACTGCTGCTGGGAGTACGGACCGACCTGCCCGTCGACGCGGCTGTCGGCGATGTAGCCACCGCTGGCCCAGCCGTAGCCGGTGGGGGAGAGGTTGAGGCCGCCGCGGACGTGCATCCGGCGGAAGGGGGCAGCCTGGGCGACCGCCCAGCGGTTGGTGCCGTTCGCCGGGACGAGCGCCAGGTTCTCCGCCGAACGCCAGAAGTTCTGCGTCGCGTTGCCGTTGAACCAGCCGGCGTCGACCGTGACATCGCCGTTGATGGTGGTGTCGTCGGGGGACAGGCCGAGGCCCGCGATCGAGGTGTAGAAGCCGAGTTGGGCGTTGAGGCCGTGATAGGTGCCCGGCTTGAACAGCAGGGCGTACCGGCCGGTGCCGAACTGGGCCGACTCCTGCTGCCGGAACACCTCGTCGAGCCGGGCCTGGATGCCCGGGGTCGACGGGTCGAAGACGATGACGTTCGGGCCGAGGTCACCGCCGCCGGGCAGGGCACGAGGCTTCCGGCCGGCCGACGGGGGCGCGGCGGAGGCGGGCGTGGACGTGCCCAGTACGGCGGGCGCGGCGGCGGCCGCGGCAGCGGCGCCGAGGACCGCGCGGCGGTTGAGCGAGGGTCGTCGGGAGTGTGCGGACGAATCAGACATGGGCGGCTCTCCTTGTTCAGGAAGTGAACAGGGTGGGGTTTGTGAGCGCTCTCTCGCCGGTGAATGGTTCAGGCGGGAAACGAAGGAGTCAAGAGTTGGGGCCAGAGTCCGGCGACCGTGTCAAAAGCCTTGACGCGGGCCCTTCTTGGGTCTTAACTCACGCTCTAAATTAAGCATTCACGCAGCAGTACTCCCGGAAGGGACACCTGGAGCCATGCGCACAACGCGAGCCGCGGCCGTAGCTGCCGTCACCATGTCTCTCGTCCTGGCCGCCTCGGCCTGCGGAGGCGGTTCGTCCACCGACGGCGGGGGGTCCAACGACTCGCCGAAGACGCTGACGTACTGGGCCTCCAACCAGGGTGCCAGCATCGAGGTCGACAAGAAGGTCCTCCAGCCCGAACTCGACAAGTTCGAGAAGGAGACCGGCATCAAGGTGGAGCTGGAGGTCGTGCCCTGGTCCGACCTGCTCAACCGGATCCTCACCGCGACGACCTCCGGTCAGGGCCCCGACGTCCTGAACATCGGCAACACCTGGAGCGCCTCCCTTCAGGCCACCGGGGCGCTGCTGCCGTGGAACGCCGAGAACTTCGGCAAGATCGGCGGCAAGGACCGTTTCGTGGACTCCGCGCTCGGCTCGACCGGCGCCGAGGGCCAGGACCCGGCCGCGGTGCCGCTCTACTCGATGTCGTACGCGCTCTACTACAACAAGAAGATGTTCGCCGACGCGGGCATCTCCGAGCCGCCGGCCACCTGGGACGAGTTCGTGGCCGACGGCAAGAAGCTCAGCCAGGGCGGCAAGTGGGCCGTGGGCGTGGAGGGTTCGAACCCCTCGGAGAACATCCACCACGCCGTCGTCTTCGCCAAGCAGCACGGCGGCGACTTCTTCACCCCCGACGGCAAGCCGGACTTCACCTCCGACAAGGCCGTCCAGGGCGTCAAGCAGTTCGTCGACCTGATGGCCAAGGACAAGATCATCGCGCCCGGCAACGCCGAGTACGCCCAGAACCAGTCCGTCAGCGACTTCGCCAAGGGCAAGACGGCGATGCTGCTGTGGCAGTCCGCGTCCGCCAACCTCAAGTCGCAGGGCATGAGCGAGGACGCCTACGGAATCGCCCCCATGCCCGTGCAGTCCGGCACCCCGGGCTCCGGCACCGGCGTCAACTCCATGGTCATGGGCATCAACCTGGCCGTCTTCAAGAACACCGACAACGTCGACGGCGCCACGAAGTTCGTGAAGTTCATGACGAGCGACGCCGAGCAGAAGATCCTCAACGAGGCCTACAGCTCGATCCCGCCGGTCAAGGGCGCCCAGGCGGACACGGCCTTCAACACCCCGGCCAACGCGGTCCTGAAGGACACCCTCGCCAAGAGCGCCGTTGCGGCGCCGCAGGTCGCCGACGAGTCCCAGTTCGAGACGGCGGTCGGTACGGCCATCAAGGAACTGTGGGCCGACGCCGCCGCCGGCCGCGCGGTGACCGAGGAGTCGGTGAAGGCGGCCCTGGAGAAGGCCCAGCAGCAGATGCCGACGAAGTGAGCACGATGACGACCACGGTCCCTCCGGAGGCCGCCGTACGACGGAGCTCCCCCGGGAAGGCGAGCGGCCCCCGCCGCCGTCCCGGGCGGATCCGGCGCATCGGACTGCCGTATCTGCTCCTCCTGCCCGCCCTGCTGCTCGAACTCCTGGTCCACCTGGTGCCGATGGTGATCGGCATCGTGATGAGCTTCAAGGAGCTCACGCAGTTCTACATCCGCGACTGGACCACCGCGCCCTGGAACGCCCTCGACAACTACGAGATGTCGGTGGACTTCAACGCCCCCGTCGGCGAGGCGCTGCTCCACTCGTTCCTGGTCACCGTCGCCTTCACCCTGCTCTCGGTGGGCCTGTGCTGGCTGATCGGCACGGCCGCCGCGGTCTACATGCAGGACACCTTCCGCGGCCGGGGCCTGCTGCGCGCCCTGTTCCTGGTGCCGTACGCGCTGCCGGTCTACACGGCCGTCATCACCTGGGTCTTCATGTTCCAGCACGACAACGGCCTGGTGAACCACGTCCTGCACGACCAGCTCGGCCTCACCGACAAACCCTCCTTCTGGCTCATCGGCGACAACAGCTTCATCGCGCTGCTGACGGTGTCGGTGTGGAAGGGCTGGCCGTTCGCCTTCCTGATCGTCATGGCCGGCCTCCAGAACATCCCGAAGGAGCTGTACGAGGCGGCGGCGCTGGACGGAGCGGGTATGTGGCAGCAACTGCGCCGCATCACGCTGCCGTCGCTGCGCCCCGTCAACCAGGTCCTGGTCCTGGTGTTGTTCCTGTGGACCTTCAACGACTTCAACACGCCGTACGTCCTGTTCGGCAAGACGGCTCCGCAGGCCGCCGACCTGATCTCGGTGCACATCTACCAGGCGTCGTTCGTCACCTGGAACTTCGGCACCGGCTCCGCGATGAGCGTGCTCCTGCTGCTGTTCCTGCTCGTGGTGACGGGCGTGTATCTCGTGCTCACCTCGCGCGGACGGAGGACCAAGCATGCGTAACTCGCCCATGGCACCGCCGCGTTCCTTCCTCTGGTCCCGGCGGATCTTCCTCACCCTGCTCACCGGCTTCGTGCTGGTCCCCGTCTACGTCATGATCTCCAGCTCGCTGAAGCCGCTGGCGGACGTCACGGGCCAGTTCCGCTGGCTGCCCAGCAGCGTCACCATCCGCCCGTACATCGACATCTGGTCGACGGTGCCGCTCGCGAGGTACTTCGTGAACTCGCTGATCGTGGCGGGCGCGGCGACGGTCTGCTCGGTGGTGATCGCGGTGTTCGCCGCGTACGCGGTCAGCCGCTACAACTTCCGCGGCAAGCGCGTCTTCACGGTCACCGTGCTGTCCACCCAGATGTTCCCCGGCATCCTCTTCCTGCTCCCGCTGTTCCTCATCTACGTCAACATCGGCAACGCCACCGGCATCGCCCTGTTCGGCTCGCGCGGCGGCCTGATCCTGACGTATCTGACCTTCTCGCTGCCGTTCTCGATCTGGATGCTGATCGGGTACTTCGACTCGGTGCCGCGCGACCTGGACGAGGCGGCGCTCGTGGACGGCTGCGGGCCGCTCGGCGCGCTGTTCCGGGTGGTCGTGCCGGCCGCGATCCCCGGCATCGTCGCGGTCGCCGTCTACGCCTTCATGACCGCGTGGGGCGAGGTGCTGTTCGCGTCGGTGATGACCAACGACACCACCCGCACCCTCGCCGTCGGCCTCCAGGGCTACTCCACGCTCAACGACGTGTACTGGAACCAGATCATGGCCGCCTCACTGGTCGTCAGCGTGCCCGTGGTGGCCGGCTTCCTCCTCCTCCAGCGCTATCTGGTCGCGGGTCTGACGGCGGGCGCCGTGAAGTGAGCGCCGTGCCTCAGGCGACCAACACCCCCCATTTCGAAGGGATTTCTGTGTCCGACCGTATCGACCTCGCCGCACTCCCGCACGACTTCCTGTGGGGCACGGCCACAGCGGCGTACCAGATCGAGGGAGCCGCGGCGGAGGACGGCCGCTCCCCGTCGATCTGGGACACCTTCTCGCACACCCCCGGAAAGATCGCGGGCGATGACAACGGCGACGTGGCCTGCGACCACTACCACCGCTGGCGCGAGGACATCTCACTGATGCGCCGACTGGGCACCAACGCCTACCGGCTGTCGGTCGCGTGGCCGCGGGTCGTGCCCGGTGGAGACGGTCCGGTGAACCCCAAGGGCCTCGCGTTCTACGACGAGCTGGTCGACGGGCTGCTGGAGGCGGACATCACTCCGTCCGTCACCCTCTACCACTGGGACCTCCCGCAGGCGCTCCAGGACCGCGGCGGCTGGCCCGAGCGCGAGACGGCCGAACACTTCGCGGAGTACGCCTCGGTCGTGGCCGCCCGGCTCGGCGACCGCGTGAAGCACTTCGCCACCCTCAACGAGCCCTCCTGCTCGGCGTGGATCGGCCACCTGGAAGGCAAGATGGCCCCTGGCCTGACCGATCTGACGGCCGCCGTCCGCGCCTCCTACCACCTCCTCCTCGGCCACGGTCTGGCGACCCGGGCGATCCGCGCGGTCGCGCCCGGCGCCGAGGTCGGCATCGTCAACAACCTCTCCACGGTGTACGCGGCCGGCGACCGCCCCGAGGACGAGGCCGCCGCCCGCCGCCAGGACGGCCACGTCAACCGCTGGTGGCTCGACCCGGTGCACGGCCGCGGCTTCCCGGCCGACATGGTCGAGACGTACGGCGTCGACCTGCCCGAGCGCTCCGGCGACCTGGCGACGATCGCCGCCCCCCTGGACTGGCTCGGCCTGAACTACTACTTCCCGGCCCACGTCGTCGACGACCCCGCCGGCCCCGCACCCCACGCGCGCGCGGTCCGCCGCCCGGACGTACCGCGCACCGGCATGGACTGGGAGATCGACGCGAGCGGTCTGGAGACGCTGCTGCTGCGCCTGACCGAGGAGTACGGCCCGCGCAAGATCTACGTCACGGAGAACGGCTCCGCCTTCCCCGACGTCGTACGCCCCGACGGCACGATCGACGACCCCGAGCGTCAGGACTACCTCGTCCAGCACCTCGCGGCCTGCGCTTCGGCCGCCCGCAAGGGGGCGCCGCTGGCCGGGTACTTCGCGTGGTCGCTGCTGGACAACTTCGAGTGGGCGTACGGCTATGCCAAGCGCTTCGGCCTGGTCCACGTCGACTACGACACGCAGGTGCGCACGATCAAGGGGACCGGACACCGTTACGCGGACATCGTGCGGGCCCACGCAAGCCAGGCGCGCCGGGCGGCCTGACACCGAGCGCGGTGGGCGCGGGGGCCGGGGCCCGCGTCCACCGCTTCCGTCGCCGGACGGTCATGCGCATCGGCGACCGGCACCGAACCGCCATCTGAACTGTCATGTTCGCATCAACATCGACACTCAGGAGAGCCGCATGCCGCACCGCATCCCCCGCACCCTCCTGGCCGCCCTCGCGACGGCGGCCCTGCTGTCCTCCGGTACGGTCCTCGGCGCGCCGGCGTCCGCCGCCGTGGCCGCCGCATGGGACACCGACCGTGCCGCCACCGCCCACGCCGCGAACCCGGCCGCCGTCACCGCGTCCGGCGCCGAGAACGCCGGCCTGGCGGCGGGCCTCGCCTTCGACGGGGACGCCGCGACCCGCTGGTCCAGCGACTTCACCGACGACGCCTGGATCCGCGTAGACCTCGGCACCACGATCCGCGTCGACCGCGTGGTCCTGGACTGGGAGGCGGCGTACGGCAAGAGATACGTCCTGGAGGCGTCGAGGAACGGCACCGACTGGACCCCCTTCTACACGGAGACCGCAGGCACCGGTGGCACGGTCACGGCCCACACGTACCCGCAAGAGGTGACCGGCCGCTACCTCCGGATGCGCGGCATCGAAAGGGCCACGCCCTACGGCTACTCGCTCTACTCCTTCAGGGTCTACGGCGGCGAACCGGCCCCGGCGTCGACCACCCGCACCAACCTCGCGCTGAACCACCCCGCGTACTCCGACCACTACCAGCACGCGGGCAATTCACCGGCGTTCGTCACCGACGGCGGCCGGCCGGCGAACCTCAAGGACGACGCGACCCGCTGGTCCAGCGACTGGAACGCCGACCGCTGGATCTCGGTGGACCTGGGGGCTGTATCGGCCATCTCCTCGGTGGACCTCTACTGGGAGGCGGGCTACGCCGTCGACTACGAACTCCAGGTCTCCGACGACAACCGCACCTGGCGCACGGTGTACCGTCCGTCGGCCGCCGAGGTGGCGGCCCGCCGCGCGAACGTCAAGTCGCCGTCGGAGGCCGTGGGTCTGCACGACACGATCACCCTTCCCGCACCGACGACCGGCCGCCATGTCCGGGTGCTCGGCAAGGAGCGCCGCAGCTTCCACAACCCGGCCCCCGCCACGGCCCAGTTCGGCTACTCCCTCTACGAGTTCGAGGTCTGGGGCACGGGCGGCAGCGCCTCGGCGGCCTATCCGCCGCTTCCGGCCGAGCAGCCGGGGACGTATCGGACCACCTTCTTCGACGACTTCACCGGCGATGCGCTCGACCGCTCCAAGTGGCGCGTCGTGCGCACCGGCACCGAGATGGGCTCGGTCAATGGGGAGTCACAGGCGTACGTCGACTCGGCCGACAACATCCGCACGGAGAACGGCGCGCTGGTGCTGCGGGCGAAGTACTGCAAGGGCTGCACCCAGGCCGGCGGAGGCACCTACGACTTCACCTCGGGCCGCATCGACACGAACACGAGGTTCGACTTCACGTACGGCAAGGTCAGCGCCCGTATGAAGCTCCCGGTCGGCGACGGCTTCTGGCCCGCCTTCTGGCTCCTCGGCAGCGACGTCGACGACCCGTCGGTCTCCTGGCCGGCCTCCGGCGAGACCGACATCATGGAGAACGTCGGCTACCGCGACTGGACCAGCAGCGCCCTGCACGGCCCGGGCTACTCGGCCGACGGCAACATCGGGGCCCGCCAGACCTTCCCGGACGGCGGCACGGTCGACCAGTGGCACACCTGCTCCGTCGAGTGGACGCCCACCGGCATGCGGTTCCACGTCGACGGCCGCCTGGTCCAGGAGACGACCCGGAACAAGTTGGAGTCGACGCGGGGGCAGTGGGTGTACGACCACGACCAGTACGTGATCCTGAACCTCGCCCTGGGCGGGGCGTATCCCGCCGGGTGGAACCAGGTGACCACGCCCTACTGGGGGCTGCCGCAGTCGAGCGTGGACCGGGTCGCGGGTGGGGGAGTGCAGGCGGAGGTGGACTGGGTGCGAGTGGAGCAGAAGCAGTAGAGCCGCCGTTCAGTCCCCGGCCGTCCGAGAGCGGTGGACGTGTCGGAGGCCGAGCAGTTCGGCGACGGCCTCCAGCCAGCGGGCCGTCTCCTCGTCACCGTCGACCCCGTCGGCGGCGGTGGCCGCGGACTCCAGCCACCCCCGCACCATGGACGCCGCCTCGTCGCCCGGTACCGGATCGCCGGGATGTCCGACTGCGCCAGCTAGTCGTCGGTCCGGCCGGGGCGCGAGGTCTGCGGCTCGGACGTCATGGCTTCCTCACGGTGACGGTGTAGGTGTGGACGGTGGCCCGGTACTTCGCGTCGGGGGTGGGGCTGCCGCTCGGGACAGGGGACGGGGTGACGGGGCCGCCGGCGTCGCCGCCGCCGGCGCAGGCACCGTGCGGGCACTGGATGAGCCGGATCTTCGTGGTGCCCGCACCGATGGCCTTGAAGTCGAAGGAGTCCGTTCCGCTCCCGCTGCCGACGGAGTCGTCGTCGGCCTCGATCTCCTCCCGCTTGTCCGTGCTCCGGACGACGTCGCGGTCGGGCTCCGGCGCTGTCACGTACCACCATTCGCCCATCGCGGTGTCGACCGGAACGGACAGCGTGAACTCCTCCCCCTCGTCCACCTGTATGTGGTCCTCACCCAGCTCGTAGGTGTCCGGTTCGGTGAGGCCGCAGCCCGCGAGCACGGTCATCAGCAGGGCGGGCAGGGCGAGTCGCCGCAGGGCGCTGGTCATGGCGCTCACTCTCATCGGTCGGCGGGCAGGTGGACGGCGTACGCGTCGGGCATGCGGGCGTCGGAGGCCTTGTTCATGGTGCCGTTTACGAAGTCGTCCTGCTGCCCCCCAGTGACGGCTCAGGCCTGCTGACCAGGGATAGTACCTGAGTACGTGTCATGGGCATGCAGCCAAGCGCCGGGGCCTCGTTCAGGATCTGCGCTCGGGCCGAAGCGCTTCGGGCGTACGTCTCTCCGTCTCGCGGCGAGCGTCAGGCCCAACTGACGTTCCAGCCCGGCGAGGAGCGCGTCGCCGCCGCGGGTGAGGGCGCGGAGGAGCCGGCCGCGTTCCGGTCCCGACGAGCGACGGGGTGTCAGTCCCCTGCGGGTGAGCCCGGGACGAAAAAGGGGTCCACCTGGGCGGCCAGGTCGCTGCCCGTTCTGTCGTCCGCCCACGCGCGCGCGTTGCGCAGATGGAACTCGACCGCGTGCGCGTGCATCGCGGCCCAGTCCTTCCGTACCGCGTCGACCGCCCCGCGCAGCACGTTCAGCGCATGGACGTTGTGGGACTCCAGTTCTCCCTGCTCCCGCCCGCGCTCCGCCGCGCGGACCCACGACGACTGGACGAGGTGGGTCAGGAGATCGTCGCCCACCTCCTCCTTGAGGAAGAGCAGGTCGTCCTCGCAGGTCACCTTGTTGCCGACGACCGCGACACGGATGCCGAACTCCCTCGCGTGGTCACGGTACTGGCGGTAGACCGAGACCCCCTTGCGGGTGGGCTCCGCCACCAGGAAGGTCAGGTCGAAGCGGGTGAACAGACCGGAGGCGAAGGCGTCCGCGCCCGCCGTCATGTCGACCACCACGTATTCGCCGGGGCCGTCGACGAGGTGGTTGAGGTAGAGCTCGACCCCGCTCAGCTTGGAGTGGTAGCAGGCGACCCCGAGGTCGCTCTCGTCGAACTCGCCGGTCACCATCAGCGGTACGTCGCCCACGCGCCGGACGTGGCGGGTGTGCAGTTCGTCGTCGCCGAGGAGGCGCAGGAGGCGGGAGCCGCGGCCGGGCGGGGTCGTCTTGATCATGGCGTCGGCGGAAGGGATGCGCGGGTTGGTGCCGCGCAGGTACTCCTTGATGTCCCGTACGTGAGCGCCGAGGGGCGGGGCGTCCGGGCCGGGGCCGGTGTGACCCAGTGCCTCCGCGAGGTGCTGGTTGATGTCGCCGTCGACGGCCAGGACGGGCGCGCCGGAGCGGGCGAGGTGGCGGGTGAAGAGGGCAGACAGGGTCGTCTTGCCGCTGCCCCCCTTGCCGACGAACGCGATACGCATCAGCAGCCACCCGCCTTCCGTACCGGCAGGACCGCCGGTGTAACCTTGTTGAAAATGGATGTCATGTGATTAGGTTGGCCATGGCCGCTGATCACTGTCAAATCGCTTGAGCCGTACGAGGGTTGAGGAGGAGGTGAGGGGTGACGTGATCACCCCTTGCCCTTAACGCATATGATGTGCAAGTGCACGACTACAGCATCAGGGCGGCGCGCCCGGACGACCTCGACGGTGCGCGAGCCCTGATGCTCGACACCGTCTACCGCGACTTCGGCACCGGCTATGTGCCCCGCTGGCACGCGGACATCATCGACCCGGCCGCCGCCTATCTCGCCCCGCCCCGGCACACCCTCCTCGTCGCGCTCGACCCGCACGACAACGGTGTCGTCGCCACCGCCGCCGTCGACTCCCGCGGCCCGGCCCACCCGCCGAACCCGCGCGACCTCGCCGAGCGCTACCCCTCCGGCACGACCGCGCAGCTGCGCCGCGTCTACGTCCGCCCCGAGCACCGAAGGCGCGGGCTCGCCCGCCGGCTCGTCGCGGAGCTGCTCGCCTTCGCGGCGGCGGACGGCGGATACCGCGCCGTCTATCTGCACACCGACCCGAGCGTGCCCGGCGCCGAGAGCTTCTGGCGCTCGCTCGGCAAGGTCGTGCACGACGAACGCCAGGACACCGGCGGCGACAACGGCGTCGTCCACTTCGAGATACCGATGGAGCGATAGACCGTGCGACGCCGACTCCGCCCGATCCTCGCGGCCCTCATGCTCGCCCCGGCGCTCGCCGGCTGCTTCGCCTCCAACGGCGGCAGCGAGACGGACGACCGCGCCGACGCCGGCTCCCGGCTGCGCGTCGCCCTGGCCTTCCCACCCGCCGAGAAGCTCTCGCCGTACGGCGCCGACGCCACCATCCTCAGCCGCCTCGGCGTCACCGAGGGCCTGACCGCGCTGGACGCCAACGGCACCGCCACCCCCGCCCTCGCCGCCTCCTGGCGCCGGGAGGGCGACCGCACCTGGCTGTTCACCCTGCGCGAGGCAACCTTCCAGGACGGCTCCGAGGTCACCCCGGCCGCCGTCGCCGCCTCCCTCACCCACGCCACGCAGGCCGAGCCCGCCCCGGCCGCCCTCGCCGGCGTCACCCTCACCGCGAAGGCCGACGGCGCCACGGGCGTCCGGATCACCACCGGGGACCCCGACCCGATCCTGCCGTTGCGCCTGTCCAGCCCCTCCCTCGCCGTCCTCGCCGCCGGGGCGTACGACAAGAAGGACGACGTCGACCCGGTCGGCACTGCCACCGGACCCTTCGAACTCACCAAGGTGATGGGCGCCACCGCGGCCTCCCTCGACCGCTACGACGACTACTGGGGCGGCCGCGCCCAGGCCACCGGCATCGACGTGAAGTTCGTCGCCGACGGCACCGCCCGCGCGAACGCCCTGCGCACCGAACAGGTCGACCTCGCCGAGGCGATCCCCGTCTCCCAGGCCGCCACCCTCGACAAGGCCACCCGCGAGGCGACCGCCACGACCCGCACCACGAGCCTGCTCCTCAACAGCGAGAAGGGTCCCTTCAAGGACGCCGCGCTGCGTGCCGCCGCTCGCCAGGCCGTCGACACCTCCGTGCTGGCCAAGGGCGTGTACGAGGGATACGCCGACGTAGGCGCCGGCATCTACGGGCCCGCCGTCACCTGGGCCGAGGGCAAGCGCACCGACCCGGTCGGGCGCGTGAAGCCCGGGAAGCCGCAGGACACGCCCATCAAGCTCGCCACGTACGACAACCGGCCCGAACTGCCGGAGGTCGCGCAGGTGCTGAAGCAGCAGCTGGAGAAGGCCGGGTTCGCGGTGACGCTGGAGGTGCGTGAGTACTCGCGGCTGGAGAGCGACGCGCTGGCCGGCAAGTTCGACGCCTTCGTCCTCGCCCGCAACACCCTCGTCGACACCGGCGACCCGGTCTCCGTCCTCGCCAGCGACTACACCTGCGACGGCGGCTACAACATCGGTCAGCTGTGCGACAAGGACGTCGACCAGGCCGTGGCCAAGGCCGAGCGTACGACCGACACCGCCGAACGGCAGGACGCGGCGATGGCCGCCGAGGCCCGCATCCTGGGCAGCGACGCCGTCGTACCGCTGGTGCACCAGCGCATCATCACCGGCGTCGGGACCTCCGTCAGCGGCGAGATCCTCGACCCGTACGAGCGCACCCTCGTCGGCATCGGCACCCGGCGCTGACCCGTGCGACAGCGCGCGGCCACGCTGCTGTGGCGGGCCGGGATCGCGGGCGCCCTCGTCACGGCCATCGGCGTACTGCCCTGGCTCTCGCACACCGACCCGGCGCTGACCGTCCTGAAAGCCCGGTCGGCGGACCGCGACCCGACGCCCGAGGTGCTGGCCGACATCCGTGCCCAACTGGGCCTGGACAAGGGCCCGTTCCACCTGCTCGGTGACTGGGTGGGCGGGCTGTGGCGCGGGGACGCCGGACGGTCGTGGATCTCCGGCGGCGAGGTCACGCCCGCCGTGCTCCAGGCCCTCGGTGTGTCCCTGCTGCTGATGGCGGTGGCCCTCGTGGTCGCCGCCGTCACCGCCGCGCTGATCTGCGCCCGCACCCTATGGCTCGGGGCGCGGCGCCGGCTCGACGGACGGCGTGCCGGAGGCAGCGGTTCCGCGGTGCTCGCCGCACTGCCCGAGTTCCTCACCGCGTCCGTCCTCGCCACCGTCGTCGGCGTACAACTCGGCTGGCTGCCCGCCCTCGGCTGGTACGGCCCCCAGTGGACGGTCCTGCCCGCCCTCGCCCTCGGTCTGCCCGCCGGAGCCATCCTCGGCCGGCTCCTCGACGACCTGTTGCCCGGCGCCTTCGCCGAGCCCTGGGCCCTGGCCGCCACCGCACGCGGACTGCCCGGCCGCACGGTCGCCCGGCAGGCCCTGCGCCGCTGTCTGCCCGGACTGCTCCCCAACACCGGCCTGTTCGTCGTGGGCATCACCGGCGGTGCGGTCACCGTCGAGCAGATCTACGACATCCCCGGCCTCGGCCGTACCACCCTCCAGGCCGCCCTCGCCCAGGACCTGCCCGTCCTCCAGGCCGGCACGCTCGCCCTCGTCCTGCTCGCCGCCGTCGCCGCCGGACTGGCCCACCTGCTCACCCGCCTGCTGATCGGCCCGGCCCTGCGCGACGGCGCGCTGCCGTCCCTGCACCGGCCGTCGCCGCCCGCCCACAGGATCCTGCCCTTCGTGTACGGCGGCCTGCTCGTCGCCGTCATCGCCCTCGGCCTGCCCCGCGATCCGCTGGCCCTCGACACCGCCGAGCGGCTCACCGCCCCCTCCCCGTCGCACCCGTTCGGCACCGACGCCCTCGGCCGGGACGTCCTCGCCCGCGTCGCGCACGGCGCCCTCGACACCCTGCTGCTCGCCCTCGCGATCACGGCCGTCACCCTGCTCACCGGGCTGGCGCTCGGCCTGCTGCCCCGCCTGTCCGGGCCGCTCGTCGACACCGTCACCGCACTGCCGCCGGTCCTCGTCGCACTGCTCGTCACCTCGGTCGTCGGCGGCGGAAGCGCCACACCCGCGCTCGCCGTGGCCGCCGTGGCATGGACCCCGCTCGCCGCCCACACCTCCGCGCTTCTACGACAGGAACGCGCCGCCCTCCATCTCACCGCGACCCGCGCCCTGGGCGCCGGCCCCTGGTATCTGCTGCGCCACGAACTGCTGCCCGCCGTCCTCCCGCCCGTCGTACGACACGCCCTGCTCCGACTGCCCGGCATCGCCCTCGCGCTCGCCTCGCTCGCCTTCCTCGGCCTGGGCGCCCAGCCGCCCTCCCCGGAATGGGGCCTGCTCCTCGCCGAGAACCAGCCCTACGCCGAGCGCGCCCCCTGGGCGGTCCTCGCACCCGCCGCCGTACTCGCCCTGCTGGGCGCGCTGGCGGTGACGTCGGCCGGGGGAGTGCGGCGCCGTGGTCGAAAGGCCGCGCCCATCGAGCCCGAGGTGCCCGAACGACGGCCGGAAGCGGCGGAGTTGGTGGCGGCCCGATGAACCTGTCGGCGCTCGGCCTCGGCAAGCCGGCCCGCGCTCGACCCCGCCGGCTCTCTCCCCTCCTCCGCCTTCTCATCCTCACTCAACTCGCCTTCAACATCGGCTTCTTCGCCGTCCTGCCCTTCCTCGCCGAGCACCTGGGGCAGGGCGTCGGCATGGCGGGCTGGCTGGTCGGATTCGTGCTGGGGCTGCGGACCTTCAGCCAGCAAGGGCTGTTCGTGGTGGGCGGGGCGCTGGCCGACCGGTACGGGATCCGGCCGGTCGTGCTCGTGGGGTGCGTGCTGCGGATCGCCGGGTTCGTGTGGCTGGGGTACGCGCGCGAGACCTGGGCGGTGATCGGGGCCGTGCTGCTGATCGGGTTCGCCGCCGCGCTGTTCTCGCCCGCCGTGGAGTCCGAGGTCGCCCGCCAGGCCGTGCTCTGGGAGGAGTCGGGCGGCGGCTCCCGGACCCGGGTCCTGGCGCTGCTCACCGTCGCCGGACAGGCGGGCGCCTTCATCGGGCCGCTGCTGGGCGCGCTGCTGCTGGCGGTGGACTTCCGTACGGTGTGCTTCGCCGGCGCCGGGATCTTCGTACTCGTCCTCGCCGGACACGCGTGGCTGCTGCCGCAGCGCATACCCGGCCGCGGCGGGGTGGAGTTCCGCGGCGGCACGGGCAAGCTGCTGCGCAACCGCCGCTTCCTCGCCCTGTGCTGCGCGTACGGCGCCTACCTGCTCGCCTACAACCAGCTCTACCTCGCCCTGCCCGACGAGGTGGAACGCGCCACCGGCTCCCAGTCGGCGCTGGCCTGGCTGTTCGCCCTGTCCTCGCTGCTGGTGGTGATCGCCCAGCTGCCCGTCACCCGGTGGGTGGGGGAGCGGCTCACCCTGCGCCGGTCCATGGTGGCCGGGCTGCTGCTCATCGCGGCGGGCTTCGCGGTCGTGGCGGCGGTGCGCCCCGCCGACCGGACGGGTACGGCGGGCCTGTTGCCCGCGGCCGGCTTCGTCGTCCTGCTCACCCTCGGCCAGATGCTCGTCGCCCCGGCCGCCCGCGCCTGGGTCCCCGACCTCGCCGAGCACGGCCGACTCGGCCTCTACACCGGGGCGTTGTCCTCGATCTCGGGCCTCATCGTCCTCATCGGCAGCTCGGCGACGGGAACCCTCCTGGACACCGGCCTGCCTGCCGCGGTGCCGTGGCTGGCGTTGGCGGCTGTGCCGCTCGGGGCCGTTCTGGTGGTGCCGCGCAAGTAGGGTGCGGGCTCTGGGCTCGTCGGGTTCTTCCCCGCGGTTCGGCGACGGGAGCTCTCGTGGGCATTGGTCTGCCCGGTGCCGTGCCCTGGGCAGGGATGTGCGGCTGGCGATCGCCTGTCAGGCGAGCGTTGAACTTGTGGCCGCCTTCGGCCGGACGGAGAGGTCGCCGGCAGGCTGACTCTCGTCATGGTCCCCGTGCTCTCGGGGGTGCGCGCCCGGATCGAGGACGTCGGCATGGAGGAGGCGGTGCGCGGTGGTGGCGCGCCGGGCCGCTGATGGGGGAGGCGGGGGGCGCGGACCCTCGATCTCAGTTCGCGGCCGGACCTGGCCTCGGTCGACGGGCTGTACGAGCGGACGGGGTTCGCGAGGCGGCAGTCCCCGGCGTACCGGATGCCCCTGGGCGGCTGACCGCGTTCAGGACGCCACCAGCTCCGGCACCTTCGCCACGTCCGGCACGGAGACCCGCTCGGTACGCGATGTCCGGTACAGCCACAGGATGTCCCGCCCGAACGACCAGACCAGCGCCGCCAGCGCCGCCGCGGCGACCGCGAACGTCGCGGCGTACGGGAGGTAGTCGGACGCGGCCAGCAGCAGGAACACGCCCTGCATCGCGGCGACCGCCTTGCGGGCCGTGCTCGGCGGCAGCGGGGCGTTCAGCCAGGGCCAGATCCGGGCGGCGGCGACGAAGGCGTAGCGCATCGTGCCGATGAGGAGGACCCAGGGGCCCAGCGACATCGAGACGTACACGCTCAGCACCAGGATCAGGAACGCGTCCACCTCCATGTCGAAGCGCGCGCCCAGCGCCGTGGAGGTACCCGTGCGGCGGGCCACCTTGCCGTCCACACCGTCCAGGATCAGCGCCACCGCCGTCAGTCCGACGAACAATGTCACCGGCGGTGAGCTCTGGAACGAGTCCGCGACCAGCGCCGTCACCCCGCCCACCAGCGTCGCGCGGCCCAAGGTGACCCGGTTGGCCGGACCGAAGCGGCGGAGCCCGGAGCGGTGCAGGGCCGTCGAGAGCAGTGCCCACGTGGCGACGGCGAAGACCAGGCCGGTCAGCCAGCCCGCGGGCCCCATTCCGATCGCCGAACCGAGCAGGGCCAGCAACAGGATCTGCACGCCCGCTCCCACCGCGGTCTCCTGCTGTACCAGCCTCGCGTCGTAAGTGTTGTTCAGGGCCACCGCGCATTCCTCCGGCCAGATGACAGAGACGATCAAGGCCGCGTACTGTGCGCGACCTGTGCACACCTCCGTACGTGCACGGCTTCACGATCGTTCAGGAGGATCCCGATGAACCGCAGCGCACGTGCGTTCTGGCTCAGCTCTCCGGGCGCGGGAGAGGTCCGGGACGTCGCCCTGCCGGAGCCCGGCGACGGCGAGGTCCTGGTGCGGTCGCTGTACTCCGGGGTCAGCAGGGGCACGGAGACACTCGTGTTCCGCGGCGGCGTCCCGCACAGCCAGCACGCCGCCATGCGCGCCCCCTTCCAGGAGGGCGAGTTCCCCGCCCCGGTGAAGTACGGCTATCTCAACGTCGGGGTAGTCGAGGAAGGGCCGACGGCACTGGTCGGCCGTACCGTGTTCTGCCTGTATCCGCATCAGACGCGGTACGTCGTCCCCGCGAGCGCCGTGACCGTCGTACCGGACACCGTGCCCGCCGCCCGCGCCGTCCTCGCCGGGACGGTGGAGACCGCTGTCAACGCGCTCTGGGACGCAGCCCCCCTGATCGGCGACCGGATCGCCGTCGTCGGCGGCGGCATGGTCGGCTGCTCGGTGGCCGCCCTGCTGGCCCGCTTCCCGGGCGTGCGGCTCCAGTTGGTCGACGCCGATCCACGCCGGGCGGAGGTCGCGGAGGCGCTCGGAGCCGACTTCGCCTCGCCCGCGGAGGCGGCCGGCGAGTGCGATCTCGTCGTGCACGCCAGCGCCACCGAGCAGGGCCTGTCCCGGTCGCTCGAACTGCTCAGGGCCGAGGGCACGGTCCTCGAACTCAGCTGGTACGGCGACCGGCGGGTCGGCCTGCCGCTCGGCGAGGCCTTCCACTCCCGGCGCCTGGTCATCCGCAGCAGCCAGGTCGGCACCGTCTCCCCGGCCCGCGCCGCCACCCGCGGCTACGCCGACCGGCTCGCCCTCGCCCTCGATCTGCTCGCCGATCCCGCCCTCGACGCGCTGGTCACGGGGGAGAGCGCTTTCGAGGAGCTGCCCGAAGTGCTGCCGAAGCTCGCCTCCGGGGAGATCCCGGCGCTCTGTCACCGCGTCAGGTACCCGGACCCGCACTGACGCAGTCGTTCATCACCGGACGCACGAGCGCCTGACCTGAGAAAAGAGTGAGAGAGGGCTGAACGCGGGGAAGCCAAGAGCCGTACTACACGACATCCCCGGCAGCGAACAGCGGGGGATGAGGAGCGCACCGCACCTGGAGGGTCGTCCGTTGTTCAGCATCACCGTCCGCGATCACATCATGATCGCCCACAGCTTCCGCGGCGACGTCTTCGGACCCGCGCAGCGCCTGCATGGAGCGACGTTCCTGGTGGACGCAACGTTCCGGCGCGAGCAGCTGGACGACGACAACATCGTCGTCGACATCGGACTGGCCACACAGGAGCTGGGCGCCGTCGTCGCCGAGCTGAACTACAGAAACCTCGACGACGAACCCGACTTCGCCGGGATCAACACCTCCACCGAGTACCTGGCCAAGGTCATCGCCGACCGACTCGCCGAGCGGATCGAGAAGGGCGCGCTCGGCGAGGGCGCCAAGGGCCTCGCGGGGCTCACCGTCACCCTGCACGAGTCGCATGTCGCGTGGGCGAGTTACGAGCGTGCCCTGTGACCGACATCATCCTGGAGAAGCCGGAGAAGGCGCAGCCGCCCGCTCTCGGCTATGTGCCGGTGCAGCACTCCGTTCTGAAGAACGCCGAGATCATCCCGATGTCCCTGCGCTCCGTGCACTTCGTCCTGCCGGGCGGCGTCGACGACCCGGCCGCGCCGAGCGGCGGCAACGCCTATGACCGGCGGGTCTGTCTGGACCTGCCCGGCTTCGGCTGGCAGGTGCACAAGCACGCCGTGGACGGCGAGTGGCCCCGGCCCGGGGTGGCGGCCCGCGCCGAACTCGCCCGCACGCTGCGGGAGTTCCCGGACGGAACCGTCGTCCTGCTGGACGGTCTGGTCGCCTGCGGGGTGCCCGAGATCATCGTCCCGGAGGCAGAACGACTGCGCCTCGCGGTCCTCGTCCATCTGCCGCTCGGCGACGAGACGGGGCTGGAGCCCGAGGTCGCCGCCGACCTGGACGCCCGGGAGCGCACCGTGCTGCGGGCGGTCCCCGCGGTCATCGCCACCAGCGACTGGGCGGTCCGCCGGCTCGTCTCCCACCACGGCCTCGCCCCCGAAAGCGTCCATGTCGCCGCCCCCGGCGCCGACATCGCGCCCCTCGCCGCGGGCACGGACGGGGTGTCCCGCCTGCTGTGCGTGGCCGCCGTGACACCGCGCAAGGGACAGCACCGGCTGGTGGAGGCGCTGGCGACGGTGACCGATCTGCCGTGGAGCTGCGTCTGCGTGGGCGGGCTGAACCAGGATCCCGAGTACGTCGCCGAACTGCGGTCCCTGATCGCGCGGCACGGTCTGGAGGACCGGCTGATCCTCGCGGGCCCGCAGTCCGGCGCCGACCTCGACACCAGTTACAACGCCGCCGACCTCATGGTGCTCACCTCCTACGCCGAGACGTACGGCATGGCGGTGACCGAGGCGCTGGCGCGTGGCATCCCGGTGCTGGCGACCGACGTCGGGGGCCTGCCCGAGGCGGTCGGCCGGGCCCCCGACGGCGGTGTCCCCGGCATCCTCGTCCCGCCGGAGAACCCCGCCGCGATCGCCACCGAACTGCGCGGCTGGTTCGGCGAGGCCGACGTGCGACGCCGGCTGAAGGCGGCCGCCCGGGGACGCCGGGCCGCCCTGAACGGCTGGGCCGGCACGGCCCGCAGCCTGGCCTCGGTACTGGGCCGGCTGCCGAACGGACCCCGGAGGGCGGCATGACGAACCCGGCGACGACACAGACCGGCGCGGCCGTTCCGGCCCAGCCGGGGCCCAAGGACGTGACGGACGCGACCGACTCGGCGACAGTGCCGGGAGCGCGGCGAGGGATCGTTTCAGCGGAGGGTGACGTGAGTGGCGTGTCCGTACCGGCGTCCGACGACGACGCCGTGATCCTCGGTGCCGGCCCCGACTTCCGTCCCGGCGAGCGGGCCACCCTGCGCCTGCGGGACGCCGGTCCGGACGACCCGCCCCGCTACGCCCCCGAGTGGCTGGAGCTGCGGGAGGGCGCCGACGCCGCCGCGCGGGCGCACGACCTGCTCGACCCGCTGCGCATCCGGCTCGCCAACCTGCCCCGACGGGCGGGTGGACTGGCCATCCACGACATCGGCTGCGGCACCGGTTCCATGGGCCGCTGGCTCGCGCCGCACCTCGACGGCGCCCAGCACTGGGTCCTGCACGACCGCGACCCGTATCTGCTGCACTTCGCCGCCGTGGCCTCCCCGCGCTCGTCCGCCGACGGCAGCCGGGTCACGGTCGAGACCCGCCGCGGCGACGTCGGCCGCCTCACCCCGGACGCCCTCCAGGGTGCCTCGCTGGTGACCGCGTCCGCGCTGCTCGACGTCCTGACCCGCGAGGAGGTCGACACCCTCGCCGCCGCCTGCGTGGGCGCCGGCTGCGCGGCGCTGCTGACGCTCTCCGTCGCCGGACGCGTCGAACTCACCCCGTCCGACCCGCTGGACCAGGAGATCGCCGAGGCGTTCAACGCCCACCAGCGACGCTCCGGCATGCTCGGCCCCGACGCGATCACCGCGGCGGCCGAGGCCTTCTCCGAGCACGGCGCGACCGTCCAGGTGCACCCGAGCCCGTGGCGGCTCGGCCCGGGAGAGTCGGCCCTCACCGCCCAGTGGCTGCGCGGCTGGGTCGCCGCGGCGGTCGAGCAGCGCCCAGAACTGCGCGAGCGCGCCGACCGCTACCTCAGCGAGCGCCTCGCCGCCTGCCGGGCGGGCGAGCTGCGGGTCGTCGTCCACCACAGCGATCTGCTGGCACTGTGCCGACCGAAGGGCGGGGCGTCATGAGCGTGGAGACGGTGGCGAAGACGCCCGCGGCACGGTGGAACGCCACCTCGCCCTCCCGCATCGGAGTCATCGTCACCGAACCCCGCCCGGAAGCGGACACCCCCGAGTCCCCCCGGATCCGGCCGCGTTCCTTCCTCTCGCGCGTCAACACCCCCGCCGTCCGCACCCACGTGGGCACGGCCGTCGGCGTCGTCATCCTCGCGGTGCTGTTCTGGCGCCTCGGCACCGGCGTGTTCCTCGACGGACTGCGCCGGATCGACGCCGTGGCGCTCGCCGGGGCGCTCGGGATCGGGGCCGTCACCACCGTGTTCAGCGCCTGGCGTTGGCAGTTGGTGGCGCGTGGGCTCAGGATCCGGCTGCCGCTCGGACCGGCTGTCGCCGACTACTACCGGGCCCTGTTCCTCAACGCGGCCCTCCCCGGCGGCGTCCTCGGCGATGTCCACCGTGCCGTGCGGCACGGACAGAGCGCCGGTGACCTGGGGCGCGGGGTCCGCGCGGTGGTACTGGAGCGGACGGCCGGCCAGCTCGTCCTCGCGCTGGCCGGCGCCGGCATCCTGCTGACCATGCCGTCCCCGGTGCTGGACGAGGCCCGCGACATCACCCCGCTGCTGCTCTTCGCCGGCGTGGGCGCGCTCGCCGTGGTGGCCGCCCTGCGCATGAACCGCGCGCCGTCCCGCCGAGACCGCACCGAGCCGACGGCCCTGCGCAGGACCTTCGGCGAGGCCCGGGAAGCCCTGCTGTCCCGCCGCAACGGCCCCGGCGTCGCAGTCTCCTCCGCCGTCGTACTGGCCGGGCACCTCGGCATGTTCGTGCTCGCCGCCCGGATCGCCGGCTCCGACGCGTCCGTGGCCGCCCTGCTGCCGCTCGCCGTCCTGGCCCTGCTCGCCATGGGCCTGCCCCTGAACGTCGGCGGCTTCGGCCCCCGAGAGGGCGTCACCGCCTGGGCGTTCGGCGCCGCCGGTCTCGGCGCGACGACCGGACTGGCCGTCGCCGTCGTGTACGGCGTGCTCAGCTTCGTGGCCGCACTGCCCGGTCTGCTCGTGCTGGTCGCCCGCTGGTACACCGCGCTGCGCGCGGGATCCGGAACCGGATCCGCCGAGACCGTGGCGGACCCGGAACCCAGCGGCTATTTTCGTGCGTCTCCCGTATCCGCTACGGAATCGTCCGCGGAGGTCAGCAGTGACACATACGCGCCGAAGGAATCAGCGAGGCTCGCCAGCAGTCGCTTCCCCTTTTTCGCGGAACCCAGCGAAGGACGGCCGATGACACCGGAATCGGTATAGCCGGACATACCGAGGGTCAACAGATGACGGCGGTCGTCCGCCACGAAATCGGAAGTCTCATAACCGGGTCGGATCAATTCGGGATGAGTGTGCAGAAGGATGGAGGTCTCGATTTCCCCCGCGTGCATGTCGGTGAGCAGCGAGGTCTCCACCCCCGCCCGCTCCCGCGCCGCCTCCCAGTCCTCCGGGGCCGGGAACAGCGCCATTCGCTCCCCGCGCGCGGAGGATTCCTGAACGACGTTGCCCAGTACGTAGTTTCCGCCGTGCCCGTTGACCAGCACCAGGGTGTCGACGCCGGACCGGCGGAGCGAAGCCGCGATGTCCCGTATCACCGCATGAAGGGTCACGGAGGAGATGCTGACGGTCCCCGGCCAGGCCGCGTGCTCGTGCGAGCAGGAGATCGTCACCGGCGGAAGGAGGTGCACCGGGTACGCGGCGGCGATGTCACGCGCGATGGCACAGGCCACGAGCGTGTCGGTCGCCAGCGGAAGGAACGGACCGTGCTGCTCGAAGCTTCCGACGGGAAGGACCGCCACCTGTCGTGAGACGCCCGCTCCCCGCGTCCGTACGTCCTCGGTGGTGTCCGCCGGCACCAGCGAGTGCGCCGCCGGCCGCGTCTGCGAACCACTCATCTTTTCACGGCCTTTCGTCTCTGTTTAGGAACTGAAGAATCATGACAGATAAAATTGGCGTCATCGGCAAGAAGTCCGCTCCGCGGCCGCAGCGTTCCGGTGTGGAGCGCGTGGTGAATGCACCGCTGCCCACCGTGTACGGCGAATTCCGCGCCGTCGGATACCTCGACCACGACCGTGGTGACGAGCAAGTGGCCCTGGTCTACGGCGAGATCGGCACGGACGACGTACTGACGCGGCTGCACTCCGAGTGCCTGACCGGTGACGCCTTCGGTTCCCAGCACTGCGAGTGCGGCGACCAACTGGCCTCCGCGCTGCGCGCGGTCGTCGCCGAGGGCAGCGGCATCGTCGTCTATCTGCGGGGCCACGAGGGGCGGGGCATCGGGCTGCTCGGCAAGCTGCGCGCGATGGCTCTCCAGGCGGAGGGCCTGGACACAGTCGAGGCCAACCTGGCGCTCGGCTTGCCGGTGGACGCCCGCGACTACGGCGTCGCCGCCGAGATCCTGCACGACCTGGGCGTATCGAGCGTCCGCCTGATGTCCAACAACCCGCGCAAGCGCGAGGCGCTGGTGCGGCACGGCATCCAGGTGGCCGAGCAGGTCCCGCTGCTGATCCCGCCGTGCGAGAACAACATCACCTATCTGCGCACCAAGCGGGAGCGTCTCGACCACCACCTGCCCCATCTGGACGCGGTGGCGCACCTGTCCTGATTGCCGAGCGGCCCATCCGGACAGGAAGAGGGAACGACCGACGGCTTCCAGGAAGGTGGGCCCTTGGACACGCACGCGAGTGTCGTCGTCATCGGCGGCGGTGTGATGGGCACCAGCATCGCCTACCACCTCGCCCGCGCCGGGGTACGGGACGTCGTCCTCGTCGAGCGGGACGAACTGGCCTCCGGATCCACCTCGAAGGCGGCCGGCGGGGTCCGGGCGCAGTTCTCCGACGAGCTCAACATCCAGCTCGGGGCGCGCAGTCTGGAGGCGTTCGACCGGTTCGCCGAGGACACCGGGTACGACATCGGGCTGCACCGGGTCGGCTATCTGTTCCTGCTCTCGACGCCGCAGGACGTGGCCGGCTTCGAGGCGGGCGTCCGGTTGCAGAACGCCCTCGGCGTGCCCAGCCGGATGATCGACCCGGCCGCGGCACGGCGGCTGTCCCCGCTGATCAGCACGGAGGGACTGCTCGCGGCCGCCTACTCACCGGACGACGGCCACTGCACCCCGGAGTCCGTGGTCCACGGCTACGCGTCCGCCGCCCGCGCGTACGGGGCGCGGATCTTACGCCGCCACGGCGTCACCGGCATCGAGATGCGGGGCGACCGGATCACCGCCGTGACGACGACCCTCGCGCGGATCACCACCGACACCGTGATCTGCGCGGCCGGCCCCTGGTCACGGGCGATCGGGGCGATGGCCGGCGTGGATCTGCCGGTGCTGCCGCTGCGCCGGCAGATCGCGGTCACCGAACCGGTCGACGGTCTGCCGCCCCGGCTGCCCATGACCATCGACTTCACCACCAGCCTCTACTTCCACACCGAGGGCCCCGGCCTCCTCCTCGGCATGTCGGACCCGGACGAGCGGCCCGGCTTCGCCACGGACACCCATGATCGCTGGATCCCCCGGCTGGCGGCGGCGATGGAACGCCGCGCCCCCGCCCTGCTCGAACTGCGCCGCACGGGCGGCTGGGCGGGCCTGTACGAGGTCACCCCGGACCACAACGCGCTGATCGGCGAGGCGACTTCGGTGTCCCGGTTCCTCTACGCGACCGGCTTCTCCGGCCACGGCTTCCTCCAGGGCCCGGCCGTCGGCGAGGTGGTCCGCGACCTGTACCTCGGCCGCCGGCCCTTCGTGGACGTCGGCCCTTTGAGCGCGGACCGCTTCGCGGCCGACGCCCCGCGGCCGGAGGCCAACCGGGTCTGAGCGGGCGGGGGCCGTGTGGACGGGTCGCCTGTGTTCCGGGAACGGCGTGTGGCCGTCGGTGAGGTGGTCCGGGATCTGTACCTCGGCCGTCGGCCCCTTGTGGAGGTGGTCGGCCCCTTGGGCGTGGACCGGTTCGCGGCCGACGTCCCCTCGGCCGCCGACCCCTTGGGCGCGGCCGGTTCGCGGCGGTCGCCCCGCGGCCGGAGGCCAACCGGGTCTGAGCGGGCGGGGGCTGAGACGCCGGCGAGGGCCTCGTGGATGGGGCGCTTGTGTTCTGAACCGGGTCTGAGAGGGGCGGGGCTCAGTCGCCGGCCAGGGCCTCGTGGATGAGTCGTTTGAGGTCCTGGAACATCGTGTGCGAGGTCTTGGGCCGCACCTGGGTCATGAACTGCACCGTCAGATCGTGGCGCGGGTCGACCCAGAAGGTGGTGGTCGCGACGCCGCTCCAGCCGTAGGAGCCGAGGGAGGTCGGGGCCTTCGTGCGGGTCGGGTCGATCACCACGGAGACGCCGAGGCCGAAGCCGACGCCGTCGTTGCCGGGCTCGTCATGGGCGGGGCGGCTGCCGAAGGCGCGCAGGTCGGCGCCGCCCGGGAGCTGGTTGGACGTCATCAGGTCGACCGTCTCGGGGGCCAGCAGCCGGACGCCGTCCAGTTCACCGCGGCGGCGCAGCATCTCCATGAAGCGATGGACGTCGTACGCGGAGGCAGCCAGTCCACCGCTGCCGGACAGGAAGCGGGGACGCCCGCCGCGCAGCGGGAGACCGGGGATCGCCGCTATCGCGCCGTCATCGGTCTCGCCGTACAACTCGGCCAGCCGGTCGGCCCGTTCGTCGCTCACCCAGAACCCCGCGTCGGTCATCCCGAGCGGTCCGCAGATCCGCTCCGCGAAGAACTCGTCGAGCCGCTGCCCGGAGGCGACCTCGACGACCCGGCCGAGGATGTTGGAGGCGACCGAGTAGTTCCACTGTGTGCCGGGCTCGAACTGGAGCGGCAGGCTCGCGTAGACGTCGACCGTCCCGGCCAGGTCGGAGCCCGGCAGTACCGCCGACTCCAGGTTGGCGTCGCGGTAGCGGGCGTCCACGGGATGCGTGTGGTAGAAGGCGAAGGTCAGTCCGGCGGTGTGGGTCATCAGATGCCGGACGGTTATCGGACCCTCGGCGGGGCGGGTCACCATGTCGTCGCCGGACCCGCTCACATACACCCGGGGCTCGGCGAAGCCGGGCAAATGACGGTCGAGCGGGTCGTCGAGGGACAGCTTGCCCTCCTCCACCAGCAGCAGCGCGGCGACCGAGGTGACCGGCTTGGTCATGGAGTAGATCCGCCACAGCGTGTCGGCCTCGACGGGCAGTCCGGCCGCGACATCACGGTGCCCGTGCGTGGTGAGGTGCGCGACGCGTCCACCGCGGGCGACGGACACCAGGTAGCCGGGCAGCCGCCCCTCGTCGACGTAGTGGGCGAAGTACTGGTCGAGACGGTCCAGCGCCTTCGCGTCCAGCCCGACCTCACCCGGGTCGACCTCTTGTGTCAGCAGTGCCATCGCTCTCCTCCGAATTCCTTACGACGAGGATGCGCTCCGGCATACCCCGCCGGAACGGCCTCTGATCTCATCGTTGCGCAGGAACGCGTGTACGGTCCTTCGAATGGCCATGATCGTCCGCCGAGCCGGCGTGCCGTCCCGGTAGCGCACGGCTCAGCCCGGCTCCGGCCAGGGCGACGGCGGCGAGCACGCCCAGCGGCGGCGCCGGGTCACCGCCGGTTCCCATGAGGGCGGTCGCGGCGGCCACGCCCAGCACCGGTCCGACGTTCATCGCGGTCTGCTGGAGCCCGCCGGCCACCCCGGCCGACTCGACGGCGGCCTCCCGTACGACGACATGGGTCGCCGCCGGCATCACCGTGCCGAACCCGGCGCCCACCAGGGCGAACGCCATGCACAGGACCGGTACGGCCGACGCGCGGGACAGCACGAGGATCCCGAGCGCCAGGACCGCCATCGCCACGGCGGTCGTCCCGCGGGCGCCGACCCGGCGCAGCAGCACCGCGCTCAGGGGCGCCGCGAGCACCATGGACGCGGCCAGCGGCAGGCTGACCAGGGCGCTGCCGAGCGGGTCCAGACCGAGTGCGTCCTGCAACAGGAACGTACCGGCGAACAGCGTGCCGGACAGTGCCGCCGACGCGGCGACCAGCGTGCCGAGCGCGGAGCGGACCGCCGCCGACCCGATGACGTCCCGCGGCAGGAGCGGGCTCGGGGCGCGGCGCTCGTGCCGGACGAAGGCGGCAGCGGCGACCAGGGCGGTCGCGGCCGTCCAGCCCCGGCCCGGCAGCGCCACCAGCGCGTGGACCAGACAGGCCAGGGTCACCGCCAGCAGCAGGGGACCGGCCAGGTCCAGCCGGACGGGAGCGGTCGTGTGTGCCGGCCGCACCCTGAGGGCGAGCGCGCCGAGGACGATCGCGGGGACGACGTTCAGCAGGAACACCACCCGCCAGCCCGGCCCGGCCACCAGCGCACCGCCCAGCACCGGCCCGGCGGCGGCCGCCACCCCGATCGCCGCCGTCCGCACGGCGATCGGCGTGCGCAGCCGGTCGGGCGGGAACGCGGCCCGCAGCATCCCGAGCGTGGCAGGTTGCAGCAGCGCCCCGGACACGCCCTGGACGACCCGCAGTCCGATCACCCAGCCGACGCCGGGTGCCAGCGCGATCCCCGCCGACGTGAGCCCGAAGCCGAGCATGCCGATGCCGAACAGACGGTGGTGGCCGTACCGGTCGCCCAGACGTCCGGCGCACACCAGCAGGCCCGCCACCGCGATGAGATAGCCGGTACTGGTCCACTGCACCTGGGCGAAGGAGGCGCCGAGGTCGCGCTGGAGGGTGGGCTGGGCGACGGTCAGTACGGTGCCGTCGAACGCGACGATCACGGCTCCGACGACGCTGCTCGCGAGGGCCGGACGGGGATTCACTCGCCCTCCGGACCCAGGTGCGCGTCCAGGACGGAGCGCAGCACGGGGGTGAAGTCGTCGGCACCCGTGGCGAGTTGCAGGCTGCCCCAGCCCCACAGCTGGGCGACGCCGTGCAGGCCCGCCCACAGCCCGCCCGCGACGAGCCGGGCGTCGGCGTCGGGGCGGACCCGGCCGACCAGGTCCACCAGCCGGCCGAAGAGCGGAAGGCTGGTGTCACGCAGCCCCAAATGACCGCTCTCCAGCAGGTCATGACGGAACATCAACTCGTACATGCCGGGATTGCCGAGCGCGAACTCCAGGTAGATCCTCGCAAGTTCGGCGATCCGTGCCCGCGGTCCCCCCGCGCCCTCGCCGGCCGCCACGCGGGCGGCCAACTCGTCGAAGCCTCGGCGCGCGATGGCCGAGAGAAGCTCCAGATGGGTGGGGAAGTAGCGGCGCGGGGCGCCGTGCGAGACGCCGGCCCGGCGGGCGATCTCCCGCAGGGTGAGCGCCTGGACGCCCTCCCGCGCCACGAGATCCACCCCGACGTCGACCAGCCGGGCCCGTAGCCCCTGATCCGGGTCCTGTTCCTGTCCAACCTGCATAGACAGTGTCTACCACGGTGGCGTAGACAGTGTCTACGTGGGAATGTCGGGCCCGCACGGCGGGTGTACACACCGTGGCCGAGGGCACGGCCGACCTCGCCCCGGTCGCTGGGGGCCGGCATTCCCGAACGCACGATCCGCTGATGCTCGGATGGCCGGACGCCGGACGGGTACCGGCTGGTGCTGTGCCGGAGGGGCTGGTCGAACTCCTGGCGTCCCGCGGCTAGCCTGGGCGCGTGATCAATGGTGCACATGTGGTGATCTACACCCGCGACGCAGAGGCCGACCGCACCTTCCTCCGGGACGTCCTCGGCTGGCCGCACGTGGACGCCGGACACGGCTGGCTCATCTTCCAGGCACCGCCGACGGAGGTCGCGTGCCATCCCACCGAGGGGGAGCCGAGGCACGAACTGATGCTGATGTGCGACGACCTCGACGCGACCGTCACCGAACTCACCCAGAAGGGCGTGCCGTTCACGCGGTCGGTCGAGGACGTCGGCTGGGGCCGGGTGACCGGACTCCGGTTGCCGGGCGGCGGCGACGTCAGCCTGTACGAGCCGCGTCACCCGCGACCGTAGCGGCGGGGCCGTTCGCCTTCGGCGCGGACGCCTCCTTCACCCAGGACTCCAGGCACATCACGAACTCGGTGGCATGGTCCGCCCAGTTGAGGTCGGCCAGCGCCGCCTCCCAGCCCCGGGCCGCCGCGCGTCGGCGCATCTGCCGGTCGAACCGCAGATGCCGCACGGCCCGTGCCGCCGTGGTCGGATCCTCGTAGGGGACGACGAGACCACAGCCGTAGCGCTCGACCAGTTCGGCCGCGAGCGGGGTGGGCGTGGTGACCACCGGGACGCCGTGGGCCATGTACTCCACGGCCTTGGTGGGCCGTGAATGACGGTAGTTGGGCTCGTCCCGCAGCAGGGAGAGGCCCGCCAGACTGCCGGAGAGCAGGGCGAGGGCACGGTCGTTGGGCAGATACCCGTGCCAGCGCAGCACGCCCTCCCGGTCGGCCTCGGTGAGCGGGCCCCGCATGTCGGGGTCCGCCGCGCCGATCACCTCGACCCGGATGTCCGGCGCCAGCAGCCGTGCCGTCTCGATGAGTTCCAGCGCGCCGCGTGCCCGCGACAGATGTCCGAGGTATACGGCCCGGTCGTCGCCGGGCGGCTCGGGCGGCTCGGGCGGCACGGTCGCGAGGTTGCCGACGACGGGATGGGTCCGGCGGAAGCGCCGCTGGTAGGCGTCCTCGGCGAGGAGCAGCCGCAGATGGCGCTCCGCCTGCCGTTCCGCCGCCCGCACGGCCAGCCGCAGCGGTGGCCGCAGCGGCGGGGGCAGCCAGCGCTTCATCACCAGCGCGGCCGCCGTGTCCTCGTGCACGTCCCACACGGTGACGGGCACATGTCCCGCACGCCGCCAGCGACGCAGCGTGCCGGGCAGGGTGAGCAGCAGCTCCGGGTCGTGCAGCAGGACGACGTCCGCCTGGGGTCCCCGCTCGACGAGCAGGGCGCGGGCCGCGCGCAACGCCGCCCGGCGGTCCCGGCCGGCGGCCCGGGGCAGGTCCACGCCCTCGACGTAGGGGCGTGGCGGGGTCTCGCGTGCCGCGAAGGGCGCGGCGTACACGATCCGATGGCCGTGCTCGCGCAGGGCGGCGATCTCCCGGTGCAGGATCCGGGCGTCCTCGGGGTGGTGGACCACGGTCACGACGAGTATCCGCATCAGCGCACGCACCTTTCGACTGCCCCGAGAACCACGGCCCGGACGGGCCGTACGGTCACAGCACCTCGACCCCGGGCCGGAACACCCGCCCCCGGGTGTCGAACAGCAGCCGGGCCGCGTCACCGAGGGCCGGCAGGTCGTAGGCCGAGTGGTCCTGCAACAGGATCGTGAGGTCGTGCTCGCGCACCGCCGCCATCACGTCGTCCACGCGCGGCACGCTCACCCCGTCCACGGACCACATCGGCACATGCGGATCGTGGAAGGAGATGTCGGCCTCCCGCTCCCGCAGCAGCCGTGCCACCGGCACCGCCGGCGACTCGCGCTGGTCGGCCACGTCCGGCTTGTAGGTGACCCCGAGCAGCAGTACCCGGGAACCGTGCAGCGGCCGGCTCGCGGTGTTGAGGAGGTCCTGCGCCCGGCGCACCACGTACTCGGGCATCCGCCGGTTGATCTCCTGGGCCAGTTCCACGAACCGGAACTCGTACCCGAGCGACGAACGCACCTTGTACGACAGGTAGTTGGGGTCGATCGGGATGCAGTGACCGCCCACGCCCGGAGAGGGCCGGAACGCCTGGAAGCCGAACGGCTTGGTGCCGGCGCAGCGGATGGCGTCCCACAGGTCGACGTGCAACTCGTGGCTGATCACGGCGAGTTCGTTGACCAGGGCGATGTTCACATGCCGGTAGGTGTTCTCCAGCAGCTTGGCCATCTCGGCCTCGCGGGTGCCCTTCGCCTGGACGACGGTGTCGACGATCTTGCCGTAGAAGGCGACCGCGCGGGCCGCGCAGGACGGGGTGCAGCCGCCGACCACCTTGGGCGTGGTGCGCAGCCCGTGCGTGGTGTTGCCCGGGTCGATGCGCTCCGGCGAGAAGGCCAGCGCGAAGTCCGAGCCGACCTTGAGACCGGACTCCTCCAGGAGCGGCCGTACGACCTCCTCCGTGGTGCCCGGATAGGTGGTCGACTCCAGCACGACCAGCTGACCGGGCCGCAGCCGGCCCGCCACCGTGCGTACGGCGGACTTCACCGCGCTCAGATCGGGCCCGCCGTCGTCGCTCAGCGGAGTCGGCACACAGATCACCACGGTCTGCGCGCGGGCCAGACAGACGTCGTCCGTGTACGCCGCGAAACCGGCGGCACGCATCCGGCGCACATCGTCGTCGGAGACGTCGTCGACATGGGAGTGCCCGGCGTTCAGCGCCTCCACGACCCGGGGGTCGCGGTCGAGGCCGACGACTCTCAGGCCGATCGACGCCGCCTCACGCGCGAGCGGCAGTCCGACGTACCCGAGCCCGATCACCGCCAGTTCCACGCGATCGGGCGCTTCTGCTTCCCCGGGTGCTGTTTCGCTCTCTTCCCCGAGCGGTCCGGTCCGTTCGACCTGCATAGGGCTCACCCCGTATCAAGGCTGCCAAGGGTGCGGTACGCCTCACGGGTTGTGGCGGCGACCCGCCTCCAGGTGCGGTCACGCGCGACCATCGCGCGGGCGGCTGCTCCCCATTCGGAGCGCCGGTTTCGACTGTAAAGGACTATTTCCAGCTCATCAGCCCAGGAATGTGGTGATTCAGGCTTGATTAGCCGTCCGTTAACCTCCGGTTCCACCAGCTCCCTGAGCGCGGCGACATCGCTCGCGACCACCGGAACACCGCTCGCCATCGCCTCGACCGGCTTCAGCGGGGTCACCAGATGGCAGACCCGTTCGTCGGTACGCGGCACCGCGAACACGTCCAACACGGCGTGGAATTCCCGGACTTGAGCATGCGGCACGCGCCCCGTGAAGATCACGGCCGCCCCCTTGTCCAACCCCAGGCGCACCGCCAGCCGCTCCAGCGCGGGCCGCTCCGGCCCGTCCCCGACGATCAACAACCGCAGCGGCACTCCACGCCGTCGCAGCGTGTCACCCGCATGGAGCAATGTGTCGATGCCCTCGTGCGGGGTGAGCGTGCCGATCGTGCCCACGACGAACTCGTCCGGCGCGATGCCCAGCCGGGCGCGCATGAACGCCCCGTCCGGCGGCGGGGCCAGGAAGGCGTCGTCCACGGCGTTGGGCACGATCAGCACCCGCTCCTCGGGCACACCCCGCCCCACGATCTCGGCCTTCATCGCCTCACCCAGCGTGAAGACCAGATCGGCCTCGCGCATGCAGTACGTCTCCAGGGCCCGCCGCGTCCGGTACGTCTCGTCGTCCCGCCGACGCCCGGGCGCCTGCGTCAGCCAGGTCTCCTCCAGGAAGCCCCGCACCTCGTAGACCACCGGCAGCCCGAAGGTCTCCCGCAGGGCGAGCGCCACCCGCCCGTTGCCGTGGTCGCTGGCGGCGTGCAGCACGGCGGGACGCAGCCGTTCCACCAGCCCCGCCGCCAGTTCGGCGTTGCGTGCCAGCGCCGCCGCCTGTCCGTACGGCAGCCACGGCGGCAGCAGCCGGTGCTGGGGCACCGAGCCCACCAGTTGCTTGGAACGGGCGTCCAGTACGCCCGCCGTCACCGGGAAGCCGATCCGCGTCACGACCTGCGGGTCCAGCCCGGCCGCCAGCTGGGCCTCGGCGAGCTTCTGCGTGCGCACGGTGTAGCCGGCGTG
Organism: Streptomyces sp. NPDC098781; assembly: GCF_044759995.1. Lineage (NCBI taxonomy): Bacteria > Bacillati > Actinomycetota > Actinomycetes > Kitasatosporales > Streptomycetaceae > Streptomyces > Streptomyces sp. NPDC098781. The sequence continues at coordinate 376,270 of NZ_JBIWAK010000008.1, forward strand.
CCGGAACGGCAGCGAGTTGGTGACCAGGTGGAGCACCCGGCCGGACACGGGACGGTACGGCCGGCCGAAGGGCGCCGGCACCCGCGCGGCGGACGGTGTCGCGACCGGACCGGCGGGACGGGCCCGCGCGGCCAGCCGCCGTTCGAGGGGCCCCAGTCCGCGCCGGACACGCCCCGGCAACAGACGCACGGCGAGCAGTCCCGCCCGCATCGGATCCTGACGCAGCTCACCGAGCGCCACCGAGGCGGCCAAACCGAGAGCAAGTGGAATATTCCGCGACATACCGTCAAGGTAGATCCAACGCGGAGCTACGGCCCACCAACAGTGGCCGGCAAGCGCCCGCAGGCGACCGAGCCATCGAACGGAGCCCACGATGAACGGCTGCGTACTCCATGTCGTCGGCACCCGGCCCAACTTCGTCAAGGCCGCGCCGGTCGTCGCCGCTCTCGGCGCCGCGGGCTGCGACCAGGTGCTCGTCCACACCGGGCAGCACTACGACGAGCGGATGTCGGACATCTTCTTCCGGCAGCTCGGCCTGCCCCGACCCGACACCGACCTCGGCGTCGGCTCCGGCAGCCACGCCCGGCAGACCGCCGACCTCCTGGTGGCCCTGGAAGGTGAACTGACCGCCCGCGCACCCGCCCTGGTCACGGTGTACGGCGATGTGAACTCGACGCTGGCCGCCGCGCTGGCGGCCGCCAAACTGAGCATCCCGGTCGCGCATGTCGAGGCGGGCCTGCGCAGCTTCGACATGACGATGCCGGAGGAGGTCAACCGGCGTCTGGTCGACCAGCTGGCGGAGCTGCTGTTCGCCACCAGCCCCGAGGCCGTCGGCCACCTCGCCCGTGAGGGCGTCGCTGCCGAGCGGGTGCACCTCGTCGGAAACCCGATGATCGACACCCTGCTCACCCATGTGGAGCAGTTCGACGCGATGGGCGTGCGCGCCGCCCACGGTCTGCCCGAGCGCTACGGCGTCGTCACCCTGCACCGGCCGGCCAACGTCGACGACCCGCAGGCCGCCGAGGCGGCCGCCCGCGTACTCGCCGAGGCCGCCCGCCATCTGGACCTCGTCGTACCGCTGCACCCACGCGGCCGTGCGGCGCTGAGCGCGGCCGGTCTCGCGGACGCGCCGGGTGTCCATCTCCTCGACCCGCTCGGCTACGTCGAGTTCATGAGCCTGGTGCGCGGGGCCGCCGCGGTGATCACCGACTCGGGCGGCGTCCAGGAGGAGACCACCGTCCTCGGCGTCCCCTGTCTGACCCTGCGGACCACGACCGAACGCCCGGTCACCGTCACCCACGGCACCAACCGGCTGGTCCGGCACGGGGAGCTGGTGCCCGCGCTGCGCAAGCTGCTGGACGGCGGGGGAGCGGCGCCGGCGGAGGGGCCACCCCTGTGGGACGGCCGGGCCGGCGCGCGGATCGCCCGTGTGATCACCGGGTGGCTGGAGCGCCATGGCTGACGGCATGCTCACCGACGCCGCCGCGCGGCGGTACTGGGACACCCGTCACGCCGAGCACGACGAGCTCGCCTCGGGCGGGCACATCGGCCTCGACCGCCCCGGCAACGAGATCTTCTACGCCCAGCGGCTCGGCGCCCTGCTCGATCTGGTCGGCGACCTGTCCAGCACCACCGCCCCCCTGTTCGTCCTCGACGCCGGCTGCGGCAAGGGGTACTTCGCCCGCGGCCTGGCCCGCTGCGGACACCGGGTCGACGCCTTCGACGTCAGCCCGACCGCCGTCGACCGTGCCCGCGCCGAGGGCGGCGGCCCCCGCTACGCCGTCGCCGCGCTCGACGAGTGGCGCAGTCCCTGGCCGTACGACACCGTCGTCTGCGTGGACGTCCTGTTCCACGTGCTCGACGACGAGGACTGGGCGGACGGTCTGCGCAACCTCGCCTCCCTCGTCCGCGTCGGCGGCCGGCTGATCGTCACCGACGAGGACACCGACCGCCGTACTGCGCGCGGCGACTACATCGTGCACCGCCCGCTGACCGCCTACCGGGCCGAAGCCGAGCCGCTCGGCCTGCGGCACACCCTTTCCAGGCCGTACGGGTTCCGGGAGAACCGGGTCGGCTTCCACGTCTTCACGAGGACCAGCTGATGCGCCTGACCGATCTGCTCCATCCGCACCTCGACACCGTCACCACGGTGGTGGACGCGACCGGCGGCGGCCTGCGCCTGGAGCCCTATCTGCATCTGCCGCCGGGTGTCGCCCTGCGCGACGACGACCGACGACCCGTCGCCGACGGGGAGTTGGCCCTTCTGTCCTACGGCCCGCAGGCCGAACTCCACGGCAGCGAGGAAGCCTGCCGCGCGGTGCTGGTACGGATGCTGCCCGGCGCGCGCGCACTGATCGTCTTCGGGCACGGCGGCGCCGAGCTGCCCTACCACCGGCTCCTCGACCATCTGGTGGCCCACCGCTGCCAGGTCCTGCGCGCGGCGCCCCTCGACTACGTCCATCTGCACGCGGGCGCGGTCGTCGCCCGTACCGACGAACTCCTGCCGCCGCACGACTTCTTCGGCCGGCCCGTCCCGTCCGACGGGTACGCCACCGCGCTGCGGATCGCCGACGAGTACGTCTTCGCCGACCTTGCCTCCCGCTCGCTGCGCGCCAGGCTCCTGGACCTGGAGACCGCCGCCGAGGAGGCGGAACGCATCCGGGAGGCATCCGGGCAGGACGGGCTGGCCGACCGGCTCGCCGCCGCCGTACGGGAGAAGGAGCAGCTCGCCGCCGCGCTGCGGGGTGCCCGGGACCGGGTCGAGGTGTTGCAGGCGCGCGTGGCCATGCTGGAGGGCTCGACCTCGCTGCGGGTGGGAAAGGCCCTGGTGACGGCCGCGCGTTCGCCGAAGCGGAGCGCGACCCGGCTGCCCGGGGAGCTGTACGGACTGTGGCGCGGCCGACGCCGTTCCACCGGACGGGTGGCCGACGCCGGGCCGAGGTCCCAGGCCGAGCCGGAGGCGCCCCGCGACGACCGGTTCCACCTCGCCCATCGCGCCCTGACGGCGGCGCCCCGCGACCGTCTCGTCGTCGCCGGTGTGCTCACCCCCGAGACGGCGGAGGACTTCGCGGCCGACGTGGCCGTCAACCGGCTGCTGCCGCACGACGGGCGGCTGCTCGTGGAGCGCACCGACCCGGACGTGCTGGTCGTACAGCTCAGTGCCTGCACGGGCGAGGGACCCTGGTGGCTCACCGGCACCGGACTCGCCCCCGACCTCGACCGCACCCTCGCCGAACTGCTCGCCGAGACCCGGGCGTTGGGACGCTCGGCCGTGCTGTGGCGGGACGCTCCCGCCTCCGCCGCCCCGGGGCTCGCCCGGCTCGCCTGGGACGCCGTCGTCGACAGCGACACCGGTGTGCGTCTGGGCCGCCTCGACCCGGCCGTGTGGGGCAGGGAACGGCTGCGCGAGGTGTTCCGGACGGACAGCACCCGGGTACGGCTGTCGCGGCTCGCCCGACTGACCGGCGCCCCGGACCCGTTGGCCGAGCGGCGCGTCGCCGTGCTGGCCGCGCCCCGGGACCCCACCGACATCGCCCGGCTCGTCGGCCAGGTGCTCGGCCAGCAGCACCGCCCGGCCGAGGTCGTCGTGCCCGAGCCGGCGGGACTCGACGAGCTCACCGCCGCCGGAGTGACCGTACGCCGGGGGCAGCCGCTGGCGCCGTGGGTCGCCGACTGGACGGACCTCACCGAGGACCGCCCGGACACCCTGCTGCTCGATCTGCTGTGCGCCCAGGAGTACTCCGGCGCCGACGTGGTGGGCCACACGCCGACCGCCGACGACTACGTCTTCGTGGCGTCGCTGCGTCCCCTGCTGGTGCGCCGGTCCCTGCACATGTCCGGTACGGATCCCGGCAGTTGGGCGGGTCAAGGGCATCGACTGTTCGCCGTGCGCGGGAAGGAGCCGTCATGAAGCGGGAAGGAGCCGTCGTGAGCCGTACGCTGCGGGCACTCGTCTACGGCGACGTCGACCTCAACCTCATCGACGGCTCCGCCGTGTGGGCGCAGTCCACGGTGCAGGCGCTGTCCCGGGCGGGCTGCCAGGCCCGGCTCGTCCTCAAGTCCCCGGTGCGCACCGGCCGGCTGACCGACCCGCTGGCCGAGCTGCCCGGTGTCACCCTGGTGCGCCCGCACGAGGAACGGCTGCTGCCGGGGCTCGCCGACCGGCCCATGTCGCCGGTGCAGGCCTCGGACGTGCTGGCCCGGCTCGACGAGGAGGACCCCTGCGACCTGCTGGTGCTGCGGGGCCGGCGGCTGGTCACCCGGATCGTGGCCGACGGCCTGTTCGACGGACGGATCTGGGCCTACCTCACCGACATCCCGCAGTCGGCGGCCGAGATGACCGACTCGGCCCGCGCGGATCTCGTCCGGATCGCCGAGGCCTCGCAGCGGCTGCTGTGCCAGACCGAGGAACTGCGCTGCTTCCTGGAGACCTGGGTGCCCGAGGCCTGCGGCAAGTGCGTGCTCAGCCCGCCCGCCGTGCCCGAGCCGGGCTTCGAGGTGCCGCGGCGGGACGGCCCGCACGAGCCGCTGCGGCTCGTCTACACCGGCAAGTTCGCGCCGCGCTGGAACACCCTGCCCATGACCCGGCTGCCGGAACTGCTGGCTCGACGAGGCGTCCCCGCCGAACTGCACACCGTCGGCGACAAGATCCACGACGATCCGGGACACCCTGACTTCCAGGCCGAGATGGCGCGGGCGCTGACCGCCACCCCCGGCGTCCTCCACCACGGCGGACAGCCCCGCGAGGAGGCCATGCGCATCGCCGCGGACTGCGACCTGGGGCTGGGCTGGCGCGACCCGGTGCTCGACTCCAGCCTCGAACTGTCCACCAAGGTGCTGGAGTTCGGCGCCCTGGGCCTGCCCGTCGTGCTCAACCGCACCCCGGCGCACGAGACGCTGCTCGGCACCGACTACCCGCTGTTCGTACCCGGACGCGCCGGACTCGACGACGCCGCCGACACCGTCGCACGGGCCGTGCGCGAGCCGGAGGCCAGACGCCTCGCGGCCGAACGCTGCCGTACGGCCGCCGGTCGGTACACCCTGGACGGGGCCGCCGCCCGCTGGCGCGCCCATCTCGACCGCGCCTTCCCCGCCGCGCCCTCAGGAGTGACTGCACGTCAGCGGCCGTTGCGCGTGGGGGTCGCCGGACACGATCTGAAGTTCCTCACCCGGCTGCTCGACCACTTCCGCTCACTGCCCGGCCTGGAGGTACGGGTCGACGCCTGGCCCGCGCTGTCCCGGCACGACCCGGACGCCAGCCGTGAACTCGCCGACTGGGCGGACGTGGTGGTCGTCGAGTGGTGTGGCCCGGCGGCCGTCTGGTTCAGCCGGCACAAGCGGCGCGGCAGCAGGCTGATCGTCCGGCTGCACCGCTTCGAGCTCGACGCGGGGTGGCCCCGCCAGGTCGACATCGACGCCGTCGACCGAGTGGTGTGCGTCAGCCCGTACTACGCCCGCCGCACCCGCGAGCACACCGGCTGGCCCGAGTCGAAGGTCGTGGTCGTCCCCAACTGGGTCGACACCGACCAGCTCGACCGCCCCAAGGCACCCGGCGCCCAGCACCGCCTCGGCATGATCGGCATCGCGCCCTGCCGCAAACGCCTCGACCTCGGCCTCGACGTGCTGGAGGCACTGCGCGCCGACGACCCGCGCTGGCATCTGTCGGTCAAGTCGAAGCCGCCCTGGGAGTACTGGTGGATCTGGAACAAGCCCGAGGAGCGCGCCCACTACGACGCCGTGCTGCGCCGGATGCAGACCTCGCCGCTGCTCGAAGGGGCCGTCGTCTTCGACACGTTCGGTGCTGACGTGGCGGGCTGGCTGCGGCGGGTCGGGCATGTGCTGTCGACCAGCGACGACGAGAGCTTCCACCTCGCCCCCGCCGAGGGGATGGCCTCCGGCGCCGTACCGTCACTGCTGCCGTGGCCGGGCGCCGACGAGATCTACGACAGCCGGTGGATCCACGACCACCCCGAGGCGATGGCCGAGGCGATCGCCTCGCTGGGCGAGGACGGCTGGCGCTCCGCCGCCGAACTGGCCCGCACCCAGGTACGGGAGAGCTTCTCCCTGGACCGGGTCGCCGAGACCTGGACGGAGCTGCTCGTGTCGGGCCGATGACCGGGTCCCCGGAGCCGTGCGGGCGTCCGGGGACCCGGGGCACGTCCGCTCAGGCCGTCACGGTCTCCCGCTGCGCGGCCTCGGCCGGCGTGCGCTCGCCTAGCCGCTCGGTCGGGATCTTGGCGGTCTCGCGGGCCGAGAGCGCCGCCACCACCGGCGGCACGCACAGCGCGGCCGTGAACAGGGCCACCGCGAACCAGTCGTCGCCGTCCGGGCCCGCGATCTGCGCGGCGAAGGTGACCGCGAAACCGGCGACCGCGAAGCCGATCTGGGTGCCGATCGCCATGCCGGACAGCCGGACCCGGGTGGAGAACATCTCGCCGTAGAACGAGGGCCACACCCCGTTCGCCGCGCTGTAGACCACACCGAACGCGACGATGCCCAGCAGCATGATCAGCGGGTAGGAGCCGGTGGAGATCGCCCACAGGTACAGGAACATGGTCACCGCGCTGCCGGCCGCGCCGATCAGATACACCGGGCGCCGGCCGATGCGGTCCGACAGCGTCGCCCACAGCGGGATCGCGCCGAGCGCGACCAGGTTGGCCAGCGCGCCCACCCACAGCATGGCGGACCTGTCGATGCCGACCGAGTCGCTGGTGGCGTACGACAGCGCCCACACCGTGAAGATCGTGCTGACCGAGGCGACCAGGGCGCCGGCGATCACCCGCAGCACATCCGCCCAGTGCTCCCGCATCAGCACCGCGAGCGGCAGTTTCACGACGCCCTCGGTGGCCGCCTGCTGCGCGAAGGCCGGCGTCTCGTCCAGTTTGCGGCGGATGACATAGCCGACGACGGCCACCGCGACACTCATCCAGAACGGCACCCGCCAGCCCCACGACATCAGCTGCTCCTCCGGCAGCGCGGCGATCGGGATGAAGACCAGGGTGGCCAGCAGCTGCCCGCCCTGGGTGCCGCTGAGGGTGAAGCTGGTGAAGAAGCCACGCCGGTGCGGTGGCGCGTGTTCCAGGGTCATCGAGTTGGCGCTGGCCTGCTCGCCCGCCGCCGAGATGCCCTGGAGCACCCGGCACAGCACCAGCAGGACCGGCGCCAGGGTGCCGACCTGGTCGCGGGTGGGCAGACAGCCGATCAGGAACGTCGAGACGCCCATCAGGATCAGCGTGAAGACCATGATCTTCTTACGGCCCACTCGGTCCCCGAAGTGACCGAGGAACAGCGCGCCGACCGGGCGCGCGGCGTACGCCACACCGAAGGTCGCCAGTGACAGCAGGGTGGCCGTCGCCGGGTCGGACTCGTCGAAGAAGACCTCGGGGAAGATCAGCGCGGCCGCGCTGCCGTAGATGAAGAAGTCGTAGTACTCCAGGGCGCTGCCGATCCAGGCGGCCGTGGCCGCCTTCCTCGGCTGGCCGGGCGGGGCGTCGGGGACGGGCACGGACACGGCGGCTCCTTTGAGGGAACTCCAACATAGGTGGAGTGAGCGGAAACGAAGGCGGCCAGGGGCTGGGGGAGAGGTGCCGGATCCCGGCTAATTAACCCACTGGGTAGTTAGTACGCGGTGGCTACGGATGTTGCGCCCACGTTTCCCGGGTGTCAAGAGGTGGCGCCGAACGACTTCAGTCGGCCGCGCGTTCCGCCGTCAGGTACGCGATCACCATGTCGCCGAGCATCGCGCGGTAGTGCTCGCGCCGGGCCGGGTCCACCAGGTCGCGGCCGAACAGGGCGCCGAAGGTGTGCCGGTTGGCGACCCGGAAGAAGCAGTAGGAACTGATCATCGCGTGCAGGTCCACGGCGTCGACATCGGCCGTGAACAGGCCGGACTCCTGCCCCGACTCCAGAATCCGGCGGATCACGTCCAGGGCCGGCGAGCCGATCTTGCCGAGCCGCTCGGAGGCCGCGATGTGCTCGGCGCCGTGGATGTTCTCGATGCTGACCAGGCGGATGAAGTCGGGGTGCTGCTCATGGTGGTCGAAGGTCAGCTCGGCCAGCCGCCGGATGGCCGCGACCGGGTCCAGATGCTCGACGTCGAGCTGCTGCTCGGCCTCCCGGATCACGCCGTACGCGCGCTCCAGCACGGCCGTGAACAGCTGCTCCTTGCCGCCGAAGTAGTAGTAGATCATCCGCTTCGTGGTGCGGGTGCGGGCCGCGATCTCGTCCACCCGGGCGCCGTCGTAACCGGCGCGGGCGAACTCCCGCGTCGCGACGTCGAGGATCTCGGCCTGGGTGCGGGCGGCGTCACGGGTCCGCCCGTTCGCGCGTGCCGGCTCTTCGACGCTGGTCATCGGTTTCCTTCGGCCAGGGGCGAGCGCACCCCGATGGCCCGCCCGCGTGCCGGTGATTGTAGAAGCCCCGCTGCCCCGGGTGGCGGGACGGGGCTTCCCAATCCGCCGGGATGGCTGCTATGACTAACTCACCAGTTCGTACATTAGTCAGCCGCTCAGGAGGTCGCCCGGTGGTCAAGGACGCCAAGGACTCGTATCTCGTCGGGCTGATCGGTTCCGGCATCGGACCCTCGCTCAGCCCGGCGCTGCACGAGCGGGAGGCCGACCGGCAGGGCCTGCGCTATCTGTACCGGCTCATCGACATCGACTCGCTCGGCGTGCCGCCCGACGCGGTGGGGGACCTGGTGCGGGCCGCCCGCGACCTCGGCTTCGACGGGCTCAACATCACCCACCCGTGCAAGCAGCTCGTCATCGAGCACCTGGACGCGCTCGCCCCGCAGGCCGAGGCGCTGGGCGCGGTCAACACCGTCGTCTTCGAGGACGGCCGGGCCGTCGGCCACAACACGGACGTCACCGGCTTCGCCGCGTCGTTCGCGCGCGGGCTGCCGGATGTGCCGATGGAACGGGTCGTGCAGCTGGGCGCGGGGGGTGCGGGCGCGGCCGTCGCGCACGCGATGCTGACCCTTGGCGCCGGGCAGGTGACCGTGGTGGACGCCCTCGGCGACCGCGCCGCGGACCTCGCCGCCGCGCTGAACGGGCACTTCGGCGCGGGGCGCGCCGCCGCGGGCTCGCCGGACCAGCTGGCTCGGTTGCTCGGCCCGGCCGACGGCATCGTGCACGCCACACCCACCGGGATGGCCGCGCATCCCGGTCTGCCCTTCGCCGCGCAGTTGCTGCATCCCGGGCTGTGGGTCGCCGAGGTCGTGTACCGGCCGCTGGAGACCGAGTTGCTGCGGGCCGCTCGTGCGGCCGGCTGCGCCGCTCTGGACGGGGGCGGGATGGCCGTGTTCCAGGCCGCGGACGCGTTTCGGCTGTTCACCGGGCGTGAGCCGGACAGCTCGCGCATGTTGGCGGACATCACGGAGCTGGCCGGGGCCGCCGAGAGCTCGGTGGGCAAGGCGGTATGACATCTGCGGGCCGTCCGGGGCCGGTCGCGCGGTTCCGCACGCCCCGGCATCTTGAAGGAGCGACCATGCGTACATCCATCGCCACCGTCTCGCTGAGCGGATCGCTCACCGAGAAGCTCACGGCCGCCTCCCGGGCCGGGTTCGACGGTGTGGAGATCTTCGAGAACGACCTGCTGGCCAGCCCGCTGGCCCCGGAGGAGATCCGGGCGCGCTGCGCGGACCTGGGCCTGAGCATCGACCTCTACCAGCCGATGCGGGACATCGAGGCCGTGCCCGCCGAGGAGTTCGCCCGCAATCTGCGCCGCGCCCGGCACAAGTTCGAGCTGATGCGCAGGCTCGGCGCGGACACCGTCCTCGTCTGCTCCAGCGTCCATCCGCTCGCCGCGGACGACGACGCGCTCGCCGCCTACCATCTGCGCCAACTCGCCGACCTCGCCCAGGAGTTCGGCATCCGGGTGGCGTACGAGGCGCTGGCCTGGGGACGGCACGTCAACACGTACACTCACGCCTGGCGCATCGTCGAGGCAGCCGACCACCCCGCGCTCGGCACCTGCCTGGACAGCTTCCACATCCTCTCCCGCGGCACCGACCCGAAGGGCATCGCGGAGATCCCCGGCGAGAAGATCTTCTTCCTCCAGCTCGCCGACGCCCCGCTGCTCGCGATGGACGTCCTCCAGTGGAGCCGCCACTACCGCTGCTTCCCCGGCCAGGGCGGCTTCGACGTCGCCGGACTGGTGCGGCACGTCCTGCACACCGGATACGACGGCCCGCTCTCCCTGGAAGTCTTCAACGACGTCTTCCGTCAGGCCGACGCCGGCCCGACGGCCGTGGACGCCCACCGCTCCCTGCTGGTCCTGCAAGAGACGGTCGGCCTCACCACCCCGCCCGAACCCGTCGTCCCCACCGGCGTCGCCTTCGCCGAACTGGTCACCCCCGACGCGGAACCGGTCTCCGCGGTCCTGGGCGCCCTCGGCCTCACCCGCACCGCACGCCACCGCAGCAAACCGGTCGACCTCTGGCAGCAGGGCGAGGCCCGGATCCTGGTCAACACCTCCGGCGCCGCCCGCCGCAGCGGCACCGGACTCGCCGCGATCGGCCTGGAGTCACCGGACCCGACGGCCGCCGCCCGCCGCGCCGAGGCCCTCCTCGCCCCGGTCCTGCCACGCCGCCGCGCCCCCGAGGACGCCCCGCTCGACGCGGTCGCCGCCCCCGACGGCACGGAACTCTTCTTCTGCGCCACGGACCGCCCCGAACTGCCCAACTGGCGGGCCGACTTCACGGACCTCGACCACGAGCCGGCCACCACGGGCACCGCCCGCATCGACCATCTCGCCCTCACCCAGCCCTGGCATCACTACGACGAGGCCACCCTGTTCCACCGCAGCGTCCTCGGCCTGCACGCCCAGGAGAGCGTCGACGTGGCCGACCCCTACGGTCTGATGCGCAGCCGCGCCGTCACCAACGCCGACGGCAGCGTCCGTATCGCCCTCGGCGTCGGCGCGGCACCCTCCGACGACACCGTGCACGCCCAGCACATCGCGCTGGCCACGGACGACATCGTCGCCGCCGCCCGTCGCTTCCGGGCGGCGGGCGGGCACCTGCTGCCCATCCCCGCCAACTACTACGACGACCTGGCCGCACGGTACGAGTTCGCGGACGGCGAGCTGGAGACGTACCGCGAACTCGGCATCCTCTACGACCGCGACGCGCACGGCGAGTTCCGGCACTGCTACACCAGGACCGTCGGCCGGGTCTTCTTCGAGCTCGTGCAGCGCGACGGCTACCGGGGCTACGGCGCCCAGAACGCGCCGGTGCGGCTGGCCGCGCAGCACACCGCCCGGGCGGTCACTGGCGGCTGACGGTACGGGTCACACCGGCGACGACCGTGGTGGCCAGGATCCAGCCGATGAGGACGAGGGCGTAGGCGAGGGCCTGTTGCCGGCCGGCCGGGGCGAAGGCCGGTTCCTGTCCGAAGGAGATCACCGGCAGCAGCAGGTCGAGGGTGTAGAAGACCGGGTTGAACTGCGGTGCCTCGTCCGCCTTCAGCGGTGGCGGGGCGTGCAGGGCGAACGCGACCGAGCCGACGGCGAGCAGGGACAGCAGCCAGCCGAGAGCGCGCAGCGGCCGGAAGCCGTAACCGACGGTCGCGTCCTGGACATGGCCCCACAGCCGGCCGTACCAGGGCAGCGTGGTGCGGTGCCGGCGCTGCTTGGCGAGCTGGACCAGGCGGGCGGCGTGGTCGTCGCCGGTGCGGCGGTAGGCGGCGGTCAACTGCTCGTAGCCGTGCGGGTCGAAGATGTCCTCGTCCCGCTCCAGCATGGGCAGCCGCCGCTCGGGCGGCACCTGCGGGGTCAGCGAGGTATAGGTGAGGTCGAGGAGGCGGACCTGGTCCGGAAGCATCTCCGGGTCCAGGTCGAGGTGCTCTATCTGGGAGCGGCGCAGGTTGAGCCTCCCCTCGATCGGGGGGCCGCCGCGCAGCCACAGCTCGCCGATCACACAGCTGCTCGCCCGCATCGCGGTGCCGCCGGGGTTGGCCAGCCGGCTGTACAGCAGGTCGAGCCGGCCCGGTATGCGCGCGCCGCGCAGGTCGACGCGGCCCTCGGCGGTCAGGCGCCGGGCGACCACGTTCGCGCCCACGGCCAGAGCCTCCGCGTCGATGACGTTGCCGTCGGGGTTGCGCAGTTCGGCGTCCTCCAGATCGATCGATCCCGCGACGGCGGCACCGTCCAGCCGTATCCGGCCCCGGGTGCGCAGGCCCCGGGCACACAGGTCGTCGTCGATGGAGGCCTGGTTGAGCTGGAGCACGGGCTCCGCCGAGTCGGCCGCGGTCACTTCCGCCTCGTCCAGGAACAGCGCACCGGAGATCTGCGCCCCGCCGAGGCGCACCGGCCCGCCGATCCGGCAGCGGGTCAGCCGCACGCTGCCGTCGATCCTGCTCCGCGAGGCGGCCAGGCCGGGCAGCGTGGAGTCGCGCAGACTGAGGTAGTTGAGCTGGGCACCGGCCAGGCGCGGAGTCGCGTCGAAGGTGCAGTAGCCGAGTCGCACCACGCTGTCGACGGCCGCGAACCGCAGGTCCAGCACGCCGGTGACCCGGGCCCCCAGGACTTTCAGGGCCGCCACTTCCCCCGGCTCCCGGGGCCCGTTGAGGAGCAACGTCCGCAACACAGCGGCCCTGACCGTCCGTTCGGGGCCGCCCTCTTCGCCATCCGGCCGCAGGTCCACGGTCGTTCCCGTGGCGAAGGCCCGCCAGACTCGCTGCTCGGCCGGTGTCAGATCGTTGATCTCCATCGGCCACGACTCTGGCGGGCTCGCTCACACGGTGTCAACAAGCTGTGTCCGTACGTTCCATTCCGCGATCACCGGCCGGCCGTGCTCGGTGGACAGTCGGCTGACGGTGCCGGTCGCCAGCTGGAACAGCCGTCCCTCGGCCGGGGCCAGGCCCAGGCGGCGGGCCGTCACGACGCGCAGGAAGTGGCCGTGGGCGACGAGGACGACATCGCCGCCGGGGAGCGCCGCTTCGACACGGGACAGCAAACGGTCGGCACGGGCGCCCACTTCGGCCGGTGACTCACCGGGGTGGGCCGCAGGGCCCGGTGCCACTCCGTCCGTCCACAGGTACCAGTCGGGGCGGGTGCGGTGGATCTCGACGGTGGTGACACCCTCGTAGCCGCCGTAGTCCCACTCGTGCAGGTCCGGGTCCGGTACGGCCCCGCTCACGCCCGCCAGTTCGGCGGTGCGGACCGCGCGGCGCAGCGGGCTGGTGAGGGCCAGGGAGAAGGTCCGCCCGGACAGGAGCGGGGCGAGGGACTTGGCCTGTTCCTCGCCGTCCTGGGTGAGGGGCAGGTCGGTCCAGCTGGTGTGCTGTCCCGACCTGCTCCACTCCGTCTCACCGTGGCGGACCAGGAGGAGATCCCCCACGGCGCGCTACTCCTTCGACTCGACGGCGTGCCCGCCGAACTGGTTGCGCAGCGCCGCGATCATCTTCATCTGCGGGGAGTCGTCCTGGCGGGAGGCGAACCGCGCGAACAGCGAGGTGGTGATCGCGGGGAGCGGCACGGCGTGGTCGAGGGCGGCCTCGACGGTCCAGCGGCCCTCGCCGGAGTCCTGCGCGAAGCCCTTCAGCTTCTCCAGGTGCTCGTCCTCGTCGAGGGCGTTCACCGCGAGGTCCAGCAGCCAGGACCGGATGACCGTGCCGTCCTGCCAGGAGCGGAAGACCTCCCGGACGTTGTCCACCGAGTCGACCTTCTCCAGCAGCTCCCAGCCCTCGGCGTAGGCCTGCATCATGGCGTACTCAATACCGTTGTGGACCATCTTCGCGAAGTGCCCGGCGCCCACCTTGCCGGCGTGGACATAGCCGTACGGCCCCTCCGGCTTCAGCGCCTCGAAGATCGGCTTGAGCCGGTCGACGTACTCCTTCTCACCGCCGACCATCAGCGCGTAGCCGTTCTTCAGGCCCCACACCCCGCCGGACACGCCGGCGTCGACGAAGCCGATGCCGTGCGCGCTGAGCTCCTTGGCGTGCTTCTCGTCGTCCGTCCAGCGCGAGTTGCCCCCGTCCACCACCGTGTCGTACGGCTTGAGCAGGCTCCCGAGCTGGTCGATCACGACCTGGGTGGGGTGGCCGGCCGGGACCATCACCCAGACCGTGCGCGGCGCGTCGAGCTGGTCGACGAGGTCGGCCAGGTTCGCGACGTCGGACAGTTCGGGATTGGTGTCGTAGCCGACGACGGTGTGGCCGGCGTTGCGCAGGCGCTCGCGCATGTTGCCGCCCATCTTGCCGAGTCCAACAAGACCGATCTGCATGTCAGTTCACTTCCTCCCGGACGCCCTGCGCGTCCTGTGCGTTCCTGAGCGAGCGGTAGGCGGCCACGAGGGCGGCGGTGGACGGGTCGAGGCCGGGGACGTCCGCCCCCTCGGTGAGGGCGGGTTCGACGCGCTTGGCGAGGACCTTGCCCAGCTCCACGCCCCACTGGTCGAAGGAGTCGATGTTCCAGACCGCGCCCTGCACGAACACCTTGTGCTCGTAGAGGGCGACCAGCTGGCCGAGGACCGACGGGGTCAGCTCGGGGGCGAGAATCGTGGTGGTGGGGTGGTTGCCGAGGAACGTGCGGTGCGGGACCTGCTCCTCGGGCACGCCCTCCGCGCGCACCTCGTCCGCGGTCTTGCCGAAGGCGAGCGCCTGGCCCTGGGCGAACAGGTTCGCCATCAACAGGTCGTGCTGTGCCTTGAGTTCGTCGCTGAGCTCGGCGACCGGGCGGGCGAAGCCGATCAGGTCGGCCGGGATCAGCCGGGTGCCCTGGTGGATCAGCTGGTAGTAGGCGTGCTGCCCGTTGGTGCCGGGCGTGCCCCACACGACCGGGCCGGTCTCCCAGCCCACGGTGTGGCCCTCGCGGTCCACCGACTTGCCGTTGGACTCCATGTCCAGCTGCTGGAGGTACGCCGTGAACTTCGACAGGTAGTGCGAGTACGGCAGCACCGCATGGGACTCGGCGCCGAAGAAATTGCCGTACCAGATGCCCAACAGGCCCAGGGTCAGCGGCGCGTTGTCCTCGGCGGGCGCGTTCCGGAAGTGCTCGTCGACGGTGTGGAAGCCGTCGAGCATCTCCCGGAAGCGCTCCGGGCCGATGGCGATCATCAGGGACAGGCCGATCGCCGAGTCGTAGGAGTAGCGCCCGCCGACCCAGTCCCAGAACTCGAACATGTTGTCCGGGTCGATGCCGAAGTCGGTGACCTTCTCGGCGTTGGTCGACAGCGCCACGAAGTGCCGGGCGACCGCCTTCTCGTCGCCGAGCCCGGCCAGCAGCCAGGAACGGGCCGAGGTGGCGTTGGTGATCGTCTCGATCGTGGTGAACGTCTTGGACGCGACGATGAACAGGGTCTCCGCCGGGTCGAGGTCGCGGACCGCCTCGTGGAGGTCGGCGCCGTCCACGTTGGAGACGAACCGGAACGTCAACTCCCGTGCGGTGAACGGGCGCAGCGCCTCGTACGCCATCGCAGGACCGAGGTCGGAGCCGCCGATGCCGATGTTGACGACGTTGCGGATTCGGCGGCCCGTGTGGCCGGTCCACGCGCCGGAGCGGACGCGGTCGGCGAAGGCGCCCATCTTGTCGAGCACCGCGTGCACCTTGGGCACGACGTTCTCGCCGTCCACCTCGACCACCGCGTCCCGCGGCGCCCGCAGCGCGGTGTGCAGCACCGCCCGGTCCTCCGTGACGTTGATCCGCTCACCGCGGAACATCGCGTCGCGCAGGGCGGACACACCGGTGGCGGCGGCGAGTTCACGCAGCAGGGCGAGGGTCTCGTCGTTGACCAGGTGCTTGGAGTAGTCGATCCGCAGATCGCCCACGCGCACGACGTACCGTTCGGCGCGAGAGGGGTCGGCGGCGAACAGCTCACGCAGCCGGGGGCGCTGGAGGACGTCCGCGCGGTGGTCCTCCAGGGCCGTCCACTCGGGGCGCAGGGTGAGCTTCGGGGTCTCAGACATGGGAGGAGGCCTCCTTGGTCGCCTCGCCGCGCAGGGCGATGGCGTACATCTCGTCCGCGTCGAGGCGCCTGAGCTCCTCGGCGATGAGTTCGGAGGTCGTGCGGACCTTCAGCGCGAGGGTGCGCGACGGCTGGTCCGGCAGGTGCAGCGTGGCCAGCGGGCCCTCGGGACGATCGATGACGATCTCGCCGTTCTCGGTGCCGAGGCGCACGCCGGTCACGACCGGACCGGCGGTGACCACACGCTCGGCGGTGACATGGAGGCGGGCCTCCAGCCAGCGGGCCAGCAGCTCGGCGGCCGGGTTGTCGGCCTCCGCCTCCACGACCGCCGAGACGATCGGCACCCGGGCCTGGTCCAGGGCCGCGGCGAGCATGGAGCGCCAGGGGGTGAGCCGGGTCCAGGCGAGGTCGGTGTCGCCCGGCGCGTAGGAGCGGGCGCGGACCTCCAGGTCCGACAGCGGTGTCTCGGTGGTGTACAGGTCGGTGATCCGGCGCTGGGCCAGCGCGCCCAGCGGGTCCTTGGAGGGGTTCTCGGGCGCGTCCACCGGCCACCACACGACGACCGGCGCGTCCGGCAGCAGCAGCGGCAGCACCACCGAGTCGGCGTGGTCGGAGACCTCGCCGTACAGGCGCAGCACGACCGTCTCGCCGGTGCCGGCGTCGGCGCCCACCCGGACCTCGGCGTCGAGGTGGGAGCGGGTGCGGTCGCGCGGGGTGCGGGCGTGCCGCTTGATCACGACCAGGGTGCGCGCGGGGTGCTCGTGCGAGGCCTCCTCGGCCGCCTTGATCGAGTCGTAGGCGTTCTCCTCGTCCGTGACGATCACCATCGTCAGGACCATGCCCACGGCCGGCGTGCCGATCGCGCGGCGGCCCTGCACCAGCGCCTTGTTGATCTTGCTTGCCGTGGTGTCGCTCAGGTCGATCTTCATGGCCTGCGCCAGCTCCGTCCGTCTCGTGCGAGCATCTCGTCCGCTTCCTCGGGTCCCCAGCTCCCGGACGCGTACCGCGCCGGCCTGCCGTGCCTGTCCCAGTACTCCTCGATCGGATCGAGGATCTTCCAGGACTCTTCCACTTCCTGGTGACGGGGGAACAAATTGGCGTCCCCAAGGAGGACATCCAGGATGAGCCGCTCGTACGCCTCCGGGCTGGACTCCGTGAACGACTCGCCGTACGCGAAGTCCATCGTCACGTCCCGGATCTCCATCGACGTGCCCGGCACCTTGGACCCGAACCGCACGGTCATGCCCTCGTCCGGCTGGACGCGGATGACGATGGCGTTCTGGCCGAGCTCCTCGGTGGCGGTGGAGTCGAAGGGGGAGTGCGGCGCCCGCTGGAACACGACGGCGATCTCCGTGACCCGCCGCCCGAGCCGCTTGCCGGTGCGCAGGTAGAACGGCACGCCCGCCCAGCGCCGGTTGTCCACGTTCAGCCTGATGGCCGCGTAGGTGTCGGTCTTCGAGCCGGGGTCGATGCCGTCCTCGTCGAGGTAGCCGCCCACCTTCTCGCCGCCCTGCCAGGCGGCCGCGTACTGCCCGCGCACGGTGTGCTTGCCGAGGTCCTCCGGCAGCTTGACCGCCTTGAGCACCTTGAGCTTCTCGGTGAGCAGGGACCCCGCGTCGAAGGCGGCCGGCTCCTCCATGGCGGTCAGCGCCATCAGCTGGAGCAGATGGTTCTGGATGACGTCACGGGCAGAGCCGATCCCGTCGTAGTAGCCCGCCCGGCCGCCGATGCCGATGTCCTCGGCCATCGTGATCTGCACATGGTCGACGTACGACCGGTTCCAGATCGGCTCGAACATCTGGTTCGCGAACCGCAGCGCCAGGATGTTCTGGACGGTCTCCTTGCCCAGGTAGTGGTCGATCCGGAAGACCTGCTCCGGGTCGAACACCTCGTGCACGATCGCGTTCAGCTCCCGCGCGCTCGCCAGGTCCCGGCCGAACGGCTTCTCGATGACCGCCCGCCGCCAGGACCCCTCGGGCGCGTCCGCCAGGCCGTGCTTCTTCAACTGCTGCACGACCTTCGGGAAGAACTTCGGCGGCACCGAGAGGTAGAAGGCGTAGTTGCCGCTGGTCCCGCGCGCCTTGTCCAGCTCATCGACCGTCCGGTGCAGCTGATCGAACGCCGCGTCGTCGTCGAAGTCGCCGGGGATGAACCGCATGCCCTCGGCCAGCTGCTGCCAGACCTCCTCGCGGAACTCCGTACGGGCGTGCTCGCGCACCGAGTCGTGCACGACCTCGGCGAAGTCCTGGTCCTCCCAGTCCCGGCGGGCGAACCCGACCAGCGAGAAGCCCGGCGGCAGCATGCCGCGGTTGGCGAGGTCGTACACGGCCGGCATCAGCTTCTTGCGGGACAGATCGCCCGTGACACCGAAGATGACCAGCCCGGACGGTCCGGCGATACGGGGCAGGCGGCGGTCACGTGTGTCGCGGAGGGGGTTGTCCCAGTCCGGTTCCAGTGCGGAGGTCATTCCGCGTCAGCTCCCTTGCTGCCGAGCGAGTTCTTGACGGCGTCCAACAGGTCCTGCCACGCCACCTCGAACTTGGCGACGCCCTCGTCCTCCAACCGGGTGACGACGTCGTCGTACGAGATGCCGAGCGCCTCCACGGCGGCCAGGTCGGCGCGGGCCTGGGCGTAACCCCCGGTCACCGTGTCGCCGGTGATCTCGCCGTGGTCGGCGGTGGCGTTCAGCGTCGCCTCCGGCATCGTGTTCACGGTGCCGGGCGCGACCAGTTCGTCGACGTACAGGGTGTCCTTGTAGGCCGGGTCCTTAACCCCTGTGGACGCCCACAGCGGGCGCTGCTTGTTGGCCCCGGTGCCGGTGAGGGCGGTCCAGCGGCGGCCGCCGAATACATCCTCGTAGGCCTCGTAGGCGAGCCGCGCGTTCGCCAGCGCCGCCCGGCCCTTGAGCGCGAGGGCCTCGTCCGTGCCGATCGCGGTCAGCCGCCTGTCGATCTCGGCGTCGACGCGGGAGACGAAGAAGGAGGCGACGGAGTGGATGCCGGACAGGTCCAGGCCGTTCGCGGCGGCCTTCTCCAGACCGGCCAGGTAGGCGTCCATGACCTCGCGGTAGCGCTCCAGCGAGAAGATCAGCGTGACGTTGACGCTGATGCCGTGGGCGATGACCTCGGTGATGGCGGGCAGGCCCGCCTGCGTCGCCGGGATCTTGATCATCACGTTGGGACGGTCGACCAGCCAGGCCAGCTGCCCGGCCTCGGCGATCGTCGCCGTCGTGTCGTGGGCGAGGCGGGGGTCGACCTCGATGGAGACCCGGCCGTCCCGGCCCCCGGTGGCGTCGTACACCGGCCGCAGGACGTCGGCGGCGGCGCGGACGTCGGCGGTGGTCATCATGCGGACGGCCTCGTCGACCGTGACGCCCCGCACCGCCAGGTCGGCGAGCTGCTCCTCATAGCCCTCGCCGGAGCCGATGGCGGCCTGGAAGATGGACGGGTTGGTGGTGACGCCGACGACGTTCCTGTTCGCGATCAGCTCGGCGAGGTTGCCCGACTCGATCCGCTTGCGCGAGAGGTCGTCCAGCCAGATCGAGACGCCCTCGTCGGCGAGGCGCTCGAGGATGCCCGCGGAGGCGGGGGTTTCGATGGTCACAGTGATCAACTTCCTTCTGCGTACGGATCAACCGCGGGCGGCGGCAATGCCGGTGGCGGAATGCAAGGCGGCCCGCGCCGCGGCGGCGACGTTCTCCGGCGTGAAGCCGTACTCGGCGAACAGCGTCTTCGCGTCGGCGGAGGCGCCGAAGTGCTCCAGGGAGACGATGCGTCCGGCGTCGCCCACGAACCGGTGCCAGGTCAGCCCGATCCCGGCCTCGACGGCGACCCGCGCCTTCACGGCCGGCGGAAGCACGTCTTCGCGGTACTCGCGCGGCTGCTGCTCGAACCACTCCACGGACGGCATGGACACCACCCGGGTACCGATCCCCTCGGCCTGAAGCACCTCGCGCGCGGCGACGGCGAGCTGCACCTCGGAGCCGGTGGCGATCAGGACGACGTCGGGGGTCCCGGTGGAGGAGTCCCGAAGGACGTAACCACCCTTCGCCGCAGCCGAGTTGGGGGCGTAGGTCGGCACACCCTGACGGGTGAGCGCCAGTCCGTGCGGGGCCGGGTCGGTGGAGTGGCGCCGGAGGATCTCGGCCCAGACGACGGCGGTCTCGTTGGCGTCGGCGGGGCGGACGATGTTCAGGCCCGGGATGGCGCGCAGCGCGGCCAGGTGCTCGACCGGCTGGTGCGTCGGGCCGTCCTCGCCGAGGCCGATGGAGTCGTGCGTCCACACGTACGTCACCGGCAGCTGCATCAGGGCGGACATGCGCACGGCGTTGCGCATGTAGTCGGAGAACACCAGGAAGGTGCCGCCGTAGATCCGGGTGTTGCCGTGCAGGGCGATGCCGTTCATCTCCGCGGCCATCGAGAACTCGCGGATGCCGAAGTGGACCGTACGGCCGTACGGGTCCGCCTCGGGCAGCGGGTTGCCCTTCGGCAGGAACGAACTCGCCTTGTCGATGGTCGTGTTGTTCGATCCGGCGAGGTCGGCGGAGCCGCCCCACAGCTCGGGGAGGACGGGGCCGAGCGCCTGGAGCACCTTGCCGGAAGCGGCGCGGGTGGCGAGCGACTTGCCCTCCTCGAAGAGGGGTATCGCGGACTCCCAGCCCTCCGGCAGCTGACCGGCGACGACCCGGTCGAAGAGCTTCGCGCGCTCGGGGTCGGCGCCGCGCCACTCCTCGATCCGCTTGTCCCAGGCGGCATGCGCCTCGGCGCCCCGGTCGAGGGCCCGGCGGCTGTGGGCGAGGACCTCGTCGGCGACCTCGAACGTGCGCGAGGGGTCGAAGCCGAGCACCCGCTTGGTGTTCGCGATCTCCTCCTCGCCCAGCGCCGAGCCGTGCGAGGCCTCGGTGTTCTGCGCGTTGGGGGCGGGCCAGGCGATGATCGTGCGCATCGCGATGATGGAGGGGCGCTCGGTCTCGGCCTGCGCCGCCCGCAGGGCCGCGTACAGCGCGGGTACGTCGATGTCGCCGCCCAGAGCGGGCTCGATCCGCTGGACGTGCCAGCCGTACGCCTCGTAGCGCCCCAGCACGTCCTCGGAGAAGGCGGTCGCGGTGTCGCCCTCGATGGAGATGTGGTTGTCGTCGTAGAGGAAGACGAGGTTGCCGAGCTTCTGGTGGCCGGCGAGCGAGGAGGCCTCGGCGGAGACGCCCTCCTCCAGGTCGCCGTCGGAGACGATCGCCCAGATGGTGTGGTCGAACGGGGACTCGCCCTCGGGGGCGTCCGGGTCGAACAGACCGCGCTCGTAGCGGGCCGCCATCGCCATGCCGACGGCGTTGGCGACACCCTGGCCGAGCGGGCCGGTCGTCGTCTCGACGCCGGCCGTGTGGCCGTACTCGGGGTGCCCCGGTGTCTTCGAACCGTGCGTCCGGAAGGACTTGAGGTCGTCCAGCTCCAGCTCGTACCCGGCGAGGAAGAGCTGGGTGTAGAGGGTCAGCGAGGTGTGCCCGGGGGAGAGGACGAAACGGTCCCGTCCGGTCCACTCGGGATCGGCGGGATCATGACGCATCACCTTCTGAAAGATCGTGTACGCGGCCGGGGCGAGGCTCATCGCGGTGCCCGGGTGGCCGTTGCCGACCTTCTGTACCGCGTCCGCCGCCAACAGACGCGCGGTGTCGACGGCACGCCGGTCCAGTTCGGTCCATTCGAAAGTGTCCGGTGTCTGCGTGCTCATCTTCAAGAAGTCCTCGATCGGAGCGAAGTGGCTGGTCCAACGCGTTCAAAAGTAAAAGTCTGACTTTTGAGAAGGAAGGTCGGCGTGTGCCAGGCTGTGGTGAAAGTGGGACACGGCGAGGAGTGCCGCGCACGGCTGAGCAGGGGTCACGCACGAGTGAGACGGCACGAGACGGACATGGCGGATATGGCGGAAATCGCGGACGCGAGGGGTCAAGGCGGCGACCCGATACGGACGTTTCCGTTCCCGGTCGATCTGAGCGTCCTCGGCGTCGGCATGCAGGTGGGCCGGATGGGCGCCGGGCCCACCTGGCACGCCGCCGACGCGCCGCTGGAGCGGGTGCACCGCATCGACTTCCACGTCGTGATGCTCTTCAGCGAGGGGCCCGTACGCCACATGATCGACTTCGCCGAGTACGAGGCGCGGGCGGGCGACCTGCTGTGGATCCGCCCCGGCCAGGTGCACCGGTTCTCCGGGACCGGCGACTACCGGGGCACCGTCCTGACCATGCAGCCCGGCTTCCTGCCCCGCGCCACCGTCGAGGCCACCGGCCTCTACCGCTACGACCTCCCGCCCCTGCTGCACCCCGACGCCGCCCAGCTCACGGCGCTGCGCTCGGCACTCGCCCAACTCCGGCGCGAGTACGAGGACACGACGACCCTGCCCCTGAGCCTGCACACCGCCGTCCTGCGGCACTCACTGACCGCGTTCCTGCTGCGGCTCGCCCATCTCGCCGCGAGTTCGGCGGAGGCCGCGCGGGACCAGGGCGACACGACGTTCACGCTCTTCCGGGACGCGGTGGAACTGGGCTTCGCCACCAACCACAGCGTCAGCGCCTACGCCGACCAGCTCGGATACTCCCGGCGCACCCTGGTCCGGGCGGTCCGGGCCGCGACCGGTGAGACTCCCAAGGGGTTCATCGACAAGCGGGTGATCCTGGAGGCGAAGCGGCTGCTGGCGCATACGGAGCTGCCGATCGGCCGGGTGGGGGTGGCGGTGGGGTTTCCGGACGCCGCGAACTTCTCCAAGTTCTTTCATCAGCACACGGAGATGACGCCGGCGGCGTTTCGGGCGGAGCTTCGGTGACGGATCGTCCCGAGGGTGCTGCGGTGTGGGGTCGTGGTGTGGCTGCGGGGCCGTCGTGGTTGGTCGCGCAGTTCCCCGCGCCCCTTGGGGGGTTGGGCCTCCGTCGGTGTTCAGTCCTCGGGGTGGCGGAGGGGTTGTCGAAGGGGGTCGTGGTGTGGCTGCGGCGCCGTCGTGGCTGGTCGCGCAGTTCCCCGCGCCCCTTGGGGGGTTGCGCCTCCGTCGGTGTTCAGTCCTCGGGGTGGTGTGTGCGCCGGGCTTCGCTCAGTCCTCGGTTCTGAGGGGATGGCCGGTTGTTCTTGACCAGTCCTCGGGGCCGCCCCTGAGGACGGTCACGTCGTGGTGGCCCGCTCGTTGTAGGACGCTGGCCGCTGTCATCGCGCGCTCGCCGCGGGTGCAGTGCACCAGTGCGCCCGACGGTGCCTCGGCGGTGTGGTCGGTGAGGTCGCCGAGTTCGATGGTGACGGCGCCGGGGATGTGGCCGGCCTCGCACTCCGATCGCTGACGGACGTCGAGTACCGGTCGGTCGGCGTCCACGTCGTCGGGCGGCACGAGGTCGACCGTCTCGTGGTCGCCGCCGGCGGACGTCCAGGCGTCCATCGTGACCCGGCCGCACAGCCGCTGGTGGCCGATCTTCAGGGACTGCCAGATGAGTTCGGCCAGGTCCTGGCCGGGAGCCGTGACGAAGACCAGCGGGGTGTCGTCGGGCAGCAGCCAGCCGAGCCAGGTGGCGAACTGGTCCCGGAGGTGCACGGAGAGGGCCCCGGGGATGTGGCCGGCCGCGAAGTCCTCGACCGGGCGCACGTCGACGATCCCCGCCCCCTCACCGCGCAGCCGGCGTACCTCCGCCGGGGACAGCGCGGGCAGCGAGGGCGCTGCGGGGAGCGGCTCGGGGCCCCGGCGGTTGGCCTCGGCGAGGCGGTCGAAGTACGCGGGGTAGGACCCGAGCCCGCCGAGCAGCCGCCGTACGAAGCTCTCCTCGTCCGGCGCGGTGAGCAGGGTGTTGGCCCGCTTCTCGGCGCCGATGGTCGTGGTGCGCTCGGCGCCCTGCGGGGCGGAGCAGAAGGAACCCGCGCCATGGGTGGGCCACACCGGCGTCGTGTCGGGCAGCCGGGTCAGCCGGTGCAGGGAGCGGTACTGGGCACGGGCGAGCTCCTCCGCCCGGTCGGCGCCGAGCAGATCGGTGCGGGCGGCCGAGCCGACGATCAGCGAACCGCCGGTGAAGACCCCCAACTCCCGTGTGCCGTCCAGCAGCAGGAAGGACAGGTGCTCGTCCGTGTGACCGGGCGTGGCGAGCGCGCGCAGGGTCAGCCCGCCCAGGTCCACCTCGTCGCCGTCCGCCAGGGCCCGGTGCTCGAAGGCGCGGCGCCCGGCGGCGGAGGCCAGCACGGTCGCCCCGTCGTCGGCCGCGAGCTGGAGCGCGCCGGTGAGGAAGTCGGCGTGCAGATGGGTGTCGGCGGCGAAGGCGACGGTGAGCCGGCGTCGGCGGGCCTCGGAGCGCAGGGCACGCAGATCCCGGCTCGCGTCCACGGCCAGGGCGCGGCCGTCGCCCAGATCGACGAGGTAGGCGCTGTTGCCGAGGCCCTCGTCGACCAGCGGAACGAGATGGTCGTCGGCGAAGCCCATGTGCTCCTCCCTCTGTCACCGTACGCGTCGGATGCCCCATACGCCCGCGTTCTGTCCCCAGGGCGGCGAGTTCCCTTGACTGCCGCGGCCTCACCTGCCTACGAGACATGCATGACCCCAGACGAGGACCACAGGGAAGATCCGACCGCGCGCACGCCCGACAAGGGCGGCACCCCCCTCCACGCCGTAGGCACCCTCCTGGACCGCCTCGCCGACAGACTCGGCGCTCGCGCATCCGTCACCGCCGTCTACGGCGAACCCGTCACCGCCGACGGTGTCACCGTCGTACCGGTCGCCAGAGTGGCCTTCGGGCTGGGCGGCGGAGGCGGACGGATCGGGGGCGCCAAGGCGGGTGAGGGCGGAGGCGGCGGGGGAGGTGTCGAGGCCACACCGGTCGGCTACATCGAGATCCGCGACGGCGTCTCGACGTACCGGCCCATCCGTGACCCCTGGTCCGACATCGTCGTCCCGCTCGCCGCCCTCCTCCTCACCGGCGCGATCCCCGAGGTCGTCCGCGCGATCCGGCGGCGGGGCTGACACGACGATGCCCCGCGCGACCGCACCGGTCCACGCGGGGCATCCTCGACCCATCGGTCAGCGACCGAAGTTGAACCAGTTCACGTTCACGAAGTCGGACGGCTGCCCGCTGGTGAAGGTCAGATACACGTCATGCGTGCCGGTCACCCCGCTGATGTTCGCGGGGATCGTCCGCCACGACTGCCAGCCGCCCGTGTTGCCCACCGCGAAACTCCCGACGGGCGCGTTGGAGCGGTTGTCGAGGCGCACCTCCACCAGACCGCTGACGCCGCTCGCCGCACCGCTCGCCACCCGGGCGACGAACTGGGTGGCCGCCGTCGAGCCGAAGTTGACCCCCCGGTACAGCGACCAGTCCCCGTTGGCGAGCGCCGCCAGGTTCTGGCCGCCGCCCGAGTCCGAGGTGGACTCGGTGCTCACGCCGCCCTGACCGTCGTACGACTCGGCCTGGATGGCGCTGTAGGCGTCCCGGTTGCCCGTCGGCGGGGGAGTGGTGCCGCCGCCGCTGGAGAGCACCTGGACGTAGTCCACGACCATGGCGTGGCCCGGCTGTGTCCCGCTGTCCGGGCCGCCGCCGAAGGCGTCCGGGAAGCCGCCGCCCATGGCCACGTTGAGGATGATGAAGTAGCCGTGGTTCGTGGCGTTCGCCCAGGTCGTGGCGTCCACCTGGTTGGCCCGGACGGTGTGGAAGTTGGTGCCGTCGAGGTAGAAGCGGATCTCCTCGACGCTCGTGGAGCGGTCCCACTCCATCCGGTAGGTGTGGA
The DNA here is from genome assembly GCF_044759995.1 of Streptomyces sp. NPDC098781. Taxonomy (NCBI): domain Bacteria; kingdom Bacillati; phylum Actinomycetota; class Actinomycetes; order Kitasatosporales; family Streptomycetaceae; genus Streptomyces; species Streptomyces sp. NPDC098781. The sequence goes on from NZ_JBIWAK010000008.1 coordinate 401,902, forward strand.
AGCCCGCCTGGCAGGTGGTGCCGGAGCAGGTCGTGTTGCCGCCGATGCCGCTGTTCTCGTTGCACGGGCCGCCGGGAGCGGTACCGCAGTGCATGGTGGCGAACACCGTGTTCATGCCCTGGGTGTTCTCCATGATGTCGAGCTCGCCGACGCCGGGCCAGTTCCAGTAGTTGCCGCGGTAGGGCCCGCCCAGCATCCAGAACGCCGGCCAGTAGCCCTTGGCGGCGGCGCCGGTGACGTTCGGCACCTGGATACGGGACTCCACGCGCAGCTTGCCGCCCGCCGGCGGCTGGAAGTCGGTGCGGTTCGTCTCGATGCGCCCCGAGGTCCAGTTGCCGGAGGCGTCCCGGCGCGGGGTGATGCGCAGATTGCCGTTGCCGTCGAGGGCGACGTTGTCGGTGCTGTTCGTCATCGTCTCGATCTCGCCGGTGCCCCAGTTGGCGGGGCCGCCGGGGTAGCCCTTGCCGGTGGCGTACTGCCAGTTCGAGGTGTTCACGCCGGTGCCCGCGGCGCCGTTGAAGTCGTCCAGGAACACCTGGCTCCAGCCCGACGGGGGCGTGGGGGCGGAGGCGTTCGCGGACGGCACGGCGGCGAGGGCGGCGGTCGCCGCCAGGCCGAGGGTGCCGAGCACGGCGACGAGCGCGCGTCTGAGGGGTCGGTGGCGACGGGGTATGCCGGAGGGTTCGCTCATGGGGGTGCTGCCTCTCGGTGTACGGGTGAAGGCGGGGGGTGTGCGTGCGGCTGACCGAGCGCTTGAGAGCGCTCTCAGAGTGACGCCAATGTGCTCCCCGACATGTCGACCGTCAAGAGGTGAAGCAGGGAAATCCCTTGCGCCACAGGTGAGTTCACCCTATGAATGCGTGCATGGAACTCGCCTTCAGCGGCCCGGTGATCGAATGGCGTGGCCCCGCGCCCTACTACTTCGTCCGGGTGCCGGACGAGGAGGCCGCCGACATCCAAGAGGTGGCCGCGATGGCCACGTACGGGTGGGGAGTCATCCCGGTCGGGGTGAGGATCGGCGACCTCGACTTCGAGACGTCGCTCTTCCCCAAGGACGGCGGCTATCTGCTGCCGCTCAAGAACGCGGTACGCAAGCCGCAGGGCCTCGCCGCCGGTGACGAGGTGGCCGTGCAGATGACCGTCCGCCTCCAGGAGGCGCCACGGCACCGGCACGGGTGAGGTGCCGGTGCCGGTGCTCGTGCCGGTGCCGAGGAGGCGTCAGGCCTTCGTGGTGAGCGAGGGCGTGGGTGCCCCGGGCTGCTCGTGCAGCCCGAACCGGTCGTGCGCCCGGCGCAGCGGCCTCGGCGCCCACCAGGCGCGGCGGCCGAGCAGCGCCATCGTCGCCGGCACCAGCAGCATCCGTACCACCGTCGCGTCGATCAGCACCGCGAGGGTGAGACCCAGACCGATCTCCAGGATCGGTGCGAAACCGCCCGTCATGAAGGCGCCGAAGACCACCGCGAGGAGCAGCGCCGCACAGGTGACCACCCGGCCGGACCGGCGCAGCCCGGTGACCACGGCCTCGCGGTCGTCCCCGCTGCGCTGCCGGGCCTCGCGCATCCTGGCCAGGATGAACAGCTCGTAGTCCATGGCCAGTCCGAAGGCGATCGCCACGATGAGCGGCGGCGCGGTCAGGCTGAGCGCGCCGAGCCCCTCCCCGCCCAGCAGCCCGGCCAGATGACCGTCCTGGAAGACCCACACCACCACGCCGAGCGCGGCCCCCAGACTGAGCAGGGTGGTCAGGATCGTGCGCAACGGGATCAACAGCGAGCCCGTGAAGGCGAAGAGCAGGGCGAAGATGCCGGCCAGGACCGTGACCGCCGCCCATGGCGCCCGCTCGGCGAGCATCTCCCGGAAGTCCAGCAGCCGGGCCGCCGGTCCGGTGACCTCGACCGGTTCGTCGCCGCGGAGGTCCCGGATCCGCTCCACCAGGTCGGTGGCCTCCTTGCCGTCGACGCTGCCCGGCGGCTGGATGCGGACGACCGTCGTACCGCCGGGCAGTTCGCGGGACTCGGCCGTCGGCGACAGGGCCCGGATCCGGTCGGCGGTCGCGATGTCCGTGTCCGGCTTCAGCACCACGGTGACCGGGGAGACGCCGGTGCCGGCCGGGAAGTGCGCGTCGACCGTGTCGTACAACTGCCGTGCCTCCGTGCTCGCCGGCAGCTGCTTGGCGTCGCCGAGGTTGATCCGCATGCCGGTGACGGGCAGCGCCAGGACCAGCAGCACCGGGACCACGACGGCCACGACGGCGACCCGGCGCCGGGCTGCGAAGCGGGCCAGCCGTGCGAAGACCCGGCCCTCCTCGCCCGGCGGCCGGGCCTTCGCCGGGGCGATCCGGCTGCCGAACCGGGCGAGCAGCGCGGGCAGCAGCGTGAGCGCGGCCAGCATGTCGACGACCACCACGGCGGCCACGGCCAGGCCCATGCTGCGCAGGAACACGCTCGGGAACACCAGTAGCCCGGTCAGGCTGACCGCGACGGTCAGCCCGGAGAACAGCACGGTTCGGCCGGCCGCCGCGACCGTGCGGTGCACGGCTTCCGTCACGTCATCGGTGTCGCGGCGCTCCTCGCGGAAGCGGACCACCATCAACAGGGCGTAGTCCACGGCGAGTCCGAGCCCCAGCATGGTGGTCACCTGGATCGCGTACACCGAGATGTCGGTGACCTCGCTGAACAGGAACAGGGCGAGGAACGCCCCCGCGATCCCGCTGACCGCGATCACCAGCGGCAGCACCGCCGCGCGCAGCCCGCCGAACACCACGAGCAACAGGGCGAGGACCACCGGCAGCGAGATCAACTCCGCGTTGCGCACGTCCTCCTGGGCCCGCTCCGCGATCTGCGTGCCCAGCAACGGGCCGCCGCTGACATGGACTTCGGGCGCGTCGATCTGCCGGATCCGGTCGGCCGCCGCGTCCACGGCCGCCTCCTCGGCGCCGTCGTCGAGGCCGCCTTCCAGGGTGACGGGGATGATCAGGGCCCGTCCGTCCTCGGCGGTCAGGCCACGGGTGGCGTAGGGATCGGGTACGGCGGCCACCCCGGCCAGCGACCGCACTTCGGCGACGGCCCGCTCGACCTGCGCCCGCAGGGCCGGGTCGGACACGGCGGTGCCCTCGACGACGGCGGTGATCGACTCGCCGGTCGGATCGGCGCGGTCGAGGTACTGGGCGGCGGCCTCCGACTCGGTGCCCGGGATGTCGGCCACATTGTCCGAGAGCCGGCTGAAGACGCCCGTCCCGAGCCCGAAGCCGAGCAGCAGGAAGAGCACCCAGAGAGCGATGACGGTGAGCGGGCGGCGGGTCGCCGCCCGGGCGAGCGTGGAGAGCACGGTCCCTCCCGGCAGGACGGGTCGGTTGCCATCGCCCTCAGACTCCTGCCGCGGGGGTGGTCACCGGATCGCCGGAAGGAGCGGTTTGCGGACCTCCGTCGTACGGGGGAAACGGGCCGGGATCTCCCTCGCTAGGGGGATCCGGGGGTGACGAGCCCCGTCTCGTAGGCGCAGATCACGGCCTGCACCCGGTCCCTGAGACCCAGCTTGCTCAGCACGTTGCTCACATGTGTCTTCACGGTGTGCTCGCTGACGAACAGCGCCGTCGCGATCTCCGCGTTGGACAGCCCCCGGGCCAGCATCCGCAGCGTCTCGACCTCGCGCGCGGTCAGCACGTCCAGCCGCTGCGGGGTGGCCTCCGCGGCCGCCTCGGCCCGCTTGCGCCGCACGATGTCCGCGACCAGCCGGCGCGTCACCGCGGGCGCGAGCAGCGAGTCCCCGGCCGCCACGACCCGCACGGCGTGCACGAGGTCGTCGCGCCGTACGTCCTTCAGCAGGAAGCCGCTGGCCCCGGCGCACAGCGCCTCGTACACGTATTCGTCCAGGTCGAACGTGGTCAGCATGACGACCTTGCAGCTCGACTGCCCGCACACCCGCCGCGCGGCGGCCAGACCGTCCATGACCGGCATCCGGATGTCCAACAGCAGCACGTCGGGCGTGTGCCGCTCGACCGCGGCGACCGCCTCGGCGCCGTCCCCGGCCTCGGCGACCACCTCGATGTCCGGCTGCGCCTGAAGGATCATGCTGAACCCGGCGCGGACCAGTTCCTGGTCGTCGGCGACCACCACCCGGATGCTCATCCCAGGGCCGCCTCCCGGTCGACGGCCGCGGGCAGCCGTACGACCACCTGGAAGCCGCCCCGCGGTCCGCGCCCGGCCCGTGCGCTGCCCCCGCAGGCCGCGGCCCGCTCCCGGATGCCGATCAGACCGTGGCCGCCGTGGCCGCCCACCGGCCCGCGTCCGTCGTCCGTGACCGTGAGTGTCAACTCGTTCTCCGTCCAGTCGAGTTCGACCGTAGCGGAGTCGGCCCGCGCGTGCTTGACGGTGTTGGTGAGGGCCTCCTGGACCACACGGAAGGCGGCCACCTCGGTGTCCGGCGGCAGTGGGCGGGGCGAGCCCGAGGTGCGCAGCTCCACGCGCAGACCGGCGGACTCGCCGACCTGGCGGACCAGAGCGGGCAGATCGGCCACGCCCGGCTGCGGCAACCGCCACGCGTCGCCGTCCGCCCGCTGTTCCTTGAGCACGCCGAGGATCCGGCGCAGCTGGGCCATCGCGTCCCGCCCCGCCGTCGCGATGGCGTCGAACGCGGCCTCCGCGCGTGCCGGATCGCTGCGCACCACCACCGGCCCTGCCTCGGCCTGCACCACCATCAGACTCACCGCGTGGGCGAGCACGTCGTGCATGTCCCGGGCGATCCGGGAGCGCTCCTGCGCGAGGGCACGCGCGGTGTCGGCGGCCCGTTCCCGCTCCAGCCGCCGGGCCCGGTCCTCCAGCTCGGCGGTGTAGGCCCGCTGCACCCGGGCGAGCACGCCGAAGCCGTAGGCGCAGACCACGCTGAGCAGCTGGAAGGCGTACTCGAAGGGCTGGGGGTCCTCCTTGTGCAGGATCACCAGCGAGACCCCGGTCAGCCAGCCGCCCAGCATGACGCGCCGCTGCCAGGGCCTGCCCAGGGTGGCCATCGTGTACAGGACGACCATGCCGCCGTACATCACGTCGGGCGGCGGGGCGTGGTAGACGGCCTGTGCCGGGGTGGCCACCGAGACCGCCCACGCCGTCGCGAACGGCGCCCTCCGGCGCCACACCAGCGGTACCGCGGTCGCGGCGCCGATCAGCCAGCCCTGCCAGCTCAGCCGGTCGTCACCCTCGTCGGGGAAGATCCACTGGAGTGAGACGGCGAACAGCACCAGGGCGGCGAGCGCCGAGTCGACGGCGTACGGGTTGGCCGTGCGCAGGCGGTCGACCGCGGGGGCGATCCAGGAACGAGCGGACACGGGCGGCTCCTCGGGGCAAGGGGCCCTTTCAGTATCGCGAGGGACCTCACGCCTCGTCCTCACCGACGAGAGGGATATCCGTCGGACCGGCCCGCGGCCCCTACGTCCCCTTCTCCGGCTGCCACCCCAGCGCCCGCGAGATCCCGCGCGCCGCCAGCCGCACCGCCGGCACCAGCACCGGAACCTGCGCGTCGGCCTGCGGCACGACGACCGACACGGCGGCGACGACCGCACCGCCCGGCCCGCGCACCGCCGCCGCGACCGACAGCGCGTCGTCGGTCACCTGGCGGCTGCTCACCGCCACGCCCGTGCGGCGCACCTCGGCCAGCATGCGGCGCAGCACGGCCGTGTCGGTCACGGTGTACGGCGTGAAGGAGGCGAGCGGCCCGGCGCAGTACCGCTCCTGGAACTCCGGGTCGCCGTGCGCGAGGAGCGCGAGTCCGACCCCTGTGGCGTGCAGCGGCCAGCGCGCTCCGACCCGGATATGCACCCCGACCGCCGAGCGGCCCGAGAGCCACTCGATGTAGACGACCTCCGGCCCGTCCTGGACCGCCAACTGCACGTTCTCATGCGTGGCTTCGTACAGGTCCTCCAGGTACGGCAGCGCGACCTGGCGCAGCGCGAGGCCGCGCGGCGCGAGTGCGGCGAGCTCCCACAGCCGCAGCCCGACGTGGTAGAGCCCGGCGTCGTCCCGCTCCAGCGCGCCCCACTCGGTGAGGGCCGCCACCAGCCGGTGGGCGGTGCTCAGGCTCAGCCCGGCGCGCCGGCTGATGTCGGTCAGGCACAGTGCCGGGTGCTCCAGGTCGAAGGCACCGAGCACCGACAGCAGCCGGTCGGGCGCGGAACGCGTCCCCCCGGCCGACGGGGACGGTACGGCGTCGGCGGTCATCGGCAGGTCGTCACCCCGGTCGGCGGGTCGGCATGTCGTCACCCCAGCCCGGACTCGGCGACGCGCTGGAGCAGCGCGTGCAACCGCTTCCGCTCGTCGGCGTCCAGCGGCCGCACCAGCTCGTCGGTGACGCGCCGGCCGGCCTCGTCGGTGTCCCGCAGGAAGGCCCGGCCCCCCTCGGTCAGCACGATGATCCGGCTGCGGCGGTCGTCGGGGGAGGGGCGCCGCTCGGCGAAGCCCAGCTTCTCCAGGTCGTCGACCAGGCCGACGATCGCGCTCGGGTCGTAGCCGAGCGAGGAGCTCAGCTCACGCTGGAGGGCGCCCGGGGTGGTGGCCAGCAAGCGGAGCACCGCGTAGTGGCGCAGCCGCAGCCCCGACTCCTGGAGGAACGTGTTGAACAGCTGACCGGAGCGCAGGCCGAGGCGGTACAGCAGATAGCCGGTGTCCGCGTGCAGTCCGCGCATCCACGGCTCGTCGGCGTCGATCGGCGCGGGGCCTGCGGTGTGCTGGGTGGTCGGCCGGCTGGCGATGGCGGGCTCCCTGGTCGAGGCCCCGGGGCGGGGCGGTGCGTGCGTGCTGCCCCCAGCATGACGCAAGGAGGAGTGTCCAACAACTATTGACGTCAACAACTATTGTTCCTACCTTCGATCTCGCAGCCGCACCTCACGCACTTCGAAGGGACCCGCCGTGCCCAGCATCGATCTCACCGGCAAGGCCGCCGTCGTCACCGGCAGCGGCCGGGGCCTCGGCCTCGCCTACGCCCACGCCCTCGCCGCCCACGGCGCCCGTGTGGTCGTCAACGACGTCGACGAGGCCGTGGCCGAGGCCGCGGTGAAGTCCATCGCCGAGGCGGGCGGCACCGCCGTCGCCGAGGTCGTCCCGGTCGGCACCGCCGAGGCCGCGGACCGGCTGGTCGGCCGCGCGGTCGAGGAGTTCGGCCGGCTCGACGTCCTGGTCACCAACGCGGGCATCCTGCGCGACAAGGTCCTGTGGAAGATGACCGACGAGGACTTCGACGCGGTCCTCACCACCCACCTCAAGGGCACCTTCACCTGCGCCCGCGCCGCGGCCGTCCGCATGCGCGAGCAGGGCGAGGGCGGCACCCTGATCCTGGTCGGCTCCCCGGCCGGACAGCGCGGCAACTTCGGCCAGACGAACTACGCCGCCGCCAAGGCCGGCATCGCCGCCATGACCCGCACCTGGTCGATGGAGCTGGGCCGCGCGAACATCACCGTCAACGCGATCGTGCCGGTCGCCGCGACCGCGATGACCGAGACGATCCCCGCCTTCGCGCCGTACATCGAGGCGATGCGCAACGGCGAGCCGCTGCCGGACTTCCTCCGCAAGGGCGAGGGCTTCGGCACCCCCGAGGACTGCGCGGCCCTCGTCCCCTTCCTCGCCTCCTCGTCCGCCCGCGGTGTCACCGGTCAGTGCATCGGCATCGGCGGCGACAAGGTGGCACTCTGGTCGCATCCGCAGGAGATCGCGGCGGCGTACGCCGACGGCGGCTGGACCCCCGACACCCTGGCCGACGTCTGGCCCACCTCGGTCGGCGCCGAACTCCAGTCGGTCGGCATCCCCGCGCCGAAGTTCCCGGAGGCGTGATGGCCCTCTCGCTGAACCCCGACGAACTGGTCGCCATCGACGTCCACACCCACGCGGAGGTCTCCTCCAAGGGGCACTCCTCCCTGGACGACGACCTGCACGCGGCCTCCTCCGCCTACTTCAAGGTCGCGGGCAAGCGGAAGCCGACCATCGAGGAGACGGCCGCGTACTACCGCGAACGGAAGATGGCCGCCGTGATCTTCACGGTCGACGCCGAGTCCGCCACGGGCACACCGCCGGTCCCGAACGAGGAGGTCGCCGAGGCGGCCGCCGCCAACGCCGACGTCCTCATCCCGTTCGCGTCCATCGACCCGTTCCGGGGCAGGGCGGGAGTGAAGCAGGCCCGCCGCCTGGTGGAGGAGTACGGGGTGAAGGGCTTCAAGTTCCACCCCAGCATCCAGGGGTTCTTCCCCGACGACCGCTCGGTGGCGTACGGCCTGTACGAGGTGATCGAGGAGACGGGCACCATCGCCCTGTTCCACACGGGACAGACGGGCATCGGCGCGGGCGTCCCCGGCGGTGGCGGAATCCGCCTGAAGTACTCCAACCCCCTCCACGTCGACGACGTGGCGGCCGACTTCCCCCAGCTGAAGATCATCCTGGCGCACCCGTCCTTCCCCTGGCAGGACGAGGCCCTCGCGGTCGCCACCCACAAGCCGGGTGTCCACATCGACCTGTCCGGCTGGTCCCCGAAGTACTTCCCGCCCCAACTGGTGCAGTACGCCAACACACTGCTCAAGGACAAGGTCCTCTTCGGCTCCGACTTCCCCGTCCTCACCCCCGACCGCTGGCTCGCCGACTTCGCCGAGCTGCCGATCAAGGACGAGGTCAGGCCGAAGATCCTCAAGGAGAACGCCGCCCGGCTGCTCGGGCTGACGAAACCGTAAGGGGCGTGACATGCGCAACGAGGGACTGGGGTCGTGGCCCGCACGCCGGGCCCGCAAGACCCCGCACCGCACGGCCCTGATCCACGGCGACACGACCTGCACGTACGGACGACTGCACGAACGCACCACCCGCCTCGCCCACGCCCTGCGCGAGCGGGGCGTCCGGCGCGGCGACCGTATCGCCTACCTCGGCCCGAACCACCCCTCCTACCTGGAGACCCTGTTCGCGGCCGGCACGCTCGGCGCGGTCTTCGTCCCGCTCAACACCCGCCTGGCCGGCCCCGAGATCGCCTACCAACTCGCCGACTCGGGCGCCAAGGCCCTGGTCTACGGCCCGTCACACGCCGGACTGGTGGCGGGACTCCCGGGCAGCACCGACGTACGCACGTATGTCGAGGTGGGCGCCGAGTACGAGCAGGCGCTGACGGCGGCCTCCGACGAACCCGTCGACACCCCGGTCACCCCCGACGACACCTGCATCATCATGTACACCTCGGGGACGACCGGCCGCCCCAAGGGCGCGATGCTCACCCACGGCAACATCGTCTGGAACGCGCTCAACGTCCTCGTCGACACCGACCTGATCGCCGACGAACGTGCCCTGGTCTCGGCCCCGTTGTTCCACACGGCGGGTCTGAACATGCTGACCCTGCCCGTGCTGCTGAAGGGCGGCACCTGCGTCCTGGCCGAGGCGTTCGACCCGGACGCGACCTTCGACCAACTGGCCCGCCACCGCATCACCTTCATGTTCGGCGTACCGACGATGTTCGACCAACTGGCCCGCCACCCCCGCTGGCCGGCCGCAGACCTGTCGTCCCTGCGCATCCTGACCTGCGGCGGCTCCCCGGTCCCGACACCGCTGATCGCCGCGTACCAGGAGCGGGGCCTGACCTTCCTCCAGGGCTACGGCATGACGGAGGCGTCCCCCGGAACCCTGTTCCTGGACGCCGAACACGCGGTGACCAAGGCGGGCTCGGCGGGCGTACCGCACTTCTTCAGCGATGTACGGGTGGTACGGCCGGACCTGACCCCGGCCGACGTCGGCGAGACCGGCGAAGTGGTGGTCCGCGGCCCCCATGTCATGCCCGGCTACTGGGGCCTGCCCGACGAGACCGCCGCGTCCTTCGCCGAGGGCTGGTTCCGCAGCGGCGACGCCGCCCGGGTCGACGAGGACGGCTACGTCTTCATCGTCGACCGCATCAAGGACATGATCATCTCGGGCGGCGAGAACATCTACCCCGCCGAGATCGAGGACCTCCTCCTCGCCCACCCCGACATCGTCGAGTGCGCGGTGATCGGCGTCCGGGACGACAAGTGGGGCGAGGTCCCGCGCGCGGTGGTCGTACCCCGTGCGGGCGCCTCCCTCGACCCCGACGAAGTCCTCGCCTCGCTGTCCGGCCGGCTGGCCAAGTACAAGATCCCCAAATCGGTGGTCCTCGCGCCCGAACTCCCGCGCACCGCCTCCGGAAAACTCCTCAAGTCCCGTGTCCGTACCCGCTACGGCAACCAGTAAGGAACCGCATGAGCATCACCGTGAACGGCCTCGACGAACTCAAGAACCTGGCCGGCAGCGACCTCGGCACGAGCGAGTGGATCGAGATCACGCAGGACCGGATCGACACGTTCGCCGACGCGACGGGGGACCATCAGTGGATCCACGTCGACCCTCGGAGGGCGGCGGAGGGGCCGTTCGGCGCGCCCATCGCCCACGGTTATCTGACGCTCTCGCTCTTCATCCCTTTGTTCACCGAGCTGTTGGACGTCCAAGGGGTGGCGACGAAGGTCAACTACGGGCTGAACAAGGTGCGTTTCCCGGCTCCGGTGAAAGTCGGGTCGCGGATACGGCTCACCGGTAAACTGGCGGAGGTGGAGGAGGTGCCGGGCGGCGTGCAGATCGCTGTGGAAGGCACCATCGAGATCGAGGGCGGGGCGAAACCGGCGGCCGTACTGACTAGCCTGTCGCGCTTCTACAGCTGAGGTGTTTCGTTACCCCGAAACGGTACCGATATCCCTCGGACGGAGGCATAGTTTGGTCATCAGCGGGTACTGACGAACCCGCCGCTGTACCGTGCTGTCAGAGTGCCCATTCACTCACCTTCACCCCACCCTCCTGATCAGGGAATACCGTGACCGTTCGAACCAGAGCCACTGCCGGCACCGAGGTGCGGCCGTCGGCCGCCGAAGCTCACACCACCGCGCCGCGTCTCGACGCTCCGCACGACCCGAAAAGCGTCCGAGGCGTACGTCGCGCCCGCTCGTCCTCGCAGACGCGCAAGGGGGCAGGGGTAACCTTCCAGTCGTCCATCTGAGGACTACCGCATACTCCGTCATGACCGGTCCGACCGTTCCGCTGCGGCAGCTCGTGCTGAAAGTGCACAGCAGATGCGACCTCGCCTGCCGGCACTGCTACGTCTACGAGCACGCCGACCAGAGCTGGAGCTCGCGCCCCAGAGTGATCTCACAGGAAACGATCTCCTGGACCGCCCTCCGGTTGTCGGAGCATGCCAAGAACCACCAGCTCGCCTCCGTACAGGTCATCCTGCACGGGGGCGAGCCGCTGCTCGCCGGTCCGGCCCGCTTACGGGCCGTCTGTGAGGCACTGACCACCGCGCTGGACGGCGTCTGCGACCTCGATCTGCGCATCCACACCAACGCCGTTCAGCTCAATGAGCGCCACCTCGACCTCTTCGCCGAGTACGGCGTGCGGGTCGGTGTCTCCCTGGACGGCGACCGCGCGGCCAACGACCGCCACCGGCTCTTCCGCGACGGCCGCAGCAGCCACGACAAGGTCCTCCGGGCGATCGCCCTCCTCGACCAGGACCGCTACCGACACCTCTACGCCGGCATCCTGTGCACCGTAGACGTGCGCAACGACCCCGTCGCCGTCTACGACGCCCTCGCCGCGCTGCGTCCTCCGCGCATCGACTTCCTTCTGCCCCACGCCACCTGGGACGAGCCGCCCCTGCGGCCCGACGGCAGCGGGACGCCCTACGCCGACTGGCTCCTCGCCGTTCACCACCGCTGGAGCGAACGGGGCGGCCCGATGCCGGTGCGGCTGTTCGACTCGGTCGTCAGCACCCTCGGCGGGGGGCCCAGCTTCACCGAGGCGATGGGGCTGGAAGCCGCCGACGTGGTCGTGATCGAGACCGACGGCACCTACGAACAGGCGGACTCGCTGAAGACCGCCTACGACGGGGCGCCGGTCACCGGCAAGGACGTCTTCCAGCACACCCTCGACGACGTGGCCCTGCACTCCGGCATCACCGCCCGGCAGAGCGGCCTGGACGGGCTGAGCACCGAATGCCGCGCCTGCCCGGTGGTGCGTTCCTGCGGCGGCGGACTGTTCGCCCACCGGTACCGCTCCGACGGCACCGGCTTCGACAACCCGTCGGTGTTCTGCGCGGACCTCAAGGAACTGATCCGGTCCATCGACGCCCGCACCGGCGCGAGCGCGACCCGTCCGATCGAAGGCTTCGACGCCCTGGCCGACGGCAGCGACGAGGGCATCGGCGTACGGCAGTTGGCGCGCGTCCGGCACGACGTGACCCGTGGGCTGCTGACCACCCTGCACAAGGAGATCGGGCCGCGCGCCGGCGAGCGGTGGGAACGCTCCTGGCAGCTCGCCCTCGACCTGGGGCGCCACGACGGCGGCCTGCTCGAACCGCTCCTGTCGCACCCCTACACCCGCACCTGGGCCGTGCGCTGCCTGGACGGTGTCGCCTCGCCCGCTCATCTGGCCTCTCTCGTGGCCGCCGTGGCCCTGCCGGCGCGGGCCGCCGAGAAGGCGCCGGTGCCGGTGAGCGACGGCGTCGCCCATCTGCCGGGCCTGGGCAGTCTGCGGATGCGACTTCCCCTGACCGAGGCCGAGTTGGCGGAACATCACCTCGCCGGTCCGGACTGGGAGCCACTGCACCGGGTCCGTGCCGACGGGCTGGACATCGTCCTGGACGACGCGGACCCTCATCGTGACTGCTTCGGCACTCCGGTCGGCGGACCGCTGACGGACCCGGAGACCGACCGCTGGCGTCATCTGCTGCCGCAGGCCTGGGCGTTGATCCGCAAGGCGCTGCCGGCCGTCGCGTCCGGCATGGCGGAGGGGGTGCGCGTGATCACTCCGCTCGCCGTACCACCGGATCCCGAACACTTCCTGCCCGGCGGAGGATTCGGCGCGCTGGGCGTCCACCTCGGCCGCGCCCCGGAGCACCTCGCCGTGGACCTGGTGCGTGGCTTCCGGCTGGGCGTGCTCGACGCCCTCCTCGACGCGTGCGACCTGTACGACGAGACGGACGTGCGCACCGGTGCGCTGCTCGGCGACACCTACGCGCGCGCCGCGACCGACATCCTGCGGCACGACGCCGAGGCGGCCCGCCGCACCCGCGCCCAGTGGGTGGCACTGTCGGAGGCCGGCTCGCTGACCGCGCTCGGCCGCCGGTTCGTCGACGGCATCGGGCGGAGCCTGTGACCGCCACCGCGCTCTCGCTCGCCGAGGACCTCAGGGCACTGGGCCTGCGTCCCGGGGCGACGGTACTGGCCCATGCCTCCCTGCGCCGGGTCGGCGCCGGAGCCGACACCGTCCTGGCCGCGCTGCGCGTCGCCCTCGGCGCCGAGGGAACGCTCGTCGTACCGACGTTCACCGCCGGCAACTCCGACACCTCACCGGCGTACCGGGAGCGCACCCGGAACATGACGACCGATCAAATCCGGGCACTGCAACGGCAGATGCCCGCCTTCGATCCGGACCGGACGCCCTCCGAGGGCATGGGCCGGCTGGCCGAGGCCGTGCGGTGCGCCGAGACGAGCGTGCGCAGCGCACATCCGCAGACCTCCTTCGCCGCCCTGGGCGGCCGGGCCGAGGAGCTGCTGGCCGTGCACGACCAGAACTGCCACCTGGGTGAGCGTTCCCCGCTGAACCGGCTGTACCGGTCCGGGGCCCAAGTGCTGCTGCTGGGCGTCGGCTTCGAGGTGTGCAGCGCCTTCCACCTCGCCGAGTACCGGGTCCCCGATCCGGCCCGGCGGACCTACCGCTGCGTGATCCTGCGCGACGGGGAGAGCCGCTGGATGTCGTACGAGGACATCGACCTGGACGACAGTGACTTCGGCGCGCTGGGCGCCGACTTCGAGAAGGGCGACGCCGCCCGGCCCGACCCGGTGGTGCGCGGCGGGAGTGTCGGGGACACGCAGGCCCGGCTCTTCCCGCTCGGCGCGGCCGTGGACTTCGCCACCGACTGGCTGGCCGGAAATCGATCCCGTCGCCTTTTCACGGACCCGTCACAAAACGCTGAGGGGTTCCTACACTGAGTGTCCACCCCCGCCGGGCCGGGGAACGGGGTGCGGGGGACGGGATCGGGGGATCGCGTGGAGCCGACGGAACCATGGGGGGATGCGACAGCCCCCTATTTCTTTCTCAGTTACGCCCGGATGCCGCAGGACGGAACGGATGCGACCGACCCCGACCTGTGGGTGCACCGGCTCTTTCGTGAACTGTGGGACCACATCCGGCAGATGACGGCCCATCCGGGCGCGCCAGGGTTCATGGACGGCACCATGCGGGTCGGGCAGAACTGGCCCAGTGAACTCGGTGACTCGCTGGCCCGCTGCCGGGTGTTCGTGCCGCTGTACTCGCCGCGGTACTTCATCAGCCCCTGGTGCGGCAGGGAGTGGGCCGCGTTCGGCAACCGCGTGGCCCGCCACCGGGAGGCGGGACAAGCAGGCATACCCAGTGCGGTGGTGCCCGCGCTGTGGTCGCCCGTCCCCGATCACCGACTTCCCGAACAGGTCAGGGAAGTGCAGTACATGCACCCCGAACTCGGCCAGCGCTACCGGACGTTCGGGCTGTACGGGCTGGCCAAGCTGAGGGCGTTCCGCAGCGACTACGAGAAAGCCGTGCTGCACCTGGCCCGGCGCATCGTCGACGCGGGTGAGAGCGTCGTCGTCGAGCCCGCCGAACGCGTCCGACTGGAGGCGGCCCCGGACGCGTTCGCGGCCACCCCCGCGACGACTTCGACCACCGGGCGCACCCTGCGGATCAGCGTGGCGGCCGCGTCCCTGAACCGGCTGCCCGAGGGCCGGACATCCGAGTACTACGGTCCCTCGGCCGTCGACTGGAACCCGTACCACCCCGATTCGGAGCGGCCCCTCGCCCAGGTCGCCGCGGACATCGCCCAGCGACTGGCCTTCCGCCCCGACGTCCGGGAGTTCGACCACACCGCGAAGCCGGCCGACGGGCCGGAGGTCGTGCTCCTGGACCGCTGGACGCTGCGCGACCCCGATCACCGGGCCGCCCTGGGCGAGTTCGACAAGAGCGACCTGCCGCCCACCGGTCTGGTGGTGCCGTGGAACGAGAACGATCCCGACAGCGACGAGGCGGAGTACGAACTCGCCGCGCAGGCCGAGGCCACCCTGCCGCGCCGGATCCGGCTGGGCCGGCAGGCGTGCAGACCCGCGGTCCGGGGCGTCCCGGACGGCCAGGCCTTCGACAAGGTCCTCCCCGACGTCGTGCAGTGGGCGGAGGGCGAGTACCGCAAGCGGGCCCAGCCCAGGCCACCGGCCGGGAAGGCCACCGAGCGATTCCGGCTGTGCGGGCGCGACGACCAGGACAGCCGACCCCAGGGACACCGCCGGAACGCCGAGGAGGAAGACCGCGATGAGCAGCCTTGACGAACAGGACGGCCGGACGGGCCGCATCGTCACGTTCTACTCGTACAAGGGCGGCACCGGCCGGACGATGGCCCTCGCCAACGCGGCCTGGATCCTGGCCGCCAACGGCAAACGCGTCCTCGCCGTGGACTGGGACCTGGAGGCGCCGGGCCTGCACCGCTTCTTCCATCCGTTCCTCGACCCGGCCACCGTCGGCGCCACCACCGGCGTCATCGACATGCTCAAGGAGTACGCCTGGGCGGCCACCAGCGACGGGGACGGCTCGGACCCCGAGGAGCGGCCGGCGGACTGGCACGTGGACTACGCCCGTATCCAGCGCCACGCCGTCTCCCTGGACTGGTCCTTCACCGAGCCGGGCACCCTGGACCTGGTGTCCGCGGGACGGCAGGACCGCGACTACTCCGGGCTCGTGAGCACCTTCGACTGGGACCACTTCTACGACGATCTCGGCGGCGGGCTCTTCTTCGACGCCCTGCGCGAGGACATGCGCCGCAACTACGACTACGTCCTCATCGACAGCCGCACCGGTCTGTCCGACATCGCCGACGTCTGCACGGCGCATCTGCCCGACATCCTGGTCGACTGCTTCACCCTCAGCGGCCAGAGCATCGACGGCGCCGCGGCCGTCGCCCACGACATCCGCGACCGGTTCCGCCGGCGCCGTATCCGCATCCTGCCCGTCCCCATGCGCATCGACGAGGGCGAGAAGGAGAAGGCGGACGCCGGGCGGGCGCTGGCCCGCGCCAAGTTCGACGGGTTCCCCTCCGGCATGACCGAGGACGAACTCACCAAATACTGGGGGTCGGTGGAGGTCCCGTACCGTCCCTACTACGCCTACGAGGAGACGCTGGCCACGTTCGGTGACGAGGCCGGCAACGCGACGTCCCTGCTGTCCGCCTTCGAGCGGCTCACCGGCGTGATCAGCGACCAGGCCGTCATCGGTCTGCCGCGCATGCCCGAGGAGGTGCGGGAGAGCGTCACCGCGAAGTTCACCCGCCAGCGGCTCGCGCTCCCCGCCGACCTGCACCTGAGCTATGTGTCCGAGGACCGCATGTGGGCCGACTGGATCACCGTCCTGCTGTCCCGGGCGGGGTTCAAGGTGTCGCGCAGGTACGTGGGCTGTGAGGGGGACGGCGCCGAGAAGCCCGCCGACCGCACCGTCTTCGTCCTCTCCCCGGCCTTCCAGCGTTCGGCGCGGGCCCGCCAGGTGTGGGACGCGGCCACGAGCGGTGAACTCGCGAGCCGCCGCCAGGTGGTCGCCGTCCGGGTCGGCGACCTGCGTCCGGCGCCCACGTTCGGCGAGCGGCCCTCGGTCGACCTGGTGCGGACCAGCGAGAAGACGGCCACCTCCGCGCTGCTGCGCGCCCTCGGCAAGCCGCCGTTGCCCGCCGAGCTCACCGACGAGGCGGCGCTCAGGGACGCCCGCTTCCCGGACACGGTGCCCAAGTTCTGGAACGTCTCGCCGCGCAACCCCTCCTTCACCGGCCGCAGCGCACTGCTGGAGAGGCTCCGCGACGGGCTGGGCAGCAGCAACTCCGGCGGCTCGCCCGCGCCGTACGCCCTCTACGGACTCGGCGGCGTCGGCAAGACGCAGATCGCGCTCGAGTACGTGCACCGCTTCGCCGCCGACTACGACCTGGTGTGGTGGATACCCTCCGAGCAGAACGAGCTCGTGGTCTCCTCCCTCAGCGATCTCGCCCGTCGGCTGGGTCTGCGGGTCGGCGACGACGCCGCGCAGGCCGCGCAGGAGGTCTGCGACCATCTGCGCCAGTCGTCCGCGCTGCGCTGGCTGCTGGTGTTCGACAACGCCGACGAGCCGCAGGAGGTGAGCAGGCACTTCCCCGGCGGCACCGGGCATGTGCTGGTCACCTCCCGCAACCACACCTGGCTGAACTTCGGCGAGGCCCTGGAGATCGATCCCTTCCTGCGCGAGGAGAGCATCGAGCACCTGCTGCGCAGGGCCGCCGACCTCACCACCGCGGACGCCGACCGGGTGGCCGCCGCGGTGGGAGACCTGCCCCTCGCCCTCGACCAGGCCGGCGCCTGGCTGGCCGAGACCGCCACGCCCGTCGACACCTATCTCGCCGAATTGGAGCAGCAGGCGGCGCGGGTGCTGTCGCTCAGCCAGCCCGCGAACTACCCCGAGCCGGTCGGCGCAACCTGGAACGTGTCCATCCAGCGGCTGACGGAACGTTCCCCGGCCGCGGTCCGCCTCCTCCAGCTGTGCGCCTTCTTCGCCGCCGAACCGATCTCGATGGAGCTGCTGTACGGCGACGAGATGACGAGCGTGCTGTCCGAGCTGGACCCCTCGCTCCAGGAGAAGATGGTGCTGGGCCGGGTGATCCGGGAGATCGGCCGGTTCGCCCTCGCCAAGGTGGACCGGGGCACCGAGTCGATCCAGGTGCACCGGCTGGTGCAGTCGGTGATCCGGTCCCAGCTTCCCGCCCGGGAGCAGGAGGACGCCCAGCACGTGGTGCACCGCATCCTGGCCGGCGCCCGTCCGTCGGGCGAGGAGCCCATCGACGACCCGAAGAACCAGCCCATCTTCGCCGCGATCTGGCCCCATCTGGATGCCTCCGAGGCCAGCACCTGCGACGAGCCGAAGACCCGGCAACTGCTCATAGACCGCGTCCGCTACCTGTGGAAGCGCGGCGACCTGAACGTCGCCCACTCCTTCGCCGACGGGCTGCGGGAGCTGTGGGAGGGGCAGCTGGCCAGGAGCCGCGCCCGGATCGCCGATCTGGAGAAGCAGGACCAGGCCGAGGCGACCACGCCGCCCGGGTCCAACGGCACGGTCGACCCGCGGGTCCCGCGCACCCTCGCCGAGGAGCGGCGGTACGCGACGGAACTCCAGACCCAGCTGCTGCACCTGCGGTTCCACACCGCCAACGTGCTGCGCTCGCTGGGCAAGTACGTGGAGGCGGAGGAGCTGGGCTCCGACACCCTCACCCAGCAGCGCGCCCTGCTCCAGCCCGGTCATCCGCACATCATGATGACGGCCAGCGGCCTCGCCACCGACCTGGGCAGCATCGGCCGGTTCGAGGACGCCCTGGAACTGGCGAACGAGGCGTACGACGGCTTCAAGGAGTACTTCGGCGAGGACCACTCGCGCACCCTCAGCGCCAAGAACAACCGCGCCGTCTGCCTGAGGCTGCTGGGCCGGTACACCGAGGCCCGGGACGTCGACCAGGAGATCTACGACCAGCGCCGCAACGACCTCGGCGCCGCGCATCCGCACACCTTGATCAGCATCACCAACCTCGGCCGGGACCTGCGCGAGACCGGCGAGTACGACGCGTCCATCTCGCTGCTGAGCAGCAGCCACGAGTCGTACAAGCGACTGTTCGGCGAGGCCAACCCGGACACCTTGCGCAGTGCGAAGAGCCTCGCCGTGTCGCTGCGCAAGGCGGGACGGGTCGACGAGGCGCGGGCGCTCACCCACCAGACCCGGGAGCACTACCGGCTGCGCGACGCGCCGGCCTCCACCCCCGACGTGCTGGACTGCACCCTGAACTACGCCACCGACCTGTACGCCACCGGGGCCCGCGAGGAGGCCCTGACGCTGGCCCAGGACATAGTGCGGCAGTACCGCATGGCACCCGGCGAGCGGCATCCGGCGACGCTCGCCGCCATCAACAACCTCGGGATCTTCATGCGGGGTTCCGGGGAGGTGAGCAGGGCGCGGGCGCTGCTGGAGAAGAACTTCGCCACCTTGCGCGAGGCACTCGGCGACCGTCACCCCTACACGCTCGCCTGCGCCGTCAACCTCGCCAACGTGCTGTCCGAGCTGAACGAGCTGAGCCAGGCGGAGGAACTGGAGCGGACGGCCGTGGCCGGTTTCCAGCCCACGCTCGGCCACCTGCACCCGGACACCATCGTCTCGCGTGCCAACCTGGGTGTGACCCTGCGGGCGCTGGGCCGCATCCCCGAGGCCGACCAGCTCCAGGAGAGCAGCCACGCCGAGTTCGCCCGGATGCTGGGGGAGAACCATCCGCACACGGTGAGCGTCCGCGAGGGCAAGCGCATCCACCGGGACCTGGAGCCGCCGGCCGTGTGAGGCGGTGCGGGGCTCAGGCGGGGTCGGCGGTCAGCCGCGAGCGTCCGCCCAGCAGCCAGGTGAAGACGTCCGGCAGCACCCGCAGCGAGGCGAAGTGTGCCTCCTCGGGGTGCAGCACGGCCCGGCCGCCCGGGATGCGCTCGGCCAGCCACCGGGTGTGGCTGGCCGGCGAGAACCCGTCCTGTTCGCCGTGCCACAGCAGTACGGGTACGGAGATGTCGGCCGGTGAGAAGCCCCAGGGACCGCAGAAGGACAGGGCGTCGTCCACCCACCCGTCGGCGGACACGCTGAACGCCTCCTGGTAGTTGCGCAACAGCATGGCGCGGATCGCCGCGTTGGCGATCACCCGCAGATCGGAGTTGGTCAGTTCCCCGCTCAGTTGCTTCAGCAGCTTGGCTGGATCGGACCGAATGTCGACTGAACGTTTTCGCAGACTCTCCGCGAGCAGATCGGGACCGTCCAGCGCCTTGGTGTACTCGTTGACGTTGGAGGCCGCCATGCCCGCGAACCAGTCCAGCCCGTCCGCGTCCCGCGGGGCGAGGCCGACCAGGACGGCGGCCCGGGTCACCCGGTCCGGCAGCAGTGCCGCGCAGGCGAGGGCGTGCGGTCCGCCGCCGGAGCGGCCGACCACGGCGAAGCGTGACACGCCGAGGGCGTCCGCGATGGCGGCGACGTCGGCGGAGACATGGGCGACCTGGCGTCCGGCGAGGCGGTCGGAAGGGCCGTAGCCGGGGCGGTCGTAGGTGATGAGCCGGACCCGCTGGCGATACAGCAGCATCGTCCGGGGTGCCGGGCCGAGCCGGCTGCCGGGCGTGCCGTGCAGCAGGAACACGGGCGAGCCGCCGGGATCTCCGCTGATCTCGACGGCTAATCGACGCCCGTCCTCCGTGTACACGTCTCTGAGCATGCGCGGCCCCCTTCCGAAGCCCCCGCCCGCTGCGGCATGCCGCGTGGCCGTGCAACGGCCCTTCCCTATCGTGCCCCAGATCATCCCGATGTGCGGGTGTTTCCGGCTTCTGGCGGGTCAATGGCCAAGAGATGGCGGGGACTTGGCGGTCCGGTGCGCGAGGTGAAGGCCGCGGCGAAAGGACCAGCGCTCGCCGCGGCCTCCGCAGGACTTCTCGGTCAGCCCGCGACCTGGCGGTACGAGTACACAGCCGTGGCCACCGCGCAGACCCCCGGCGGAATCATCTCCGCGCGCAACGTCCCGCTGTTCACGTCGTAGTCCACGCCCTCCGTCTCGAAGGCCCCCGTGCACACGCTGCGCTGCGGCAACGCGAACAGGCTCCGCACCGCGCCCGTGATCGGCTGACCGTCCACCTTGCGGGGCAGGTCGACCTGGAGGAGCGGGCGGATCTCGGGGAAGAGCGTGTTCGTGGCGTCGTTCGAGGCGCACAGCAGGCGGGTGTCGGTGACGAAGTCGCAGCCCTGGATGTCGCGTACCGGCTTGTCCAGGGTGATCTGCCAGGCTTCCTTCAGTTCGCCGCCGGCCTGGGGCGTGGACGGGTTCAGCAGGGGCGCGGGGAAGACCTGGAGCCGTCGCTGCTCGCCCCATTCGCCCGACACCAGCCACTGACCGTCGGGCGAGACGGTGGCGAAGGAGTTGTTGAGCTTCTCGCCCGGGTTGAGCTGGTGGACGTACTCGTGGCGCTTGCCGGACGGTGTCGTCACCGCGAACATCTTCGACGTGGCCGTGTCCGGGCCCTGGTAGGCGTCGAACACGTGCCCGTTCGCGATGTCCGGGTCGCCGACGTGGTTCCAGCCCTTGATCCGCAGGTCGAGCGGGATGTCCGCCATGCCGCGGTACAGGAGCGAACCGTCCGCCCGGACGGCGAGGCCCTGCCCGCCGCCCAGGGTGTCGGTGTACGCCGTGCCGGTCTCGGCCCACCGCGGGTCACCGGCCGCGGAGGCGGTGCCCGCGCCCAGCGCCAGGGCGGCCGATAAGCAAGCGGGGGTGAGGAGGTGACGTCTCATCAGGCGTCTCATCATGCTCCTGCCACGTCGATGAAGATGGGGTTGGAATAGAACCACGTATCCGTCCACGGGTCACCGTCGCCGGGCGCGTGCGGGATCGGCCCGTGCGGGTCGATCGAGGCGCCGAGGTAGCCCGCGCCGTGGCGGTTGCCGTCGCTGCCGCGCAGACGGACGTAGAAGGACTCGTGCCCGGCGGTGAGGGGGATGCGCAGGGTGTACGTCCCCTTGCGGCCGGAGACGTCCTTCGTCGTCACGACCCTGGTGTCGGGCGCCTGCCACGTGTCGCGGTCCGTGACCGGGCCGCGTACCGTGCCCCGGATGACGTCCACATGGGCCAACTCCGGCAGCAAGCCGTGGGAGTTGACGCGCGAAGCCGTCGTCACCGTCACGTTCAGGGTGAGCTTCTCGCCCTTGCGCACGCGCAGCCGGCCGCCCAGCGTGACGCCCCTGCCGTGGTCGCAGTCCCGCTTCACCCGTACGTCGAGGCCGTCCAGCAGATGACCGTGGTCCAGCCAGACCCGGCCCGCGCGCAGGCCCGCCATCACCGCGCGGTAGCCGTAGCGGGTGACGCCCACGTGGGTGCGGCTGAACTGGCCCGGCCAGAAGTCGCTGCCCGGCTGCGGGGTGTCGGTGTTCACCGGGTCGGGCAGCTTGCCGGTGTTGTCGAAGTTCTGACCGGGCAGCCAGTCGCCGTTCTTCCAGGTGTCGAAGACGATGCGGTGGGCGTCCGAGTTCGTGGTGATCGAGAACAGGCGGCCCTCCGCCAGCATCGAGTCCCACAGGCCGCCGACCGTCGCCGTCGCCCAGTCGAAGCCGCCGTACGTCCGGTACGCCTCCGCCGGATAGCCGGCCCAGGACTGCGCCGACGGCTTGTTCTCGTACTCGCCACGGATCGAGGTCGCACCGCGCCGGCCCGGGATGGCCGCACCCTGGGCGCCGGGCGCGCCCTCCATGCCGATCATGATCTCGGGAGCCGCGTCCCGCCAGCCCCGCATCTCGTGCGGGGAGTCGATGCCGAGGCGCAGCGGGTGGTTGGCAAGGACGAGGACGTCGTCCACGTAGCCCCTGCGGCGCTGCCCGGCCAGCCACTGGATGGCCTTGATCGCGTGGGCCTCGTTGCGGGCGGTGTCCGCGTCGGCGGCGCCGCCCTTGTCGTAGCCGAGCAGCTTGCCGTCGTAGGCGCTCTCGAACCGGGTGAGGAGGTCGACCTCGTGGCGGCCGGGCGTGGTGAAGACCGTGGCGTGCTCGGCGGCCGGGATGTACCACTCCAGGCCCTGGAAGATCAGCTGGCGTGGGTTCTCGGCGCGGGCCTCGAGGATCTCCTGGTGCTCCAGCGACGCCCCGTACTTGGCGTGGCCGAAGTTGGAGTGCTCGGTGAACACCATCCAGTCGAGGCCGTACTCGGCTCCCGCCGCGGCCAGTTGGGAGAACGTGTACTTGGCGTCGTGGCTGTAGACGGTGTGGATGTGGTGGTCGCCGACCAGGTAGGCCAGGCGGGGGTCGTCGCCGCCCCAGCCCCGCGACGAGGCCGCCGCGGGCACGGCCGCCGAGCCGAGCGCGAACGCGGCGCCGAACAGGCCGGCGCTGCGCAGGAGTCCGCGCCGGGAGACGCCCTGCGGGTCGAGGTCGCTGGCGGAGACGGACGGGTCGGCCCAGGTGGGCAACTGCTGCTCGGTCATGGGGTCATCCTCGGCAGGGTCAGTGAGTCATGAAGGACGTGACGGGCAGCGCCCGTTCGACGACACGGACGTCGCCGAGGCGGCCGTACAGGATCTGGTCGATCCGGCCGCCGTACTCGTAGCCGCCGAGCAGCCACGGCAGACCGACCGAGGTCAGGCCGATCGCGGTGGCGTGCGGATTGCGGGCCACCGGGCAGCCCTGGACATACATCGTGGTGTGCCGGCCGTCGTTGACGACGGCGACGTGCCACCAGGTCTCCCGGGCGGTCTCGTCGCCCCAGTTGGTCGCGATGCCCTGCTGGTTGAGCGGCCGGACCGCCCACTGCGGGCCGGGTCCGTCGGAGAGGGAGAGGGTGACGAGCGGCTCGTCGGGGTCGCCCTCCGTCTTGCCGGCGGCGCCGCCCGTGCCGGTACGGCTGACCAGGCCGGCCCAGGCGTGGTGCGAGGCGTCCCAGTCGGCGGGGAGCCGGTAGAAGGCCTCGATGGTGTAGCCGTACCTGAAGGTGGCCGAGTTGAGCGGGGCGCCGTCGACCGTACGCAGGTACGCGCCCCGCAGCGGCGACTTGTAGCCCTGGAACTCCAGGCTGCCGTGGCCGGGCTGGTCGGGGTGGTGGTCGTCGGACCAGCCGAGCTTGCCGCCGCCGACGGAGACCACGGTGAGGTCGTTGCCGCGGCCGGACAGGTCGCGGACGGTGCCGGAGGCGGGGGAGTCGAAGCGCCAGTAGGCGGCGGTGCCCCGGATCAGCATCTGCGACGCGGGGCGCGCCGGGCGGGCCGGCACCGGGGCGAAGCCGGAGAAGCGGTCCGCGAAGTCGATGTCGACCGAGAACCGGTCGGCGTCGCCGCTGAGTTCGATCTCCTGCCGCTCCAGCTCGTTGAGGCCCCTCGCGGCCCGGCCCAGGATCCACGGCGAGACCGTCTCCACGTCGATGACGTCGCGGTCGAGGTCGAAGTGGTAGAGGCGGATCATGGCCGCGCCGCCGAAGTAGCGGTTCTGGTAGTTCGTCAGGTGCAGGTGGACGTCGTTACCCGCGGTGTTCTCGCGGACGGCGCGGCCCGCCGGCCAGTAGTGGCCGTTGAGGGTGAGGAAGATCTGGTCGTGGTCCTTGATCAGCTGGTCCCAGAGCTGCTGGCCGTACGACGACAACTGGTCTTCGTCGACCACGAGTTCGTGCGTGGTCAGGATGACGGGCGTCTTGGGGTGGCGGGCGAGGACGTCCTTCGCCCAGGCGTAGCCCTTCGCCGACAGCCGCCAGTCCAGCGCCAGCACCATCCACTCGCGGCCGGCCGCCTTGAACAGGTGGTAGGTGTTGTAGCCGTCGGGAGAGGCGCCGCCGAAGGTGGGCTTGCCCTGGAAGCGCTTCGGTCCGAACGTGTCCAGGTACGGCGTCGAGCCGCGCTGGTCGTCCGTGGACGACTTCACGTCATGGTTGCCGGCCAGGACGCTGTAGCCGACGCCCCGCCGGTCGAGCAGCTCGAACGCCTTGCCGATCGCGGCGCATTCCTCCTTCGCGCCGTTCTCGGTGAGGTCGCCGAGGTGGGACAGGAAGACGATGTTCTTCTCCCGGCCGTGCTCCAGGAGATAGCGCAGGGACGCCTCGACGGGCGCCGGGTTGATGCTCGGCCCGTCGAAGAGGTACTGGGTGTCGGGCATCACGGCCAGCGTGAAGCGACGGCTCTCGGTGTCGGGACGCCAACCGGCCGCCGAGGACGCCTCGGCCACGGCCGGCAGGGCGACACCCGTCGTGGCGGCGGCGCCGATCAGCGCGGTCGCGCGCAGGAATCCGCGTCTTCCGGCTCCGGCCTGCGGGCCCTCGCCCTGTTCCTGGTCATGCGAAGTACACACGTGTGCTCCGTAAGGAAGATCCGTGAGGAAAGCCGACGGTGAAGGGCGTGGGGGGATCAGAGAGCGCGCAGGGTCCAGCTCCAGCGGTGGATGCCCGGTGCGACCAGATAGGAGGGTGAGGTGTCGGGCCCGCAGGACGCGGTGCCCAGGCCCCGGTGCGCGGCGTCGATGTGCACCACGCAGCCGGGCCGCGGGACCAGCTCGTCGTGGTGGTCGGTGGCGGCGAGGTCCTCGGCGCGATGACGGGTCACCGAGATCTGACGGGGCTCGTCCAGCGTGACGGACAGCCCGGTGGCGTCCGGCGCCGACAGCGTGAAGTGTCGTACGCCGTGCCGGCCGCCGCTCTCCTGCGGCCGCAGATAGGGGGTGAACAACTCGTCCACCGGTACGGAGTGATGGCCGACGGGCGCGCCCGCGCTGCGGTCGGGATACGACTCCCAGGGCCCCTGCCCGAACCACTCCAGCAGGTCGAGCCCCGCGACCGTCTCGAAGACCGTGCCGACCCGCGCCACATCGTCGAACGCGGCCGGCAGCTCGGCCTCCTCCTCGACCCGGATCCCGCCCTCGACGGGCGTGAACACCTGCCGGTGCCGTACGACACCGGTCGTGCCCGCGTACTCCGCGTCCACCGTGACCCTCCCGGCGTCCCGCCGCACCGACACGACCTTGCGCACCAGCGCGTCGAGTCCCCAGCTCCGCCAGCGCTGTGCCATGCCGCCGAGCTCGTCGTTGTCGGTGGGCGCCCGCCACAGCGAGAGGGTGGGCGCGGCGGTCAGCAGCGGGTGGACGAGGAGACCCTCGCCGTCCACCTCGGCGTTCCCCTCGACGGGAGAGACCTCGACCGGGTCCGGTCCGCGCAGCCTGATCTGCGGCACGCACACCTCGGTGCCGCGCGGCGCCCACGGCTGGTCCTCGGCCACCGTCACACGCAGCGTCAGCCAGGCCTCGCCGCCGTCCTGCGGCACCGCGAAGGGCAGCGGCACGGCGGCCGTCTCCCCGGGGCACAGGTTCGGCAGCCGCGCCGGCCCGGTCAGCGTCGTACCGTCCGCCAGGTCCAGCCGCCACTCGCCCGCCAGCCAGTCCAGACCGCGGAAGTGCTGGTGGTTGCCGAGCACGATGCCCTCGTGCTTGTAGCACTCGATGCGCACCGGCGCCGCGATCTCGCGGTGCTCGTACATGGCGGGCTTGGGCGTGCGGTCGGGGAAGACCACGCCGTCGGCGATGAAGGCGCCGTCGTGGATCGTCTCCCCGAAGTCGCCGCCGTAGGCCCAGCGGTACCCGGCGGCGGCGACACCGTTGTCGAAGAGCCCGGCGCCCGCGCGCCCGGCAGGTCTGCCATCGCTCACGCGTTGCAGAATTCCGTGGTCCCAGAACTCCCAGATGAAGCCGCCCTGAAGACCTGGGGTGGACTCGATGGCAGCCCAGTGGTCGGCCAGCGTGCCGTTGCTGTTGCCCATGGCGTGCGAGTACTCGCACTGGATGAGCGGTCTGGTCTGCTCGCCGGAGAGCGCGTGGGCGACACAGTCCTCGAGGGGCGCGTACATGGGGCAGGCGATGTCGGAGGCGTCGTCCGTCGCCGCCCAGTCGAGCTTGGCCGCCCCCTCGTACTGGACGGGCCGCGTCGGATCGTGCCGGCGCACCCAGCCGGCCGCCGCGTCGTGGTTCGCGCCGTAGTCGGACTCGTTGCCCAGGGACCAGATGATGACCGACGGGTGGTTCTTGTCGCGCAGCACCATGCGGGAGACGCGGTCCACGAAGGCGTTGAGATAGCGCGGGTCGTCGGCGATCTCGTGCGCGTGGTCGTGGGACTCGATGTCCGCCTCGTCGACCACGTAGAAGCCGAGCTCGTCGGCGAGGTCGTACAGCGCCGGGTCGGCCGGGTAGTGGGAGGTGCGGATCGCGTTGAAGCCGAAGCGCTTGAGCAGGACGAGGTCCGCGCGCAGGTCGTCGTACGACACCGTGCGGCCGGTCAGCGGGTGGAAGTCATGGTGGTTGACGCCCCGGATGAACACCCGCTCCCCGTTGACGAGCAGATCCCGGCCGACGATCTCGACGTCCCGGAAGCCGATCCGGTGCCGGGAGGTGTCGGCGACCGTGCCGTCGGCGCGGTGCAGCCGGACGCTCAGGTCGTACAGCTCGGGTGTCTCGGCGTTCCAGGTGCGCACGTCGTCCACGACGGTCCGCATCCGTGCCTCGCCGAGGAAGTCGGAGACCCGCTCGTCCGCCGCGTTGGCGCGGTCGAACTCCGCGTCCTGCGCGAGCGGTCGGCCGTCCAGCTCGCCGGTGAGGTACCACCCCGCGGGCAGGGCCCCGCCCGCGTCCCGCACCTGGCAGTCGACCCGAAGCTCGCCGCTGAGAGCGGCCCGGACGGTCACGTCCGCGAGATGCAGCGGGTCCGTGGCGTACAGCAGCACCGATCGCGTCACGCCCCCGTGCCACCACTGATCCTGGTCCTCGATGTGCGAGGCGTCCGACCACTTCACCACGGTCAGCCGTACGGTGGCCCGCTCGCCGGCGCGCACCAGTCCCGTGAGATCGAACTCGGCGGCCAGGTGCGAGTCCTTGGAGATGCCCACGGGCCGCCCGTCCACGTGCACCAGCAGCACGCTCTCGGCGGCCCCGACCTGGAGCACGATCCGGCGTCCGGCCCAGCCGGCGGGGACGTCCACCGCACGCTCGTACACGCCCGTCGGATTCGCCGCGGGGGAGCCGGGCGGAAACTCGGCGAACGGCATCCGCACGTTGGTGTACTGCGGCAGGTCGTCCGTGCCCTGCATGGTCCAGGCGCCCGGGACGTACGAGGACGACCAGGCACCGCCGACCGGCGCGTGGGGAGCCGGCAGCAACTGGAACCGCCAGTCGCCGTCGAGGGGGAGTGCTCCGGAGCGCCGGTCGACGGCGTTCATGGGCAGGCGCCCCCAGGAGGTCACCTCGGGTGCCTCCCAGGGGCGCAGCCCCAGCAGCGGGTCCATCAGCGGATGGCCCCCTTGCCGAGGTCGCCGATGATCTGGCGGGCGCCGATCGCGAACACGATCAGCAGCGGGACGAGGGCGAGCAGCGCGCCGGTCATGACCATTCCGTAGTCGGTGGTGCCGTGGGTGCCGTTGAGCTGGGACAGCGCGACCTGGAGGGTCACGTTGTCCGGGTCGGTCAGGGCGATCAGGGGCCAGGCGTAGTCGTTCCACTGGCTCATGAAGGTGAAGATGCCGAGGAAGGCGAGGCCGGGCCGGACGACCGGCAGCGCCACGTGCCAGTACTGGCGCAGGAAGTTGGCGCCGTCGATCCGTGAGGCGTCGAGGAGTTCGTCGTGGATGGCGCTCCTCATGTACTGGCGCATCCAGAAGATGCCGAACGCGTTGGCCGCCGCCGGCACGATCAGCGCGGTCATCGAGCCGATCCAGCCGATCTTCGCCATCATCACGAACTGCGGGATGATCGCCAGCTGCGTCGGCACCATGAAGATCACCATCAGCAGCGCGAACAGCACCCGGCGGCCCGGGAACTCGAACTTGGCGAACACGAACGCGGCCAGGGAGTCGAAGAGCAGGACCAGGAAGGTCACGGCCGAGGCCACCAGCAGCGAGTTGAGCATCGAGCCGACGAAGTCGAGGTTGTCGAACAGGCTGCGGACGTTCTGGAGGAAGTGGGAGCCGGGCAGCAGCTTCGGCGGGTAGGAGAAGATCTCGGTCGACGTGTGCGTCGACATGATGACGGCCCAGTAGAACGGGAAGGCCGACAGCAGCAGTCCGACGACGAGCACGGCGTGCAGCGCGACGCCCCGGCCGCGGGTTCCCTTGATGGTTGCCATGGTGGTCGGGCCTCCCTAGTCTTCGCCCCGGCGCTGCACCAGCCGCCAGTTGATGATCGAGAAGATGACGACGACGAGGAAGATGCCCCACGCCACGGCGGCGCCGTAGCCGAAGTCGTTGTTGTCGAAGGTCTGCTGGAAGAAGTAGAGGACCATCGTCCGGCCCGCGTGGTCCGGGCCGCCGGAGAACGTCGAGTCGTTCGAGGTGTTCTGGAGCAGCACCTGTGCCTCGGTGAAGCTCTGGAGGCCGGTGACCGTCGAGACCACGAGCACGAACAGCAGCGTCGGCCGCAGCATGGGCAGCGTGATCCGGAAGAACGTCTGCACGGGCCCGGCACCGTCCACCCGCGCCGCCTCGTACAGCTCGCTCGGGACGGTCTGGAGTCCCGCGAGGAAGATGATCGCGTTGTAGCCGGTCCACTGCCAGGTCATCAGCGTCGCGATGGCGACCTTGATGCCCCACGGTGTGTTCAGCCAGGCCACCTGGTCCAGGCCCACGGCCTGCAACAGGGCGTTGACGAGGCCGAAGTTGGTGGAGAAGACCGAGCCGAAGACGATCGCGATCGCGACGACCGAGGTGACGTTCGGCAGGAAGTAGGCGAAGCGGTAGACGTTCTTGAAGCGGACCGCGGAGTTGAGCATCACGGCCGTGACCATCGCCAGGAAGATCATGGGGAACGTGGCCAGCGCCCAGATGACGATCGTGTTCCCGATCGAGGACCAGAAGTCGCTGTCGCTCAGCAGGTACTGATACTGCGACAGACCCGCCCACTCCATGGACCCGAGCCCGTCCCAGCGGTGGAAGGACAGGTAGAGCGAGAAGCCGACCGGGATCAGACCGAAGGCGAGGAACAGCAGGTAGAAGGGCGAGATCGCGGCATAGAGGTGCCAGTGCTTGCGCAGGCCGGTCCTCGGCCGGGCCGGTGCGGTCGGGGCCACCGCGGGCGGGGTCTGCTCGATGACGGCCATCAGTGGCTCACCCCCAGGTGCTCCGCGATACGCCGGCACTTGCTCATGGCGTCACTCCAGGCTTTGTCCGGGTCCTTGCCGAGGACGCCGACGTTCTTGATCTCGTCCTTGATGGGCTGCCCGAGCGCCACGTCGTACGGGCTGTTGTAGGCGACCACGATCTTCTGCGCGGCCGGCCCGAAGACGTCCGTCGTCACCTGGCCGCCGAAGAAGGGGTCGGGCTCACGCAGTTGCTTCAGGTCGTAGGAGGCGGGCGTGGAGGGGAACAGGCCCGCGTCGACGTAACCCGTGGCCTGGTTGGCCGCGTCGAGCATCCAGGTGATGATCTCGAAGGCCCGCTCCGGCTCCCGGCACGCCTTGGTGATCGACAGGAACGAGCCGCCGTTGTTGGAGGGCCGCACGGGCATGTCGGCGATGCGCCACTTGCCCTTGGTCTTCGGGTTGCCGTTCTTGATGTCGTACGTCGCCCACGAGGCGCCGAGCTGGCTGGGCAGCTTGCCGGAGTCGACCGCCGATATCTGGTCCGGGGTGCCGGTGACGAGGTTCGAGACCAGCTTGCGCTTCTTCGCCTCGACGGCCAGCGCCCAGGCGTCACGGACATGCTCCTGGTCGCCGATGAAGTGGCGGTCCTTGTCGACGTACCGCTTGGCGCCCTGGTTGACCACGTTCTCGAAGACGCTCTGCACGTCGGTGAGGAGCGAGGTCCCCGGGATCCGTCTGCCGAGCCGCTCACCGGCGGCGAAGAACTTCTCCCAGGTGTTCAACTCCCTGGAGACGTCGGCCGGTTCGTACGGCAGGCCCGCCTTGCGGAAGACCTCGTACTGGTAGAAGTGCGCGACCGGCCCGCAGTCGATCGGAAAGCCGATCATCGTGCCGTCGTCGGCGATGCCCTGGTCCCACTTCCACGGCAGGTACTGGCTGCGGTACTTGTCCGCGCCCAGTGTCCGCAGGTCCACGAACTGGTCCGCGTTGGGCAGATAGGACGCCATGTCCTCGCCCTTGAGGCCCGCGATGTCGGGGACGTGGGCCTGACCGGTCATCGTGGTGATCAGCTTGGACCGGTAGTAGCCGCCGATCTTGATGGCCTGAAGGTCGACATCGGCGTCGTAGCGGGCCTTGGCGTTCTTCAGGACCGTGTCGCCGAGGCCGCCGTCCCAGTACCACAGGACCATGTTCCGGCCGGTCGAACCGGTCGGAACGGCACAGCCGGACGCCAGGCCGCCGAGCGCCGTGGCGGCCGTGCCGGCCAGGCCCGCGCGGAGCAGGCCTCTTCGTGAGAGCCGCACAGCTCCCACCGCCTTTCGGATCTTTTCGGGACTTCGCAGAAGAGGGGCATGTGGGGGAGTCCACGTGGGGGGAGGAGGAGTTCAGTGCTGCCGTGCGGGTGGGGTGACGGGTGCGTACGCGACGGGCGGTCCGGGATCGGCCGGGAGGCGGTCCGCCAGGAAGCCGTACGCCCGCTTCGGTTCGGGATCGGTCAGCGAGCGCCACCAGCGGTCGACGCCGTACCAGCCGGGCGCGGCCAGGGCACCGCCGTGCCGCTGGACCGACAGCCCGGCGGCCAGCACGGCGAACCTCAGCCGTTCCTCCAGTGGCCAGCCGCCCAGCGAGGCCGCGACGAAGCTCGCCCCGAAGACGTCCCCGGCGCCCGTCGCGTCGAGTACGCCGACGTTCAGGGCGGGCACGTCCGCGTACTCGCCGGTCACCTGGTCCACGGCGACCGCGCCGTCGCCGCCGCGTGTCACCACCGCCACCGGCACCAGCTCGCTGAGCGTGCCGAGCGCCGCGATGGCGCTGTCGGTACGGGTGTAGGCCATGGCCTCGGTCTCGTTGGGGAGGAAGGCGTGGCACAGGGCGAGCTGGTCGAGGAGGTCCGTCGACCACTGCTGGGTGGGGTCCCAGCCGACGTCGGCGTAGATCCGCGTGCCGTTCGCGGCGGCCTTGGCCAGCCACTCGCGCGGTTCGGCCTCGATGTGCACGAGGGCCGTGCGCGCCTCGGGCGGGTCGCCCATCAGCGCGTCCTGCGAGTACGGGGGCTCCTGGCCGTGGGTGACGAGCGCCCGGTCGTGGCCGTAGGCGAGGGAGACGGTGACGGGGGTGGGCCAGCCGTCCGCGGTGCGGGAGAGCGAGAGGTCGATGCCTTCCTGGTCGCGCAGGATGTCCCGGCAGTACTCGCCGTACAGGTCGTCGCCGAACACCGTGGCCAGCGAGGTCCTCAGACCGAAGCGT
Source organism: Streptomyces sp. NPDC098781 (assembly GCF_044759995.1). Lineage (NCBI taxonomy): Bacteria > Bacillati > Actinomycetota > Actinomycetes > Kitasatosporales > Streptomycetaceae > Streptomyces > Streptomyces sp. NPDC098781. The sequence goes on from NZ_JBIWAK010000008.1 coordinate 433,816, forward strand.
GCGGCCGCCACCGCCAGGTTGGCGATACCGCCGGGCCCGCAGCCCATACCGCCGGTCCAGATCTCCTCGCCCGGTGTGGGCGGCTTCCCGAGCCCCGTGAGAACGAGGTCGTAGAAGAGCAGCCCGGTCAGCAGCACATCGGGCCGGTCGTCGTCCACGGGAACGTCCTCTCGTTCGAGACCCGTTCGAAGAGCGCGTCAAAACTCTTCATTTCGGTGACCGGAATCGTGCGCCGCTCCGGGAGATTGGTCAATACCCGAGCAGAAATGAGCATGGCGATGATTGAAGATGACGAGTAGTGTTCACGCCGTGCTGGCAGAACGACGACACCAACTCATCCTGCGGGCGCTGCGCGCCGGCGGCCCCGCGGCCGTGACCGATCTCTCCGAGCAACTGGGCGTGAGCCCCGCCACGGTCCGCCGTGACCTGCTCAAACTGGAGGAGGACGGCCTGCTCACGCGGGTGCACGGCGGCGCGGTCGTGGAGGAGGGCGACCAGCCCTTCGCCGAGGTCGCCGGGGTGCGCGTGGCCGAGAAGGACGCCATAGCCGAACGCGCCGCCGCGATGATCCAGGACGGCCAGTCGGTGCTGCTCGACATCGGCACCACCGCCTTCCGGCTGGCCCGCCGGCTGCACGGCCGCCGGCTGACCGTGATCACCAGCAACCTGGTGGTCTACGAGGAGCTCGCCGACGACGATGGCATCGAGCTGGTGCTGCTCGGCGGCATGGTCCGCCGTGAGTACCGCTCCCTGGTCGGCTTCCTCACCGAGGACAATCTGCGTCAGCTGCATGCCGACTGGCTGTTCCTGGGCACCAGTGGAGTGCGGCCGGGCGGACACGTGATGGACACGACGGTGGTGGAGGTGCCGGTCAAGCGGGCCATGATCAAGGCGAGCGACAGGATCGTCCTGCTCGCCGACGCGGCGAAGTTCCCCGGGCACGGCATGGCGAAGGTGTGCGGTCCCGAGGATCTGGACGTGGTGGTGACGAACGCGCCGGTCGACACCGTGACGCATTCCTCCTTGCAGGAGGCGGGCGTCGAGGTCGTCGTGGCGGGAAAGGTGCAGACGTGAGGCTGACGATTCTGGGCGGCGGCGGATTCCGGGTGCCGCTCGTGTACGGGGCGCTCCTGACGGACCGGGCCGAGGGCCGGGTCACCCACGTAGTGCTGCACGACCTGGACGCCCGAAGGCTCTCCGCCGTGACCCGCGTACTCGCCGAACAGGCCGCCGCGGTGCCCGACGCACCCGAGGTGAGCGCCACCACCGACCTGGACGAGGCGCTGCGCGGCGCCGACTTCGTCTTCTCGGCGATCCGCGTCGGCGGCCTCGAAGGCCGGGCGGACGACGAGCGGGTCGCGCTCGCCGAGGGCGTCCTCGGCCAGGAGACGGTCGGCGCGGGCGGCATCGCCTACGGCCTGCGCACGGTCCCGGTCGCCGTCGACATCGCCCAGCGGGTGGCCCGTCTCGCGCCGGACGCCTGGGTCATCAACTTCACCAACCCCGCCGGACTGGTCACCGAGGCCATGTCCCGCCACCTCGGCGACCGCGTCATCGGCATCTGCGACTCGCCGGTCGGCCTCGGCCGCCGTATCGCCCGCGTGCTCGGCGTGAAGAACCCCGGCGAGGCGTGGATCGACTACGTCGGCCTCAACCACCTCGGCTGGGTACGCGGCCTGCGCGTCGCCGGCCGCGACGAACTCCCGCGGCTGCTCGCCGACTCCGACCTGCTCGGCTCCTTCGAGGAGGGCAAGCTCTTCGGCGTCGACTGGCTCCAGTCGCTCGGCGCCGTCCCCAACGAGTATCTGCACTACTACTACTTCAACCGCGAGGCCGTCCGCGCCTACCAGGAGGCCGACAAGACCCGCGGTGCCTTCCTGCGCGAGCAGCAGGCCGGCTTCTACGAGCGGATGCGCGACCCGGGTGCCTCCGCGCTGGAGATCTGGGACCGCACCCGCGCCGAGCGCGAGGCCACCTACATGTCCGAGAACCGGGAGACCGCCGGCGCCGGCGAGCGCGACGCCGACGATCTCTCGGGCGGCTACGAGAAGGTGGCGCTGGCGCTGATGAGGGCCATCGCCCGTGACGAGCGCACGACCCTGATCCTCAACGTCCGCAACCAGAACACGCTGTCGGTGCTCGACTCCGACGCCGTGATCGAGGTGCCCTGCCTGGTCGACGCCAACGGTGCCCACCCGGTCGCCGTCGCCCCGCTGCCCGACCACGCCACCGGGCTGGTCTGCTCGGTGAAGGCGGTCGAGCGGGAGGTGCTGGCCGCCGCCGAGTCCGGTTCGCGGACCACGGCGGTGAAGGCCTTCGCGCTGCACCCGCTGGTCGACTCGGTCAACGTGGCCCGCAGGCTGGTCGAGGGGTACTCCTCGGTCCATCCGGGGCTGGCGTACCTTAAGTAGCGCTCACCCGCGAAAGCGCTTTCCAGTGCTTTCCCCAGTCTGTCCGTCCTCGCCCTGCCCGCCCTCGCCTCCCCTCCGTTCTCTCCCTCTCTGGAGACACTGATGCACGACGAACGCCGCCGGATCGAGGAACGCGTCGAGCGCGTCCACAACCAGCGCATCAAGCCCGCGATCTACTCGGCCACCGTCCCGTTCGGGGTCGAGGCCTGGCAGGCGCCGGGTGAGCCGGTCTCCTTCGAGGAGGCCGCGGCCGCCCGGTACGAGCCCTTCGCGATGGACACGCCCTGGGGCCCGCCCTGGGGCACCACCTGGTTCCGGATGCGCGGACAGGTACCCGCCGAGTGGGCCGGACGACGGGTCGAGGCGGTCATCGACCTGGGCTTCGTCAGCGACTGGCCCGGCAACCAGGCCGAAGCCCTGGTCCACCTGCCCGACGGCAGGCCCCTGAAGGCGGTCAACCCGCTCAACCAGTACGTGCCGATCGGCAACCCGGCCAGGGGCGGCGAGGAGATCGACTACCTCGTCGAGGCCGCCTCCAACCCCGACATCCTGGCCAACGACTTCGCCGCCCCGACCCCGCTCGGCGACGTCCTGACCGCGGGCGACAAGCCCCTCTACACCTTCCAGCGCGCCGACCTCGCCGTCCTGGACGAAGAGGTCTGGCACCTGGACCTGGACCTCCAGGTGCTGCGCGAACTCATGGTCCACCTCGGCGAGCACGAACCACGCCGGCACGAGATCATGCACGCCCTCGACCGGGCGATGGACGTCCTGGACCTGGACGACATCTCCGGGAGCGCCACGGCAGTGCGCGAGGTGCTCGCGCCCGTCCTCGCCCGCCCCGCCCACGCCAGCGCGCACACCGTCTCCGGCGTAGGCCACGCCCACATCGACTCCGCCTGGCTGTGGCCCATCCGCGAGACCAAGCGCAAGACGTCCCGCACCTTCTCCAACGTCACGTCCCTCGCGGACGAGTACGAGGACTTCATCTTCGCCTGCTCGCAGGCCCAGCAGTACGAGTGGGTGCGCGACAACTACCCGCACGTGTGGGCGCGCATCCAGGAGTCGGTGAAGAAGGGCCAGTGGGCGCCGGTCGGCGGCATGTGGGTCGAGGCCGACGGCAACCTGCCCGGCGGCGAGGCCATCGCCCGCCAGCTGATCCACGGCAAGCGGTTCTTCATCGAGCACTTCGGCGTCGAGACCAAGGGCGTCTGGCTGCCGGACTCCTTCGGCTACACCGCCGCCTATCCGCAGCTCGCCAAGCTCGCCGGCAACGAGTGGTTCCTGACCCAGAAGATCTCCTGGAACCAGACCAACAAGTTCCCCCACCACACCTTCTGGTGGGAGGGCATCGACGGCACCCGCATCTTCACCCACTTCCCGCCGGTCGACACCTACAACGCCCGCTTCAGCGGTGAGGAGATGGACCGCGCGGTCCGCAACTACCAGGAGAAGGGCGGCGGTACGCGCTCCCTCGCCCCCTTCGGCTGGGGCGACGGCGGTGGCGGCCCGACCCGCGAGATCATGGAACGGGCGCGCCGGCTGGCCGACCTGGAAGGCTCGCCCAAGGTCGTCGTCGAGCACCCCGACGAGTTCTTCGCCAAGGCCCGCGCCGAGTACGAGGACGCCCCGGTCTGGAACGGCGAGCTCTACCTGGAGCTGCACCGCGCCACCTACACCTCCCAGGCCCGCACCAAGCAGGGCAACCGGCGCAGCGAACACAAGCTGCGTGAGGCCGAGTTGTGGGCCACGACCGCCGCGCTGCACGCGCCGGGCTACACCTACCCGTACGACAAGCTCGACCGGCTCTGGAAGACGGTCCTGCTGCACCAGTTCCACGACATCCTGCCGGGCTCCTCGATCGCCTGGGTGCACCGCGAGGCGGAGGCCGAATACGCCCGGGTGGCAGAGGAGTTGGAGGCGCTGACGGCCGAGGCGGTCGCGGCGCTCGGCGGGGGAGGGACCCGGGTCTTCAACACCAGCCCGTACGAGCGCGCCGAGGTGGTCCGTACGGCCGACGGCGCCCCGGCGTACGTGCAGGTGCCCGCGAACGGCAGCGCGCCCCTCGCGCCGGCACGGCCCGCGCAGCCCGTCTCCGTCTCCGGCCGGGTCCTCGACAACGGCCTGGTCCGGGTCGAGATCGCCGAGGACGGCACCCTGGCGTCCGTCTTCGACCTCCGGGCGAACCGCGAAGTCCTCGCGGACAAGGGCAACCTGCTCCGCCTGCACACCGACCTGCCCAACTACTGGGACGCCTGGGACATCGACAAGCACTACCGCAACCGCTACCGGGACCTGCTGGACGCGTCCTCCGTCACGGTCGTCGAGGAGGACCCGCTGATCGGCGCGATCCGCGTCGAGCGCTCCTTCGGCAAGGGCTCGAAGCTCACCCAGACGGTCACCGTGCGCGCCGGCAGCCCCCGTATCGACTTCGAGACCGAGATCGACTGGCACGAGGCCGAGAAGATCCTCAAGGCGGGCTTCCCGGTCGACATCCGCGCCCCGCACTCCTCCGCCGAGATCCAGTTCGGCCACATCCAGCGGCCCACGCACACCAACACCACCTGGGAGGCGGCCCGCTTCGAGGTCTCCGGCCACCGCTGGGTGCACATCGCCGAGCCCGGCTACGGCGTCGCGGTCATCAACGACTCGACGTACGGCCACGACGTCACCCGTACGGTCCGCGAGGACGGCGGAACGACGACCAGGGTCAGCCTCAGCCTGGTGCGCGCCCCGCGCGTCCCGGATCCCGAGGCCGACCAGGGCATGCACCGCTTCACCTACTCCCTGCTCCCGGGTGCGGGCATCGAGGACGCCGTCGCCGAGGGCTACGCCCTCAACCTCCCGCTGCGCGTGGCGGACGCGGCGGGCGCGCCCGAGCCGGTCGTCTCCGTGGACGGCGACGGGGTGACCGTCGAGGCGGTCAAGCTGGCCGACGACGCGTCCGGTGACGTCGTCGTACGGCTCTACGAGTCCCGGGGCGGCCGGGCCCAGGGCGTGCTGCGCACCGGATTCCCGCTGGCCGGCGCCCAGATCACCGACCTCCTGGAGCGCCCGCTGGAGCCGGCCGTCGTCGACGGCGGGGTCGCGGTCTCGCTGCGCCCCTTCCAGGTGCTGACCCTGCGCCTCCAGCGCGCCGAGGGGAACTGATGGCCGTACAGCCCTGGTTCACCGACGCCAAGCTCGGGATCTTCGTCCACTGGGGCATCTACGCCGTCGACGGCGTCCAGGAGTCCTGGTCGTTCTACGACGACATCGTCCCGTACGACCGGTACATGTCCCAGTTCGACCGCTTCACCGCCTCCCGCTACGACCCGCGCGACTGGGCGAAGCTCTTCGCGCGGGCCGGCGCCCGGTACGCCGTCCTGACCAGCCGCCACCACGACGGCGTCGCCCTGTGGGACACGGCGTACGGCGATCTGAACGTCGGCCGCGACCTGATAGCCGGATACGCCGACGCCCTGCGCGAGCAAGGCCTCAAGGTCGGGCTCTACTACTCGCACTCGGACTGGAGCCACCCCGACTACGCCTCCACCCGCAAGCCCGGCCGCCCGCCGGAACTGGAGGACAACCGCTACTCGGAGGTCGCCGCCGAGTTCGAGGACCTGGCGGCCTGGGAACGCTTCCTGGCCTACCGGGACGGCCAGATCCGCGAACTCGCCTCCCGCTACGAGCCCGACCTGATGTGGTTCGACGGCGAGTGGGACCGCAGCGAGGAGCAGTGGCGGATCCACGAGTTGGCCGCGCTGATCCGCTCCGAGGTGCCGGACGTCGTCTTCAATGCCCGGATGCTGAGCGAGGGCGACTACGCCACGCCCGAGCAGGGCGCCCCGGTGGTCCCGCCCGACGGCCCCTGGGAGCTGTGCCTGACGATCAACGACTCCTGGGGCCACCAGCACCACGACCACAACCACAAGTCGGTCGACCAGCTGATCCGGTACTTCGCGGAGACGATCGGCGGCGGCGGCAACCTGCTGCTGAGCGTCGGGCCACGCGAGGACGGCACGATCCCCACCGAGCAGGCCGAGCGCCTGGAGGGGCTGGGCGACTGGATCGCCAAGCACGCGGAGGCGGTGTACGGAACCGGGCGCGGCCTCCCGGCCGGCCACCACTACGGCCCGAGCACTCTCTCCAAGGACCGCCGCACGCTCTACCTCGTCCTCTTCGACGCCCCGCGCGCGCAGATCAACGTCCGGGGGCTGCTCGGCTCGGTCCGCCGGGTCACGGTCCTGGGCAGCGGCACCGAACTGGCCCACCGGATCACCGGCGGCCTGCACGAGACACCCGGGGTGCTCTGGATCGAACCGCCCACCGGGGCCGACCTCGACCCGCACGCCACCGTGCTCGCCGTCGAGTTGGACGGGGAGCTGGAGCTGTACCGGGGGTCGGGCCGCTTCTGACCCCGCGACACGCCTCGGGCCGGCCGGCCGCCACCCCCGTGACAGCCGCCGGCCGGCCCGAATCCCCCGTACTTCCCCCGTGGTGGCGCGTTCCCCCGTTGTTCCCCCGTTGCCCTTTCACTCTTATGAGCGCGGGGTCGGCGCCCTGATACACCCTTCCGGGAAAGAGTTCTGTCTCAGCCCGTGAACCCGGCCGTGATGGACGTGAACTGCCAGTTGTTCTGGCTGATCCCGGAGCAGTTGCTCGTCACCCCGCCGCCCGGACACGGCCGGTCGCGATTGACCGACCAGAAGGCGAGACGGGCGATGTGGTGGGAGTTGGCCCAGTCCCGGATCTGGGTCCAGGTCGCGGGCGAGGTCAGCTCCTGCTGGTCGGACAGGCCGTTCATGCCGGAGATGCCGATGTGGGCGTAGGCCGTGGCGTCGTCCCACCCGAAGGTGGACTTCAGCTTGTTCTTCAGCCCCTCCGTCGCGTTCACGGTGTTGCCGTACATGTCGGCGCCGCCGCCGAAGTCGAACGGCATGATCGTGAACACGTCGATCCCGGTGTTCAGCGCCCTGGCCTGCTCGATGAGCCGGTTGCCCCAGTACGTCGGCCCGGTCGTCGAGGTGCCGAAGGTGACGATGGTCCGCAGACCGGGGTTGTTCGCCTTGACGATCTTCAGGGCGTTCAGGATCCGGTCCTGCACCGTCGCGTTCTCGAACTCGTCCGTGTTCTCGATGTCGACGTCGATCGCCTTCAGCCCGTAGGCGTCGATGACCCGCTGGTACGCACCCGCGAGCGCCTCGGCCGACGAGCAGTTGGGCCCGAGCTTGTTGCCGCTCCAGCCGCCGATCGACGGCACGATGTCACCGCCCGCCGAACGGATGGAGTTGATGACGCTCTGGTCGTTGCCGCCGGTCAGCGGACGCTGTCCGTCCCAGGCCGGGTTGCAGCCGCCGGAGGACAGGATGAACGCCATCGTGAACCACTTGACGCCGGTCGCGCTCATCACCGAGGTCGCGCTCGGCGGGTCGCCCCAGCCGAGGTACAGATAGGGCGCGGCCTGCTTGAAGCCGGTACCGCCACCGCCGCCCGTATCCGTGGTGACCGTGACGGCGTTGGAGGCGGGCGAGGTGTTCCCGGCCGCGTCCCGCGCCTTCACCGTGAAGGTGTACGAGGTGCTCGCCGCCAGAGCGCTCACCGTGGCGCTGGTGCCGGAGACGCTGAGCACCTGGTTCGACCCGCTGTAGATGTCGTACCCGGTCACGCCCACGTTGTCCGTCGAGGCGTTCCACGCGAGCGACACGCTGGATGAGGTCTTGCCCGTGGAGCGCAGGCTGCCCGGAGCGGTGGGCGCCTGGCTGTCCGAGCCGCCGCCGGGACCGTCGAGGCTGATGTCGTCGGCGTAGTAGGTGCCCTGGGCGTACCAGCCGTGCACATAGACCGTCGCGCTGGTCTGTGCGGCACCGGTGGTGAAGGACAAGGACAGCTGACTGTACGCCGACGGTGAGGACGTCCATGTGGAGGCGCCGCCGTCCACCCCGAGGTAGACGTAGGACCCGCGCACCCAGCCGCTCAGGGTGTAGGTCGTGTTCGGCCGCACGGAGACGCTCTGGCCGCACTTGGCGATGTCACTCGAACTCACCGCCCCCGCAAGGGCCTTGGACCCGGCGCGCACGGGGGAGGAGACGACCGAGCCGAGGTTGCCGGTGCAGGACCAGGGGGAGAGGCTGCCCGACTCGAATCCCGGGTTGGTCAGGACGTTCGCCGCGTGGGCGGTACCGGGGAGGGCGACGGCTCCCGTGACGGCGAGAGCGGCGGTGCCGAGCAGGGCGAGAAGTCGATGTCTGAGACGTCTGAGAGGTTGGTTGCGCACGTGATCTCCCTGGGAAAAGTGGGGTGTTCGGGAGTGCACAGGTGCTGAGAGAGTGCGCAGACCAAGTTGGTATGGACCAATCCCGCTGTCAAGCTCTGACGTCGAGATCGGTCCATAGCAACGTTGAGTGGGGCTAGAGCGGCAGGGCCTGGGCCGCCTCGCTCCCGACCGGGTCGACCGTCGCCGGCGAGGGCACCGCGGGGAGCAACGGCTCCGTCTCCTCGGCCCGCTGCTGCGGAATGGACACGGGCCGCACCGGCCGCGGTCCCGAGACCACCGTGTAGTCCTGCCCCAGGAACGGCGGAACCACCTCGCCCGGGTCCTCCCCTAGCGCCAACTGCACCGCCAGCCAAGGGACGTTGACCCCGCACAGCGACAGCTGGTGCAGTCCACCGGCGGGCCGTGTGTTGACGTCCATCAGCACCGGCGTCTCACCGAACATCCGGAACTGGATGTTGGACAGGTAGTGCAGCCCGAACCCCTCCGCGATCAGCCGGGCCGGCTCCAGCCACTGCTCGTGCAGGGTGAACCCACGACGCCGGCCGTTCTTGACCCGGCCGATCGCCAGCCGCACCCGGTTGTCCGGACCGGTGAGACAGTCCACCGACACCTCCGGCTGCTCCAGCCGCGGCATGACCAGCCAGTCCACCGGCTCGTCGGCCCGGCGCAACGCGTCCAACACCAGATCCAGCTGCACATACGGTGTGGGGAACCCGCTGAGGTGCAGAAGCGAGAAGGGGGCGCGCGTGATGACCCGGAAGCCCACCCCGCCCGCGCCGGACGCGGGCTTGAAGCAGGCCTTGTGACCCGCCGCCTCCAACTCCTCGACGGCGGCGAGGAGTTCGTCGGCGTTGCGCACCCGCCACCACGGCGGCACCGGCACCCCGACCGCCTGGACGGCCTCGTACGCGATCACCTTGTCCTGGAAGACCGCCACGGCCTGCGGCGGGGGCGCGAGCAGCGCCGTACCGAGCGCCTCGAAGTCCGCGCGGTGCGCCACGATCGCCGACTGGTGCAGCCGGGGCACGAACACATCGATGCCCCTGCGCCGGCACTGGGCGAGGGCGTACTCCACGTACCCGGCCGGGGACAGGCCCTCCGGCTCCAGCTCGGCGGTGTCTGCGGCGGCCAGCACGGGTGAGTCGGCGTCCCCGTGCGTCGCATGGATCTCCACGGCCCGATCGCTGGGATTTCGTCGCAGCTGATCCATGAAGAAGACGTTCTCCGCGTACGTGCGGTTGAGCCAGACGCGTACGCGAGAGACCATGCAGGGCCGTCCTTTCGGGGTTCGCGGGCAGGGCGAAGCAGACCCGTGCCCGGGCAAGGTGAATGGAGGGACACCAAATCGCCCCTTGCGAAGGGACGTTCAAAGCCGTGGTGTTGCGGCGATCATACGGGTTTCAAGGGGTGCCGCGTGCAACGTACGTGTTACGGAATTGCGGATGCTTCCTGACCGTCTCGGGCCGTCCCGGTGCTCCCCGCCCGGCGACGACGTGATCCGCCCTTGTGACGGTGTGGGCCGGTGTGTTCTCGTGGTCTCGTTCGTATGATCGTCCGAGTGAGAGACGGGGCGGGATTCCGTACGGGATCCCGTGTGACCGGAAGGGGCGCAGGGTGACGTCGACGGTCGGCGGTGCCGGAGAACTGCTGGCCATCAGCGATCTGCACATCGGGTACGAGGAGAACCGCGCCCTCGTCGAGGCGATGCGGCCCGGCTCCGACGACGACTGGCTGCTGGTCGCCGGTGACGTGGCGGAGACGGCCGCCGACATCGGCTGGGCGCTGAAGACGCTCGCCGGCCGCTTCCGCAAGGTCGTCTGGGCACCCGGCAACCACGAGCTGTGGACCCACCCGAAGGACTCCGTCACCCTGCGCGGCGTCGCCCGCTACGAGCACCTGGTCGAGCTGTGCCGGGAACTGGGCGTGACGACCCCCGAGGACCCCTACCCCGTCTGGGAGGGCCCCGGCGGCCCGGTGGCGGTCGCGCCGCTGTTCCTGCTGTACGACTACTCCTTCCTGCCCTCCGGCTGCACCACCAAGGAGGAGGGGCTGAGGTACGCCCACGGCACCGGGATCGTCTGCAACGACGAGTACCTGCTGCACCCCGACCCCTACCCGTCCCGCGAGGCCTGGTGCGAGGCCCGCGTCGCCGAGACCGAGCGCCGGCTCGCCGAGCTCCCTGAGGACCTGCCGACCGTCCTGGTCAACCACTACCCGCTGGACCGGCACCCGACGGACGTACTCTGGTATCCCGAGTTCGCCATGTGGTGCGGCACCCGGCTGACCGCGGACTGGCACCGCAGATTCCGCGTCGAGACCATGGTCTACGGCCATCTCCACATCCCCCGGACCACCTGGCACGAGGGCGTCCGCTTCGAGGAGGTCTCGGTGGGATACCCCCGCGAGTGGCGCAAGCGACCGGACCCGCCGGGACGGCTGCGCCGGATTCTGCCCAAGGAGGACGGGGCGCGTTGATCGAGGAACTGCTGCCGGACCCGGTGGTCACCGTCGAGGCGTACGGCGACGACGAGGCCGAGGTGGGGGCGCTGTACCCCGAGGAGGAGGCGGTCGTCGCCCGGGCGGTCGACAAGCGCCGCAGGGAGTTCGCCGTCGTACGCTCCTGCGCCCGCAGCGCCATGGAGAAGCTCGGCGTGCCGCCGCAGCCGATCCTGCCCGGCGAGCGCGGCGCCCCCGGCTGGCCGCCCGGCCTCGTCGGCAGCATGACCCACTGTGACGGCTACAGCGCCGCCGCGCTGGTCCGCGCCGCCGATCTGGCCTCCCTCGGCATCGACGCCGAACCGCACCAGCCGCTCCCGGAGGGCGTGCTGCCCGCCGTCGCGCTGCCCGCCGAGGCGGAGCGGCTGCGCCGTCTGGCGGGCGATCACCCGGACCTCCACGGGGACCGGCTGCTGTTCAGCGCCAAGGAATCCGTCTACAAGGCGTGGTTCCCGCTCACCGGCAAGTGGCTGGACTTCACCGAGGCCGACATCGACGTCTTCGTCGACCCCGGTGAGCGGCACAGCGGCGGGTTCCGCGCCCGGCTCCTGGTACCGGGCCCCCGGGTGGGCGAGCACCGGCTCGACGGCTTCGAGGGCCGCTGGACGGTCCAGCGGGGGCTGGTGGCGACCGCCGTGAGCGTGCCGCACACATGAGGCCCCCGCGCTGCGAGTCCGCTACGGTTCCGCCGGGCACCAGCTCGTCAGCAGCTTGAAGAACTCCTCCTCGTTGCCCGTCAGGCCGGCCGCCGCCAGCGCCTCTTCCGCCTCGGCGAGGACGGCGGGCGGTACCACGGGTGGTCGGCCCTTCCCGGGGGGACCGTCGAACGCGGCTCGTACGGTGTGCAACAGCCGCAGATAGGCCTGGACTGCGGTGCGCTCGCGATCGGTCAGTACGGCGGTGGGCATCGGTCGGCTCTCCCCAAGTCGGCGTCGTCGCGTCACGCCCCGCACATGAGGGCGCACCACCAGCTTGCCGTCCACCACTGACAATCGGGTTCGTCCGCCGCTCCGGGCGTCGCCCGAGCGGGGGTACCCGACCTGCCTCGGACCGCTTCCGGGCGACGGAGCGTCAGCCCTGTGGCCCCAGGTAACCCAGTGACGCCTCGATCCGCCCCGCCAGATGGTCCCGTTGCCCGCGCGCCGACGAGTCCGCCAGCCAGGTACGGCACTTGCTGGCCAGTAACAGGCCGAAGCTCTCCGCCTCCTTCTCCTCGGCCTCGTCGAAGCGGCTGCGGGCGGCGACCTTCAGCACCGTCGAGCGCAGGTCGGCGTCGTTGCACAGGAGCCGGGCCGCCACGCTGGCGCCCTCGATGCTGTCGGTGCAGTGCCCTGCCTTCATGTGCCACAGCTCATGACCGAGGATCACCAACTGGTGGTCCGGCGCGGTGCGTTCCTCGACCACCACCAGGTCCTGGTCGGCCATGTCGAGCCACAGGCCGCTGGCGGTGCCGGGCGGGAAGGCGGCCGTACGGAAGTGGACGGGACGGCCCCGGCGTCTGCCCATCGCGTCGCACAGCGCGCGGTACAGGTTCTCGGGCGCCGCCGGCGCGGGGAGTGTCAGCTCCGCGACCAACTCGCCGCACAGGCGACGCATTTCCCTACCGATGCCCACAGATCTCCGTTCTCCCCGGATCACGACTCGGGTCGCTTGACGCTCTCCAGGAGCATGTCCAGCCACTCGGCGACCTTGTCGCGATGCTGGTCGGTGGGCAGTTGCGCGGCCCGCCAGGCGATGCCGCGCACGCCGTGGTCCTGAAGCAGTCTTTCCAACGGATCCTCCGCGGCCTGGGCGGCCTCGCGCTCCGCGAGCTTCTGGAGCAGGTCCTGCTCGGCGCGCTGGAGGGCGCCCGCCAGCGCCTCGGGGTCCTCGGCCGTGAGGAATCCGGCATGCACACGGAAGAAGCGCTGGATGGCGTCGCAGTGCTCCATGGTGGGGCGCCGGTCCCCGTTGATCAGGGCGCCGGCCTGCTGCCGTGACATGCCCGCGCCGTCGGCGATCTCCTGCTGGGTGTACTTGCGGCCGTTGGGCTTGAGACGGGTGCGGCGCAGGAGGTCCAGCCGCTGGAGGAAGCGGGCCTGCACATCGGGCTCGCCGGCGGGGCGGCCGCCGAGCAACGCCTTGACCACGGACTCGGGGACACCGCAGGCTACTGACAGGCGGCTGGTGTCGAAGACCTCCGTGTACGGCACGCCGAGCCGGTCGGCGAGCGCGGTGACACGGGCGACGACGCCTGGCAGCGCTGCCGTCGGCGGGGCGCCCGGACCCTCGAAGCCATCCGTCACCGACAGATCTCCTACGTCTCTCACAGGCTCCTCACAAGCCCTTCCCGTGAACTCGACGGAGATTACCGGGTAGTTCGAACTCACATCCAGGTCTCGCCACAACTGTGGCCAATTTCAGCCGTCAACCGGCACGAAATGCCACGATAGTTGACACGGCTCCGGCCGGGGCAGCAGGATCGGGGCGCCGCGTGAAGGCCGCATAGGCAAGAGGGGTGACCTCCCGATGGCATATCAGGCAGGTGGGCAGCGGTCCGTACCGCGACCCGTCCCCGAGAGGCCCGAGGCCCAGGCGTATCTGAGGGACCTCGCCGGCCTCGTGGAAGCCGTGCCCTTCCCTTCGGTCGTTCTCGATCACCGCTGGGACGTCGTGCTGGCGAACACCGCTTTCGCGTCACTTTTCCGCGGTGTGGGCCCGCATCCGACGGCCATGCCCGGCGAGAACCTCCTCAGGTTCGTCCTCTTCCACCCCGACGCGAGCACCGTGCTCGGCGACCACGAGTCCAGCTGGTGCCTGCCGATGCTGGCCCAGTTCGCGGACGCCGTGGAGCGGCACGGCCACGACCACGGGCTCCAGGCCATCCGGCGGGAGATCGCCCAGGATCCGATCATGGAGGCGGCCTACCGGCAGGGACTGCCGCACTGGCGCCGCGCGGTCGGTGAGCGGGCAGTCGCCCAGGACGGCGCCGTACGTCCCCTGCTGCATCCCGATCCGCGCTGGGGTGCCACCGAGTGCCGGGTCGTCGACGAGACGCCCAGGACTCTCCAGGAGATGGGCTACACCCGGCTGACGCTGGTGCTGCGCGAGGTGCGCCGGGACCGGCCCCGGGTGCGTGCGGTGCGCCGCGGCGCGGCCCACCTGCGCGTGGTGCCCGCCACCGAGGACTGACCGGGGCACCGTCGGCGTTCAGGTCGCCGGCGGCGCCCCGTCAGCACAGCGCGTTTCCTTGCCGGCTCCACGGCCTTGCGCCGGCCGCCTTGCGCGACCACCTTCGCGCCATTCCCTTGCGCCGGCCGCCTTCGCGCCATTCCCTCGAAGAGTGGTGTGTGACATAGTACTGGCGTGAGCGAGCGACTGACCTGCGACGTCGTGGTCGTCGGAGCCGGGATGGTGGGCGCCGCCTGTGCGTGGTACGCGAGCCGGGCGGGGCTCGACGTGATCCTCGTCGACCGTGGCCCGGTGGCCGGCGGTACGACGGGCGCCGGTGAGGGCAACGTCCTTGTCTCGGACAAGGAACCGGGCCCCGAGCTGGACCTCGCGCTGCTGTCCTGCCGTCTGTGGGGCGAGCTGGCGCGGGAGTTCGGCCCGGCCGTCGAGTACGAGGCGAAGGGCGGGGTCGTGGTGGCCTCGTCCGCGGCCGGACTCACGGCGCTGGAGGGGTTCGCCGACGGGCAGCGCGCCGCCGGGGTCGTCGCCGAACCGGTCGCGGGCGACGCCCTGTACGAGCTCGAACCCCATCTGGCCCCCGACCTGCCGGGCGGCGTCCACTACCCCCAGGACCGCCAGGTCATGCCCGCCCTGGCCGCCGCCCACCTCCTCCGCGCCTCCGGTGCCCGCCTGTTCACCGGCCGCACGGTGACTGGCGTCCTGCGCGCGCCCGACGGCGCGGTGCGCGGGGTGCGCACGGACCGGGGCGACATCCACGCCCCGGCGGTCGTCAACGCGGCCGGCACCTGGGGCGGCGAACTCGCCGCGCTGGCCGGCGCCCATCTCCCCGTTCTGCCCCGGCGAGGCTTCGTCCTGGTCACCGAGCCCCTCCCGCGCAAGGTCCGGCACAAGGTGTACGCCGCCGACTACGTGGCCGACGTCGCCGGCGACTCGGCGGCGTTGCAGACCTCGCCGGTGGTCGAGGGCACCGCGGCCGGCCCGATCCTGATCGGCGCGAGCCGGGAACGCGTCGGATTCGACCGGACCTTCTCCCTGCCCGTCGTACGGGCGCTGGCGGCGGG
Source organism: Streptomyces sp. NPDC098781 (assembly GCF_044759995.1). Classification (NCBI taxonomy): domain Bacteria; kingdom Bacillati; phylum Actinomycetota; class Actinomycetes; order Kitasatosporales; family Streptomycetaceae; genus Streptomyces; species Streptomyces sp. NPDC098781. The sequence continues at coordinate 449,214 of NZ_JBIWAK010000008.1, forward strand.
CGCGACGCGGCTGTTCCCGTTCCTGACGGACGTCCACGCGATGCGCGCCTACCTGGGCTTCCGCCCGTACCTGCCGGATCATCTGCCGGCCGTCGGACCGGACCCGCGCGTGCCCGGCCTGCACCACGCCTGCGGTCACGAGGGCGCCGGCATCGGACTGGCCACCGGCACCGGCCACTTGATCGCACAGGCGCTGACCGAGAAGACCCCCGACCTGGACCTGACGCCGTTCCGTCCCGACCGCTTCGCCGAGGAGGCCGTATGAGAACCCCGCTGGACCTCGCCGACGCCCACCCGGGGCCGGCCTTCACGGTCACCCTGGACGGTCGCGAGATCGAGGCACTTCCCGGGCAGTCGATCGCCGCCGCGCTCTGGGCCGCCGGGATCACCTCCTGGCGGACCACCCGCGGCGGCGGGCGCCCACGCGGCGTGTTCTGCGGCATCGGCGTCTGCTTCGACTGCCTGGTCACAGTCAACGACCGCCCGAACCAGCGGGCCTGTCTGGTGCCGCTCCACCCGGGTGACGCGATCCGGACGCAGGAGGGGACGGGGCATGACGGCTGACCTCGTGGTGATCGGTGCAGGGCCCGCGGGGCTCGCGGGGGCGGTGGCGGCGGCCCGGCAGGGCCTGGACGTGGCCGTCGTGGACTCGGCGGCGCAGATGGGCGGGCAGTTCTACCGTCAGCCCGCGTCGGGGCTCGGCGCTCGCCGCCCGCGGGCCCTGCATCACCAGTGGCGGACCTGGGAGCGGCTCCGGGACGCGTCGGCCGTGAGTGCCGTGCGGTTCCTGCCCGGTCACCATGTCTGGGCCGTGGAACGGGACTCCGACGGCTTCGCGGTCCACGCCCTGGTCGGCGACGAGCAGCGGGAGCCGGTCGTTGTGCGAAGCGCCGCCGTCCTCCTGGCCACCGGCGGCTACGAACGGGTGTTCCCCTTCCCTGGCTGGACCCTCCCCGGAGTCGTCACCGCCGGCGGTGCGCAGGCCATGCTGAAGGGCGGGCTCGTGGTGCCGGGACGCAGGGCCGTCGTCGCCGGGACGGGGCCGCTGCTGCTGCCCGTGGCGACCGGGCTCGCGGCGGCCGGCGTCGACGTCGCGGCGCTCGTGGAAGCGGCCGGTGCCAGGGACGTCGTACGGCACGGCCGGTCGCTGGCCGCGAAGTTGCCCGAGGGCGCCGGATACGCGGTCCGTCTCCTGCGTCATCGCGTTCGCCTCCTCGGCCGCCACGCGGTCGTCCGCGCCCACGGCGAGGACCGGCTGACCGGGGTCACCGTCGCCGCGCTCGGCGCCGACGGGCGCGTCCGGCAGGGCACCGAACGCCGGCTGGCGTGCGACACCCTCGCCGTCGGACACGGCATGCTCCCGCACACCGACCTCGCCCAGACGCTGGGTTGCCGCCTGGACGGCTCGACGGTGGCCGTCGACGACGAGCAGCGCACCGACGTGCCCGGCGTCTGGGCGGCGGGGGAGTCGACCGGCATCGGCGGCTCGGCCCTCGCCCTGGCCGAGGGGCACCTCGCCGGACTCTCCGCCGCCGCACGGCTGAAGGGCACGGACCCCGACCCGGCGCGGTGGACCCCGGCGGCCAAGGCCCGTACGCGACTTCGCAAGGTCGCCGCCGCCCTCGACGCCGCGTATCCGCCGCCGGAGCACTGGAGCGAGCCGGTCGCCGACGACACCCTCGTCTGCCGCTGCGAGGAGGTCACCGCCGGTGCCGTCCGCGAGGCCGTGGACCGACTCGGCGCGGGCGACCTCCGCACCGTGAAGCTGCTGACCCGGGCCGGCATGGGCTGGTGCCAGGGACGCGTGTGCGAGCCCGCGGTCGCCGGGCTCGCCGGATGCGAACCCACGCCGTCCCGGCGGCCGTTCGCGAGGCCCGTACCGCTCGGCGTACTCGCCCGACAGCACGACACCGCCCCTCGGAGAGGAACCCCATGACCGACCACCGCCCCTGGCACGGCGTCCTCGTCGCCACCGCCCTCCCGCTCGACGACGACCTCCGCGTCGACCACGCCAAGTACGCCGAGCACTGCGCCTGGCTCGTCGAGAACGGCTGCGACGGCGTCGTACCGAACGGCTCGCTCGGGGAGTACCAGGTGCTCACTCCGGAGGAGCGGGCGAAGGTCGTGGAGACGGCGGTCTCCGCGATCGGCGGCTCGCGGGTGATGCCCGGCGTCGCCGCCTACGGCTCGGCCGAGGCCCGGCGCTGGGCCGAACAGGCGCGGGACGCGGGCTGTGCGTCCGTGATGCTGCTGCCGCCGAACGCGTACCGTGCCGACGAGCGGTCGGTGCTGTGGCACTACGAGGAGGTCGCCAAGGCCGGCATCCCCGTGGTGGCGTACAACAACCCCGTCGACACCAAGGTCGACCTCGTCCCCGAACTGCTCGCCAAGCTGCACGGCGAGGGCCACATCCACGCGGTCAAGGAGTTCTCCGGCGACGTCCGCCGCGCCTACCAGCTCGCCGAACTCGCCCCGGAACTGGATCTGTTGATCGGCGCCGACGACGTCCTGCTGGAGCTGGCGCTGGCAGGCGCGAAGGGCTGGGTGGCCGGCTACCCGAACGCGCTGCCCCGCGCCTGCGTGGAGCTCTACCGCGCCGCCGTCGCCGGTGACCTCGGCACGGCCAGGAAGCTCTACGAGCAGCTGCACCCGCTGCTGCGCTGGGACTCCAAGGTCGAGTTCGTGCAGGCGATCAAGCTGTCCATGGACGTGGTCGGCCGGCACGGTGGACGCTGCCGGCCACCTAGGGTCCCGCTGCTGCCGGAGCAGGCGGCCGTCATCCGCGCCGCGACCGAGCGTGCCGTGGCCGCGGGGCCGGCGTAAGGCGAGGCTGGACCCATGCGCAGCAAACTCGTCCTGCACGCCGTCGACTCGCACACCGAGGGCATGCCCACCCGTGTGATCACCGGCGGTATCGGGACCGTCCCCGGCGCGACCATGAACGAGCGGCGCCTGTACTTCCGTGAGCACCGCGACGACATCAAGCAGCTGTTGATGAACGAGCCGCGCGGCCACTCCGCGATGAGTGGCGCCATCCTCCAGCCGCCCACCCGCCCCGACTGCGACTGGGGCGTGCTCTACATCGAGGTCTCCGGCTATCTGCCGATGTGCGGGCACGGCACGATCGGCGTGGCGACCGTGCTGGTCGAGACCGGCATGGTCGAGGTCGTCGAGCCGGTCACCACGATCCGCCTCGACACCCCGGCGGGCCTCGTCGTCGCCGAGGTGGCGGTGGCGGACGGCGCCGCGAAGGCGGTCACCCTCCAGAACGTCCCGTCCTTCGCCGTCGCCCTCGACCGCAAGATCACCCTGGCCGACGGGCGTGCGGTGACATACGACATGGCATACGGCGGCAACTTCTACGCCATCCTGCCGCTGGAGCAGTTCGGGCTGCCCTTCGACCGCTCCCGCAAGGACGACATCCTCGCGGCGGGACTCTCCCTCATGGCGGCGATCAACGCCGAGGAGGAGCCCGTCCACCCCGAGGACCCCTCCATCCACGGCTGCCATCACGTCCACCTGCTCGCCCCCGGCGCCACCGCCCGTCATTCGCGGCACGCGATGGCCATCCACCCCGGCTGGTTCGACCGTTCGCCCTGCGGCACCGGCACGAGCGCGCGGATGGCACAGCTGCACGCCCGGGGCGAACTGCCCCTGCACACCGAGTTCGTCAACGAGTCCTTCATCGGGACGCGGTTCACCGGACGCCTCCTCGGCACCACCGAGGTCGCGGGCCGACCGGCCGTCCTGCCCAGCTTCACCGGCCGCGCGTGGATCACCGGCACCGCCCAGTACCTGCTCGACCCGTCGGACCCGTTCCCGGCCGGGTTCGTGCTGTGAACGTCGACGATAATGAGGGCTACCAGTACGTGACACGTGATATTGCACAGCTAGGAGACCCATGCCCGCCCAGCGCACCGGCGCCCCCGCCACCGCAGCCGCCCCCGCGCTGCCCACCCTGGGCGGCAGGAAGAGCAGCTACCGGGAGCGGGTCGCCGACGCCCTGCGGGCCGCGCTGATCGCCGGTGAGCTGCTCCCCGGCGAGGTGTACTCGGCGCCGACGCTGGCCGCCCGCTTCGGGGTCTCGGCGACCCCGGTGCGCGAGGCCATGCTGGACCTGGTCAAGGAAGGCCTGATGGACACGGTCCCCAACAAGGGCTTCCGGGTCACGGCCGTCTCCGAGCGGCAGCTCGACGAGTACAAGCACATCCGGGCGCTCATCGAGATCCCCACCGTGGTCGAGCTGGCCGGGACCGGCGACAAGGTGTCCCTGGAGGCGCTGCGCCCGGCCGCCCGGGAGATCGTCCAGGCCGCGGTCGCCGGCGACCTCATCGCGTACGTCGAGGCCGACACCCGCTTCCACCTCGGGCTGCTCGCCCTCGCGGGCAATGCCCACCTCGTCGAGGTCGTGGGCGACCTCCGCAAGCGCTCCCGCCTCTACGGGCTCACCGCACTCGTCGAGGCCGGCCGCCTGCTGGCCTCCGCCGAGGAGCACCTCGAACTCCTCGACGCGCTGATCGCCCGCGACGAGAAGGCCGTACGCGAGGTCATGACCCGTCATCTGGGACACGTTCGCGGGCTCTGGGCGGCGAAGAAGTAGCGTCACCGCTCAGAGGCGCCACGACGCAAGCGGCTTGCGTTTCTTGCGCTATTCTTGCGTTCATGACGCGACGACTTGCTGAAGTGGCGAAGAAGGTCGGGGTCAGCGAGGCCACGGTCAGCCGGGTGCTGAACGGCAAGCCCGGTGTCTCCGCGGCCACCCGGCAGGCGGTGCTGTCCGCCCTGGACGTCCTCGGCTACGAACGGCCCACACAGCTGCGCGGCGAACGCGCCCGGCTCGTCGGGCTCGTCCTGCCCGAGTTGCAGAACCCCATCTTCCCGGCGTTCGCCGAGGTCATCGGCGGGGCGCTGGCCCAGCTCGGGCTCACCCCCGTGCTGTGCACACAGACCAAGGGCGGGGTCTCCGAAGCGGACTACGTGGACCTGCTGCTGCAACAGCAGGTTTCCGGCGTCGTGTTCGCCGGCGGTCTGTACGCCCAGAGCGACGCGCCGCACGACCACTACAAGGAGCTCGCCGACCGCAACATCCCCGTGGTGCTGGTCAACGCCGCCATCGAGCACCTCGGCTTCCCCGGCGTGTCCTGCGACGACGCCGTGGCCGTGGAACAGGCGTGGCGACACCTGGCCTCACTCGGGCACGAGCGGATCGGGCTGGTCCTCGGGCCCGGTGACCATGTGCCGTCCGCGCGGAAGCTGGCCGCGGCGCGAGCGCTCGCCGGAGAGCTGCCCGACGAGCGTGTCGCCCGCGCGATGTTCTCGATCGAGGGCGGCCACGCCGCCGCCACCCGGCTCATCGAGCGGGGCGTCACCGGGTTCATCTGCGCCAGCGACCCACTCGCGCTGGGGGTCGTACGGGCCGCTCGGCGCAAGGGACTTGACGTCCCGTCGCAGATCTCGGTCGTCGGCTACGACGACTCCGCGCTGATGAACTGCACGGAACCGCCGCTGACCACCGTGCGACAGCCGATCGAGGCCATGGGCCGGGCCGTGGTCGAACTCCTCAACGCGCAGATCGGAGGCCGCGCCGTGTCCGCCGACGAGTTGCTGTTCGAACCGGAGCTCGTGGTGCGCGGCTCGACGGCCCAGGCACCTCGTCGCTGAGATCCACATCTCTGTCGAATAATTGCAAATTCTACGCGACATCTTGCGAAGAGCTGTCGCCGGTGCTTGAGTGTGCGGCGCCCACCGCTCCTGCCCAGAGGGGTCCACCGATGAGAAGCACCGGGTTCCGCCGTACCTTCGCCGCGCTGAGTGTCTGCTCCCTCGCCCTCGCCGTCTCCGCCTGCGGGTCGGGCGACGACGACTCGGCGAGCGGCAAGACCCGCATCACGGTCAACTGCATGCCGCCCAAGAGCGCCAAGGTCGACCGCCAGTTCTTCGAGCAGGACATCGCCGCCTTCGAGAAGGCCAACCCGGACATCGACGTCGTCGCGCACGACGCGTTCCCCTGCCAGGACCCGAAGACCTTCGACGCCAAGCTCGCCGGCGGGCAGATGGAGGACGTCTTCTACACGTACTTCACCGACGCCCGGCACGTCGTCGACATCAACCAGGCCGCCGATCTCACCCCGTACGTCAAGGAGTTGAAGAGCTACGGCACCATCCAGCAGCAGCTGCGCGACATCTACACCGTCGACGGCAAGATCTACGGTGTCCCGCGCACCGGCTACTCGATGGGCCTGATCTACAACAAGGCGCTCTTCGAGAAGGCCGGCCTCGACCCCGACAAGCCCCCGGCCACCTGGGAAGAGCTCCGGGCCGCCGCCAAGAAGATCGCCGCACTGGGCGACGGAACCATCGGATACGCCGACTACAGCGCCCAGAACCAGGGCGGCTGGCACTTCACCGCCGAGCTCTACTCACAGGGCGGGGACGTGGTGAGCGCCGACGGGAGGAAGGCCACCGTCGACACCGCCGAGGGCCGCGCGGTCCTCCAGAACCTGCACGACATGCGCTGGACCGACGACTCGATGGGCAGCAAGCAGCTCCTGGTCATCAACGACGTCCAGCAGATGATGGGTTCCGGCAAGCTCGGCATGTACCTCTCCGCGCCCGACAACATCCCGATCCTGGTCAAGGAGAAGGGCGGCAACTACAAGGACCTCGCGCTCGCCCCCATGCCCGGCGGAGAGGGCACGCTCATCGGCGGCGACGGCTACATGTTCAACAAGAAGGCCGGCCCCGAGCAGATACGCGCCGGCCTGAAGTGGCTCGAGCACATGTTCCTGACCCCGGGCAAGGGATTCCTCGGCGACTACGCCCGCGCCAAGAAGGCCGACGCCCCGGTCGGCCTGCCCGAGCCGCGCCTGTTCACCGGCGCCGCCGACGCCAAGGACCAGGAGGTCAAGGAGGCCCACGCGAACGTCCCGGTGGAGAACTACCAGGCCTTCCTGGACGGCAACCAGAGCCTGGAGATGAAGATCGAGCCGCCGAGCGCGCAGCAGATCTACTCCGTCCTCGACGGCGTCGTCTCCGCCGTCCTCACCAAGAAGGACGCCGACATCGACCAGCTCCTCGAGGACGCGTCCGGGAAGATCGACAGCATTCTGGCGCGGGGCTGACGGACCATGACCAAGACGGCTCAGCGGGCGACCGTCGAGAAGATCGCGGTCCGTCCGACGCAGGCGCCGCCCCCGGCAGGGGACCGGGGGCGGCGCCGCCTCGCCGACCAACTGCGTGCCTACGGCTTCCTCGTCGGCGGCCTCGTCTGCTTCGCCCTCTTCTCCTGGTACCCGGCGATCCGCGCGGTCGTGATCGCCTTCCAGAAGTACACGCCCGGATCGGACCCCGAGTGGGTCGGCACCGCCAACTTCACGCGCGTCTTCGCCGACCCGGAGTTCTCCGCCGCCTGGCGCAACACGCTCACCTTCACGCTGCTCGCCCTGCTGATCGGCTTCGCCATCCCCTTCGTACTCGCCCTGGTCCTCAATGAGTTGAGGCACGCCAAGGTGTTCTTCCGGGTCGTCGTCTATCTGCCCGTGATGATCCCGCCGGTGGTCAGCGCCCTGCTGTGGAAGTGGTTCTACGACCCCGGAACCGGCCTCGCCAACGAGGCGCTGCGGTTCCTGCACCTGCCCACCTCGAACTGGTCCAACGGCGCCGACACGGCACTGGTCTCCCTGGTGATCGTGGCCACCTGGGCCAATATGGGCGGCACCGTCCTGATCTATCTGGCGGCGCTCCAGTCCGTCCCCGGCGAGCTGTACGAGGCCGCCGAACTCGACGGCGCGAACCTGCTCCAGCGCATCCGGCACGTCACGATCCCGCAGACCCGCTTCGTGATCCTGATGCTGATGCTCCTTCAGATCATCGCCACCATGCAGGTCTTCACCGAGCCCTTCGTCATCACGGGCGGCGGCCCGGAGAACGCCACGGTCACCGTCCTGTACCTGATCTACAAGTACGCCTTCCTCTACAACGACTTCGGCGGCGCCTGCGCCCTCAGCGTGATGCTCCTCGCACTCCTCGGTGCCTTCTCCGCCGTGTACCTGCGTCTGACGCGTACCGAAGGGGAGGACGCATGACCACCCGGACCCTTCTCTCCCCGGCGGCGCTCGCCCGCCCGCGCGGCAAGGCCGTCTACTGGTCGGTCTTCACCGGCACGGTCCTGCTGTTCACGCTCGCCTTCCTCTTCCCCGTGTACTGGATGGTGACGGGGGCGATGAAGTCACCGGACGAGGTGGCGCGGACGCCGCCCAGCCTCGTCCCGGAGCAGTGGCACGTCAGCGGCTACACCGACGCATGGGACCTGATGCAGCTGCCCAGCCACCTCTGGAACACCGTCGTCCAGGCGGCCGGCGCCTGGCTGTTCCAGATCGTGTTCTGCACGGCCGCCGCCTACGCGCTGTCCAAGCTGCGGCCCGTCTTCGGCAAGGTGCTCCTCGGCGGCATCCTCGCCACCCTGATGGTCCCGGCCCAGGCGCTGGTCGTCCCGAAGTACCTGACCGTGGCGGACCTCGGGCTGCTCAACGACCCGCTGGCCATCTGGCTGCCGGCCGTCGCCAACGCCTTCAACCTCTATCTGCTGAAGCGGTTCTTCGACCAGCTCCCGCGCGATGTCCTTCAGGCCGCCGAGATCGACGGCGCCGGGAAGCTGCGCACCCTGTGGTCGATCGTGCTGCCGATGTCCCGGCCGGTGCTGGGCGTGGTCTCGATCTTCGCGCTGGTGGCCGTGTGGCAGGACTTCCTGTGGCCGCTGATGGTCTTCTCCGACACCGAGAAGCAGCCGATCAGCGTGGCGCTCGTCCAGTTGTCGCAGAACATCCCGCTGACCGTGCTCATCGCCGCGATGGTGATCGCCAGCATCCCCATGGTCGCCATGTTCCTGGTCTTCCAGCGGCACATCATCGCCGGGATCGGCGCGGGCAGCACCAAGGGCTGAGAACGCCCTGTCCTCGATCCTTCCGACAGAAAGGGCCGCACCGTGGCACAGCCCCGTCCTGCCGCCGCACCGTGGTGGCGCTCCGCCGTCATCTACCAGGTCTACGTCCGCAGCTTCGCTGACGGCGACGGCGACGGCACCGGCGACCTCGCGGGCGTCCGCGCCCGGCTGCCGTATCTCGCCGAACTCGGCGTGAACGCCCTGTGGTTCACGCCCTGGTACGTCTCTCCGATGAAGGACGGCGGCTACGACGTCGCCGACTACCGCGCGATCGACCCGGCGTTCGGCACCCTCGCCGAGGCGGAGAAACTCATCGCCGAGGCGCGTGAGCTGGGCATCCGCACGATCGTCGACATCGTGCCGAACCATGTGTCCGACCGGCACCCCTGGTTCCAGGCGGCGCTGAAGGGCGGCCCGGAGCGCGAGCTGTTCCACTTCCGGCCCGGACGCGGCCCGGGCGGCGAACTCCCGCCCAACGACTGGCCCTCGCAGTTCGTCGGCTCCACCGAGCCGGTCTGGACCCGGCTGCCCGACGGGGACTGGTACCTCCACCTCTTCACCCCCGAACAGCCCGACCTCAACTGGGCCCACCCCGTCGTCCGTCAGGAGCACGAGGACATCCTGCGCTTCTGGTTCGAGCGAGGCGTGGCCGGCGTACGCATCGACTCGGCCGCGCTGCTCGCCAAGGACCCCGCGCTCACCGACCTCGCCGACACCCCCGGCCCCCACCCCTTCGTCGACCGCGACGAACTCCACGACATCTACCGTTCCTGGCGGACCGTCGCCGACGAGCACGACGGGGTCTTCGTCGGCGAGGTCTGGCTCCCCGACCCCGAGCGCTTCGCCCGCTACCTGCGCCCCGACGAGCTGCACACCGCCTTCAACTTCGCGTTCCTGTCCTGCCCCTGGGACGCCGAGCGGCTGCGCGCGTCGATCGACACCACCCTCGCCGAGCACGCGCCGGTCGGCGCCCCCGCGACCTGGGTCCTGTGCAATCACGACGTCACCCGCACGGTCACCCGTTACGGCCGCGAGGACACCGGCTTCGACTTCGCGGCCAAGGCCTTCGGCACCCCGACCGACCTGGCTCTCGGCACCCGGCGCGCCCGCGCCGCCGCCCTGCTGTCGCTCGCCCTGCCCGGAGCCGTCTACCTGTACCAGGGTGAGGAACTGGGCCTGCCCGAGGCCGACATCCCGCTCGACCGCATCCAGGACCCCATGCACGCCCGCTCCGGCGGCGCCGACCCGGGCCGGGACGGCTGCCGGGTACCGCTGCCCTGGGCGGCCGACGGGCCGTACGCGGGATTCGGGTCGCGCGAGGAGCCCTGGCTGCCCCAGCCCGCCGACTGGGCGTCGTACGCGGTCGACCGCCAGGCAGCGGACCCGCGCTCGATGCTCAACCTGTATCGCGAGGCCATCGGGCTCCGCCCGGTGTTCGGCGACGGCCCGCTCACCTGGCTGCCCTCGCCGGACGGCGTGCTCGCCTTCACCCGGGCGCCCGGTGTGACCTGTGTGGTCAACCTCGCGGACGAGCCCGCCGAGCTGCCGTCCGCCCGCGAACTCCTGCTCGCCAGCGACCCGTTGGACGCCGACGGGCGGCTGCCGAAGGACACCGCGGTCTGGCTGCGCGCCTGAGACCGCGGCCCGCTATCCCCGTACCCCCACCACGAAGGGATCAGCAATGCAGCGCACCAGCAGATGTGTCAGGATCATGCCAACCGCGGTGGTCGTCGCTCTCGCCGCCGGCCTGGTCACCGCGACGGCCCCCGCCGCCCGGGCGGCGTCCGGCGCCACCGTGCCCTTCACCTCGGTCGAGGCCGAGTCCGCCACCACGACCGGCGCCAGGATCGGCCCCGACCACACCCAGGGCACCCTCGCGTCGGAGGCCTCCGGCCGCCAGGCCGTACGTCTCGCCGCCGGCCAGCGTGTCGAGTTCACGGTCCCGCGGGCGGCCAACGCGGTGAACCTCGCCTACAGCGTCCCCGACGGCCAGTCCGGCAGCCTCGACGTGTACGTCAACGGTCAGAAGATCGCGAAGACCCTGCCCGTCACCTCGAAGTACTCCTACGTCGACACGGGCTGGATCCCGGGTGCCAAGACGCACCACTTCTACGACAACGCCCGGCTGTTGCTCGGCCAGAACGTGCAGGCGGGGGACAAGGTGGCCGTCCAGGCGACCGGTGTCCAGGTCACCGTCGACGTCGCCGACTTCGAACAGGCCGCCGGTCCCGCCGGGCAGCCCGCCGGATCGGTGTCCGTCGTCTCCAAGGGTGCCGACCCCACCGGCAACGGCGACTCCACCCAGGCCTTCCGGGACGCCATCGCCGCCGCCCAGGGAGGAGTGGTCTGGATTCCGCCGGGGGACTACAAGCTGACGTCCTCGCTGAGCGGCGTCCAGAACGTCACCCTCCAGGGCGCCGGCCACTGGCACACCGTCGTGCACACCTCCCGCTTCATCGACCAGTCCAGTTCCTCCGGCAACGTCCACATCAAGAACTTCGCGGTCATCGGCGAGGTCACCGAGCGCGTCGACTCCAACCCCGACAATTTCGTCAACGGGTCGCTGGGGCCGAACAGTTCGGTCTCCGGCATGTGGCTCCAGCACCTCAAGGTCGGCCTCTGGCTGCTGGGCAACAACGACAACCTCGTCGTCGAGAACAACCGCTTCCTCGACATGACCGCCGACGGACTCAACCTCAACGGCAACGCGCGCGGGGTGAGGGTCCGCCACAACTTCCTGCGCAACCAGGGCGACGACGCGCTCGCCATGTGGTCGCTGTACGCCCCGGACACCAACAGCAGCTTCGAGAACAACACGATCACCCAGCCGAACCTCGCCAACGGCATCGCGATCTACGGCGGCACCGACATCACCGTCAAGGACAACCTGATCTCCGACACCAACGCCCTCGGCAGCGGCATCGCGATCTCCAACCAGAAGTTCCTCGACCCCTTCCACCCGCTGTCCGGCACCATCACAGTCGACGGCAACACCCTGGTCCGCACCGGCGCGATGAACCCCAACTGGAACCACCCGATGGGCGCCATCAGGGTCGACTCCTACGACAGCGCCATCGAGGCGAACGTCCGCATCACCGACACGACCATCACCGACAGCCCGTACAGCGCCTTCGAGTTCGTGTCGGGCAGCGGGCGCGGCTTCGCGGCGAAGAACATCACCGTCGACGGCGCCACCGTGCGCAACACCGGCACGGTCGTCGTCCAGGCCGAGACCCAGGGCGCCGCCACCTTCCGCAACGTCACGGCGAGCGGCGTGGGCGCGGCCGGAATCTACAACTGCCCCTACCCGTCCGGCTCCGGCACCTTCGCCCTCACCGACGGCGGCGGCAACTCCGGATGGTCCAGCATCTGGTCGGACTGCTCGACCTGGCCGCAGCCCGGCCAGGGCAACCCCGACCCCGACCCCGCGCGCAACCTCGCCAAGGGCCGTCCGGCCACCGCGACCGGTTCGCAGGACGTCTACACCCCGGCCAAGGCCGTCGACGGCGACGCGAACAGCTACTGGGAGTCCAGCAACAACGCCTTCCCGCAGTCCCTGACGGTCGACCTCGGCTCCAGCGAGGCGGTCCGCCGGCTGGTGCTCAAGCTGCCGCCGTCCTCGGCGTGGGGCGCGCGTACCCAGACCGTCACGGTGCTGGGCAGCACCGACGGCTCGAACTACTCGACGGTCGTCGGCGCCACCGGCTACCGCTTCGACCCGGCCACCGGCAACACGGTCACCGTCGCCCTGCCCGGCGGCACCAGCCTGCGCCACCTGCGGCTGGCCGTGAGTGCCAACACCGGCTGGCCGGCGGGGCAGTTCAGTGAGGTGGAGGCGTATCTGACTTCGTGACCGCGTCGCGCATGCCCCCGCGCTTCGCCGCCTGGATCTGCTCGTACACATGGGTACGCAGCTCGGCGAAGCGCGGGTCCACGCGGGTGTGCAACTGGTCGCGCTCGGAGGGCAGTTCGACCTTCAGCTGCTCCTGTACGACGGTCGGGGAGGCGGACAGCACGATCACCCGCTCGCCCAGATAGACGGCCTCGTCGATGTCGTGGGTGACGAACAGGATCGTGATGCCGCGCTGCCGCCACAGCCCCCGGACCAGGTCCTCCAGCTCGGCTCGGGTCTGCGCGTCGACCGCCGCGAACGGCTCGTCCATCAGCAGCACACGAGGTTCGTACGCCAGCGCCCGCGCGATGGCCACCCGCTGCTGCATTCCGCCGGACAACTGCCACGGATACGCCCCCACGGCATCCGCGAGGCCCACCGACTCCAGCGCGTCCCGCACCAGCTCTCGACGCCTGGACTTCGTCAAATCCTTCTGCTTGAGCGGTAGTTCGACATTCTCGCCGACCCGCATCCAGGGGAAGAGGCTGCGCCCGTACTCCTGGAACACGAAGGCCATCCCGGGCGGGGGACCGGTCACCCGCCGCCCCTCCAGCAGCACTTCACCACCGGTCGGCGCGAGCAGTCCCCCCATGCACTTCAGCAGGGTCGTCTTGCCGCAGCCCGACGGGCCGACGAGGCAGACGAGTTCGCCCGGCTCGACGGTGAAGGTGAGGTCGCGCACCGCCTCCACCCGCCGGCCGGACCCCTCGTAGACCTTCTTCAGGCCGCGTACATCGAGCATGGACCCGCCCCTTCAGGACCGCCGGGTGGTCGCGCGCAGACCGTGGTACCAGCCGAGCACCCGGCGCTCGACCAGCTGGAAGACGACGGAGAGCAGGAAGCCGAGCAGGCCCAGGACGAGGATCCCGGTCCACATGTCGGGGACCGCGAAGCTGCGCTGGAACTGGACGACGGTGAACCCGATGCCGTTGTTGGCCGCGAACATCTCGCTGATGACCATCAGGATGATGCCGATCGACAGCGCCTGACGCAGCCCGGCGAAGATCTGCGGGCTCGCGGACCGCAGCACCAGATGACGCAGACGGGCGACGCCCGTGACACCGTACGAGCGTGCCGTCTCCAGCATCACCGAGTCGACCGCGCGCACACCCTCCACGGTGTTGAGCAGGATCGGCCAGACGCAGCCGCTCGCGATCACGACGATCTTCATGGTGTCGCCGATGCCCGCGAAGAGCATGATGACCGGGACCAGCACGGGCGGCGGAACGGCCCGCAGGAACTCGAGGACCGGTTCGCACACCGCGCGCACCGTGCGGTACGAGCCGATGACCGTGCCGAGCGCGACGCCTACGACGGCTGCCGTCGCGTAGCCCGCGAGCAGCCGCAGCACGCTCGGCACGGCGTCCGTGCGCAGCCGGGCGGCGGTCCAGACGTCCGGGAAGGTGTCGAGGATCGTCCGCAGCGGCGGCCAGAAGGGATCCGTGCTGCCCGCCGACGCCGCCCACCACACGGCGACCAGCACCACGGGCAGCGCCACGACGAGGACCAGCCTCAGCAGCAGACGCCCGATCACACCGCCACCTCCCCGCGCACCGACTGGTGCCAGGCCAGCGCCCACCGCTCGACCGTGCGCGCGCCGACATTGATGACCAGCCCGAGCAGCCCCGCGACCACGATCAGCGCGTACATCTCCGGAACCGCCTGCGAGGTCTGCGCCACCGCGATCTGCTGGCCCAACCCCGGCGCGCCGATGACGAGTTCGGCGGTGATCGCCAGGATCAGGGCCACGGCCGCGGCCAGCCGCACCCCGGTCATGACGTACGGCAGCGCGGTCGGCCACAGCACATGGCGCACCCGCGCCCAGGTGCCGAGGCCGTACGAGCGCGCCGTCTCCTCGGCGACCGGGTCGACGTCCTGGACGCCGTACAGGGTCTGGATCAGCACCTGCCAGAAGGAGGCGTACACGACGAGGAGGAGCACCGACCTCAGTTCGGTGCCGTAGAGCAGCACCGCCAGCGGGATCAGCGCCACCGAAGGGATGGGGCGCAGGAACTCGATCGTCGAGGCCGTCGCGGCACGCAGATACGGCACCACCGAGACGACCACGCCGGCGACGACACCGGCGCAGACCGCGATGGCCAGGCCCAGCGCCCAGCCGGTGAGGGTGTCGCCGAGCGCGCGCCAGAAGACGTCGTCGGAGAGTTCGTCCCACAGGGCCGAGACGATCCGGCTGGTCGGCGGGAAGTAGGCCTCCTTGACCAGGCCGAGCCGCGGCACCGCCTCGCCCAGGGCGAGGAAGGCCGCGAGTCCGGCCGCACCGAGTGCGACGTTCACGCCTCTCATGCGTCCGTGTCCCTCACGGCTGTGTCGCTCACGGCAGTAGGGCGTCCAGGTCGGGCGTCTTCTTGAAGAGGCCGTCCTCCTCGCCGAGCTTCATCAGGGCCTCGATGGAGGGGCGGTTCGGTTCGGCCGGCCATTTCGGCAGGATGACCTTCTCCAGCACCGCCGCCGGGATCTTCGTGTACGTCGTGACGATCTGCCGGGCCTCGTCCGGGTGGGTCTCGGCGTAGGCGAGGGACTCGGCGGTGGCGTCCTGGAACTTCTTGACCATGTCCGGGTTCTGCTGTGCGTACCGCGTCGAGGTGAAGTACATCGCCACGGTGAGCTCCGGCGCGACGTCGATCAGCGGGGAGGCGATCTCCCGGCCGCCCTGGCTGCGGATGGTGGCCGTCGCCGGCTCGACCACGCACGCGGCGTCGATCTGTCCCTGGTCGAGGGCGGCCGGCATCTGGTCGAAGGCCATCTCGACGAGCTTCACCTGGTCCGGGTCGCCGCCCGCCTCGCGCACCGCCTGGCGTACCGCGGTCTCGTTGATGTTCTTCAGGGTGTTGATGGCGACCTTCTTGCCCTCGAGCTCCTTCGCCGACTTGATCGGGCTGTCCCTCTTGACCATCAGGCCGTTGAAGTCCTTGCCCTTCACACCGGTCGACGCGATGCCGTTGGCCACGGCCTTCACGGGCACCCCGTTGGACTGCGCCACCATCAAGGACGTCACATTGCTGAAGCCGAACTGGAACTGACCGCTCGCCACCCCCGGCACGATCGCCGCACCGCCCTGAGCGGTGGTGAACTCCAGCTTCAGGCCCTGCTTTTCGAAGAACCCCTTCTTCTGGCCGAGGTACAGCGGCGCGACATCGACGATCGGGATGAGCCCGAGCTTGACGGTGGTGAGACCGCCGGACGACGCGCCCGCGTCCGACGATCCGTCGTCGGACGAGCCACAGGCCGTCGCGACGAGCAGCAGGGCGCCGGCGCTGAGACCGGCGGACAGACGACGCATGGCTCCTCCTGTACAGACAACGTGCAACGGTGTTCCGACAGGTTGTGCGCAACGCGCACAGTAGTGCGCGAGTTCACTCAGCGGGAAGGTAGAAGCCTCAAACGGATCCGGTCAATGGGTTCGCCGACAACATTGTTGACACTTTCTGGAGGTGGCGATGTCCGCCGACGCCCGCGCACCGCACTTCGTGAAGTCCTTCGAGCGTGGCCTCGCCGTCATCCGCTGCTTCGACGCCGACCATCCCGCCCGCACGCTCAGCGACGTCGCCCACACCTGTGAGCTGACCCGCGCCGCCGCCCGCCGCCTGCTGCTCACCCTGGCCGATCTCGGCTACGTCCGCCAGGACGGCCGTCTCTTCCGGCTCACCCCGCGCGTGCTGGAACTCGGCTACAGCTACCTGGCCGGCTACACCCTGCCCCAGATCGCCGAACCGCATCTGGAGCAACTCGTGGCACAGGTGCGGGAGTCGTCGTCCCTGTGTGTCCTCGACGGCGACGACATCGTGTACGTCGCCCGGGTCCCGACCAGCCGCATCATGACCGCGTCCATCACGGTCGGGACGCGCTTCCCGGCGTATGTGACCTCGGTGGGCCGGGTGATCCTGGCCCACCTGCCCCAGGAGGAGGCCGAACTCCGCCTGACCGGCGGCGAGTTGAAGTCGTTCACCCCGCGCACCCTCACCTCCCCGGACGCCCTGCGGGCGGAGCTGCGCCGCGTCCGCCGGCAGGGATACGCCCTCGTGGACCAGGAGTTGGAGGAGGGACTCAGGTCCGTCGCCGCCCCGGTGCGGGACCGGGACGGCGAAGTGGTCGCGGCCGTCAACATCGCCGTGCACGCCGGCCGCAACACCGTCGACTCCGTGCGCCGGGACCTGTTGCCGCCGCTGCGGGCGACGGTCGCCCGGATCGAGGCCGACCTGCGGATCACAGATCCAGGACCAGCCGCTTCCCCCGGCAACGGGACACACAGATCATCATCGTCTCGCCGCTCTCCCGCTCCTGGGGCGTGAGCACGCAGTCCCGGTGGTCCGGAGTGCCGTCGAGGACGTCGGTCTCACAGGTCCCGCAGGTTCCCTCGGTGCAGGAGTACAGCACCTCGATGCCGGCTTCCCTCACCGTGTCCAGCACGGAGGCACCCGGCGCGACGGTGAGCGTCAGCCTGCTTTGCGCCAGCTCGACCTCGAACTCCTCGTCCACGTCGGCGGGTTGCTCCTTCGGCTGGAACCGCTCGACCCGCAGCACCCCGGACGGGCACCGCTCCTGCACGGCGTCGAGCAGCGGACCGGGGCCGCAGCAGTAGACGAGGGTGCCGTCGGGTATGTCGTCGAGTGCGGCGGCCAGATCGAGGAGCCCGGACTCGTCCTGCGGGGCGAGCGTGACCCGTTCGCCGTACCGTCCCAAGTCCTCGGTGAACGCCATGGACCGGCGAGTCCGCCCGCCGTAGAGCAGCGTCCAGTCGGCGCCCGCCGCCTCGCACGCGGCGAGCATCGGCAGGATCGGGGTGATGCCGATGCCGCCCGCGACGAAGCGGTAGCGGCCGGCGGGCTCCAGCCGGAAGTGGTTGCGCGGACCGCGTACCCGGACCTTGTCGCCCGGCTCCAACTGCTCGTGCACATGGGCCGATCCGCCCCTTCCGGCCGGCTCCCGCAGTACGGCGATCCGCCAGCGGTCGCGGTCCGCCGGGTCACCGCACAGCGAGTACTGCCGCTCCAGCTCCGGCCCGAGCACGACGTCGACATGGGCGCCCGGCTCCCAGGCCGGGAGCCGCTCGCCCAGCGGGTGGCGCAGGGTGAGGGCGAGGACGCCGTCGGCCGCGGACTCCCGCCGGTCCACGACGAGTTCGGCTTCGTACACGTCAGTCATGAACGGTTCCTCGGGGCTCGTGTCCCTGGGGGTGGGCGAGCATCCACTCCCACATCTCCACCGGGTCCTGCGCGGTGTGCTCGCGGCCGCAGTGACAGGTGCCGTGCAGGACGTCGGTGCCGGGCAGCCAGTCGATGCGGTAGATCTCGCCGGTCGAACCCGTGCTCACAGGACCTTCTCCACGGGCTTGTCGCCCTCCTCGACCAGCCGGGCGAGGATACGGCGGGCGGCCAGGCCGCCGGTGTCGATGTTAATACTGAGCTCCTGATAGCCGTGGCGCTCGGTACCGAGGGTCCGCTGGAGCAGATTGAGCGCGGTGACGTCCTGCATGACGACGGTGTGGTTGTTGCCGCGCAGGAACTCGGTGACCTCGTCGTCCTCCGTCGCCCAGTCCCGCGAGACCGCCCAGAAGTCGTACACCTTGCCGTCGCCGGACGGGGTGATGGCGTACGTGATCTCGGTGTGGAAGCCGTTCGGGTCACTGCCGTCGGCCTCCGGCAGCACTCCCACCGGGGCGATCCTGCTGTGCAGCAGATACAGACACGGGGCGTGGTACTCGATGTCCTGCCAGCGGGTGATCCGGCCCTCGATCCCCGTCGACCTCGCGTAGAACGGCGGGCACTCGGCGTCGTCCATGTGCCGGCTGACCCGGACGATGCCGGCGCCCTCGTCCACCTCCGTGGTGATCGGCGTCTCGGCGACCTCGGGGGTGCCGATGTAGCCGCCGTGCAGGTAGGTCTCGTGCGAGAGGTCGAGCAGGTTGTCGACGAGGAGGCCGTAGTCGCAGTCGATCGGCTCCATGCCGCGCACGGTGACCCAGCCGGGGGAGTCGACGTGCCTGGCCCGCGGGATGTCCTGGGGGTCGGCGAGCGCCGGGTCGCCGACCCACACCCAGATCAGGGAGTCCTGCTCGACGACCGGGTACGAGGCCACACGCGCCGTGCGCGGGACGCGTTTCTGCCCCGGCACGTACACACACGTACCGCTCGTGTCGTACGTGAACCCGTGGTACCCGCACACGATCCGGTCCCCGTCGAGCCGGGTCGGCGCCTCGGACAGCGGGTAACGCCGGTGCACACACCGGTCGTGCAGCACGACGGGCGTCCCCGCCTCCTCGGTGCGGTAGAGGACGAGGGTCTCACCGAGGACGGTCCGGCCGAGCAGCTCGCGCCCGACCTCATGGCTGTAGGCGGCGACGTACCACTGGTTCCTGGCGAAGGCGGTCGTGTGAGGCATGGGCTTCCCGTCCCTGTCGGCGGGGCTCCGTCGCCCCGCGTGCCGTGGTTGGACTCAGGGTCCTGACGGCCGCGGCAGCGACGCAAGGCTCCTTCCGCCCGGCGGAAGGACAGCCCTACTCGAGGCTGAGCTGGCGCAGATTGGTCCGGGTCAGCTCCACGATCTCGTCACCGCGTCCGGACAGTACGGTCCGGGTGGCGAACAGGGTGAAGCCCTTGATCTGCTCAAGGGTGAGCTTGGGGGGAAGCGAGAGCTCCTGGCGCTCGGTGTGGACCTCGACCAGCGCGGGCCCCTCGTGGGCGAAGGCCTCCCGCAGGGCGTCCTCCAGCTCGTCGGCGCGCTGGACGCGGGACGCGTGCAGGCCGGCCGCACGGGCCTGGGCGCTGAAATCGGGGTTCTCCAGGCCCGTGCCGTAGGTGACGACGCCCGCGGCCTTCATCTCCAACTCCACGAAGGCCAGCGCCGAGTTGTTGAAGACGACCACCTTCACCGGGAGGTCCAGCTGCCGCAGCGTGATCAGCTCGCCCAGCATCATCGCCAGACCGCCGTCGCCCGACAGCGCGATCACCTGGCGGCCGGGGTGGCCGGCCTGGATCCCGATCGCGTGCGGCAGGGCGTTGGCCATCGAGCCGTGATTGAACGAGCCGATGAGCCGGCGCCGCCCGTTCATCCGCAGATAGCGCGCCGCCCACACGGTGGGCGTGCCGACATCGGCGGTGAAGGCCGCGTCCTGCTCCGCCAGCCGGTCGATGGTGGCGGCGACGTACTGCGGGTGCAGAGGCGAGTCGGTCGGCTTGCCCTCGGCCAGCCGGTCCAGACGGGTGCGCACGCGCTGGTAGTGGCCGGTCATCGTGTTCAGGAAACGGTCGTCGTCCCGACGGGCCAGAAGGGGCAGGAGCGCCTGGGCGGTGTCCTTCACCGTTCCGACCAGCGGGACCTCCACCGGCGTACGGCGGCCGATGTGCTCGCCGCGCACGTCGACCTGCACCACGGACGCCTTCTGCGGATAGAACGAGCGGTACGGGAAGTCCGTGCCCAGCATCAGCAGTGCGTCGCAGTGCTCCATCGCCCGGTATCCGGAGCTGTAGCCGATCAGCCCGGTCAGTCCCACGTCGTAGGGGTTGTCGTAGCCCAGGAACTCCTTGCCGCGCAGCGAGTGCACCATGGGCGCCTTGAGCGCCTCGGCCAGCGCCACGGCCTCGTCGTGGGCCCCTTCGCAGCCGGCCCCGGCCAGGATGGTCACCCGTTCGGCCGAGTTGAGGACCTGGGCCGCTCGGGCCAGCGCGGCGTCGTCCGGCCGGATGTGGGACGAGGTCTTGAGCACCGGGTGCCGGACGGGCTTGTCCGGGGCGGGTGCCAGGAACAGTTCGCCGGGGACGACCAGCACCGCGACCCCGCTGCGTTCGAGCGCGGCACGGATCGCCATCCCCAGGAGCCAGGGCACCTGTTCGGGCATGCTCGCCAGTTCGCAGTACACGCTGCACTCGCGGAACAGCTGCTGCGGATGGGTCTCCTGGAAGTACTCGCTGCCGATCTGCTCCTGGGGAATCTGCGCGGCCACCGCGAGCACCGGCACCCGGCTGCGCTGTGCGTCGAACAGGCCGTTGATCAGATGCAGGTTGCCCGGCCCGCAACTGCCGGCCGCGACGGCGAGGCGCCCCGTCACACCCGCGTCCGCGGCGGCGGCGAAGGCCGCGGCCTCCTCGTGCCGTACGTGCCCCCACGCGATGGTGCCGTCCCGGCGCAGCGCGTCGGTGAAGCCGTTGAGGGAGTCGCCGGGCAGGCCGTACACCCGTCGTACCCCGGACGCCTTGAGCATGGAAACGATGAGGTCGGCGACCGTGTCGGCCATGATGTGACGTCCTCCTGAGTGCGGAAGTTCAGTGCCGCGCCCGCGGACCGCAGAGCAGCCGGTTGAAGACGCTCACCGTGACCACCGCGTAGGCGAGGTGCGGAACGATGTCGGAAACCCAGTCGGATGCGGCCCAGGTCCGGGGATCGGTCACCCCCAGTACCGTCATGGGCCCGTTGGTGGCCACCAGTGCCCCCACTACGGCCACCGCGTACTGGGTGCCGAGAGCCGGCCGCCAACCCGCCGCGTGCCCGAGCCCCAGCAAGGCGCCCATACCGGTCCCGGCCGCCAGACCCGTCAGCGCACCGAGAGCCGTGACCCGGCTCTCCTGCGCCTGGCCCTCGCCGGGGATGCGCAGGTGCAGCTTCTGCGCCAGCTTGCGCACGGTCGTCTCGGGTGTGGAGCTCGCCGGTCGGCCGCGCAGCACCATGTCGCCGTAGGAGACCACGTCGAGCGCGGTGCTGCCCGCGGCCCCGGCGGCGGCCCCGTACAGCAGCGGGCCCGTGACACACACCATGACAATCCTCCTACCGCCCGCGAGACCTCCGAAGCGCGAGGGGACGTCGGCACGGCGGACCGACCTGCTCCCCGCATCAGAATGCGCCACCTCCGCCGCACCCGCCACGGGAGGACGATCCGGCAGGACGCCGGCCCCGGGACGGATCAGCGCTCCAACGCCCGGTGCGCCGTCTCCGGAAGGCGCAGATACACCAGCGAGGAGCCGAGGCACAGGACGGCGACGTACCAGGGGAAGAGGTCCGCGTGCCCCAGCTCCTTGAACAGCGTGCCCACGTAGGGCGCCGTACCGCCGAACAACGCGACCGTCAGCGAGTAGGGGAATCCGATGCCCGCCGCCCGCACCCGGGGCGGGAACACCTCGGCGTTCACCGCCGCGCTGATCGAGGTGAAGCCGGTCAGGAGGACCATGCCGGCGCACTGCACGAGGAGGAGCACCACGAACGAGTCGCGCAGGGCGTGCAGCAGCGGGACCGTGAGGAGGGCGAAGCCCAGGCCGAAGAAGAGGAGCAGGGGGCGGCGGCCGAAGCGGTCGGACAGCAGGCCGCCGATCGGCTGGAGCAGGGCGAAGAAGGCCAGCGAGATCGTGCCGGCGAGCAGCGCGTCGGACTTCTCGACGCCCGCGTTGAGTTCGGCGTACGTCGGCAGGTACGACGTCCAGGTGTAGTAGGCGATGGTGCCGCCCGCCGTGATGCCGCCGATCAGCAGGGACTGGCGGGGATGGCGGCGCAGCGCCTCCAGCAGGCCGGGGCGCGGGGCCTGCCGCTGCTCGGCGCTCCGCGTCTCCTGCGCGCCCCGGCGGATCCAGAAGCCGACCAGGCTGAGTACGGCGCCCAGCACGAACGGCACCCGCCAGCCCCAGCCGTTCATCTGCCCGTCGCTCAGCGTGTCCACCAGCAGGGTCGCGATCCCGGAGGCGACGAGCTGCCCGACGGTCGTCGACACGTACTGGAAGCTGGAGAACAGCCCGCGCCTGCCCGGTCCCGCCGACTCCACGAGGAAGGTCGTCGAGGCCGCGAACTCGCCGCCCACGGACAGGCCTTGGAGGAGGCGGGCCAGGACCAGGATCACCGGCGCGAGGACACCGGCCGACTCGTACGTGGGGGTCAGGCCGACCAGCAGACTGCTGCCGCCCATCAGCAGGATGGTGACCGTCAGCGCGGCGCGCCGGCCGCGGCGGTCCGCGATGGCGCCCATGATCAGGCCGCCCACCGGACGCATGAAGAAGCCGACCGCGAAGACCGCGAACGTCGACAGCAGCGGCACCAGGGAGTTGTCCGCGCTCTTCGGGAAGACCTCGGCCGCGATGTAGGTGGCGAGGAAGGTGTAGGCGTACCAGTCGTACCACTCCACGGCGTTGCCGACGGAGGCGGCGAGGAGCTGGCGTACGGGCCGGGAGGCCGGCGGGGAAACCGTGCGCGTCGTCTCTGTCATGATCGCGACCATCCCCGCACCCCGGCCCCGGCACACCTCACGTACCCGCGACTTTCACACGAGCGCCACCGGACCCTTCCCTGACGTTTGGTGCTCCTGGAACACTCCTTCCGCGCGCATTCCGTCACATGCCGTCCGGTCAAATCACCCCCTATGGGAAGAGGTCCCTCACCCATGCCCGAAGTCAATCGCCGCAGATTCCTTCAACTCGCGGGCGCGACCACGGCGTTCACGGCTCTGTCGAGCAGCATCCAGCGGGCCGCCGCCCTTCCGGCGAACCACCGCACCGGGTCGATCGAGGACGTCGAGCACATCGTCGTCCTGATGCAGGAGAACCGTTCCTTCGACCACTACTTCGGCGCGCTGCGCGGCGTGCGCGGCTTCGGTGACCCGCGCCCGGTGGCGCACGACAACGGCAAGTCGATCTGGCACCAGTCGAACGGCACCAAGGACATCCTGCCGTTCCACCCGGACGCCGACGACCTCGGCATGCAGTTCCTGGAAGGCCTCCCGCACGGCTGGAACGACGGCCAGCAGGCGTACAACGGCGGCAAGTACGACAAGTGGATACCCGCCAAGGGCACCACGACGATGGCGTACCTGACCCGGGACGACATCCCCTTCCACTACGCCCTCGCCGACGCCTTCACGGTCTGCGACGCCTACCACTGCTCGTTCATCGGCTCCACCGACCCGAACCGCTACTACATGTGGACGGGCTACACGGGCAACGACGGCACCGGCGGCGGCCCGGTCCTCGGCAATGACGAGCTCGGCTACGGCTGGACCACCTACCCCGAGCGCCTGGAGCAGGCCGGCATCTCCTGGAAGCTCTACCAGGACATCGGCGACGGCCTGGACGCGGCCGGCTCCTGGGGCTGGATCGACGACGCCTACCGCGGCAACTACGGCGACAACTCGCTGCTGTACTTCAACAAGTACCGCGAGGCCAAGCCCGGCGACCCCTGGTACGACAAGGCCCGCACCGGCACCGACGTCAAGAACGGCGACGGCTACTTCGACCAGCTGAAGGCCGACGTCAAGGCCGGCAAGCTGCCGCAGATCTCCTGGATCGCCGCCCCCGAGGCCTTCACCGAGCACTCCAACTGGCCCTCGAACTACGGCGCCTGGTACATCGCCCAGGTCCTGGACGCGCTCACCTCCAACCCGGAGGTCTGGTCGAAGACGGCGCTGTTCATCACCTTCGACGAGAACGACGGCTTCTTCGACCACGTCGTGCCGCCGCTTCCGCCGAAGGACGCCTCCAAGGGCAAGTCCACCGTCGACGTCTCGCTGGACCTGTACAAGGGCGACAGCAAGCGCCCGGCCGGCCCCTACGGGCTCGGCCCGCGGGTGCCGATGCTGGTCGTCTCGCCGTGGAGCAAGGGCGGTTACGTCTGCTCCGAGACCCTCGACCACACCTCGATCCTGCGGTTCATGGAGCGCCGGTTCGGCGTCAAGGAGACGAACATCTCCCCGTGGCGCCGGACCATCTGCGGCGACCTGACCTCGGCCTTCGACTTCTCCCGCAAGGACAGCCGCCCCGCCGCGCTGCCGGAGACGGACGAGTACGAGCCGCAGGACCGCGAGCGTCACCCGGACTACAGGCCCACGCCGCCGGCCGACCCGGACATGCCCAGGCAGGAGCGCGGTCTGCGTCGGTCCCGCCCGCTGAAGTACGTCCCGCACGTGGACGGTTCGGTGGACGCGGCGGCCGGCAAGTTCACGCTGTCCTTCGCCTCCGGCGCCAAGGCCGGTGCCGCCTTCCACGTCACGTCCGGCAACCGCACCGACGGCCCGTGGATGTACACCACCGAGGCGGGCAAGGGCATCGCGGACACCTGGAACTCGGTGTACTCGGGCGGCTCGTACGACCTGACGGTGCACGGCCCGGCCGGCTTCGTGCGCTACTTCAAGGGCTCCAACAAGGCGGCCGGCGCCGAGGTCACCGCCCGCCACAGGGGCGACGACATCGAGCTGACGTTCAGCAACAGGACGACCGCGAACATCCGCCTGAAGGTGGCCAACGGGTACGGCGGCCGTCCCACCACGGTGACGGTGCGCGCCGGCGCCACGGAGCGCCGCACGTTCGACCTGGCGACGAGCCGTCGCTGGTACGACCTGACCGTCACCTCCGAGACCGACCCGGCGTTCCTGCGCCGGTTCGCCGGACGCGTCGAGACGGGTCAGCCGGGCGTGAGCGACCCGGCGATCATCACGGAGTAGTCAGCATCGCGGTGCCGCTCGGAGCACCGATCACAGCGCCGTGAGGTGCCCCGGCCCAGGCTGCCGGGGCACCAGCGCCGGTTCCGGGGCGGCCGTGCCGGGCTCCAGGGCGAGTACGGCCGCCACCGGGTGCGCCTCGGGGACCTCGGCGGGCTGGTCGTACCCGTCGTACCCGTCGTACTCGTCGTTCCCGGCGGGCGCGGGCGTCGCACGGCTGAGCAGCACCACGCCCCAGGACGCCAGGCCCGCCCCGGCCAGCGCGAGCAGGACGCCCGCCGGGCCACCCCGCAACCGCTCGCCGAGCAGGACGAGCCCGATCAACGCGGCCGCCAGCGGGTTCGCCAGCGTCACCACGGCGAGCGGGGCACCGAGACCGCCCCGGTAGGCGGTCTGCGACAGCAGCAGCCCGCTCACCGCGAAGGTGGCGACCAGCAGCGCCACGCCGACCACCTGAAGGCTGAGCAGCGGCGCGGAGTGGTCGGTCGCGGCCACGGTGACCGTCTGGGTGAGCGCCGAGGCCACCCCGGAGGCGAATCCGGACGCGGTCGCGTGCCGCAGTCCCGGCCGGGCGCCCCGCCTCGACAGCATGCCGATCAGGGTCACCGTCACCGCCGCGACCGCCATCGCCTCGGAGGTGCTCAGCACCTCCTCGGGCGCGGGCCCGGTCGCCGTGACCAGGATCGCGGCCAAGCCGACCAGGGTCAGGGCCGTACCGCGCCACTCCACCGCGCTGACCCGCCGACCCGCCATCCGCGCCCCCAGCGGCACCGCGGCCACCAGGGTGAGCGCGCCGAGCGGCTGGACCACGGTCAGCGGACCGTACTTCAGGGCCACGACGTGCAGCAGCGCGCCGGAGCCGTTGAGCAGGACCGCCCCCCACCAGGCGCCGGACCCCAGCAGCCGCAGCAGGCCCGAGCCCGCGGCGCGCGAGGCCAGCCGCTCCTGGGCGACGGCCGCGGCGGCGTAGGCGACGGCGGAGAACAGGGACAGCAGGACGGCGAGGAGGGTGGCGTTCATCGGGCCGCTCCCACGAGTACGGACTGCTCGTCCGTGGCTTCCTCGCTCCGGGGACCCGGTACGAGGGGGCCGGCACCGCGTCCGGCCGTCGTGATCGTGTGCTTCGGCAGGGGGATCACCGCGAGCGCGGGGCCGAGCAGGGCCGCCGCGACGATCGCGTCGAGCCAGTAGTGGTTGGCCGTGCCGACGATGACCAGCAGGGTCAGCATCGGGTGCAGCAGCCACAGCCACCGCCACCGCGAGCGGGTCGCGACGATCAGGCCGACGGCCACCATCAGGGCCCAGCCGAAGTGCAGCGACGGCATCGCGGCGAACTGGTTCGACAGGTGGTCGGTCTGCGGCGAGCCGTACACGCTGGGGCCGTACATCCGCCCGGTGTCGATCAGGCCGGTCGCGGCGAGCATGCGCGGCGGGGCGAGCGGGAACGTCAGATGCACCACCAGGGCCGCGGCGGTGACGGCGGCGAGGACGCGGCGGGCCCAGACGTAGTGCGCGGGGCGGCGCAGGTACAGCCACACCAGGAAGGCCGCGGTGGCCGGGAAGTGCACGGTCGCGTAGTAGGTGTTCGCGAGGTGTACGAGCGAGTCGCCGTGCAGCAGCAGGTTCTGCAGCGAGGCCTCGTCGGGCAGGTGGAGGGCCCGTTCCAGGTCCCATACGCGGTCCGCGTCGCGGAAGGCCTCGCCGGTGTGGCCCGTGGCCAGCTGCCGGCCGAACTTGTAGACGAGGAAGAGCCCCGCGACGAGCAGGAACTCCCGGACGAGCGGAGGCCGGGCTATCGCCTCGGTCTCCGTCCGATCAGGCTCGGTGCGGCCATTCATCCCCCGGCCCTTTCGCTCACGTGGGTGGTGCTGGTGGAGCTGTCGAGCTGTTGACTCCCCTGGCTCGGCGAACTCATCGATACGTCGACGTACCGAAACGCCAGTGTACCGATACGCCACTGTACCGATACGCTCGCGTTCCGGTACAGTGGCGTTTCGATAGATGTGCGACACACTGGAGACCAGGCCCCGCGCAGGCGGGGCAGGCCCACCCGAGTGAGGAGACGAGCAGATGACGTCGCAGGCCGCGGACGGACCGGAGACGGTCGCCGCCTCGCGCCGCTCCAAGATCACGCCCGAGCGTGAGCAGGAGTTCTTCGACGCCGTGCTCGAACAGATCCGCGCCTGCGGCTACGACTCCGTCACCATGGAGGGCGTCGCCGCCAGCACGCGTTGCAGCAAGGCCACGCTGTACCGGCAGTGGAGGACGAAGCCGCAGTTCGTGGCGGCCGCCCTGCGCGCCAGTCGGCAGACCCGCTTCGACGGCATCGACACCGGCACGCTCGCCGGGGACCTCAAGGAGGCCGCCCGGGCCGCGGGGGCCTGGTCCTCCAAGGACACCCGGCTGCTGCAAGCCCTCGGCCACGCCGTCATGGAGGACCCGGAGCTGAAGCGGGCACTGCGCGAGGCGCTGATCGAGCCCGAGCTCGACGCGCTGCGGGAGATTCTGCGGCGCGGGGTCGAGCGCGGTGAGGTGGACGCCGGCCATCCGGCGCTGGAGTACATCCCCGCCCAGATCTTCGGCGTGCTGCGGGCCCGCCCCGTACTGGAGGGCGAGGACGCCGACCCCGAGTACATCGTCCGTTTCGTGGAGGCCGCCGTGCTGCCGACGCTCGGCCTCACCTGAGACTCAGGCCGCCGTCCATGGGATGACTGGACGGTGACCTGTAACGCGCCGCACCGTGGGGACGGGGGCGGCGCGCACCCCCCGGCCGGGTGGGGCTCCCCTTGAGCGGAGGGGAGCCTCGCCCGGCCGCATCATGTGCGGGGCGCGTCAGACGTCCTGGCCGTTGCCGCCGCCGGTGGACACCTTGACGCCCTCGGTGATCTCGTCGAGGACCGACTGCCCCTCGGTGACGTCGACGCCGAAGCGGATCACGACCATCTGCTGCGCGGCGACCGGCGAGGGGAAGGCGAGCGACTCGACGTAGCCGTCGGAGCCCTTGCTCGTCACCGCCTTCCAGCGGACCATGTAGCCCTTCTGCCCGGCCACGGTCACCGCCTTCGAGGCCAGCACCTCGTGCGAGGTGATCTCGCCGTACCCCTGGCCGTACGACTCCTCGGCGTTCTTCGCGATGTCCGCCTTGGCGACCTCCTCGGCCGTCTCGCCCTTGGTGCCGTGCTCCAGCGCCGGGGCTGAGTAGGCGCCGCCCTTGAGGCAGGTCTCAGTGGTCTTCGAGGGGCACTTGTACGACTCCTTCGACGACACCTGCGCGCCCACCGTCAGCTGCTGGCCGTACCAGCCGTCCGGCACCGGGATGCTGATCCCGTTCACCGGGTCGGTCACCGAGCCGCTCTCCACCCTCGGCGCCTCGGACCCCTCGGGCGCGGGCGACTGGCCACCGGAACCGCCGTCGCCGCCGCCGGAGTCGCCGAACGGGCCGCCCTGCCCGCCCCCGGGGCCGCCCTGGCCGCCCGGCCCTCGCTGCTGGGAGTCGGCGCTGCCGCCGTCCGAGCTGTCGTTCGCGGTCAGCGCGTACACGCCGACGCCGATGCTCGCGAGGACGACCGCCGCCACTCCCACGGCTATGCCGGTGCGCAGGCCGCGCCGGCCGCCGGACGGCGGTGCGGCGGGGTAGGCCGGGTACATGGGGTACGTTCCGCCGACGGGCTGCCCCGGGGGACCCGGCACGGTGTCCGACCCGGCGGGGCGGACCTGGTCCGTCCAGGCCTTGCCGTCCCACCAACGCTCGGTGGGAGGACCGTCGTTCGTCTGTCCTGGGTCGGGGTACCACCCCGGAGGAGTCGCCTGCGTCATGGGTCCACCGTATGAGGCCTCGGTGAAAGGCGGATGAGAGGGACCCGTCCAGGTCACTCGGGGACGAGGTTCACCCGGGGACGAGGTTCACCCAGGGACGAGGTGACCCATGGGCGAGGTCACTCAAGGACGAGCCGCACCGGCAGCCTCCCGCCGGGCGGCGGAAGCCGCAGCCCGTCCCGGCCCGGCGTGATCGAACCCAGCACCCGCGCGTGTTGGGCCCCGGTGGCCGTCGGCACCGTGCCGGGCAACCCGTGCGCGGTCAGGAACCCCAGCACGGCGAAGGCGTACGCCTCCTTCGCGGCCGACGGGAGCCCCAGCTCGTCGGAGGCGCGCAGCGCCACCCCGGGCAGCCGCTGTCCGAGCATCCTCATCAGCACCGGATTGCGCGTCCCGCCGCCCGAGGCGATCACCTCGGTCGCGCCGACCGCCCGCACGGCGTCGGCGACCGTACGGGCCGTGAGCATGGTCAGCGTGGCGACGACGTCCTCGGCCGGCAGCGTGCCGAAACCGGACAGCGCGTCGCGCAGACGGCCCAGATGGAACGTCTCCTTACCGGTCGTCTTCGGCGCGGGCAGCGCGTAGTACGGCTCCTCCAGCAGCCTGTCCAGCAGCGGCTCGTGGACGGTGCCGCGGCCGGCCAGCGCCCCGTCCACGTCGTACGCCAGCCGCCCGCCGCTGAACCCCCGCGCCGCCGCGTCGATCAGCGCACAGCCCGGCCCGGTGTCGAAGGCGGTGCCGTCGGGCGCGGTGAGGTTGGCGATACCGCCGAGGTTGAGGGCGACCGGGGTCCCCGGCCGCCCGCGCAGCCACAGCAGGTCGACCAGGCTGACCAGCGGCGCGCCCTGGCCGCCGGCGGCGATGTCGCGGGGCCGGAAGTCGGCGACCACGGGCAGTCCGGTGGCCTCGGCGATCCACGCGGGCTGTCCGAGCTGGAGTGTGCCGTGCACCTGCCCTTCCTCGGCCCAGTGGTACACGGTCTGCCCGTGCGAGGCGACCAACTCCGCTCGCCCGCCGCACAGTTCACGGTCGGCTCGGACGGCCGCCGCCGCGAAGGACCGCCCGATGCGGGTGTCCAGCCGGCACACCTCGGCCATGGAGGTCGTGCCGGGCGGCAGCGCGGCCGTGAGGGTCTCCCGCAGCTCCTCGTCGTAGGTCTCGCTCACCAGCCCCAGCGGCCTGAGCACGAGGCTGTCGCCGACGAGGTCCAGGTCGGCGGCGCCGGCGTCGATGGCGTCGTAGGACGTGCCCGACATCAGACCGATCACCCGCATACGCTCAACTCGCCTTTCCTCGTGGACCGCCGAGCAGCGCGAGGACGCTCACCGCGCACGTCGCCGCCGCGTAGTACGCGGGGATGTCCACGTTCCCCGTCCGTTCGATGGTCTCCGTGATGATGAGCCCGGCGCAGCCCGAGAACACCGCATTGGACAGGGCGTAGGCGAGTCCCAGCCCGGTGCAGCGGACGTTCGTCGGGAACAGCTCGGCGAGCATCGCCGGGCCCGGTCCCGCCATCAGCCCCACGACGGCACCCGCGCCCCACACTGCCGCACCCTTCACGGTGAGGGAAACACCCGGGTCCTGAAGAAGGTTGAGCAGCGGCACCGCGAGCGCGACCACGAGCACCGCACCCGTCAGCATCACCGCCCGCCGCCCGATCCGGTCGCTGAGCCATCCCGCCGGCAGGATCGTCGTCGCGAACCCCAGGTTGGCCAGCACGGTCGCGACCAGCGCCTGCTGGAAGCTCGCGTCCAGCGTGGACTGAAGATACGAGGGCAGCACCACCAGGAACGTGTACCCGGCCGCCGCCCAGCCCATGATCCGCCCGGCACCCAGCGCGATCGCCGCCGCGACCTCCCGCACGGGTGGCCGCTCGGCCGCACGTTCCTCCCGGAACGCCGGCGTCTCGTCCAGCCGCAGCCGCAGCCACAGCGCGCCGAGACCCAGCGGCAGCGTCAGCAGGAACGGCAACCGCCATCCCCAGTCGCCCAGTTGCTCCTCGCTCAGCACGGTCGCGAGCAGCGCGGCCACCCCCGCACCGCCCAGCAGCCCCAGCGCCACGGTGAACGACTGCCACGACCCGTACAGCCCACGCCGCCCCGGTGGCGCGAACTCGGTCATCACCGACACCGCGCCGCCGAACTCCCCGCCCGCCGACAGCCCTTGGAGCACCCGCAGAAACGTCAGCAGCCACGGCGCCAGGGCGCCGACCGTGCCGTACGTCGGCAGCGCGCCGATCAGTGTCGTCGCCCCGGTCATCAGCGTGATCACCAGGATCAGCACCGGACGCCGGCCGATCCGGTCGCCGAGCCGGCCGAACAGGGCCGCGCCCACCGGCCGGAAGAAGAACGCCAGCGCGAACGAGGCGTACGTCTTCACCAGCGCCTCGGCCTCGCCGCCGCCCTCGGGGGTGAAGAAGCGAGCGGCGATGATCGTCGCGAAGTAGCCGTAGACGCCGAACTCGTACCACTCGATGAGGTTGCCCACCGACCCCGCGACCAGGGCCTTGCGGGACCGGGCCGTGCCGTGCTGCTGGAAAGTCACCGTCATTGCCAACGGTTTCCCGGACCGGCCGCGGCTCACTCAGGGTTCTCTCCCGGCTGCGGGGCCCTTCGGACGCCTCAGAGCTTCAGGAGTTGATCCGTGACCGCCGCCAGCCGCTCCCGCACCCCGGGGTCGTACGTCCCCTCGTGTGCCCGAGCCCTGGACGTCCCGTCGAAGTAGCCGCCCGTCCCCATGTCCCGGGTGGCGAGGGCCAGGACGCCCGGCGCGCCGTCGGCGACCGTGTTCCAGGGCGAGACACCGCCCTCGCGGACCATCCCCGTGTCCATGTAGGTCGCCGGGTGCAGCACGTTGACCGAGACGCCGGTGCCCTCCAGCTCCTCCGCGAGGGTGAACGTATGGGCGGCGAGCGCGAACTTGCTGCGCCAGTACGCCCGTCGGCCGTCGTAGCCGCGGGTCAGCTCGGGGTCGTCGAGGTCGAGGGGCTCCTGGCCCGCCGAGCCGACGTTCACGATCCGGGCGGGCGCGTTGGCGCGGAGCACGGGAAGCAGGTCGCGGGTCAGCACGACCGGCGCCAGATAGTTGACCGCCAGCCGCAGTTCATGACCGTCGGCGCTGACCTCACGGCCCGCGCCGGGCGCCCCGAAACCCACCCCCGCGTTGTTGATCAGCACGTCGAGCTCGGGATGCTCCCCGGCGACATGCGCCGCCAGCTGCCGGACCTGCCCCAGCGAGGCCAGGTCCGCCACGAAGGCGTCGGCCTCGCCCTCGGCCCGCAGCTCGGCCACGAGCCGCTCCGTACGGCCCGCGTCCCGTCCGTGCGCGAGCACCCGGTGCCCGGCGCGGACCAGCTCGAAGGCGAGGTGGCGGCCGAGCCCCGAGGTGGTGCCGGTGATCAGAATGGTCGACATGCCCCCACCGTAGGCACGGGACGGCGGCATCTGCGAGGTGCCGCCGGTGCTACGACCCGCAGGGTCACCCTTCCTCTTCCGCGAGGACGCGCTGAGCCGTCGCGAACGCCGAGTTCGCCGCCGGAACACCGCAGTACACGGCCGTCTGGAGCAGCACGGCGCCGATCTCCTCCGGCGTCAGCCCGTTGCGCCGAGCCGCCCGGACATGCATGGCCAGTTCGTCGTAGTGGCCGTGCGCGACCAGCGCCGTCAGGGTGATCATGCTGCGCTCGCGGCGGCTGAGCGTCGGATCGGTCCAGATCTCACCCCAGGCGTAGCGCGAGATGAAGTCCTGGAAGCGTGCCGTGAACGCGGTCTGCCGGGCCTGCGCCCGGTCCACGTGCGTGTCGCCCAGTACCTCGCGCCGGACCTCCATGCCCCTTTTGGCGCCGCCACCGAGATGGGCCCGCAGAGCCGTGAGCACGGCCTGCGGACACTGCGCCGGCGCCAGGTGCGAGGCCCCCGGGATCTCGACGAGGGCGGCACCCGGCACGGCGTCCGCGATCTCCCGCAGATGGGCCGGCGGTGTCGCGGGGTCCTGGCGGCCGGCGATCAGCAGCGTCCGTGCGCTGATCTCCGGCAGCCGGTCACGCAGGTCGAAGGCGGCGAGCGCGTCACAGCAGGCGGCGTAGGCACCGGGATCGGCGTCCCGGTGGTCCTGGACCAGTTCCGGCACGGTGAACCCGGACGTGAACCAGCGGGCGGGCGCGTTCTCGGCGAGTTCCGCGAGCCCTTCGCGCCGCACCAGTGCGGCCCGCTCCTCCCATGGCTTCGACCCGTTGAAGTGCGCCGACGCACAGATCACGGCCAGGGAATCGACCCGCTCCGGGTGATGCACGGCGAGATGCAGCCCCACCGCACCGCCGAGCGAGACACCCGCGTAGGCGAACCGTTCGATGCCGAGCGAGTCGGCGAGCGCGAGCACCAGGCCGGCGAGGTCACCGACCGTCGCGCCGGCCCCGATGAGACCGGCGGCCGAACCGCCGTGCCCCGGCAGTTCCCAGCGGACCACCCGATGGGTGACCGACAGCTCGGGCGCGACCCTGTCCCACAGGGCGGACGAGGTGCCGAGCGAGGGCCCGAGCAGCAGTGGCGGAGCCGAAGTGGGTCCTTCGGCGCGGTGGTCGAGGAGTGGGTGCGTCAACGTCGCTCCAGAGCGCGGTCGGTGAGGGTTCCGGCGGAGCCGGTGTAGTGGGTGGGATCGAGGTCGACGTCCGCCAGCTCCGGTGCCTCGGCGAGCGGACGGCCCTCGGCCGCCAGCCGGGTGAGCAGTTCCTTGGCGCGGGCCCGGCCCAGCACCGGGGCCAGCTCGGCGGACAGCCGCTCCGAGACGATCAACCCCTGGGTGAGATCGAGGTGTTCACGCATGACGTCGGCCCTCACCCGGAGACCCTCGGCCAGCTCCACGGCGTCCCGCGCGGCCCCGCCGACCAGCCGCAGCAGCTCCCGCAGCGGCTCCCATTCGGCGTGCCAGGCCCCGGCGGGCCGCTCGTCCTCCGCCGCCAGCGACCCGTAGAGCGTGGCCGCGAGCTGAGGTGCCCGCCGCGCGGCGGAGGCGATCAGGGTGGACCGTACCGGGTTCGACTTGTGCGGCATGGCGGACGAGCCCCCGCCACTGCCCTCCACGACCTCCGCGATCTCCGTGCGGGACAGCGTGAGGACGTCCACCGCGACCTTGCCGAGCGCGCCCGCCGTGAAGGCCAGGCACCCGGCGAGATCCGCGACCGGGGTGCGCAGTGTGTGCCAGGGCAGATCGGGTGCCCGGAGGCCGAGTTCGTGCGCGTACGCCGCCGGAAGTCCGGTCGGATCGCCGGCGCCGTACGCCCCGAAGGCGGCCAACGTCCCGGCCGCGCCGCCGAGTTGGGCGGGCAGGGCGTCCCGTACGGCCCTCACCCGGTCCCGTGCGTCGAGCACCAGCGCCCGCCAGCCCGCCGCCTTCAGCCCGAACGTCGTCGGCACGGCGTGCTGGGTGAGCGTCCGCCCCGGCATCGCGGTGTCCCGGTGTGCGGCGGCCGTCCGGGACAGGGCCTGTTCGGTGCGGCCGAGGTCGGCGAGCACCAGGTCGAGGGTGCGCGCGGCGACCAGCATCGTCGCCGTGTCCATGATGTCCTGGCTGGTCGCGCCCCGGTGGACGTACGGGCCGTACGCGTCGCCGACCGCCGTCGTCAGATCGGCGACCAGAGGGATGACCGGGTTGCCGCCGGCCCGTGCCCGCTCGGCGAGGGACCGTACGTCGAAGCGGTCGGCGACCGCCGCCCCGGTCACCGCCGACGCGGCCTCGGCCGGGGCGAGGGCCAGGGCGGACTGGGCCCGGGTGAGGGCGGCCTCGGCGTCGAGCAGGGCCTGGAGGTAGGCCGTGTCGCCGGTCGCGGAGGCGGCGGGGGAGCCCGTCCACCCCGGGGCGAGCAGGCCGGAATCGGCAGAAGTCACTGGAACTCCAGGAAGACCGTTTCGCCTTCGCCCTGAAGGCGGATGTCGAAACGGTATGTGCCCCGACCCTGCTCCGCGGCGATCAACGTGCCGCGTCGCGTCTCGTCCAGCTGGGCCAGCAGTGGATCGGCGGCCAGCGCCGCGTCGTCGCCCGGCAGATAGATCCGGGTGTACAGGTGCACCAGCAGCCCGCGCGCGAACACGCACACGCTGAGGTACGGCGCGCTCCGCCCGCGCGCCCCGGGCCGCAGCGTCCGCGCGGTCCAGTGGCCGTTCGCGTCCGTCTGGATCCGGCCCCAGCCGGTGAACTCCACGCCGTTGCGGCCCAGGAAGCCGCCGCTCGCCGGGTCGCGCCGCATCGAGCCGTCGGCCTGCGGGACATTGCCGTCCGGGTCCGGGCCCCACAGCTCCACGAAGGCGTCCGGGAGCGGGGCGCCCTCGCCGTCGAGCACGTATCCCTGGAGGGCGATCGTGTCCGGGTGGCCGAGCGGCGCGATGTCGCCGCCCCCGGGGAAGGGCAGCGCGTGGCCGTAGAACGGGCCCACCGTGTGCGAAGGAGTGGGGAGAACGGTCTCCGGACGGCTCGGGTCGATCTTCGTCATCGCGGCTCAGCGCCCTTCTTCGATCCAGGTGGCGTTCGGCCCGTCCAGCACGATGTCCCAGCGGTAGCCCATAGAGAACTCCGGCACCGACAGACCGTGGTCGTACGTCGCGACCAGCCGCCGGCGCGCCGAGTCGTCCGTCACCGACTGGATGATCGGGTCGTACGGGAACAGCGGATCGCTCGGGAAGTACATCTGCGTCACCAGCCGCTGGGTGAACGCCGTCCCGAACAAGGAGAAGTGGATGTGGGCCGGCCGCCAGGCGTTGACGTGCTGGCGCCACGGGTACGGGCCCGGC
This sequence comes from Streptomyces sp. NPDC098781, assembly GCF_044759995.1. NCBI lineage: Bacteria > Bacillati > Actinomycetota > Actinomycetes > Kitasatosporales > Streptomycetaceae > Streptomyces > Streptomyces sp. NPDC098781. Next base: position 485,069 of record NZ_JBIWAK010000008.1, read on the forward strand.
TGGACGGTGGTGAAGCGGTAGCAGCCGCTGTCGTCGGTCAGGGTGCGGCCGACGCCGGTGAAGTTCGGGTCGAGCGGGGCGTCGTGCTGCTCGCGCTGGTGCGCGTAGCGGCCGGCCGAGTTCGCCTGCCAGATCTCGATCAGCTGACCGCGCAGGGGGCGGCCGTCGCGGTCGAGGAGCCGGCCCTCGACGGTGATGCGCTCACCGATCGGCTCACCGGTGTGCTGCCGGGTGAGGTCGTTGTCGATCTCGGTGATGTCGCGCTCGCCGAAGGCGGGGGAGTGCAGCTCCACCAGTTCCGGGTCCTTGCTGACGTCGATCGTGATCGGCGGTTGCTTGGGGTGACGCAGGACCGAGGAGCGGTACGGGGCGTAGTCGCGTCGGGGGTGGTGCTCGACCGGGGCGCCTTCGGCGACGCGCTTCTCGTACGCCTCGTGCTCCGCGGCGATCTCGAGGTCGATGTCGTGCTGCGTGAGACTCATGGGGATTCCTAGCGTTCGAGGACGAGGGCGAGGCCCTGGCCGACGCCGATGCAGAGGGTGGCGACGCCGATTCCGCCGCCCTTGCGTGCCAGCTGGTGGGCGACCGTGCCGGCGAGGCGGGCCCCGGAGGCGCCCAGCGGGTGGCCGAGGGCGATCGCGCCGCCCTGCGGGTTGAGGATCGCCGGGTCGAACTCGGGCCACTCGGCCACACACCCCAGCACCTGGGCGGCGAAGGCCTCGTTGAGTTCGAGCACGTCCAGGTCGGCGAATCGCTTGCCGGCCTTGGCCAGCGCCCGGTTGACGGCCTCGACCGGGGCCAGGCCGAAGTAGTGCGGGTCGACGGCACAGACACCGGTGGCGGAGATCCGGGCGAGGGGCTCGCGGCCGGTGGCCTTCAGGCCCTCCTCGTCGGTCAGCAGCAGGGCGGCGGCTCCGTCGTTGAGCGGGGAGGCGTTGCCCGCGGTCACGGTGCCCCCGGAGGTGCGGAACGACGGCTTGAGCTTCGCCATCGCCTCCAGCGAGGCGTCCGGCCGTACGCACTCGTCGGCGCTGAAGACGACCGGGTCGCCCTTGCGCCGCGGAACCGGCACGGCGGCGAGCTCGGCGTCGAACAGCCCGGCCCGCTGGGCCGCGGCGGCCTTCCGGTGGGAGGCCAGCGCGTACTCGTCCTGCTGCTCCCGGCCGATCTTGTGCTTCTCGGCGATCAGCTCCGCCGACTCACCCAGCGGGACGGTCCACTGCGGCTCCATCCTCGGGTTGACCATGCGCCAGCCCAGCGTGGTGGAGTACAGCTCCGCGTGGCCGGCCGGGAACGGCTTGTCGGACTTGGGCAGCACATACGGCGCCCGCGTCATCGACTCCACTCCGCCCGCCACGGCGATGGAGGCGTCCCCGACGGCGATGGCCCGGGCCGCCTGGATCACCGCTTCGAGGCCGGAGGCGCACAGCCGGTTGACCGTCACGCCGGGCACGGAGGTGGGCAGCCCGGCGAGCAGGGCTGCCATGCGGCCGACGTTGCGGTTCTCCTCGCCGGCGCCGTTGGCGTTGCCGAAGTAGACGTCCTCGATCCGGGACGGGTCCAGGTCGGGCGTACGGCCGGTCAGTTCGCGCAGGGCGTGGGCGGCCAGGTCGTCCGGGCGCACGCTCGCGAGGGAGCCGTTGTAGCGGCCGACCGGGGTGCGGACCGCGTCGACGAGATAGACGGTCTTCACAGCAGGCCCTCCGCGACGGTGAGTTTGGCGTCGGTCTTGGCGAGGATCTCGTCGACGCCCACACCGGGTGCCGCCTCGACGAGCACCAGCCCGTCCTCGGTGACGTCCAGGACGCCGAGGTCGGTGATGATCCGGTTCACACACGCCTTGCCCGTCAGCGGCAGGGCGCACTCGGTGAGGATCTTCGGCGAGCCGTCCTTGGCGGTGTGGGTCATGACGACGATGACCGTGCGGGCCCCGTGCACCAGGTCCATCGCCCCGCCTATCCCGGTGATCATCTTGCCGGGGATCGCCCAGTTCGCCAGGTCACCGTTCTCGGACACCTGCATCGCGCCGAGCACGGCGACATCGATGTGGCCGCCCCGAATCATCGAGAACGACAGCGCCGAGTCGAAGAAGGACGCGCCCGGCAGCACCGTGACGGTCTCCTTGCCCGCGTTGATCAGATCCGGGTCGACCTGGTCCTCGGTCGGGTAGGGGCCGGTGCCCAGGATGCCGTTCTCGGACTCCAGGATCACCTCCACGCCCTCGGGCAGGTAGTTCGGGATCAGGGTGGGCAGCCCGATGCCGAGATTGACGTACTGACCGTCCTGAAGCTCGTGCGCCGCCCGCGCGGCCATCTCCTCGCGTGTCCACGCCATCAGTTGCTCACCGTCCCTCGGGCCGCGGGCGCGGAGATCGTGCGCTGCTCGATGCCCTTGTCCGCCGCCTGCTCGGGGGTCAGCGCGAGCACCCGCTGCACGAAGATCCCCGGCAGATGCACCGCGTCCGGATCGATCTCGCCGGGCTCCACGAGTTCCTCCACCTCGGCGATCGTCACCCGCCCGGCCATCGCGGCCAGCGGATTGAAGTTCCGGGAGGACTTGTTGAACACCAGGTTCCCGTGCCGGTCGCCCTTCGCGGCGCGCACCAGCGCGAAGTCGGTCCGGATGCCGCGCTCCAGCACGTACTCCGTGCCGTCGAACTCCCGCACCTCCTTCGGCGGCGAGGCCAGCGCGACCCCGCCGGAGCCGTCGTAGCGCCACGGCAGCCCGCCCTCGGCGACCTGGGTACCCACCCCGGCCGGGGTGTAGAACGCGGGGATCCCGGCGCCTCCGGCCCGCAGCCGCTCGGCCAGCGTGCCCTGCGGGATCATCTCGACCTCCAGCTCCCCGGACAGGTACTGGCGGGCGAACTCCTTGTTCGCGCCGATGTAGGAGCCGGTCACCCGGCCGATCCGCCCCGCCGACAGCAGGACCGCCAGCCCGGACTCCATCGCCCCGCAGTTGTTCGAGACGACCGCCAGGGCGGACACACCCCGCTCGTACAGCGCCTGGATCAGTACGTTCGGCACACCGCTCAGCCCGAAGCCACCCACCGCGAGCGACGCGCCGTCGCCCACATCGGCCACCGCCTCCAGGGCCGTGGCGACCACTTTGTCCATCCGAGAAGCCCCATCTCTTCCGAGCCCCCAGCGCCCGAATTAGTCAGGGCACTGATTATTTCCGCGAGGTTCCCCTCACGCTGCCATCGGACCGGGAAGCCGTCAAGGCCTCAACGATTGTGAGCCTTGCCGGGCCGCTCGCACCGGGGACAGTCACATCAAGGCCAGGTATTGTTCAGTGCACCGACGAAAACAAACAGGGGAGTGCGGATGGCCGCCGTGGACCTCACCACCCACCCCGGGCACCTGGCCCGGCGGCTCCAGCAGGCGCACTACCTGCTGTGGAACGCCATGGTCTCCGAGGAGATCACCTCGCCCCAGTTCGCCGTCCTGAACACGCTCGTCGCCGAGCCGGGGCTGGACCAGCGGACGGTGGGGGAGCGGGTGGGGCTCGACCGGTCCACCATCGCCGAGGTGATCAGCCGGCTCGGCCGCCGCGGGCTGCTGGACAAGGTCCGCGACCCTCAGGACGGCCGCCGTTTCCTGCTGCGCCTCACCGACGAGGGGGCGCGCACCCACAAGAAGCTGACCGTGCGCACGGCCCGGATGAACCAGGTCTTCCTGGCCCCGCTCTCCGCCGAGGAGCAGACGCTGTTCTTCGAGCTGATCCGGCGGGTCGCGGACGCGGCCGAGGGGCTGCGCAACCCTGCGGAGCCCCTCGTCACACAGCCCTGACCCGTCCGGCGCCCGGGGTGCTCAGGACGCGTTCGCGAACACCACCCACACCTGGCCGTGCTGGAAGTTCATCCGCTTGCCGTCCTTGGTCGTGAACGTCGTGCCGTCCTTGGTCTTCGGGCGCTTCCACTTGACGTCGTAGACCCGGCCGTCGCGCAGCACCCGCGCCTTCCCCGAGCCCACCGTCTCGGTGTACGGCGTGTGGTGGCCGAGCTTGTCGTGGTAGTCGGACTTGCGCACCTTCACGTACTGCACGACGACCGTGCCGGCCATGACCCGCTTGCCGTCCGTCGTGCCGGCGGCCTTGCCGTCCATGGCGACCAGCCAGCGGTTGCGGCTCTTCGACCAGGTGAAGGTGTAGGCGGCCGCCGAGTAGCGCACCGTCTGCGAGGCCGTGGCCTTGCCGCCGGCCGGGGCGGCGCCGAAGCGGAAGCCGGTGGTCAGGACGGACGTGCCCGGCGCCTTGGGCATCAGCCGGTGGGGCCGCAGATAGAGGTTGTGCGGCGAGGTCCGGGCCTTGCCGCGGAAGTACGCGTCGGACCCCTTGCCGGGCGGCGCCGCCTCCAGCGGTGCCCCGTCGATCAGCGGCCTGAGCTTGCTCTGGGCGCCCGAGAAGGCGAGCACCGGCCGGTCGAACTGGCCCAGCAGCTCCAGGTCGGTCTCGCGGGCGCTGCGCACCGGCCCGACGACCTTGGGCAGCTTCTGCGCGTACACCGCCATCAGCCGGCTGAGGCCGCCCTCGACCTGCTCGACGTACACGATGTCCGCCTCGTTCAGGCCCGTGTGGGGCCGGGCGGCGCGGGCGTTGTCGATCTTCACGGCGAGTGCCGCGGGGCTCTTCGCCCGGCTCTCGCCGTCACCCGTCGCCGTGGAGCGCTCCTGGCCCCGGCCGTCGTCGCGCGGGCTGTCGGAGGTCGTGCATCCGGCGGCCAGGGAGGCCGCCAGCGCGGCGGCCAGCAGCCCCGTCATGGTCGTGGCGCGTCTTGAGCGCGCCGCTCGTCGTCTGCTCACCGTCGTCACCCGAACCCACCCGTCCCGTTCATGTCATCAATTGTGCGCTTATCCGGCTTATCCGGTCATCTGTGGCCTACCCGATCGCGCGCCGAGCTCCTCGCGAATCCGCCGATCGGCCCTGGCACGGACCACCGGGTCGGCGGATGCACGAGCACCGCCGCCCCCCCGGGCGGGCACGGCCCACGGGCCCGCGCGGTTCGGCGTAGGGACGCGGGGGTACCCGGGCGGCCACCGTACGAGCGCCGGCGCACGCGAGCGGAGGGAGCGCGGACGATGAGGGCAGTGACCTGGCAGGGCAAGCGGGACGTACGGGTGGAGAACGTGCCCGATCCACGGATCGAGGAGCCGACGGACGCGGTCATCCGCATCACGTCCAGCGGACTGTGCGGCTCCGACCTGCACCTCTACGAGGTGCTCACCCCGTTCATGACGCCGGGGGACATCCTCGGCCATGAACCGATGGGCATCGTCGAGGAGGTCGGCGCGGCGGTGCCGGACCTCCAGGCGGGGGACCGGGTCGTGGTGCCGTTCCAGATCGCCTGCGGCAGCTGCTGGATGTGCCTGACCGGCCTGCCGACCCAGTGCGAGACCACCCAGGTCACCGGCGAGGGCATGGGCGCCGCCCTGTTCGGCTACACCCGGCTGTACGGCGCCGTGCCGGGCGCCCAGGCCGAGTATCTGCGCGTCCCGCAGGCGCAGTTCGGGCCGATCAAGGTCCCGGAGGGGCCGCCGGACGACCGGTTCGTCTACCTCTCCGACGTGCTGCCCACCGCCTGGCAGGCGGTCCGCTACGCCGAGATCCCGCAGGGCGGCAGCGTCGCGGTGCTCGGCCTCGGGCCCATCGGCGACATGGCCTGCCGCATCGCCCAGGCCACGGGCGCCGGGGCGGTGTTCGGCGTGGACCTGGTGCCCGAACGGCTGCGGCGCGCCCGCGAGCGGGGCGTCGAGACCTTCGACCTGCGCGGCTTCGACGACGAGAAGGAACTCGTCGAGGCCATCCGCGACCGGACCGACGGCCGCGGCCCCGACGCCGTGATCGACGCGGTCGGCACCGAGGCCCACGGCAGCGCCGCCGCCCGGCTGGCCCAGAACGCCTCGGCGCTGCTGCCCCGCAAGCTGAGCGGCCCGCTCGCCGAGCGCTTCAGCATCGACCGGCTGGCCGCCCTGTACACCGCGATCGACCTCGTGCGGCGCGGCGGCACGATCTCGCTGTCCGGCGTGTACGGCGGCACCGCGGACCCGATCCCGCTGCTCACCCTCTTCGACAAGCAGATCCAGATCCGGATGGGCCAGGCCAATGTGCGCCGCTGGAGCGATGACATCCTGCCCTACCTGACGGACGAGGACCCGCTCGGCGTCGACGACTTCGCCACGCACCGGGTGCCGCTCGACGACGCCCCGCACGCCTACGAGATCTTCCAGCGGAAGCAGGACGGCGCGGTCAAGGTGCTGATGAAGCCGTGAGCCGTGCCGCCCCTCAGGCCTGCGGGGCGAAGATCTCCGCGAGGTCGTAGCGCACCGGCTCCTCCAGCTGCGCATAGGTGCAGCTTTCGGGCGTGCGGTCCGGGCGCCAGCGGCGGAACCGGGCCGTGTGCCGGAAACGGGCGCCGTTCTCCATGTGGTCGTACGCCACCTCGGCCACCAGCTCCGGCCGGAGCGGCACCCAGGACAGGTCCTTCTTGCCCGACCAGCGGCTCGGCGCCCCCGGCAGCCGGGCCGACTCGTGGGCCGCCTCGTCCGACCAGGCCGCCCACGGATGCCCCGCGACGTCCGCCATGCGCAACGGCTCCAGCTCCTCCACCAGCTCCGCGCGCCGCTTCATCGAGAACGCGGCCGACACGCCCACATGTTGCAGGGCGCCGCGGTCGTCGTACAGACCGAGCAGCAGGGAGCCGACGACCGGTCCGCTCTTGTGCAGCCGGTACCCGGCGACGACCACGTCCGCCGTCCGCTCGTGCTTGATCTTGAACATGGCACGCTCGTCCTGGAGGTAGCGCAGGGTCAGCGGCTTGGCGATCACACCGTCGAGCCCGGCCCCCTCGTACTGCTCGAACCATCCCTGGGCCGTCTCGACGTCGGTCGTCGCCGGCGCCACGTGCACCGGGGCCGTCACCCCGGACAGCGCCATGGTGAGCGTCGCCCGCCGGTCCGCAAGCGGGGTCTGCAACAGCGACTCGTCGGCCAGCGCCAGCACGTCGAAGGCCACGAACGACGCCGGGGTCCGCTCGGCCAGCATCCGCACCCGGGAGTCCGCCGGGTGGATGCGCTCGGTCAGCGCGTCGAAGTCCAGCCGCCCCTCCCGCGCGATGACGATCTCCCCGTCCAGCACACACCGCTCGGGCAACCGCTCCTTCAGCCCCGCGACCAGCTCAGGAAAGTACCTGTTCAGCGGCTTACCGGTACGACTGCCCAACTCGACCTCGTCCCCGTCACGGAACACGATCGCGCGAAACCCGTCCCACTTCGCCTCGTACTGCATGCCCGGCGGAATCTTCGCCACCGACTTGGCGAGCATCGGCTTCACGGGCGGCATCACCGGCAGGTCCATGCTCCGATTCTGCTCGAACAAGGCTGCCGCCGCCCGGTGTGCGACGAAGGCACCGTGCACTTACCGTGGCTCGCATGGGTGAAGCGGTGGAGTTGGAGTCGGGCGGGCGCACCGTACGGCTGTCCAATCCGGGGAAGATCTTCTTTCCGGAGCGCGGCTTCACGAAGCTGGACCTCGCCCGGTACTACATCGCTGTGGGCCCCGGCATCCTGCGGGCCCTGCGCAACCGGCCCACCACCCTGGAGCGCTACCCCGACGGCGTGACCGGCGAGTGGTTCTACCAGAAGCGGGCGCCCAAGAACATGCCCGACTGGATCCCCACCGCCCACATCACCTTCCCCAGCGGCCGCAGCGCCGACGAGATGTGCCCCACCGAGGAGGCCGCCGTCCTGTGGGCCGCGCAGTACGGCACGCTCACCTTCCACCCCTGGCCGGTCCGCCGTGACGACGTCGACCACCCCGACGAACTGCGCATCGACCTCGACCCGCAGCCGGGCACCGACTTCGACGACGCCGTCCGCGCCGCCCACGAACTGCGCGCCGTCCTCGACGAGTTCGGCGGACTGCGCGGCTGGCCGAAGACCTCCGGCGGCCGGGGCCTGCACGTCTTCGTGCCGATCGAGCCGCGCTGGACGTTCACCCAGGTCCGGCGCGCCGCCATCGCGGTCGGCCGGGAGCTGGAGCGCCGGATGCCGGACCACGTGACGATCAAGTGGTGGAAGGAGGAGCGGGGCGAGCGCATCTTCGTCGACTACAACCAGACGGCCCGCGACCGGACCATCGCCTCCGCCTACTCCGTACGGCCCCGCCCGCACGCCCCGGTCTCCGCGCCGCTGCGCTGGGACGAGGTCGGCGTCGCCCATCCCCAGGACTTCGACATCACGACGATGCCCGCGCGCTTCGCCGAACTCGGCGATGTGCACGCGGACATGGACGACCACCGCTTCTCCCTCGAAGCGCTGCTGGAACTCGCCAACAAGGACGAGCGTGAGCACGGACTCGGCGACCTGCCGTACCCGCCCGAGTACCCGAAGATGCCGGGCGAGCCGAAGCGGGTCCAGCCGAGCCGGGCCAAGAAGGCGGCGCCTCCCAAGGACAAGCCCAGGGACAAGTCCAAGGGGAAGTCCGAGGAGACGCCGCCGGAACCTACAGCTCCTTGATCCGGATGTCGCGGTACGAGACCACGTCCGTCGTGCCGTGCACCTGGAGCCCGACGTAGCCGGAGGCGAACCGCCGCCCGTCTGTGCCCGGGTCGTCCGAGCGGGGCGGGACGAAGTCCTGGCCGCCGATGTTGTCGAACTCGTTGATCAGCACACCGTTGCGGTACACCGAGTAGTGCTGGTCGACCACACGGATCTCGTAGTCGTTCCACGTGCCCTTCTGGGTGACACCGGCGCCCGCGAGCCCCACCCGGTCGAAGCCGTAGACCGAGCCGGTCTTGTACATGTCGCCGTCAGGACGGTCGAGCACCTGCACCTCGTGCCCGTACTTGATGGCGACCCACTCCGGCCGTGACTCCTCGGGGTGGTCGTGCACCCACGGGAAGCGGACGAACACCCCGGAGTTGGCGTTGCCGGTGCCCGGAGCGTCGTCACGCCACTGGAGCTTGAGCGAGAAGTCGCCGTACTTGCGCTCGGGGAACCACAGCATGCCCAGTCCGGCCTTGGTCGTCCCGGACGTGATCGAGCCGTCGCCGTTCGGCGCGAACGAACCACCGCCCACCTGCTGCCACTTGGCGAAGGACTCCGCGCTGCCGTCCAGGATCGTGCGATAGCCCTCGGTCTGGCCGGGCTTGCCGATCCCGGACTGCCGGGCGGCCTTGCGCACGGCGTCGTACTCGCGCTGGTCGACCACCCCGTCCTTCAGCAGCTGGTCCAGGACGGTCTTCACATGCTTGAGGAACAGCGCCTGGGACGTCCACTCCCTCTCGTCCTCGATCAGCTCGTTGATCCGGCACCGGCGGTCGGTGAGCCGGTTCGGGACGCCCGAGTCGACCGTGCCCACGATCACCGTCAACCGCTCGTCGAACTCCGGGCAGTTGGGGGCCGGAACCTGGCCGGACACCACGGTGAAGGTCACCGTGCGGGCCGCCGCGGTGTTGCCCGCCTTGTCCGTGGCCCGGTAGGCGAGGGTGTGGGTACCCGCGCGGTCCACGACGACCGGGGCGGTGTACGCCAGGTACGGTCCGCCGTCGATCGAGTACTCGATCCGGTCGACGCCCGAGCCGTGGTGCTCGTCGGTCGCCGAGACGGTCACCTTCGCGTTGCCGACGTACGCCCCCGACGAGTTCTTCGTGCCCTCGACGGTCACCCCGGTCACCGGCGGTGTCGTGTCCGGCTCGGGCGTCGCCACCACCGTGAACTGCACGTTCTTCTCGGCGGCCACATTGCCCGCCTTGTCGGTGGCCCGGTAGCGCACCGTATGGCTGCCGGCCTCGTGCACCATCACCGGCGCGGTGTACGGCTGCCAGGCGCCCGAGCCGATCGCGTACTCGATGGTGTTGACGCCGGAACCGGTGTCGGAGGCGGAGACGGTGACGGTCGCCATGTCGATGTACGCGCCGTCGGGATTCTGCTCACCACTGACGGCCGCCGAGGTCTCCGGCGGCGTCCTGTCGTCCGTCGGCGGTGCGACGACCGTGAACGTGATGTTCTTCTCCGCCGACACGTTCCCCGCCTTGTCGAAGGCGCGGTAGCGGATCTTGTGGTCGCCGACCTGGTCCACGACGACCGGGGTGGTGTACGGCGTCCAGGCGCCCGCGTCGCCGACCGCGTACTCGACCCGGTCGACCCCGGAGCCGCCCTCCTCGTCGGTGGCGTGCAGGGCCACGCTCGCCGAACCGACGTACTGCCCCTGCGCGTTCTGCGTCCCGCTGACATGCGCGGACGCCTCCGGCGCGGTGGTGTCCTCGCCGCTGCCCTCGGTCACCACCAGGATGCCCTGCATCTGCCCGTGACCGGGGATCGTGCAGTAGTAGCGGTAGCGGCCGGGGGTGAGCGTGACCTCGGCGGTGTGCTTGCCGCCCTGGTCGTCGTTCGGGTTGGCGAGGATGTTCAGCTGGACGTCGTTGTTGTACTCCGGGTCGGAGGTGTCGAACGTCAGCGTGTGCGGCATCCCGGTGGTGTTGCCGGTCGCCGTGCTGTTCTCGAAGACGATCGTCGTCGCGCCCGCCACGGCCGTCGCGGGCGCCGATCCGTACTTCGTGATGTCGTCGCCGGCGGTCCAGGTGAGGACCTGTGCGGCTGCCGCCGCCTCCGGCTGCGCCTGCGGCTGTCCGGTCGCGGGCAGTGCCTGAAGTCCCAGCACCACCAGCAGCGCGGCCAACAGGGCCGCCCACATTCTTCGTTGCCGTGTCACTGCGCCCCCCTCGCCAGCTGGTCGGCGGCCGGCGTCGGGCCGCCGCCCGTGTAGGTGACCCGCCACAGCGCCGACTTCGCGTCCGAGGTGAAGAAGCCCCGGCCGTAGTCGAGCACGTACAGCGCGCCGTCCGGACCGAACTTCCAGTCCATGAGGTTCTTGATGCCGTCGTTGCCGATCGGCACGATCTTCTTCAGCGACTCCGAGTGCACCGGCAGACCACCGTCACCGTGCGTCTTCGGGTCGGTGAGCACCGCGTTGCGCGGCTGGTCGGCGTCGTAGAAGTCACCGACGAACCACTTGCCGTCCCAGTAGGCCGGCCACTTGGTCCCACTGGTGCTCGCCGCGTCGTACCGGTAGACCGGCCCGTTCATCGCGGCCTGACCGCCGCCCTTGAGCCACGGCAGCCCGTAGGTGGCCTCCTCCTGCTTGTACGACGGCACGCCGTTCGCGTCGCGCGGGAAGTCCGGGGCGCCGCCCTGGGGCGAGTACCAGATGTTGTTGCCGGTGACCGGCGGCAGGTTGACGAGACCGTCGTTGTTCGGCGACTCGTTCTTCGGGTGGTCGCAGTCGTACCAGCCCAGCGGCTTGCTCGGATCCGGCAGATTGCGGTCCCGGTAGGGCTGCTTGTTGCCCATGCAGTACGGCCAGCCCCGGTTGCTCGCCTTGGTGATGACGGCGAACGTGTCGTACTTGGCCGGACCCCAGGTCGTCGAGGGAGCGCCCGCGTCGGGGCCGACCCAGCCCGCGTACAGGATGTCCGTCTGCCGGTCGACGGAGATCCGCGCCGGGTTCCTGACGCCCATCACATAGATCTCGCCGCGTGTCTTTCCACCGCCCTCGTCGGTCTCCCTGCCGGTGAAGAGATTGCCCTCCGGGAGCGTGTACGTCCCGTCCGGCTCCGGGTGGATGCGCAGGATCTTGCCGTTGAGGTTGTTGGTGTTGCCGGCGGTGCGGCGCGCGTCGGCGAAGGAGACGCCCTTGTAGTTGGGCTCGGGGTTGTTGCCCGAGTAACCCCCGCTGAAGCCACTGGAGTTGTTGTCACCGGTCGCGATGTACAGGTTGCCCTTGGAGTCCCAGGCCATCCCGCCGCCCGCGTGACAGCAACTGTGCACCTGCACCGGCCACTTGAGCAGCACCTTCTCACTGCCCAGGTCCAGCTTGTTCGTCGCCGGGTCGAGCGTGAAGCGGGAGACGCGCCGCTCGGCCATCTGCTTGTCGCGGTCGAGCTGAGAGTGCGGGGTGTAGTGCAGATACACCCAGCCGTTGTCCTCGAAGCGCGGATCGAGCTCGATGCCGAGAAGCCCCTCCTCGACCTTGATCAGCTCGTCGCCGCCGCCCTTGTTGCCGAACACCGTGAGCGCACCGGCCAGGGTGACCTTCCTGGTCTTCGGGTCGTAGACGTGGATCTCGCCCTTGCCCTTGCCGATGTCGGGGTTGTTCCAGTCGGTGATCACCGGCTGGGAGGAGTCGGCCCCACCCCTGCCGATGTACAGCACTCGGCCGTCGGGGGCGGTGACCAGGCCGTGCGGTTCGCCGATCTGGTCGTTCTGGCCCGGCTGGTTGGCCTGAGTGAGGCGTTCGGCCTTGTAGTTGCCGTTGATGGTGGCCTTGCAGTCGGCCTGGACGAGCCGGGTGGTCCACAGCAGGGCGCCGCGCAGATGCGCGCGGAAGTCCGTCTCGTCGTACGACGACACCGTGCCGCCCATGCCGGTGTAGAAGGAACGTCCACCGTCGTAGTCACGGCACCAACTCACCGGATGGTCCCAGCCGTTGGCGCCGGTGCCCGGCTGATACGAAGCCTCCCGGACCCGGGCGACCGTATGGACGCCACCCGAGGGGTTCTTCGCCCAGTTCAGCCACTTGTCCGGCCGCTTCCACTGCAACGGCAGCCCCTTGGTCGCCGGGTGCAGCCGGTCGCCGACCTCCACCACGGCCCGCTGCGCCGAGGTCGGTCCGCCGGCCGCGGGGCGGGCGCCGACGAGGCCGGTGAACCAGTCCGAGTACGGCTCGGCGCGGGCCGCGTCATGGACGCCGACGAAACCGCCGCCCGCCTCCATGTAGGCCTCCAGGCCGACCTCCTGCTCGGGATCCAGGACGTCCCCGCCGCCGGTGAGGAACACGATCGAGTTGAAACGGCCCAGCCTGGTCTCATTGGTGAACACCGACGCGTCATCGGTGGCCTCGACCTTGAAACGCTGGTCGGCCGGGCCCGTCAGGCCGATCTGCTCGATCGCCTCGATCCCGGCGTTCACCACGGGCGACTCGTCGCCGTCCGCAGCGGACCCGTAGAAGATGAGCACCCGTACATTCGCGCCGCCCGGAGGCGACTTGATGGACATCGTTGTCAGGGGTGGTTCCGGGACCGGGCGCGCGTCGGCCGCCGGAGCCGACATCAGTCCGGCGGCGACGATCCCGGCGGTCACAGTGGCCACCCAGGTCTGTCTCTTTGTGCTCAACCCTCGTAAGCGCATGGGCACCTCCACGGTCACAGCAACAGCGACAAGGAAGCTAGACCCCTTTGCATGACACGCCAATACCTATGACCGAACCGGGCCGAACTTTGTCCTGAGTGTGGATAAACGAGGGAGTGGCCGGTACCGTCTCAGCGGTTCATCCCCGTAAATTCCGTACCGCCGTGGGGAGTTCGACATGGGCAGACGCAGCTACGACCGACGCAGCTTCAACAGACATGTACTGCTGGGCGGCGCGACCGTCGCGACATCGTTGTCGCTGGGATCGGTACCCCAGGCCGCGGGCGCCGACACACCGGTGCGAACAGCCCCGGCCGGCGGCGAGGTCAGACACCTCAAGCTGTATGCCGAGAAGCTGGCCGACGGGCAGATGGGCTACGGCTTCGAGAAGGGCAAGGCGACGATTCCGGGCCCGCTGATCGAGCTCAACGAGGGCGACACCGCGCACATCGAGTTCGAGAACACCATGGACATACCGGTGAGCCTGCATGTCCACGGCCTCGACTACGAGATCACCAGCGACGGCACCAAGCTCAACAAGAGCGACGTCGAACCCGGCGGCACCCGCACCTACACCTGGCGCACGCACGCCCCGGGCCGGCGCAAGGACGGCACCTGGCGGGCGGGCAGCGCCGGTTACTGGCACTACCACGACCATGTCGTCGGCACCGAGCACGGCACGGGCGGCATCCGCAAGGGCCTGTACGGGCCGGTGATCGTGCGGCGCAAGGGCGACATCCTCCCCGACGCGACCCACACCATCGTCTTCAACGACATGCTCATCAACAACAAGCCCGCGCACAGCGGCCCCAACTTCGAGGCCACCGTGGGCGATCGCGTCGAGTTCGTGATGATCACGCACGGCGAGTACTACCACACCTTCCATATGCACGGTCACCGCTGGGCGGACAACCGCACGGGCATGCTCACCGGCCCCGACGACCCCAGCCAGGTCATCGACAACAAGATCGTGGGCCCGGCGGACTCGTTCGGCTTCCAGGTGATCGCGGGGGAGGGGGTCGGAGCGGGCGCGTGGATGTACCACTGCCATGTCCAGAGCCATTCCGACATGGGCATGGTGGGGCTGTTCCTGGTGAAGAAGACGGACGGCACGATTCCCGGGTACGAGCCGCACGACCACGGCCATGAGCCGGCCTCGGGCACCGCGCACCAGCACTGACGGATCATGGATGCGTGACTCTTGTTCTGACGCGAAGTGATCTGGAAGCGGTACTGACCCCGAAGGCCTGCCTGGAACTGCTGCGGGACGGCTTCGTGCGCGCGCGGGACGCGGCGGTGGCGGGGCAACGTGTGCGGACCGATCTGCCCTTCCCCGGCACCGCCACCGCGCTGATCCCGGGCGTGCTGCCGGGCATCGAGGCGTACACGGTGAAGGTCAACGCCAAGTTCCCCGGCGCCCGTCCCGCGCTGCGCGGGGTGATCTGTCTGCACAGCGGACACGACGGGGAACTGCTGGCCCTGCTGGACTCGGCCACCGTGACGGCGTGGCGCACGGGACTGGCGGCGGCGCTGGGCACGCACGTCCTCGCCGGCCCGGGTGACATCCTCGGCGTCATCGGGGCCGGCGCCCAGGCCGAGCTGATGGTGCGCGGGCTGGCGGAGCTGCGGACGTACCGCGAGCTGGTCGTCCAGGACACCGACCCCGAGCGGGCCGCCGCGTTCGCCTCCCGGCACGGCGGCCGGGTGGTGACCTCCGCGCAGGAGGCCGCGGCCACCGCCGACACCGTACTGCTGGCCACCTGGGCGCGGGAGCCGCTGCTACGGCTGTCCGACACCCGCGACGGCCATCACTTCACGAGCCTGGGAGCGGACGAACCCGGCAAGCAGGAACTGTCCGCCGATCTGCTGCGGGCCGCGCTGCTGGTCGTGGACGACCGTGAACTCGCCGCCGGCATGGGGGCCCTGGCGGCGGCCGGCCTTCCGGCGGCAGCCGCCGACGCCACGCTGGGCGATGTGCTGCGCGGCGAGCGTGCCGGGCGGGCGGGCGCCGGGGATCGCACCGTGTACGCGCCGGTCGGGCTGCCGTGGCAGGACCTGGCGTTGAGCTGGGCGGCTTATCGGGCGGCGGAGCGGGAGGGAGTGGGGCGGCAGGTGGATCTGCTGGCGTGAGGGGTGTGCTCCGTCCGGGAACGGTCGGGCAGGTGTGTGCGCCGGGAGTGCGGCACGGTGTGTGTGCCGGTCGGGGTGGCGGGGTTGCGTGGGTGCGGGCGGGGCTGCGGGGCTGCGGGGTCGGCCCGATGCGGCGCGGGTACGCGTCGGCGGCGGACGGGTGCGAGAGCGCTCTCACCTCCGGTTCCGTCGAGGGCTATCCTGATCCGCAACCTTTCGACGAGGAGCCGCGCAGTGACCGACACCGCCCCGCGTCCCACCCTGGAAGCCGTGGCCGCACGGGCCGGGGTCTCGCGGGCCACCGTGTCGCGGGTGGTCAACGGCGGGGACGGGGTGCGCGAACCGCTCGTCGAACGGGTGCAAAAGGCGGTGGAGGAACTCGGGTACGTGCCCAACCAGGCCGCCCGCAGCCTGGTGACCCGGCGCCATGACGCCATCGCCGTCGTCGTCGCCGAACCGGAGACGCGCGTCTTCGCCGACCCTTTCTTCGCCCTGCAACTGCGCGGAATCAGCAAGGAGTTGACCGCCCACGACAACCAGCTGGTGCTGCTGCTCACCGAGGGCCGCGACGACCACGCGCGCGTCGGCCGCTACCTCGCCGGCGGGCATGTCGACGGGGCGCTCGTCTTCTCGCTGCACCTCGACGACCCGCTGCCCGGACTGATCCAGCGCGCCGGAGTGCCCACGGTGTTCGGCGGGCGGCCCGGCTGGAGCGGCGACCGGCGGGGCGTCGTGTACGTCGACGTGGACAACCGCGGCGGTGCCCGGGACGCCGTACGGCATCTCACCGGCCTCGGCCGCACCCGCATCGCGCACATCGCCGGCGCCCTCGACCAGACCTCCGCGGTGGACCGGCTCGACGGGTTCCGGGACGTCATGGTCGACGCCGATCCACGGCTGATCGTCGAGGGTGACTTCACGCCAGCCGGAGGGGAGCGGGCCATGCGGGAACTGCTCGCGCGCTGCCCGGACCTCGACGCGGTGTTCGCCGCCAACGATCTCACCGCCGCGGGCGCCCTGCGGGTGCTGCGGGAGGCCGGACGGCGCGTGCCCGACGATGTCGCGGTGGTCGGCTTCGACGACATGCTTCCGGTGGCGGAACAGACCGATCCGCCGCTCACGACGATCCGTCAGGACATCGAGGAGATGGGCCGGTTGATGGCCCGACTGCTGCTACGGGGCGTGGAGCGAGGCGCCGCCGAGCAGGGCATCGGCGGGGCGCCGTCCAGTGTGGTGCTGCCGACCACACTGGTACGGCGGGCGTCCGCCTAGGGCCTGTCGTTTGGATCAGGTCGGCTGAGAGGGACTGCGCCTGTCGGCCGAGCCGAGCGGGGTCTGGTGCGTGCAGCTGCAAGGCGGAGGA